>NZ_JBVKBU010000016.1:0-252701 GCF_055638955.1 Streptomyces sp. NPDC111507 | reverse complement strand
GTTCGCGATGGCCCACGAGGCGGGAATCTCCTTCAACCGGATCGCCGAAGCGTGCGTGCTCAAGTCCGAGCGTGTCAGCCAGATCGCCCGGGGCAGCGCGGCTGTCACCGCGCTGGCCACTGTCGAGCGAATCTCCGGCGGTCTGCGCATTCCCGGTGCCTTCCTGGGACTGGCTGCGCAACCCTGGGAGGACACCGCCGCTCTCAGCACGGAGTCCCACCATGGAGAAGATAATCCGATGAAGCGCCGCCGGTTGCTTCGTGGCGCGCTGGCCGCCGGCCTCACCGCTCCGGCGCTCGCCGCCCTCACCGCCGCCCGGACCGACGTCGACCAGACCCTCTCCCCCGGCGCCCCCGAGGACCTCGCCGACCTGGAGGCCGCAGCCGAGAGCAACGGGTACGGCTACCACGGCCAAGCCCCCACCCGTGTCCTGGCCGACCTGGTCACCGCCTTCGCCGGTCTGCGCCCGCTGCTCACCGTCCCGCAGCCTGCCCCGATACGGGCGCGGCTGTGCCGGACGGCCGGGCAGATGGCCGGGATGACCGCGATCGTCCTGCACGACCTGGGCAGCCGCCGCGAGTCCCGCGCCTGGTTTGCGACCGCCGCCCGGGCCACCGCCGAATCCGGCGACGACCAGCTGCGCGCGTGGGTCCTCGCCCGGGAGGCGATGGTGCCGCTCAACTACGGCGCCCCGAGAGCAGCCTCCGAACTCTCCGACCGGGCCCGGCACGCCACCGGCACCCAGCCGACGGCCGCGGCAACGCTGGCGGCCGCGGTCGCCACCCGCGCCTACGCCCTCAACCACCAGAGGAAGCAGGCCCGTGCCGCGCTCGCCGCTGCCGACGCCCTCATGGAGCAGCTCCCCGACAGCGAGCGGTCGGACACCTGGCTGACGTACGGCGAGCAGAAGCACCACGTCCACCTCAGCCACGCCTTCACCACCCTCGGGGACAGCCGCCGCGCGAACGAGAGCCAGCAGCGCGCCCTGGAGCTGTCCGCACCGACCAGCACCATGACGCGCACCCTGCTCAACATCGACGCGGCGGCGTGCTCCCACCACGACGGCGACACCGAGCAGGCGTGCCGCCGTACGGTCGCCGCCCTGACCGCGGACTACCGCACCGGCCTGGTCCGCCGCCGCGCCCTGGACCTGTACGAGGCGATCCCCGCTCAGCACCACCAGGGGCGCGCCGTACGTGAGTTGCGGGACGTCCTCACCGCCTGAATCAGGCAGGCCCTTGCGCATGCGGGTGCGGTGTTCGTCCGGGTTGGACAGGTCGGTAACTGGCCGGATCTGGCGTCCGGAGACAGCGGCCGTCCGAGCGTGGACATGATGCTCCTCGAGCCTTCACTCGGGTGGGTGCGAGGGCGCGAGCGAGGGAGGGGAACAGTGACCGACCAGATCAGCCCGACCGGCTACAGGGCGACGTACCGGCAGGAGACCGGTCGCCTGATGGACCGCATGGTGCAGTCGTGGGGTCCCGCAGGTGAGCCACAAGTCGTACATAACAAACGGCTGCGGGACGCAGGCTCCATCGAGGGCTTCGTCGGGCTCCAGAGCTGCAGCCAACAGGCTGGAGTCGTGCCGGGTCAGGGGTGGGTGCAGGAATGGTGCCTGGCTCAGGAGAAGGACGCTCCGCAGGCTGTGTGGCCCATCCCCGTTATCGCGTGGATCGTTGACACCGACGGTGAGGGGAAGCCAGTAATCCCGCAAGACCTCTGGCCAGAGAAGGATTACGAAGGCCAGGAGATCGACTGGGACGACGGGATGAGCAACGTGCGGACCGTCCTGATGTCCGCCGTGCCGAAGATGGGCTGGCGGCGCTACAACGGCTCCGACGTCGAATCGGAGCCCTGGGCCGCCCAGTAGCCGCGGGACCGGCCGGAATCACCAGTCTCAGAGGCCCCGGGGCGTCGGAGAATTCCAGCGCCCTGGGTCTAAAGCGTCCCGGTGCGCGTACTGCCTGCACCCGGAGCCCTCACAGGGCGAGTAAGGCTGAGGACCGCACCGCACACCACGTGACGGCGGGGGTCGTCGCGTCGTTGGACGGTGCGACCCCCGAGCTAGTGACCTGCGGGTTCACGAGCAGGCGCGGGAGAGGGTGCGGAGGGTTGTCGGACGGGTTGTCAGCGTGGATTCCGGCCTGGTCGACGGAGGCGTTGTCGCATCGTAACCGTGGTCGGGCCTTCATCACCCTGCCGCAGGCCGGACGGACCTGAGTGTGGTTCCGCACCCAGTACGGCGTGCAACTCGCCTGCGAGTGGCCCGAGATGTGGGGGCGGCGGCCCTCCAGGACCGTGTCCGATCCGACCGCCGCACGGCTGAAGGCCACTCACGCGCTGACCGTGACCGAGACCGCGCTCGTCTTCCTCGAGGACGCCCGCCACCGCGGGGAGCTGTGCCGGCCGCTGGACTGGCTGACCGAGGTCCACCATTCGATCGGGAGCGGCGAGGCCGTCATCCACGACGCGCTTCTGTACCACCGGCGCGGCCCCGCCGACGGCGACGACTCGTCGATGCTGCGGGCGTTCGTGGAGGTCGACCGGGCCACCATGGGCCCCGAACGCCTCGCCGCCAAGCTCACCGCGTACGAACGCCTTCACCGCTACGTGCCCCTGATGCCGGGGCGCCGGCCAACCTTCCAGGAACCGGCGCTGGAGGAGTGGAGACGGCGCTACCCGCTCTTCCCCCGCGTCCTGTTCGTCCTGGACGGCACCGGACCCACCCGTGTCGAGAACCGGATCCGTGCCCTGCGCGCGGGGGCCAGACTGCTGACGCCGTCCCACTTTCCGTACGACGTCCCCATCCTCGCGGCGCCGCTCGCCGACCTCCTCCACCACGGCCCCTCCGCACCCGTATGACGCCCCGTCCACGACCCCGACCAACAAGTCCCCTGGACCGGCTCCGGGCATCGGCAGACATGAAGCGCCGCCGCCGCAGAGAGGCATCGGCCGTGCGCTGACCAGCCATGGTCGGGGCTGGGAACGGCATGACCGTACCCGTGGTCGGCTTCAAGGTCGGGACGGGTCCAGCGCGTCGCACCAGTGCCGGGTCTGTATGCTCACGAACCGGCGAACGCTTTCGCCTGCCTCGCGGCCTGTCGGGGCGGCTCAGCCGCCGTTGTGCGCGGCGGATGTGGGCGCGATGCGCCGGAGTTCGTGGGCTTCGGCGAGCAGGAGGTAGGCGGCGGCAGTCCAGGTGTAGGCGCGGTCGCGCAGGCCGCTGCCAGTGAGAGCATCGAAGTTCTCGGCGAAGCCGTGGGTTTCGCACAGGGTCCGGAAGCGGGTGCTGATCTCGTCGGCGAGGCGGTGGTGCCCGGCGCGGCGCAGACCGTCCTCGACGAGGACGGTGGCGGGGGCCCAGATGGGGCCGCGCCAGTAGCCGTCGGAACGGTAGTGCGGTGAGGCGGTGAGTTCGGTGGCCAGGCCGTACGGGGTCAGGTGGGCCTCGATCCGGGTGGCCAGGGTCTTGGCGACGTGCTCGGGCAGGTACTCCCCCAGGGCGATCGGCATCAGGTCGAGCAGACTCGCACTGCTCCAGGTGTCGCCGCTCTCGACTCCACGGGCCACGAACCACTCCCCCGTCCACAGCTCGTCGAGCATCGCCGTCTGCGTCGCCTCGGCGCTGCGGGTCCAGCGGCGGGCCTCGTCGGGAAGGCCCAGTTCGGTTGCCAGACCGGCGAGTTGACGGAGCTGGAGGGCGAGGAACGCGGCCAGGTCGGCCGTGACGACCAGACGCTCGGGGTCGAAGGTGGTGGCGTTGTCCCAGCCGCTGTCGTTGCCGTGCTGGTAGTGGGGCAGGGCGGCGCCCGGTGCGCGGCGCGCGGTGAGCCAGAAGTCCGTCCAGCGTCTCAACCGGTCGTAGATCTCAGCGAGTTCCGTGCGGGCGAGGGGTTCGGGGAGCCGTCGGCGCAGGTGGGCCAGGGTCCAGCCGTGGATGGGCGGTTTGACGAAGTTGTAGAGGACCTCCGAGTGGGTCACCGAGTCGGGCAGGGCCCCGCTCTCGTCCTGGTGGTCGAACGGCAGCGAGAACTGGTCCCAGGCCAGGGCGGGCGCTCCGGGTGCCAGGGCGAGGGCGTTGAAGCAGTGGTCCCAGCTCCAGACCTTGTCCATCCAGTGCTTGGACATGAGAACCGCGGGCCGGGTGACCAAGGACACCGGGCGGACCGTCGCCGACCACAGGACGTACGCGGCCAGTTCGGCGGCCGGGGTACGGAGGGAGCGCCAGGGAGCCACCGCGTCGACGAAGTCGGCGAAGGTCTGCCACGCCGCGGCCACGACCTTGCTGAACGCCTCCCAGGAAGTGCGGGAACGACGCGCGGTGTCGAGTTCCTCGACGGCGGCCTCCCAGGTTCCGCCCGCCTCCGCGGTGATCGTCAGACCGCGCTCGGCGCTGCCCAGTACCTGGCCGCCCGAGGTGTCGCCCGGCACTCCGGACAGCACGGTGACCCGGTAGCGACGGCCGGTCTCGTACGAGGTGAACACGTACGCTCCGTCCGCGGGGTCGCGGAAGAAGTACGTGCCCGTGAAAGGCGTGAGCGTCTGCGCCGCCGCGGTGATCCGCAGGCTCACCCCTTCCCCGCGCAGCCGTATGACCTCCGGTGACTGGTAGGCGAGATCGACGCGACCGCTCCCGTGCGTCCAGCTGAGCAGAGCGGGAGTGGCCTCGATATGTGCCTCCGCCCGGGCGCCCGTGGTGGCGTCGAGCGGCACGAAGCGCAGGACGGGCCGCATCCCGTTCTGGTGGGAGACCAGATGGAGGTCTTCGGCGTACGTCTTCTCCGCCACCACCGGAGAGATGTCGAACCATGAGCCGTGTGTGCTGAACGGAATGTCGTGGACGGAGAAGGCCGGGCCGGGTAGGGCGGCGGTCATGCGGAGTCACTCATTTCTTCGGCGGGAATCACCGGTGTACTGCCGGGAGGAGGCGTCAGTCCTTGACGGCACCGGCGGTCACACCGGCGGCGACGTAACGCTGGGCGAGGACGAGAATGACCGCCGCGGGCAGCGAGGCCACGACGGCGGTGGCCATGATGGCGTTCCACTCCTGGTTGTTGTTGCCGATGTAGTGGTAGATGCCGAGGGTGATCGGCTCGTGTGCTCCGCCGCCGGCGAGGGTGCTGGCGAACACGAAGTCGGACCATGACCAGAGGAACGCGAACAGCGACACCGTGACGAGGGCGTTGCGGCTCATGGGCAGCACGATCGAGCGGAACGTGCGCAGGGGCCCGGCTCCGTCGGTCTTCGCGGCCTGGAGCAGTTCTTCCGGGATGCCGGACATGAACGCGGTGAAGATCAGTACCGCGAACGGGACGGCCAGCGTGGAGTCCGCGACGATCAGGCCGGGCACCGACTGGAGCAGGCCGAGGCTGAGGTAGATGGCGTAGAAGCCCATCGCCATGATGATGCCGGGGATCATCTGCGCGACCAGGAGCAGGAAGCTGACGACGCCGCCGCCGCGTGGCCGCAGTTTGGCGAGCGCGTAGCCGGCGGGTGCGGCCAGCGCCAGGGTGAGGACGACGGTGCCCAGGCCGATGACGAGGCTGGTGCCGAGGTAGGGAAACTGCTGGTCGAAAACCGCGCGGTAGCCGTCCAGCGTGGCGTGGGCGGGGAACAGGTCCGGCGGGCTCTTGCGCATGTCCTGTTCCCGGGTGAAGGACACGTTGAGCATCCAGTAGACCGGGAAGAGCATGGCGGCGGTGAGCAGGAGGCCCGTGGCCGTCTTCCACCACGTGCGGCCGGTGCGGTTCATGGCGGGCGCGCTCATGACAGTGCCTGCTTTCGCTGGACCCTGAGATACACCAGGCCGAAGACCAGGGCGGCGACGACGAGCAGGTTCCCGACCGCCGCGCCGGGGCCGAAAGCGGGCAGCAGGTTGCCGAAGCCGAGCTGGTAGGACCAGGTGGCGAAGGTGGTGGACGAATCCGCCGGGCCGCCCTTGGTCATGATCCAGATGATGTCGAAGACCTTGAGTGTGTAGACCAGGCCCAGCAGGAGGGTGATGGCGGACACCGGTCGCAGCAGCGGGAAGGTGATGCTCCAGAAGCGCCGCCAGGCGTTCGCGCCGTCGAGCGCGGCCGCTTCGTACAGACTGTCGGGGATCGACTGCAGACCGCTGTACAGCACGACGAGGTTGAACGGCACGCCGATCCAGATGTTGGCGATGATCACCGAGGTCAGTGACCACGACGGTGAGGTCAGCCAGTTCACCGGCCCGATGCCGACAACGTGCAGGGCGGCGTTGAGGATGCCGGAGTCGCTGTTGAGCATCCACGACCAGGTGGAGGCCGACACGATCAACGGCAGCAGCCACGGCACCAGGAACAGGGCGCGCAGGGTCGCGGAGAGCCGGAAGTTCTGGTTGAAGAAGACGGCGAGGGCCAGGCCGATGGCGTACTGGAAGAACAGGCAGACGGCGGTGAACACCACGGTGTGCAGCAGCGCTGGTGCGAAGGTCGGGTCGTCGAAGACGGTCCGGTAGTTCTCCAGGCCGGTGAACGGCGCGTCACCGTGGACGAAGGAGCGGACGGTGTAGTTCCGCAGGCTCAGGTCGAGGTTGCGGTACAGCGGATAGGCGTAGAAGAGGACGAGGTAGAGGGTCACCGGGGCGAGGAAGGCCCAGGCGGCCCACTGCTGGGAGGTCGGGCGGCGGCGCCTCGGCGCGGGGCGGGCCGAGGGTGGGGCGGCGGTGACCGCCCCACCCCGGTCGCGCACCGGCCGACGGTCCGGCAGGTGTGTCGTGCGGTTCATCAAGGAGCCCCGGAATGTGGTCGCCTGACGGTTTACTTGACGGCGTCCTGTGCCGCGGTGAGCGCGTCCTTCGGAGACTTGGCCCCACTGAGGGCGGACTGGACCGCCTTCCACATCTGCTCGGAGATCTTGGGGTACTTGGTACCGAGGTCGTCGCTGGTGCGGCCCTTGGCCGCCTTGACCGCTTCGACCCAGGGCTTCAGCTTGGCGCTTGACGCCACCTGCTTGTCCTGCACCTCACTTGTGGGAGCCACGTAGGACAGGGTGGTGTCGGTGGCGTACAGGTTCTCGGTACTGGTCAGGCAGGACACCAGCTTCTGCGTGGTGGCGTACCGGCCGGTGTCGCTCTGGACCGGCACGGTGACGAACTCGCCGCCGGTCGGAGCCGCCGCGTTGCCTCCCCCGGCGCTGGGGATCGGCAGGACGCCGTAGTCGAAGCCCGCCTTCTCGGCGTTCGCGAGCTGCCAGGTGCCGTTCTCCGCGAACGCGTAGTCGCCGCTCGCGAACTCCTGCCAACTGGTGGTCTGGGTGTTGTTGATGACCGAGTTGGGCGCGTATCCCTTCTTGAGCCAGTCGCTCCACAGGGAGACGGCCGAGACGCCCTGGGCGGAGTCGAGTTCTGTCAGCTTCGCGCCCGAGCCCCAGAACCACGGCAGGAACTGGAAGCTGCCCTCCTCCGTGCCGATCGCGGAGAAGGTGATGCCCTTCTTGCCCGCCTTCTTGACCTTCCCCAGGGCCGCCGTCAGCGACTTCCAGTCCTTGACCGAGGCGACGTCCACGCCCGTCGCCTTGAGGACGGCCTTGTTGTAGTAGAGGGCCAGGGTGTTTGCGCCGATGGGCGTTCCGTAGGTCTTCCCGCCCGACTGACCGGCCGCGAGCAGGTTGGGGTCGACCTTCGAGGTGTCCAGTTTGTTGTCCTCGGTGGTGGTGAGCACTCCGGCCTCCGCCAGGGTCGACACCACCGGGTTGTCGACGATCAGCACGTCCGCGGAGTTGTCCTGCTGGGCCGCCAGCAGCGCCTTGTTCGTCAGGTCGCTGGTGTCGAACGCCGTCCGCTTGATCTTCACCCCCGCCTTGGTCCCGCAGCTGTCCAGCAGTTTCGCCCATGCCGAGCTCTTGTCGAACTGCGGGTAGGGGTCCCAGACGGTGTAGGTGCCGTTGTCGTTTCCCTTCGTGGACGAACTGTCGTCGGAGGAGCAGGCGGTGGCGCCGATGGTGAGGGCGGCGACGGTCACAGCGGTGAGGGTGAGACGGCCTCTGGTGGATCTGTTCATCGGACGTTCCTTCATGTTGGGCATGGACATGCAGACAGTGCTGTGTCCGGAGATGGCAGAGATATGGCAGGGCGCGCCGAAGGGCGCCACGGAGTCACGGACGGCCGCCCGAACGGTCAGGCGGAAAGGCGAAGGAGTGGAGCAAGTTCCCGGGGTGAGGGCCAGGGGGTGCCGGTCAGGTCGACCGGGCGGCGTCCAGGGTGCCGTGTGCGTCCGTGGACGAGCCGGGGCCGGCGGGCCCGGTGCTGGCGCGCAGCGAGATCGGCGGGGCCAGCAGGTGATGGCGCGGTGGCGCCTCAGGATGGTCGAGCCGCTCGACGAGCAGTTCGACGGCCAGGCGTCCCATCTGCGACGCGGGCACGTCGGCCGCCGTGAGCTGCGGAGTCACCGTCTCCGCCCACCGGCCGGCCACCACCCCGGTGACGGAGAAGTTGCGCGGCACATGGCGGCCCGCGTGGGCCAGGCCCCGGTAGAGGCCTCCCAGCGCGGCCTCGTTGAGCGTGACGAGGGCCGTGGTGGCGGGGTCGTCGTGCAGGATCCGCTCCAGGCAGGCCTCACCCGAGGTGGCATCGTCCCCACAGTTGTACGCGCGGACGGTGAGCCCCCGCTCGGCAGCGGCCTTGGTGAAGCCGTCGAGCCCTCGGTGCGCCGACTCGTACCCGGCACGCAGGAGCTGCTCGGGACGGTTGACGAAGGCGATCCTGCGGTGGCCCAGGTCCGCCAGGTGGTGGACACAGGCAGCCGCCAGCGCGGTGTGGTCCAGGCCCACCCACCAGGCGCCGTCCGGCTGCGAGGTGCGGCCGATGCAGACGGCGGGGAAGTTCTCGGCGACGAGATGGTCCACGCGGTCGTCCTGGAGCCTGATCTCCATGAGGATCGCGCCGTCGACGCGCCGCTCGCCCAGCAGCCGCTGGAACGAGCGGTCGCTGTCCACGCCGCTCGGGGAGAGCAGTACGTCGTAGTCATAGGCGGCCGCGGCCTCCACCACGCTGCCGATGAAGTCGAGTTGCATGCCGGTGTAGTGGTCGCCGGCCGGCGGGAAGACCAGACCGATGGTGCTGGTCCGGCCGTTGGCCAGGGCACGTGCGCTCGCGTTGGGCCGGTACCCCAGCTCCTTGATGACCCGCTGGATCTTCTCGCGGGTCTCGTCCGACACCGGGCGCTTGCCGCTCAACGCGTACGACACCGTGCTCCGCGAGACACCGGCCCGCTTGGCGATCTCACCGATGTTCACGGGGGACTCCTTCACCGAATTGATCGAACCGGTTCGACAGCGAGCCAGCTGTCGAACCGGTTCGCGTGAAGGGAAGTTAAGAGCGACCGGAGCCGCTGTCAATGCTTTGCGCACACATCGGAAAAACTGCCGCCTGATCCGTGTCACACGTATTGCTGGGCTGTTTCCGGCGGTGCTAGCTTCCGGCGAACCGGTTCGACGGGAGCCGCTCGAAGCCGTCTTTCCCGCCGAACCCGGGCCGCACTCTTCCCGCCCGTCCGGACTCTGCACCGATCGAATCGATCGAACCGGTTCGCATGACGGGACCGGATCACCCACACGGTTTACGGAGACCTCAGTGCCACGCAGACGCAGCAGAAGAGCAACCGCCGGCGCCACAGCCGTGACAGCCCTCGCCGCCCTCCTCGCCGTGCCTGCCATCGGCACGGCCCGCGCGGCGGAACCGGAGCACCTCACGATCGATCTCGCCACCGACACCGGCCCCTTCCACGGGGGCGCCTCCGGCTCCCTGTACGGCGTCTACGGTGACGGAGTGCCGAGCCGCAACCTCCTGGAGGGCATGCACGTCCGCACGGTGTCGACGAAAGCGCAGGACGGGCCCCAGCACCCCGGAGCGGACGCACTGGAGGTCCTGCCGTCGTTCGTGGACTCCGGCGGCAAGGACGTCTACGTCTACATGACCGACATCTACCGCGGCTTCCCCTATCAGTGGCCGGGGGCCGACGGTCCCGCACGGCTCGCCGACTTCGAGGCGAAGATCAAGAAGCAGGTCCAGCAGGTCCTGACCATGGGCGACTACAAGGACCACGTCGTCTACGTCCCGTTCAACGAGCCCGAAGGGAACATGTTCGGCACCGGCGAGTGGAGCTACAACAAGACCTCCTGGCTGAACGACCCGCAGTACTACTTCGCGGCCTGGAAGGAGGTCTACCACCTCATCAAGGGCCTCGACCCGGACGCCCGCATCGCCGGCCCCAACACCAGCGTGCTCTACGACCAGGTCAAGGGCTTCCTGCAGTACGCCAAGGCCAACGACGTGGTCCCGGACGTGATGACCTGGCACGAGCTGTCGTCGCCCGCCGCGGTCCGCACGAACGTGGCGAAGTACCGGCAGATGGAGAAGGACGTCGGCATCGGCCCGCTGCCGGTCAACGTCAACGAGTACGGCCACAACTACCACCTCTCCGTGCCCGGCCAGGTCGTCCAGTGGGTCTCCGCCATCGAGGAGTCCAAGATCGACGCCGACCTCGCGTACTGGAACATCGACGGCAACCTCAACGACTCGGCCGTCGAGGCCAACAAGGGCAACGGCCAGTGGTGGCTGTTCAACGCCTACGGCCAGATGACCGGCCACACCGTCCAGGTGACCGCCCCGCACCCCAACCAGCAGTACACCCTCCAGGGCGTCGCCACCCTCGACGAGGGCAAGAAGCAGTCCCGGGCGATCTTCGGCGGCAAGAGCGGGGACGCCGACGTGGTCTTCCGGAACGTCGACCCGAAGCTGTTCGGCACGACCGTGCACGCCACCGTGCAGGAGATCCCCTGGAGCGGACAGGTCGGCGACTCGGCGCAACCGCTGCGGCTGGCGGACCAGGAGGTCACGGTCGGCACGGACGGCTCGGTGACGCTGCCGATGACCGGCATGAACGAGATGTCCGCCTACCAGGTCATCCTCTCCCCCGGCGGCAAGGGCAGCGCACCGGACGAACCGTCCGTCAGCTGGCGCAGGACGTACGAGGCCGAGAACGCCACGTACACCGGCGGCGGTTACTCCAAGAACGGCCCTGAAGGCACACCCTCGAACGTCGGCGGATTCGCGACCTCCGGCACCTACAACGTGGGCGGTCTGCGCACCGGATCCGACGGCGTCCTCGGCTTCGACGTCGACGTCCCGCAGGGCGGCACGTACGACCTGAGCGTGTTCGCCAACTCGTACAACCTGTACGACCTGGTGAAGGAACAGGGACCCACCAACGTCTTCCTCCGTGTCGACGGCAACGACCCGCAGGAGCTGCGGCTGCCGCTCGGCTACAAGTGGGTGGTCTGGGGCCACACCGACACCACAGTGAAGCTCACCGCCGGAAAGCACCGCATCACGCTCGCCGCCAAGGACCCGGACCTCGGCGTCACCAAGGGCGACGCCATCATCGACAAGATCGACCTGTCGCTGCGCGACCAGCACGTGACCGCGCCGGCGGTCTACGAGGCCGAGTACGCCGCCCTCGACGGGGCCAGGCCGGACTACACCCACCGCCGAGCCTCGGGCGCCGGCACGGTGGCGCTGTACAAGGGCGCCTCGGCGACGTTCTGGGTCTACTCCCGCACCGACGGCGAGTCGACTGTGTCCGTCGACCACCTCGGCGGCGGCAAGGCGAGCGTGTCGCTCAACGGCGAGGAACTGAGCGTGCCCGAGATCGGCGGAAGCAAGAAGGGCACGGATCAGATCCCGGTCTTCCTGTCCGGCGGCATCAACAAGATCACCGTCACCGGCGCCTCGCGCGACCTGCTCCTCGACCGGCTGCGGGTCGCGCCGTCCAGCGGCACCCTGGCGACCAAGGTCTACCAGGCGGAGGACGGCCGGCTGGAGGGCGCCGCCAAGGTGACCGACGCCTACACCTTCGCCACCGGCGGTAAAGCGGTCACCGGTGTCGGCGACGGCAAGCAGAACGCCCTCACCTTCGACGTCGTCGCCGAGCGGTCCGGGCGGCACGCGGTGACCATCCGCTACTCCAACGCGGAACAGGCCCCGGCCACGCACTACAACCCCGACCCGATCGCCCGTCACGCCGACCTCTCGGTCAACGGTGGACCGGCCCGCAGGGTGCTCTTCCCGACCACCTTCCACTTCAACAACTTCTGGGAACTGACCGTCCCCGTCACGCTCAACAAGGGCACGAACCGGCTCTCCTTCACCTCGGAAGAGCTGCCCGACTTCAACGGCGACACCTACAACCAGTACGACCAACGCTCTCCGTACGCGCCGGTGATCGACCAGATCGCCGTCACACCGCTCACGCGGAAGTAGCCCCGCGGACATCCCGGGACCCATCGATGGGCCGCGTTGACCCATCGATGGGCCGCGATGCGTGCCGACCCCGCCTCCCCCTCTCTCCCGGGCCGCAGGAGGCCCGAGCACACCCCCCACGCCCCCCGGACATCCCCGACACTCGGAGAACCGCTCATGCGCCTGCATTCGCCCCGTCTGCTCTCCACCGCCACAGTCCTGCTGGCGGCCCTGGCGGCGAGCCTGCTGCCCGCCACCGCCTCGCACGCCGCCGACACCAGCGTCACCGTGGACTTCGCCACCGCCGGCGGCGCCCCTACCTACCACGCCTCCGGCACGATCTACGGGATGACCCCGGACGGCTCACTCCCGCAGGACCACTTCTTCAAGGACATCAAGTGGCACCTCATGCGGGCCGGCGGAGCCCAGCTCAACAGCGGCGGCTACGCCACCAGCCTCGCCGACTACCAGACCCGCTGGAACTCCACCCTCGCCCAGTACAAGCGGACCGCCGCCCTCGGCGGCACATTCGTCCTGCTCCCGCACGACCTGTGGGGCGCGGACGGCACCACCAGTCAGGGCTGGCCCGGCGACAACGGTGACTGGACGCAGTTCGACAACTTCGTCACCCAACTGCTCAACGATGTGCGCGCCAACAACATGACCGTTCAGTGGGACCTGTGGAACGAACCCGACGGCAGCGGCTTCTGGAAGCCCTCGCAGAGCCAGTACCTGCAGATGTGGTCGCGGTTCTACGCCAAGGTCCGGGCGGCCTTCCCCAACCAGCTGATCGTCGGACCCAGTACCGCGGGACAGCCGAACTCCTCCAACACCTGGTGGACCACGTACCTGAACTACGTCAAGGCCAACAACGTCGCCCCGGACATCTACAGCTGGCACGACGAGCCCGGTGACCCGGTGACCGACGTCGGCCGCGCCAACTCGACGCTTTCGGCAGCGGGCCTGACCAACAACCGTCCGTACCAGATCAACGAGTACGCCACGCTGTCCATGCAGTCCCCGGGCGGCGGCGCCTGGTTCATCGGCCGACTGGAGCGGGCAGGCGCCGACGGTCTGCGCGGCAACTGGGCCTCGGGAACCGGCCTGCACGACTACGAGGCCAACCTGTTGACCAAGAACAGCGCCGGCCAGTACCTACCGCTGGGCGAGTGGTTCATGTACCGCTACTACGGCTCGCAGACCGGCAACATCGTCAACCTGGTCCCGGGCACCGGCACCGACGGACTGGCCACCAAGGACAACACCGCAAAGAACGCCAAGATCCTGCTCGGCAGCAGCGGCAACACCGGCACGGTCACCGTCAACCTCACCGGCCTGGGCACGACATCGGTGGTGGAGAACAGCCGGGTCCGCGCGGTCGTCCAGCGCATCCCGTACAACAACGGCGCCGCCGTGACCGGCACGGAGACCATCTCCGACACCACCCTCACCGTCAATGGCAACGCCGCCTCGCTGTCCATCCCCTGGTCGAGCGCCAAGGACGGCTACACCGTCACCCTGCTGCCGCCGTCCAACACCACCGTCTCCACCGTCGCCGTGAGCCAGAACAGCGGCCAGTGCCTGGACGACACGAACCTGAGCACAGCCAACGGCACGCAGTACCAGCAGTGGTCCTGCGAGGGCGGCTACCAGCAGATGCTCGACCTCAAACCGGTCAGCGGCAAGACGAACACGTACACCGTCGTCAACGAGCTCAGCGGCAAGTGCCTGGACGTGTCCGGGGCTTCCACCGCGGACGGCGCCGCCGTCATCCAGTACACCTGCAACGGCGCCACCAACCAGCAGTTCACCCTCAACTCCGTCACCGCGCTCGGCAACAGCCACGACTACCAGCTCGTCGCCGTCCACAGCGGCAAGTGCGTCGACGTCTCCAACGTCTCCACCACAGCGGGTGCCCTGATCCACCAGTGGACCTGTGACCCCGCAAGCGCCCTCGGCACCAAGAAGAACCAGATCTGGCGTCTCCAGGGCAAAGGCTGATTCCTGCCCCGGCCCTCTGACGGAGCCAAGAGAGCGTTTCGTCGGTTGCCCGGGACAGGACGAGCACAAGAGGGCACCCCGCCGCAACGGGGTGGTGCCGGCACCGGAGACGTCCTGGAGATCGGGGATGTCCGACCAAGCCTTGAGGCCGGCCAGGACGGGCGCCTTCTGGGTGCCGCCGTTGTCCAGGGTGACCGTATAGGTGACGAATCCGAGGGCGAACTAGATCATGGTCAGGCCGGCCTCGTCGGCGACTTCGACCAGCTGCTCGATGGCGTCGAGCCCGGCCCGGTTGGAGGGGACGGTGGTGTCGAAGCGCGGGACGGGCACGATCTACCGCCGCTTCCCGACGCGAGCGGATCTCATCCCCGCCGTCTACCGGCGGTGTCGAGGCCTGCGCCGAGGCCGGTCCGGACCTGCTGGCGGCCTGCCCAAAGCCCATGCCGCACTGGGGCGAAGGATCGACCTCTTCGTCGATCTCCTGGCCACCAAGCACGGACTCGCCGCCGTGCCGCGGTCCGACGACGCCGGCGAGATCCGCTCCGACACGGATGCCTACGAGCTCATGTGCGGCGTCGGGACCTGTGCATCGACGCGGACAGCGATCCCCGGCCACGCCGCACGTCGGCTGGTCGAACTCCTCATCGCAGACTGCGCCTGTCGCACTAGCCGCCGAACGTATCGGGACGCCGTTCAGGGCGCCCTGTGCACATATGCGGAGCGAGATTCCGAATGCTGGTCGGGTCCACTGGGCTGTCACGTTCGGAGCCCGGTCGGCGACGCATTCCGCCCGGCTCGGGCGCACGCCGGCGCGGGCGCGTTCAGCAACGAGCGGCAGGGCGCGGGAGGGGAACTGCGGACGCAGGTACGGGTGTTGAATCCTGTCCGATCCATTGTCGAAGCGCGTTGAATGATGTAGGCATTTGGTCGCCCGGGTGCGGAGGTGACTGCTCCGCCGCTCCGCCGGATCTGGAGGGCCGATGCCGTTCCCGTCCTTGCACCATCGCGCGTGCCGACTGGGTGGCGCGGCCTTCGCCGTGCTGGCCCTGCTGCTGTCCGGTACACAACTGGCGGGCGCCGACAGCGCCCGGGCGGGGACCGCTGCCGCCACCACCGTCACCGTGGACGACGCCGTCGGGGGAAGCGGCCGGGACCAGTGGGACTACCAGGGGTCCGGCTGGGGTCACGCCAGTAGTGAGGGCGCTCCCGCCAACCCGTACCAGGGCACGAACAGTTGGACCGACCACAGCGGCGACCTCGTCAGTTTCCGCTTCACCGGGACCCGGCTGACGTTTCACGGGGTCACCGGTCCCGGCCACGGCATCGGCGCTGTCTCCGTCGACGGCGGCCCCCCGTCCGACGTCGACTTCTACAGCGCCACCCGCACCGGTGACGTCCCGCTGTGGACCAGCCCCACACTGACGGACGGCAGCCACACCTTCACACTGGCCCGGACCGGCCGGAAGAACACGGCCTCCAGCGGGACCGCGGTGACCCTCGACCGGGCCGACTTCCTCGGTGAGGCGCCCGCCCCCGGCACGACCGAGATCGCTGTGGACGCCGCCGGCACCGGGCGTACCTTCGACGGCATCGGCGCCATCAGCGGCGGCGGCGGCAACTCCCGGCTGCTCATCAACTACCCCGAACCGCAGCGCAGCCGGATCCTGGACTACCTCTTCAAGCCCGGCTACGGCGCCGCCCTGCAGATGCTCAAGGTCGAGATCGGCGGCGACACCAACTCCACCGACGGAGCCGAGCCCAGCATCGAGCACACCAAGGGGACAGTGCACTGCGACAGCGGCTACGAATGGTGGCTGATGGAGCAGGCCAAGCGGCGCAACCCGCGGATCAAGCTCTACGGGCTCGCCTGGGGCGCACCCGGCTGGGTCGGCAACACGGCGGGCTCGCCCGGCGGCGGCGACTTCTGGTCCCAGGACATGATCGACTATCTGACGGCCTGGCTGGGCTGCGCGAGGCAGCACGGCCTCGGCATCGACTACCTGGGCGGCTGGAACGAGCGCGGCTACGACACCGCATGGTACGAGAAGCTGCACGCCACACTCGCCGCACAGCACCTCCCCGTGCAGGTCGTCGGCGCCGACTCCGGCCTGGACGTCGCCGACACGATGCTCTCCGACCCTCAGTTCGCCCGGTCCGTCGACATCGTGGGCGCCCACTATCCCTGCGAGGGCGGGGATGGCGGCAGCGCGACCGCCTGCTACAGCTCGGCCAACGCCCAGGCCACCGGGAAGCCGCTGTGGGCCAGCGAGAACGGCTCCCAGGACGACAACACCGGGGCGGGTGCGCTGATCCGCTCGTTCACCCGCGGCTACATCGACGGCAAGTTCACCGCCTACCTCAATTGGCCGCTGCTGGCGGCGGTCTACCCGAACCTGCCGTACGACACCGTGGGCCTCGCGGTGGCGAACCAGCCATGGTCCGGCGCCTACAGTCTGGGCACGAGCCTGTGGGCCACCGCCCAGGTCACCCAGGTGACCCGGCCCGGCTGGCGGTTCATCGACTCGGCGAGCGGTTACCTCGGCGGTGACCGGGCGGCCGGCAGCTACGTCACCCTGAAGGCGCCGGACGACTCCGCGTACAGCACCGTCGTCGAGACCTCGACCGCGAGCAGCGCGCAGAAAGCGGACTTCACCGTCACCGGCGGCCTGCCCACCGGCACCGTGCATGTCCGGGCCACCGACCTCAACTCCACCGACCCCGCGAGCGCGTTCGTCCACACCGGCGACATCACCCCGCGGGACGGACACTTCTCGCTCACCCTCGAACCCGGTTACGTCTACTCCCTGACCACCACGTCGGGACAGGGCAAGGGCGCCGCGGTCAGCCCGCCCGCACACCGCCTCACCCTCCCCTACCGCGACACCTTCGAACGCAGCACCCCCGGCCGGCAGGCGGCCTACCTCTCCGACATGCAGGGCTCCTTCGAAATCGCACCCTGTGCCGGTGGCCGCGCAGGTCGTTGCGTCCGGCAGATGGCCGCGCAGCAGCCGATCGAATGGCAGGACGACAGCGACGCGTTCGCCCTCATCGGCGACACCACGTGGGCCGACTACACGGTCAGCGCGGACGTCTACCTCCAGCAGCCCGGCACGGTCGAACTCCTCGGCCGGGCAGGTGAACAGCAGCGGCCGCAGTCGCACCAGGCGGGCTACTTCCTTCGGTTGGGCGACACCGGCCGGTGGTCGATCGTCAAGAGCGACACCGGCGGGCGGCTCACCACCCTCGCCGACGGCACCGCACACGCGCTCGGCACCCACCGCTGGCACACCATCGGTCTGAGCTTCAGCGGCACCACGATCACCGCGGTGCTCGACGGCCGCCCGGTCGGCGCCGTCGACGACTCGGCATACGCGGCCGGACAGGCCGGCCTCGGCGTGGTGGACTACCAGACCGACGAGTTCGACAACCTGCGGATCACCCCCGTACGGCAACCGGCCGCCGCCGCGGCCACGTTGACCACGGCCCTGCCCCCGCTGATCCACCGCGGCACCTCGGCGACGCAGCAGGTCACGTTCGCCAACCCGGCGTCGGCACCCGCCGTCCACGGTCTCACCCTGCGGCCTGGTGCCCCGGCCGGATGGACCCTCGCTCCGGCCACGCCCGTCGTGTTCCCGGACGTCGCGCCGGGCCACTCGGTCACGGCGACCTGGACCGTCACCGCTCCCACGGCGGCGGACACCCCCGTGACGGCCGTGTTCTCGCCCGTCGCCACATACACGCGGGGAGGCGTGCGGCACTGGACATACGGCACGGCGAGCACCACCGTGCCCATTCCGCCGCCCACCGGCACCCCGTATCCGAGTGACCTGTCGTTCGTGTCCGCCTCCAACGGCTGGGGGCCGGTGGAGCGCGACCGGTCCAACGGTGAGCAGGCGGCGGGCGACGGCGGGCCGATCACGATCCGCGGTACCCAGTACGCCAAGGGGCTCGGTGTGCACGCCGACAGCGACGTGGCGTTCTACCTCGGCGGCAACTGCAGCCGGTTCACCGCCACCGTCGGCATCGACGACGAGGTCGCCCCGTACGGATCGGTGACCTTCCATCTCGTCGCCGACGGCAGAACACTGGCCAGTACGCCGGTGCTCACCGGCGCGTCCGCCGCGCTGCCGCTGGACGCCGATGTGACCGGCGTCCAGCAGCTGGATCTTGTTGCCGACGACGGCGGCGACGGGAATGCCCACGACCACGCGGACTGGGCCGCCCCTCGCCTGACGTGCGCCGACGGCTGACCGGACCGACCCGGCCGCAGCCCGCTGCCCGCTGCCGTCGAGCAGGCCCTGCCTACCGTCCGCCACGAACTCCATGTGTCGCTCTGCATCGGGCGGGCCACGGCCGCGTCGGGTGACTGACGAGGACGGTGCGGGGTGCGCGACCAGGGCTATTTCAAAGTCAGGGTGATCTAGGGAGGCCGGTCGGCCCAGCACCGCTTCGGCTTGAGCGGCATTGCGGCTGCCGGCCGGGCACGGCGCCGAAGCCGCAGTGATGCTCTCAGAAGGACCCGAGAAGGCTCCACAAGAGATCGGTGGCGGCCGGCACCGGGATAAGCGCCGAGTCCAGCCGGGTTCAGGCCGGAATCGGTGCCACCGCTCGTCCTCAGCGGCGTCAATCACCTTCCGCATGCCTGCTGTTCCATCCGCCGACCTGGACTGCACGGCGGCCGTCCGCCGCCGAAGTCCTCGGACACCACGCTCGCGAACAGGCCGTTGCTTCGACTGCGGGCCCGGCGTGCCCGTCAGTGCGGTTTCACGTCCCAAGTCGTCAGAAGGCCGAACCAGGATTCTCGGGCCGGACGCGTCCATGCCAAGCGCCCTGGGCGCCTTCACCCAACGCTCCGCAGTACTGAACAGCCGCCCCGACCGACATCCGGCCCTCCTTGGGCACCGACACATCGTCGATCGCCCAAACCACCGGAATACAACGGCAGTATCCGCTCGCAGACCCGCCGCTGCACCGGCACCGGATCCCACATCGACCGGTTCACGAACTGCTGCAGGTGCTGCTCATTGCCGGCCGGTAGCCGAGAGGCCATGGCCTGGATGGACTTGCGACGGCCGTCCAGCATCAGTCCCCGCGCAGAGCAGTCACCCTTGACCCGCTGGTCCTTCCGCGGCCCCTTGGCTCCGGATCCGCAGGCCGCTCGGAATAGGTGGCCACGTACTCGCCTGCTGTCCGGTGCAGATGCCGCAGCAGGATCTCCTGGTCATTGAGGGGGAAGTGGGAGACCGCCCGTGACTCGAGCATGCTCTGGGTGGCTTCGAGCGTGTTGCAGTCCTGCAGCGCGAACTCCTTGAAGGTGACCGCGGCCAGCTCCTGCCGCACCCGGTCACGAGCGCTCCCAGCCGGAACGAAGTACAGAGTGCACTCGAAGGTGTGCCGGTTGTAGGCGGTCGGCCAGTAGTGGTACGTGAGGTACCAGCCGGGTGCCCACACCACCATCATGAAGTTCGGGAAGAAGACGAAAGAGTCGATGCCCCAGGCCTTGTGGCCGGACGGGTTCAGACCTGGCGGCAGCGGGTCGAGCCCGGGGATGTCGGGGCGGTCCCACGGCCCGAAATTGCCGCTGCGCAGTACCCGCTCGATCGGCTTGACCATACTCAGGTCCTTGGGCGGCGCCATCCCGCCCCATGACGACACCATGCCGTGCGGGCCGTCGAGTTGATAGTGGAGGGCCTCGAATCCGTAGCCCGAAAGCTTGCGTGACTCGTTGCCCACGTACTGCTTCGCGTGCAGAACGGGCGCGTGGTAGAACTCCGCGAAGGCGTCCATGTACAGCTTCCAGTTGCTGCCGATGTCGGCCCGATACCGGTAGGCCTCCGTCATCCGATCGAACGGATAACCCTCCAGGCCGGCAGCGAGCCCGCCGAGGTACTCGCCCAGCGGTTCCGCGGCGTGGTCGAAGTTGACGAAGACGAAGCCCTCCCAGACCTCGCAGCGGATCGGTACCGGTCCGGACGGGCTACCGCGGAACGCCCGGACCTCGCCGTCGCCGTCACGAAGGACTTTCACCGACGCGCGGACCGCGGCGATCTCCTTGGTGAAGTGGCTGCCCCGCGTCGGCGCCTGCTCCACGCGGCCGACGTTCAACCAGGTCCGTTCGAAGATCGCCTTGCGCTCGAGTTCGTAGTGCTCGGGCGAGATGGAGTCCTCGTAGGACATCGGTCCGGTGCCGAGTTCGGGGTAGTGCTCGGTCCAGCTGCCCTCGGCCGGCTTCGAGAAGTGAGGCATCGTCAAGTCCCTTCTACGCCCACTCTGATGGCTTGCTCTGATGCTCCGCGGCAGGGGCACGCAAAAACCGTACGCTGCCGTATGGTTACGGTCAATCGGTCTGACCTGCCACCTTGACCGTAACCAGACGCGACCGTACATTTTTGGGAATGAAGTCCAAGGCGAGCAGCGAACGTTCCCGATCCGGGCGGCCCACATCGGTGGAGGCTGCTCAGCTCACCGAAAGGCTCCGGCGGGCCGCGGTCGACACCTTCCTGGAGTACGGATACGACGGCACCACCATGGAGGC
Organism: Streptomyces sp. NPDC111507; assembly: GCF_055638955.1. Lineage (NCBI taxonomy): Bacteria > Bacillati > Actinomycetota > Actinomycetes > Kitasatosporales > Streptomycetaceae > Streptomyces > Streptomyces sp. NPDC111507. Next base: position 231,903 of record NZ_JBVKBU010000016.1, on the reverse strand, counting down.
GGTGACGCAGGCCGCCGGCATCACCAAGAGCACCCTGTATGCCCGTTACGCCGACAAGCGCGCCTTGTTCGTAGCAGTGAGCGCCTGGGCGCTGACCCGTCAGGAACGGGACGGAAGGGTGCTGGAACCGTTGCCCGACGACCTCGCCGGCAGCCTGACCGTGATCGCACGGTCGATCCTGGCGCGGTCCGTCGACCCCGACATCGTGCGGCTGAGCCGGATGGCGATCGCCGAGTCGGAACGCTTCCCCGAGTTCGCGGCGAGCTCCCAGGCAGTCACCTGGTCGCCACGTATCCAAGTGATCATGGATCTGCTGGACCGTCACGCGCGAGCGGGCACGGTGGCCGTCGGGGACGTCGAGCTCGCGGCTGAGCAGTTCTTCGCCATGGTCGGCGCCATGCCGGCATGGCTGGCCGCCTACGGCATCTACCGGACGCCCGAGGTCGAGGAACAGCACATCCAGCACGCCGTCCAGCTGTTCCTGAACGGCGTGCTGATCCGCGACGGCGCGGACGGCCCGGGCCCGGGCCCGGTCGAGGATCGAACGTCGAAGGGAAGTTGAAGATGGCCGGGAAACTGGTCGGCAGAGTCGCCATCGTCACGGGCGGAGCGTCTGGAATCGGGCAGGCATGTGCGCAGCGCCTGGCCCGTGAGGGGGCCGACGTGGCCGTGTTGGATCTCGACGCGGCCACGGCCGGACGAGTGGCCGAGGAGATCGGGGCCGAGGGCGGCTCGGCGCTCGCTGTCGGCGTCGACGTCGCGGACCGTCAGAGCATCGACCGGGCGGTCAAGGAGGTCCACGAGCGGTTCGGGCCTGTCACCGTGCTGGTGAACTCGGCTGGCAAGGAGGGCGCCAAACGGTTCCTCGACATCACCGAAGAGGCATGGAACTTGCTCCTGACGGTGAACCTGACCGGTACCTTCCACTGCTGCCAGGCAGTGGTCCCTGACATGGTCGAGGCGGGCTGGGGACGGATCGTCAACATCTCCTCGTCCAGCGCGCACAGCGGCCAGCCGTTCATGACGCACTACGTCGCCTCCAAAGCGGGCGTCATCGGCTTCACCAAAGCCCTTGCACTCGAGCTCGGCCCGTCCGGAATCACCGTCAACACCATCCCGCCCGGATTCATCGACACGCCGATGCTGCGCCGCAACGAGAAGCTGGGCCGTTTCGTCCAGAGCATGGAGCACCACATCGCACAGACCCCGGTGCGCCGAACCGGCCTCCCCGAAGACATCGCCGCCGCCTGCGCCTTCCTCACCTCGGAGGAGGCCGGATACATCACCGGTCAGGTGTTCGGCGTCAACGGCGGTCGGAACACTTGACTTCCTCCCCCTCCTGAAGGAGGGGATTCCTACGGCTCGCGCTGCAGGGATTTCTGCTTCATCGCCGACTGCCCGCCCGGGAGGACTCCCGTTGCGGTCCTACACCAGCTCCCCAGGCAGACACCGCCAGCCCGGCGGCCAGAAGGTCGTTCGCCGCGTTCACGTCCCGGTCATGGGTCGTGTCGCAGACACACGTCCACGTGCGGACGCTGAGCGGCATCCTCTCGGCGAGGGCGCCACAGTGCGAGCGCAGCCTGGAGGAGGGGAAGAAGCGGTCGACGGTGATCACTTCCCGCGCATACCAGGCGGCTTTGTACTCAAGCATGCTCCGCAACTGCGACCATGCCGCGTCGCTGATGGCTCGGGCCAGAGTCCGGTTTTTGACCATGGTGCGGACGGTCAGGTCCTCGATCACGAGCGTTTGGTTTTCGCGCACGAGTCGAGTCGTCAGCTTGTGCAGCATGTCGCGACGCTGGTCGGTGATTCGCGCGTGGACGCCGGCGACCTCCCCACGGGCCTTGGCCCGGTTCGCGGAGCCCTTGGCCTTGCGCGACAGCTCCCACTGCGCCTTCGCCAGGCGCACCCGGTCGCGGTGCTCGTGCCGGGGGTTGGCGATCTTCTCTCCGGTGGACAGCGTCAGCAGGTGGCTGAGGCCGACGTCGATGCCGACCGCGTCACTGTTCGCGGGCAGCGGCCGCACCGCGCGATCCTCGCACAGCAGGGACACGAACCAGCGCCCCGCACCGTCGCGGGACACCGTCACCGTCGTCGGCATGCTGCCCTCGGGCAGCAGCCTCGACCACACGGCGGCCGGGTCTCCCATTCCGACACCACCGGCCTGCAGCCGGTCGGGCCCTCAGCCGCCCCCGCCGTCGGCGACGTGTTCACCCCCACCGGACCCCAGCCCGCCCCGACGCCACGCGCTCTCGACACCACCGAAGTGCCCGAACACGCACGGTCCTACGCCGAAGCCGCACGCCGCGCCGTCGACGCGGGCTTCGACGGCGTGGAACTCCACGGCGCCAACGGCTACCTCATCTCACAGTTCCTCTCGTCCAACGCCAACCTGCGCACGGACCGCTACGGAGGCCCGGTCGCCAACCGGACCAGGTTCGCCGTCGAGGCCGTCACCGCCACCGTCGACGCCGTCGGCGGCGACAGGACCGGCATCCGCTTCTCACCGGGCGGGACGTTCTGGGGAGTCCAGGAGACCGACGTCCGCGAGCTCTACACCGCGCTGCTGGCCGAACTGGCCCCCCTCGAGCTGGCCTATGTACACCTAGAGGCCACCGCCGACGAGGTGCTCGTCGTGGCTCGGCCTGGGCGCCGATCTCATCAGCTTCGGCCGCGCCTTCCTCGCCAACCCCGACCTGGTCGAGCGGCTGCGGGACGGACTTCCGATCGCCCCCGTCGACGAGACCACGTACTACCAGGGCGGTGACGCGGGCTACCTCACCTACTCGGCCCACCAGTACACAGCCTGATTCCCAGCGGCCGCGAACGAGCGGCACCAGCACGGGCGGTGGTGCTCAGCCTCACTCACGAGCATTCCCGCCAGCCGCCCCAGCCCTGCACTCACGAGCGCGGAACACGTCAGGCCCTACCGGCGCCCCGACGCCAAAGGCACCACCCACAACAGCGACACCTCCCCTCGAACGACCTGGCGGACCGAGGGTATCGGCACGTCCACGGTGAGCTGCTCGTCCTGGGGATGAAGGTGGCCGCCTCCACGGTATGGGAGATCTTGTAGGAGGCCGGAACGGTCCCCTTGTCCGGGGCACGGACATACGTGTTCACGGTGATCGAGCACACCGACCGACAGATCCGGGTCCTGGGTGCGACCGCACACCCGACCGCTTCCTGCGTGGCGCAGGCCGCAAGAAGTCTGGTCATGGACCGCGGGCCGGCCGCCTGCGGCTGGGATCCGTTCTTCCTGCGCCACGAGCGGCGGTCGCCGTCCGTGGCCGGCCAGCTGCGGCAGCCGACCGAACAGGAGCGTACTGCACGGAAGTTGGCGGCCCGCCGGGAAGCGGACCGGCGTGCCCGGTGGGGGTCGGAGCGAGGGCGAGGCGTTCTGCGACCGTCGCGGACGCCGTGGCCGGGCCTGCTACCGGCACGCGGCCCCGAAGTGATGCCCGCGGCGGCCCGAAAGTGCAGAGACATGCCAGGGTCTGCTTGAAGAGCCGGAAGGTTGGCGCGCGGCCGGGGCCGGAGCGGCGGCGCACCGCGGAGGGCGACGACTGTTCACGACACCTTCGTCACGAAGCGTTCGGCGACGGCCAGGGCGGCCGCCATGATGCTCAGTTGCGGATTGACCTCCGGACAACTGGGCAGCACGGAGCCGTCTGAGATCAGCACGCCGTCGACGCCCCGCAGGCGCCCGTCCGGGTCGGCGGGTGACCGCTCGGGGTCGGCACCGGCAGCCGCCGTACCCGTGGGGTGAAACGCGGACACATGCAGATGTCGCGCGGTCACCGTGTCCAGCAGCGCCTCGAGCTGGGCCGGGGTGCGGGCTCGCGGCACCTGCGGTACACCGGTCAGCACCTCCTCGGCGCCCGCCGCGAACAGCAGGCTGCCCATGGCCCGTTGGGCCCGGATCAGGCGGCCGGCGTCGCGCGGCGCCAGGTCGTAGCGCAGCAATGTGCGGTCCCTGCCGAGGACACGCCCCGAGGGCCGGTCGGCGATCATGGCACCGAGTGTCGCGAGCTGATCCGTCCCTTCCAGTTCGCGGCGCAGCTCGCGTCCGATCCCGGGCAACACGAACGAACTCATGCCTGCTGGCGCCGCGGTGGCTTCGATCAGGATGCCGTCGTCACGCAGGTGCTCCACCCCGACGCTCTGCAGGACGCCCTTCCAGCCGGTGACCGGGCGGCCGAAGCGTCCCGCGACGCTGATCGCCGGGTGCACGCTGAGGTTGCGGCCGAGCCGCGGGTGTCCCCCGAGGCCGGATCGGCGCAGTAGCGGCGGGGTCTGCAGGGTCCCCGCGGCGACCACGACCAAGGGGCTGAGGATCTCCAGTTCGCTGCCGTCCGGGCGGCGAACCAGCACCCCGGCAGCCCGTGGACCGCCCGGCCGGTCGCGGTCGACGAGGATCCGGCGGACGCGAGCACCCGTCACGAGACGGGCGCCGGACGCGCAGGCCTCGGGAAGCACGGACAGCTGGACACTCTGTTTGGCACCGGTGGGGCAGCCGACGACACACTGGCAAGAGCCCCTGCAACCAGGGGCGTTGCGGCGCAAGGGTGCCGCGGCCCAGCCGAGCGCCTTCGCTCCGGCCAGTGCGAGCAGCCCGTTGTTGCCCAGCACCTGCAGCGGCTGAGGTGCCACCTGCAGGGTGCGTTCGACCTCGTCGAGGTGGACGTCGAAGCCTTCGGCCGCCGCGAAGCCGTGCTGGTCGAGCCAGCGGGTGAGGACGTGGTCTGGCGTGCGATAGCACGTTCCGGAGTTGACGACAGTGGTGCCGCCGACCGCGCGGCCCACGGGCAGGACCAGCGGGGGGTTGCCGAGGGCGATCGTCGCTCCGCCGTCCCGGTACAGGTCGGTGAAGCGGTCGAGCGGGGCCCGGCGCCCGAACGACGCGGTGGTGTGGTGCTCTCCCTCCTCGAGGACGACGACACGCATCCCGGCGCGGGCGAGTGTCCGGGCGGCCATGGCTCCGCCGGCGCCCGAGCCGACAACGACGGCGTCGGCGCTCGAACGCGTGGGCCAGTCGCCAGACGGCGTACAGTCCAGCGGCGGGTCGTCGGGGCCGGACGCCAGGGGCGCCGGGCGGTGCTGATGCAGCGTCCGTTCGGTATTGGCCGCCAGCAGCAGCGGTACTTTGACCGCGTCCAGGATCGGCAGCAGGGCCCGGTGGGAACCGAGCGACCTCATGACCTGCTCCCGTTGCGCCGCGCTCAGCGCGGACAGACGCCTGCCCGTTCGGGCCACGGTGTAGGCGTCGATCGTCGCGGCCGCGGCGCGCACGGCCGTCCGTACCGGAGCGGGCATGGCGTCGAGCAGCATCTCGGCCCTGCGTGGCACGGCCCGCGTCCACGCGGAGGTGCCGTCGTCCGCGAGCAGGGCGGCTGCAAGTCCCGCCAAGGCGGTGGGGCCTGGAGAGTTCATCGGTCGCCGACCTCCGCGTGCGCGGTGCCCGACAGGCGCCATACGGCCTCCCGCCGCCATGCGCCCCACCAGCGCTCCAGGCTGACCACCGCGTCCGCCCTCTCGCTGTTGCGGCAGACCGCGGTGGAGCCGTCGGGGTCGGTGTAGTCGAGCGTCAGTGTCTGTTGCGGTGGCTGGGTAACCGTCACCTGTATGCGGCTCAGGCCCGCCCTGCCCTCGACCCGCCACTCGGGCAGGCCGACGTCCGCGCGGAACCGGCCGATGCCCGCCCAGCCCACGGCAGAGCGTTCCGCGCGCCGGGGCCAGGTACGGCCGTTTCGGTGCAGGCGCAGGAAGACCAGGGGCGGCAGCCTGTCGAGTCCGCGTCGCATGGATACCGCGGCGATGATTTCCAGGACGTCGCCGCCACCCAGGTCGGCGTGGAGCCAGGCCCAGCGGCGGGCGTTGCCGTGGCCGAAGATGCGGGCGCCGGCTCCCGGAGCGTCGTCCAGCCGCAGCTCACCGGTGCCGTACCGGATGGTTCCGCTGTAGCGGGCGCGGGCGGCGGGGAGCATGTGCGAGGCCGGCAGCCAGGGACGTCGCCAGGACCAGCGGGGGAAGGTGTGAAGCGGCGGACCTTCGGGTCTCTCGGTGAGTGCCCAGGTGAACGTCCCGGCGGAGCCGGTGAGCCGGCCGGGTCGGACGCGGATGCCCTCGGCGGTGAAACCGTCCGGATGCGCTGTCCACGGTACGGGGCCGAAACGTCTGTGTTCGGCGGGGCCGTCCTTGGGGAAGACGGCGATCCAGCCGTGCGCGTAGGCAGCGGAACCGTCGGAGGGCGCCACCAGTTCGTGGTGCAGCCAGATCCCGCTGTCGGTGGCCGGATCGGTCAGGGTCGTGTACCAGACCTCGGTCCGCCCCGGTGTGCCGTCCCAGCGCGACGTCAGATGCCTTTCGGCAGGGGACGCGGCCGCACGAGGGAACCGGAAGCTCGCGAGGAAGGGCAGCAGGCCGGTGGCGAGGGGGAAGCGCAGCGTGCCCTCGCCCACGCGGTCACCGTCCTCGTACAGGGTGTACGGCAGTACGGTCAGCGAGGCGAGCGGACGCTTGGGCGACACCGACTTCCAGCCGTCCAGAGTGAGGCGCCGGCCTTCCATGGCGAAGGTGATCCGGTAACGGATCCTGCGGCGCGACAGGGGCGCTATCTCCAGCTCGCCCTCGGCCTCGGCGTCGTCGGCCCGTCCCGCTATGCGTACCCGTCCGCTCACGTGCGCCCGCGTTGTGCGGTGGGGCAACAGCACGGCGTCGGCACGGGCCAGCAGGTCCAGCCGCACGGGGCGGTCGCCGTCCTCGTCGGCCAGGCGCACACGGCCCAGCATGGTCTCCTTGAACACCGTCCCGTGTGAGCTCACAGGGCACCCTCCCGGCGTCCGCCGGAGCGTGCCAGCCCCTTGAGCATGATGTGTTCCGTTGCCGACAGATAGTCGCCCGCGGTGGTGCGTGCCGTCTCCTGGTCGCCTGCGGCCACCGCCTCGACGACCGGTGCCAGACGGTCATGAGCGGCCCGGGGATCCTCGAAGGGCCCGACCAGTGCACCGCGCACCGGCAGGTACGCGTTGAACAGGGTGTTGGTCAGCAGGACGTACACCCGGTTGCCCGTGGCACGGGCCAGGGCACGGTGCACCTCCACGTCCGCCAGCTGCACGGGCTCGCCCCCCGCCGCATCCCCGACGGCCGCCAGCAGCAGACGCAGTTCGGCGACTTGGGCCGCCGTGGCACGGGTCGCTGCTCGTTCCACGATCAGCTCACCGATACTGCGCCGGACTTCGAAGATCTCACCGATCCAGTCGGGGCTGTGGCGCACGAGCATCGGCAGGAGGTCCGCTCCGCCCAGGCGCAGGAAATCCCGTACCCGGGTACCCACTCCGTGCCGCGTCTCCAGCAGCCCGACATGCGCCAGTCGGCCGAAGGCGTGCTTGAGGGAGGTGCGAGTGACCCCGAATCCGTCCGCGAGTTCGCGTTCGGGAGGAAGGTAGCTCCCGGCGGGATGACGCCCGGCGAGGATGTCCTCGCGCAGCCGCTTCTCCAGCACGTCGACAATCGTCTCGCGTGGCAGTGCCTCCACCCCGGCCTCCAATGATTGAGTGGTTCAGTGGCTCAGCCACTGAACCACTGTTCATGACACGGCGTCAATAACAGCGGCCGGGACAGCGGCGGGGTGCCACGCGCTTTGATGTCGGTTCTTCGCGGTGCCGCCACGAGTGGGTCTTCTCTTCGGCGTGACGGGCGCTCGCAGGTCCGTTCACCCGAGTTCGGTGTCGATCGGGCCGAGGGCGTACCGGTTGACCCAGGCGGCGAGCAGGGTGGCGACGTACTGGGCGTCGCTGCGGCTGGTGAGCAGGTGATCGGCCCCCGGGAGCGTGATGAAGGACTTCGGGTGACGTGCCGCATCGAAGATCTGCCGCGCGTTGTCCAGGCCGACGGTGTTGTCGGTCGGGGAGTGCAGGACCAGCAGCGCCGCACCCAGCCCGCGTATCCGCTCGGCCTGCGGCTGTGCGGCGATGTCGTCCAGGAACTGCCGGCGTATGCGGAACGTCCGCCCGGCGAGCACGACTTCGGCCTCTCCGCGCACCTCGATCTGCGACCGACTGTCACCGAAGGAGTCCACGATGTGCTCCGGGTCCGCGGGAGCCCCGATCGTGACCACCGCCCTGGTCTCCGGGATCCGGTGTGCCGCGGCCAGCACGGCCGATCCGCCGAGCGAATGCCCGATGAGGAGGGAGGGCGCGGCGACATGGTCACGCATGTAGTCGGCGACACATTCCAAGTCGTCCACATTCGAGCCGAACGACGTGTTCGCGAAATCGCCGCCGGATTCGCCTAGGCCGGTGAAGTCGAACCGGAGCACCGCTATCCCGTACTCGGCCAGCCCGCGGGAGATCCGGGAGGCTGCGGACACGTCCTTCCCGCATGTGAAGCAGTGCGCGAACACCGCGTACGCCGCCGGCGTGCCCTCGGGAAGTTCCAGGCGGGCCGCCAGTGGTGTCTTCTGCGAACCGGGGATTTCGATGCTTCTGCTCTTTCTGGCCATGTCGGTGTCTCTCCTCGCGGCGGTGAGCGCGGTGTGCGGTACGTCACGCTCCACCCAGAGATCATTACAGTCTAGATCTGTAAAGATACCTTGGTTCCCGGCGTGAAGAGACGGTCACCGCAACGCGCGGGAGATGCCGGGCGCCGCACCGAGGTCCGTACTGCGGAATTTTTCTTCCATTACAGCCATTGACTGTAATGGAATTAACGAGCAAAGTGATTCATACCGGGTGATTCGTATAGCCCGCCACCGCCGGACCCGACGGTGTGATGTTTCGGATCAGCGTGCTGATCCACGGAGAGGACCACGATGGACCGCAGGCGAGAACTCATCGAGCGCAGCATTCCGTTCCTGGCCGAGGTCAAGAACCGTACCGCGGGCAAGGGGCTGGAAGCCTGGCTCAACGACACCTATGGCCCCGACGGCGAGCTGTACGGGCACCTCGCACGGCTGATCAAGCTCGGCGTGGAGGAGGGCTGGGCCGCGAACTTCGAAATCGACGGCCCCGGCTATCGGCGCAGCCTCATCACGCCGCCCTCGGAAGAGACCTTCCACTTCAGCATCACTGCCGTGTACATGAACAGCGTGCCCCGCTATCGCGGCGACTACCACGCGCATCCCTACGGCGAGATCAACATGGTGGTGCCCATCGATCCCGGCGCCCAGCTGGTGGGGCCCAGCGGTTGGCAGGGGCCGGGCTGGACCGCGCCGTCACCGGGCAGCCACCACTACCCCGAGGTCCGCGGCGGCGCACTGATCGCCCTGTTCTACCTACCCGCGGGCCGGATCTCCTACGACATCACCCGACCGCCCGAGCCCCGGCGTACGCCCCGGGCCGCCGCCTGATCCGTGGATCACGCCCGCCTTCCTCGTGGCCGGCTCCCCGGCAGTTCGCATGGACGCCCGCACCGAGGCGGCGGCCGACGGTATCCCCGTCCACCCGTTGCGCTCCCGGCACCCCACTCCGCGCGAAGCTGCGCTGCCGACATTCCACATGGCGCCACCACCGCTTCCAGCTCACCGTTTCGTCTTTCACCACCAAGAAGGTTCGCCATGCCTGACCTGACCATCCTCGCCATATCCGGCAGCCTGCGCCGTAGCTCCCACAACACCAGCCTGCTTCGCGTTCTGCGGGACAACTCGCCTGGCGGCGTCACCGTCGAGATCTACGACCGGCTGAGCGAGATTCCTCACTACAACGAGGATTTCGACACCGAGCCGGCTCCGGCTGCTGTGGCGGACCTGCGTGAGCGGATCCAGGCAGCGGACGCCGTCCTCATCGCCGTCCCTGAGTACAACTACGCGATGCCCGGAGCACTCAAGGACGCCCTCGACTGGGCTTCACGGCCGACCGACAACGCCAGCCTTAGCCACAAGCCCGTCGCGATCATCGGCGCGACACCTTCCCCGTTCGGAACCGTCCGCGCTCAACTCGGGCTGCGGCAGGTCCTCCTGCGCATCCGCGCCAACGTCGTGGGCTGGCCCGAGGTGCTGGTCTTCAACTCCCGCGAGAAGTTCGACTCCGACGGCAACTTCCTCGGCGATGACGTGACCCTGCGCCTGCTGGACGAACTCCTCGCGGCGCTGATCGGCATCTGCCCGCCCGCCCGCGCGGATCTCCCTGGACAAGAGGTGGCGGTCGCGAAGTGAACCCGGCCCTGGGACATCCCGGGCTGACCTGAGGCGACGTTCCCCATGCGGCGTGTTCGCAGCCCCTGTCCTTCCTGCCCGACCGCGTCGCGGTGTGCCGTTCCTCCCCCGGCACCGGGGAAGGAACGGCACACCGTTGTATACGGCCTTCCGGCATCACGGTGGCCGTGCGCCGCACCCCTGCGGAACCGGGGTCCGGCACAGCAGCGGGGCATGCGCTGAGGGGGCGCGGTCGTCGGCCGTCCGCAGGAACGGTGCGCCGCGCGACCGGCCGGGTGGTGGGGCCGGGTCGCGGGGCGTCATGTGTTTTGGGGTGGACGACCTGCGCGGGACCGGTCAGTGGGCCGGACAGGATGTGAGGATGCGCCGGGTGAGCAGACCTCCGGCGATGCCGCCGAGGGTGGCGGCGGCCCATCAGGTGCTCCAGGGGGTGAGTCCGAGAGTGTGGTCGACGGACCAGCGGCCGGGTCCGGTGATTGAGAGGGCAGCGGGTGCGAGAGCGAGGAGGAGCGGGTACTCGTAGCCGTTGTTTTGAACCCACAGGACGTGGTGGCGTTTGACGGACACGGCGACCGTCATCACGCCGACGCCGGCGGCAGCCGCGAGGGGGGTGAGCACTCCGGCGGCCAGGAGGAGTCCGCCGGCGATCTGGATGCTCCCGGCCGCGAGGACGGTGAGGCGTCCGCCACGGAATCCGTCGCCTCGGAATCCGGCGACTCCGCCTTCGATGCCTTGTCCTCCGAGGCGGTAGCTGACATTTTGGACGGCGTTGTCACGTTGTCGGTGTCTGAATGTCTGGATGTCTGGTGGTGCGTCGAGACGTGGCGCAGCCGGGTTCCGACGCGCTGCTCAGGCCGTGGCGGGCTGGCCGGCGGCGCCGGTGATGTGCTCCCAGATCGCGAAGCGGATGGTCATCTCGGCTCGGCATTCGGGGGCGGTCATCAGATGGCGGCGGGGGCGGAAGTGGGGTGAGATGCCGCTGAACGCGGACAGGAACCGCTGGGCTGCGCCGACACTGCGGAAGCCCTTCATGGCCTGTGCGTTCTGCCGGGTGGGCTGGTGGCTGTTCTCGGCATGAGCTTGGCCAGGAACCGCTTGGCGGCCTTGGCGTCCCGCCTCGACTGGAGCAGGGTGTCCAGGACGTTGCCGTCCTGGCCGACGGGTCGACACAGGTAATGCCGCATACCGTTGATCTTGACGAACACTTCGTCGAGATGCCACGTGTCACCGAGCCGGGGCCCTCGGCGGCGCAGTCCGTCGGCGCAGGCCTGGCCGAACGTGGCGCACCAACAGCGCACGGTCTCGTGGGAGACGAGGACGCCGCGCTGGAGCATGAGCTCTTCGACCTCGCGGAAGCTGAGCGGGAAGCGGAAGTGCAGCCACACGCAGTGGGAGATGACCTCGCCCGGGTATCGGTGCCCTCTGTACGACGGCGCCGCGCTCCCCACGGATGATTCCCCTCCGACACGATCAACCTGAAGATCCCACGCGTCAGCCAACGTGACAGTGCCGTCGGCGACCTTGGCATGGGCGCGGGCGACCTCCAGCCGGGCCCCGGCCCGGTTCTTCGATCACTTCTGTTGACGGGGCAGCTCCCGCCGGGCCTTCCTCAGCTTCTTCTCCGCCCGGCGCAGAAACCGCGGTGAATCGATCTTCGTACCGTCCGTGAGGACAGCAAAGTGGGTGAGCCCCAGATCGATGTCGACCCTCTGGCCGATGGCGGGCATCGCGGCCGCATCTGCATCTGCATCTGCATCTGGGTCGGTCTCGACGACGAAGCCGGAGAAATACCTTCCGGCTGAGTCTTTTCCTCGGTCGCAGGACCGTACGCCCGCCCCGGACGTCGTGTCGCCATGGACTTCACTGAGGGCGGCGGGTGTCCGCGGCACCGTCATTGCTCCTCATCATTGATCCTCCCTGCCGAAGAGCACGCGGCATTGTTTACAACTATTGACTGTAATTAAGTCCCATGTCAGCCTGGCCCCGGACGGAGCGACCTGGTCGCCACCCTCGCCGCCAGACCTCTCGGCGTGATGCCTACGGTCTGGCGGAACCACTGAGAGGACAGTCATGGACCACAGCCGAGAGCTCATCGGGCACAGCATCCCGTTTCTGGACGAGGTCAAGAACCGCACCGCGGGCAAGGAACTGGAGGCCTGGCTCAACGGCACCTACGGTCCGGGCAGCGGGCTCTACAAGGACCTTGCACACTTGATCAAGCTCGGAGTCGAGGAGGGATGGGCCGCGAACGTGGAGGTAGACGGCCCGAAGTACCGGCGCAGCCTCATCGTTCCCCCTTCGGAGGAGACGCTGTACCACAGCATCACCGCGGTATACATGAACAGCGTGGCCCCCTATCGCGGCATGTACCACGCGCATCCCTACGGTGAGATCAACATGGTGGTGCCCATAGACCCGGACGCCCAGCTCATGGGCCCCAGCGGATGGCAGGGGCCGGGCTGGACCGCCCCGGCTCCCGGTAGCCACCACTACCCCGAGGTCCGCGGCGGCGCACTGATCGCCCTGTTCTACCTCCCGGCGGGCCGCATCTCCTACGACATCACTCCCCCGCCCCAGCCCTAGCTAGCTAGGACCTGTCGTTTGGATCAGGCCTGGCCCGCGGGGTCCGGCACTGATCAAACGCCCTCTCCTGAAACGACCTGATCCAAACGACAGGCTCTGGGGTCAGCCGAAGCGCCCGTCATACGCACGTCGGCGTCACGCAACGGCGACCGCGAGGCAAGCGCACACGACCGGCGAAGGCGCGGCGTCCGTGATCCCCGGCAGGCGCAGCTCAGGGACATCACGGCAGCCAGGGTCCGTGCCCCGCGCATGCCGGCTCCGGCTCGTCATCCACCTGCGCAAAGGAGACACCGATCACAGTGAGGGCGAACCCACCGCGATCCGCGCGCACTCAGCTCGCATTTCGCCATCACCCAACACCTGCATCTGCCGGTCACCCGGCGAGCCTTCGGGATGCGGCCCGGTGCTACGGGACACCGGCTGCCGAGCGACTGGCGAAGACTGTGCAGGAGCCGTCGTCTGTGTAGCCGTGGTCCGTTCGGACACCGGCCGACTGATCGCCGGCGGAGAGGCATCGCATGTCCTGCACCAATGTTCTCTCCATATCGGGAAGTCTGCGGCGGGAATCCCTCAACACGCGGCTGCTCGTGACAGCCCGCCGTCTCGCAACGGACGCCCGCCTCGAGCTCTTCGACGGGCTCGGCCGGATTCCGCCGTTCAACGAGGACGAAGAGCATCCGGAACCGGCGGCCGTCGGCCGTCGGCCGTCGGTGACCTGCGGCGCCGGGTCCAGGCCGCCGACGCGGTACTGATTGCCACGCCCGAGCACAACAGCTCACTGCCCGGTGTGCTGCAGGCCGCTTTACGCTCCGCACGAGGGGGCAGCAACCCGCGGCACAGCCGGGAAGGAGAGGGAATGTCACGGCATCCTGCTGAAGGGCCGGGCGGCGTGGAGCTGGTGGGCAGGTCCGCGGAACTCACCCTGCTGGAGTCGGCTCTGCGCCACGTACATGAGTCGGGCGCAGCCTGGCTGCTGCGTGGCGACCCCGGAGTGGGCAAGACGGCCCTGCTGGACCGGGCTGCAGGGCATGCCCTGCGGGCCGGCCTGCAGGTGCTTCGGGCCACGGGCGTGCAGCCGGAGTCCGAACTGGCTTTCGCGGCCCTGCACCAGATCCTGTACCCATTGCTCGACCGCGTCGAGGAGCTTCCCCCAGCCCAGCAGCTGGCCCTCAACCGGGCCTTCGGCGTCATCGACGATGCGCCGCCGGACCGCTTCGCCATCTCGGCCGCGGCCCTGGCCCTGCTGCAGCACACGGCAGGCGCTCGGCCCGCACTCGTGATCGTTGACGATGCCCAGTGGATCGACACGTCGAGTGCCCAGGTTCTCTGGTTCATCCAACGGCGCATCACCGCGCTGCCCGTCATCTTCCTGACGGCAGCCCGCAAGGCCTGGGGCAACTACCCGGACTCCGCCGGGATCCAGGTGATCGACATAGCACCGCTGTCCCATACGGACGCGGCCACCCTGCTGACCGCCGCGCATCCCGACCTCGCAGTGCCCGCCATGCTGCGCGTCATGGGTGAGGCCCTGGGCAATCCGCTGGCGCTGGTCGAGCTGTCGGCGCAGCTCAACCAGCGCCAGCGGCTCGGGGTGGATCCGTTGCCGACGGCACTGCCGCTGGGTGAACGGCTGGAAGAGGGGTTGACGGGCCGGATCCGTACGCTGCCTGAACCGGCCCGCTACACGATGCTTCTGGCAGCGCTGTCGAGGCAGGGCGCCGGTGGCCTGCGGACCGTGCGGGCGGCGTCCCGCAGCCGGCCGGGGTGGGACGAGCGAGCACTGGACGCCGCGGAGGCAAGCCGCCTGGTCGCCGTGGACGCCGAGAGCGAGGAGATCGCCTTCCGGCACCCCCTGGTGCGCTCTGCTGTCGTACGCATGACCCCCTCGGCCTTGCGCCGCGAGGCACATCGGGCCCTGGCGGAGGTGCTCGCAGCAGATCCGGTCCGGCGGGCCTGGCACCTCGCCGAGGCGGCCGACCGCGCGGACGAGACCGTGGCGCAGGCCCTGGTCGACGCCGCCGAACGGGCTGTCGACCGCGGCGGCGCCGCGGAGGCGACGGCTGCGCTGGCACGTGCGGCGGACCTGAGCCCCGACCCGCAAAACCGGGTCCGCCGACTGATCGAGGGCGCCTTCGTGGCCGTCGACGGCGGCCAACTGGAGGCATCAGAGCGTCTGCTGCAGGCAGCCGAGTGCGAGAACCTGCCCGCCGGGCCGGCGGTGCGCCGCGCCACGGCGGCCGCGCTGGTCACCTTCTACCGCGACGGCGACGTCGAGGGCACGTACCAGGTGATCAGCCCGTTGCTGGATGCGGTCCCGCCCGAGGGGTGGAACGACCCGGCGGTGCAGGACGCGTTCGACATCCTGATGCTGGCCTGCTTCTTCATGGGCCGCGCGGACCGGTGGGAACCGGTGCGCAGGGCTCTGGACCGGGTGCCGCCCCTGACCCGACTGGCCTATGACGCGCTGTCCGACCCCGCCCGTACCGCCCACGGCGTACGCGAGCGACTGCGGCAGACGGTCGCCGGGCTGCCCCGCGGCCAGCGCATCAGGCAAGCGAACTGGCTGGTCATGGCAGCGCTCTACGCCGACGCGTTCGGTGACTTCACCGCGGTGTGGCACGACCTGATGGACCGCTGTTCCTACTGCGTCCAGCAGAACCTGATAGCGGCACGGCAGTACGACGCCTTCGTGCACGGTCGCTGGGAGGAGATCGAGGCGCTCTCCGAGGAAGGGATCGAGCGGGATCATTCCAGCAGCTACCAGCTCTACCAACACCTCCTGCGCTGCGTCGAGGCCCTCGTCGCAGCCTCCCGCGGCGATCAGACCCGGCTCCAGGTCCTCAGCGACACGATCACCGGATGGGCCCGGCCGCGGCACCAGAATCTGGTGCTCAGCAAGGTCGCCGAGGCCCAGGTGCGAGCGGCCATCACGCGAGGGGCCTACGAGGAGGCCTACACGCGCGCGAGCGAACTGACGCCGCCAGGGCTGCTCCCGGCCTTCTTTCCCCACTCCCACCGGGTCTTCTTGGACCTGGTCGAAGCGTGCGTGCGCACCGGACGCGTCGACCAGGCCCGTGCCCATGTCGCCGCCGGTCGGGCGGCCCGGATGGCCGACGTCTCCTCGCACCATGCGCTGATCCTGGCCGGCTCCGCGGCTCTCGCGGCCGACGACGAACATGCCGAGGAGTTCTTCCGGGCGGCGTTGGCCGTGCCCGAGGCAGACCAGTGGCTCTTCGAGCTGGCCCGTATCCAGCTCGCCTATGGTGAATGGCTGCACCGCCGCTCGGACCGCAAGGCGGCACGCAGCCACCTGGCGCGAGCCTTGGAGACCTTCCGCCGTCTCGGTGCCGAGCCATGGACCAAACGCGCCCGTGAGGAGCTGCGCAGCGCAGGCGCAGCACACCAGGCGGCCGCGGCCTGGGAACCGGCGTCCCTGACCGCTCAGGAACTGCGCATCGCGGAACTGGCGGCGCAGGGCATGACGAACAAGGAAATCGGGCAGCTGCTGCACCTGTCGCCGCGGACCATCGGCGCCCACCTCTACAAGATCTTCCCCAAGTTGGGCATCACCTCCCGGGAAGCCCTGCGTGACGCCCTGCTCGAGCAACGCGGTCCCGACGAGCCACCGCCTCATCAAGAGAGCCCGCGGTAGCCGATGCGGGTTGCTGCTCCGGGATGACGCGGTGGAGTCAGGCCCGGGCCCGGCGGCACCTGTCGCCGGGCCCAGCCCGAAGCAGTCATCAAACGATGGCCGCGGCTGAGCACGTTCGGCACGTGTGCCGTTACCTTCCTGCCTCGGAGGATTCGTCGGTGGGCCAGGAATCGTCGCGCATGATCGGTGCGAGCAGGCGTTTGAGGCAGTCGTCCGTGGGCAGATGCTCATGTTCGGTGCCGGGCGGCACCGCGTTCAGGGTGTGTTCCAACCAGGCTGCCATCGCTGACGACGGCACTTCGAGCAGTGCGACGCCCCCCGTCCCCCTCAGCTCAAAGCAGACCACCGCGCGGCTGTCCACCCGCGTGGGCCAGACGCGGACATCTCCGATCCCGCAGGGCCGCAGGGACCCCTCAACCAGCAACTCGCGGGAGAACATCCAGCTGACGGGCGCCTTCGAGTCAAGGTGGAAGTCGATGTGCACAGCGAACGGGTCGGCAGCCCGGTAGACGAACCAGGCCTGTACCGGGGCTCGCCGTTCCGGCGAGAGAACCAGGTTCAGTTTCAGCTTGCGTGCGACCACGGTGTCCATGAAGACGATGTCCTTTCCTCGGTGAGCCGCACCCCGGCAGGCGAATTCGACGCCGCCCGGCATGAAGGAGCCGTCGGTTCGAGTAGCCTTGAACCGCTCCGGTGACGGCTGGGTGTGCATGCCCGACGGGCGCGGACTCCCGCCGTGCCTCCGTTCCTCACGTGTGCGTGAAACCCGCGACCGCAGGGACGATGCACTGGTGGATCCGACTGGGTTCCACCAGAACCAGCATGGTGAATCCGGCCGCGGGGCACGTAGGTCAGACGACTGCCCTTGAGACGCGGTGGACGTGCGCTGCCGTCTCAGCGCGCCTTGGCGGGCCACGCGTCAGCGGCCCCGGCGAGGTGTCGGCGGTCGGACTGGTGGCAGGGACGGACGGGGTGCGGCCCCAGCCGCGCATCGGGCGCAGGCAGCGTCGTTGCCGCAGGGGCGGCGCGCTGATCCGGGGACTGGCTCTCAACGGGCGCAAACGTGTGAGACCGCGGTACTCAGTCATGTGACCTACTGGGCCGGTGATCGGCGTGACCATGCCGAGTTCCACAGGTTGCCTGCGCCAGGTCCTGGAACGATGCCCAGCGGGAGGAGTTCGCTCCCGTGTCGCTCCGGCCACACCGACTCCAGCGCGCCAGCGGCGGGAGCACGCCCGCGCAGTGTCTCCCGGTCCGGCTGCGGCCGCTGTCCGAGATCCTTCCCGTCGGCGTCGGGGTGCGAGCGGTCCAGGGCTCCGCGTGCCTCAAAAGCCAGGGCCTCGCGCTGGACGTCGCGGTACTCGCCGTCTGGATCGTCGTCTGCGCGGGCACTCCACGCACGCGACGTACCCGCCAAGCGCCGGGTCACGGCCCGATGGGAACGTCCCGGTCACCGGACGGCCCTCGACCGCCCGGCGACCGGGACGGCCGCTGTGGTTCTGGGGGTGTCGGCGGTCTTCCACTGGCCAGAGGCCACCGACACCGGGGCATGCGGGATGGGAAAGGACGGAATCAGGAACGTGCGTTTCGGGCGGCTTGATGTCGCAGGCGATGCGCCCTGCCGACAGGTGGGGAAGAGCGGTCAGGGCGCCGCCTTCGGCCTCGGGGCAGGGTGCGCATCCCGCACCCGGGGAGGTCAGCCCGCGCCATGGCATCCTTCGGCCCGGCGAGCAGGGCATCAGGGGCAAAGCCGTCGCCTCCGCCGGGGAATCCTCGCTGCCCGGCGGCGCTCAGGGGGACTTCGGCTCGGTCGAGCGCGATGCGGGGCGGCACTGGTCGTTCCCCGTGCCCAGGGGCCGTGCGGGCCGACTCCTGTCAGGGGGAGGGAGGTTCGATGCGGGCACCGTGCGCATGTGGTGGCCACAGAGGCTCGGGCACGTGTGCCCCGAACGCTTCACCCCACCGGTTGCGGGACGAGACCTCGTGCACCGGACGCCGGTTGGCTGCAACTCCCCAGCGGCCTAGCGGATATCCAAAGGCCAGCATCGCGATCATCCGCCAGCCGTCCGCAGGGGGAACGCCAAGCAGTTCGCACACCGCGTCCGCCTCGTAGCGCAGCACGGTCGTCAGCACACCGCCGATGCCTTCGGCCCGCGCAGCGAGCAGACAACTCCAGATGGCCGGGTAGATGTTCGCGCCGCCGTGGTCGTCCATCGCGAACACGAACACGAGCATCGGTATCTCGGTGAAGTGCTCGACGAAATGGTCCCCGGACTTCTTGATGCGTGCCAGGGACGCGGCCCGGCGCGCGCCGTCCTCGTGCGGTGCCGCGCCGAGACGGCCCGCGGCGATGTCGGCGTACTCCCGGTCCCGGCAGGACACATAGAGTTCCGCGATCCGCGCCTTGAGGTGCGCGTCATCCACGACCAGGAAGTGCCACCGCTGGGTGTTGCCCCCGTTGGGTGCCCGGATGGCGGCATCCAGGATTCGGCACTGGCTCTCGATCGGGATGGGGTCCGGCTTCATGCGGCGCATGATCCGTGTCGTGTAGAGCGCCTCGTACACGTCCATCAGTTACCTCCAGGAAGTATGGGGAAATCGGCTGGTCTCAGAGGTCCAGTACGAGCGCGCCGGATTCTGCCCGGCTGACGCAGATCATCATCGTGCGGTTGTGCTTGTGCTCGGCGCTGCCGAGAACTTCGTCGCGATGGTCCGGGGTGCCGTCGAGAACGCGTGTTTCGCATGTTCCGCAGTACCCCTCCTCGCAGGAGAAGGGCACGTCCGGCCTGATCTCCCGCACCGCATCGAGGATGGTGCGACCAGCCGGGACCGTGATCGTCTTTTTGGATTTCGCGAGCCGGACCTCCACGGGACGGTCCTCGGCGTTCCCGGTCGCTGCGGGCACCGGAGCGGCCGCGAATCGCTCGCACCGGAAGATGAGACCGTTTTCGGCCTGCTCACACGCCGTTGAGACGTCGGCGATCAGCGACGCCGGTCCGCAGCAGTACACCGCGGTTTCCGGCGGGAGAGCGCCGATCAGGCGCTGCACATCGGGCCTGCCCTGTTCGTCCGTCTCGACGATCGACACACGAGGGGCATTGACCGCGCGCAGTTCCTCGGTGAATGCCATGTCTGCCTTGTGTCCGCAATACAGCGCGTGCCATGGGCGTCCCTCGCGTTCGAGAGCACGCGCCATGGCAAGAACCGGGGTGATCCCGATTCCTCCGGCGATCAGACAGTGCCGGTCGGCGGCCGCGAGGGGAAAGTGGTTCCGCGGCCCGCGGACCTCGATCGTGCGTCCCACCACGACCGTGGTGTGCACCTCGCGCGATGCCCCGCGTCCTTCGGGTTCGTACAGGACGGCCACCGTATAGCTCGTGGGATCGCGGTCGTTGCCGCACAGTGAGTACTGCCGTACGGTCCCGGAGGGCAGAGCCACATCGATGTGAGCCCCCGGCCTCCATGCGGCAACCGGGCCCCCGGCCGGGTCGACCAGGGTCAGCGACAGCACTCGTGGTGCCTCGCTGCGGACCTGCTTGACCAGCATGCTGCGCCAGGCGTCGGGCCCCGTTCGTTCGTCAGGCATGGACAGCCACCTCACAGTTGTGGAAGGTCGCGCACCATCGGCGTCCCCTCTCAGAAGAGTTCGAAGTACTCGCTTTGCTCCCAGTCCGTGACCGCTGCCTCGAACCTGGCGAGTTCGTTTCGTTTGATGCCGATGTAGTAGTCGACGAACTGTTTCCCGAATGCCTCGGCGAAGCCGGTGTCCTCGGCGAGCGCGCGGATGGCCTCGTCGAGCGTGGCGGGCAGCCGCGGCGCCGGGGATTCGTACGGCTGCTCCGTCGGGGCGCCGGGGTCCCACCGGTGCTCGATGCCTTCGAGTCCCGCGGTGAGCTGTGAGGCCATGTAGAGGTAGGGGTTGGCGCCGGGTTCACCGACCCGGTTCTCCACGTGGGTGCTCCCGCCGTCGGCGGAGCCGGTGACCCGGAGCATCGCCGCACGGTTGTCCCTGGCCCACGCCACGCGGTCCGGGGCCATGGAGTAGGGCTGGAACCGCTTGTACCCGTTGACGGTCGGCACGGCGAACAGGGAGGCCGCCTGGGCATGGCGCAGTTGCCCCGCGATGTAGTGGCGCCCGGTGTCGGAGAGGACTGCGCCGGATGTGTCGGGCACGAAGGCGTTTTCGGGCCCATTGTCACCCGTGCGAAGGAGTGACTGGTGCAGATGCCATCCGCTGGAGAAGACGCGCGGGATCTTCGGCCGGCACATGAAGGTGGCGTGGTAGCCGTGGCGGCGTGCGATCTGCTTCAGGGCGCTACGCAGAAGCACGACGCTGTCGGCCGCGCGCAGGCCGGTCTCGGGATTGAGTGTGACCTCCAACTGGCTGGGCCCGTACTCGATCTCGAACGAGCGCAGCGGCAGGCCGATGCGCCGCAGATGCCGTGCGAACACCGTCACAATGGGTTCCAGCGCGTCGATCCGGTCCTCGCAGAGCAGTTGGTATCCGTCGTTCAGCGGCTCGAAACCGGCACCGTCGGCAAAACGCCCCCCTGATGAGCCACTGGATCTGAAGAGGTGCAGTTCGAGCTCGACCCCGGTCAGCAGGGTGTATCCCATGGATGCGGCGCGCTCGACGGCCCGTCGCATCACGCCGCGGCTGCACAGCGGAACGGGTCTGCCGTTGGTGAAGCGCAGGTCACACAGGAGCCATCCGGTCTTCCCGGCCCATTCCAGGACTTGGAAGGTGAGGGGGTCGGGCACCATCACGATGTCGCCGGCACCGGCCATCTCGGCGATGCCGAGTCCTGCGTCGGCGGAGAACGCCGAGTAGACGGTCGTACCGGAGGTGTCCTTCGACAGCAGCGTCGACACGACGGTCAGGCCGTCTTTGAGTACCGCGTGCAACTCGCCTGCCATGACGGTCTTCCCGCGCAGCAGACCGTGCTGGTCGGCGAAGACCACACGGACGGCCTGGACCTCGCCGCCGTCGGCCCGTGCAAGGATCTCCCGCGCGGCGGCCGCCTGGGCATCGGAATACAGCTGGTGCCGCTCTATGAATCCCATGGCGCGCCTCAGTCCGTCGCCAGGGGCGGCAGCAGCGCGTCGTCCGGTTCGGGGGGAGATGCCCGCACACCCGCGGGGCCGCTGGCCCGCGCGGCTTCGGAGTCCTGCGCCCACGGGCTGTCACGGCGCAGCTCATCGATGGCATCGGTCCAGAAGGACTCCCACTGCCCGGTCGGTCCGATGCCGTCGAGCGGGATCGGGCCTCGGCTCTCGACGTCGGCGGTGTCCTTGAGCAGGAGTTCGGGGCTCTCCCCCGCTGCCACGGCGTCGATGGCCGCGAGCACCATCCGGCGATAGGTCACGATGGCTTTGTCCGACCGGCTCAGGTGTTCGTGCGTGCGGTCGTGGATCAGTCCCTGACCCTCGACGGCCATCTGGTCATGGACGTTGATGTCCTGGCCCAGGCCCGTGTAGGTCGAGGTCTTCTGTTCCTCGGGATCGAACAGATATTGATTGGCGCGGTTGCGGACCGGTTTGTAGTCAGGCAGCGTGATGCCCTCAAGACGCTGCTCGCGCATCGTTGGCCGGTCGACCGGCTGATCGAGGCTGGTGAACATCGCGTACCAGTAGCACGAGGTGTCATCGACGGGGACATGCCACTGAGTGATCGACATGGTGGCGCTCAGGGGGATCGTGATGCCGTGCGGGAACACCTGGTGCGTGATCCGGACATGCGTCGCGCTGCCGTCGCGGCCTTCGCCGTCGATGCGCCTGAGCGCCACGATCCGCTGGCCGTACTCGGTGCGCGCGTTGAGTATCTCGGGCCGCCCGTACTCCCTGAGGATCCGGGTCATGGGCAGGTCGGTGCCCAACGAGACGTTGCGGAACTGCTTTCCGTAGGCGTCGCCGGTGTCGTCGTCCTGCTCGAAGCGGTGCAGATAGGAGGCGTGCGCGGGATCGATGCCGACCTCCAGCGCCTGCAGCCAGTTGCAGTCGAGGTACCCCTTGAAGGCGAAGGTGTACTCGTCCGGCGCGAGGAAACAGTCGAGCGCCGGCAGGTTCGGCGGCTCGCCCTGCCCCAGGTACGCCCACACGATCCCGTTGCACTCACGCACCGGATACGAGGTCAGGGTGACGCGCGAGGCGAGTGTGCTGCCGGCCGGCTCCGCGGGCGTCTGACGGCACCGGCCGGTGCCGTCGAAGAGCCAGCCGTGGAAGTAGCAGCGCAGTCCGCCGTCTTCGAGCCGGCCGAGCGAGAGGTCGGCTCCGCGGTGCGCGCAACGGCGGTCGACCAGGCCGAGTGATCCGCCGTCGTCCCGGAAGAGGACCAGGTCCTCTCCGAGGAGCCTTACCGCCACCACCGGCCGGGGCCCCTGGAGTTCTTCGGTCAGAGCGGCCGGCTGCCAGTGCGACCGCATCCAGGCTCCGGCCGGGGTGCCAGGGCCGGTGCGGGTCATCTTCTCGTTCTCGTCTGCTAGCATCAGACCTCGTTCGATTGTCGCACAAACGTTCAGAATCTGGGTTGGCGAGTACGCTACGACGGCATGGTGTGATGTTGCAATGGGTCGACTTACAGAACAGGACGCCGAGGCTCGGCGCCGGCGCGAACTGGCTGACGGAGCCAGGGCCGCGGACTTCTCGGAAGCTCTCGCCCGGGGGCTCGCCATCCTGGAAGCGTTCGGCAGCGAGCGCCGGCGGTTGACGCAGGCCGAGCTCGCCCGCGAAGTGGGGCTTTCCCGGGCGACCGTCCGGCGGGCCGTGCTCACCCTCGAGCACCTCGGCTACCTGACAGCGGAAGGCCGGTCCTACCAGCTCAGCCCCAGCGTGCTCCGCCTGGCGGGGGCCTACCTGACCTCGAACATCGCCAGTGCCGTGGTGCAGCCGGTGTGTGACCGTATCTGCGAGCAGATGCGGGCCTCCTGCTCGGTGGCCGTCCTCGACGGGACGGACGCCACCATGATCGCCCGTGCGGTACCGCACGGGCTGATCGCCGCCGGAGGCGGCCTCGGCTTCCGGGTCCCCGCGCACCGCTCCGCCCTGGGCCGGGTCCTCCTCGCACACCGGGACATTCCCGAAAACGCCTCCGCCGCCAAAGCACCCTCGCCCGCCGAACCGGTGCTGGACCTCGACGCCGCCGAAAGGATTCGCGACGAGGGTTACTGCTATGTCGCCAACGAGGTCCAGGCAGGGTTCCATTCGATCGCGGTGCCGGTGCGGCGCTGGGACGGCCGGGTGATCGCGGCAATGAACGTCGGCTGCCCCGTGGAGCAGATACCGCGGCAGGACATGACCGGAGCGGTCCTCGACCTGCTCCGGGAGCATGCGGAGCGGCTCCGCCCGCAGCTCATCTGAGGAGCCCTGCGCCCCCGGCGGAACGCGCCGCCACGTCGGTGAGGCGCCGCCGCCACATCCCGCCCCCCGTCCATATCTGACGATATGCCAGGTTCCATGTCGGGGGGCACGGCGGGCTATGACGAGCCGCCGGCGATCCCCGGGCGACGGGGGCCATCCCCCATCACGAGCGGTGAGCCCCCACGGCAGATGGCCCGTGGCGGCGCCCACCGCCGGGGGGATGCCCACGCCCCTGCAGCACGTGCGCCCGTCGCACGGATGATGCGGTCCACCGGTGTCCCCCTGCGACTCCGCGGCATCGTCCACAGTTACCGATACAAGCTGTAACTGAACACCCTCGGCCCCTGCCTCCGCGCCCGCCCCCGAGCGCCGACGCGGCATCGGCACACCTCCCGCTCCACGCCACCGGAAGCCCTTGTCGCCCCGCCCTGCCGGTGTTAGCGTCTCGCCCGCTGCCGTTCTAGCGAACTATGGTTCGACAATCGAACGCTCAGCTACTGCACCTCCAGGCACCTCTCTCCCCCCGCAACCGGACCCCTTGTCTTCGCAGCCCGAGAGGGATGACGAACGAGCTCATGGAGGCTCTTCATGGGAATCAGCGCTGAGCGCGGTACGTCCGACGGCGAGCAAAGTCAATCGCCGGCCAATGTCGCGGCACGCCTGGAAAGACTGGACGTATGGAGTCTTTCCTATCTGTTCATCGGCATCATCGGTGTCGGCTTCCTCTTCACGTTCTATGACATCTTCGACATCAACGTCACCTGGATTCAGAGCTGTATCCAGCTGCGGCACGGCTGCACTCCGGAAAATGCCGGACAGTCGCTGAAGTTCGTCGTGCTTCTGAATCTCGTCGGCTATGCGGTCGGCACGGTCGTGCTCAGCCCCATGGCCGATCGCATCGGCCGCAAGAGGATGCTGATGGTGACTCTCCTCCTCACCGGTGCGGGCTCGCTGTACAACGCACTGGCACCCGACTACACCAACTTCGTCATCGCGCGCACCCTGACCGGGGTCGGCATCGGCGCGGACCTGGCGATAGTCAACGCGTACATCGGCGAAGTGGCACCCCGGAATGCGCGAGCACGCTACGCATCCGTGATATTCACCTTCTCCGCCGTCGGCGCATTCCTGGGCGGCCTGACCGGCCTCATCCTCTCGACCCCGGCTGCCGATTGGCCTTCGGGGTTGCCGTTCGCGATCGCGGGAGAACACCTGCAAGGTGACGGCTGGCGGTGGGCGTACGCGGTCGGTGCCCTGTTGGCCGCGGTGGGCCTCATCCTCCGGTTTGAGCTTCCTGAATCGCCACGCTGGTTGCTCATCCGCGGGAGGACCGAGGAGGCTGAGGAGATCGTGGCCGAGATGGAAAGACGCGCTGCATCGAAAAAGCCGCTTGCACCCGTCCCGGCCGACATCGCCGTGCCGGCACGTTCGACGGCCAAGATGCCCCTCGTCGAGCTGCTGACCAGCCCCGTTTATCTGAAGCGGATAGCACTGCTGCTCACCATGTGGATGCTCGCCTACGCCACGGTGTACGGGTTCAGCTCCGGGTACACCGTCGTTCTGGCGGGACTCACGCACGACGGACATGCCGTCTACACGCCGCCGCAAGCGGGGCTGATTGCGTGTGTCGGGGTGCTCGGTATCGTCGGCGCCGCGGCGTTCTGCGCGGTGTTCGCCGAGCGCATCGACAGGCGCTACTGGCTGCCGTTGGGGGCGCTCGTCACGATCGTCGGCTGCGTGGTCACCGCCGAGGGCGGCCAGAACCTCTACATCGCGTTCCTCGGCTCCGTGATCATCTTCTTCGGATTCGATGTGTGGATCGGGCCCACGTACGCGCTGACCGCGGAGGCCTTTCCCACGCGGGCTCGCGGCACCGGCTTCGCCCTCGTCGACGGCGTCGGGCACATCGGCGGAGCCTTCGCGATTCTGGTCGTCGCCCCGCGACTGGGCAGTCTGTCTCCGCTGAGCGCGTTCCTGCTGATCGCCGCATTCCAGGTGGTGGCCGGGGTCATCCTCCAGTTCGCCCCGCGCACCCGCAACGTTGCGCTGGAAGAGGTCTCGCCGTGACCCGAAGCAGTGCCCAGCCCTCTGACAGGTTCAGCGCCCGGTCCGGCACCGGCTGGACGACGGCCCCCTGCCCGCGGGTTGCTTTCCCGAACCTGCGGGTCGTGCCCAACCCCTTGCTCGAAGTGCTCGGCCGGGCCGACTCCATCGGCTGGGTCGTGCCGATCGATGACACCTCGTTTCGTGTCTACTCGGTGTTCCGCACCAGGAACCTCGAGGCGATCGCGAACATCCGCACCCGCTTCGAGGGACGTCTCGGGGCCGAGCTGAGCAAGGAGGAGCACCAGCGCATGCCCGGGGACTACGAGGCGCAGAAGAGTCAGGGCGACATCACCAGCCACTGCGCCGAGCACCTGGTCACCACCGACCGCGGCTTCGTCATGCCGCGCAGGTTCCTCAAGCGTCAGATCGACGCCGTGGCAGCCGGTGAGAACCCGGTCGGTGTGGCGTTCGCCGAGGACAAGGCGCTGCTCCATCTGGACGCGGCCGCCTTGATGCCCGGATGACGGCCCTGCTCGTGCGGTCGTTGACCTGGGAGGCCGATGGCGTCCTGTCTGTCACCCTGGCCGCGCCCGACGGTTCGGCGCTGCCCCGCTGGACGCCCGGTTCACACGTCGACCTGGTCCTCGGTGACGCTCCCGCCCGGCAGTACTCGCTCTGCGGTGACACCGCCGACCGCTTCCAGTGGCGAGTCGCCGTACTCCGGGCAGATCCGAGCCGCGGCGGATCCGCATGGGTGCACGACTCGCTGCGCCCTGGCTCCCTCGTCCGTTGCGGCGGCCCGCGCAACAACTTCCCGCTGGTCCAGGCCGGGAGCTACCTGTTCGTGGCCGGTGGCATCGGCATCACGCCGCTGCTGCCCATGGTCCGCGCCGTCGCCGCGGCCGGCGCGCCGCGGCGTCTGCTGTACGGCGGGCGCAGCCGGGCATCGATGGCCTTCCTGACGGAACTCGAAAGGTACGGCGCACATGTCATCGTGCGGCCGCAGGACCAGTACGGTCTCCTCGGCCTCGACGCCGCGCTGGCCGAGGCGCGCAAAACCCTGAGGCCGACGAAACCCTCCGGACGGGGCAGGCACCGGGGACCGGCGGGCTGGCGGTCTACTGCTGCGGACCCGAGTCACTGCTGGCCGCCATGGAGGAGCGGGTTCCCGCACTGCACTTGGAGCGGTTCAGCCCCCCGGTACAGCCCGCGGCGACCGGGCCCGGCGCCTTCGATGTCGTGCTGATGAGGTCAGGGTTCACGCTGCGTGTCCCGGCGGACCGCAGTGTGCTCTCCGCCTTGGAGGAGGGAGGCGTGTCCATCCCCAGTTCCTGTCTGGAGGGCGTCGGCGGCTCGTGCGAGACGACCGTGATCGAGGGCGAAGTGGAGCATCGCGGCTCCGTGCTCACTCGGGCCGAGCGTGCCGCGGGGACAACGATGTTCCCCTGCGTCTCCCGCTGCCGCTCACCACGCCTTGTCCTCGATAGACGAACCACTTTCGATGAACCGCTCTCAAGGAGAACCGCGGACATGTCGGGCGGCGGGTGGCTCGCCGCCCGCTCTGCCCAGGGTCCGCGGCAGACCGGTCCTGGTTTCCAGGCGCGTTGACGGTGTGCCGTTCAGCGCTGCCGTAGGAGTGGACCGCGGGCGGTGACGGGCAGTCACTGTCCCTGTGCATCGCGCGACCCCGCAGGTGACTCCCCCACCCCGCAAACGGGGACTTCTCAGAAGGTCGTGGCGCTGCAGCAGCTGTGGGCCTGGTCCTCAGTGACGGGGTCCGGCCTGCCGGGGAGACGGCCGAGCCCGGTTCCTGAGACATCGCCGTCCGCGCCCGCGAGGGCAGGAGTCTGCAGAGGCGGACTCGGTCACCAGGGGCCCCGGTCGGCCTACCAGGGCGCAGACAGCCCTCGCTGCCATCCGGGTGATTCCTCGGCAGAACGCCGGGACAGCGGGCAAGCCGGCGCTGCCTGGGCGGTCCATCGCTGGACGGAGCCGTTGACGGAGCCGGGGGAAGTGTCTTCGGCACAGCGGACGGTGATGCGCCGGTCCGAGCGGTCCAGGTCGGCAAGCAGGCGTTCAACGTCGGTCATCAGTGCCCCGTAGATGTGCCAGGCTCCAGGTTTGACCAGCCTGCCCTGCTCGATCAGGTCGGTCATCGTCTCGTGCCAGATCAGAGCCTCATCAAGGGCTGCCCGCAGCCCTTCACGCGCTCCGTGTGCGCCGGGGCGGGCGGCGGCCGGCTGGACGAAGGCTTCGACAGCCCGTCCCGCCATCTTGAGCATGGAGGCGTACCGGTCCAGAAAGAGCTGGCCGAGGTGGTGGTCGGCGTGCCGGTCATCGACATTGTCGGCGAGGGTCCTGGCGATGCCACGCACAGCGAAGGAGACGCGGTGCAGGACACGGAGCGCCTCGCAGTGGTTCGAGTGTTCGACGTGCGCGGCTGAGCGGGTGTTCCATCGCATGCTCTCCTGTCCGCGCAGCACCTTCTCCTGCGCCTGCACGACCAGTTCCTCCAGGTGGCGACCCTTCTCCAGCCATACGTGAGCCTGGCGCGGGTGCCGCCTCTCCCTCAGCCCGTGGCCCATGTCATCCAGGAGAGAGCCCATGGCGGAGGCGAGATTGCGCACCGAGGCCTGCGAGGCGCCGAGATGGAGCGGGGGGAGAATGAGTGCGTTGACCGCGATGCCTACCACCGCTCCGGCCAGCGTGATCACGGCGAGTCCGACCACATGGCCGACCGAGGCAGCGGTGGCCGCGGTCAGGGTGAGCACCGCCGTGGACGCAACCTGCAGGCGCTTGTCGGAGTTCTGGCGGCCCGCAGCGACCAGCGCAATCGCGAGGATCGCCACGATGTTTCCCGCAGTGGAGCTGAAGAGCCACACGGTGGCGCCGGCGAGCGACAGTCCTGCGGTACGGGTGGCCACACTGCGCGCGGCCTCCGTCACCGAGCTGTAGACGGTGGCGGCGTTGACCATGAGCAGCGAGGTCGCCACGGCGAGGTACGGCTGCTGCCCTGGGAGCCACCACGAGGCGATCTCCCAGGACAGGAATGCCGCGATGAGGCACTTGGCTGCCCTGACCAGCACGGTGACAACCTCTCCGCGCCTCGGGGGCCGGAGAGCCGGCCGCAGCCGCAGCGCCGGGTCGGCGATCTTCCTCCAGACCCAAAAGATTGCGTGTTGCACGAAATTCATGTCGGCCGCTTCCCTGCTCCCGCACCGTGGCGTGTCCCGCCGAGCCAGGGCCGTGCGGGAGGTTGCCCCTCACGGCTGCCACTCAGGCACTTCCCGCACTTTCAGGGTCATTGACACCGCACATGCCACCACGAAGAATAGTTACAGTCAAGCTGTGTAACTTAAATGCCTGGGGAAGCGACCTGGCGGGGATGCCGGCGGCAGCCGAAAAACCGATCCCCACTTGCGCAAACGCTGACCGGCGGGTGATCGAGCGGACCAACCCGTAGCCGTCCGGCCGCCGGCGCCCGTCACCCCGCCACGGGCGTACCCTCACGGCTTGCCGTCACTCCGGATCCGCCACAGTCCTGCGCCGCCACGGGCACACCCACCGCACAGGACACCTCTCAGCCGGAAGCCGCACGCCGAGCCGAGATCACGGGCCAGATGATGTCCACGACGTCACCGGGCAGGTCGGCGCCCGCCTCGCCGGTGCGCAGGTAGCGCGCGAAGTAGCTTCCGAAGCACAGGGTGACAACGGTGTCCAGGTCGACGTCCGCGCGGACCTCCCCCCGCTGCTGAAGCCGCCGCAGGGCATCCATGAGCTCATCGCACCGCGGTCGCACGCCATGCTCGCGCAACTGCTTCAGCAGTCCTGGGGCCCGCTCGGCCTCGGCCATGAAATTCGCGTGCAGCGTCATCGCGCCTTCGTTGCAGCAGCAGGGGTCCAGGCGCCGCACCGCCTCTTTCATGACGTCGATCGCGGGCATCCGGTCCATGTCCGCATGGGGATAGGTCGCGCGCTGCGCACTGCAGCCGTACCCGAGGGCGTCGATGACCAGCTCGTACTTGTTGGCCCACCGGCGGTAGAGCGTGGGGCGGGTGACGCCGGCCTCGGCGACGATGTCAGCGATCGTCATCCGCGAGTAGCCGTCAACGGCCAGGCGCTGATGTGTCGCCCGGATGATCGCTGCCTCGATGCCCGGATCACGCGGGCGCCCCCCGGCCCGGGGTTCCATATTGCCGACGGCGTCCGTATTGCCGATGGCGTCCGTGGCGCGGTCCTCGCCTGTCATCCGTGGCCCTCCTTCGCCCCAGAACAACAATGTTTAGTTACAGATATTGACTGTAACAGAACTCGATGGGAGGCTGGGCCCGGGGACAGCGACACAGCAATCTCGGTCCCGCCGGAGGATCCCGGGCCGTGGAACTGCAGACAAGGACACCGATGAATCACCGGAAAGAACTCATCAAGCACAGCACCCCCTTCCCACACGAGGTCACGGGCAACGCTGCGGGCGAAGGCCTTGGGGCCTGGCTCAACGGCACCGGCCAGGGCCGTGGGCAGCGCCGCTGCGGCGGCCAGCCACGGCGGGAGCGGCCGGGCGCGGGGCACTGCTGACCGCTCCCGCAGAAAACGGCGACCCGCAGGCGGGCCGTCACTCATCGCCCGACACAGTCCGCCGGCGCCACAGAGGCAGGCCGGCGGCATCCCCGGACCCGTGTCGAACAGTTCGGCACAGGATCGAGCAGTAATCGAAGGGACTGTCATGCAACACACGATCTACCGCAAGGCGACCCTGGCGGCCGCCTCCCTCCTCCTGTGCTTCACCACCACGGTCGCCGCGGTGCCGACGATCGCCACTCGCCCCCGCCCCGCAGGTGGCGGAGCATTCCCGCCGCACGCCGCAGGCGACCGCACTGCTCCTCCCCCTGGCGCCCTCGACCGGGCGGCCATGACACAACAGTTCACTGTCGCCTTCCTCACCTCGCCGTCCGGCGCATAAGCGGCCAGCCGAACGGCCGGGACACTCCCTGCCGGGGCGGCATCACCCAGTCCCCGGCAGCGAGGTGTCGCTCTCCTGGGCTCTTCGCACGATGACCGGCCGTCGTGGACTCCCGAACGGCCCCGATCGCCAGGGCACATGGCCCGCTTGCTCACAGCCGACGTCGACGTGACGGATCCGGCACCGAGCGGCGAGCGCACGGCGGCGTCCTCCACCGGATCGGGCACATCGCAGCCCACCAGCCCGGCGAGGCACAAGACGAATGCCCTGTCACGGGTACGGGCCGCTGTCCGGCCAGCAGGCGCACAACGTGCCACTGCTGCACCCACGCTGTCACCGGCATGCCCGACCACACCGACCACACGGCAACGCGGCTTTCGAACCACCTGGGACGGCCACGCTGCACGGGTTCTGCTGCGAACAGCGGACCAACTCGCGCGCGTACACGCCGACAAGGACAAAGGCGGACACATCATGACCGTGCAAGAACACCCCGAACCCGCCGTGGCCCGCCACCCGCAGGACCCGGGGCCGGTGTGCCAGTCCCAGGTGGTATCTGCGCCGTTCCCGCTGGCGAAGGCCCTGCGGCCGGCGAGTGGTGACGCTGTGACCGGCGGGAAGAACGTGCGTCGAGCCCGTACATCGCAGCTGCCGGTCCTGGGCGAGGGCGGGCCCGGACCCTCCGGACGCCGCCCCGGCCTCAGACGCCTCGGCAGCAGGGGTCCGGTCGTCCGAGCGTTCACCTGCCCGCTGCCGCACTCCGTCTCCGCGGCGTCCAGAGCCCGACGGCTGACATTTTCGCTGCTTCACCACTGGGGTGTAAGCGGGGACTACATCGCCCGCGCAGCGGTGGTCGTCTCCGAGCTGGTCACCAACGCCATCTGCCACGCACACCCCGATGTGCGCATCTCCTGGAAGATGCTCTCCCGCTGCGGGCAGTCGAGCATACGGGTGGAGGTCGCCGACGGCGGACCGGCCGAGGGTTCCTCGCCCTGCCCCGACCGTCCCGCGGAGGAACACGGTCGCGGCACTGTGGTGATCGCCGCGCTCGCATCCCGCCACGGAGCTTTCACCGGCCCCGACGGCGCGACAGTACGGTGGGCGGAGATCGTCGTGTCCTGACCAGGCGCACTCACCTTGACCACGCCTGCCGGGGCACCGCGTCAGCCGGCTGGTCCACGCGTTCGTCCGCGTGTGCGGTGATCACCCTGTCGTCGGCCTTCGTGGCCGGCACGTGCGCGACTCGGCGTTCCTCCAGCCACACCCGCAGATGTCCGACCTGCCCGTACGCCTCGCCGGCGGTCACCCACGCGCACGGGACACCCGCGTCTATGGCGCAACCGTCGCAGGGCGTGAGGAAGTGACCCGCTGCGAAGTGATCAGGTGCGGGACGCCTGTACCCGCTGCGGGACAGGCCTGATCGAGTTCACTGGGGAAGAATTCCAAGGTACTTGCTCGTTCGGTACCTGCCCGGGGCCCGCCTCTGCCGGACCTCGTGAGCAGCCTCAACGGCGTCAACTCGCGTCGCGCGTGTGAGGAGTTCACCACCGCACGAACCGGGCGATCATGCGCTCGTCCGACCGTCGGGCACAGCCGTGTACGGGGTCAGGCCGGACACCGATACCGACGTGAACTCCTCTGCGGGTTCAGCGGGGAAGGCCGGCCCGCGGGTCCGCTTCGGGTTCACTCATCGCCACGGGCGCGGGTCCCGCCCTTGCACAGCCGTTTCCACGAGGGGACGTTCCTGTCGCGCCGCCGACTGTCACCGGTTTCACGAGCGACGCCGAGGCTGTCGTACAAGCCCAGCAGTTCGCCACGCAGGCGGGGCAGTGCGCCAACGCTGGGAAGACGCAGTGCGGGTGGTCCGCTGCCCGTCTCGGCCGTAGCAGCGAGGGTTTGGAACGCGGCACCGACCTGCGCACGTTCCATGTGGTTGAGCTGAGCCTCGCGAGGAAGGGGGGAGCGGGACGCGGCGACGGCCAGGTAGCCGAGCCGCTGGGTGGCGGCGACAGCCGGCCACAGTCGTTCCAGCTCACGGCGGGCCACAGGCTCGCCGGCAGCGCTGTCGGCGACGGCCCGCAGGTTGATCAGCTCCGTGCGGAGCCGGTGCCGGGCGCGACGAGCACCGTCGTCCTCGGCTTCGCCGGAATCGGCCAGGATCAGCTGCCACGCCCGGCCTTCTGCACGGATCACGCCCCCCAAGGTGGCCGGGAGCCGCACGGTCGATGCACGCCGTCCCCATGTAAGAGCAGTGAGGACGGCGACGAGGCAGCCGAGTGCCGTGTCCAGCAGACGCGCGCCGGCCAGGTGCCCCGGAGTCAGCGAGGGGTGTGCTGCCTCGGCCAGGAGCAAGGACAGCGGGGTGATGAATGCTGCTCCGAGCGCATAACTACGCGCTATGACGGTCTCGGCGGCGAACTGCAGGAGCATCACCGCCGCCACCAGCGACGGCGGGTCCGGATGCAGGGCGAGGATCCCGCTGGCGGCGAGGACGCCGACCGCTGTTCCCGCACCACGCTGCAGGCTCCGCCCCACGATGGTGGTGACGTTCGTGCCTTGCAGTGCCACGATCGCGGCCGCGGCCGCCCAAAATGACTGCGGTAGTCCACACACGTGGGCGAGCGCGCCCGCCATGACCGCACCGGCTCCGACACGCAACGCGGCGGGAAGTACAAGCGAGTGCCGTGTCCTGGCGCAGGCCAGCAGCCTGGCCGCGGTCGACGGTTCGAGCGGTTCATCCTCGACGTGGAACGGCAGGCCCTCAGCCGTACTGCGCAATGCCTCGTTGATCTCGGTCCGCAGTGCGCGCCGGGCCGGGGGCTCCCCTTTCGGGAACGAGAGCCGGGGCAAAGGCTGTACGGCTTTGTCCGGGCCGGACAGGGACCGGCCGATCCATTCAACAGCGTCGATGAGATCGTGGGAGATCGGCTCGCTGGATTCTGCGGCGGCGTGGATCGCTGCGGAGAACAGCTGGTGGGCCTGGCCCGCGTGCAGTCGTAGACGGGTCTCAGTCCCGGCGCTTCGCATCCGCCGGGGCATGGCCGAGACGGCCGCGTACCAGGCG
Organism: Streptomyces sp. NPDC111507; assembly: GCF_055638955.1. Classification (NCBI taxonomy): domain Bacteria; kingdom Bacillati; phylum Actinomycetota; class Actinomycetes; order Kitasatosporales; family Streptomycetaceae; genus Streptomyces; species Streptomyces sp. NPDC111507. The sequence continues at coordinate 198,089 of NZ_JBVKBU010000016.1, read as the reverse complement.
CCGCGCAGTGCGAGGGCAGTCTCGTGCTGGACGGTGTCCTGGCGGGGCCCACCCACCGCGGAGAGGTATGCCGCGAGGCGGCTGTAGCCCTGGGCGACGGCTGTGGTCTCGGGCCCGTGACGGTTCACCAGTGCGCCGGACATCCCCACCAGCCAGGCGCAGGCGGCTCCTGACAGCGCGAGTACGGCGCGCTGCGGGATTGCCGCAAGGTCTGCGGGCATGCCGGTGGCTGTGCCGCACACGAGGGCGAACAGATACCCGCCCGGCGGTCCGATGCGCAGTGCGTCGCAGACATAGGTGGCCACTGCTCCCACGACGCCGATCACCAGCGTCGCCGGCCATGGCCGGCCGGCCGCCAGGGTCCCTGCGATCAGGCACAGCACGAACCCCGCCCCGGCCGCGGCGAGTATCGCCGCCCGCCGGCCGTACGGCTCGCTCGTGGCATAGAGGCCGGTGAAGGCACCCATGGTGGCAGTGACACCCCAGGACAGGTGCCCTGCGGCAGCGCCCGCGGCCAGGGGCACGCCCATGCTCACCGCCGCGCGCGCGGCGGCCGCATATCTGCCTGGGCTGTCGGAGAAGCGGAAGGCATCGCGCAGTCCGCCGCCGGGCGGCCTCTGGGGTCCTGGCAGTCGTCCCGTTGCATCGGTGGTTGTGCCATGTGGCACGTTCATCATGTCCGGACCTCGAGCGGGGGGTCTGTGCCGGTCATCCGTTGCGCATCGACACCCGTGTGGACCGAGTCCGAAGCGCAGGGGCAGGGTCGAAGTCACGCCACGGTCCGGCGGGAACCGCTCAGGCGCTCATCGCTCTGCGCTGCTGGCCGGCGCCAATCGCGGCGCCGCCATCGTTCGGGTGGCCGGTTGTCCAGGCCGTACGAAATCAGCACAGCGCAGGCAGCGCCCATCGCGTCGGCTCATCGCACGGGGCGGTGCCGGCCGCAGTGCGGCCGAGTCTAATGGCGGTGGCGTGCGCCGTCCTTCGCGGTGTGCGGTGGCGGTGACCGCCGAGTTCCTCCCAGAGGCATCACGGGAGAAATGCTCCTAGACTCGCATCACAGCTGGCCCCTCACTCTGGGTGGTCGCTCCGCCCGTCACACCGCGTACTGCTGACCAGGCGCAGGTATGAGGAGGCGTCGTGGTGACAGCCTGCGAACAACACTTCGGTGCCGTAGCTAACCCTCGCCCAGGCGGATACCTCCGTATCGGGGACCACGGTCTCATCGGCGACCTGCACACGGCAGCTCTGGTGGGCGGCGACGGCACGATCGACTGGTACTGCTGTCCACGGTTCGACTCGCCCAGTGTCTTCGCAAGTCTCCTCGACCAGGAACGCGGCGGCGCATTCACCCTGCTGCCGGCCGTGGACTCCTCCACCCGACAGTTGCACTTTCCCGACACCACCATCCTGATCACCCGGTTTCTGACCCCGGAGGGCGTGGGCGAGGTACAGGACTTCATGCCGGTGCGACAACCACCGCGCGAGGCCGGTGGCCATCGGCTGGTGCGCCGCGTGGTCTGCGCTCGCGGGATGATTCCCTTCAGCGCGTGTGCAGCGCCTCGGTTCGACTACGGACGGCAGGAACATGTCGTGCGGCACGAAGCCGGGTTCGTGGCCTTCGAGTCCCCCTCGCTGGCGCTGTCCCTGCAGGCCACCGTGCCGCTGAGGGACGACGGTCGCGATGTCCGAGCCGACTTCGTATTGCGGCAGGGGCAGACGGCGACCTTCATCCTGGACCTGTACACCAGTGGGCTTCCGGAGCGCGACCAGGACGGGGAACAGCTCTTCGAGTCCACGGTCGCGTTCTGGCGGGCCTGGCTGGCCAGGAGCAGATACACCGGGCGCTGGCGGGAGATGGTGCACCGCTCGGCGCTGACGTTGAAACTGCTCACCTACGCGCCCACCGGTGCGCTGATCGCCGCGCCCACGACGAGCCTTCCCGAGCTGGTCGGCGGCGAGCGGAACTGGGATACCGCTATGTGTGGATCCGTGACGCGGCTTTCTCCGTGTATGCGCTGCTGCGGCTGGGTTTCACCGAGGAGGCTGCCGCCTTCGACGACTGGGTCCATGACCGCTTCGCGGAGTGCGCCGGGGACTCTGCCGCGCCGTTGCAGATCATGTACCGCGTCGACGGGAGCGGTGACCTTCCCGAGCAGGAGCTGACGCACCTGGAGGGATACCGCGGCTCCACACCGGTGCGCGTGGGCAACAACGCGGCCGATCAGCTCCAGCTCGACATCTTCGGCGAGCTCATCGACTCGGTCTACCTCTGCAACAAATACGGCGAGCCGATCTCGATGGACCTGTGGAACGGGGTCTGCAGGATCGTCGAGTGGGTCTGCCGCAACTGGGACCAGCCGGACGAAGGCATCTGGGAGACCCGCGGCGGCAGGCGGCACTTCACCTACTCCAAGCTCATGTGCTGGGTTGCCGTCGAGCGTGCCATCCGGATCTCACGCCAGCGTGGGCTGCCGGCCGACATCGCCCGTTGGTCCGCCGAGCGGGACCACATCTTCCGCTGGCTTGTCGAGCAGGGGTGGTCAGGCGAGCGCGGCACGTTTGTCCAGCAGCAGGGCGCCGACATCCTGGACGCCTCGCTGCTGCTCATGCCCCTGGTGCGGTTCGTGGGACCCACGGACCGCAGATGGCTCTCGACACTCGGCGCCATCACCGCCGATCTTGTCGCTGACTCCCTGGTCTACCGCTACGACCCGAGCGCCAGCCCCGACGGGCTGCGCGGTCACGAGGGCACCTTCTCCCTCTGCTCGTTCTGGTACGTCGAGGCACTCACCCGTGCCAGGCGGCTCAACGAGGCACGCTTCGCCTTCGAGAAGATGCTCACCTACGCCAACCATCTCGGCCTGTACTCGGAGCAGATCGGACTCACCGGCGAACAGCTGGGCAATTTTCCCCAGGCCTTCACCCACCTGGCACTGATCAGCGCGGCCTTCAATCTCGACCAGGCCCTGAGCCGGCCCTGATCCCAGACAGACCAGACCCTTCCAGCTGTGCGCGTCGGCCCGTCAAGGGCTCCCGCAGCGGAATTGGCTCAGTACGCAAAGGGGCGGCATCGCGCCCGCCGACAACCGTGCGGCTGCTCATCTGCCAGCGCGCCGGGGAAAGGGGGCAAGAGCCGCCACGTCGTCAGCTACGACTCCCCCGTGCGTTCTCACCCCGACAACTCCGCCTCCCCCGGGCGTGAGGTCCCTGTCACGCCGCCGCTGTCACCGCTACGCTGTGGGCCGGTCCCGGGCCAGGCCGGCACCTCCCGATCAGGGCCGCGCGCAGCTGGTGCAACAGCGGCTCGGACACCGCTTCGCAGGTGTCGTGGAGCAGGAGCCTCGTTCCTTCCTTGCCTGCGGTGCGGTTCTTGAGCTCCCGGAAAAGCGGGATGCCCCGCCCGATGAGTTCTCGCCTGTGGTCCATGGCAGTCCTTCCCGCCTCCCTCGCCCGGAAATCAACATTTCATTGCAGTTAATATCTGTAACTCAAAGAGATACTCTTGGGCGAGAGGGAGGATCACGATGAGCAGTGACGACCGCGCCACCGGCACCAGGCGCCCCACAGCATCCGACAACGAGGCGACCGACGGGGCAGCGTCCCGCGGCGGCGGCCGACCGCGCGATCCCGCGATCGAGGAAGCGATCATCCAGGCGACGCGCAAGCTCCTTGCCGCCGACGGGTACACGCAGATGACCATCGGGGACATCGTCGCCGAGGCCGGTGTGACCCGGCCCACGCTCTACCGCCGGTGGGCCAACAAGTACGACCTCGTCATCGACGCCCTCGCCTACGGATTCGCCGCACAGCGCGCGGCATATCCAGCCGTGGACCTGGACCAGCTGCCCGCGATCGACGCCATGAGGGAAGCCGTACGCCGCCTGGATCCCTGCTACCACAACCCCGCCGCGATGACGCTGCACGGGAACTTCATGGCCGAGGCCGAGAGAGCCCCCGGCCTCCTGGAACAGTTGCGCAAGCACGGGGTACAGCCGCGCTGCGATGAGCTGATGGAGACCCTGCTGCGGCTCCAGCAGCGCGGCGACGTCCGTGCGGACGTCGACCTGGACACCATCGTGACCCTGTGCTTCGGAAGCTACTTCGCCGACTACCTGCGCACCGGCCAGGCGAGCACGGACCTGGCCGACCGCGTCGTCGACACCCTGTGGCCGACGATCTCGACCCACGCTGCACCGTCCGCCCGGCCCCGCCCGGCCCGCACCGCCTCCCACGCGCCTGCCGGGCAACCGGATTCGCCGGCGACGGCATGAACCGACGGGCCGAGCCACGGCATGCAACCGTGCCTCCTGTCGTCATCACGAAGCCGTAGATCACCTCGGCTCGAGGCGCGGAGCCACCTGGCCGGCGACGTCGCCGGCCAGGCCGTTGGAACACAGGCAGCACGCCTTCACCGCCGGTGCCCGATGGCCTTTTGGAAGTACGACTGGGCATCCGCCCGTTCGGCGCCCCCGGGCGCAGCACGCTCACGCGCCCGCAAGGAGCTCCTTTCGGCGGTGACCGGCTGTGCCGAGGGGCGATCGCGTGCAGCCGACGGATCCGCAGCCACTGACCCAGTGCTCACCCGCGTACTGACGGGCAGCGATGCCGGCCGCCGGGCCTCTGCCCGGTCCCGGTCATCCATGACCGGCGGCTCATCCGTGGCCGGCGGCCCCCGGCGGCGGTGCTCCCCGCCGCCGGGCGGCGCCGCGACTGCTCACACGTCGTGCACACCGCCGTTCCCGAACTCCGGGAAGCGGCCCCGCCCGTCACACGCCGCTCGCGGTCCGCAAAACCCAAAGCGGCGCCACGCTCCAGTACCGCACGCGACGCCGCCTCATGCCCTGGGCAGTGACCGGGCTGGAACCAACGGCCGCCCCCGGCGGCCGCGGTCAGCGCCAGCTGCCGCCGTCGCCGTCGCCGTGGGACAGCTTGTCCACGGAGTTCATGTCCGCCAACTGGTCGAAGACCCAGGTATCCGCGTTCACGCACCGACCGGTGTCGCGGTGGCCGTATCCGTGACACCACCCACCGAGGCCGCCGCCATCGGAACAGGACCCGTGGCGCAACCCAGTGTGGCCGCGGCCGTCGGACCCGGACCAGTGTTCGCGGCCACCGCCGCCATGAGATCCATGGCCGGAGTCGGCCGGTTCGGCGACCACAGTCACGGCCGTCCGGGCAGGCGTCCGCCCGGACGGATGGGCGGCAGCTGTTGCCGAGCCCCCTGCACCCAGCAGGGCGGCTCCGGTGAGTGCGACAGAAGCGACCGCCATGACAACACGCCGCGTCAGCACGTTCATGATCTTTCCTCCTTGCGTCGTCCATCGTTTCGTGGCTCCGAACGGTGGACCGGATGTCCGGTATAGACGCGGACCGATCGGCACGGCAAACTTCGTTCCGTGACACGGAACGCAATGAATGGCAACATGCTGGACAAGGCCACAAAGATCCTGGAGAGTTTCCGGCCCACTGGCGGTCCGTTCCGTCTTACGGAACTCGCGGAGCGGACAGGCCTGACGAAGACCACGGCGCACCGGCTCACTGCCGACCTGGTCCGCCTCGGTCTGCTGCAGCGCGACGGCGACACCTACCGACTCGGCGGCAAGCTGTTCGAACTCGGCTCCCTGGTGCCCCGCAGCCGCGACCTCCGCGAGGCGGCCCTGCCATTCCTCCAGGACCTCTTCGAGGCCACCCACGAGACGGTGCACCTGGTGGTCCGCGAGGGCAACGACGTCGTGTACGTGGAGCGGATCCACGGACACGACACCCTCCCCGTGGCCTCCCGCCTCGGCGGCAGCCTGCCCCTCACCTGCACCGGTTCCGGCAAAGCCCTGCTGGCCTTCTCCGGCGCGGAACTGCTCGAAGAGCTGCTGGCCGGGCCGCTGCCCCGCCTGACACCCCATTCGATCACCGATCCGGACCGCCTGCGCACTGCCATCGAACAGGCCCAGGTGGCCGGACTCGCCTACGACCAAGAGGAGGCAACACCCGGCGTCAGCTCCATCGCGGCTCCCGTACTCGCCGGACGACTGGCAGTCGCAGCCGTCTCCGTGGCACTGCCCAAGACCCGCTTCCGGCCCGCCCAGATCGCCCCCGCCGTGCGGACCGCCGCGCTCGGGATTTCCCGCACCCTGCGCTGACCCGGCCACCCGCCCGGAGTCCCGCCCCCTAGATGCATTACAGTATCTGTTCGTAATGAATCTTGGGTAAGGATGGCCAGATCGTGCAACACCCCCACGCGGCAGGGAAGTCCACCATGGCTGAACAGCGCAGGAGAACCGGATGCGCGAACCGCCCGGCCGGGAGCGCCCTGTGCAACGAGCTGCATGCGACGGGCAGTGACCGTACATACGCCAAAGGCGTCCGCCGTGGCAGGTGATCCCACCCCCCGCGTCCGAAAAGCCCCTCCGGAAGTCCGCACGGCAGCCCGTCGCCGCCCAGCTCACGCGGTGGACAGCGCGCCCCGGCAGCCTGGTGCCACCGGAGTCAAGGCCGTCCTGCTACCCGTAGCCATCGCCCTGACCATCGGCACGATCTTCGTCACCGTCTACCTCGCCGCCTTCCACGCCCCCAGGCCCCACCGCCTGCCCATCGCCGCCGTCGGACATGCCCAGCAGGTTCTGCAGGTCACGGCAGGGCTCGGCGCCGTACTGCCCGGCGAATTCAGCGTCACGAGGTACCCGAGTGAGGCGCAAGCCCGGCAGGCGATCGAGCACCGCACGGTGTACGCGGCATACATATCCCCCGATGGCCCGGGGAGCGCTGGGCGAAACCCGCGCCTGCTGTATGCGGGCGCCAACGGCCCTGCCGTCACCGGGACGGTGACCGGTGCGTTCGATGCCGTCGCCAAAACCAGCGGGCACCCCATGGCGCAGGAGGACGTCGTACCGGCGTCCAGCGGCGACACGCGCGGCATGTCCGTCTTCTACGCCGCCTTCGGTCTGGTCCTGGCGGGCTACCTGTTCGGCATGACGACCTATCAGATCGCTCCTCGGCTGTCCTTCCGCCGGCGCATGCTGAGCGTGGCAGCCTTCGGCGTACTGGGCGGAGCCATCATCGCCCTGCTCTGCGGCGACACCGGGTTTGCAGCGCTGCACGGCCCCTTCCTCAACATCGCCGGGGTCACCGCGATGATGGCGGCGGCCGCAAGCCTGGCGACGATGGCCTTCCTGCGCCTGGTCAAATCAGCAGGCCTCAGCCTGGCCTCGGTCGTCCTGCTGACCCTTGGCAACAGCACCAGCGGCGGCATCATGCCCGTGCAATACCTGCCGGGGTGGCTGCGCCCGCTGTCCGAGATCCTGCCGGTCGGCGTCGGAGTGCGGGCGATCCAGGGCGCCGTGTACTTTCACGACGAGGGTCTGACCAGAGGCGTAGCGGTACTCGCCGTGTGGATCCTCGCCTGCGCGGCCATCATCTACGCCCGCGACGTATCCGCCAAACGCCCGGCAACAGGCTAGACAGTTTCGTTTGGATCATCGGGCGGACCGGAGAAAGATGCCTGCGATGTGGAGTCCGGCCAGGTAGATCATGGCTGTCTTCTCGTAGCGGGTGGTGATGCCTCGCCACTGCTTGAGACGGTCGATGCACCACTCGACGGTGTTGCGCTGCTTGGGGTGCCAGTAAGAACGCTGTCACCAGCCGCGAACGGCGGCGATCACTCGATGAGGGCGCTGACGCGGTTCTCGTACGCGCGGCGGGCCTTGCGCTGAGCCGGGACGACCGGGACACCTTGGGTGCCGTCGAGGGGCTGGTCGCCCGCAGCACCATCAAAAACAACTGGACCACCGCTTGCAGGTCTCCGGCATCGGCTGACCTTCAGTGAGGCCGTAGACCCCGCCCGGTGATCGACCCCCGGGGACCGGCTGCGCGCATGCGACGAGGGAGCCCAACATCCGTGTCCGAAGGCAGAGTTGAGCTCCCTCGCCACCGCACCTATGTCCGTGACGCACTGGCAGCGGTGAGCGCTCGCTTCTCCTCCCCGTCGAGGTCGTCCACGTCGAAGCCCGGGTGGAGCTGCTGCGGGAACTGCTGTCCGGGTGCTCATGGTCCTGGTTCTGCTCGCCCACGCCTCCATCGCCCTGCGCACCGGCGGGCCGCACCAGGGCGTACGGAAGGACGGCGCGCGAACTCCGCCTCACAACCTCACAGCTCACTGCATCTACCTGGGTAAACGTGTGGTCAGTGGCCGCCGCTCGGGGGCTCGCAGCCGGTGCCGTCGGGGTAGCCGCCGAAGGCATCCGCCTTGGTGGAGTCACTGTTCATCGTGCCCTCCACACACCAGGGAGAGACGCCTATGTCGATGAGGAAGCCGACCCCGGCGGACCCGTCCTGGTACGCCTGCACCTTCCCGGCGGAGTAGCCGAGGCCAGTCAGCGCGTTGCGGACGCTGCCCGGGGCGAAATCGTCGCGCTGGCGCAGCAGTTCGAGTGCACTCTTGACGCGTCCGACGGCGGTGAGTCCGTCGCAGCGGCTCTGGCCGTGGAGCGGGATGGGAACTCTGAAGCCGTGGTTTTCGGCGTAGTGGTCGGTCGGCGGCACGGTTGAGCTGGGGGTAGTGGCGGCCGTGGGCGCCGTCGGCTTGGGGCTCTCGCCGGGGCAGAGGAAGTCCGCTGGTGTACTCGGCGTCGATATACCGGTCGGAGTTGGATGGGAACGCCGGTACACGTCGGCGGTATCCCCTGCCCGCTGCGTTCCGCACCCCGCCGTCAGCAGGACCATCACCGCTAACGGCAGCATCCCGAGCCAGGCTCTCGTCTTCCTCAGTGTCGTCACCCCCCGATCCTTCCCCGTAGCTCGGTGGGCGTCATGAGTACTTTTACTCATTGGGCCACACCACCCCGGTCAGCCTGAGCTTCGCTTTTATCCCTGACTGCGCAGGTGTGCGGCAGGCATGACGACGGCCGTGACCGCACGCCGAAGGGCCGATGCCGCGTAGACGGCCTGGCGCCCTGCGCGCCCAGCACCATGGCCCTCGCATCTGGGAGGACCCGCCGCCGAGTCGGATCCGCGGGCTCTCCGCCCTCACCAGCCTGGCGATGCATCGAGTGGAGCGCCTCTCGGGCGACTGTTACGTCTTCCCCGGCGCCACGGTTCGCGCGCTGCGGCGTGATGAAGGGTTCTTGCAACCGCCGGGGCGGCGGCCCTTGTCTCCCCAGGACGCCCACTGCTCGTGCCGCGGTTGTTCCTTCGACGATGTGAGGCATGCCCGTGACGTGCTCGAGGAAGTTCTGCAACAGCTGCCCTGCCGGTCGCGCGCCGAGCTGAAGGACCAAGTGGCCTCCCTGAACGCCGTGTACTTCGAGCGCACTCCGCCTGATCCTGTCGCCGATCGTCGGCAGTGGCGCGCTGACCTCTGGTGGCGTCGTCGTCTCTCGGTAGGCGGGGAGGCCATGTGAGGTTCGTGGTCCGGTCCAGGACCGACAGGATCACAGCGTGACTGGTGTGATCACGGCGTCGGAGCCCTCCGGGATAGTCGTCCCGGGCCTTTCGGTCCCGCCCCGTGGCCGGGAAAATCGGGGTCGGCACCCGTCCGGAGGACGCCCGGCCGACGATGCCCCATCACCGAACCGACGTCGTCCCGCTGCGGAGGGCACCGTGACCGGCGGAAGACCAGTCAGTCGACCGGATCGTCGATCCACCGGAACCAGGCTCGTTCGCCCTCGACATGCAGCAAGAACTCAGCGACCGGCCCCGCTGGGGCGACGAGCTGGAGCTTCTCGTTGATCTCACTGACCACAGAGTCCCACTCGTCCCACTCTTCCTCTTCGGTCAGCGCCAATTCACGCTCGAACAGAGGCTGCACCTCGGCGAAGCCCGTTCCCGATACGAAGCGTCCGGACAGCCAAGGGAAGTCGCCCTCCTCAATGAAGATCTCGCCGACCACATCCTCTCCCCGGCGAAGCTGCCAGACATCCCCCTCGTTCCACACCTCAACCACCCCTCTCCTCGACCGATACCGCGGAGCCTTCCACGGGGGTCTGACACAGCCCGCAGGACAGCACTGATCACAAGGGTCCGGCAGCCTCCGGCCGCCGGACCCTCAACCTGTCGCTCATCGCTCCCCATCCTCCCCACTTCGTTGCCAAGTGAACGAACTGGGGCGGCCAGCAGCCTTGGCCAAATTCGCGGCTCTGGCCGCAGTTCCGTGAATGATCTTTGGGTCAGGCGGGGCCGCCGGGGTAAGTCATGCCGGTGTGTGTGGGTCTGGACGTGCCGGCATTTCAGCCAACGAAGTACCCATTCGTGCGGCTGCGATGCGGCGTGCTCGCAGTTGGGCTCGCGTGCGGGGGCGGAACTTGGGTTCCTTTCCGCAGCCGCAGGGCTCCCGGCCTTCGTAGCGCAATCCAGAATTCAGGACCGCGGCCACGACGGTCCATGCCTTGGTGTCTCGGCGTCGTGGTGCTGCGAAGTCGTGACCTGCACAGACCATGGACGTGGAGCATCGGGGGCATCGGTGATCCGTGAGGCCGGGATGCTGCTTGAACGCAATGCGGCAGGCCACGCACGCGTAGTGCAGTTTGTAGGAATTCCCGGCGTAGTAGCACACGGTACGAACCTATCTTCCGGCGTGGCGGCTGACGAAGCGTTATCGTCTCCCGGCTCAAAGCCGCGTGAGGATTCGGATGCGGAGGAGCCGGAAAGAGGCCCGCCTGTACATGGCTCTTTTAGCAGTTCGCATAGATGGCGAGCTGGTGGTGTGGGAGCGGGGCAGCGCGGGCGGCGGGCCAGTCGCTGTCGGACAGCGAGGGCAACGACCGTTGCCGTGGCTCCGAGGACCACGCCGAGGGCTCAGCCACCGCTCCCGCACCGCCTCGGCGACCGGGATCGGCGCGCTGAGCCCCACCCGCTCCCAGGGCGCGGCGAACGACCGGGCAGCCCCGCCATCACCGCCATCTCCAACACCGGCTCGTCGCCCAGCCGCAGGTACACCGCGCCGGAGTGCGCCCCGACGGCGTCCATCATCGAGGTCAGCGCCAGCGACAGCAGCGGCCGGCCGACCGGGTTGCCGAGGGCCGCCGGCGCCTGCCCGGACGTCTGCCCGTCGGACACGGCGACCATCTCCCTGGGGCAGGTCTCACCGTCCGCGACCAGGCGCCGCGTATCCGATCGGGCTGGTCCGACGGACACGTCCTCGTCGGCCGCGCGATCCCCGGGTCCAAATCTGCTCCCCTGGCGGCCTGGCGCGCACGGCGAGCGGCGCGCACCGGCGGGCGCACTTCCGGTCCGGGGCGGCCATGCCCCGGACGGAGTGCCGGGGTGTACCCCGTCCGCGCGCCCCCATGCTTCCTCGGCAGAAGCGCGCCGCGGCGTGCGGGCGCTGCGCGTGCGCCCCCTCGCACCCTGATGGCCGGTTCTTCGCGCCCAGAAATGGTGCGAGGGCCCAACAATGGGCACGCGCTCAACAACACAGGACTGGCGTACGGCAGACTGAAGGGGCGGCAGTGATCCAGGTACTTCTCGTGCACGACGGATGTCTCGTCAGATCGGTCCTCGCGCAGTGGCTGTCACGGGAGCCCGACCTGCGGGTGGACGACGTCCCCTGGCGCCGGGCGTCCTGTCACGTGCGCGCGTTGCGGCCCGACGTGTGCGCGGCGGATCTGGACTGCTCGGACACGGCCGGCATTCCGCCCCTGGGCGAGTTAGGTCTGCGGGGCGGCGGCCAGGCCCTGCCCCGCTTACTCGTACTTGCCACTGCGAACAGGCCTGGCCTGCTGAAACGGGCCCTGGAGGCGGGCGCGCTCGGCTACGTCGACAAGACGGGGACGCCCGAGCAGTTGCTGCGCGGAATCCGGAAGGTCGCTCAGGGGGAACGTTTCGTCAGCGAGTCGCTGGGGTTCGGATTCCTCAAGGCCGCCGAGATGCCGCTGACCCGCCGGGAGCTGAGCGTGTTAACCCTCGCCGCCGAGGGAGCCTCCTTCGCGGAGATCGCCGGGAGCCTGCACCTGTCCCACGGGACCGTGCGCAACTACATGGCGGCCATCACCCGCAAGACCGGCGCCCGCAACCGCATCGACGCCATCCGCATCTCCCAGGGCCAGGGCTGGCTGTGAGAGCTGCCCGGGTTCCCAGCCACCCACGAGGTCGCGGTAGAGGGGCGAGCGGCGCAGCACCTCCTCATGCGTCCCGAAGGCCGTGCGCGGGCCGTCCATCACCAGCACCCGGCCGGCGCGGCGGGCCGAGCTGATGCGGTGGGCCACGACCACCAGGGTGCCGCCGGGCCGGGCCGCGAACGCCCGCTCCGCCCGTTCCTCCGCCACCGGGTCCAGATGGCAGGTCGCCTCGTCCAGCAGGACGAGGGGGGCGGACGACAGGTACGCCCGCGTGAGCGCGATCAGCTGGCGCTCACCGGCCGACAGCGCCGCGGGATCCACACTCGCCCCCGGCCCGCCCAGGGCGTCGAGCAGCGGTGTGAGCCCCACCGCCTCGGCCGCGGCGAGCAACTCCGCCTCGGGGACGGGATCCGGCCGCAGATGGGCGAGGTTCTCCCTGAGGCCGCCGCTGAACACGTACGCCTCCTGCGGGATCAGCACGCGCCCGGCGGCGGCCTCGCGGCCCGGCACCCGGCACCCGCAGATCCGTATGTCTCCGCGTACCGGCTTCAGCAGTCCCGCGACCAGCCCGGCCAGCGTGGACTTCCCGACCCCGCTCGGCCCTACGACGGCCAGGTGGGCGCCGCTGGGCAGCGCGAGGGTGAGGTCGTCGACGACGGGGGCGCAGGCGAGGCCGTAGGAGAAGGTGAGGGACGTGAGAGCGAGGGCCGGGGGCGCTGCCGGGGTGGAGGGGCACGGAGGCGGGGTGTACGGGGGGAACTCGGTGACGACGGGGCGGGAGACCGCGGGCGGGGGCGGCGTCAGCCGGCGCAGCACCACTGTCAGGCGCGAGCCGCTGGTGCCCAAGCCGTGGATGAGGCCGCTGAGGGCGGGGAGGAGGGACTGGCTGACGTAGGCGAGCGCGCCGAGCACGGCGCCAGGGGTGACCCCGTGGTCGAGGAGCCAGGGGGTGCCGGCCAGTAGCAGGACCAAGGGCAGGTGGCCGCCGAGTGCGAGACAGACGACGCGGGCCACGCCCCAGCGGGCCAGGGCGCGGGCCGCCCGTTGCTCGGCGTCGGCGAGGGCGCCGGCGTCCGCGGCGATCCGGTCCTCCGCTCCGGCCGCCGTGACGTCCCGCAGCCCCGGGCAGACGGCGCCCAGGTTTTCCGCCAGGGCCTCGTCGGCGGCGAGGTACGCCTCCTGCCGTCGCGCCAGCGGACGCAGGGTCGCTGCGAACAGAGCCATTGCGGCCGCGAGCGGCGGCACGACGGGCAGCAGCAGCGGCGGGGCGAGCGAGCACAGGCCCGCCAGCGCGCCGACGGACGTGAACACGAACGAGCGCGAGACCATCACCAGGCCCGCGAAGGTGTCCCGGGCGATCTCGACCTGCTGGGTCAGGCCGGACAGCGCCCCGCGGTCCCCCTCCCGCACCCCCCGCCGCACCACGCCGGTGACGAGCCTGTCCCTGAGCGGCTCCACCAGCGCGGCGACCGCCCCGTACACCCGCCCAGTGCCGTACGCGCCGACGAGTACGCCGAGCCCGGCTGCCGCGAGCCAGCCGAGCCCCACGGTGGTCCGTCCGGCCAGGAACCCGTCGTCCAGTGCCCGCGCGAGGGCGTAGCCGAGGAGGAACGTCTGACCCGTCTCCAGCACCGACCAGCCGGCGAGCCGCACCATCGCCCGTCGGTCGACGTGCGGAAAGCGCAGGGCGCGGTGGCCCGGGTGTCCGTGCAGCCGGTGGAGTCCGTCCCGGTGGGTCACGCTCCTGCCTCCTCCTCTGCGGCCCCGAACACCGCCCGGTAGCCCGGCAGCCGCCGCCACAGCTGTGCATGCGTGCCCACCGCCCGGACCCGCCCCCCGTCCAGCCATGCCACCGTGTCGGCACGGGCGGCCGTCGCAGCCCGGTGGGCCACCACCAGCCGGGTGCCGGTCGCGGCCCGGCCCAGGACGGCCTCGGTGACCTGGTGCTCGGTCACCGTGTCGAGGCTGGAGAGCGCGTCGTCGAGGACGAGCAGACGACCGCCGTGGGCGAACGCCCGTGCGAGGCCTAGGCGTTGGGCCTCGCCGCCGGAGTGCGGGGCGTCGGCGACGGGCGTGGCGTAGCCGTCGAGCAGGCGGCGGACGAACGCGTCGGCGCAGGCCGTGCGAGCGGCCTCCCGGACGCGGGCGGGAGGGGGGCAGCGTAGCCCCAGGGCGATCGTGTCCTCGACGGTCGTGCCCAGAAGGGCGGGGCGGTCAAAGGCGTACGCGACCGCCGCGCGCAGTTCGGCGCGGGAGAGGGCGGGCAGCGCGACGCCGTCCAGCAGCACCTCGCCGGCGTCCGGGTCGGTGAGTCGGCCCGCGAGCGCGGCCAGCAGCGACTTGCCCGCACCGGAGCGGCCGACCAGGGCGAGCGTCGTCCCGCCGGGCACGACGAGGTCGACGCCGTCGAGCACCGTGCGTGCGCCGCGTCGGGCGCTGACCCCGCGCAGCTCCAGGCGGCCAGGGCCGTCGGACGGCAGGCTCCGGTCCCCGTGCGAAGGGGCGGGTTCCGCCAGGACCTCGCCCAGGCGGCGGGCCGCCGTGCGGGCGCGGACCAGGCCGGAGAGCTGCCCGACCAGCACGCCGACCCCGGTGGCGAGGACCGCGTAGCGGGAGGCCGCCAGGACGTCTCCGGCGGAGAGCCGGTGCCGGCTGAGCAGCATGCCCGCCACGGCCACGACGGCGAGGTGCAGCAGAGGCGCCACCGCCACCGCCCGCGCCGCCGCCCGCCCCTGTACCCGCCACATCCGCCGACCTGCCTGGGAGAGTTCGGGCAGCGGTCGCAGGATTCGTTCCGCGTCCCGGTCCGCCGTACCCGCCGCGCGGATGGTGCGGGTGCCGCCGACGGCCTCGGCGAGCGCGGACGCGATGCGCCCCTGTACCCGCTGGTAGTCGGCCACGCACGTCGAGGTGTCCCGGGCGAGGGATCGCAGCAGGAGCGTCAACAGCGGCGCGCCGGTAAGGAACACGGCCGCGAGCCACGGGTCGATCACAGCGAGCGCGACCATGCCCCCCACCGGGCCGGCGAGTGCGGCCAGCAGCGCGGCGCGGGCGCCGGGCGCCGTGCCGGCCTGGGCGGCGTTTCCCACGAGTCGCGCGACGAGGTCGCCGGGGCCGAAGCGGAGCGTCGCACGCGGCCCCAGGGCCAGGACGTGACCGGTCACCCGGCGACGCAGGAAGGCGGTGGTGCGGGCGTCGAGGGTGCCGGCGAGCACGGTCTCGCACGCGTCGAGCACGGTCAGCAGCAGGACGAGAGTCGCGCAGATCAGCACCCAGCGGGTCGCCGAGGCGTGGGCGAGCAGGAGGTCCAAGGCCCGCCCGAGGGCGGCGGGCAACAGCAGTCCCGCGCCTGTCGCCGCCACGCTCACCAGGCAGAGCGCCGCCCAGCGGGGCCCGCTGTGCCGGTTCGCCGCGGTGAGCAGTCCACCGGTCGTCGGGTCCATCGACATCGTGCACTCCCTCGGAGCTTCCGCGCTTCCGCGTTTCCGTCCGATCGGGCGGACGACCCCGGGCGGCCCCATCCCTCGCGGGAGCGGACCGCCCGGAGTGTTCAGCGTGAGCCGTTCGTCAGAGCGTTCGGCACCGCTTCGTCACAGACAGAGCAGAACGCTGGCCGCGCTGATGCACGACAGGAGGCTGACGGTGCTGTTGCCGCCGCCGCCGGTGTGCTCGTCGGATTCCATCGTCTGCAGGTCGAGCAGGGCCATGGTGTGTCCTTTCGTCGATATCGGTTGTTCGTCCCGTGGGGACAGGGTTGCGTCACGACTCCGCCGGGTGGCAGAGCCATGTCATAGAGGCCGCCGATGCGGCGGCGGGAGGAACGGCAGGTGCGCGGCAACGCCCTCGTCGCCCGAGCCGAAGGCTGCGGCGAGGGCGAGCAGCGCGCCCGCCGTTCCGGTGGCGAGGTCCATGGAAAGGCGCATCATCTGGTGCCCGGGGAAGGCGAGTTGGCCCTGGTACGACATCGCCGACCAGCCCAGCCCGGCGATCTGCTCGTCGAGCCGCGCCCGCGTCGCCCCCGGCGCGGTGGTGCGGGCGAGGTGCAGGATCATCCCGGCACGTCCCTGGAAGAGGCCGGGCTGTGCGTAGAAACGGGAGGTGGCCGCGGTGAGGATGCCGGCACGGGCCTGCGCGAACTCCGCGCCGGCGTCCGGAACGTGCGCCGCATAGTCGTCGAGCACGAGCCCCACGCCCACGCTCCCGTCCCCGAGATACGGCATGGTCCGCCACCCCTCGTCGACCTCCACCGCGCCCCCCTCACGCTCGGCACAGCACTCCAGGTCCCGCCGCAGCGCCACGCAGGCCGCCTCCAGCAGCGCACGCTCGCCGGTCTCCTCGTACCGCCGGAGGAGGAACAGCGCGGGCCCGCTCGCGCCCCGCATCAGCCCGGCCCGTCGCCGGGGCGCGGCCGGCGCCGGTTCGGCGAGGCGACGTACGAGGAGGTCGGCGGCCTCGGCGGCCCGCTCGCGCAGTTCCGACTCGCCGGTCGTGACGGCCAGTTGCCCCAGCACCAGGCCGAGGCCGGCCAGGCCGCCCTGGAGGTCCGAGGACAGATGCTGCCAGCGTTCGCGGAGGATACCGTCGACCAGGTCGAGGGCCCGCTGCCGGTGTCCGAGCAGGTCGAGGGTGTGGGCGACGCCCGCGAGTCCGTCGTAGAGACCGAGCGGGGTGCCCGTCGGGGCCGGGGCAGTGTGGTCCAGAAGCCAGCGTTCGCCCTCGTCGTGGCGTTCGGCGCCGGCCACCGCCAGGGCGTACAGGACGCCGGCCGCGCCGTGCGCGAGGCCCAGGCCGCCGCCGTCGGAGAACTGGGCGACGTCGCCGGGGTAGAGCCGGTCGTCGCGCTCCGGGGTCGCCGAGGCAAGGATCGCCTTGATCATCGAGTCGCGGCTGTGCGGCCAGTCGCCCGGCTCCACCCGGGAGGCGGGGGCCGACGGCACCCGCTCCGGCGCTCCGGTCCCGCCGGCAGGGGCGCCGGTGCCGCAGACATCGCGGGTGATCTCCGCGACCGCCTCGGCCAGGAACTCCTTCGGCACGTCCGGGAACTGCTGCGCGATCACCTCGGCCAGATGGGCCGCCTTGCCCCGGTCCACCACGAGCAGCGTGGTGACGGGCAGGAACAGGGCGAGCCGCAGACACGCCAGCGCGTACCGGTCGACGTCGGCGCCCCGGCGGTCCGGTGGCGCGAAGAACCCGGGATGCGCCACGACCTGGCGGCCGTTCTCCTCGGCGGAGGCGGCCGCCTCGAAGTCGATCAGGAACACCGACTCCTCGTCGGGCGCGACCATGATGTTGAAGACGTGCAGGTCGTTGAAGACGATCCCGCGCGCGTGCACCTTCTCCACCGCGCACTCCACCGCCCGGTGGATGCTCACCGCCCATGCCGTGTACGCGGCGACGGCCTGCGGGTCGGGGTCGGGAGAGAGCAGCGGGTGCCGTTCGGCGAAGAAGGAGTTCAGCGGGCGCCCCGCCACGAAGTCCATGACCAGGAAGCGGTGGTCTCCGAGGGTGAACCAGTCCCGCACCTCGGGCACCACCCCGGTCCCCGCCACTGCCTCCAGCGCCCGCTTCTCCCGCTCGAGCCGGGCGATCGCGTCCGCCCCGTCCGAGGCCAGCCCCGCGTGCGGCCGCCCCTCCTTGAGCACCACCTTGCGCCCGTCCCGGGTGTCGGTGCCGGCGTACACTCCGCCGCCGTTGGAGAAGTGCAGCGCCTTCTCGATGCGGTACGGCAGCTCACCCACCGTCGTGGTGTTGCGCGCCGCGAGATGCGGCTCGAGGAACGCGGGCAGCGCCACCCACTCCGGCACCTGGAAGGACGGCGCCCGCCGGTCCGGCACCAACGTGCCCGAGCCGTCGCGCACCGCCGGCACGAGCGAGCCCCGCTCGTCGACGACGTATATGCGCGCGAACGCGCCGTAGCGGACGTACAGCGGTCCGTCGTGCCAGCGCAGGTCGGTGAGGATGTAGGGGCCCTCAAAGCCCTCCAACAGGGAACCCAGCTCACGCAGGACCGTGTGCAACTGCTCCTCGTCGGCCGGGTAGACGGTGACGAACTTGCCGCTGGTGTCGCGACCCGCGTACTTGGTGTTGCGCAGATGCAGCAGATGCGGGCCCGGCACGAACTTGAACGGGATGTGGCGGGGCAGGCAGTAGTCCCACACAATCGCCGCGATCCGATCGGCGTTCGCCCGGGTGGCCGAGGCGTGGATCTTCCAGCCCTGGGCCGGCGCCGCCGCCGGGGCGCCGTCCGCGCCGAGCGGCGTAAGCGTCAGCCAGTCACCGACGCGGGCCGTCGCCCAGCCCTCCGGGATGGGCCTGCGTGCCGTCTCGAACAGGGGAACAGTCCCCTGAGCCGCCCCTGCGACGCCCGTCGCCAGCCGGTCGGGTGTCTCGTAGAAGTGCGCGTCCGCCAACGCGTACACCTCGTACCGCTTGTCCATGCCTCCCCTTCCGTGGCCCGCCCAAGAGCCTCGCAAGCCGGCCTGGGGCACTGACAGTCACGACTGTCACGAGCTCACTGTGCGAAACGCACGAGTAAAGACATGTTCGGCTCGTTTCGATCCCTGCCCCGCGCCGCCTCCTGGACGGCTGTGCTCCGCAGGTTGCGAAGACCCACGGTTTCCCGCCTGGTGAGAACGCCGTCGCACTCGCAACGGATGAGAGCCACAAGGCGACGGATGCACTCGTGGATCTGACTCCGATTCCCTCTGACCTGACCACCGTCTACTGGGTGATTCGCGAAGTTTCCTTGCCTGATGTCGAGCACGAATACTTCGTCCACCCTGTAGGTGCCAAGAACCACGTCCGCGCTGGTCACGCAACGTGTCGGTGGACGTTGAGGTGGGTGAGCCGGTCGGATTGGGTGATGGGTTCGGGCAGGGGACGCAGCGGTGCGGCGCCTGTAAGGATGTGGTGGGGCCTGTGCTGGTTGTAGAACTGCTCGTACTCGCGCAGCGCGTGGAGTAGTTGGGCCTGGTTCCAGATGAGGGTGCGGTCGAGGAGCTCGGTTCGGCAGGACCGCACCCATCGCTCCATGACCGCGTTCATGCGCGACATCCGGACGCCGGTCTGGACGACCTCGATACCCCCGGCCTGCAGGACGGCGTCGAAGGCCGCCGGGTGGCGGACATCCCGGTCGCGGGTCAGGAACTTCACCCCGGCGCCGGCGTCGTGGAGGTCCATGACCGTGTTCCGGGCGAGCTGGCTGACCCCGGCCACCGTCGAGTGCGCCGTTGCGCCGAGGATCCGCACGCGCCAGGTGGCGTGCTCAATGACAGCCAGGACGTACAAGGTCGCACCGGTCGGTCCTGGCCTCGAAGAAGTCGGCGGCGACGACGGCTTGCGCTTGGGAGCTCAAGAAGTTAGCCCAGATAGTGAGGTCCCGGTCAGGCGCAGGATCGATGCCGTGCCCCTTGAGGATGTTCCACACAGTGGCGGCGGCGAACTTGATGCCGAGAGCGGCGAGTTCGCCGTGGATACGCCGGTACCCCCGATTGAGGTTCTGGCCGGCGAGCCTCAGCACCAGGGCCCGGACCCGGACGTATGGTGCGCCGTCACCGGGGGCGCTTGGGTCGGGAGGCATTGCCGTGGTGTAGGCGGAGCAGGTCACGGTGCCAGCGCAGCACCATGTCGGGGAGACGATCAGCTGGAGTCGGCGAAGTTGTACCCGGGGCGGCGGTGCAGAAGTGCGGCGAGCAGCGCGCGGTCCGGCCAGGTGAGCATCGGCCTGTCGATCTGCCACTGCAGCACGACCAGTTGGTGGCGCAGCGCCAGGATCTCGGTGTCCTTGTCGCGATCGCCCATCGGCAGGAGCCGTATCAAGGTGAACATGCTCGTCAGGGCCAGGTAGGGCAGTCGCAGCAGCACCGGACCATCCTGGCGCCGGCCGGGGCTGCCCAGCAATCACCGAAGACCCACCATCACCGTCGACTGGCAGGAGCTCACGACAGCGCCCCTACACGGCCTGACCAGCGTGGATGAGATGCGGTGCTGCACCGCTGCCTGCTTGGCATGGACCATCGCCTGACGGAGGTCGTCAGTCATCGTCTCGGGGCTGTAGCGCTTGTGCGGGGCCTGGAAGCGTTGCTGGACCGCCTGCCGCCTCACGCCCAGGGCGGCGCCTATGTCCGCCCATGAGAAACCGTGCATCCGGCAGTGCTCGACGTAATCCTCGACCAGGTTGTCTGCCAGCGCCTGCGAGTTGGGGGGGCGACCGTGAGGAGGGCGAGCCGGTCGGGCTGTTCCTGTCCGCCGGGCAGTGCGCCGTGGCGCACCTTCGGTCGACTTCCGCGATGAGGCAGTCCAGGTCGGGAAGAGCCATGAGGCAAGTGCGCCTTGACAATTCAGGATTGTCAAGGCGCACTTGCCTCACCTCAGATGCGCGCTCAGGGGAATCACCGCGTTGGGATGGCGCCGGTGGGTGCGGTGCGAGACAAGAGGGGCGAGCCCCTCGGTAGCGAGACGTGAATCTCCGGCGCCTGGCGTGCTCACAGAGAGCAAGGATGACTGGGCACCTGCCGACAGCGGCGCCGGATGGGCGCAACGGTCAGAACGTGCCGTACGTGCAGTGCACCAACACGTCCGCCCTTGCCGATCTCATGACCATCTTCCCGGCCTACAGGTCGGTACCGGCGTTGCCATCGTCGCTCGAAGCGTCTCGCCGCTTGGTCCCACCCTGAGTGGAAGCGTCCTTCTCCTGCTTGTCCAAGAGCTCCAGGAGCGCAGCGTCTGCCTTTCGCTGATCCTCCTTCGTCAGTTCAAGAGGTGCGTTGTTGTAGACGGCGTACCGGTCGGGATCAATGATGTTGGTGGTCCTCAACGTGAACGTCAGAAGCGGGCGCCACCCCTTGCGGTGGCCAACCCTCACTTGAATTTGGACCTTGTAGTCACGGGCCTCCGGAAGGAGCCCGGGAAACGGTGCCTCGAGCTCGATGAAAAGTTGTTGAGCTTCTCTGCCGGCCACAACGAATCCGGCCGGCAACTTCATTTCCTCGTCCGGTCCGGGTTGGAGACGAGACGGCGAAGACATCCACAAGAGTGGTAGATGAGAGGCTGGCTCATCAGGGAAGGTGAGCCTGAGATCCTGCACAACTATCGGCTTGGCGCCGGTGTTGTGAAGGACGAGCGGAAGCCGCAGGCGAACCAGTGAGTAGTTGAAAACCGCTGCAAAGGAGTGAGGCTCCCATGTCTTCAGGCGCCCTTGTCTGGCATTGATCCACCAGAATGAGGAGACCGTGAAGACCAATGCGCAGACCGACACCACGGCGGCGCCGCCAATCGATGAGGACGCATTCTGGTCAGCAGCGGCCATCAACAGGGACACATATTCAGTGTGCCAGCCTCAGGATGTCTACGCTAAACGTCGCCACGGGGCACAGGCAGCTGGTCAGGGCGGTCTCGGCTTGCAACGGCACGTATTGCTGCAATCACACCCAGAGCCTGATTCCGGGCAGGAAGACCTCAGCCTTCGGCGAGGAGGTGCCTCAGTAGCGCGTCCGGTTCGATGTGCTCGGACTCGGATCCTCTGGGTACGAGTGTCTCTGTCTCCTGCAGGAACCTTTTGATGTCCTGCGCTGGAACTTCGAGCAACGCCGTACTGTCGGGCGGCTTGAGGCCGATATACACAGCACCGCGGTCGCGCTCGCCGGCTGGCCAGATCCAAACGTCTCCCTCGCCGACGGGGCCCTTCAGGCCGTCGATCAGCAGATCGCGTCCGATGATCCATTCCACCGCCTCATCGCTTTCGTCCACGGTGAACGCAACACGAACGGCATAAGGATCACTGAGCTCGTACCGCAGCCTCATGCACATGGGCAGGGATATTTCCTGCGAGACGACAAGCTGTACAGGGAGACCCTGCATCACGGTTCTCATTGACTTCATGGGTTCGCTCCTGGCGTCTCGAGCCATATGGGGATGGTGGCGGCGGGACTGATGGCGGACGGCACGAGAGCGCTCGCGGGAGCGACATCTCGTGACGTCGCCAGGGCGTCCGGCCGGTCGGCAGGAGCAGACAAAGCCATCACTGACCGCCGGGGGCATCACAGGGATGCAGGCGACCTCGGTTGCCTGGCAAGGGCCATGTTCGTGTCAGCGGCCACTGCCCTGCCGGTCGTGGTTGTAGTGGCTCCCGCCGTCGCGGTCCCCACCGTGATCGCCCCAGAGGAGCTGGTGCCCTGGTCCCGGCGGTGGCCGTCATCACGGTCCCCGAAGTAGTCGTGATCGCGGCCCGACCCGCGGTCGTCGCTCCGGCCCCAGTCGTGCTCATGACCGCCGCCCGAGCGGGTTGTCGGCCGCGACACCGGCAGCCGGGCGCTGGACATGCTCGGACGCCGCAGCCGACGCGGTACCCCCGAGACCGACTACGGCTCCGCCCGCCACCACCACGGGGGTGAAAGCGATACACATGCGCTTTGTCAGGTTACTCACGGGTTCTCTCCTTCGGGCCAGGACAATCCGCCAGTGCAGACGGGTGCTTCTGTCACTGGTGCAGTTCGTGGGGCGCTGTTGACTGCTCTGCGCGGGCTCGGTCGACTCTGCACTGCGTCACCGAGCGCGAGAGAAGTCGCTTCCGCAGCAAGGCTCCAAGGTTCCATACGCCGCATGGAACTATCTTCGAGTAAACCATACGACGTATGGAAATGCGAGTGTGAAGTTCTCCGTCGCACTAGGGGTGTTGATCAAGGTCCCAGGCAAGAGGCGGCCTCGACTCGCACGAAGGCCCGCGACATGCATCAGTCGAGGCGTGCGTGCCGGCTTTGGGACCCCCCTGGAGGTCGGCGTGACGACCGCTACTCCCACCTGAAGCCTGGAGCCAGATCGCCAACTCCGGTGTCGGCTGTTCCGTTGTCGCGTTCGCTGCCGGAGTTCTGCTCTACCCGCAGGGTCCCTCGGCGCCGAGGCAGGGCTGATCATCGGGTACTACGAATACACCGAATTCGGACGTGACGGCATGAAAGAGTGCGATCCTCCCCTACGCCCTCATCGAACTGCCCCTCCAGGCATCACTCTCCGCATCGCACGCGGCACCTCATGATCACCCGAGCTGCAGCCACTCGTTGATGGCCGCTACGAGGACGGTCGCTTCCAGAAAGTCCATCACATCCACCCCAGGCAGGGGAGAAAGTGGGCGCCGGTACTCAGGAGAGCACCGGCGCCCACGGCATGGCACCTCTCACTTCTACGCCGACCACTCTCGGGCTGATCGGACTTCGACCCGCGCGACCAGGCAGCTGCAGTGCCGTCAGGCCCAGGCGAGGGCGTGCTCAACTCGTACGCGCGGCAGCCGCGGGAACCATGCGTCGGCACCGGGGTGACCGATGTTGACCACCAGATGCGAGCGCCAGCTGGTACCGGCGAAGAACTCTCCGTCCACGCCGGCCTTGTCGAAGCCCGCCATGGGACCGGCCGCGAGCCCCGCCGCGCGGACCGCGAGCAGGAAGACCCCGGTCTGCAGTGCCGAGTTGTAGGCCGCGATGCTCTCGCGCGTGTCGATCTGGTCGTCGAACGCCGCTCGCAGCATGTCGCCGCGGGCCGGGAAGACTGTCGGCATGTGCTCGTGGAAGTCGAGGTCGTAGGCCAGGATCGCCACGGCCGGCGCACTGAGCGTCTTGGCCCTGTTGCCCTCGTCGAGATGCCGGACGAGTCGCTCCTTGCCCTCGCGGGTCCGCACGAAGAGCACGCGCAGAGGCTGGCCGTTGGCGGCGCTCGGCGACCAGCGGGCGAGCTCCCAGATCATGGCGAGTTCGTCGTCGGCAACGGCCACCTCGGCGAAGGTGTTCGCGGTGCGGGCCTCGGTGAACAACACCTTTCGTCCGGCGTCGTCGAGGACATCGAGGGCCTGCGTTTCGCGGTCGGTCACGCTCATCATTTCTCTCTTACTTCGGTTGTGTGCGGTGCCGGGGCGGGTTGACCGCCCCGGCACCACCCCGTGGGGACGGGGTTTGCGGAGCCGGGCGGGGCACAAGGACCCCGTGCTGTCACGTGCGCCTGTGGTCCCCTGGCCGACGCCATGTGTCGTGTGCTGACCGCTTGTTCCGCTCCGCGCCCAGGCGGGCGAAGTAGGCGATCAGGTCGGGATCGTCGACCGCCTCGGGGTTCAGGACCTGCTCGGCAGGGGCACCCTGGAGCAGGCGCTTGACGGGAACCTCGAGCTTCTTGCCGGTCTTCGTGTGCGGGAGGGCCGGTACGGCGAGGATCTCGTCGGGGACGTGGCGGGGTGAGGCGCCGGTGCGGATCGCGTCGCGGATCCGGACGCGCAGGGAGTCGTCCAGGCCGACCCCGTCGGCGAGGACCACGAAGAGCGGCATCCAGTAGCCGCCGCCGGGTTCCTCCGCACCGATGACGAGAGCCTCGCTGATCTCGGGGAGGCGTTCCACGACGTCGTGGATGTCGGCACTGCCCAGGCGCACGCCGTTGCGGTTGAGGGTGGCGTCGGAGCGACCGTGGACGATCACCGATCCGTGCGAGGTGAGTGTGATCCAGTCGCCGTGCCGCCACACACCGGGGTAGGCGCCGAAGTAGGCGTCGCGGTAGCGACTGCCGTCGGGGTCGTTCCAGAAGTACAACGGCATGGACGGCAAGGGCCGGGTGACGACCAGTTCGCCGACCTGGTCGAGGACAGGGATGCCCGTCGCGTCGTAGGCGGCCAGGGCAACGCCGAGGCTGGGGGCGGACAGTTCCCCCGCCCAGACGGGGGTCGTGGAGGCGCTGCCGGCGAAGCCGGAGACGATGTCCGTACC
Source organism: Streptomyces sp. NPDC111507 (assembly GCF_055638955.1). Taxonomy (NCBI): domain Bacteria; kingdom Bacillati; phylum Actinomycetota; class Actinomycetes; order Kitasatosporales; family Streptomycetaceae; genus Streptomyces; species Streptomyces sp. NPDC111507. Next base: position 173,305 of record NZ_JBVKBU010000016.1, on the reverse strand, counting down.
GCCGCTGGTGGACGCCAGTTGGACGCCGGCGCCCACGTGGTCACGGACCCAGGGGTAGGCGGAGGCGGGCAGAGCGGAGCCGGTGCAGCCGACGACGCGGATCGCTGACAGGTCGTGCACGGAGGGTTCGATGCCCAGCTTGGCCATGGTCAGCAGGTACTGAGGACTGGTGCCGAAGACGGTGACCTTGTGACGGGCCGCCAGCTCCCACAGGACGTCCGGACGCGTCTGCGGTGCGGGGCTGCCGTCGTAGGTGCAGGTGGTGGCGCCGGTCAGCAGGGTGGAGACGACCAGGTTCCACATCATCCAGTGGGTGGTGGTGTACCACAGCAGGCGGTCCCCGGTGCCCAGATCGGTGTGCAGGCCGAGGGTCTTGAGGTGTTCGAGCAGGACCCCGCCGTGCCCGTGGACGATGCCCTTGGGCACTCCGGTCGTGCCGGAGGAGAAGACGACCCACAGGGGGTGGTCGAACGGCACCGGGGCGACGGTGAGGTGCTCGACACGGGTGGCCGCGTCCTCCCAGGGAACCGTCAGCACCGAGTCCCCGCCCTCGGGCCACACAAGGCCCACGTGGTCCACGAGCACCGTGGCCTTCAGCGTCGGCAGGGCGGCAGCGAGTTCGAGCGAGGCGGTACGGCGGTCGTGGGTGGTGCCGTTGAAGAGGTAGCCGTCAGCGGTGATGAGCACCGTGGGTTCGAGCTGGGCGAAGCGGTCGGCGGCGGCCTTGGGTGCGTAGTCCTGGCCGCACACCGACCACACCGCGCCCAGGCTTGCGGTGGCGAGGAAGGCGATGACGGCGTGGGGGGTGTTGGGCAGATAGCCCACCACCCGGTCGCCCTGTCCGACGCCCAGGTCGCGCAGGCCGGCAGCGACGGAGGCGACCCGGGCGCGCAGCTCCCGGCCCGTGATCTCATAGCCGGCTCCGGTCTCGTCCAGGGCGGTGATCGCGGGAGCGTCCGGCTGCAGGTTGCGCAGCGCGTGATGGGCGTAGTTGAGGGTGGCGCCGGGGAACCAGCGGGCGCCGGGCATGGTCTCCTCGGCCAGCACCCGCTCGTACCCAGTCGTCGCGTCGATGTCGAAGTACTCCCACACCGCGGCCCAGAACCCTTCGAGGTCGGTGACGGACCACTGGTACAGGGCTGGGTAGTCCGTGGGCTCCTGGATCCCTTCGGCGCCCCGGTGCCGGGCCGCCCATCGGGCGAAGTCCGCGATGCGGCTGCGGGCGGCCGACTTCGGGTCGGGAATGAAGAAGGGTTCCGGATACGGAGCGGGGTGCGGCGTGGTCATGGTGTGGTGCTCCTCGTCAGGCGGGCCGGGCGTCGGCGGTTCGGCGGGCCGTGTGCAGCAGGGGGGCCCAGGCGACGGTGTCCGTGAAGTCGCCGGTTCCTCCCGGGACGGTGTCCATCACGACGCGGTCGGGGCGCAGCAGGACGGCGTCGGCACGGCCGCGTGCCAGCCAGCCGGCCAGGGTGCCGTCGTCGCCCAGGTCGTCGACGCGGATCGTCGGGGCGCCGAGTGCCGTGGCCACGGCCGTCATCCGCGCCGTGGGCGGCACAGCGGTCAGGACGGCGAAGGAGTCCCCGAGGACATCATCGAGGCGCACGCGACTGCCGTCATGCCGCACCCAGGGCTGCGGGCAGAAGGTGCCGGCCAGCATGCGGCCGGTCAGCCTGGGGCGGCGCCGTACGAGTGGACCGGCGGTCAGGGCGGGACTGAGGTCACGGCCCACCGCCGCGGTCACGCCAGGGATGCGACAGGCCGTGCCCACGACTGCTCGGCGAAACGCCGCACCGCGGTCCTGTCCCCCGGTCATGGCCCAGCCGACGGCGACCGCCACGCGGATCACATGGCGGGCGTGCGGCTTGCGCTCGCGTTCGTAGGTGTCCAGCAGCCCCTCGGGGGCGCCCTGTTGGAGGACGCGGGCGAGTTTCCAGGTGAGGTTGTTGGCGTCGCGCAGGCCGGCGCACAGACCCTGCCCGACGAAGGGCGGGGTGAGGTGGGCGGCGTCGCCCAGCAGGAAGACACGCCCTCTGCGCCACCGGTCGGCGAGACGGGCCCGAAAGGTGTACTGCGCCTGCCGTATCACCTCGAAGTCGTCGCCCTGCGAGACGTCGGGCGGCAGGTCCACCCAGGGGGCGACCAGCTCGCGCAGGTACTCCCATCCGTCCGGTCCGTCCAGGTTCTGGTCGTCGGCCAGCCGGAACTCCCAGCGATAGCGGTCCTCGCCGACGCGCATGAAGGTGGCCGGCCGGTTGGGACAGCAGATCTGCTCGACGCCTTCCCAGGTGCGTACCGGGCGGCTGGTGCGCACGTCGATGACCCGCCAGCTCTCTTCGAAGTGCAGGTCCTCCCAGAGGGTGCCGATGGCGTCACGGGTGACGCTACCCGCACCGTCGCAGCCGAGGACGGCATCGGCCCACAGGTGCTCCTCATCGTCGCTGCCGTCGCGCCGGAAGGTGACCCGGACCGGACCCGTGGGATCGTTCGGTCCATCGGTGTCCTGGGTGACGGACACGACCTCCACCCCGCCCCACAGCTCGCACTCGGGGCGGCGCGCCAGGGCATCGCGCAGCAGGCGTTCCAGATCGGGCTGGTCGAACATGCTGGTCTGCGGGAAGCCGTGGTGCCCGCGCAGGGACCGCGGAAACTCGCTGATCACGCGGCGCCGGGCGTCCAGCAGCCGCAGTCCGGGCGCCGGGCGGGTGAGGGAGGCGAACTCCTCGTGTACACCTACGTTCTGCAGGATCCGGCGGATCTCGTCGTCCACGACGACGGCGCGCGGCAAGGGGTACACGCCCCGGTGGCGTTCCAGTACGACGCTGCGCACTCCGTGCCGGGCGAGCAGCAGGGCGGCCGTGACCCCGACGGGTCCCCCACCGATGATCACCACCGGTCTCCGGGATCCGGCCTTCATACCGCGTCCGTAACGGGGGTCCGCTGCTCGCCGAGGTCGATCCGCCCGTCCGGGGTGGCGATCGTGGCGGTGATGAGGTCACCCTTGTGCAGGTAGCGGGGGTTCTTGGCCTGGCCCTTGAAGAACGCCTTCCACTTCAGCGCGGGCGGCAGCAGCGCAGCGATCTTCTCGGCCGCCTTGGGCGGGGCCTTCAGAGCCGTGCCGCCGGGAGTGCCGGTCAGCAGCAGGTCGCCCGGGCCGAGGGTCTGGAAACGGGCGAGCAGGGTGAGCGCCTGCGCGGGACGTACGATCATGTCGGCCAGCGTGCGGTCCTGGCGCGACACGCCGTTGACCGACAGCCGCAGCCGCAGGTTCAGCAGATGGGCGAAGTCCTCGGGCTCCAGCAGGGTCAGGTACGGACCCGTCGGGGTGAAGGTCGGATAGGACTTGCTCTCGTAGAACTGGGTCTTGGTCAGCTGGACGTCGCGGGCGCTCACGTCGTTGGTCAGGACGAGGCCGGCGACGTAGCGCGGCAGGTCCTGCTCCTCGACGACGGTGCCCACGGGCAGGGTGGCACCCATGACGAGGCCGAGTTCCACCTCGTAGTCGAGGAACTTCACGTGCGCGGGGCGGATGATCGTGTCGTGGGGGCCGCTGACCGAGCCGGACGCCTTGCGGAAGAAGGTGGGCGGGATATCGCCGGTGAAGCCCGAATCCTTGGCGTGGCTGCGGTAGTTGACCATCTGGGCGACCACCCGGCACGGGGTGGTGACCGGAGGCAGTGCCACCAGGTCGGCGACGGGCGTGCCGCTCTCGGAGGATGCGGCGGCTTCGCGGACCGCCTCCCGGTCGGCGAGCAGTTCGGCGGTGGTGGCGGCCTTGGTCTCGATGCGGACGGCGCGCTCCTCCCGGACGACCCACCAACCGTCGGTGGTGCGCAGAACGTTGGTGCTCATGAGCTCATCGCTTTCATCAGGCCCAGCAGGCGTGCGGGGTCGAGTTCGTTGTCGTCGCGCAGGGCCGTCATGACCTCGCGCAGCTTGGCGGGGGACGGGTTGGCGCCCAGGAAGTCGCGGGTGACCGGCGGGCCCCACTGGGCCAGGCCGCTCGCCGACATCGGTGCCCAGCCGGGCGCCAGGTCGCAGGAGAAGAGGTCGCCGTCAGCGAAGTGCTCCAGCATGAAGTGGTCGGGGTCGCGCCAGTAGTCGAACAGCTGGCTGCCCTGGATGTGCCGGCCGATGCCCCAGCTGCGCTTGTAGCCGCGCTCGGCCAGGTACTCCCCACCGGCGGCGATCGCGTCGAGGTCGGTGACCTGGTAGGCCGAGTGGACGTAGCCGGTTCCGGGTCCCAGGTGCAGGGCCAGCGTGTGGTGATCGACGGCCACGCTCCCCTGGTCGCACCGGATGAACGTCATCGTCGGTCCGCGCCCGCGCTGCCCGTCCAGGAACAGGAAGTCGGACACGATCATCCCGAGGGTGTCCAGGTACCAGTCCAAGGTGCGGGCGAACACCCGGGTCTCCAGCACCACATGGCCCAGCCGCTGGATACGGGACGGCTCACGGGGCGGACGCTGGGTAACGTTCGTACGACGGTGATCGGTACCGAAGTTGAGGATCAGCGGCTCCTGCTCGGGCAGCGGGGGCAGCTGCTCGGCGCAGTGCACGACCCGGACCGGCAGGCCCGAGGGATCGAGCAGGGCGACCGACTGCCCACCGCCCGGTACGGCAATGTCGCGGACGGTACTGCCGGTGGCGCGGGCCAGCCGGTCCAGGTCGGCCCGCTCGGCCGCGCGGAACGCCGGCCCGATGAAGCGCGACGTACGCCCACGCCGAATGACCATGCAGGGTGAGCCCGCGAAGGTGCCGCGCAGCCACAGCTCCCCCTCGGTGCGGGCGGCGATCGCGAACCCGAAGTCACGGGCGAACACCTCGGCCCGATCCAGATCCGGCTTCTCGAACTCCAGCCAGGCAAGATCCGCCACCTTGATCACGGGATTCCGGGAACGTCCGGGGTGCTCTCCGCGCAGGGCTCCCTGCTCACTGTGAAGGTCTTGGTGGGGCGTCTGAGGAGCGGCCCTGTTGACGGGGGTGTGGGACATGGTGTCCTCCAAGCAACACTGCTGTAATGAGGAAATCATCAACTTTGCCGTTACCCATCGTCAATAGGGTGGACGCAAATAATTGATGATCTCATCAGTAATGGCAGACTCATCGCGACGGTTGTTACACTCGCCGTATGCCGACGTCAGCCCCGCCCAAGAACCGCTTCGAGCGGCGCCGCGCCGAGACCCGTCAGGCGCTCGTCCGTGCGGCCCGGCAGATCCTCGCGGAGACCGGGGACACCAGCGCCAGCATCCAGGCCATCGCCGAGCGCGCGGACGTGGGTTTCGGCTCCTTCTACAACCACTTCGAGTCCAAGACGGAGCTCTTCGACGCCGCGGTGACAGACGCCCTGGACGAGTTCGGGCAGGTCATAGACGAGCGCGTACAAGGAATCGACGACCCGGCCGAACTCGTCGCCGCGGGCTTCCGGCTCACCGCCCGGATGGCCGACTCCCATCCTGAACTCTTGCGGATCCTGCGTGACCGCGGTCTGGCCTACATCCACTCCGACCGCGGACTCGCCCCGCGAGCCCTGCGTGACTTGGAGAACGGCATCGCCTCGGGCCGCTTCATCTGCCGCAACGCGACCACCGCCCTGTCCGCGTTGGGCGGCACCCTGATGTCCCTCGTGGCGCTGCGGCTGGCCCGCCCCGACCTCGACGGAGACGAGGCCGCCTCAGACCTGGCCGAGATGGTCCTGCGCATGCTGGGTGTCCCCGCCGACGACGCCCGTGAGGTCACCAGGCGCGCCCTGCCCGACCTCGCCTGATTCCCCCGCCCGAGGTGACCTCTGGACGACTCCTCAGAGCGAGGCTGCGGCGGACCGGGTCACCGATCCCGTATGCCGGCCGGCGCATTGCGCAGGCGGCGTCCGCGAGCGGGATGTGGTCGGTGACGGAGGGGCGAGGCCGGGGCGACCGGCTGCGCACGACCGGGTTGGTGCCGGGATCTGCGGCGTGTGGCCGAGGATCGGAGTGCCGTGCGGGGACCGTGCGAGGCGGAGGTCGATCTTGGGCGGGCTGGGTGGTCATGGGCTTGCGCCTTTGCGCGGCAAGAGAGGGGAGAGCAAGGGCGCCGTTCGATGCGAGGAAGCCTCCGTTGCACCGGCGCCCCAGATTGTCATGCGGCGTATGGAACCATCTCACTGATACCATACAACGTATGGAAAAGAAGGCTCCCCGGGGGACCAGGAAGAGGGACGTCCCGCTCACCAAGGACGGCATCTACGCCATGGCGCTGCAGCTCATCGACGCCGACGGGGTCGAGGCGCTCAGCATGCGCAAACTCGCGACCGCGCTGGATGCGAACCCGATGTCGCTGTATCACCACGTGCCGAACAAGGACGCCGTGCTGCGTGGTCTGGCCGAGCGCGTCGGCTCGCAGTTCCGCGCGGGGGCCCGGGAGGACCTCCCCTGGCAGGACCGCCTGCGCCAACTGGCTCTGGACTTCCGTAAACTGTCGCACAGTCATCCGAAACTGATGGCGTACTCCTTCGCGCGAGCCGACTACGTCCAGCCGGAGGACCCCTTTTGGCAGGGGCTCATCAACATCCTGTCCGCCGCGGAACTGCCGGCCTCGCAGATCCCGCGCGTCGCTGCCTCCTTGTGCGCGGTTTTCACGGGGCTGCTGGTCAGCGAACTGACCGGAGCGCTGCAGCGGTGGACCACCCTGCCCCCCGCACCAGCCGGCCCGGACGGGGAAGACGCCCCCTCACCCGCGAAGGACGTGATCGACGCGATGTTCAACTGTGCGCTGGACGCGACGATCGTCGGCTTGGAGAGCCACATCGCACGAACCCGCAAGCAGCCATGACGGAACGGAATGGCTGACGCGGGCTCGACTGACGCGGGCTCGACTGACGCACACTTCTTCGTTGCCTCAGTGACTGCGCGCTGAGGCGGCGAAGCGGCGGACGTCAGAACGCCGTTCATGCCCCTCCGACTCATGCAGAACGTCCCACACGCGGAGCGCAGCCACCTGTGGCGCTACGCCTGCGGCCACCAGGAGCGCGGTCGCCGCAGCTTCACCCGCAGGATCCGCCCAGGTGGACGCGGCGTTCTCCGCGGCGAGGGCCAGCATCAGTGCTTCCAGCGTCAGGGCGAGAACTGGCACGGGAACATGGTCCGCGAACATGCCTTCGTCCTGACCACGTCGCACGGTCGCGGTGGCCTCTTCGCGCGCCGGTGCCAGGGTGGCTCGGATCGCCTCGTCTCCCAGATCGCGGCGGCCCAAGGAGATGAGCATGCGGTACTGGTCGCCCACCGCCCATGCCGCCAGGGCCATCCGCGCCGTCGCCTCCAGCGGGTCGGCACCTGGAACACGGGCCGTGGCGAACGCCTGTTGAAGCGCTTGGCCTGCTTCCTGCGTCAGGGCGGCTACCAGCGCTTGCCGGCTGGAGAAGTGTCCGTAGAGGGTGCGCCGCGCGACGCCGGCCGCCTGAGCGATGCTGTCGAGACTCGCGTCGGGGTTGTCCCCCAGTTTCTGTCGAGCGGTCGCGAGAATACGTGTGCGGTTTGAGCGAGCATCACTGCGCCGCGGAGTACGGCCCAAGGCGTCGGCCTTCTGCATGATTTCCATCTCCACTTCAGATCATGTGCGCCGCAACGGAGGACGCCGGGTTCGGGCGCCCAGCTACGAGTCGGCGGCAGCGGCGTTCCGCGGCCTTTGGAGGGAGGAGTCAGCTCGGCGCCGTGCCCCTGCAGGGAGGAGTCAGCTCTGCGCCGTGCCCCTGCCAGGCCTCACCTGGCTCGGAGTCGGCGCGTGCCAGGCCGGCAGATACCGGAAAACCGTGGGCGCCGGTGCTCCCTCAAGCACCGGCGCCCACTCACCCCTGCCCGAGGTGGCTTTGATGTCCCGCTGGACGTGTCAGGGGACGAGGATGAGGCGGATCGGGTCGCCGATCTTGTTCTCCAGTCGGTGGATCGCGTCGGCGGCGTCAGCGAGCGGGATGTGGTCCGTGATGGAGGGGGCGAGGTCGAGGCGGCCGGCTGCGGTCAGTTGCACGAGCTCGGTGACGGACTCGGGGTAGCCGCCGTAGTGGCCGCGCACCTGCTTCTGCATGTAGTTGAAGGTCAGGCCCTCGGTGATGGTGAGGGGCCTGGGCGTGATACCGACCAGGATGAGGGAGCCGCCCAGGCCGAGTGCGGAAGCGGCCTGCTCGCGGACGGCGGGCACGCCGGCACAGTCGAAGGCGAAGTCGAGGCCCCGTCCGGCAGTGGCGGCGCGTACCTGGTCGGCGAAGTCGTCGGCGGTCGGGTCGAGTGCGATGTCCGCGCCGAAGGCCAAGGCGCGTTCCCGGGCGCTGGGCAGCGGGTCGACGGCGATGATCGGTGCGGCGCCGACCAGGCGGGCGAGGCGTACGTTGTGTGCGCCGACTCCGCCCACACCCCACACGCCGACGGACTGGGCGGGGCGTACTCCGGCAGTGGCGACGACGGCGGCGTAGGGGGTCGAGACCGCGTCGGGGATGATCGCGGCCTGGTCGAAGGGGAGGCTGTCGGGTATGGGGATGAGGGTGTCCTCGCGGGCGAGGGTGTACTGGGCCCAGCCGCCGTCGTAGTCGATGCCGGCGGTGAGCATCTGGGTGCAGGGGCGGCGGCGCACGCAGCCGGCGCACTGGCCGCAGGTCTTGCCGGCCTCCAGGGTGACGCGGGTTCCGACGGTCAGGCCGCGCTTGAGGTCGGGGCCGAGGGTGTGGATCACGCCCGAAACCTCGTGGCCGACGGTGACCACGTCTGAGGTGGCGAACAGCGGGACGAGGGAGCCGTCGATCAGGTGGACGTCCGAAAGGCAGACGCCTGCGGCCTTCACCTCGATGAGGATCTCGCCCGGACCCGGCACGGGGACGGGGACCTCCTCCACGACGAACTTCTTGCTGTCCAGGTGGAAGCGTCCGGCGAGCATGGTGTCCATGGTGATCTTCCTTCTGTGAGTGGCACTCCCGGCGATTCGGGCCGATCGGTGCCGTGTGACATCGGGCGGGCTTGTGGTGGCCGGGAGGCGTGCGGGGTGGCTGGACGGCCGCACGCCTCCCGGCGTCTGGGGGTCAGGCGAAGACGTCCTGCTGGTAGTGCTCGTCGGCTTCGAGCTGGGCGAGCCACTGCTGGGCGGTTTCGTCGTCGCTGCCGGTCCGCTGGCGGTGAATCGCGGCGAGGGCCTCGCGGACGGCGGGTGCCATGCGGCGGCCGTCACCGCAGACGTATATGTACGCGCCGTCTTCGATGGCCTGCCACACCGTGTCGGCGGCGCCCGCGATGGCGTTCTGCACGAACCGGGCCGGGTGGCCGCTCACCGCGGAGAAGGCGGTGTGGACCTGCGCGATCCCGGACTGCTCCCAGGCCTGCATCTCCTGGCGGTAGAAGTAGTCGTGCTCCGGGTGGCGGCAGCCGACGAAGACCTGCGACAGGCCCACCTCAGTACCGTTCTCCTGCTGCGAGGCGCGCTCCTCCAGGAATCCACGCAGCGGCGCGATGCCGGTGCCGGGCCCGATGAGGATCAGCGGCGTGGCGGGGTCGGCCGGCGGGGCGAAGGTCGGGGAGGGCACGCGCACGTAGCCGTAGAAGACGTCTCCGGGCTCGAGTCCGGCGATGTAGGAGGAGCAGGTGCCGCGGTACTGGCCGTCACCGGACAGGGCCGGGCCTTCCAGCAGGCCCACAGTCAGGCGCACGTGGCGCGGGTTGGCCAGCGGGGCGGAGGAGATGGAGTAGAAGCGGGGACGGATCGGCCCCGTCATCTCCAGGAAAACGGCCAGCGGCAGTTCGACCGCGGGGAAGCGCTCCAGGAGGCCCAGCACGGAGATGCGCTTGCCGAGGATCTCGTTCTGGTAGCGCTCTTCGGCTTCCTCCGTGTCGGCGGTGTAGGCCTGCAGCTGCGGCCGGGTCCACGGGCACTCGGTGTGCTCCGCCAGGATGCGCACCTGGGTGCGGGTGGCCACGTCCTGCAGCTCCAGGAACTCGGTGAGGAGCAGGCCTGCGGTGACGGGGGTGCCCACCGGCAGGTGGGTGCGGCCGCCGGCCGGCTGGTCCAGGCGCAGGACCTGGTCGCGGTCGACGCCGAGGCGGGCGAGGGCACGGTTGACCAGGGCCGGCTCGTTCTTGGCGAAGACGGCCAGGTGGTTGCCGGTGTCGTAGGTGACGCCCTCGGGGAGCTCGATGGTGATGGACTTCGCCGACGGGCGCGGCGGCTCGAGGCTGAAGTCCCACAGGCCGGTCGCGTCGGCCACGAGTTCCTCGTTGGCGACCACCGTGAGGGGGTAGGCCTGCTCGGAGACGATCGCGGGGCGCACGTCCGCCTCGGTGAGCAGCTGGACCTGGTAGCGCGGGCCGCTCGCGTCGGAGGTGTCGGCGGCGTACTCCTCGGCCAGGGTGGTCCACAGGGTGTCCATCCAGCGAGTGGCCATGCCGTCGAAGTCACCGGCGGCGTCGGCGATGCCGCGCTCGATGATGGGGGTGGCGCCGGCGGCCAGCAGGGCTTCGTCGATCCGCTTGGGGAAGGCCTGATAGGTGGCCACCCACTGGGTGTTGCCGGCGCCCAGCAGTGCGAGCCGCACGTTCGACAGCGAGCCCTCGGGCAGTCCGGCGGCGATCAGGTCGTCGAAACGCTGGGCGTTGTCGGGGGCCTTGCCGTTATAGCTGGCGGCGACGACCACGAGCAGGCCCTCGGTGGGCAGGTTGTCGCCCAGTTCGTCCAGGCTGGTCAGGGTGGTGCCGAAGCCGGAGCGCTCGCCGCGGTCGGCGATGGTGCGCGCCAGGTCCTCGCAAGAGCCGAGGCTGGAGCCGTAGGCGACGGTCAGGTTCACCCCGACACCGCTGACCGCGGCCTGCGCCTGCGTGTCGTCGGTCTGCAGGTCCACGGCGCCGAAGACGGTCCGCTGGTGTTCCTGACGGCGCCGGACGACCAGCTGGAAGTCGCTGGGCTTGCGCGTCAGCGCCTCCTTGACGTCCATCTTGTAGTCGCTGGTGTCGGAGAACTTGAGCTTCTGCAGCACCAGCGCGAGGGCCAGACGGGCCTCCGTCAGCGCGAACTGCCGGCCGATGCAGGCACGCAAGCCGTTGCCGAACGGCTTGTAGGCGTGCGGGTGCTGCTGGGCGCGGTTCTCCGGCAGCCACCGGTCGATGTCGAACTCCTCCGGCCGCTCCCACGCCTTGGGGTGGGTGTGCAGCGGGCCCTCGAGGATGTTGACCCGCGTTCCCTTCTTCAGCTGGTAGCAACCACCAATGACGGTGTCCTCCAGCGGGGCCTTGCCGAATGCCGGGATGGGAGCCCACAGGCGCAGGGTCTCGTCCAGGATGCGCGGGATGACGTCCAGCTTCATGATCGTGTCGTAGTCCGGCCCGGTGTCGCCGGGCAGCAGCCGGTCCACCTCCGCGTAGGCCTGGGCCAGGACGTGCGGGTTGCGCATCAGCGAGTAGGTGGCGAACGACAGCAGGCCGCTGGTGGTCTCGTGACCGGCGATCAGGAAGGTCAGCACCTGGTCGCGGACGTTGTCGTCGGCCAGCAGCTCGCCGGTCTCCGGGTCGGTGGCCTCCAGCATCAGCCCCAGAAGGTCCTCCTCACCGCTGCCCTCCCCCTGGCGGCGCTCCTTGATCACGCTCTCGACCAGTTCCTGCATCTGCTGGATGTTCTCGCGGTACTTCTTGTCGTCCGCCTTGCGGAACTTGGTCATCATCGGCAGCTCCTGCGAGCGCCGCAGCGACTCCACCAGCGCGCCCAGCAGAGCGTTGAGGAAGGGGTGCAGCTCCTCCTTGTCGAAGGACTGGAACCGGTAGCCGAACCCCGACAGGGCGATCGTGTCCAGGGTGAGCCGGGTGTAGTCGTCGGTGATGTTGACCGGCTGACCTTCCCTGCGCTCCCATTTGCCCACCAGGTTCTGGGCGATCTCCAGCATCTGCCCGTAGTAGGCCTTCATGGCCCGCTGGCTGAAGGCCGGCATGAGGACACGGTGCGCCATGCCCCATTCCTCTTCGTGCTGGTGGGCCGTGAACAGGCCCGCCCCGGCGAAGTCCCGGACGTGGTGCAGCGGCGTCTTCTCGATCTGCTTGAAGAACCGCGTCTCGTCGCAGACCTCGGCCACCAGGTCCGGGTCGTAGACGAAGACCTGCTCGATGCCGGCGATGTCCATGCCGTAGATGCCCTCGGGGAACTGCTTGGACAGCTCGCCGAAGTACTCCACCGGGTTGGTGCTGGGGATCTGCGGCGTGTGGCCGAGCAGGGGCACCCCGCGCGGGGACCGAATGGGGCGAAGGTCGTTCGACGTGGTCATGACTTGCTCCTTTGTGCGGAGAGGGATGGGCAAGGGTGCCGGTCGAGGCCGCGGTGCACCACAGAAACATACGCCGTATGGAAAAAACCATACGGCGTATGGAACGTCGAGCGCAAGCCGGGTCGCGGAACCATCTGCTCCTCCACTGCGTGATCCAGCTCATTTCCGTACGCCGTACGAAACCGATACCGTACGGTGTATGACAAAGGCGAAGCTTCCCCCACGGGGAACAAGGAAGAGAGACGTGCCTCTGACGGGGACCGGGATCTATGCCGCCGCCCTGCGGCTCATCGACGCGGACGGGGTCGAGGCGCTCACCATGCGCAGACTCGCGACCGCGCTGGATGCGAACCCGATGTCGCTGTACCACCACGTACCGAACAGGGGCGCCCTGCTGCGCGGCGTGGCCAGGACGATCGGCGCCCAGTTCCGCACCGTGACCCTGGAAGACGCTCCCTGGCAGGAGCGCATCCGCCTGCTCGCCACAGATTTCCGGACGCTGGCACACCGCCACCCCAACCTCATGGCCTACTCCTTCAGCCAGCCGGACTTCATCCATCCCGAAGACCCGTTCTGGGCTGCGCTCACCGCGACACTGGACGCCGCAGGGGTGCCGCACTCAGAGATCCGGCCGATCGCCGCTCTCATGTGCGCGGTCGTCATCGGTGTCCTCAGCGCCGAACTCAACGGCGCGCTTCACCAGTGGTCGAACCTCGAGCCCACCGCCCCTGCTGCCGGCGAAGACGGGCCCGCGGACGCGGGCCCTGAGGAGGACCGCATGTTCCGCCTGGTGCTGGACACGATCATCACGGGCCTGGAAAGCCGGCTCATCACCGATGGTGACGGCCAGGGCGCCGGCCGAGGCATTGCGACTGAGACAGGCCCCTGGCCGAGCGAGCCGAGCTTTACCCCAAGGCAGCAATGAGTGTCCGGCTCGCGATGGCCGGGCCCAGTCTGATCCTGCCAGTCGTGGGCCGAGTCGATCTGATGGTGTACACGTCGGCGGATCCACGTGCGCGCTCTACGGGCACAACCTGCCCTACGCTGCCCGCGACCTGGCCTGTGAGTTGCTCGGTACATTCGTGAGCGAGTGGGTCTGGCGACCGCGGCCGCCACCCGCAGCATCGCGGTCCGGGGTGCTGTGACAGCCCTCCTTGGCGCTGCTCACAAGCTCGTGCGCGAGGCCACCCGGATCGGCGCTCAGGGCAACGTCGTCGTCGCGTTCGTCGTCCTCGGCTACGGTCAGTTGCTGCCATTGCTGGTTGGATCTCGAAGCGAGTCGGGTCTAGCGGGCGTTGGGCCGGGGTGTTGTCGCCGACGGTCGGGGCCTGACCCGGAATGGGCGTGTCCCACACGGCCCCGTTCTCGTACAGCTACGGCCAGATGGCGTGTAGCGCTGAGCAACCACTCGGAGCAGGCGGTTGACCGTGGGCCAGCCGAAGCCTCCGGTGCCGCCGTTCAGGTCGGGGATGCGCAGGCGCGGCGCCTGCGCGCTGCGGTCATGCACGGCCACCTCGATGCTGTCCGGGTGCGCGGTCAGGTCCAGGGTCCAAGTGCCGCCGCCGTGGCGCAGGGCGTTGGTGACGAGCTCCCAGACGACCAGGACCACGCTGTCGGCAGCCGAGCACATGCTCAAAACCTATGGATCAGCCTCGGGGGGACGCGGAGGGTATAGCTTTCCGAATGATCCTGATGGTCACCGAGTAGGCCCGTGTTCGCAGCACGGGTCGGGAAGCCATGCTCGTGCTCAGTGTGGTCACCGACGAGGGCTCTACCGAATCCGACTCCCTGATCGACGAGATCGTGCGCGAGGGCGCACGCCGGATGCTCGCCGTCGCCCTGGAAGCCGAATTCGACCAGTGCAGAGCCGAGTTGGCGGCCGAGACGGACCAAGCCGGCCGCTGCCTGGTGGTCAGCAACGGCTGCCACCAGCCGACGTCCGTGGTCACCGCGGCCGGGCCGGTGGCGGTGCGGGCACCGCGGGTGAACGACCGCCGCATCGATGAGGCCACCGGGGAGCGCAAGCGGTTCTTCTCCAGGATCCTGCCGCCCTGGTGCCGCAAGTCGCCGAAGGTCTCCGAGGTGCTGCCGCTGCTGTATCTGCACGGCCTGTCGTGCGGAGACTTCGTTCCGGCGCTGGAGCAGTTCCTCGGCGGCGCGGCGGGCCTGTCCGCGGCGACCGTGACCCGGCTGACAAAGCAGTGGCAGGACGACCATGCCGCCTTCCAGGACCGGGACCTGTCGGACCACGACTACGTGTACGTGTGGGCCGACGGGGTGCACCCCAAGGTCCGGCTCGGGCAGGCACGCTCGTGCGTGCTGGTCCTGCTCGGCGACCGGTTGGACGGCACCAAGGAACTGATCGCTCTGGCCGAGGGCCTGCGCGAGTCCACCGAGTCGGGGGCCGACCTGCTGCGCGACTGCCGCAGGCGCGGCATGCGTGACGCCGAGCTGGTCGTCGGTGACGGCGCGATGGGCTGTGGAAGGTGCTGGCCGAGGTGTTCCCGGCTGCCCAGCATCAGCGCTGCTGGGTCCGCAAAGGCCAGAAATGTCACGAACGCCCTGCCGAAGTCCGCTCAGCCGGGTGCAACGAAGGTGATGCGGGAGATCTACAACGCCGAGGACCGCGCTCACGCCGAGAAGGCGATCGAGGCGTTCGAGAAGATCTACGGTGCGAAGTGGCCGAAGGCCGTCGCGAAGATCACCGACAACCGGGAGGAGCTGTTGGTGTTCTACGACTTCCCTGCCGAGCACTGGATCCACCTGCGGACCACGAACCCGAGCTTCGAGTCGACGTTCTCCACGATCAAGCTCCGCACCAGGGTCACCCGGGGCGCCGGCAGTCCGGCCGCGGCCCTGGCGATCGTGTTCAAGCTCGTCGAGTCCGCCCAGGCCCGCTGTCAACGCCCACCGGCCGCGAACCACTCACCCCTGCCCGGAACCGTCAACAGCCCGCGCCGAAAACCCTCTTGACGACATCCGCCCCTTCAGGAATGACAATTGCTCCACTTCGAGCGGCTCGGTCCCTGTCACCGCAAGGGTGAGTCGGCGGTGGGCGTCAGCACTGACTCGGCGACCTCGACGATTTGGCTGATGTCGAAGCCTTCCATGTCGGCGCGGAACTCAGGGCTGGCCAGGTACGCCTGCAGCCGCTCCTGTACGTCGTCGGCGTCCCGGTAGGAAACGAGGGCGTACAGCTGGGGCGCCTCACTCCCGGGAGCCGCGGGCATCGTCCAGACACCGTGTGTGGTGATCCGGTGTTTGGCCAGACCGGGAATGTGCTTGGACCAGATGTTCTCGTAGGCGATGAGCGCATCACGGCCGCACAGCGTGTAGACACGAAGCTGGTACTCGGACATGAACTCTCTTTCCTTCTCTTCTGCGGCCGGGACAAAGATCCTCATCCGCACGGCGGTTGGGAGGCTTCTCTCAGCTTTTCGCGAACAGGTTCGCCAGTTCGAGGTTCCAGTCGATGTGTCCGGACTCGGCACCCCTTGGCACCAGCGCCTCCGTGTTCTCCAGGAAGGTCCTGACGTCCTGCACGGGAACCTCGATCAAGGCGGTGCCCGCTGGAGACCCGAGGACGAGGTACATCGCCTGGTCACCACGGCCGACGGCCGGCCAGATCCGGATGTCCCCACAGCCTGCGGAACCCCTCAGGCCATCGGCCAGAAGATCACGCCCCAGGACCCATTGGGCCGGCTCGTCAGTGTCGGTGAAAAAGACGGCACGGACGACGTAGGGATCAGCGGGCTCGTAACGCAGGCTCATGCACATGGACAGCGAGTAGGTGCGTGAGATGACAAGCTGCACCGCTACCCCGTGCGTCACGGTCTTCAAAGACTCCATCGACTTTCACTCCAAGGTGTCTCTGCCTCGGCTGCGCCCCGCCGGACCGCCGCTGGACTGGCAGCGAAGAGGCAACGAAGGGAGAGGCGTTACGGCGTGGCTCTGGCGCCGGAGCGCTGCCCGCCTGGGACGGCGGTCAGCGACCGCTGATCTCACCCCGGCCGTCATGGCGCCAGCCATGGATCTCGTCCCAGGAGTAGCCCAGTTCGAGCAGGTAGCCGACACCGTGGTCCCACCGGCAGTCGCCGGCGTTGACACTGACGGCCGGGTGCTGGACGTGCGCGGATGCAGAAGTCGCGGCCGAAGCGGTGCCCCCGGCACCGAGAACGGCGATACCCGCGACCGCCACGGAGGAAGCGGCGACGCCAACGCGCCTCGTGAGCTTGTTCATGATCTTTCCTTCCCGATTGGTGCAATTCGCGCCATCGGCTGCATGCAGGCAATGTGCGGCGCCCGGCTTGGCCCGAGCAAACTCTTCCATACGGCGTACGGAAGCACCCTCCAAGAATTACCATACGATGTATGGAACTGTCGAGGCGGCGAAAATGGCCAGCACGGCCGGTAGCGGCATGAACGGCTCGACACCCTCACCCAGGCCGCGTCGGCCGCCTGGACGAAGCCCGCCCGCCCTCCGAGAAGATGCTCACCCGCACCGCCCATCTCGGTCACTGGACCGAGGAGATCAGCCACACCGGCAAGCAACTGGGCATTACTGGGCACGGCGGCACCCGCCAGCGTCGCCCGGGTTTGCACCTTGCGCCGGTCAGGGCGCCGGGGTGCCCAGGCTGTCGGTCCCGCGTGATTCGAATCTGATGATTTGATCAGTCTTGGTGGTCTTGACGATTAAGCAATCGTCGTTGATGCTTTCATCGGAAATTGGGACAAAGCGGCCCCAGCCTGCGAGGTGCCGCGCTTGTGGCCGCTCAACCGCTCGGCCGTCGCGCTCATACTCCGCGACCCCATGGGAGGAATCGCAAGGATGAACCGGCCCAGGTCGCCTCCTGGGAACTGTCGAACGCGCGGGCCGCTGTCCGCATCGCCCGGCTGGCGGCAGCCCGTCAGCTCAGCGAATGGGGGCTTGCCCATCTGGTGGCCACCGTGGAGCTGATCGTCAGTGAACTGGTCACCAACGCCATCCGCTACGGCGGCGGGTCGATCCGCCTACGGCTCATCCAGCACCAGGTCTTGCCTTGCGAAGTCTCTGACAGCAACACCAGCCACCCACGCCCCCGCCAGCCCCACATCATCCACGAGCAGGGCCGCGGCCTTTTCCTCGTCGCTCAGCTGTCCCACAGGCGGGGCTCCCGCTCCGCGACGGACGGCAAGGTCGTCTGAGCCGAACAAGACCTGCCCTCCAAAGCCGTTGCGGTGTGACGCGACGCCGACCGGGCGGCCGACGGCCGCCACAACATGCCGATCCCTCGAGCCGCAGGCTCTCGTAAAGGAAGCCATAGATGGACATAGAGAATGTCAAGAACGCCTGCTCGGCAGGCGCCTCCCAGGGATCGACGGGCGTCTCCGCTTCCGGTCCGAGCGACAGGTTGTACGTTTTCGACGGTCCGGCAGCCGCCGTGCTCGACAATCGAGGCACGGTGGTGCGGTGGACCGGGGCAGCAGAGGACCTGACGGGGTTCCGCGCCGAGGATGTCTGCGGCCACCCCGTGCAGGAACTGATGGCCGAACTCCCGGACGACCTGCGCGGCGCCACGGAGACGGCGGCGTCAGGCCGGGTACGGCTGTGGCACCAGTGCGGCGGCACGATCGATGTCGCCTTCCGGACCACCAAGGTGATGGGCTCGGCGGAGGTCCTCGTCCTGGCAGCCCCTACACACCACGTCGCCGACCACGAGCAGGGCGCAGCGTTCCTGCGAGCACTGTCCGCACAGAACCGGATCACGATCGCTGTGCACGACACGGATCTCACCACCGTTCAGACGAACGCCACGCCGGGCACTCTCGACGGCCGTCCGGTACAGCCCGGTACTCGGCTGAGCGACGTGCTGTGCGCCAAGGACGCCGAGAACCTCGAGGCAGTACTGCGCCAGGTACTCGAGACAGGTGCCCCAGTGGTCCGCAGCAGCCAGCAAGTGAGCTGGCGGCACGATCCGGCGCGACAGCACGCGCTGTCGCTGTCCGCCTTCCGTCTGGAGGACGCACGAGGACGCCCCACGGGGGTCGCGGCCCTGTACTTCGACAACGCCGACCAGATGCGCGCCCGCCGTCATCTTGATCTCGCCCGCGAGGTGGCCGAGCGAGTAGGAGGATCCCTGGATGTCGTGCGCACTGCGCAGGACCTTGCGGACGTTCTCGCACCTGCGTTCGGGGATCTCGCCGCAGTCGACCTTGCGCACTCCGTTTTCGACGGGGACGAACCGTTGAAGCAACTGGGCGGTGGAGACATGAGCAACGCGGCCCTTGCGCCCACCAGCGCGATGTGGCCGGCCGGCATCAAGCGCGGCGAGTCCATCCCACGCCTTCCTGACCACCCCCTGCTGCACAGCTTCCGACACGGCGAGCCAGTCGTCTTCGGCCTTGACGACTTCATCGCCATGGTCAGAGTCCCGCAGCTCGTCGAATATCTCGTCCCGAAGGACGCCCATTCCGTGATGGTGGCACCGTTGCATGCCCGCGGGCACACGCTCGGCGCCATATCGGCCTGGCGCTGCGGCCGATCCGACCCCTTCACCGAGGACGAGGCGGATCTCATGAAACAGATCGCCTCACGGGGTGCCCTCGCCATCGACAACGCTCGCCGTTACACGCGCGAGCACCGGGCGGCCGTAGCGCTGCAGCAGCGCCTCCTTCCCCCGGCCACGACCGACACTCCGGCAGCCGAGACCGCCGGCGTCTACCTGCCCGCGGGCGGGGGAGCGGACATCGGCGGCGACTGGTACGACGCCATTGCTCTGCCCTCTCTCCGGGTAGCCCTTGTCGCCGGAGACGTGGTCGGCCACGGCATGCCCGCAAGCGCCACCATGGGCCGCCTGCGCGCCGCCATCCAGACGCTCGCGGACCTGGAACTCGAGCCGGACGAGCTGCTCACCCGGCTCGCGGACCTGATTCAGCGCCTCGCGGCCGAAGCCCCGTCCGGCGACCGCGACATCGTCGGCGGCACATGCCTGTACGCGGTCTACGACCCGGTCACCAGGCGTTGCGCCATGGCCAGTGCCGGGC
Source organism: Streptomyces sp. NPDC111507 (assembly GCF_055638955.1). Classification (NCBI taxonomy): domain Bacteria; kingdom Bacillati; phylum Actinomycetota; class Actinomycetes; order Kitasatosporales; family Streptomycetaceae; genus Streptomyces; species Streptomyces sp. NPDC111507. Next base: position 154,026 of record NZ_JBVKBU010000016.1, on the reverse strand, counting down.
ATCCGCCACCCGTCCTGGTCCGGCCCGACGGGACCGCCGAAGCGGTCGAAATCTCCCCGGGGCCACCACTCGCCCTCAGCGGCATGCCGTACGAGACCACCGTGATCGACGTGGAGCCGGGCAGTGTCCTCGCTCTCTACACCGACGGCCTGGTCGAACGGGGCGATCGCGACATCGGCCAAGGCCTGCCGTGCCTGACGGAAGCCCTCGCCGCGCACTGCCGTCCCGATCGTGCCCTGGACGAGACCGGCCGGGCTCTCCTCGCCGACCTGGCAGACCAGGCCCCGCGCGACGACGCGGCCCTGCTGCTGGCCCGCACCCGCGCCGTCCCGGCGGAGGACACCGCTCACTGGGAGATCCCGGCCGATCCGGCCGCCGTCTCCCAAGCTCGAGAGTGGATAACCCGCCAACTCACCATGTGGGGCCTTGACGACCTCCTCTTCACCACCCAACTCATCGTCAGTGAACTGGTCACCAACGCCATCCGCTACGGCCGTCCGCCGATGGACCTCCGTCTGATTCGCCACCGCGTCCTGGTGTGCGAGGTCACCGACTCCAGCAGCACCCAACCCCGCTTGCGGCGTGCCCGCACAACCGACGAGGGAGGACGCGGCCTGTTCCTCGTCTCCCAGCTCGGCGGACGATGGGGCTGCCGCCATGGCCAGTACGGCAAGACGATCTGGTCCGAGCAAATCATCCAGGAATCCTCCTGAAGCTACGGCTCACCAAAATGGGTCGAGGCAGAGTCACTCACAGCTCTGGTGTCTCTCGACCCGGTGTGCCATGCAGCAGCTACCCGAGGCCGGAGTCTGCGAGCGGGAGCAGACCCCCACCTCGTGGCCGCGACGCGGCTCGGTTCGACGGAAGCGCAGCGACCGGGATCAGGTGCTATCACCGAAGCCGGGCTTGGCGTTGATCACGGATGAGACGTCCACGACCACGTCACCCGCACGTTTCTCCGCATCACGGCAGCGATCAGGGTGGTGATGACGAGAGGGACGACATCATCATCCAGTACCCCGTCATTGACGCTCTCCAGCAAGGCGACCGTCAGCGCGCGACGTAGCCGACCGGCGAGGGCGAGTCGCAGCAGGGGAATGTCGAACTTGGCGTCGTGGGTGAGGACGCAGACGGCGGTTCGGGCGCCGACCTCGGTGCCGGACAGATACCAGGAGACCTGGATCAGGCTGGTCGCAGCCCGCCGCGGCTACCGCATCATGCCCAGGGAGAACGCCGACGCCGACGGCTACCAGGGACCATCACCGTCGCCCTCGCCCTCGCCCTCGCCCGCTGACTCCCGCACTATCATGCGTGGCCGCTCGGGCCGCCGACGGCAGTCCGTCGCCGGCCGGAGCACCATTGTCCGAAGCCCTGGCCGGATAGTGGACGACGCCATACTCGCCGGCGAAGCGGTTGGCCTCCGCGGCCGAGCCGGTCATCTGGTGCAGCCACAACCCGTACGCCACGGACGCGATCTGCTCAGGCGTCAGACACAGCCGCCACCGCTTGATCCCGTGATCACACGAGGCCGCCCTGACCTGCTTCGCCAGCCCCTCGACCGGCGGAACTCGCAGTCCGCCGGCAAGGCCGACGAACACACGCAGCGCCGCGGGCTGCATCGCGCCCCGCGACCAGCACGTGCGCGCCGCGCTCGGCGAGCAGCGCCGCGGTCGCGGCACCGATGCCGCTGGTCGCCCCGGTCACCAGGTCCACACGCTCGGCCAGATCGACAGAACCCATGGGAGCCGTCCTTCGAATCGAAAAGTGAGGAACGAACGGAGTGCGGAGGGGGCCGCGTTCCGTCGCCCCGCCACCTCGTGCGTGAGGTGACGGGAGCCCAAAGCGCCTGCGCCTTCCAGGGATTCCGGCTCGGCCATAGGCGGATCCGATACCCGCTATCAGGGCGGAGTCCGTTATGTCTTTCCTACCGTCCATCGGTCGCCTGCGCAGCCGGGGACGCCGGGGACGCCGGGGACGCCGGTCAGAGCCTGCGCCCAGATCACAGGCAGTGCTTATGACCGCCCTTGGTCAGGCGTATGGCCGAGGTGATGATCGCCAACACGCTGCCGTGCTCGTCGAGTGTGCAGCCGACTGCCCGGTCGCCCTCGTTCATGGGGAAGGTGGGACGCCTTACGGCCAATGCCACCAAGGGCCTGTCGACGCTGATTGAGGAAGCGCGTGTCAGGCCAGGACCCGAGGACCCGCCACTCCTCCTCGTCCACGAGGACGATGCGGGCCGCTTCGACGTTGCCGTGTTTACCGATCCACAGCGTGAACATGCCGTCCGCCGTCCGCAGTGTCCCAGCTGCCCCACCAGCCTTGCATCACCGGCCGGGCGCCGGTGTACAGAGTGAGGTGGTAGCGCGCGTCGTCCACGGGGTCACCCAGGCATTCCGTCGTCGGTGAAGATCGTCAGCGGGGCGCCCGCATCCCGGGCCACCTCGCGCAGGTTGGGGACGATACCCTCCACCATCGACGGCATCCGGGCCGGCAGCAGCCGGGTCACGGCGAGGAAGTCGTCCCGGCACGTGTCCAGCCAGCACCGGCCGAGACCGGGCACGTCGACGACCCGGGTTGCCCGCGCCGGCTGACCGCATCGGGCGCAGCGGTGGCCGCCGTCGAGCCGCTCCATAGCCGTGCCGCGGTAGGGCGTCCACGACGGGGCCGCATCCAGGGCAGCCGGGTCGACCCCGAGGGTGCGCAGCAGGTCAGCGTCCACACGGTCCTCTCTGTCCTGTGTCAGGGAACCTTGATCACATGCCAGCGGTTCTTGATCGGATGCTGATGTTTCCTGCGGACGCGCTCGGGTCTCTGCCTCGCCAGAGGCTGAAGGCAGAGACCCACTAGCCGGTTTCTGCCTGTATCAGCCGGCTTGCTTACCGCTCAGCAGCACGCCACCGAGGGCGGCAGCGGAGGCGAGCCATTCAGGGCTCACGCCTAGCCCTCCAAGTACAACCATCGTGATGATCACGATGATGACGCTGTGCCACTTCGCGCCGTGTGCAGGGCTGTCACTCGGGGCATGGACACACTGAGGTACGGTCACGTGCCTCTCCTCTCAGGTTCACCTGGGACTGAGGCCCTTGGCGCGTTTCGGGTTGGGAAGCCAGGAACACGCGCCGAGGGCCTTCGCTGATGGAACACCCAAGCCATCCCCTCAGGCAACGAGCGGTAAGCGTGACCTAACCATCAGTGCCGGTGCACAGGGGGCGCACGGAACCACCGACTCTTTGTGCTGGCTCTCGCGGCGCGCCCACTGATGGCAACCTTCAACACGCTCAGTACGTTGCCGCGGCCTCACTGAGCGCCATACCGTCCGCTCAACTGGCTCTCGTCATCGGATAGCGGACGGCTCGCAGATCCCAGGGCTCGGACCTAATGCTCTGACCGCTATGGTTCGCCGGGTTGAGAGGGAGAGGGCTGGGGTGTTCGTCGAGATCGTCTTCGTGGGGCTGCTGATCGACCGTGATGAGGTCGAGGAGGCTTTGGAAGCGGCGTTCGAGTTCGACGGCGAGGTCACCGGGGCGGGCAGTGGCATGGGTCGTTGCCATCTTGACCTTGAAATCGTGGAGGGCTCGGACACGGCTGCGGCGCTGGAGCGGCTGCGGGCGGTGCTGTCCGATCTGGGAGTAGCGGGCTGTGCGACCTTGAACGTCAGCGAGTGATCAGGCTGCCATTCGCAAGCGTCCGCCCCAGCCGATGCCCTTCTCGCTGCGGATCCGGGCGCGTTCGCGACGCTCGGCCGCCAGGACATCTCGGTGGCGAGCGTTGGCGTTGCGCCAGCGCAGGTAGGCATGCAGTGCCCGGGTTCGGACCATGTGGTTGGGGTGGTGAGAGTTGGCGATGGTGAACTGCCGCATAGGTCCGAAGTGGGCCTCGGTCGGGTTGGCCCAGGACGCGTAGGTCGGGGTGAAGCACAGCTCGACCCGGTGCTTCCTGGCCCAGCGGCGGATCTCTTGGCCCTTGTGGGCAGACAGGTTGTCCAAGATGACGTAGACGGGGGCGCCGTCCGGCCGGGCCGCGCGCATTGCCCTGAAGGCGGCCCGCGTGTTGTCGGCGCCTTTCCTGCGCCGGATGACGCCCCACAGCTTGTCGTCGCCGATCGAGTAGCAGCCGTGGAAGTAGCGGACTCCGTGAGTGCGGTGGTGGGTGGCCGGGTGCCGCTCGGGGTGGCCGGAGGGGGCCCAGCCCGTGCCTGCGGTAGGCCGGATGCCGAGGGGGGCGAACTCGTCGAACGCGAAGACGTGGTCCGGGAACCGGTCCAGGACCTCCTCGATCCGGTCGAGCTTGGCGTCGCGCTTTGAGTCGGGCGACTCCTTCCACGTCGTGGTGCGCTGGAAGGTGACGCCGCGGCGGGCGAGCAGCCACCGTAACGCCTCGCGGCCAATGCGGATGCCCCGGCCGTGGACCCGGTGCAGGTAAGTGACGAGTTTGCGGAGGGACCAGCGGGTGAAGGGCTGGCCGACCTTGGTCGGGCGGTGGCCGTCTGAACGACGAAGTCCTCGTCGTCAGTGCTGAGAAGGCGGGGACGGCCTCCCGCCCACCGAGGGTCCAGGCAGGCCGGCCCGATCTTGTTGAACCTGTGGATCACGTCGCGGACGGTGTCCTCGTCTGCCTGCACCAATTGGGCGATCACCGGGAAGCGGTTCCCGCCGGCCGAGGCCAACAGCATCATCGCTCGCCGGTAACGCACCGAACTGATGCTGCCCCGGCGCACGATCCGCTGCAGCTTCTGCCCTTCCTGATCGGTGAGTCTGCGCACCCGCACAGGCTCGGCCACCACACCTCCACCGGTCGGATCGGACGTCACAGCACATCCAACCGCCCCCGACCACCGACCCGGCGAACCAATGCGGTCAGAGCACTAGCCGATCCCGCGGTCCAGGACGCGGCGGGCCGCCTCGGCCTCTGCCGCGGGCGGCGACAACTCGTCGAGAGTGTCGAGCTCGTCGTCCGCCTCCAATTCCCTTTCCCATGCCGCCGCAAGGCGTTCCTGTTCCTCGCGCGGCCTGGCGCCGACGACCTCCTGCTTCTCCGGGGCCAGGGCTGCCAGGAATCGTCCGACCGCATCCGTCGGCATAGGGTGCTCCTCGTCTCCTGAAGGGGTGCCGCCCTGCACCAGCATGGCTGAAGCTCTCACGGCCGACCACCCGACACCACCGGGGAGCACTCTCTTGCCCTCTTGACCTGCCCCCGTCGGCCGGCCCAGAAGCGAGCAGCAGGCAGACGACGACGGCGATGGACCGGCGGGGGCTGGCGCCCGGGGTGGTGTGCGTCTCGTCGTCGGCCCTCCAGGTCCCGCTTCGTCATACGCAACGCCGGGGGGGGCGGATCACCCAGTGGGTCATCCAGGACCTCGCATACCTGGCCTTCCTGGCCAAGACGCTGTTCGGCGCGACCGGGCCGCTCTTCGAGGTCGCGATCCTGCACCACATCCAGTGCGGGACCGGATTCCTCGCCGACCCGAAGTTCCTGCGCCGGGCCGCACAGGCGACCGGCATCGACGAATCGGCCCTGAGGGCGACCGAGGCCGCGGAACCGGACAGGATCCGTCCGGGATGACGTGGCGCGCCTGCTCGCATCGCCGCTATTACGGCCCGGGATGTGCGCCTCCGGACATGTCTACGCCATCGAAACGGGGCGCGTGACGACGGTCATCGACGCACAGCAGCCGCACCCGGCCACCCCCCGCACCCGGCCACCACAGCCGGCGACCGCACGCCGTGACGAACAGCAGCGGCACCGGACAAGTCGTCCCGAAGTACCGCGCCGACGACCATGACCGCTGTCGTGGGCCGGGCCGATCGTCCCGCACACCAGACGACCCCCAGGGGGCGGATCACGGACAGCCCGGGGAACCGCCGAGCCTCCTGCACCATGCGACGAGGGGCGAACGGGACGCAGCCGGTTCCGTACCCTGGCGGCATGCGTATGCGTCCCACTCTGAGCTGGACCCCCGGCGAAGACCTGCCCGCGGGCACCACGGATCTGCAGCCAGTCGCAGAGGCACTGAGCCGCGGCGGTGTGCTGGTGCTCAGCGGGGCCGGCATCTCCACGGAGTCGGGCATCCCCGACTACCGGGGCGAGGGCGGGAGCCTGAGCCGGCACACCCCAATGACCTACCAGGAATTCACCGCCGACACGCAGGCCCGGCGCCGGTACTGGGCACGCAGCCACCTCGGCTGGCGCACCTTCGGCCGTGCCCGCCCCAATGCCGGACACCGGGCCGTGGCCGCCTTCGGGCGCCACGGCCTGCTCTCGGGTGTGATCACCCAGAACGTCGACAGCCTGCACCAGGCCGCCGGCAGCGAGGGCGTCACCGAACTCCACGGAAGCCTGGACCGGGTCCTGTGCCTTTCCTGCGGCGCCCGCAGCCCGCGCCGCGCACTTGCCCGGCGGCTGGAGGCGGCCAACGCGGACTTCGAGCCGGTGGCCGCGGGAATCAACCCGGACGGTGACGCCGACCTCACCGACGAACAGGTCGGCGACTTCCGCGTACTGCCCTGCACGGTCTGCGGCGGCATCCTCAAACCGGATGTGGTGTTCTTCGGCGAAGCCGTCCCGCCCCAGCGGGTCGAACACTGCCGCACGCTGGTCCAGGAAGCGGCCTCACTGCTGGTCCTGGGCTCGTCGCTGACGGTGATGTCCGGGCTCCGGTTCGTCCGCCAGGCGGCCCAGGCCGGGAAACTCGTACTGATCGTCAACCGGGATGTGACCCGGGGCGACCGGCACGCCCTCACGCGCATCGCGCTTCCCTTGGGCACCGCCCTCACCACCGTCGCCGGCCAACTGGGCATCACCGTCGACCACCAGACGGCGGCCTGACAAGGAGTGACGGCTGGGGGACGTCCTGCTCCGGCAGGAGCTGGGCCGGCAACCGGGCATGCGCCCATTGCGGCCGTGCACCTGCGCCGGCACCCCGCGCGTCAACGCTCCCGCGGCCGACGGCGTCTCATCCCCCGCCGTCCCCGTCCCCGGGCTTCCACCCCCACACGGTGAGCATGCCGGCCGACAGCGCGGCGCACTCGACGGAACTCAGGTAACGCAGCGCCTCGTCGACGGCCGCGTCGTCGACGAGGCCGGTGGCGAGCATCGCCGCTCTGCTGCGCTCCCACGTGTCCGCCCAGAAACGGCTGATGGCACTGCCCGGCAGCAGCGGCGGCACCAGGACCTCGGCAGCAACGGACACCAGCCCCGCCGCACGCAGCAGCCGCGGATACGACGGCACCCAGGACACATCAGTGCCGATGGTGGCCCGCAGCCCTTGCCACATCGCCCGCATCGCCGCGCCATAGGGCGTACTGGGTGTCCGGTCCCCCGTCAGGTCGATCGCGTCACTGAGCACCAGCACACCACCCGGCTCGACCAGATCCGCCAACACTCCGATCACACGCTCGCGCTCGGGCAGATGCATCAGCACGAAACGCGCATGCACGAGCCGGAACCGGCCCCTGACGGCGTCCGGGGCAGTGATGTCGGCCTCCAGCACCTCGAGCCCGGGCATCGGCCGCGCGCTGAGGAAACGCCCGTCGCGGTCCACCGCGAGCACGCCCGCAACCCCCGCCTCCTCCAGCAACCGGCGGGAGACCGTGCCCGTGCCGGCCCCCACGTCCAGACAGCGCCACCCCGGGCCGACCCCCAGCGCCCGCAGCCGCGCCACGGTGAAGCCGTCGTAGGCAAGAGCACCGAAGTCGATGCGCTCGCCCTCGCCCGCCTGTTCCGGACGGAACACGGCCTCCCCGTAGCGGCCACCGCCCGGCGCATCCCCGCGCCCGGCGCCGCTCACGTCGCACTCCGCCCGGAGAGAAACTGCAACAGCGGGGCGTCGAACGCCTTCATGACCAGACCTCTTCACGGGATGGGGCCATACCGGGCGGCCCACACCGGGACCGTCCCACCGATAGTCCACCGGCAGCCGCCCGCACCACCCAGGCGCGCCGCGCCTCAGCCAATCGGACCCACGGCACAGCACACCGAGACACCCGAGCGCCGCAACCGGGTCAAGATGCACGCGTCGCCGACCTTCGCGGCGCTCGGGACACGACAGGCGCCGAGCACCTACCCGGCCCTCACCCCGGAGCGTGTCCATCCGGTCGAGGAGAGCGCCCAGGAGGTGTCGGCGCCGCTGCTCCACCGCGTTGTACTGGCGGCCGTGTAGTCCAAGGTCTCCCGATCCGGACCACCCTGCTCCCCCGCGGCCGTACAGACGCTCCGTGTCATTCGCTCCATCGCCCCAGTGAGGTCACGCAGACTTCGGGCCTCCGGTGACGCCCCTTCGCAGTAGCGCGTCTCGGGCGTGCCGCGCGGATGGACGAACTTGATGCCATCGCGCTCGACGTTGTCTGCGCCTTCTCTCACCTCCCGGTGCGCGGAGCCCATCGCAGCCCTGAACTCCTTGGGGTCAACAGGCTCATCACGCAGCAGCGCCTCATCCGCGTCACCGAGGGGCAGCAGCACCTCGCGCCCCGCCCTGCGCAGGCTCATCCCGGTCGAACTCGGCTCCAACGTCCAACCGTTGCCGCCGGCGTCTGGTATCGCGACTCAGCCGCACAAGGGCCGCAATCGTTGCCCCAGCCCCCAGGACGACTCCCCCCAGGGCACCGGCCAGGCCGTGGACCGCCGCAAGATCTGTCACGCGGACCGGCTCCCCGGCAGCCACCGACTGTCAGGCGTTTCGATGGCGGGGATCGCCTGGCCCCGGACGACGCGTTCGTATGCGTCGGTGTTCTGCTTCGTGGCCCGGGCCGCCACACGCGACAGGTCATGAGCCGAGTCCAGAGCCGCCCAGGCCCGACCCGACCCGCGTCCCACCGTCGCCCCTCCTCCACCTCCTCGGCCCCAGAACACGCCTCCGAGGAAAACCACTGCGCCGACTGCCGCCCTCCGTCATACGCTGGCGCCCGCTGTCTGCCGAGGGAGGACGCATGGGAATACGAAGCCTGACCCGTACCGAAGCCGAGCGCCGGGCCGAGCTGTTGAGCATCGAGCGGTACGACGTGGACATTGACCTCACCGCGCTGCCCGCCGGGCCCGAGGTCCGCTTCGTCTCGACCGTGGCCTTCACCTGTCGCGAGCCGGGCGCGGAGAGCTTCGTGGACTGCGCGGCACAGGTGCTCAGCGCCACGCTCAACGGTACCGCGCTCACCCCGACCGGTGACGGCCGTATCCCGCTGCCCGCGCTGGCCGGACACAACGTGCTGCGCGTGGAGAGCGTCCAGGCCGACACGGCCACGGGTGAGGGCGTACACAAGGCCGTCGACCCCGCGGACGGCGAGGTCTATGTGTGGATGAGCTTCGAGCCGGACGAGGCCCGGTTCGTGTGGGCATGTTTCGACCAGCCCGATCTCAAGGCCCCGCACGCCTTCACGGTCACCGCCCCGTCCGCGTGGACTGTCACCAGCAACTCCGGGGAGGCGCGCATCGAGGAGCTGGAGAAAGCCCGCCGCTGGATCTTCCCTGACACCCCTGCCCTGGCCGTGTACAACACAGTCGTCAATGCGGGCCCCTTCCACGAGATCCGCCGCCAAGCCGACGGCCACGACCTCGGCCTCTACGCCCGCCGCTCGCTCGCCGGCGTCCTCGACCGCGACGCCGACGAGATCTTCACCCTCACCCGCCAGGGCCTGGCCTTCTTCGGCGAGGCCTTCGCGATGCCGTTCCCGCAACGGAAGTACGACCAGGTCTTCATGCCTGAGTTCGGCGGAGCGATGGAGAACTACGGCTGCGTGACCTGGTCAGACGCCTTCCTGCGGCGGGCCGATCCGACGCCCGCCGAGCGGGAGTTGCTGGCCAAGGTGCTGCTGCACGAGATGGCCCACATGTGGTTCGGCAACATCGTGACCATGCGCTGGTGGGACGACCTCTGGCTCAACGAGGCATTCGCGGAGTTCGCCTGCCACTGGGCCAGCGAACGCGCCACCCGCTACACCGACGCCTGGGCCGGCCACCTGGTAGGCGACAAACTCAAGGCCTATCTCGCCGACCAGGGCCCCGTCTCCCACCCCATCCACCAGCCCATCCACGACGTCGCCCAGGCCGCGTCGATCTTCGACAACATCACCTACCCCAAGGGCGCGTCCGTCCTGCAGCAGCTCATGACGTACGTAGGCGAAGAGCACTTCCGGGCCGGCATGGCCGCCTACTTCGCCCGCCACGCGTGGGGGAACACCACCCTCCAGGACCTGATCGACGAGCTCTCGGAAGCCAGCGGGCGCGACCTCGACGCCTGGCGCTCGGCCTGGCTCGCGACGGCCGGCACCGACCGCTTCTCGCTGGAGCTCGACGGCGAACAGGTCACCCTGGTTGCCGCCGCGCCCCCGCGCCCCCAGGTGCTGGCCGTGGGCGCCTACCGCCGCAGCGGCCAGGCATGGGAGCGTACGGCGCTGGTGCGCATCGAGGTGACTGGCCCCCGTACCGCCGTCGCCGGCCTGCCGCCCGCCGCGGACCTCCTGCTCATCAATGACGACGACCTCACCTTCGCCACCACCCGCCCCGACTCCTCCACCAGGGACGTTCTCTTCTCCCAGGCCGCACAGCTGCCCACCTCCATCTCCCGCGGCGTGGCCGCCGCCACCGTCTGGGACATGCTCACGACGGGCGAGGCCACGGCTGCGGAAGCCGGGAAGTGCCTCACCGAGATCCTCGCCGCCGAGACCTCCGACGCGGTGATCGAGCCATGTCTGACACTCGCAGCCGACATCGCCGAACTCTGGGCCCCGCCCGCCGAACGTCCCGCGCTCACCGCGGCGGTCGCGGCCGCCTGCCGGCGCCTCGCCGCCGATACCGGCCGCCGCCAGGTCGCGCTGCGCGGCCTGGCCCGTACCGCCACCACCCGCGACGACCTCGCCTGGCTGCGCGAACAGGCAGGCGACGACGTGGACCTGCACTGGCGCGCTCTCGTTCGCGAGGCGGAACTCGGCCCGGACGTCGCGCCCGAAGCCGCCCGCCTGCTCGCACGCGACCCGGACCCCGACGCCTGGATCCGTGCCCTCACCGTGCGCGCCGCGCTGCCGGACGCAGCCGCCAAGGCCGAGGTCTGGCAGAAGGTCACCGTCGACCGCGCCGTGCCCGTGCACGCGGTCGGCCAGGTGACAACGGCCTTCTGGCGTCCCGGCCAGGACACCCTCCTCGCCCCCTACGCCCAGCACTACCTGGACGCCATCCCCCAGCTCGACCAGGGCGGAATGATCCCCGCGATGATCTACACCAGCCGCCTCTTCCCGCCGCACGCCATCGACGACTCCTACATCGAAACCGCCCAACAAGCCTGCGAGAATGCGGCCCCCGTGGTCCGCAAGACACTCCTCGAACGCTCGGACACGGTCCGACGCATGCTCCGGTCACGAACCCGCACCGCCTGACCAGGCCGCCGGACGAGCCTGCGCCCCGTCGTCAACGATGGCGGGGCGCAGACATTCATGAACTCCCGGTCCAGGCAGCTCAGTTGCCGTAGCAACGACCGCGACGTCACCGGCAACAGATCGCCACCCCCGGCCGCCGGGGACACGCAATCCCCGCGACACCACCGCCTTGGCGCGAGTGCTGCCCTCAACTCCCCCAGGCACCCGCCGGTTGACGCAACGGGTGGCACCACCCGCAACAGCCCGAGCAGGGCAGGACATACGGCCCGGACCCAGCGGATGTCAGCCCTTCCGGGACCAGATCACCTGTGTGTCCATGGCCGGCCTCAACGGCTGACGCCTCCTTCGGAAGGACGGGGCTGCGAATGGCTTTGCAGACAGCAGCCGGGTGCGGGCCGAACGAGGGGACCGTGAGCGGGATTTGGGCATGGCGGCAGAGGACATCGACAATGTCGTGGACGGGCTTGCGGGATCGTGCGGGAAGCCGGCCGCGCCGGTGACCGGGTCAGTTACTTCGCCGCTGCACCAACGGGTGACCGTCGAGGCCCGCACGGCCATTGACTGAGCTGTTCGACGACGCCGACACCATCGTCGTCCAGCACCTGCCGCTCGGCGTGAACGCGCACCTCAGCCTCGACCTGGCCATCGCCGCCGCACGGACCGGCCCGGGCGAGGCCATCCACGCGTTGCGGCGCGACTTTCTACTGATCAACGATATCCCCGCGCGGGTCGTACTGGGTGTGGCCGACGCCTCTGACGTAGTCGGTGCTGCCACCGACGGTGTTGACCATGCCCAGGTCGTTATAGGTGTAAAGGGTGTTGCAGAAGGCTGAGATGATCTTTCGGGGCCGTTCCCGAGCTCCTGCGGTAGCAGGGCAAATCGATGCACAGACGGACAGTTGATCTCGACGGTGGTGGCTGGATCTGAGCCTGATCGTCGTTGTGCAACACCCTTTAGCGGCACACGCTTCCTGGGAGGTTGCCGGACGGCTTACACGAAGGCGCTGTGCCCGGTGATGGACTTGCCGACTATAAGGGTGTTCATTTCGCGGGTGCCCTCGTAGGAGTAGAGGGCTTCGGCGTCGGCGAAGAACCGGGCGACATCGTAGTCGAGGAGAATACCGTTGCCACCGAAGATCTCGCGGCTGAAGGCGACGACCTCCCGCATACGGGAGGTGACGAACGCCTTGGCCAGCGACGAGTGCTCATCGCGGAAGATTCCCTGGTCCTGCAGCCGGGCGAGCTGCACCAGCATGCCCCAGGAGGCGGTGATGTTGCCCAGGCTCTTCACCAACAGGTCTTGGACGATCTGGAACTTGGCGATCGGTCGGCCGAACTGCCGGCGCTCCTTGGCGTAGTCGAGCGCGAGTTCGTAGGCGCCGATCATGACTCCCAGTGCTTGCCAGGCGACTCCGCTTCGGGTGAAGCGCAGGATCTCCGTGACGTCCCGGAAGGAGTTGATCTTCTGGAGGCGGTTCGCCTCCGCCACGCGTACGTCGGTCAGGGTGATCTCGGCGTTCTCCACGATCCGCAGCGCTATCTTGCCCTCGATCTTCACCGGCTCGAAGCCGGGGGCGCCCTTCTCCACGACGAAACCCTTGACCTGGTTGTCGTTGACGTCCCGCGCCCACACCACGACATAGTCGGCGAAGGTGGCGTTGCCGATCCACTTCTTGGCGCCGTTGAGGACCCAGGTGTCGCCCTCGCGCTTGGCGGTGGTGCGCATGCCGCCGGAGACGTCGGAGCCGCCGAGCGGCTCGGTCAGGGCGAACGCGCCGATCTTCTCCATCGAGGCCATGGCGGGCAGCCATCGGTCGCGCTGCTCCTGGTCGCCGCCGTAGTAGATGGAGTAGAAGCCGAGCCCGGTGTGGACGCCGAAGAAGGTGGCGACCGAGGCGTCGACACGGCTCATCTCCAGGGCGAGCATGCCGCCGAGCAGGTGGCTGACGGCCGGCAGGTGCTCGCCGTATCCCTCGTAGGACAGGGCAGCCAGTCCGCTGCCGCGGAACTTCTCGATCAACTCCTTGGGGAACTCCCCCTTGCTCCAGTACTCGTTCACCAGCGGCTTGACCTCTTCGCGCAGGAAGGTGCGGGCCTTGAGCAGTATCTTGCGCTCGTCGTACGGGAGCAGCGCCTCGTAGAGGTAGAAGTCGCCGGCCAGCTGGTCGTCCAGCGGTGCGAGAGGGGTGGCGGTGGCGGTCATGTCAGTTCTCCTTCTGATGCCGGACAGGGCGGAGGTCGTCCCGAGCGGGGATCCCCGGCAACTAGTTGACCGGCAAGTCACCTCTCTTGTGACGGCGGAGGCTGATCCTTTGGCTTCGAGCCGCCTGTTTCGCCCGGGAGGTGAAGTAAGCCCCCGCCGCTGAGACTTCATCTCCGAGAACCGCGCCGCCTTCGGCGTGCAGCGGATCTGTCGGGTCCGGGGCATCTCCCGCTCCGGCTACCACCAGCACCGGACCACTGCGGACGCCCGCGCCGAACGACCCGTCGAGGAAGAGCGAACGGTGTCGGAGATCCGACAGCTCGCCCACTCGAACTGATCAAGCCTTGTCGCTGAGAAGGCTCACACCCTGCGCGACCGTCGCCCTCAGTTCCCTCACCAAGGCGCGCACGGCAGCGGATCCGGACAGTTCGGAAGTGGTGACACAGCCGACCTGGCGGGTCGGGCGCTCAGGGCCGAGATCAGTGATTTCGACCGAGTCCGGTGCTCCGACCAGGGACAGCCCCTGCATGATCGCCATTCCGTGGCCTCCGCTCACCAAGGAGAGCACCGCTGCGTCGTGCTCCGCCTCGGCGCTTGCCTTCGGGATCCCGTTTCCGAGGAGGCCTCCTGATGCGCAGGGTGACCTCTTCGATGAGCGTCTCACCTGACGGCTACATCGTCGGGCCGGACGGCGGCTTCGACTGGACGGCGCCCGACGAGGAGGTCTTTCGCTTCTGGATCGACGAGACCGGATGCGGGGGGAGGTTTTGTTCGGCCCATACGATTTTGCCGCCCGCTACCATGCGGGAGCCCCACCTGCGGCACAGCTTGCCGACGAGGAAGAGGCCGCGACCGCTCTCGTCCGTGGTACGTGCGCAACGCGGACGCGGAACGAAGACGTCGGTGTCGGACACTTCGCAGGTCAGCACTTGGTGCCGGATGAGTCGCAGCCTGACCCGGCCGTGGCGGATGGCGTTGGTGACGAGTTCGCTGACGATCAGTTTCGTGGCGTCCTCAAGACCTTCCAGGCCCCATTGCGTCAGTTGACGTGCTGCAAGGTTGCGGGCGTGGGAGACGGCAGCTTGGCCACCGGGTAGTGTCCAGCAGGCCATCCGGTCCGGGCCGAGGGAGTGGGTCCGGATGAGGAGGAGCGTGATGTCGTCGCTCGGCGCCTGGTCCGGAACGGTCCGCGTTGCGATCTCGCAGAGTTCTTCCAGAGATCGGCCCGGTTGCGTGAGGGCGCCGCCCAGCCGGCGCATTCCCTCTTCGATGTCGCGGTCCCGGGTCTCGACAAGGCCGTCGGTATACAGGGCGAGAATGCTTCCCTCGGCCAGTTCCATTTGTGCGGACTCGAAAGGGTCCCCCAGGCCGATGCCCAGTGGGGTTCCCATGGGCAGGTCGGGGTACGTGACCTGGTTCTCCGGGTCGATGATCGCGGGTGGGGGATGCCCGGCCGACGCCATGGTGCATTGGCGGGTGGCGGGGTCGTAGACGGCGTACAGACAGGTGGCGCCCATCACCGCGGGGGTCTCGTCCGGGAGATCGCCGTCTTCCTCGCTCAGTCGTTGGACCGTGTCGTCGAGGTGGGCCAGGAGTTCGTCGGGGGGCAATTCCATGGCGGCGAGGGTGTGGACGGCGGTGCGGAGCCTGCCCATGGTCGCGGCGGCGTGGAGGCCGTGCCCCACCACGTCGCCGACAACGAAGGCGAGCCGGGCGCCGGACAGCGGGAACACATCGAACCAGTCGCCCCCCACGCCGTGGTCCAAGTCGGCCGGCAGATAGCGCGAGGCCACCTCGACGGCCGTGCCGCCCGACAAATGACGGGGCAGCAGATTGCGTTGCAGTGTGAGGGCAGCAGTGTTTTCGCGGGCGTACCTGCGCGCGTTGTCCAACGACAGCGAGGCACGGTTGGCGAGCGCGACGGCCAGAAGCAGATCGGCCTCCTGGAATGGGCCGGGTTCCTTGCTGCGGACGAACAGCACCACGCCCAGCAGGGCGCGCCGCGTGCGGATCGGTACGATCATCAGCGAGTGGGCGCCGTTCTCTCGGATCGTTTGCGCCAGTGCTGGGTTCTTGTCGATCCACGTTCCCGTGCTTGTGTCCAGGACGGGTTCCAGGTGGGACGTCCCTGTGCGCAGCGCGGTGATGAAGGGTGAGGCGAGCGGTATGTTGATCGACTCGCCCCGCTTCCATGGCAATTCCGGAACTCCGTGGTGGACCGAGGCTTGGCCTGCGCGCAGGAGAACAGGAAGACGCTTGTTTGACGGGCTGATGGCGGCCGGGCGGCCCTCACCGAACGGGACCGACTGCTCCAGGTCAACGGCGACGAAGTCGGCGAGCAGGGGTACGGCGAGGTCGGCCAGTTCCTGGCTGGCCTGCATCACATCCAGGGTGCTGCCCAGACGCGTACTGACCTCGCTGAGGGTCGCGAGACGTTCGCGGGCCAGCTGGCTTTCAGTGAGATCGACACTGATGACGCACACCCCCAGTGCCCTCCCGTCGGCGCCCAAGAGGCAGTGGCAAGAAACGGCGTACGGACGTTCCCGGCCCAGGTTCGTCGGCAGCCACGTCCGGTACTCGTGGACCTTAGTGGTGCCGCTCTGGAGTACCTGCCGCATCATCGCCTCCAGCACCTCGGCCTTGGCGTCGGGCTGCGTGTCGGTGAACCGGCGTCCGAGTCGTCGGTCGCTGGGAATGCCGTCGTGGCTCTCCATCGTGTCGTTTGTCAAGGTGCACCGCATGTGCGGGTCTCGGATGACGACGCCGACCGGTGCGCGGCAGAGAAGCGGCCCGCGCACCGATTCATCGATCGCGTCCCCGGGCATTGTGCCGACGGAAGCGAGGGTGGCGAGCCACTGCACTGTTCCCTCCAGCCCGCGCAACTTCGAAATCCGCAGGCTGACGTCGAGCACCCGGCCGTCGCGGTGGCGCACCTTTGTCGTGCCTGACCAGCCGTTCTGGGCGCGGCACCGCTCGACGAAGACAGATGTAGTCGGCGCCTGGGCGAAAGACGGAAGTACAAGGTCAGCGGTCCGGCCCACCATGTCCCTGGCGGAATGACCGACAAGCTGTTCGGCGGCCTGTGTCCATGCGACCACCGTGCCCCGGTCGTCGAACAGGGCGATGGCCGCGTCGGTTACGTCCGTATTATTCAGCTGAACGCCCAGTGTAATCATCTGGGGACTAGTTGTGGTCAAGGAGTTGCCTTTCTTGGGCGACTGGGGGCGGAAGCCTGACACTCAATGGCAATTTGCACCTTATGGGGGCATGACAAAGTAGGACCCTGTTTTGTTCCGGGCGTTCGATCTGCTGCGGCTGTCCGGGACGGACACGACCGGGTGGCCACACCGGCGGCGCAGGGCCGCGCTGGAGTCCGTGTTCGCCACCCGTCGACTGTCGGCGCTGTGCCCGTCGACCACCGAGGCCGACGTCGTAGGCGAGTGGCTGACATGGGCGTCGGTCGGGAGGGAGGGCATGGTCTCCAGGAGGCTGGACGACGCCTACCGGCCCCCGGTCAGAGGCTGGCAGAAATACAAGGTCCGCGAGACGAGCGAGGCGACCTGCGGCGCGGTCACCGGCTTCCCGGCCGCTCCCCGCACCCTGCTGCTCGGCAGGTACGACGACGGAGGCCGCCTGCGATACACCGGCCGGACCACCGCCCTCGCCCAGACGGCGAGCAGCATCGTCTCCGGGCTAGTCGCCCCAGCGCGGTGCGGTCATCCGTGGACGGGCTGGTCGTTCTCCGCCGGGTGGGGCAGCCGGGCGATGCTGATCATCACGTAGGTGGGACTTGAGCCGGTGATGGAAGTCGGCGTCGACGTTGCCCGCGACGCCTCCGGCCGGTGACGCCACCCCGCACGCCGGCACCGCGCCCGCCCTGGCCTCTCCCCCGTCGACGTCCCCTGCCTGACGTCACCGCCGCAGCTTCGCGGCACGGGCGCGGCGGCCCGGCCGACGCGCAACCCGGCTGGGCGCGCCCACGCTCGTACGCCCGTGGTGACCTGGGCGAACCCCAGGACGCTGTGAAAGCTCGATCGTGATCGCTGTGGGCAGTGCCCAGGATTGCGTCCCGGCCGCGTGACTACGCAGTGACTCCGGCCGCCCGTGCGGGAGGGCGGGTGTACGACGATCCGCGCGCTGCTCACGCCTTCGAGCGTGCCCCGGGCAGGTCCGCCCGGCGAGCCCTCTGCGGCGGTCAGGGAGTGTCCCCGGAGTAGTAGAACCGGCAGCTCACGCCGGGGCCGGGCGTGCGCGGCTCGCCGGGGCGCGGGTCGCACAGGGCTCGGCCGCCTGGCCACCGCGACAGCTCGGTGGACAGGGCGGCGCCGTCGTCGACTTCCTCCGGCCGCCAGCCCGTGATGTCCAGCAGCAGTCACCCTGGGGTCTGCGTCGTCTGTCGGGGTGATCGCGCTGGTCGTGGGTGGCAGTCTGCGGAGCGGAGTAGATCATCTGGCGGAGTTGTCTTGGGGGGATCAAGCGTCGGGACAAGTTATGAGCGTTAGAGGCAGCGATCAGGCAGGGTGGATGGATGCCTGAGTCGTCCTTGCCTGGAGGTTTCGTCAATGCGGTCGTTCGTGTCGGGTACACGGTGCGCCGTCCAGCCTCGGCGAAGTTCGTGGGTGATCTGCTGAGGTTGCTTGAAACTAGTGACTGGGGCGGTGCTCCGCGGTATCTCGGTGTGGACGACGAGGGCCGTGAAGTCCTCAGTTACCTCGACGGCCACGTGGCATGGGAGCCGCGACAACCAGCTGCTGTGTCATCGGACGAGAGTTTGGTGACGGCCGCCCGGCTCGTGCGTGAGTTCCATGACCTGACGGCCGGCACCCCGCTGGCCGGAAATCAAGAGACCGTGTGTCACAACGACCTGTCGGCCCAAGAGGAATTGTCAAATCCTGTGGACTGACCGGACAGCCCAATGACCGGTCGCTCAAGCAAGCGGCTTGCGGTAGCGGACGTACTCGTTCTGCCGCCGGAACCCTACGCTCTCGTAAAGATCGTAGGACCGGTGAGGGTTTGCCGTGCCCGTGAACAGCCGCGCGGTCGTTGCACCCTGCTCACGAAGGCCCCGCAGCCCGTCCAGCAGCAGGGCCCGGCCGATTCCGAGGCGCCGCGCGTCCATCCGGACACTCAGCTCTTCGACCTCGCCCACGGTGTGGTCGTGCCGACGGATGGAGCAGAGGGCGACGCCGACCATCTCCTGCCCGCTCCATGCAGCCCTCCAGCATTCCGGGTCGGCGGTGTCGACGAAGTCCTGGAAAGGCCATTTCTGAGCGAAACCGGTCTCCGCGTACGAATCGACGACCATCTTCCAGGCCGGACGGTAATGGCTTGTCCCGATCGGCCCTGTCCGTATCCCGGCCGGCGGTTCGCTGCCCTTCTCGGGCAACTGCCGCAGATCGCCCAGCTCCAGCTCGACCAGGCTGAAGACACGTCGGTAGCCAGCTGCCTGCAGGAGCGCCGTAGCGTCCTGCTCGGAGGTCATGGCGTTCGCGCCGATCACTGCCGTCCGCGCTGTTCCATGCTGTTTGACGAGCTGGCGGATCCGCTCTTCGGCCCAGCTCAGCATGGCTGACCCGATGCCCTGGCGGCGATGCTCGGGCAAGAGGTAGCCGCGGTGCAGGTAGAGCCACGTATTGTCCCGCTCCTGCCACCACCGGATCGTCGAGTAGCCGACGACGCTCCCGTCGTGCACCACCAGGATCTGGTTCTTAGATGGCTCCTCCAATTTGGCAGAGGCTTCGGCGATCTCGGCCGCTGTCGGGAGCCCTTCCACAACCGAATGGGCATCGACCCGGTCCCGTTCAGCACAACCCAGCCGCACCGTGGCCATGGGGCCGTGGTCCTCGTCGCCGCAGTACGGCCGGAACCCGAAGCCGACCGGAAGGTCCTGTCCTGGTGCGCCATCTGACATGGTCGGATGATCTCGAACTTCGAGGCAGGTCCGCCACCCTATTCATGCCGCGGTCGTGTGCGGCCGTTCGACGAGCTGGCCGCGTTCGAAGCGTGCTCCGGCGCGGACGAGGGCGACGAGGTGGGGTGCGTTCACGGCTCGCCAGCGGGTCTGGGCGGACTCGACGAGCTTGAACACCATCGCGAGAGCTGCCGCGCGGCTGCCGGCGCCCTTGGTGACCTTGGTCCGCAGGCGGACGGTTGCGAAAGTCGACTCAATGGGGTTCGTAGTCCGCAGATGGATCCAGTGCTCAGCGGGGAAGTCGTAGAACGCGAGCAGTTCGTCCTCGTCGTCGGTGATCTTCTTGACGGCCTTGGGGAACTTCGCCCCGTACTGCCCGGCGAACACCTTGATCGCCTTCGCGGCGTGGTCGCGGTCCTCGGCGTTGTAGATGTCCTGGATCGCTTTCTTCGCCGCGGGCTGGGCCGACTTCGGAAGGCTGTCCAGTACGTTCGCGGTTTTGTGAACCCAGCACCTTTGATGGCGGGTAGCGGGAAAGACCTCGCTGAGCGCGTTCCAGAAGCCGAGCGCGCCATCGCCGACGGCCAGGACGGGGGCACGCATGCCGCGTCGTTGGCAGTCCCGCAGCAGGTCCGCCTGCGCGGACAGCAGCACCATCTGGGCCCGCCGCCAGGCCACCACCGACCCCGTGCCCCGACGGACGATCCGCAGCGGCCGCTCGACCTCGACGGCCTGGTCGGCGGCGTCCCCGGCATACAGGCCCAGATGGATCCGCGGATGCTCCTGCAGCGCGGCGTCTCACTGAGGCCGAGCGACAGCTGGACCCCGGTCCCTTCCGCCGGGACCAGTACCACCCGATCGTCTTCCATCTCTTCTCGCGGGACGTATCCCAGAACCTCCGTCCAGAACGCGGCCGTACGCGGCACATCCGAGACACCCAGCACAACAGATCCGACTCTCAGCATGCATCGATTCCGGCGGATAGCGGCGAGTCGACGACACCAACGATCACCCCAACACCCAGGCGAACGTTGCCTGGGTGTTGGGGTGTTGGCGTGTTCTGGGAGGATGAGCCACATGGACGAGGAAGCCCTCCCGATTCTTCACGTCAAGGATGAGCCTGGGGCGGTCGCGTGGTGTGGCTGTCTGGGCTTCACCAAACATGTGAAGGGTTACATAGTTGCACTTCTGGTTTTCCCGCTGCTGCTTGTATCCGGGTGCAAGGGCAGATATGCGGAGCAGTACGAGAAGGGCTACCGCTTCGGCCAAGGGGGACCTGCGAGGCATCTCGGCGATCCCACTTCTTTCGACAACACCGGCGCGGCAGGGGACGAGTGCGTCGAGCACGCAGAGGCACTAGAAGTGGAAACATCCCAGAACTGGATGGCAGGCTGCATCGACGGTGCTCTGGGCCGACCGGCCGCTCCACCAACATCTCGTTAGTGTCGCATCAGGCGACATCCGCCCTGTCGACCACCTTGCGCCAGGAAATCGGGCAGCTTGGTCAGGCTCCAGGTCGAAGACCGGCAGGCTGTGTTCGGCTGGCTTGGACTTGGCGATCTTCTTGATCTCACGGCGCTCGGACAGGGTGAACGTTCTCGGCCGGCTGCCCTTGTATTTCGGGTGAGAACCTGAAAACCGTCCGTGTTGAAGTTGCGGATCATGTCCCGGACCCGGTCCGCTGTCGCCGGGTGCAGCAACCGGGCGACACCTCACCACACGGCGAACGTTGCCTGATGCGGCCCTAGGCGCCACGCCTGGATCGCGCCCTGAAGAAGGTCGCCAAGCAGGGCGAGTGGTCCTGATCGACGGCACCCTCATCCGCACCAGGCGCCGCACGGGCAAGGCCGACCGGCGGAACTATTCCGGCAAGCATCACAGCCATGGCCTGCACTTCCTCGCCCTGACCGACGAGAGAGGCCACCTGATCTGGATATCCGCCGCCCGGCCCGGCCGCACCCACGACAACACCGCCGCCCGCCACGACCACATCCTGGCCCACCTGCGCGACGCCGGACTCGGCGCCTCGCGGACCTCGGCTTCCGCGGCCTGGAGACCGGCGTACTCGAGCCCGTGATCGTCACCGGCTACACCGCCACCCGCGCCCACAAGCTCACCCCAGGCCAGAAGGAAGCGAACCGCGTCCTCGCCGTCGGACGCGCACCGGTCGAACACGGCTTCGCCCACCTCAAGAACTGCCGGACCATCAACAAACTCCGCACCGACCCCGCCCGCGCCACCCACCTCCTGCGCGCCCTGCTCGTACTGACGAACCTCAAAGTCGACCGTTGACGGATGTGGGCCGGCGCCGTCTGGACGCTGACAGTCACTCAGTGAAGGTGAGTGAACGAAGGCCAGTGTCCAGCATGCGGATCAACTCACCGACCCGTCCGCCGCCACTTGGCGCTGCCGGGAAGCGTTTGAGGACGTCAACGACGACCGCTGTTACACGATGCACCGTCTGCTCAAGGTGTTGAACACCAACGCTCCGATCGTCTTCGGCGACGAGTTCTGCTGCTCTGGCCGCGTAAGCGCCCGCTCCGAGAATGTGCTTGACCTGGGTGGCCTTGGCCAGCGGATGCAGGTAGGCGGAGCCTGCGGCAGACATCGCTGCCCACGCCGCCTCGCGCGCAGCCGCGGTGTCCGCCCTCTTGGCCGCCTTGAGGGCCGCCGACGCTGTGTCGCGCAGAGATCGCCCACGTTCGCCGCCCCGAGCGAACTCACACGCGGCACTGATAGCTTCTCGAGGCCGCGAGTCGCCCGGCTGATCGGCCTCAAATATCTCGAGCACCATCTCTGCACACGCTGCGGCGAACGCGGCGACCTCACGAAGGTCCTGCTTGCTCAGGACAATCTCGCTTGCTTCCCCTGCCATGGTTCCATCTTTCACGATGGCGCTGAACAGCTGGGCGGTTGGGTTGGCTCCGGGCCGTCCATGCCGACCGGTTCCCAAGCAGACGGGATCGTAGAAGGCCGCCCGGCCACAGAGAGCAGGAACCGGTCAGCCGACCGCTCTGCCAGATGATCTACTCGTAGACTGCCGCCCACGACTAGCCTGAGTACGCCGACAGACCGGCACACCAGCCCCTTGACCTGCGACTTCAAGTTGGCGGAGGCTCACTGAACGCCATGACCCAGCTGACGTGCGTGCACTTCGCGTTGAAGCCACTGGCCTCGTGCATCGTCGCCCAACTGCGCGAGCTTGCCGGTGCCCTGGGCGGCGCCTCTCAGGAGGGGCGGTGCGGCGCTGAGGGCTGCTGCCCTGCTGGAGGTGGCAGTTCGGATCCACACCATCGCGCACGTGTACGCGTCCTCGCCGCTGGTGGACACCTACGCCCGGGGCACGCGGGCCGGGTGATGCTGCTGCGCTTGGCCTGGATGTCCCTCGGTGGCATGGACATCAGCGAACTGCCGCCGAACCCCATCCAGATCCTCGCGACGCTGCTTCCGCAGCGCAGTCAGAAGGCGGGACGCGCTGCCGACGCGGCGGCCGGTCCGGACGGGCTGGCGCGTTTGCTCGTCGCTGCGCCGTTGGTGGACGCGGTGCGGCTGGCCGAAGCGGCCGAGACATTAATCTTCCTCACTGCGGAGCAGGCCGGCGAGGTGTACCGGCACCTGGTACCAGCCCTGCCCCATCCTCCCTGAAGTGACCCGGGGATCCCGGCTGACCTACAGGCGCAGCTGACCGCCTCGCTCGCGTCGCTGGTCGGTCTGCGGGGAGCGGACGTCGCGGCACTGTTCGGCGATGTCCGCCTGCGAGCCGTCGACGCGGTCGCCAGTGACCCGTATGGCGTGATGCCGAGGTCTCCTTCGTGCCGGCCGGGGAGCTTCGCGCTGCCGCCCACGATTCGCTGGCCGGGCCGTGGACCTACTCTCCCGACCGACCTCGAACTACGCCACCGCAGACGGGCCCGCTGCGAGGACCGCATCCGAAACGCCCGCGAGACCGTCCTGCGCAACCTGCCCCTTCACGACACCGCCCAGAACCGGATCTGACTGAAGATCATTTCCCTCACACTCGACCTCCTCGCCTGGATGCCGACGCTCACCCTGACCGGCGACACCCGCCGCCGGGAACCCAAAAAGCTCCGCCTTCGCCTCTCCTCCGCCGCCGCCCAGTTCGTGAACACCGGCCGCCGCCACTGGCTCCGTCTCACCGCCCGATGGCCCTGGACCGACGTCATCACCCACGCGATCGACGGGCTCCGTACCCTCCCGAACCCCAGCTGACCAGCAGCGCCCCGTCCCTACAAGCATCAAGCCCCCCGGAGCCGTGGAACCGGGGCCCGCCCGGCGCGACAGCCGGGCCATCACCCTGCGCACAAGCACAAATCCTCGACCTGAACGAACAGAAAGGGTCCGCCAGCAAGCTGACGGACCCTCATGCAAGATCGAGGCTAAAGCTTCTTCGCCGTTCCATGCTTGAAGTACAGGCTGAAGCCGTTTCTGTGCGTGTGCGCAGGGCAGGTGATATGCGTCCCGATCCCAAATAGTTCAAGATCGAGATTGGTATCGTTGGCGCATGATTTTATCGTGGCCTCGATCGGAAAATGTGCCCAAGTTCCGGTGGATGCCACAATAATTCCAGTGTAGTTATTGTTGAGGTTCACACACCATTCCCCCGCAAGGCAACTGCCAATTCCGGCAGTCGGGGACGCTTGCACGGCGGTCGGTGCGGCGAGGATCGTGCCGACCGAGAGTGCGCTGGCGATTCCCAGTCCGAGCAGACGCTTTGACGGCTTCCAGTTCATTTGGATCCTCTCGCATGATGCTGATGTGGACATGGTCTGATAATGGTCATCGAACGGCAGGAGTTCGGCCAAGAAGGCCCGCCACACCTCGTCGCGCTCTGGGCCCAGGTTCGTGGTCAGCCGATAGAAGTTGATGACGTAGGACAGCGACGCCCGTCCACAGCACTGGCTGTTGTCCTGCCACTCCTTGAGGACCGCTCGCAGCTGTTCGGGGTCGAGGAACGCCGCGCAGGGCGGGATGGCACTGGCCGCGATGAACTGACCGGTGTCGAAGGAGCCCGCCTGCTGACGAGGCCGGCTTCTCCATGACGCCGCCGCACCTCAGGACCTGGTCGCAACGCGGCCGCACCCCGGTGATCCGGGACAGGGGCCACCGGAAGGCCTCTGGACAGTGCGGTAGAGCAGGAGGCAGACACGCCATCGGATATGGCACTGATTAGTTCGCTGCGCCACTGAACTAATCAGTGCCGTTCGACACCCTTCTTGGGGCGGCATGCGAACGTGTCAGATGTTTTTCCAGGAAGGTGATTTCCGCCTCGACGGCGTCCTCGTGCGCTTCGAGGAACGGGGCGTAATGCCGGCCCGTCAGGTGGACCACCTCGGACTCCGTAGTGTTTCGGGCCGCCTGGACGGCGGGTCCTGGAAGCGCGCTCTGGTCCTGGTCGCACACGACCACCAGCAGCGGGCACCGGATCCGGGAAGCATGGCGGCCGGGCCGGTACCCGCCGAGCCGCAGCACGATCCGGGCGGCAACCGTCTGCTCCCAGTCCGTGTAGCGGTGGTCGGGGTCCAGGGCCCGGTCGCCGTCCATGGCGTCGGGTGTGGTGAGCGAGGCGACCGTGCCGCGAGCTCCGGCGGTCGGGACCAGCAGCGGCGGCCGCCCGACGAGGCTGCCGAGCGCGTCCGCGACGCCCCGGCCGAAGAGCCTCAGGAGCGCGCTGGGAGTCATGCAGCGCACCGCGTGGGGAGCGACGGCGCGACCGTCGACCAGTGGCGTCTGCGCGATCGCGGAGGCCAGTTGCGGATTGTCGGCCGCGACACGGAAGACGTGGCCGCCTGCGAGCGAGAAGCCCCAGATCGAGATCCTGTCCGGGTCGACGTCGGGCAGACCGGCCGCGCACTCGATCGCGGCCTGCCAGTCGGCGATCTGCTCACCGAAGCGGACGACTTGGCGCGGCGCGCCGCCACTCTCGCCGAACCGTCGGTAGTCGAAGGCCAGGACGGCGAAGCCGGCATCGTTGAACCGTGCAGCGAACAGGTCCGAGGCCGGTTCCTTCGTCACCGAGGTGCCTCCGGCCATGATCACGCAGCCGCCGTTGGACCCCGGGTAGTGCCAGGCGGCGCACGAGGTGTCACCGCTGGCGAAGCGTAGTTTTTCGCGTTGTCCGGACACAGGCACATGGACCTCCGTGGTGAATCCGTCGTTCTCCGAGTTCGAGGCTCTGGGGTTTCGGAAAGTCGGGCGGCCCGGTGTGAGGCGTCGTTACGTCGGGCCGCAGGCCCCTTCGCCGGGTCGCGGGTGACAGCCCAGATGGTGCGGGGCGGTCAGCCGATCAGGCCGGGGAAGCCGATGCGTGGATGGAGGATCATCGAGTGCTCCTTCCGTGGCTCGGGTCCGCTGACGCAGGTCGGGGACAGGGGGACGACATCCATTCTTGGGGCGCGGTCCCCGGGGCAGGCTCCACACCACGGCGGAATGGGCGAAACTTGCCTTCATGACGCGCGCATCGGCGGATTCCGTACTGAGCCTCGTAGACCAACGGTTGGTGGCCGCTCTGCAGTGCGACGGCCGCCTCACCGCGGAGCACGCGGCCCAGGTGCTGGGCCTCAACCCCGCCACCGTGCGCCGCCGGCTGCACGCGCTCGGCGCCGACGGCACCGTGCGCGTAGTGGTCTCCCCTGTCGCGCGGCCACGTAACGGGGGCGCGGCCGGGGCCCTGTTCCTGCGCATCCGGGTACTTCGCGGAAAGCTCGACACGATCGTGGCCGCACTCGCCGCGCGCGAGGACATCCCGTTCATCGACGTCACCACCTCGGGTGACGAGATTTTCGCGGTCGCCCGCACCGAGCCAGGCTCGCGCGACCCGCTGGTCTTCCGTCAGCTGCCCTCCACTCAGGCGGTCACGTCACTGGAGAGCGCCACCATCCTGCACGTCTTCCGACTCACCTCCGAGTGGCGGCACCAGGTGCTGACCGCACCGGAAGGCGCGGCCCTGACCCCGGCCAAGCCGGTCCCGGCGGCAGCGGCTTCCGATTCCCAGGGCCCGTACGGCGTCGACACGGATGCCCTGGAACAGTCCCTCATCGACGCCCTCACCCCGGACGCCCGGCTGACCGCCGCGACCCTGGCCGCCCGCACCGGACACCCCGAGAGCACGGTGCGCCGGCGCATCGCCCAGTTGACCGCTCAGGACCGCCTGATCACCCAGGTCCTCGTCGATCCCCGCCGACTTGGGCTGCCCATCGAGGCCAAACTCCTGCTGCACGTGGCCCCGGACTACCTGGCCGCCGCCGGGCAAGCGCTGGCCGATCATCCTGCCGTGCACGGGGCGTTCGCCACGTCGGGACCCTCGAACCTGCACGCGGCCGCGTACTTCCCAGACCTGACCGCCCTCTACGACTTCCTCTCCCGCGACCTGGCGGGCCTGGGAATCAGCCACGTCGAGACAGCCATCGTCAGCCGCGGCATCAAACGCACTCCCTCACCCGACGCTGCCCTGCCCGCCCTCGCAGCCGCCCAGCGTCGCCGGGCACGTGCGGGGCAGAGCGAAAGCTGAGACCGCCCACCCCGTGAACCGTCCCTTGCGATGTCTTCATCCGGCTCCCAGTACAACCATGGAGGAGCCGTCCTTGGCATCCCAGGAGTTGCCGTGGAGAGAAGTCAGGGGCCGGACAGCCCCCAGGGGGCATCGACGACACGCGGCTGGGCCAGCTTCACCGTGGCGCTGCTGTGGTCGGGTAGCCAGGTCACGTCGGCAACGTGACCTGGCTACCCGACCACAGGCCTGTGTGACTGAGCGCTTCAGTTGGCGAGTTGAGCGCCTCAGTTGACGGGTGTGATCGGGAGGGGAGTCCAATTGGCGGGGACGTTCCGCATGACCAGGGCGCAGTCCAGGGTTGCGCTCCCCAGCGGGAACCGGTCTGGGTCGTCGAAGAAGGACGACGCGGCGGAGCGAACCCGGCCGGCTTCCACGTGCCAGGCGTCGGTGTGCAGTTCCATGCCGTCCAGGTGCTGGCCGGACCTGGTGGCCGAGAGGCCCTTTGTCCCACCTTGGAAGAAGCGGGAAGCCTCTGCGAGGTCGGCGAAGAGTTCGCTGCCCCGCAGCTCGTCCGACAGCTCGACGGTGGTATCCACTCGGGTGTCGCCATCCCGTGTCGCGAAGGCGACATGTACTTGGCCGGGTGTCTCGTGCACCTCGAAATCGGCGCGGCCGTGTTCGCCGGGGAAGACGCGGCCTCCGGCCCAGGCATTGAGCCGCGAGGCAGTGTCGCGCCGTGGGATGTAGACGCCGGTCTCCACCCCGTGCGGTCCGTCCCATTCCACGGCGATTCGATGGGCCGCGTTCTCGCTCCGCAGGCCGACCGCCTTGGGTGCCCAGGTGGGCCGCACGCTTCCCAGCCTCAGCAGGCAGATGCCCGCGACCGCGTAACCGTGCACCAGATGCGGGCGCAGCGGCTCGGGGAGCAGGCGTGCCGCGGCGTCCGGGGCGACCCGGTAGTTCACCAGAAGCCGTCGTTCAACGACGCTGGACAAGTGTGGCTGCCTCATGACCCCTCGCTCTGCGCCCCAGGGCGCCATTTGGTGTGACGCAGCACGATTTGCTCTGGGCACACGACGGTGAGGAACCGCCCGATGCAGATCGCCAGGCGGTCCTCGGCCAGCGTGTAGAGGATCCGGTTGCCGTCCCGGCGCTCGGTGACAAGCCCGGCACTCTTGAGCACACCCAGATGCCGTGAGACGGATGGCGCACTGATGGCGAACCTGCTCGCGATCTCACCGGCCGCGAGCTCGCCACCCCTGAGGTCTTCAAGGATCTGGCGTCTCGTTGGGTCAGCGAGCGCGCGGAAGGCCCCCGCCTCGTCCTGGGCTCCTGTCATAGCCAATATTTAGCACCTTAGCTAAATACCTAACAAGTGCTTCGGCAGCCTTCCACTGGCCGAGCGGGCGCCCGGCACCGGCCAACGCGCTCATACGTACCGAGTCTCGCACTCACCCGACAACTGAAGCGCTCAGTCACAACACCGCGACAGCCCCCGGCTGTTCGGAGGCCTTCTATAGGTCGAAGTCGAAGTGCTCGATGTCCGTGAAGCGGACCTCCTCCAGGCTTCCGGCGCGGCGGCCGCCGTCCTGGAAGTACACCGCCTTGAGCGCTTCGACGGCGATCTCCTGCAGACGCTGATCGGACGCGCCCTGCTCCTGGACTTCGAAGAGGCGGGCGGCGTACTGCGGCGAACCTGTCACTCTGAGCGGAGCACGGCTGTACGTGCTCGCGGTGATCGAGCAGGCGAATCGGACGATCCGGATCCTCGGTGCGACCACACACCCGACCGCCTCCTGGGTCACCCAGGCCGCGAAAAATCTTGTCATGGACCTCGATGACGGCGGCTGCCAGGCCCGTTACCTGATCAGAGACAGGGACGGGAAGTTCACGGAGCTGTTCCACGCGATCCTCCAGGACGCCGGCATCGAGGTCGCCCTCAGCGGCGTCCAGTTGCCCCGCATGAACTCAATCATGGAGCGGTGGGTGCCAACCTGCCTCCGAGAACTGCTGGACCGCACGCTGATCTGGGATCAGCGCCATCTCAGCAGCGCTTCAGCTCTTCGCGCAGCGACCGCTCGTCGCGGCGGATCGCCGCGAACACCTCGAAGTGATTGACCCGTTGGGCGCTGCAGCCCACCTCCGGGTACGAGAGATGGAGCCGGGCGAGATCCTGGTACCCCCTGCAGAATCCCGTCCAGCGGCCTATCTGTGCCAAGGTGTCGGCGTGGTCCGCGCGACAGCCGTAGAAGCTGACGGTGAGACCGTTGATGGCCAGGGAACGGGGCGCTCGACCCCGCACACGACGACCTTCCAGACAGCGTCCCGGTCGAAGCCGGCCCACCGGCGACCCGTTCGCCCCGGACGGAGATGAGGGGGTTCAGAGCCTCGGCGGGTCCAGCGATCCGCAGGCACACAGGGCCATGCAGGGGGCGAGCTCCTCGAAGCTCTTTCGCCGTCTTCCGGTCGTCACTTTGGAGGGCAACCCTCCTCGCAGGCCGACCCTGGCGCCAGAGCACCACGGCTGATGCTGCCTCCAGCTTTCCGATGGTCAGTCGCTACTGGCCGTTCGATCCTCCTCGCGGGCCATTTCGATTACTCAGGCGAAATCAGTTGGCGGGCTTGCCGAACCAACGGGAGAGGTGGTCGTCCAGGTCCTGCTGATCGTCGCCGATCCAGGCGACGTGGCCGTCGGGGCGTAGCAGGACACACGGAACATCCAGTCCCGCAGCGGGATCCGCGAGGTAATCGACCCGGTCTGACCAGCCGCTGATGGTCAGGCGTTCGGTGCGGTCCAGCAGCAGTCCGCGACCGCGATGCATCAGACCGTAGAGGTGGCCCTGTTTCACGTCGATGTCGCGCAGGCGGCGCCCGAGCAGGTCGGGGCCTTCGCCGAAGTCGTAGCGGATGCCGATCGCGGTGATCTTCTCGATCAGATAGCGGTTCACCTCATCGAAGTCCATCAGTTCGGTGAGGAGCCTGCGCACGGCCTGCGGGCCCGGTTCGGTGGACAGCAGTTCCAT
The DNA here is from genome assembly GCF_055638955.1 of Streptomyces sp. NPDC111507. Classification (NCBI taxonomy): domain Bacteria; kingdom Bacillati; phylum Actinomycetota; class Actinomycetes; order Kitasatosporales; family Streptomycetaceae; genus Streptomyces; species Streptomyces sp. NPDC111507. The sequence continues at coordinate 124,019 of NZ_JBVKBU010000016.1, read as the reverse complement.
CTGGGCGCGGGTGTTGTCCAGCACGTCCTCGGCGACCGGATGACGTTCGGCTTGGTAGGTGTCCAGCAGTGTTTCCGGCGCCCAGCCGCGGATCTGTCCGGCCAGTTTCCAGCCGAGGTTGAACGCGTCCTGAACGCCCAGGTTGAGGCCCTGTCCCCCGGTGGGTGGATGGATGTGTGCCGCATCGCCTGCCAGCAGCACCCGCCCGACCCGATAACGTTCGGCCAGCCGGGTGGCGTCCCCGAAGCGGGACAACCAGCGCGGGGAGTGCACGCCGAAATCGGTTCCGGCGATGGTGCGCAGCTGTTGTTTGAAATCCTCGAGGGTGAGCGGTTCCGCGCGATCGCTGGCTCCCGCGACGGGAACCACGACGCGATAGATCCCTTCACCGAAGGGCCTGAGACTGAAAATCTTGTTGGTCTCGTTGATTTCGGTCACCTTGGCGGCGATGTCCTCCTGTGGCACGCCCACTTCCATCTCACCCATCAGCGTCTCGGTCCGCGAGGGCTCGCCGGGGAAGCCGACGCCGAGCAGTTTGCGCACGGTACTGCGCCCGCCGTCACAGCCGACGAGGTAGCGCGAACGCAGCTGTTCGCCGTCGGCCAGCTCGACGGTCACACCCGCGTCGTCCTGTTCGAAATCGGCTACCGCACAGCCGCGCCGGACCTGCGCACCCAGTTGGATCGCACGTTCTTCGAGCAGGCGAACGATGGCCGGCTGTGGGATGCCCAGCAGATAGGCGTGCGCGGAATCCAGGCTCTCGGGCGCGGGTTTGGTGATGGCGGCGAAGAATCCGCCGGCCGGACGCTTCCTTCCGTGTTCGAGAATGCGATCCAGCAGTCCGCGCATTGCCATCAGCTCGATACTGCGGATGTGCAGACCGACTATGCGGGCGAACGACACGGGCTCGGTTTCCTTCTCCAGAACGAGTACCCGCACATCGTGCAGCCGCAGTTCGGCGGCCAGCATCGCGCCAGTCGGCCCGCACCCGGCAATGATCACGTCGAACATGAGGGGCGCGCGATCGCCGCCGAAGGCCGACGGCTGGAGTCCGGGGACGTCGCCCACGGTGAAGGCGCGTTCGACCGTATCGTTCGACGACGACTCGGAGGTGAATTGCGGAGAGTGCATAGGTGTTGCCTTTCGGGAGGGCCTTGTTGTCGAGGCGCTCCCGGCGACACCTACGTCAATCGCCGGCCGTGACGGGAAGGGGGAGCACCCACGTCGATACAGCGTTCATGGGTCTCACCTCCTCGGGCGGTGTCGCGGTCCACTGCAAGTTACAAGCCCGAGCATCACCCCGTCCAATCATTTCCCAGCCACGTGATCACGACTCCAAGCGGGCCCGTGCGGTTGCCGGGCGAATCCCGCGTGGCGGCCTGGCTGGTCACGGTCGCTGTCGCTGTCGCTGTCGCTGTCGCTGTCGCTGTCGACGGTCTGCTCCTGGCTGCGCCGAGGCAGACCGGATCTCGGCAAGCACTGCGCGCTGGAACCGGAGGTGCTCGACGAGCGCGAGCGGCTGCGCGAGGCCCACGAACAGGGCGACCGACCGTCCCGCGCGGCTACTTTGCACCGTGGGCCAGAGACAGGAAACCGGGGCCCTCTTCGAAGCCCTCGGAAGGCCGGGCTCTGTCCCCCAACTCCGCGACAACACCGCTCGCTTCATGACCGAGCGTCCAGGGGAACGATGGCACCGGGAAGATACCCGCGAGCGCTCCGGACGACAAGAGCAGGTCCGTGACGCATACGCCGCAGGCCAGCACCCGCACGAGGGCGCCCTCGGCGGAGACTGCGGGGCGGGGCGGGGCGGTCCCAGAGGCCCGGTGTGCTGCCGTAGGAGGTGAGGAGGGCCGCTCTCATGCCGGGCGTGGCGGCTGTGGCGGGGGTGCTCATGGGCGGATCTCCCCCGGTTCGGCGTCGGTTGTAGCTTCGGCGAGGGTGGGAACGCGGGCGGCGAGCGTGCGGTACTCGGCGGGGCCCAGGTGCAGGACGACGGGGTGGGCGGCCCGGATGACCGACAGCTCAGCGAGGAAGTGGTCGGCGCCGTCCGCCGGGTCAAGCACGGACGGGCAAGACCGGGTCTCCGTGCCGCGCTCCAGGCGCGCGCAGTAGTCGATGCTGATGCCGGCGAACGTGGCCAACTCCTCTCGGAGCAACTCCCGCGTGCGACGGAGGTCGTCACCGGCTGGGAGACCGACGTCCCGGTCGCGTCTTCGACCGCACCGTCCCCCAGGAGGAAGTGCCCGAGGGCTACCGGACGATGGACCAGCGCGAGGCGCTGAAGATCCTGGTCACGCCGTAAGGCCCGAGCGGCTCGGATGATGGCGGTGGTCCACCGGCTCGCATCCGGACGCCGCGCAGCACAACGGCAGCCCCCACCGCACCCCGGCATCCACGTCTTCTCCATTCCGGAGCGTCGGCTTCGGCACGCATGGACCACGAGCCTGGCGGCGTGCCGACAGCTTCCGCGATGCGCGTCATCCGCCGTCAGACCCGCCCGCATCGCGCAACAGCAAGGAGAGAGACTCCGGAGTGATCTCTCCAGCACAGTGCCGGCACCCGGAGTCCATCCGCAGCGGATGACCGCACTCGTGCCCGAAGGCGACCGCAGGCGCATCGACTGCCCACTTGTCGCCCCATTGCAGGAGTCCGATCATGACCGGGAAGAGCTCCTGCCCCGCCTGGGTCAGATGGTATTCGTGGCGCGGGGGGTGTTCGCTGTACTGCCGCCGTTCGATCACGCCTGCCGCTTCGAGCTTGCGCAGCCGGTCGGCGAGGATGTCGCGCGGCGCGCCTGTGTAGCCGGCGATCTTCGCGAAACGGTGCACGCCGTAAGCCAATTCCCGCAGCGCGAGCAGCGACCACCGCTCACCGACGATCTGCAGTGCGGCAGCCATCGAGCAGGGGCGCACGCCCACGGGCATGCCCGCCATCGCCGAAGTCAGGGACCTTGCGACGGTCCCAGCCCCGGTCCCGCCCACCGGCTACTCCCTGTCCTGCTGAGGTTGTGCGTTCATGATCCCACGTTACCCCTGGTCAGTTGCGTTTCACGACTCACTCACGCTAGCGTCGCGGCAAGTCAGTAGGAAATCACAACTCACTTGCGAGGAATCCATGGCTGTATCCGACGGGGGCTCCACAGCTGAGCCTGCGGAGTCACCGACGGCGGGCGAGCCGGCCCAGGACGCCGCGGCCCGACGGCACGCGCTGCGGGTACTGGCCCTGAGCAGCCTCGGCGCGTTCGTGGTGTTCCTCGACACCACGATCGTCAACGTCGCGTTCGAGACCATCAGCCGCAGTTTCCATGACACGGCCGGCCATCTGGCGTGGGTGCTCAACGCCTACAGCCTGGTGTTCGCCGCCGTTCTCATCCCGGCCGGGCGACTCGCCGACCGCTACGGGCGCAAGCGAGTCTTCCTCACGGGCATCACCGGCTTCGCGGTGACGAGCGCCCTGTGCGGCCTGGCACCGAACGCCGGGACGCTCATTGCGGGGCGGGCCCTGCAAGCGGTGTTCGCCGCCCTGGTCACTCCCACATCACTGGCCCTGATCCTCCCGGAATTCCCGGCCGCCCGGCGAGCGGTCGCGATCGGCACCTGGGGCTCCATGGGCGCGGCGGCGGCCGCCCTCGGCCCCACCCTGGGCGCGCTGTTGACCCAGTACGCCTCCTGGCGCTGGATCTTCCTGGTCAACCTGCCGATCTGTGCGCTGATCGCCGTCTTCGGCCTGCGTCTGCTGCGCGAGGCCCGCGACCCGCACGCCCACGGCCTGCCCGACCCCCTCGGCGTACTGCTGGTCGCCGCGATGCCCGCGGCGCTGAGTCTGGGCATCATCGAGGGACCGAACTGGGGATGGACCGACCCGCGCGTGATCGGCGCCTTCGTGCTCGCCGCGCTGCTGCTCCCCGTATTCGTACTGCGCAACCGCTCCACCGCACAGCCCGTGATGGACTTCGCCCTCTTCCACGTCCGCCAGTTCCGGCTCGTGAACGCCGCGACGCTGGTGTTCGCCGCCGCGTTCTACGGCATGCTGCTGAGCAACATCATCTTCCTGCAGACGGTGTGGCACTACTCGGTGCTGCGCGCCGCGCTCGCCACCGCACCGACCCCGCTGGTGGTGACCGCCATAGCCGGCTCCGCCAGCCGCCTCTCCCACACCTACGGGGCACGCCGTGTACTCACCCTCGGCGCGGTCTTCTGGACAGTCGGCCTCGCCCTCGACGCGACCGTCGTCGGCGCCACCCCCCACTGGAGCACTCACTGGCTGCCCGCGGCGCTGCTCACCGGACTCGGCATCGGACTCACTCTGCCCGTCCAGTCCGGAGCGGCCGTCCAGACGCTGCCCCCGGGGCGATTCGCACTCGGCTCGGCGATCAACGCGAGCCTCCGTCAACTCGGCGCGGTCCTCGGTATCAGCCTCTTCGTAGCCGTCCTCGGTACGCCTACGGCGGCCACCGCCGTCGACTCCTTCCACCGCGTCTGGTGGCTCTTCGCCGCTCTCGGCCTGACCGCCGGCGCCGTCCTTTGGACACCGAGCCGCCGCCGAGACGCCTCGGACGCCGAGGCAACCGGCCACGAGCCGGCATACGGCACTCCGGACGGGGCTCCCGCCCACTGACCGAACTCCACCCCGACGGGGCGACCAACCACCAGGCGTAACTGGTGTTCGGCCTACTCTGAACAGACACAAACCAACGGCACGCCCCTACGCAGCTCCTACGGCCGGCGTCGCACACACCATCGCTGAACCCATCGCTGTACGGCGGAGCCACGGTCTGCGGGCGGCACAAGGGGTTCCGTGGCGTTTCCTCAGGTGCCGGAAATCGGCGAAGCCGCCGACTCGCCGTGGAGAGGGGCGCACCGACCGTCGCCAAGCCGATTGCGGTGGTCACGGGCTGCCCGCAGAGACCCGCGGCCAGGCCGACAACTGAGCGCCGTCAGCCGGCCGATGAAGCGGATCAGCCCGGCGCTCGCGCCATGTGGAGCGCCTACTCCCACCCTTCGAACGCTCCCCCGGGATATCGCGCGGCAAGCCCCTGTGCGGCTCTCTCCCTAATCTCACACATGGGTAACTCGGAAGACCAGCTCGGTCCGGCTCCGCCCGTCGGCGGCATCTCCGCCAGGCGGAACCGAACCGGGACTGGTCGGCTCCCCACTTCATGTGCGGGCGACGTCACTCCACTCCCGTCTCTGCTCGGCAAGGTCCCTGGCGTGGGCGATGTCGTCGGCCGGCCCGGACGCCGGCCCGACGCGCTCCTTGCGGACCGTGGCTACGACCACGACCACGACCACGACAAGTACCGCCGACTGCTGTGACAGCGTGGGACCCGTCCGCTTATCGCCGAACGAGGCCAGGCGCACGGCTCTGGCTTGGGCGCTTTTGTTCCCGGAACGCAGGAGATTGCGCCAACCTCATCGATGAGGCCACCTGCCGACGAGGCCGCGCGAGCCTGATGCCGTATCAAGTCGCCATGGCCCGCATGGACAGGTGGCGCCGTGGCCGGTCCTGCTCTGGTCAGGTGGTGAGTCCTGCGTCGCGGGCCATGAGGGCCGCTTGCACGCGGTTGGTGACGTCCAGCGCGGTCAGGATGCGGCTGACGTGGGCCTTGACGGTGCTCTCGCGCATGGCGAGGCGGGTGGCGATGTCGGCGTTGGTGTCGCCTCGGGCGAGGAGGGCGAGCACATCGCGCTCGCGGGGGGTGAGCCGGTCCAATCGGGCCTGCGCTGTGGCGGCTTGGGGCTGGTTGGTCGCGTGGTAGCGGTCGATGAGGCGGCGGGCCGCGGTGGGATGGAGCATCGCCGAGCCGGCGGCCACTAGGTGGACGGCGCGCAGGATCTCGGCCGGGTCGGTGTCCTTGAGCAGGAACCCGTCGGCTCCGGCGGCGAGGGCGTTGTAGACGTACTCGTCGAGGTCGAAGGTGGTCAGGGTGATCACCTTCGGGGGGTGGGGAAGGGCCCGCAGCCGGGTGGTGGCGGTGATCCCGTCCATGCGGGGCATGCGTACGTCGACGAGGGCGACGTCGATGTGGTGGGCGGTGGCCTGCTCGATGGCCTGGAGGCCGTCGGCGGCCTGGGCGACCACCTCGATGCCTTCGTCGCCGTCGAGGAGGTCGGCCAGACCGAGGCGGACCAGAGCGTCGTCATCGACGATCATGGTGCGAATCATGTGCGGGTGCCGTTCTTTCCGTCGCCGGTGGGGTGGGGAATGCGGGCGGCCAGCCGCCAGGCGCCCGCCCCGGCGGGTCCGGCAGTGAGATGACCGCCGAGTGCGGTGACGCGTTCACGCAGACCGACGAGCCCGTAGCCTGAGCCGACGGTGTCCGTGCGGGGTGCTCCAGGGGAGTTGGTGACCTCGACCAGTGTGGCCGGCGGCCGGTAGTCGATGCGTACGGTCACTTCGGCCCCGTCTGCATGCTTGCGGGCGTTGGTCAGTGCTTCCTGGACGATCCGGTACACCGCCAGTCGGTGGGTGGTGGGAGCCTGCTCGGCAGGGCCCTCCGCGGTCAGTTCGATGTGCTGCCCGGCAGAACGGGCCTCGTCGACGAGTTCCTGTACGTCCCTCATGACCGGCGTGAGTGCGGAACCCCTCTCCCCGGCGTCGGGGCCGCGCAGGGCACCGAGCACGTCGCGCAGGTCGGCCAGGGCTTCGACGGACGTGGTGCGCAACAGACGGAGGCGTTCGGCGACCGGTGCGGGCAGCGTGTCGCTCCTGGTGGCCAGGACACCGGTGTGCAGGGCGATCAGGCTCAGTCGGTGAGCCAGCACGTCGTGCATCTCCGCTGAGATACGGGAGCGTTCCGCGGCACGGGCCGCCTCTTCACGCAGCGTCGACTCGATGCGCAGGTGCTCGACGTCGGCGGCCAGGACCTCAAGCAGGCGTCGCCGACTGCCCAGCCACAGACCGACAACGACAGCGAGGAGCGGCAGGAGCAGAGTGGAGGCGTAACTCTGCCCCGTCCACAGTGACGTGGCCCGGTAGCTGAGCAGGTTGGCGCCCAGCGCGGCCACGGCACATCCCACCGCCGCCCGCGCCCGGCGATTCACCGCCAGGTCGAACAGGGTGATCACCAGCAGTGGCAGCAGCGGCGATCCCCACCACGCGGTGGCCGCGGTGATCAGCAGCGGCGCGACCGGCCACCGCAGCCGGGGCACGAGCAGGGCCGCTCCGCACAGCAGGGCCACGACGGTCACGGGGATCAAGTAGCGGCCATCGCTGAGCGACGCCGCGTTCAGCGCGGCAGCCAGCACGCACAACGCCACCAAGCCCACCCGCCCGTGGGCAGCCCACCTCCGGCCCTCTCTTGTGCTCACCCCGCCCATCCTAGGAGGACGGTTGTGCCGTTCCCTCCGACGATCTTCTCCGGACACCCCCTACTTTCGTAGGGGGAAGACGTCGCACAACGACGGATCCAATGCAGGACATCGGTTTCTAGCGTCGAAACCATGAACGACTGGACCACCTCACACGACCGTGTCCTGGCGCAGCGCCATGCCGAGGGCTGGATGTTCCTGATCGAAGCAGCCCGCGATCTGCGCACCACCGGTGCCATCGCCCCCAGCGGCAGGGCCCTGGTCCGCGCCCTGACCGAACCGGTGCGGGTCCAGGCGCCCCAACCCCTTTCCGTCCTGGAAGCCGGCGCCGGCACCGGCGCGGTCACCCGCACCCTGATACCCCAACTGCCCAGAGGCAGCCGCCTGGACATCGTCGAGGCCAACCCACGTTTCGCCGCGCAGCTCCGTCACCTCGTCGACACACACCCGAGTCTGCCCGGTCGGCCGACGCAGGTGAACGTGCACCAGGCGTACGTCGAGGACCTCGACACCGACGAACGCTACGACGTGATCGTTTCCGGGCTGCCGCTGACCAACTTCGCCCCCGCACAGGTCGAGCGCATCATGGCCCGCTACCTGGAGCTACTGCACCCCGGCGGCACCCTGACGTACTTCGCCTACGTCGGCACACGCAAAGCCCGTGCCCTGACGGCATCACGAGCCGAAGCAAGCCGCCACGCCGGGGTGGACGAGGTGATGGCCGCCTACCAGCGCAGCTACGCCACCGGCCGCTGGACGGTCTGGGCGAACCTGCCCCCGGCTCACGTCTGGCACCTGCAACGGCCCCATGCGGTCCCCCACGAGTCGCAGTCGACAGCGGACGGAGCAAGGCGGTGAACATCCTGTCCGACATGCTCGACCACCTCCCCGCTGCCTCCGCTTACACGGTGGTGGCCCTGGCCGTCCTGGCCGAGTCGCTCCTCCTGGTCGGCGCGTTCGTCCCCACGCTCACCCTGCTACTGACCGCCGGCGCCCTGGCCCGCACCGGCCACATCAGCCTTCCCCTCATCATCGCTGCCGCGGCCGGCGCCGTGGTGGTGGGCGACTTCCTCGCCCACCGCACGGGCAGGCTCTTCGGTGATCACCTGCGCACCGGCCGCGTGGGCCGTCGGATCCCGGGCGCCGCCTGGCACCGGGCCGAGACACTCATGACCCGCCACGGCGGCCGAGCCGTCTTGCTGGCCCGGTTCCTGCCGGTGGTCCGCACGCTCGCCCCGCACTTCGCGGGCGCCACCCGACTGCCGTACCGCCGCATCGCTCCGTACAGCGTCGCCGCCGCCTGCCTGTGGGCCACAGGCGAGGCCGGCGTCGGGTACGCGGCCGCGACATCTCTCCAGCGGATCCTCACTCTGGGCGGTCCCGCCGTAGCCGTGGTCGCCCTGACGGCCGTTGGAGTGGCGCTTCTGCGTCGTTCTACGCGCCATGCACAACACGCTGCGGCTGACCGGCATGAGTGCCGTCATCGCGCCCCTTGAGTCCAGTCGGCCGGTCTTGCCCTTCGCCGAGGGGAGTCGGCCCCGGGGCGGTCCGGGATGTGCAGGTCCGCGTGCGGAGCGCGTCTTGACCGGTCGGGTACCGACGCGCTCCTGTCCCGCAGTGGCAGAACTCGCTCGGGTCAGCGGCTGGCGAGGAGCTCGAGTGTGTCGATCACGCGGTTCGAGAAGCCCCACTCGTTGTCGTACCAGGCGACCACCTTCACGTGCCGGCCGTCGACCCGGGTGAGGGCCGAGTCGAAGATCGACGAGGCCGGATTGCCCGTGATGTCGGAGGACACGAGCGGGAAGTCCGAGTACTCGAGGATGCCGGCGAGCGGCCCGTCCGCCGCGGCGCGGTACGCGCTCAGCACGTCGTCGCGCGTCACGTCACGAGTGACGGTCGTGTTGAGCTCGACAATCGAGCCCACCGGGACCGGCACACGGATCGAGTCGCCCGACAACTTGCCGGCCAGGTTCGGCAGCACGAGGCCGATCGCCTTGGCGGCGCCCGTCGTGGTCGGCACGATGTTGACGGCGGCAGCGCGGGCGCGACGGGCGTCACGGTGCGGACCATCCAGCAGGTTCTGCTCCTGCGTGTAGGCGTGCACCGTCGTCATGAAGCCGTGCTCGATGCCGGCGAGCTCGTCGAGTACCGCGGCCAGCGGTGCGAGCGCGTTGGTCGTGCACGAGGCGTTCGAGACGATCGTGTGCAGGGTCGGGTCGTACGTGTCGCTGTTGACCCCGAACGCCAGCGTGACGTCAGCGCCGTCCGACGGCGCGCTGACCAGCACCTTCTTCGCGCCCGCATCGACGTGCGCGCGGGCAGCCTCTGCCGACGTGAAGCGGCCGGTCGCTTCGAGCACGATGTCGACACCGAGTTCGGCCCACGGCAGCTGCGACGGTTCACGCTCGGCGAGCACCTTGATGCGACGGCCGTCAACGACGAGGGCGTCCCCGTCGACGGTCACCGGGCGACCGAGCCGGCCGGCCGTCGTGTCGTAGGCGAGCAGTCGCGCGAGGGCCACGGGCTCCGTGAGGTCGTTGACGGCCACGACCTCGAGGATGCTGTCGCGTTCGAGCAGTGCGCGCAGCACGTTGCGTCCGATGCGGCCGAATCCGTTGATGGCGATGCGAGTCATAAGTGCTGTCCCTTCGGTTCGCCACCAAGACTCACTCGCGGCACCCACCCGGTGACAGTGGCGGGATCGCCACGGTTCAAAAGGATCGCGCCACGTGCGCCGGTGACGGGGCTACTCGCCCTGGGCGAAGGTGCGCCGGTACTCGCTCGGCGTGGTGCCGAGGATGCGATGGAAGTGCAGCCGCAGATTCGCACCGGTGCCGAGACCGACGTCGGCGGCGATCTGCTCGACGCTGCGCTGCGAACGCTCGAGCAGCTCGCGGGCCATGTCGATGCGGGCTCGCATGACCCACTGCATCGGCGTGTACCCGGTCTCCGCCACGAAGCGCCGCGAGAACGTGCGCGGCGAGACCGCCGCCTGCCGCGCCAGCACCTCGAGGCTGAGGGGCTCGTCGAGCCGGTGCAGCGCCCACTCACGGGTGACGGCGAACCGCTCACCGAGCGGCTCAGGCACGCTGCGCGGCACATACTGCGCCTGACCGCCGCTGCGGTAGGGGGCTGCGACCAGTCGCCGGGCCGCGTGGTTCGACGCAGCCACCCCGAGGTCGCCGCGCAGGATGTGCAGGCACAGGTCGATGCCCGAGGCGGCGCCGGCCGACGTCAGCACGCTGCCCTCGTCGACGAACAGAACGTTCTCGTCGACCTCGACGAGCGGATGCCTCGCCACCAGCGCCCGTGTGTAGTGCCAGTGCGTCGTGGCACGCCTGCCGTCGAGCAGACCCGTAGCGGCGAGCGCGAAGGCGCCCGTCGAGATGGCGGCGAGCCGCGCGCCCCGGTCGTGGGCAGCGATCAGCGCGTCGACGACGGTCTGCGGCGGATCGTCACGGTCCGGGAACCGATAGCCGGGGATGAAGACGATGTCGGCCCACGCAAGTGCGTCAAGGCCATGGGCGACGTGGTACGAAAGACCGTCGCCACCGGCCACGAGACCAGGTGCCGCGCCGCACAGCCGCACCTCGTACGGCATGCTCGCGCGCGTGCTGAACACCTGCGCGGGGATTCCGACATCGAGCGGCTTCGCACCCTCGAGCACGAGAACGGCGACGCGACGCAGGCAGGAGGCTGACACGGAGACAGGGTACGCAGGGGTGCCTCGGTGCATCCGGATGGGTTGGCCGGGCGCGCAGGGTCCGGGTGGAGCCCAGGCCTGAGGGAATCAGAGCGGGTCCGTCACGCCGGCTGCGGTTCCGTCCTACCCGATAGCGATACCGAACGTACGCGCTGCCTCCAGCGGCACGGCTGACACGCATGGTCATTCGAGCGGACTCGCCTCACGTGCGGGCGGGGCAACCGGTGAACAGACTGGTGCCGTGCCCGCACCCGAGGAGCCGCCGCCCACGTCGGCAACCGAGCCTCCCTCACCGCCGCCGAAATCCGGTTTCTGGGACAAGGCGGCATACATCGCGGCGCCCGGGACTGTGGCCATCGGGCTGCTGTACTACTTTGGCAATGTCTACCAGCGCTCGTACTACACCACGCTCGGGGTGATCCCCGAAGATCTACAATTCTCCGTGCAGGCCATGCTGGCCGAGAGCCCGAGCGCCGTCTTCCTGCCGTTGTGGTTCCTGCTCGTGTGCGGCCTGATCGTGCTGCTGTTGCTTGGCTGGGCAGGACAGTCGCTCAGCGGGCCGCGCCACGCGGCCCGTCGCAACAAGGTGATCCTCTGGCTGCTGGGATCGGGCCTTGTCCTGTTGCTCCTGGGCTTCCCGGTCTTCTTCTCGGAGGGGAATCTCCCCACGCTCCCGGGCGGCTGGGCCGCCCAATTCATCCCTGCGATGCTGGTGGCACTGGGCGCGACCTTGGCCTTCTTCGCCGTACAACTGCGCCTCACCCACGACGGAGGGACACACGGCCGGCCCGACCGCACCGGGGACCGGCTATGGCTGTCGGGGGGAGCCCTGCTCCTCGGGCTACTGACGATGACACTCTTCTTCACCATGGCCCGCTACGCGTCGATGGCGGGCGTAAGCGACGCCATCACGAACGCTCAGGACCACTACCGGAAGAGTCAGCACGTGATGGTCCACTCACGTGTGATCCTCCAGCACCACGCGCAGGGCGTCAGATACAAGGACCTGGGCGACAGAGCCGGTCCGTACCGCTACCAGTACACCGGCTTCCGCCTGATCGCGAAGTCGCCGAGCCGCTACTACCTGGTCTCCAAGACCGCGGACTACCGCAGCACCAAGGTCGTGGTCCTCCCCGACGACGACACCGTGCGGGTCGAGCTGTATTAGGGGTTAGTAGAGCTGCACTAGGGGTGAGAGGTGCGTCCAGGCCATGCGTCACCGGCCTGACCCGGGAACACCCCCGACGGGTCAGGAGACCCCGGTCCCGGTCGGTGTGGGGGTGTCTGTGACGTCGGGAGTCGGCGTCGACTCCGTGCCGGTGACGGTGGGCGAGGCGGTCTGGGTGGTCGGCACCTCGGTCGTGGCCGTCGTCGACTCGGACGCTCCCACCGCTTCCCCGGAGAGGGTCACGGTGAGCGTCGCGCCATGGGAGGTCACGGCTGTCAGAGTCACGCTGAACCGTCCCGGCTCTTCGGCGGTGTGCGAGAGCACGACCTGGCAGTTCTCGCCGGGCCGCAGCTCGACGTTCTCGCAGCCGTTCTCGGTGATCGAGGTCTCACCGGAATCGGTGGCGGCGGCGAAGTTGTGCAACGTCGTCGGCACATGACCGGTGTTGACGAAGTCCACCCTGCCGCCGGCCGGCTCGCCCACGTTCGCGGTCGGGACATGGATCTCCGGCACCGTACGTCCTTCGTCCGAGCCGTCGTCGACATCCACTTTGCCCAGCGCGGGGTCGCCGTCGGACGCAGTGCTCTGTACGGACCCGGTCGCGGTGGTCCCCGTCGGCTGAGGTGTCGGCGGCCCGTCGCCCCCTCCGTCGTCCTTGCACCCCGCTGCCGCGGCCAGCGCGGCGAGCATCGCTGTCACGGCAAGGCCTCGGGCAACCACGGACGGGGGCGGTCACCCCCGAGGGGATGACCGCCCTTTGCTCATGCTGCTCGCCTACTGGTCCGTACGGCCGGTAGTCGTAGTCCTCCGCTGGCGGCACTGCCTGGCCGGAGCCGATCGGGCACTCTCCGACGCCCTGAACCGCACCGTGCAGGACACCTCCCTGCACCAGGGCCTGCGTAAGGAGTGAGTTCAGATCCGCCAGGAGCGAATGCGGTCGGCTGCGTCGTACCCGTCGGCGCGGCCGGCGTCTATGTCGCGGGCGAGGTCAATCAGCGCACCGTACGGCGGGTCCACAGCCTCGCCCGCGGCGCCCATGTACGCCGTGACGATCGCGGCGCCGTACAAGGCATTGCGGGCCGGGAGCGGGCGCAGCCGGATGATCGCGTGCATCAGGGCCGCCGCCCGCCAGGCGTTGTCGACGGCGACGCCGACCTGGGGGGTGTTGACCCGGTGCCGCGCGACGGCGGCCACGAGGTTGGAGAAGTCGTGGACCGAGGGGTTCTTGGGCAGCACTTCCGACTGGCGCTCCAGCAGCCAGCGGATGTCGATATGAAGCTCCATGGTCAGGCAGCAGTCCGTCCAGAGGCGTCCAGCCGGGCGGGAGCATCGTCGGGAAACGCCGCGTCGAACGCGGCCGCGTTGTCCGCGACGAACGCACGGAAGACGTCGGCGGCACTGTCCAGGCGGGGATCGCGGACCGCGTTGTGCGCGGCCTCGGTGATGAGCGCGGTGACCGTGGTGCCCTCGGCCTCGGCCCGCTCCTGCAACTGTGCGTGGAGCTCTTCGGGGACTCGGATTGTCACTGACTTCGACATGTTCCGACCGTACAGCAAGGCGTACAGCACGGGGATGGGTGTGACGAAACCGAACCCGATCGAGGCGCCTTCCCACCTCGGGCCGAGGCGCCGATGACACAACTGATCAGCGGCTCAGGTCGGTGGATCCCGTTGGACCCAGCTCCGTGCGCGGCGCAGTCCGCCTGGGAAGACGCCGGACGTGGCACCCAGGGACCAAGGGTGGGACGGCGAGCTGGGTCCGGCCGGGCGGGCCAGGCCGGGACGCCGAGCGGGACTTGCCCGTCGGTGATCTGGAGGCGTGCGGTGATCGCGTGACCGTTCACACCGAGTACCGGTCGCCGTTGTCGGCCTGGACGGTGTGGGTGGCCCCCTTCCGGGCGCGGCGCGTCCAACCACTCGTACGGCCACGATGTGAGGCAGACGAGGTTCAACTCAACAGCGCCCCGCGCAGCTGGCCACCTGGTATGGGCAGCCGATGGCGCCGTCGGCGCTCTCTGGGAGCGGCCCTGGTCGATGTTCCTCTCATGAGTCCCATCTGACCCTCTGTCAATATCCTCCGCGTTCCGGGGGAACCTCAATCCGCTGGCTGGAACCGGGTGGTGAGGCGCTCGAAAACCAGTGGAGCAGCGCCGCTGTGCGCCATTACCGTGCTGTCGAACCAAGTCGCCTAGGCAAGGACGTCCCGTTGTACACCGTGTGAGACCTCCCGAGTGCTGATTCGTCGCGCGTCGCGCTTGTTGCGCCGCGCTGCTTTTTGCTGCGGACTTCTCACTGAAACCGGTGTACTTCTGTGCTCGAAAACTGGGTGGTCATGCCCACCTGCCTGCCGCTCGTTCTCCGCCGTTGCCACACGTGCACGTCCGAGCGATTCCAGGCAAACGGTAAATTTCGCGTCAACGCACATCACAAGCTCCTCGACGCCTGGCTCCTCGTACTCTGTACCGGTTGCGGGGAAACGGCGAAGCTCACGGTCCTGGAGCGGATGAACGTGCGCTCCGTACGACCTGAGCTGCTGGACCGGCTGCACGACAACGACCCTGGTCTGGCAGCCGAGTTGCTCCAGGATCCGGTCGTGCGGCGCCGTAATCGCATCGCCCTCGACTGGGCGGGCGCCTGGCGCCTCGACACCGGCGGATCGGATCACCTGGACCGCGAGGTGATCGACGTCTCGGTCCGCTTTGCGGCGCGGATCCCTGTCCGGCCGGTGCAACTGATCACTCAAGGGTGCGGTCTTTCGCGGGCCGAGGTCGAGAGACTGATCACGGAGGGGAAGCTCGTTTCGGCAGTCCGGCTGAGCGGCAAGCTCTCCGGCGACTTCACCTTCACGCTCAAGCGCTGAGCCCTCCTCGGGACCACGGGCCTGTCCGGCAAGATCCGCCGGGCAGGCCCTGGCTCACAGCCGCCCGCGGGCGATGGGAACTGTTTCGGGGGCAGGACGCCGTCCCCGTCGGATGACACCGGATGACATCGGATGACAGTCGTATCTCGCACGGGTCCGGTGGTGCTCCGTGACGACCCATCAGTAGTACACCCCGAGGCGGAGCTTCCACCGTGAGCGTCACTCTTCGTCCTCGACGGCATCCGGTCCCGCGAGGGGCGCAGGCCCTGACCGGGGCCGCTTGCCTGGACGTTGAACTGGTGGCGGCCACCCCTGCCGTCGCCGACCAGCGGCGTTGGAAAGCACTTGAACCGCTGCAGCAGAGCCTGCTCCCGGCACCGCTGCTGCACGCCCGCGCCGGCGCGTAGGAAGGCACCTCTGATGACCTCGCCTTCAGGACCGCGACCACCAGGACCTGCGCCTGGTGCTCCTCCTCGCCCTGCCTGTGGAACTGTTGATCACGCATGCGGGCCGTGTAGACGGCCGCCGCAGCTCTGGGCGTAGGAGTCGCCGCCGTGAGCGCACTCGTCGGCGCCGTCGGGATTCGGGGGCGGCTCGGTCAAGGCGGGACCATCCGTGGTGGGTGAAATCGCACGTAGGCCCAGATCGGCCTCTGCATCCGGGGGCACAACCCCACCGAGCAGGCTGCGGCGAGAGAGGGAGCGTTATGCGCATGACGAAGTGGGCGCGCTCGTTCGTGAGAGTGGAGGCTGCGACGGTGAACGTGCCGGAGGCGCCTGCGGGCGGCGAGTACTCGAACGCGTCCATGTTCTCGTCACCGTCACCATCCGGCACAACAACGAACAGCCCTTGGCTCGCGGCGGCGTCGACCGCCATGTAAAGATCAGCGTTCTCTCCCAGGCAGGCACCGGTCAGGACGATGGACGGCGGTCCGGATGCCTTGGCCTGATACACCGTCCGCTGGAGGCCCTTGATCAGATGCTTGGGCTCCGGCACCCGGTGTGGTTCGCCACTTTGACGGCGACGCTGCTACCCGATCCAATCGGCCGCCTTTTCCGCGATCATGATGGTGGGTGCGTTGGTGTTTCCGCTGATGACAGTCGGCATGATTGAGGCGTCGACGACACGGAGTCGCTCGACTCCGTAGACCTCGAGGTCCGAATTGACGACTGAGTCGTCTCCGGTTCCCATGGCGCAGGTGCCCACTGGGTGATAGGCCGTGGCACTCCACCTGCGGGCGTGCTCTTCGAGAGCCGCGTCGTCCATGCCGTCCCGACAGTCCAGGTCGTCACTGGCCGGCAGGTACGCTCGCGCCAGGTGTGCGGCGAACGGTGCGCGGTGGGCGATGCCCATGACCGCTCTGAGTCCGGCGACCATGACCGACATGTCCGCGGGTACGTCGAAGTACCGGGGATCGATCAGCGGTGGGGCCTGCGGATCAGCCGACGCGAGACGGACGGCGCCGCGAGTCCGCGGGTTCAGGGGGCAGCAGTTCATCGTGAACACGGGCCGGTCAGGTACTTCCTCACCGCTGAGAATGAGCGCCGTGGCCCCTCCCACCAGCTGGACGTCAGGACGGCCGGTGCCGTCCGTGACGTTGAGGAACGCGCCGACCTCGCCGTAGTTGGAGGCGAAGGGCCCGTCGCCCCGGGCACGCCACCGGTCGAGGTTGTCCGGGGTGAGCAGGTCCCGGACGATGTCAGTGGAGTTCCGGGTCTCCCACACGACGGGAGCCATCAGATGGTCTTGCAGGTTCCGCCCGACCCCTGGCAGGGGGACGCGGACGTCTATCCCTACATCGTGCAACTCGCCGGGATCGCCTATGCCCGACAGGAGCAGCAACTGGGGCGAGTTGATGGATCCGCCGCAGAGCAGGATCTCTCGGTCGGCGTGGGCCGTCCGCTCCTGTCCGTCGCGGAGATAGGTGATGCCGACCGCGCGTGATCCCTCGAATGTGATCTTTGTTGCCAGGGCGCCGGTGCGTACCGTGAGATTGGGTCGGGCAAGGGCCGGGCGCAGATAGGCGTCGGCCGCGGACCATCGTCGCCCGTGATGGCATGTCACCTGGTACAGGCCGGCGCCGACCGGGGACGCACCCGCGAAGTCGTCGTTGTGGTCGAGTCCCCATTCCACGGCGGCGTCCAGCCAGGACCGTGAGAGTTCGTGGGTGTAGACGCGGTCCTCTACGTGCAGGGGTCCGTCCGCACCGTGATAGGGCTCGCCGAGGCGGCGGTTCGACTCGGACTTCACGAAATACGGCAGGACGTCGTCGTAGCCCCAGCCTTTCGCAGCGTACTCGTCACGCCAGCCGTCGTAGTCGTGCTGGTTGCCCCGGGTGTAGATCATGACGTTGGTGGATGACGACCCGCCCAGTGTCTTGCCCCGGGGCCAGGAGAAGGTGCGGCCCGGCTGGGGCTGTTCAACCGTCCGATAGCTCCAGTCGGTATGCGATCCGAAGAGCATGCCGAGCGCGGCTGGGATGTGGATGAGTTCGTCGGTATCGGGGCCGCCCGCTTCGAGGAGCAGCACTCGGACGCGGTCGTCGCGGCTCAGGCGGTCCCCGAGCACACAACCGGCGCTGCCGGCGCCCACGATGATGTAATCGAATCCTTCGGTTCCGGTGGAAGTCATGCTGGCTCCCTCGCCCGCCGGATGGTCGTCGCCTGGACTCGGCCGAGCCGGGCGACGCATGCCGGCCGTCGCATCAGGGGTGGTAGTTGCATCAGGGGTGGTAGTCGCATCAAGGGTGGTAGATCGACTGGACTTGCTGGTATGCATGAAGCCCTTCGGGCCCCAGTTCGCTGCCGAGTCCGCTGGCCTTCCTGCCTCCGTAGGGGGAGGTGAGGTCGGGCAGATAGCCGTTGAGCCCGACGGTGCCGGTCCGGAAACGGCGGGCCACCTGGGCACCGTGGTCCAAGTCCGTGGTCCAGACGGTGCCGGCGAGGCCGTAGGCCGACTCGTTCGCCAGACGCACTGCCTCGTCCTCGCCGTCGTAGGAGGTGATCGTGAGGACCGGGCCGAAGATCTCTTCCTGCGCGATGGTCGATGAGTTGTCGACGTCGGCGAATACGGTGGGTTCGACGAACCAGCCTCGATCGAGGCCGGGCGGCCGGCCTCCTCCGGTGGTGAGCCGAGCCCCTTCGTTGAGGCCGGTCTTGATGTAACCCAGCACACGTTCGCGCTGGCGCTGGCTGACGAGCGGGCCGATCTGGGTGTCGGGGTCGAGTGAGTCACCCACGACGGCGTCACGGGCCATCGCCGTACAGAACTCGACCACTTCCCGATACCTGCTGCGGGAGGCCAGGATCCTGGTACTCGCGTAGCAGGTCTGACCGTTGTTCAGCAGACTGGCCATGAAGAACTGGTCTGGGTTCGCGGCAAGGTCGGCGTCGTCGAGAACGACGGCGGCGGACTTTCCTCCCAGTTCCAGGGTCACCGGCCGTAGCAACTTGGCGCATGCGGCAGCCACTTGACGCCCCGCTCTGGTGGATCCGGTGAACGACACCTTGTCGATGTCAGGATGGGAGACCAGATACGCGCCGGTGTCGCGGCCGCCCGGAACGATGTTGATCACGCCGTGGGGGATGCCCGCTTCCTGGACCGCCTCCGCCAGCAGCACCGAGTCGAGGACCGTCTCCGGCGCCGGCTTCAGGACGAGCACGCAACCGGCCGCCAGAGCCGGGGCCATCTTGAAGAAGGCGATGGTCTGAGGGAAGTTCCAGGTCATGATGGCGGCTACGACGCCTGCGGGTTCCCGGCGGACCAGGGTGGTGCCACGGGGCAGTCCGGTATGCATTTCCTCGCACGGCATGCTGTCGGCCAGACCCGCGTAATAGCGCAGCAGTGCTGACGGCACCACACCTTCGAAGGACCGGGCGACAGTGATCGGCATGCCGTTCTGTGCGCTGACGGCGGCGGACGTCGCCCCCTTCCTGGCATCGAGCGCATCTGCGAGACGGATCATGGCGGACGCGCGACGTTCAGTGTCCCAGGAGGCCCAGCCGGTCGGTGCGTCGAATGCGGCACGAGCGGCCCCGACCGCCCGGTCGATGTCGTCCCGGGAACCGTCGGGTACGGCACCGAGCTGATCGCCGGTACTCGCGGATACGGCGTTGATGACGCGATCGCCGGACGCGTGTACCCAGCGTCCGCCGATGAACAGATGATTGGGATTCATGGTGAACTCTCCCCTCGGCATGGCCGTGGGACCACGGCACTCCGTGGCGTTCGATACGTGGATGACCAGCGGGCACGAGGGCGCTCAGCGCGGTACGCGGGCCGCTACCGGTCGTGACTTTCTCAGGCCGTGGCCCAGCGCGTCGAACCTGCGGGTGGGCCACATCTGCGACGCCCCTTGCGGCTGGTACCGGCCTCGCGAGGAGCGCTTTCACGGTTCACGACTGAATAAATGCGACGTTACACCTATCTGGGGTAATACGTCACCAGATGGGTAGAAAATGGGGAGAAAAACTTTGGTTGCCGCCCGATGAGGGAAGGCCGAACCGACGGCCCAGGACCTCACGCGATGACAGTGGGCATCCAGGTCGGCAGGCCGGGCCCCGGTGCGCGACAACGCACCGTGAGCAGGACGCCTCAAGGAGAGGTGGCACATCATGAGGACATATGGCGGAGCAACGGCGGAACAGCGCACTTCGCTCCGCCGTCGGCGCCTCATGGAAAGTGGTCTCGAACTTTTCTCCAGCCAGGGGTACGCCCACACGTCGATCAGTGCGGTACTCCGCCACGCCGGAGTGAAGGACAGGTACTTCACGGAGAGCTTCTCATCCCTCGACGACCTCATGGCAGCGCTCATCAGAGACATCTACGAGGAACAGATCACCCGATGCGCCGAGGCGATCGGCACGGACCAGCCGCTGCGCGACCGGGCTCGAAACATGATCGACGTCGTCGTCGGGCTTCCTCTGCAAGACCCGAGAAAGGGGCGCGTCAAACTCGCGGAATCCCTGGGTGCCGGTCCCCTCACAGCACGCGAACGACGTCTGGGCCTGCAGCGCATGAGCGGCCTCGTGGACTCCCTCCTGAGGGAAGGGCTTCACGATCCCCGGATCGACTCCGCCACCATGTCCGTGGCCGTGGTGGGCGCGGTCAGTGAGATGCTGCTGAGCTGGTTCAACGGAGTTCTGGACATCTCGAGGGAGGAGCTGGTGGATCAAGGCCTTCTCCTCTTCGAGGCCATCACCTGCATGCCCGGCGACACCCCGTCAGTCGCGTAGGGCATGTGCCGGTCGAGGAGATCGGAGGAGCGGTAGCGGCAGGTGCCGAGACTACGCAGGGTGTTGTGGCCGACGTACGTCTGTGGGCGCCCATCGCTGGTCGGCGTGCTGCTTGCCGCATCATGCAGCTGCTCCCTGCCGTAAGCGGATGGGTGCTGACGGGTGCTGATAGCCGACCACCCAATTCGAGCAGAATGCCGGGACCGGGCTATCGCGGGTCCCGCCACCTGCCAGAACGCCGGTTGCTGATGGGCAGGAACGGCCGGAGCCGTGCCGACACTTCTGCTCCAGCAGGTCCAAGCCCAGGCCGACGCCGCGGATGACATCGACTGAGACATCTCGGTCGACTCCCCCATCGTCCGCGTCCACCAGCATGCGGCCGGCGCTCGCACTGATCCGCCGCCGACCCCCGCTTCACAGGGGCCCGGACCGGCAGAACACCTCGACGAGTTGCCGTGGCAGAGCCTCGTCGCCCGCCTGGTGGAGCTCGTGCAGGAGGTGAGGGCCTGGACCGCACGCGCGGCGGGTTCACCACCAAGCTCCACCCGAGTGCGAACGGCCGCTGCCGCCCGTTGTCCCTGATCGTCACGCCAGAACAGCGGGCTGACTGCACCCGGTTCAAGCCCGTGCTGGAGAAGATCCGCGTCCCGCGGATCGGGCCGGGCAGGCCCCGTAAGAAGGCCAACAGCCTCGCGGCGGCCGAGGCTTACAGCAACGGGCCGTGCCACGACTACCTGTGGCGCCGGGGCATCCCGCACACGATTCCGGAAGTGACCGACAGCCAGGCTGCCGCCTGCGCATAGGTTCACGCGGCGAACGGCCGCCAGGCTTCGACGAAGAGCGGTATACGGATGTTGGGGTGCGCCTCGGGCGGTGGTCCGTCCCGCGATACGACTGGCCCGCCATGCGACTCGCCCTGGTGCCTTGCGTTGGATCTGCCGACCGCTGTCCGAGGCCGCGCGTGCTGCCGCCGAAACGGTGGGCGCGTCCCGACAGGGGCCTTCGGGGGCTGTTCGTCGCGGCCACCCGCAACCAGAGACAGACCTCACCCTGCGCCCCCATGGCGCTGGAATTGCCGGGATGCGGAAGCGACTCCTCTCTCAGACTGCCGTGCGACCTGGATGTATTCCTGTCCTGGCTGATGGAAGCTGAGGCGGAGGGGGTAGGCGATGACAACGGCACGGGCGAGGGCTCACCGCACGGACGAACTGCCGGGCAAGGACGGTGCCGACCGGCGGGCGCCGGGTCGGGCGCGGTTCATGGGCATGCTGCTGATCCTGCTGTCCCTGATATCGGCGGCAGGCTGCTACTTGGTGTTCTCCTGGTGGTTGCCCTCCGACAGCGAGCGCTATCAGGACTACCGCGCGGCCGAGGCGTGCTCCTCACGCGCGATGGAGCAGGGACAGACGGACTGCCTGAGTACCTGGCACCTCACCGTGGAGAAGACGGTGAACAAGACCTCGGGGAAGAGCTCTTCCTACCAGGCAACCCTGACGGATCGGGACTCCTGGCGGGGAACCGTGTCCTTCGGCGACCCGGGGCCGCTCCTGGAGCGGCTCGCGCCGGGCGATCGGGTCACGGCCACCGCCTGGCGCCGCGACATCGTGGTGCTCAGCAAGAACGGCGTACGGCAGAACACCTCGGAGGCGCCCCGTGACGAGCTCCAGATGAACGCTGCCATCGGCGTGCTCGCCGCGCTCGTTGCGGCCCAGACCTTCGTGTTCGGTGCGGTGCGTCTTGTCCGGCCCCGTGCCTACGAGCCCTTCACCTGGAATCCGTACGGCAAGCGGCTGCTCATCACCATCACCGCGGTCTGTTTCGGGGTGGGTCTGCCGGCGACGTGGATCAGCATCCCGTGGTGGACGGTGCCCGCCGCCGCCGTACCCGTGGTGGTGTGCGTGGCGGGGCTGATGCAGCACCGCCTACGGCCCCGAGCCGCGGGCGGAGTGTGACAGCCCTGGTGAATGTCGGTGTGCTCGTGTGAGGGACGTGACGCGCGGGGGTGCTGGTCCAACTGGCAGTCTCGATCAGGCTCGCGAGGGGGGCGAACCTGTCGGAGGCCGAGCAGCTGCAAAGCGGAACTTGTCCACGGGCGAGGCGGCGCAGGGAACACCTCGAAAAGCCACCACCGCTTGCGTCGCCGAGCCTCGGACCGTGCCCCGCTGTCGACCCCGGCGTCCCGGCCGGGGTCAGTCGCGAGCCGCCGCCGGGCCTCCCGATCGACGCCGGCTCACTCCTCTTCGGCCACGTCAACGACGCCGACTTCCGAGCGAGACAAATAGATGAGTTGTCAACCATTTCGTTACACTCGGTCCATGAAGGAGACACAGCGCTGGCTCGACCCCGAGCAGAAGGCTGCCTGGGACAGTTTCATCCGCATGCAGGAGCAGCTCATCGGCCGACTGTCCCGCCGGGTGCAGACCGACTCCAAAATGTCCGCCGCCGATTACATCGTGCTCGTCAAACTCACCGAAGCCGGCGGCCGACTGCGCTTCCTGGAACTGGCCAATCTGGTGGAGTGGGAGAAGAGCCGGATGTCCCACCAGGTCACACGGATGGCCAAGCGCGGACTGGTGGCCAGGGAGGAATGCCCCGACGACGGACGCGGAGCGTTCATCGTCGCAACCCCGGCCGGATACGTGGCGATCGAAGCCGCCGCTCCCCTTCATGTCGAGCACGTCCGCCAACTCTTCATCGACGCCTTGACACCACAGGAGCTCAGCACGCTCGCCCAGATCTCGAACCGCGTGCTGGAGCACATGGAGAAGCAGCCGGACTGACCGACGGACGGACCAGGGCCGCTCGTCATCAGCGCAATCTGCCGCACAGTGAGTCTTTTCTTACCTTCCTGTCCCGTGCTGGGCGGATGAGGCAGGTGTCCGTATGGTGGCCGCGTGGACGGGGGCGGCGTTTCCCGGCTGCGGCTGGTCGTGATCGCGGATGCGCGTGATGCGGGGCCGTGGGTGTGCCATGAGCGTGGTGGTCCACTGATGCCGATCGAAGCCCGGGCCGCCGCCGGTCGTGCAACTGCACGGTTGGCTCTGTCCGCGACATCTGGTGAACAGAGCCGCCCGCCGCGACCGCGTGCCAGCGCGGTCGCTCAACAACGAACCTTCCCGCGCCCGCCGTTAGGGGCAGTTCAGCGCGGCTTACCCGGTCGTCGGTGCCGTCCTTCGGGATCCCCCGAGGTCAACTCGTTCGACGGGCAGAAGCCGTGGGGACTCCTCCGCGGACGGGGTGCTGCTGCTGGCACTCGGGCTGCCCTGGGGACCGGCGTGGGTGCTGAGCGCGGCCGTGGCTCCCACCGACGCCACGGCGGTCGGCGCCCTGGCTGGCTCCCTGCCGCGCCGTCAGATCACCGTGCTACGAGCCGAGAGCCTCGTCAACGACGGCACCGCGCTGGTCATCTACGGCCTGGCCGCAGGTTTCACGGTCGGCGAGGAGCACCTGACACTCCCGCGCGTCGGCACACTCTCCCTCCTGGCCTACGGCGGCGGGGCAGCCGTAGGCGTTGCGGTGGTCTGGGTCAACATGAACCTGCGTCGCAGCCTGGACGATCCCCTGCTGGGCAAACTCGTCATGATTCTCCCGCCGTTCACCGCGTATGTGCTCGCCGACCTGATCCACGCTTCCGGTGCCCTCGCGGTCATGGTGAGTGGGCTGATCATGGCCCAGGTGGCGCCGAGCCTCATCCGCGCCGAACACCGTCGCCAGGCCATGGCCTTCTGGCCGCTGGCCACCTTCATCATCAACGGCGCCCTGTTCGTCCTGGTCGGCGTGGAACTCCAATACGCCCTGCGCCACTTGAGCCGGTCCGACCTCAGAAATGTCCTGATCGCGATCGGAGTGGTCAGCGCTGTGCTGGTCATCGTGCGGTTCGCGTTTCTGTTCTCTATCCGCCCACCTGATCCGCGTGATCGACCAGCATCCTCAGCAGCGGCTGCACAGAATCACTGACCGGGCACGCGCCGTCAGCGGGTTCGCGGGTTTCCGGGGCGCGGCGGCCGGAAAGATCGATCTGCTGCGCCGCCGGGCCTCGCTCGCTGTCGTCCGCGATGATTGCGGCCGCCTCACCGGCATGGTGAGCCTGGACGACCTGCTGGGCTGCTTCCCGCAGCCGCAGGCAGCCTGACGACGGACACCTCGCCGGCCGCGGCCCCTGACAGGGCTGAGGCCGGCGCACGTTCACCGCTCGTCGTTCTTCAGCGCCTTGGCCTCGCTCTTGAAGATGCGGGCCGCCTTGCCCGCCGAACGTGTCAGTTCGGGCAGCTTCTTGATACCCAGGACCACCACGACGACGAGGAGGATCAGGGCAAGTTCACTCAGGCCGAACATCAGATGTGCTCCCCCAAAGGACGGGCGGCGGCCGAAACGGCGTACCGGCGACGCATCACTCTCTACATTGCTGTAGAAGTCTCTCCTGGAGCATGATCGCTCAGCAAGCCCGCCTTCCAGCCCGGTTGGCCGGGAACAGCGCGCTGCACGGAGGAACAGAGCGGAATGACGGATGTGACCGCCGGGAGGCAGATGGCCCGTGAGACGTTGGCGCGGCGGTGTCGCGCCGTCACGGAGGCCCGTTGGTTCGCCGCCACCGTGTTCGCCCTGATCCTCACCAACGCAGCACTGCTCGGTGTCGAGACGTACAGCGGACTGGTGAACGACTGGAACCGGTGGTTACGCCTCGCCGAGCACGCCTGCGTCGCCGCCTTCACGGTGGAAATAGTGCTCCGCCTGGCCGCCCACGCCGACCGCCCCCGGGACTTCTTCCGGGACCCGTGGAACCTCTTCGACCTCGCCGTCGTCCTCAGCGCCTTCCTGCCCGTCGTCCGCGAGAACACCACCGTGCTGCGGCTGTTGCGCCTCGCCCGGGTATTGCGCACCGCCCGCTTCCTGCCGCAGCTGCGCGTCTTCCTGGTCGCGGTCGGCCGCAGCCTCCCCGGCACTCTCAGCTTCCTGGTTGTCGGCGCCCTGCTGCTGTACGTCTACGCGATGGTCGGCTGGGTCTTCTTCGCCCGCCACGACCCCGAGCACTACGGCTCCATCGGCCGCGCCGTCCTGACCCTCTTCCTCCTGATGACCCTCGACGGCATCGGCGACGCGGTCCACGCGGGCCTGGAGATCTCCCACTGGAGCATCCTCTACTACGCCTCCTACGTGCTGCTCGCCTCCTTCGTTCTCGTCAACGTCCTCATCGGCGTCGTCATCACCTCGCTCGACGAAGCACGCGACATGGAGGAGAACGAACGGCCGGACCGGCGTCCCCCGACAGCCGTAGAGCACCCCGACGATCTACTCGAACGCATCGCCACCGCCCGCCGCGCCCTCGACGACCTGGAGCGCGGCCTGACCCAGACGGCAGCGCCCCAGCCCCGTGCGACGGAACGGACGGAACGGACTGCCTCCACCTCCGGAGGGCACTCGTAGCCACAACGACGGCACGGCGAAGCTCCGCCACTGATGCAGTCGGCCTCCCAACACCTCCCAGAATCCGGGCAGTCGGCGCAGTCCTGCCGCCAGCAGGAAGGCGGCGGGCACCGCGAACCCGACGGCCATGACGCATGCGCGGACGGCTGACCGCTGACCGCGGCACACGATGTACGAGTCTCCAGCCACCTCTGGCGACAGCCGACCAAGCCCGGTCACGACCTCCCGGAAACCCGTGAGCAGCCCGACGCGCAGGGCCACGGCGGAGGTGACCTTCGTATGAACCCGCCGTACACCGCCCGCGGTCTCCTCTTCGTCCCGTCCACCGGCCCGACCGATTCGACAAGTCGGCCGCCTCCGGCGCCGGCCTGGTCATCGTCGACCTCGAAGACGCCGTCGCCGCCTGGCTCGCCGACGGCAACCGTGCGATCGTACGGATCAACGCTCCCCGAACGCCCTGGTCCGAGGCCGACGTCGGCATCGCGGCCGGCCACGGCTGCCCCGTGATGGTGCCCAAGGGCGAGGACGCGGCCCTCCTCACAGAGTTCGCCGCCCGCACGGCAGGTCGGTGCCACCTCATCGCGCTCATCAAGAGCGCGCTCGGCGTGGAGCGCGCCCGCGAGGTCTGGGCCACGCCCGGCGTCCTCCGGGCCGTCCTCGGCAACGTCGATCTGACCGCCGGGCTCGGCGTCGCCCACGACGACCACACGCCGCTGACCTACGCCCGATTCCGGTTGATCATCGCGTTCGCGTTGGCGGGCATCGCCCCGCCGGTCGACGGCGTCACCACCGCTGTACGGGACGTCTACGTACTGCGCACCGACCTCGCCTACGCGCAGCGACTGGGTAGCACCGTCAAGCTGTGCATACATCCGGCTCAACTCAACTCCCGTACGTGGACAAGGCGTTCGCGCCACCAGCGAAGGAGATCCAGTGGGCACGCGCTGTCCTGGACGCGGGAGAGTCGGTCACCACGGTTGACGGACAGATGGGTCGACAAGCCGGTCCTGGAACGCGCGCCGCGTCCTCGCGGCGGCCCAGGAGCCGCACACCGCGCCCTGACGCCGATCACCGGGCATCGCCGACACCGAGGCCCGACGGCACGTGCAGTGTGCGCACCGGAGGCAGGCGGCCATTGAGGGCGCCGTCTACCTCCAGGCACGGCCCCGGCCCCGACCGGCGCCCCTGCCCGCGTACCGATGCGAGGCGGGCACCTGTACTGGCCCGTCCTCGGAGCAAGGGGACACCATGGCGCGCATCACCGACCGGACGGTTCCGATCGTCGGCACCTCCTCGGGCATCGACACCGAGGTGGCACGCCCACTCGCCCCCGATGGCACCCGGCTGGTCCGCACGGCGCGACGCCCCCCGAATCGGCCGCCGTGGCGAAAGAGATACGAGCAGCGGGCAGCGCCTGCCTGGACATCGCCGCCGAGGCCCTCGACCCGCGGGCGGCCGCCGACGTGGTCACGGCCTCCGTCACGGAGTACGGCTCCCTCGATGTGGCCCTGCTCAACGCCGGGCAGCGACCGTACACGTACATGGACCAGGTGAGCGTCGCGGA
Organism: Streptomyces sp. NPDC111507; assembly: GCF_055638955.1. Classification (NCBI taxonomy): domain Bacteria; kingdom Bacillati; phylum Actinomycetota; class Actinomycetes; order Kitasatosporales; family Streptomycetaceae; genus Streptomyces; species Streptomyces sp. NPDC111507. The sequence continues at coordinate 96,757 of NZ_JBVKBU010000016.1, read as the reverse complement.
CATCGCACGGATCATGGCGCTGAACCACGACATCGTCGTGAACTACCCCGTTCCCCTGATCGACCAGATGGGCGGCCGGCCGAACTGCGACCTGATCGCCCACACCAACTCCCTCGCAGGGCTGATGGGCATCCCCGCCAGGACCCGTACTCGGCGGCGACGGCCTGCCCAGCCGTTCCGGATCAGCCAGGATCGGGCGGCCCGGCACGTCGTACGGGCCCTGGAGAGGGAACCCGCGCAGGCGTACTTCCCTTGGCCCACGCCGGCGTTGGTCCACACCCTCGCACCCTGCCCACACCGATCTCCTCCCCGGTGCTCCGCACACTGGCGCAGGCATACCTCATGGTGAGGGCGCGGTGTCGGCGTCGCCGTGCGCCGTCGCCCGGACCGCCTGGATGTGGAGGTCGATCTGGGCGGCGAAGAGCGCGTCCTCGTCGAGGGTGATGGCGAGGGCCGGTACGCGGGAGGCCCTGGGCTCGTTGCGGGCGATGTCCGCGTAGAGGGCCGAGAGAGCCGCGTCGTCCTTCCGGCGGACGTCGTCGTCGAGGGATTCGCGCATGGCGTCGAGGGTGAGCAGACCCATCACGGTGTCCGTGAAGAGCTCGTAGTGGAAGAGGGCCTGTTCCTGCGTCAGGCCCGCGTCCAGAAGGAGCCGGAGGGTGGCCAGGGCCACGGCCTGGTCGCCCGGGCCGCCCGTGTTGCGGTAGCCGAGCCACGCCAGGGTGACCGCGTGCCGTCGGCCCACATCCCTTCCCAGAAGGGCGAGTTGACGCAGGTCGTCCGCCCAGTCCCCGGTGGCGGCGAACCGCTCGCCGATCTCCACGAAGATCTGGTCGGCGAGGGCGAGCATCAACTCGTCCTTGTCACGGAAGTGCCGGTACAACGCCGTGGCGACGACGCCGAGGCGAGCGCCCAGGGCTCGGAAGGAGACGCCTGCCGGGCCTTCGGCGGTGCTGATCTCCACGGCCGCCTCGATGATCTGCTCCCGCGTGAGCGTGCTCCCCCGGCGTCGCCCTCCGGTGGTTCCTGCCGCTCCCATGGCCTTCCCTCCCGCTGTCTGACATGCGTGCCATACCTGCGGATGATCCTAGGGAACAACCCTGTGATCAGTCCAGACAACGACATGGACAACAACCTAGACAACAGTGTTCACATTGCTGTTCAATCAGGGCCACGTCGACGCCACGTACCCCCTCCGGCGCCACCCTCCGCACGCACCCGTGTATCCCGCACCGCACCCCCGCTTCCCTCCCGGAGCCGTGAGATGCCTCTCCCCGTGCACCGCGCCGAACCCGCCCCCGTCCCCGGCACCGCGACCCAGGTCATGGTCGCGATGCGGGACGGGGTGCGCCTGGCAACCGACCTCTATCTGCCGCCCGACCACGACGGCCGCCTCCCCGTGGCCCTGGTCCGGCTGCCCTACGACAAGAACAGCCGCTATGTCTTCATGGACCGCATCGCCGCCTACCTGACCGCGCGCGGCTACGCGGTCGTCGTCCAGGACGTTCGGGGCAAGTTCCGCTCCGAGGGCGAGACGATGCCCTTCGTCCACGAGGCCGACGACGGCCACGACACGATCGACTGGATCGTCCGCCAGAAGTGGTCCGACGGCCGGATCGGGATGTTCGGCGACTCGTACTACGGCGCCACCCAGTGGGCGGCCGCCTCCGCCGGGCACCCGGCGCTCAAGGCGATTGCCCCGAGGGTCACCGGCGCGGACGGCATCCGCCCCGACTACTGGCAACGGGACGGCGTCACCCAGCTGTTCGGCGCCCTCTACTTCGCCGCCTACTGGACCGACAGGTGGGTCTACGAGTTCGAGCCCGACCTGACCCGTCGCCCCCTCATCGAGGCATTGGAGGAGATAGCCGACGGCATCGGCGCCCGGCCTGCCATGTGGGACAGCTTCCTTCCCGAGGTGGCGGCGCTGCCCGCGTTCCCGCACGGCCACCCCTTCGACGGCCGTCCGCTGCCAGTGCTGCATCAGGCCGGCTGGTTCGACAACTGCCTCCAGCCGAGCATCAACGACTGGACCGAGCTCGCCTCCCGCCCGGGCTGGGCCCCGCTGCAGTACCTGCACGTCGACTCGATCGACCACGAGAACTACCACCTGAACGACGCCCCGGTACCGCCCGAACTCGACCACGCGGACGTGGCCGCGGCGGTGGAGCGGCTCCTGCCGCGCTACCTGGACCCCCTCGTCGCGTTCTTCGACGTGTTCGTCAAGGGCGAGGGCACCGCGGAGCGACTGCCCCGGGTGCGCTGGCACCACGGCCATCTCGGCGACCGTACGGCGGACACCTGGCCGCCTCCCGGCTCCCGCCCCCTGCGTCTGCACCTGGGCGCGGAGAGCCTGCGGGCACAGGCGCCGGTCCAGGAAGAGGCCGTCACCTGGGTGCACGATCCGTCGGACCTGGTGCCCAGTCTCCTGGAGGACTCCTTCTCCGCGCTCCGGTTCCACGTCGACGAGTCACCCCTGCACCGCCGCAACGACGTGCCGACCTTCAGCACCGATCCGGTCGGTGAACCCCTGGACCTGGCCGGCCCGGTCCGGGCCGTGCTGACGGTCGGCACCGACGGGCCGAGCGCCCATGTCTTCCTCAAGCTGCTGGACGTGTCCCCCGACGGCAGTGCGCATGTACTGGTACGAGGTCAGCGGCTGATCCCGGGCGGCCCGCCCGCGCCGGTCACCTTCGACCTCACCCACGCCGGGTATCGCCTCCGCCCCGGACACGCCCTGCGTCTGCACATCGCCTCCAGCGACTTCCCCACCTATCTGCCGCACCCGGGCACGCAGGAGAACCCCTGGCTCGCGGTCGACGGCAAGACGACCGTGCAGACCCTGCTCACCGGCGGGGAGCACGCCTCCCATCTGTCCCTGACCGTTGTCGACGCGGCGAGCCTGTCGTGAGCCGCCTTCGGTGTCTGTTCCTCGCGCTGGCCGCTCTCGTGCTGGCAGGCTGCACCGGTCTGCCGCGCACCGAGCTCGGCAGCGCCGCCCTGCGCGACACCTCCGATGCGGCGACGGGCCGGCTCAACTCGCTGGTGTGGGACCTGCCCGCCGGGGAGCCGACCACCCTCGACTACCAGCAGGCGGGCGACTCGTCGCCGTATCTGGTGGTCAGCAACCTGTGTGACAGCCTCCTGCGCCTGAACCCCGACTTCAGTCCGTCGCCCGCGCTGGCCCGCTCGTGGGACCGGCCCGATCCGCGCACGCTCGTGCTGCACCTGCGCGACGGCGTACGGTTCTGGGACGGCACGACGCTCACCTCCGCCGACGTGGTCTACAGCCTCAAGCGGCAACTGGACCCGAACGCGATCGCCAACTCCTTCTTCGTCAACGTCCGTTCCATCGAGGCGACCGACCTCCACACCGTCACCGTCCGCTTCACCCGCCCCGACGAACTGTTCCTCAAGGAACTCGCCACCACCGCAGGCACCGTCGTCCAGGCCCGGTACGCCGAGCACGCCGGCAAGAAGTTCGGCACCGCAGCCGGCGGCCTGATGTGCTCGGGTCCTTTCGAACTGGCCGCGTGGAAGTCGGGCGCGAGCATCGAGCTGAAGTCCAACTCGCGCTATTGGGACGCCCGTTACCGAGCGCACGCGCGCAAGGTCACCCTGCTCTTCGTCACGGACACCACCGCGCTCACCCAGGCGCTGGCCAGCGGCGCCATCGACGGCGCCTTCGACGTGCCCAATGCCGCGCTGCCCACCCTGAAGGGGAGCGTCGCCGGACAGCTGTACTTCGGCCCCAGCCTCAAGTCCGTACAGGTGGCCCCGCTCCAGGACACAGGGATCGCCGCGGAACCGGACATCCGCCGCGCGCTTTCCCTGGCCGTCGACCGCACGCAGCTGGCCGACACCGTCTTCCGGGGCGCCGCCACACCGAGCACCACCGTGCTGCCGTCCGCCGGCTGGGATCCCGAGGCCAAAGCGGTCTATGAGAAGGCCGCCGCCGCCCTGCCCCTCGCCCACGCCTCCCCCACCACCGCCGACCTGGCGCAGGCCCGCGCCCTGGTGGCCAAGTACCCCCACCTTCGCTCCGGCACCCTCGCCGTCCAGGCGGGAAACCAGGACCAGGTCAACGCCGCCGCCGTGATCCAGCAGGCGGCCCGGTCCCTCGGCATCAAACTGACGATCCGCCAGCTACCCGCCCTGCAGTTCTCCAGCATGTTCTACGACCCCACCTATCGCCGTGGACTGGACTTCGTACTGGCGGAGACCTTCCTGGACATCCCCGACCCGCTGGACTGGATCCCCAACCTGGTCCTGCCCAAGGCGATGTTCAACTGGGCCGGCTTCGACGATCCCGCCGCCACGTCCGCGCTCACGAAGGCACAAGCCACCCTCGACCCCCGCGAACGCGCCGCGCTGATCACCGGTGCCCAGCGCCGCTGGGAGGCCAAGACCCTCGCCGTCCCGCTGCTCTCCCTCCATGAGGTGACGTACATGAACAAGCGCATCACCGGCGCCACCACCTCCTTCGCCCAGCTCTTCTCCCCGTCCCTCGCCTTGGTCGGCAGCAGGTGAACGCCATGAAGCCCCTCGCCCGTACGGCGTCCACGGTCCTCCTACGGCTGATCGGAACCGTCGGTAGCGTGCTGGCCGCCGCCTTCGCCCTGTTCGCCGCGCTGGATCTGGCCCCCGGCGACCCCGCCAGCCGCCTGGCCGGAGCGCACGCCTCCGAACGCACCCTGCACGCCATCCGCCACCAAATCGGCCTCGACCAGCCTCTGTTCACCCGGTTCTGGAACTGGCTGACCGGCGTCTTCCAGGGCGACCTCGGCACATCGCTGACGTACCGTCAGTCCGTCTCCTCGCTCATCGGCCCCCGCATCGCCGACACCCTGCTGCTCGTCGGATACGCCGCCGTGCTGATCCTCGTGGCCGGCCTGGGGCTCGGCATCTGGGCCGCGCTGTCCCGCCGTATGGGCACGGCCATCACCGCACTCACCGGCGTCGGCCTGGCGGTGCCCTCCTTCGTCGCGGCCTCCGCACTCGTCGCGCTCCTCGCCGTGAAGGTCCACTGGTTCCCGGCCCTCGGCGGCGGCGGACCATCCCTCGGCGACCGCCTCCAGCACCTGACCCTGCCCGCCCTCACCCTCGCGCTCGCCTCGGCCGCCTACCTCGCCCAGATCACCAAGGCGGCCGTACGCGAGGAAGCCGACCGCGAACACGTCGAGACCGCGCGCAGCCGGGCCCTGCCCACGCGTCGCATCCTGCGCCGGCACATCCTGCGCAACGCCATGATCCCCATCAGTACCGCCGCCGGCCTGACCGTCGGCGGGCTGATCGCCGCGGACGTCGTCGTCGAGCAGGCATTCGGCCTGAGCGGCCTCGGCGCGACCCTGGTGGCCGCCGTGGCCCAGAAGGACACCCCCGTCGTCCAGGCCATCGGCCTGCTCATGGTCGTGGTCTTCATCGTCGTCAACGCCGCCACCGACGCCCTGCAAGCGGCCCTGGACCCGAGAATCCGGGCGGTGAGCTCCCGATGAGCGACGCATCCTCCGTGCGACTCGGCACCCGTGTGCTCTCCCTGCGTCTGCCGCTGCGCCGCCTCGCCCCGTCCACGACGCTGCTGGCCACGGTGGCCGCACTCCTCGTGGCGCTCGCCGTGCTCGCCCCGGTCCTCGCCACGCACCGGCCGGACGCCGTGGACATGGCCGCCGCCAGTCAGGACCCGTCCGCCGCACACTGGCTCGGCACCGACGCCCTCGGCCGCGACCTGTACTCCCGCCTGCTGTACGGCGCCCGGATCAGCCTGCTCGGCCCGGCCCTCGTCATCACCGGCGCCACCATGGGCGGCGTCGGCCTCGCGCTGCTGTGCGCCTGGCGGGGCGGCCGCCTCGACCGGATCGTCAGCCGGATCAACGACGTCCTCTTCGCCTTCCCTGGCCTGCTCCTGGCGGTCCTCACCGTCGCCGTCCTCGGCCCCGGACTGACCGCACCCGTGGTGGCCCTGGCGATCGCCTACCTGCCGTACATGACACGCATCGTGCGCGGAGTCGCGGTGCGCGAACGCCGACTCCCTTACGTCGCCGCCCTGGAGGCCGCCGGGATGTCGGCCTGGCGGATCAACCTGCGCCACCTGCTGCCCAACCTCGCGCCCTTCGTCGTCGCCCAGGCCACCGCCGCGTTCGGCTCGGCGCTGATCGACCTCGCCGGGGTGTCCTTCCTCGGGCTCGGCGTCCAACCGCCCACCGCCGACTGGGGGTTGACGGTGTCGGAGGGGCAGTCCTCGCTGCTCGCCGGTGCACCCGGGCAGAGCCTGATGGCCGGTGGCCTGATCGTCCTCACGGTCGTCGTGTTCAACCTCCTCGGGGACACGATGATCGCCCGCAGCCACCAGGAGGCCCTGCGATGACCGCCGTTCCGCCTCTGCTAAGGGTCGAGCACCTCGGCATCGACCTGCACCGCCCCCGTCAGGCATCGCGCACCCTCGTCCGCGACGCCTCCTTCGACCTCGCGCCCGGCGAGGCCCTCGGCCTGGTCGGAGAATCCGGCTCCGGAAAGTCGCTCACCTCGCGTGCGGTCATCAAACTGCTGCCGCAGGGCGCCCGTTCGCGCGGCACGGTCGCCTTCGAAGGCCATGACGTCCGCGCGATGAACCGGGCCCGGCTCACCCGCTACCTCTCCCACGACGCGGCGATGATCTTCCAGAACCCCCGCGCCCACATCAACCCGGTCCGCACTCTCGGCGACTTCCTCACCGAGCCCCTCGTCTGCCACCAGGGCCTGAACCGGGCCCAGGCGGAGGAACGGCTGATACCACTGCTGGCCGAGATCGGCATCCCGGACGGCCCGCACCGCCTCGACCAGTACCCCCACCAGCTCTCCGGCGGCCTGCTCCAGCGCATGATGATCGCCTCCGCCCTCGTCACCGCCCCGCGCCTGCTGCTGGCGGACGAACCCACCACCGCCCTCGACGTCACCACTCAGCAGGACGTCATGGCGATCCTCGACGAACAGCGCCACGAGCGGAACCTCGCCCTGCTCTTCGTCACCCACGACCTGGAACTGGCCACCGCGGTCTGCGACCGCATCGCCGTCATGTACGCGGGCACCATCGTCGAGCAACGCCCCGCCGCCGCCCTGCACTGCGGCCGCCGGCACCCCTACACGGCCGGACTGCTGGCCGCCCGGCCCGGCCTGGGCGCGCCCGGCGCCCGCTTGCCCGTCATCTCCGGGCGGCCGGCAGCGGCCTACGAGTCCCCCCAGGGCTGTCCCTTCGCCCCGCGCTGCGCCTTCTCCGAGGACCGCTGCCGCGTTGAACGCCCACCGCTGCTGCCGGACTTGGACGGCGCCGTCGCCTGTCACCGCGCCGACGAACTCGCCGGCGACCTCGACCGTACGAAGGAGGAAGTGTGACCGCCCTGCTCGAGGTCACCGGCCTCTCCAAGCGCTACCCCAGCCGCCACGGCGAGGTCACCGCCTGCGAGGACATCAGTTTCCAGGTCCGCCGGGGCGAGACCTTGGCCCTGGTCGGCGAATCCGGCGCCGGGAAGTCGACGGTGGTCCGTCTCGTCGCCGGCCTGGAACAGCCGACCGCAGGCCACATCCTCCTGCACGGCGAGCCGGTCCACGAACGGCCCAGGGGGCGCACGGCGCGCCTGGCCCGGGCGGCGACCGTCCAGATCGTGCACCAGGACCCGTACTCCTGCCTCGACCCCCGCCAGACCATCGGAGCCGGGTTGGCCGAACTGCTGCGCCTGCACGGCCGCCGTTTGGGCCACGGCTCGGCCACGGCCGACCGCGTCGCCGAACTCCTGGACACGGTCGGCCTGCCCGACCAGGCCGGCGCCCGTCCCGCCCACCTGTCCGGCGGCCAGCGCCAGCGCGCCGCCATCGCCCGCGCCCTGGCCGTGGAACCCGACATCCTGCTCCTCGACGAAGCGGTCGCCGCCCTCGACGTCTCCGTCCAGGCCCAGATCCTCAACCTCCTGACCGACCTGCGTGAACGCTGCGGCACGACCCTGGTCTTCGTCACCCATGACCTTGCCGTCGTACGGCAACTCTGTCAGACGGCGGTGGTCATGCGGACCGGCCGCGTCGTCGAGGAGGGCCCCGTCTCCCGCGTCCTGACCACACCGCAGCACCCCTACACGCAGGCCCTGCTCGAAGCCGTACCGCGACCGGGCTGGCACCCACAGAGGATCCGCCACATGGCATAGGCCAGGCTCACACGATGTCTCCCCTGGTCAGTGGCTCGAGGCGGCGTGTCCGGTCGTCGGGGGCCAGCAGGAAAGCAAGGACATTGACCTTTCAGGACAAGGGACGGGTCGACTCGCAATACGGTCTGCTGACGAGCATCGGCCAGGAGGCGGGGGTATCCCTCGGGTCGAGGAGCTGCTGGCGCGGCACGGTACACCCGCCCATGGGAACGGGAATCCGAGGCACCGCGGCAGATCATCGCAGTGTTCCGGGATCCGTCCGGTCCCTGCACTCTCGAGGTCGCCCGCGGGATCGTGGACGCGGCCGGCGAACTCGGCATCCACGTGGTGACCGCGACCACCGGCAGACGTTCCACATCCCAGCGGCTTCAGGAGTGCGTGGCGCTGGGCGCTACCGGGCTGATCATCGTGATCTCGATAGTGGCGAAGGAGAACCAGCGGCGCATCGTCGAGCAGTGACTGCCGGTGGTGCGGGTGGATCCGCTGAGCCCACCGTCTTCGGATCGACGCGCCGACACGGGTACCGGTCCGCGCTGGAGGATCCTCAACGGCAGTCCAGCATCGGCCAGTTCATGGCGGAAGCCGTCCTGATCGCCGTAGGCGCGGTCGGCGGCCACCGCCCGCAAGACCACTCCCGCTTCCTTCGTCTGCCGGGCAAAAGCGGCTCCGATCTGCAGCTTCGTGCGGAAGGCGGGGTCGTTCTTCCCGTGGGGGAAGTGGTAGGCGGGGGTGTAGGGCACGGCGTGCAACGGGTAGGAGACGCGCTCGTCCGCCCAGCATGTGGTCACCGTGACCACGCCACGGTCGATCTTCCCGACCGAGCCCAGGTACTGCTTGCCCACGTGCGCGGTCGCACTCCCGTCCTTGCGGTCGCCGGAGTCGTCGATCACCAGCACGCCGCCCGGGTGAGGGGTGGTCGCCGCATCGGCCAGCAGCAGCTCGACCCGCCGGGCGTCGACCTTCTCGTGGTCCCACGTCGACTGGAACAAGGAGAACTGCAGCCGCTGCACCGACCGGTGCTGGGCGCCGACCACCGGCTCCGTGCCTGTCAAGCAGGTCAGCGTCTTGTTCCGGTCCCGCGGCAGGAGCAGACCGGTCGAGTACGCGCGGAACCCCCTCCTGCGGCCATGACCCGCCGTCAACAAACCACCGCTAGCGCGCCACGCGGTAGCGGAGGTGGAGGACTCTCGACCTGAAGGTGCGGGTCTCCAAGAGTTCGAGATCCACCCGGCGCCCGTGCTGGGGAAAGAACGGGATGCCACCGCCAACCAGCACCGGGTAACCCTGGCGCCTGGTACTCGTCGATCAGACCCAACGCGGCAGCCTCGGCGGCGAGAGTCGCGCCGCCGATCGCGATGTCGCCCTCTCCCGGCTCTGCTCGCAACCGCTCGATCTCCTCCGCCAGGCCGCCGGAGGCCAGGCGGGCATGGCCCTGCACCGCCGACAGCGTGGTGGAGAACACCACCTTGGGGATCGGCTTCCAGATCGCGGCCCACTCGAGCATGGAGTCGTCGAGCGACGGATCCTGGTCGGCGGTCTCCCAGTCTCTCGAATCTCGTCGATGACGAAGCGAAAGACCCCCTAGTCCGGCGCCGTCCAGTCGAAGCCGCCGTCCGGCCCGACAATCTAGCCGTCGAGCGAGACGCCCATCGAATACGTCACCCTGCGCATCAGAAGACCTCCTCGGTAACGGGTTCGACCGTACGACCGCCGGACGCCGCAGAACTCATCGCCGCTCGCGGAATCCCCTGGGCCGAGTCACCGCACGAGATCATCTCGTTGAGAAAACCTCAGTCACTTGGGGACCGGGACCGCAGACATGTCCGCCTTCGGTCGCTGTCTCCGGGAGTTGGGATGTGGGCCCTCGGCAAGGAACATCTCCACCCACCAGCGCCGAAGGTCCCACGGACACCACCGGAACGCCGCCGTCCGTGAACGCCGGATCGTCGGAATGGCGACCATGCCGAAGGTAGAACCGGCCAACCTCAGTGACCTCCACGTGGCCGTTCCGCCGCTCCCACTGACCGTCAGCAGGCCACGATCGCACAGGGCATGGCCGAGCGCCGTTCCCCCGGCATCCAGGCTCCAGGTTTCTCACCGGCCGCGAGCCGATCCAGAAGCGCGCTGCCGTTCGTTCAAGGCGGCCTACCGATGCATGAGCGTGAAACAGCCGGAAGGCCATCTGCGCAGGCAGCGACCCGAAGCCACGACAACCGACCACAGCGGCATCCAGTGCGAGTCGATGCGCACCGGCCACGTCTACGGCACCTTCCTCGACCGCCGCTCGCGCAGCGTCCTCGGCCATGACCAGGACGAGGTGCTGCACGAAAGGGAACGCATTAACGACTGGCTGCGCGGCCACCTCTCCTCCCGCGGCTGGGCCACCGAGCACACCTACCACGCGAAGCACAGCTTGCTGCGCCACGCCGTCGATCTCCGCCCGGAACTGGCCCCTGCGATGACCACGCCCGCGCCTGACAATCCCCCACAGGAGGTACCGGAACCCACACGAGTGATCGAACACAGCGTCACAGCACGCCAACCTCGGCCGCACACGGAGAGACCTGGATATTCGAAATCAGGTTCTAGATTTCGCCCTCGCATACCCGTGACGGCGACAGGAAAGCCCCCGTTACCCGATCACCTGTCCGCATCTCACCCCGAGGAGCACCTATGCATCCCGCACACCGCACTGCGCTCGTTCATCCTGCGTTCGAAAATACCGCTGTCTCCTCGGATGCCGCCGCCCGCCCTGCCACCAACTGCGCCGTCTTCCTCTCCGACGCAGCAGGACCGGATACGAGGTACCTGGCATGACGGACTCCACACGCCTCCCGACGCCCCTCGCCTCCATGCTGCGCCGCCTCGTGAGCACGCTGCCAGGCCTCGGCCCCCTTCCCGCCGGGTGGCGCCACGGGGACTTCTGGGAGCGCAACCTGCTGTGGAACGGCCGGCGCTGCGCGCTGATCGACTTCGAGCGCAGTGAACCAGGCTCGCTCGTCTCCGACTTCGTCAAGCTCGCCACCTCCCGCTGGCCGGACCATCCTGGGCTGCGCATCGGCCTGTTCGAGGGGTACGGCCGGTCTCTGTCCGATGCCGAGGAATGCGCGCTTGGGGAGTTCGCCGCAGCCGACGCGGCGGGCCCTCTCACGTACGGCCCCCGGTACGGCGAAGCATTCGTGACCGCGCGCGGCCGGGCAGCCGTCGAGCGACTGATGCAGGAGGGACGGCGTTGAGCAAAGCTCCTCACCTACTGATCGCCGACGTGGCCCAGATCCTGCTCCGGGCGAACGGCGCCGTCCTGTGCGTACGCCGCAGACCCGACTCGGACCTGGCGCCGGGACAGCTCACCGTTGTCGGGGGACATCTGGAGGCAGGCGAACCGCTGGACCGCGCGGCACGGCGCGAAGCGGAGGAAGAGACCGGTGTCCGTATCAGCGCCGACCAGCAGGAGTTCGGCGGCCTCGTCCACCACCACGAGCCCGGGGGCACGGATCGGATCACCGCCGTGTTCGTGGCCCAGTCCTGGACCGGCGAACCGCACAACGCCGAACCGGACAAGCACGAAGGGCTGTTCTGGGTGCCCATGGAAGAGCCCCCGCCGGACTGCCACCCTTACTCCGTCGCCATCTTCCACATGCTCACCCACGGCCCGTCGTACCGGGCACTGAACTGGCCCACCTCAGGAGGCGCCCGGTGAAGAGGTTCTTCGGACCGGTGAAGATGGCCGAACCCCTGGTCTCCGACGCCGAACAGGAGCTGTTCGGCGGTCCGCTGCGCTACGACATGGGCTGGTCCCACCACGAGCACGCGGGCCTGGACCTGACCATGATGTCCGCCCTGCGCTCCATGCCGGCCCTCGTCGGCGCCGCCCTGCGCATGGCGTGGAGCGCCGACCGGCGGGCTCTGCTCGCCGTGGTGGTCAGCGAGATCGGCCAGGGCATCGCCGCGGCCGTCAGCCTGCTCGCCATCAACGCCGTCATGCATGCCCTGCTCGCCGGGAGTGGCGACGCCGCCCAGCGGCTGCACGCGCTGCTGCCCGGACTGCTCGCCGCCGCCGCCATTGGCGTGGTCAACTCCGCCCTCTCCGCGTGGTCGACCTCTCGCGCCGGGCGCCTGGAGCCGATGGTCGAGCGGATCGCCACCACCCAGTACCTGGCCGCCGCCGCAAGTGTCGAGTTGGAAGCCATCGACGACCCCGACTTCCGCCGGCTCGTCGACGTGGCCCAGTACGGTCCGGGCTCCGCCCGTCGCATGATCGGTGCCTGTGTCGCCGCGCTGAACGGCCTCATCTCCCTGATCACCACCGCCGGCGTACTCGCCGTCCTCCACCCCGTTTTGCTGCCCATGCTGATCCTCATCGCCGCCCCGCGCGGCTGGGGCGCCATGCGCGTGGCTCAGGAACGGTACGTGTCGGTGATGAGCTGGATCGAGCACGTGCGGGCCAGCCGCCTCATCGGCAACCTGCTCACCGAGCGCAGCGCCGCCCAGGAGGTCCGCATTCACGCCGTCGGCGCCTTCCTCCTCAGCCGCTACCAGCGCATGGCCGAGAGCGCCGAGGCCGAACAGGAACGCCTCGCCTCCAGCAAAGCCCTCACCGAGTGGGTCGCCTCCGCACTGTCCGGCCTGGCCATGGCCGCGACGTACGGGGCCATGTTCTGGCTGATCCTGACCGGGCACATGAGCCTCGCCATCGCCGGCACCGCTGTGATCGCGGTGCGGACCGGGTCGGCGAGTCTGGGCGGACTGGTGATGAACATCAACCAGTTGCACGAGGAGTCCCTGTACGTGCGCGACCACGGCCGGTTCCTGGCCCAAGCCGCGCAGCGCACCATCCCCGAGGGCGGCAATCCGGTCCCCGAAGAGATCAAGGAGATCGTCCTCGACCGCATCACCTACCGCTACCCAGACCGTGACACAGCTGCCCTGGACCAGGTGTCGCTCACCCTGCCGATGGGCTCGGTCACCGCCGTGGTGGGCGAGAACGGCTCCGGCAAGAGCACACTGATGAAGATCCTGTCGGGCATGCTGCTGCCCCAGGCCGGCACCTTGCGCTGGGGTGAGGCGGACATCAGCGACCTCGACCGCTCCCAGGTCTTCGAGCGGGTCTCCCTGCTCACCCAGGATTTCCAGCGCTGGCCCGTGACCGCCGCGTTGAACATCCGCCTCGGCCGCCCAACCCACGCCGCCACACCGCAAGATCTGCAGCCCTCCGTCGACTACGCCGGAGCGGGCCCGGTCATCGCCAAACTCCCCGACGGCCTGCGGAGCCTGCTGGCCCGCATGTTCCGCGGTGCCATCGAACTGTCCGGTGGGGAGTGGCAGAAAGTGGGTCTCGCCCGCACGCACTGGCGTAGCTCGACATCGCAGGCGGACAACGTCCTCATCGTCGACGAGCCCACCTCCGCCCTGGACCCCGAAGCCGAGATCGAAGCCTTCGACCGTATCCGCCGTCTCGCGGCTCCGAACCGTGCCGTCGTCCTCGTCACTCACCGCATGTCCGGCGTCCGCCACGCCGACCGCATCTACGTCCTCACTCACGGGCGCCTCGCCGAACACGGCACTCACGACGAACTCATCGCCGCACAGGGGCGGTACGCGGCCATGTTCGACGCGCAGGCAGCCCAGTACGCCCCCAGCGCCAGCATCCCGAAACCCACCGCACCCACCGCCGCGGACCCCGCATGACCCGATCCACCGAAAGGGCCACCGTGACGACACCTCCCACCACCGAACTCGACGAGACGAGCACCGTGCGCCACCAGTTGATCGACCAGCTCGCCGACGCCGGCCACATCCGCACCCCCTCGGTCGACAACGCCCTGCACACCGTGGCCCCGCACGCCTTCGCCCCCGAAGTACCGGCCCAGAAGGCGTACGCCAACGACATCGTCGCCACCCGCCACAGCGACGACGGCCGGATGAGCGTGCTGAGGTGGCCGTAGATCTCCAGGGCCATGAGGCCGTGCATGCACCCCCACACGCACAGGGTCAGGGCGAGTCCGGCCGGGGGAAGGTCTGGGTAGTCCTCGCGCGTTTGGCCGACGAGTCCCGCGTCGAAGTCGTCCCAGGCGTATGGGTGATCGTCCGGCTGGAGTGGGCCAGCCGTCGGCCAAACGGCGGCGATGAGGCCGATGAGTCCGGTGCAGGCACGTAGCGCGGCGGACTTGCCCGGCCCATCGTCGGGCGGCTTGTGGCCGGACACGGGGTCGCCGTAGATCAGTCGGAAGCCAGCAGGATCGGCACGTGCCCAGTCGCGCATCGCCTGGGCCCAGTCCAGGATCCGGGCGCCCGGCTGGTCTTCGGGGAGGCCGGCCCAATATGCTGCGCGAAGTATGGACTGGAGGTTCCGGTCGGCGGCGGAGGCCCCACACTAATGATCACCGGAGTCACCAGGGAGCCCGCGGCATGACCGGCACCACGGAGGCCCTTGACGGGTCGGCTGCAGTCGACAATGCAGCACGAAGTGTCACGCGCCCGTTCTACGTATACGCCGTGCTCGCCAACACGCTGTTCCAGCGCGGCGTCTTCGTCCTCTTCCTTCAGCAGCGAGGCTTCTCCGCCGGGCAAGTGGCCCTACTGCAGACACTGCTCTACCTGGTCAGCGGACTTGCGGAGTTGCCGACCGGAGTCATCGCCGACCGAATCGGCAGGCGTGCCAGCATCGCGATCGGCCAGATGCTGATCGCTGGATGTCTGCTCGGTCAGGTGGCGTTCTCCAACTACTGGGTGTTCCTGGCGCTGTTCATCGGGCAGGGCGTGGGCATGGCATGTGTGTCCGGTTCGGACACCGCCCTGCTGTACGACCTGCTCGTGCGTCGTGGTGCAACGGCCGGCTACGTCAAGATCAAGTCCCGGTTCACCATGCTCGGGACGGTCACCTCGGGAGCCGCCATCGTCCTCGGCGGCCAACTGCAGCAGATTTCCTGGGGAATCGTCTACGTCGGTTCGGCGGCGTGCCTCGTCCTGGCCGTGGTGGTGCTGATGTCACGGGTGCCCGAGATCCGCGGCGCGGACGCGGTGGACGAGCAGGACGGAACCGAGGAGGTGCACGGCGACGCCACAGCATGGCGGGCGATGCTTCGGGTCGCCACGCCGGCGCTCGTGACGCTTGTCGTGGTGTCCGGATTGATGCATGCGACTTTGACGCCGTACATCATTTTCACGCAGAAGACCCTCTCCGATCAGGGAGCGGGCACCGCATTGGTCAGCGTGGTCATATCGGCGGGATTCTTCGCCGGCGGGCTCACTCCGCTGCTGTCGGACCGCGCGGACCGGCGCATCGGGTATCGGGTCATAGTCCCGGTGTCTCTCCTGACGCTCGCCGCGGCACTCGGCCTGAGCGGCCTCGGCCTTGTCTGGGTCACCATCGCCGCGTTCCTGGCCCTGGTCGGGATTCCCGAGATCACCGCCGTGATCGTGGACAACGTGTTCAACGAGGCCGTGCCGTCGCGCCACCGGGCGAGCCTGCTGTCGATGATCGCATTCGTGGAGTCAACGCTCATCGGCATCGGCTATCTCGTCCTCGGCGCGCTCATGGACGGGCTGGGCGCCAGTGTGGGCATGGCCACCTACGCCGCGGTCCCCCTGCTGGCATGTCTCCTGTGGCTCCCGGTGCTCTTCCGAGGGGCACGGGTGACCACCGAGCTCGAGAAGCCCGCCGACCAAAAGGCATCCTG
Source organism: Streptomyces sp. NPDC111507 (assembly GCF_055638955.1). Taxonomy (NCBI): domain Bacteria; kingdom Bacillati; phylum Actinomycetota; class Actinomycetes; order Kitasatosporales; family Streptomycetaceae; genus Streptomyces; species Streptomyces sp. NPDC111507. Next base: position 80,907 of record NZ_JBVKBU010000016.1, on the reverse strand, counting down.
AAACAGACCATCTCGAGCAACGCCCTGCCGATGGCGGGGGCGTTGCTCGTTGACATGTCGCTCCCAGTCGGCGACGGAGCTGTCATCGTGACGATCAGCGCCAAACGGGATGGGAAGATTCGCGCCACTGCGGCAGCTGTTCAGCCTGGATCCACCGCGTAACGGTCGGCCTGTGGACGGCGAAACGAGAAGAGGTGCCCGCTGACCTGCGAGAATGGGAGTTCCTACGCTTCCATCCGCCGCTCACAGCAAGGCACCTCGTAAGTGAAAGCCTTCCACAGGCCCGCGGAGCTGTTCGCCGTGTTCGAGGCCCCGACCTGATCGCGCATGCCGGGCTGATCCCCCCGATCCAGCCGGCCGAGCAGTGCGGCCTGCCTGCCCTGGTGGCCGAGAAGGTGAGACTCACCGGCGCGAAGAACGGTGCCGGGACGGCCGCCGACGCGAAGGCCCTGTCGATCGTGGGCCGGATGGTGGGCGGCGCGGACAGCATCGATCTGGACGTGCTGCGCCGCGGCGGGCTCCCCCGCCGGTTCGGCGGCGTGCGTGCCCCGTCCACACTCGGCACCTTCCTGCGCGCGTTCACCTGGGGGCATGTGCGTCAACTGGAGTCCGCCATACGGGCGTTCACCTGTCGGCTGGCCACGCACACCGGCCTGGTCCCCACCGGTGACGAGGTGGTGTTCGTCGACATCGACTCCAAGGTCAAGCCCGTGTACGGACCGCAGACACCAGCTCAGCCTCCCGTCCAGTGCAGGCGTCGCCAGTCTGTCCCCCACCGGTTCATTCGTCACCGCGACGTGGCGACCCGTATTGCAACGATCCCGCCATCTATCAGCGAACCCAAATGCCCCAGGCGATAGCTGCTCGGGTACCCCTCAGGTTCCCGCGCCTGCTCCGGTGAGATCTCACGAACCCGTCGGCTTTTCGGCTCCGGCGGTGACAACGCCGCCCTCATCGCCGAACTCGTCGGCCGCACAGGCAGCATCACCACCGTCGACATCGATCCGGCCGTCACCGACCGCGCCACCCGCCACCTGCCCCGGACCGGACCGGATACGACCGCGTCCGCGTGGTCAGCGCCGACGCCGAACACCTCCCCGACGACGTCATCTCTGCCGGCGGCTGCGACGCCATCATGGTCACCGTCGCCACCTGGGGCCTTCCCTGGATCCACGCCCTCGCCGACGGCGGACGTCTCGTCGCTCCGCTACGCCTGTACGAGTACACGTGGGCCGCCAGCCTCACCAAGCGCGACGGGGCCCTGCACAGCGACGAGCCGCTCATCGTGTGCGCCTTCGTGGTCATGCAGGGCGCCGAGGCCCGGGACGCGAACCGCCGTACCGTCCCGGGCACCGGCGTCCACCTCTCCTGGGAGGTCGGCACCCCGCTGCCCGTCGACCAGCTCGTACCCGCGCTCACCCGCCAGCCGTTCGTGGGACACATCCACGTCACCGTAGGCGGTCAGGAACCCTTCGCCGCCCTCGCCCTCCACCTGGCCGGCGCCCTGCCCGGCTTCTGCCACCTCTCGCTCGACCGCGATGGCGACGGCGACAACGGAGTGCTGAATCCGCCGCCCCGGCACTGGCCCGGCGCCGCGATCGTGCGCGGCCTCGGCGTGATCGGCGGCCTCCAGGTAACCCGTCGGGTGACTCATCGGGCGACCGCCCCGACGAGGTCGGCGGTCGCGTCCCACAGTCGGCCGGCCATGACCGGGTCGAGGCCGGCCTTGCCCTGTCGGCGGACGGCCGGGGAGCCCCGGAAGCCGCCGAGGCCGTCCGGCCCGACGTAGGAGTTGCCAGGGACGTCCTGGGTGGCGGCGTAGAGCAGCGACAGCGCTCCGCGCTCCGGGGCGTTCGTGAGGAACGTGAACCGGTTGATGACGTTCGACCGGGAGTGGGCCGCCAGCGCGGTGCGGGCGATGCCCGGGCTCGCGAGCACTGAGCGCACCGGGCTGCCGGCGGCGGTCAGTCGGCGCTGCAGTTCCAGCGAGAACAGGACGACGGCGAGCTTCGACGCCTGGTAGGCCTGCATCCCGTTGTGCTTGCGCGTCCGCCAGTCGAGGTCGTCCAGGTCGATCTTGCCCTGCTTGTGCAGCTCACTGGTGACGTGCACCACGCGATCGGTGATGTGGTCGAGCAGCAGGGTGGTCAGCAGGAAAGGACCGGTGTAGTTGGTGGCGGTCTGCAGATCGAGACCGTCGGCGGTGCGCGCGGCGGGGATGTCCATCACGCCTGCGTTGTTGATCAGGATGTCGATGCCGCCGGACCAGGCGCCGGCGAAGGCTCGCACCGAGGTCAGGTCCGACACGTCGAGCGGGCGGATGTCGAAGGGACCGGGCAGGTCGGCGACGGCGTGGCGGGCCTTGCCGGGGTCGCGTACCCCCAGCACGACATGGGCACCGGCACGGGCGAGTTCACGCGCCGTGATCAGGCCGAGGCCCCGGCCGGCACCGGTGATCACCACCGTACGGCCGGTCAGGTCCGGGAGGTCGTTCGCTGTCCAACTGGTCATGCTGGTCATGCTGGTCATGCTGGTCATAGGACTTGACTCCATGGTTCGTGGTTCGTGATTCGTGGTTCGCGGTCTGTAGTTCGCGGTCGGCGGTCCGCGGTTGTGGGTTCGCGGCGACCGGTGAACGCATCGCCAGAGAACTCGCCGCACCACGGGCGCTGGAAGGACACGCCCAACCACTGACTGGCAGGTCGTGGCTAAGCCGCTCCGGATGGCCAACGATGGAGACCATGGACCATACGTTCGACCGCTCGTCCCTGGGTGCCTTCCTGCGCACCCGTCGTACGGCGCTGCAGCCGGAGGACGTCGGGTTGCGCCGCGGACAACGCCGACGCGCTCCTGGCCTGCGCCGCGAGGAGGTGGCGGAGCTGTGCACCATGTCCGCCGACTACTTCGCCCGACTGGAACGCGGCGACGGGCCGCAACCGTCGGAGCAGATGATCGCGGCCATCGCCCGCGGCCTGCGGCTGACCCCGGACGAACGCGATCACCTGTTCCTGCTCGCCGGCTACCGCACCGCCCGTCGTGACCTGCGGCTCCAGCATGTGAGCCCCGGACTGATGCGGGTCATGGACGGCTTGGCCGGCACCACCGCGCAGGTCATGGGCCCACTGGGCGAGACATTGCTGCAGACGCCGTCCGCGGTGGCACTGCTCGGCGAGCAGACCCAGTACACCGGCGACGCCCGCAGCGCGACGTACCGGTGGTTCACCGATCCGTCGGCCCGTCAGCGTTACCACCCCGAGCAGCACGACGACAACAGCCGGACCAACGCCGCGCTGCTGCGCGCGGCAGTCACCCGGGACGGGCCCGGCTCCCCCGCAGACGACCTGGCGGACGTCCTGCTGCGCACCAGCGACGAGTTCGCCCGATTGTGGGAGCGCCACGAGGTGGGCCTGCGGTGGAGCGAAACCAAACGCTTCGTCCATCCTCAGGTAGGACGACTGGACCTCTACTGCCAACTCCTGCTGGAGCCGGACCAGGGCCAGTCGCTGCTCATATTCACCGCCACCCCGGGCACGGAAAGCCACGAGAAGCTCGCCCTGCTCACCGTGCTGGGCACCGACCAATTCGCCGCCGACGCCCAGTGACGCCACCCGCGGCGTCGGCGCAACCCGCTCGGAACAGATCCGACCGAAGCAGTTCGTCGCACGCCCAGCGAACCTGAGGGCTCCCGCCGCCTTGGCCGTCGCGAGCACATGAGTGACATCGGCCAAGTCGTCGCCGGACTGCTCTCACACCAGCAGACCCTCACCCTCACCCCTGGCCGTCGAGCGCGAACACCGTCAGCGCCACAGCACGGCGTCGGAGCGCGTACAAGAAAACTCCTGTGCGCCGACTCGCACACCTCTGCGATCATCCCCGAATGGCGCACAGTCTCGAATCGCTGGTCATCCGGCACACCCACCGCGTTACCTCCCCCCAGGGCTCCGCCGGGGAAGGAGCCACCGCCGCACGGCAGTTCGACGCGGCGCTGACATCCGTGGGCTTCAAACTCTCGGCGGAGCTGCTGGAGCGGCTGTCGGGGCTGTCCGAAGCCGCGGTCGTGCACACCGCCAAGCGGACGCTGCGCACCGTGAGCGAGATGGTGGGCGACCACGTCCAGCACAACTCGTACTTCATCGACTTCCCAGCGAACGTGCCGGACACCGAAGAGTTCTGGATGCGGTGTGTGACGAAGGCGCTCGGCGACGACAAGTCGCGCGAGAACGTGCTGACGCAGTTGGCGCACGGGGTGCTGGACCTGCTCAGCCTCCCCACGTACGGCCGCTACCAGCACACCTACGAGGAGATGCTCGCGGCGCAGGACGAGCTGATCGCCTCTGCGGGCGAGCGGGTGACCGTCCTGCACCTCGGGCGGGACCTGGACGACGAACTCACGGACCTGTACCTGGCCTTGGCGGGCAGCACGACGCCACTGGGCGAGGAACACCTGCGCGACCTCAAGACCCTGGCCGAGCGGTGCGCGCTCGGCCCCCAGCCGGAGTCGATCCCGGTCCGGGAGAACCGGGCGGTCGTCAACGAGGCCCGTCTCGCTGTCGGCGCGGACCTCCTTCTGGACACCGTCATCGATGTGCTGCGGCTGGCCTGCGCACTGTCGGGCGGCGACGTGACGCTGCAGGAGCCGACCCGATTTCGGGCACTCTCGCGGCCGACCCGCCGTGCGCTGCTGGCGGGCCTCGACGCCGTGGTCGAGGCGAACCCCGCCAAGCTGGCGGATGTGCACGCGCACCGCGAGCCTTTCAAGCGGCTCGGTGAGCGTCTTCACCCGCACGAGTACCCGTGCTGGCCGCACGCCGCCGACGTGTTCGCCGTAGCGCGGGGCGAGAAGGAGGCGCGGTCCTTCGACAGCCGTGTCGAGAAGCTGCTCGACGAGTTCGACGTCCTCGGTGCGGTGCAGCTGCTGAAGTCCGCTCCCGGCAAGCTGTTCCGCGCATTGGACCTCCTGCTGCGCATCGCCGCCGACCAGGAGGAGCGGGACGCGGTGGTGGCTGCCGCGGTACGGGTCGCCCCCGAGGTCTCCGGCCGGGTCGTGCTCTCGGTCCGCGAGCACTTCCACAACCGGGAGCGGGAGACCGACGAACCCCGCATCTTCGTCAACCGCAGGGGCCGCGCCTGGGTGACCCCCGACTACCGGCCGACCGTCCCGGCCGCCGACCGCGACCGTCTGATCGCCGCCCTCGACGCCGACCTGCGCCGCAGGCTCCCTACTCCGGGCCGACTGCTGCTCGACCCCGACGTCCTCGACGTGGCGCTCCCGCTCAGCGGCAGGGCGACCGCGGCCGGACTCGGCGTACTGCCGCGGGGCTCGGTCTCGGCGGTCGACGGCGAACAGCTGCGCTTCTTCGTGTACTGGAAGGAGACCGAGAAGCGAACCGACTACGACCTCTCGGCGCTGCTTCTCCACACCGACTACAGCACCGACTCCTGGCTCTCCTACACCTCCCTCAAGGCGGTCGGGGGCGAGCACTCGGGCGATGTCACCGAGGCGCCCGACGGGGCCTCGGAATTCATCAACCTGTCCCTGGCCCGGGTGCGCAGCACATTCATCGTTCCGCAGGTCAACATCTATTCCGGCGAGAGCTTCGAGGAGGTCGAAGAGTCGTTCTTCGGTTTCATGCTGCGCGACGGTGAGCAGAAGGGCCGGCCGTTCGAGCCGCGCACGGTGCGGATGAAGTCGGAGCTTCGCGGGGTGGGCCGGGTGGCGCTGCCGCTGGCGTTCCGACGCGAGGACGACGGCCGGTGGCGCGCGAAGTGGCTGCACCTGTATCTGAAGGGCATCTCGTCGGCCAACCGGGTCGAGGAGAACCAGGCGTCAGTGTCCAAGGTGGTGCGCGCCATCGTAGAGCGCGAGCATCTGACGGTGCGGTACCTGATCGGCCTGATGTCCGGCGACAGCACGGCCGTGGACCTGTGGGACGGCGAGCGGGTCCCGGACGAGCCCGTGATGTACATCGGTCTCGAACGTCCGGAGGGGCTGCACCCGGACTCCCGAGTCATCACCCTCGAAAATCTGCGCGACTTGATCCCGGTCTGAGTGATAGCGTTGTCCACGGCGAGGCCATGAAGGGGCTTCCTTCTCAACTTCCTTTACCGAAAACAAGTTCTTTCGCTTTCCTCGCCGTCGGCTTCGACTGGGAGGCGCCCGCGCGGCGCCTCCCAGTTTTCGTGTGTGCGCCTACGGTCATCACCCCTGAAAACACAGACGGCTTGGTCCCGAGCCGACTGATAGCATTGCCTGAGGCGAGGCCATGAAAGGGCTTCCTTCTCCTCCGCCGTGAAAGCGGCTTAGATGTCGCTTTCCTCGCCCTTGACGTCACTCCGGGCGCGACGTTGCCGTTCCGGAGGTCACCGTGCGGCCGGGCGGGCGGCTCGACGGGGCCCGCGAGGTCGCGCAGCCCCCTGCAGACGTCTACTGCCGGACCGCGGAACGGCACCCGTTGAAGCAGGCCGCGACCCGCAACTGCCCCCAGTGGCAGCAGCCCGTCACCATCGTCGCTCTCCTGACAACACCGAATGACAACACGAAAGCTGCCCGGCCCTCGGTGCCTACTCGCATCAACTCGTCTCGCGGGTCACCCCGCGGAGTCCAGGCGTTCGCGCTGATCGGCGGTCAACTCCAGTGACACCCCCGCGACCGCCTCGTCCAGCTGCTCGACCGTGCTGACGCCGACGATCGGCGTGGCAGCCGGGTTCCCTCCGGTCAGCCACGCCAACACCACCCGGTTGCGGTTCGTGCCGGTCTCGGCGGCGATCGTGTCGAGCACCGCGAGACGGCGGGCGGTGCCGGGGTGGTCGTACTCCGCGGGCAGAGGCTTGTCCGCGCGGGTGTAGCCGCCGCTCAGCAGCGGCGTGTACGCCCACAGAGCCATGTCCGGGTGGTGCTCCAGGTAGTGGAGCACCTCGTCGGTGACCGCACCGAACCGGTGCACCACGGTGGACCTGGTCGCGGGGCGCGGTTGCAGGTACGTGTGGTGCTGCTGCACCGCGGTGAAGCCGGCACTGCCGTGGGCCCGCGCGATCTGCCGTGCCCGCTCGATCTGCCAGACGGGGTAGTTGGAGCAGCCGAAACGGCCGACCGTACCCGCGGACACAAGCTCGTCGAAGGCGGCGACGGTCTCGTCCAGCGGTGTGGCCGGATCGGGTTTGTGGGCCCAGTACAGCTCGACGTGGTCCGTACCCAGTCGTCGGAGACTGCCCTCGATCCCGCTCTTGACGGCCCCTGCCGAAAGGCCCTCGGCCGTCTCCGGGAATCGTCCGGCCACGGTCGGCTCGCAGCCCACCTTGGTACTGATCCTGACGCGGTCACGGACGCCCGGGCGGCTTGCCAGCCAGCGCCCGAGCAACGTCTCACTCTGCCCGCCGAAACCGGTCGGATCGTCCCAGAACGCGTAGCAGTTGGCGGTGTCGATCCAAACGCCTCCGGCGTCCACGAAACGGTCCAGGAGCTCGAACGATCGGCGCTCGTCCTGGGCCGTGCCGAACAGCATGGCCCCAAGAGCCAGGTTTTCAGTCATGTCCCTCACGCTAGGCGGATTCGGATCGGCGGTACGCTCCAATCTCGTGGCTGTTTTCCAGACCAATCTCGCGTGGGCGACACTGCTGGATGTCGGTCCTCCGGATGGCGGGCGGCGCCGCCTGCACGATCGCCTGGCTCACGCGCTGCGCACCGCGATCCGGAACGGCCGGCTGGCGGAGGGTGCCGCCGTGCCACCGAGCCGAGCGCTCGCCGAGGAACTCGGCTGCTCCCGCTGGGTCGTGACGGAGGCGTACGGGCAGCTCATCGCGGAGGGTTACCTCTCCGCCCGGGTGGGTTCCGCCACGCGTGTCTCGTGGTCACCGGACACCGCGCCGCCGCGGCCTCGCGCGCAGCGCGCACCGGCACGGCCACCGATCCGGTACGACCTCGCGCCCGGCCTGCCCGACCTGCGGGCGTTTCCCCGCCGCCGCTGGGCCGACGCCGTCCGGGCGGTCATGGGCTCGGCCGTCCACTATGACCTCGGCCTGCCCGATCCCGCTGGACACGCGGTGCTGCGTACCACCGTCGCCCAGTATCTGCGCCGCTCGCGCGGCGCGGACACGCACGCCCTGTCCGTGTCCGTGTGCGCGGGCGTCACCGACGGTCTGGTACGCACGTGCCGGGCGCTGCGCGCCGCGGGGATTGCCGACCTGGCCGTGGAACAGCCGGGTTGGGGGCGGCTGCGGGATGCCGCGACGAGCGCCGGTCTACACGTGCACGCGGTGCCCGTGGACCACGACGGCCTCCACGTCGAGGACCTCGCGCGTACGCCGGCCCGCGCCGTCGTCGTCGGTGCGGCACACCAGTTTCCCACCGGCACGGTGCTGTCCGCGGCACGCCGGGCACGTCTGGTGCGCTGGGCCCGCGAGGTGGACGGTTTCGTCATCGAGGACGACTACGACGCCGAGTTCCGCTACGACCACCACCCGGTCGCCGTCATGCAGGGGATGGATCCGAGCCGGGTCTTCCTCCTCGGTTCGGTCAGCAAGACGCTGTCGCCGGCCCTCGGCCTTGGCTGGCTGGTCGCGCCTGTCGCGATGGCCCCGGTGCTCCGGGCGGCGAACCTCGTCGCCGCCGCACCACCGGTGCTGGACCAACTCGCGCTCGCCACCTTCATCGACCGCGGGTGGTACGACGCCCACCTGCGCGCGGCACGGCGGCGGTTCCGATCCCGCCGCGACCTGCTGGTCCGGACGCTCGGCGCCCAGATGCCGGAGGGCCGGGTCGCCGGCACCGCCGCCGGGCTGCACATCCTGCTCCACCTACCGGACGGCACCGACACCCGCGGGACGGTCCAGGCGGCGGCCGCCGCCGGGCTACGCCTGGCGGACCTCGACGACTATCGCGCGCATCAGCCGGCGGATCCCGCGCTCGTCCTCGGGTACGGCAACATCAGCGACACGGAGATCCCACCGGCCGTCGCGCTCCTGCGCGAAGCACTGCGTTCACCGACGGCCTCGCCACCAACGCGTACAGCACAGCTCAGTCATGACGATCGCTGACGCGGAGTTCTTGCCCGCCGTCGAGCTGTCCCAGGTCCTGTAGGAAGAGGCGGTGCGACCTTGCTTCGGAGAGGTCTTTGCGGCCGGAGGTCGCCTGCGAAGCGGAACAGGGCCCGAGGCGACCAGATACCGGCCGTGCTTCAAGACCACTTTCATCGGTGCTCCATTGCTCGAACAAGGGCCGCGTCGGCATCGAGCGCCCGTACCGGCCCGTGGGTGCGCTTCCTCTGCCGAGGAAGCCGTCTCAGTGCTCGGTTCGGGCCGTCCTCGGCCCTCGGCCTTCGCCTCGGCCATCGCTTCCCGCGCTTCCCGGTCCTCCGTGCCACGCCGGCTTCGCCACGACCACCTGAGTGTTGCGGTATTTCATGGGTAACCAGCGGCGCCGGCCCGCTCTACCGACAGACTGGCCATGACTGGTTCGGAAAGGGCGGGCCGCCATGTGGAGGGATGTCATGCCTCAGGACATCGAGTTCGATCTACCCTTCCCGCTTCGGGTCAGCGCGGACATGGAGGGCGCCCGCCGCCGCAACCTTGACTGGGTCCGCCGACAGGGGCTGGTGGGTGGTGAGCGGTCCGTGGGGTGGTACACCTCGTGGGACATGCCCCGGCTCGCTGCCTATGGCTTTCCCGACGCCACCGGGCGGGGTCTGGATCTGTGTACCGACGCGATGGCGTTCTTCTTCGTCTTCGACGATCAGCTCGACGGCCCTCTGGGCCTTGCGCCCAACCGAGTTGCCCGGGTGTGCCAGGGCCTGATCGACATAGTCCACGGCACGGCCACGGGGACGGGCCACGGCGGTGATCCGTGCTCGACCGCGTTCGCCGACCTCTGGCGCCGCAGCACCGACGGTGCCGCGCCCGGGTGGGTGGCGCGGGTCGCCCACGAGTGGGAGTACTACTTCGCCGCCCATGCCCACGAAGCGGTGAACCGGTGTCGGGGGGTGCCGGTGGACATGGAGCATTACCTCCATGTCCGCAGGGGCGTCGCCGGGACGGCGCTGCCCCTGTCACTGGCCGAACGCGCGGCGGGTCTCAGCCTGCCGGCAGCGGTCTTCCACGGCCCGCAGCTGAGGATCATGCGGGAGATCGCCATCGACATCACGCTGATGTGCAACGACGTGTACTCCCTCGAAAAAGAGGAAGCACGCGGAGACATGGACAATCTCGTCCTCGTCATCGAGTACACCCAGCACCGCACCCGCGACGAGGCCGTCACGGTGGCCCAGCAGGAAGTCCACCGGCGCTGCACCCGGTTCCAGCAACTCGCCCGTGAGATCCCGGCCATGTGTACCCACCTAGCGCTCCCCGCCCCTCAGCGGACCGCCGTAGAGACCTACGTCGACGTCATGACCGCATGGATCAGCGGCTACCACGCCTGGGAGACCGAGACCCTGCGCTACACCGCCGCACTCAAGGCCCTCCCCAGCACCGGCCCCGGCTACTTCGAGAACATCCTGGGAGAACCAGGTCCCGACCCCCTCGCCCCGGCCACCGACCGATCCGAGACGGCTCACGGCTGACCGCTGAACGCCGGTCGCCCGGCTCGGCCGCCAACGCCTGCACTGATCGTCAGACACAGAGCACGCCAACGGCGTCACAACGGGGATCGGCGGTGTTCGCTGTCCCGACCGCGATCGCCCCTTTGTGGGCAACCTCGTCGGCTGACACGATCCACCAGGACGGAATCGTGCCGGGACGTCACCCGCCAGGTAGCTGAGGACACTCGTGGAGCCCTCCCGTCTCAAGTAGCGGGGTGCTCCGTCGAAGCCCTGACGCTCCAGCGGAACGACGAGCTCAGCGACAAAGCCTGAGGCTTGAGTAGCAGGCCGGCGCACCGTCTCACCGACGCGGACGACGCGGACGGTGATGCGCCCGCCTGTCAGCACCACGCCGTCCTCAGCTTCTTGCGCCTTCGGAGGCGTAGCGGAAGGGGCCATCGTGGTGAACTCGTCGCCGTCCTCAACGGCAACTCCGCGGCGTGGCCTTCGACCGGCTGCAGAACCGGGTCGGCCGTCAGGATGTCGCGCCCCTCTTCGTCCCCGATCCGCCGGTGCGCACCGAATCTTGAGACATGCTTTACGCGATGCGCGCAACTGCGGCCCACCTCGTCGTTGTCTGACAGGGAGTCGGGCCCTTCAGGGCCGAGGAGCGAGAGAGCGGGGCAGATCGTGGGACGGCGCAAGGGCGGCATAGGGATCGCATTCGTCACGGGTGTGATGCTGGTGGGCGCGAGTGCCTGCGGCGGGGGCGGCAGTGACAAGGCGACCGGGGACGACGCGAAGGCGTCGGGAAAGCCGAGTGCGAGCGCCTCCCCGTCACCGACCAAGCCCGCAGGCCCGCCGATGCTGCTGGAGACGATCACCCCGCAGACGGGCACCACGGTCGGCGTCGCCATGCCGATCTCGGTGATCTTCACGAACCCGGTGTCCGCGAAAGCACGGGCCACGGTCGAGAAGCACATGAAGGTGAGCGCCTCCCAGCCGGTGGCCGGTGCCTGGCACTGGATGGGCGACAAGCGCGCCGACTGGCGACCCAAGACGTACTGGCCGTCCGGCACAAAGGTAAAGATCGACGCTGACATCAACGGCGTAAGCAACGGCAACGGGCGCTATGGCGTGCACAACTACACGCACACGTTCACGATCGGTGACGACGTGCGCGCGGACGTCTCGGTGACCGGCCACACCATGAAGGTGACCCGGAACGGCAAGGCGGTGCGCACCCTGTCGATCAACGCGGGCAGCGCCCAGTATCCGACGTGGAACGGCACGATGGCCGTCATCGACAAGCAGGAGAAGGTCCACATGACCTCCTGCAGCGTCGGTATCAGCTGCGAAAAGGGCAGCCCCAACTACTACGACCTGACGCTGCCATGGGACGTCCACCTGACCCAGTCCGGCACGTACGTGCACTACTCGACCGGCGACCCCAACCCGGGCAGTGGCAGCGCCCGCGGCTCACACGGCTGCGTCCACCTGTCCATGTCGGACGCCAAGTGGTTCTACGGCCAGGTCAAGCAGGGCGACCCCGTCACCATCACCGGCTCGCCCCGTGCCAAGGCGCCGGCCGACAACGGCTACGCCGACTTCAACCTGGGCTGGGACCAGTGGCTCGCGGGCAGCGCGTCCGGGGAAGGGACGACCGCGACACTGTGACGCGCTGCGGTGGCGGCGCCAGTCAGCAGCCGATGACGTTGACCGCGGGACCCCTTGTCGTACTCGCCCTTCGGGCCGGCCGCAAACGGCCGGCCCTCCGGCACGCCCCACTCGTCCAACCGCTGGTCGAGGTCAGCACACAGGGCACTGAACTCCCCCGTGACCGCCGTCGCCTCGCGCGGCCAAGCCTGCTCCCGGCGGGTGAGTGCACTCACCATCCCGTGATCGATACGGCGTCGGACAATATCCGCGAACAGTTCAACAGCGCATCACCACCCGGCCCCTCCCCTCCCCCCGGCCGGGGACTGACCCGGCGATGACCGCGACGGACCGTTGATCCGGCCTTTCGCGCCCTCCGGACCGCCGTGTCGGCCGGGAGCCGACCCGTCGTGACCTGCGCGAACCGCACCCCGTGGTGGGCACCCACGCGCGCCAACGCGAAACGGCGCAACTCGTCGCACCGCGCCAGGAGCCAGGCACCACCTCAGGAGCCGGGACGCGGTCGTCGTCGCCTCGGATCGGGCGGCGGCACTCTCGCCGCGCGCCGCGGCACCCCGCGCTCCACTTCACCGGCGACCGTCGCCATGTGCTCACCTGTCGCTGAGGCCGACCACCCGCACGGCCCGGCTGTCAGGCCGTTCCCGGTATCACCCGGGGGCCGCTACGCCCTCGCCGGCTTCTGCGGTGCGGTTGCCTCCTGCGACGCCAGCGGGGAGGTGGTGAACAGCGCGTGGACGGCGGTGCGGACCTGGTCGGCGACCACTTCGGGGGTCGAGGCGTCGAGCTTGCCGTCCAGGTGCAGGAAGGCCAAGCCGTGGACCAGGGCCCACACCGTGGTCGACAGCGCGTCCGGATCGGCGCAGGGAAAGGCGCCCCGGACGATGCCGCGGACGTACTCCGACAGGGCGGCGGTCGCCTCCACCCGCTCCTCGTTGCCCGGATCGCAGGGCTCCGCGAACATCACCCGGAACATCGCCGGGTGGTCGAGCGCGAATCGGACGTAGGCAACGGCGACCGCGCTGAGATCGTCAGGCGTCGCGGGCGCGGGATGCGCCGCGGTCAGGTATCCGGCGAGTTCGCGGTAGCCCTCGGCGGCGACCGAGGAGACGAGCGCGTCGCGGTCCGCGTAGTGGCGGTAGGGGGCCGTCGCCGACACGCCCGCCCGCCGTGCGACCGCCCGCAGGGACAGTCCGGCGCTGCCGTCCTCCTCCAGCAGTTCCCGCGCAGCGCGCAGGCAGGCGGCGCGCAGATCGCCGTGGTGGTACGAGTCATTCGCTTGTGGCATGGAACACCCTCCCTCATGTTTACACCGCGCACATTGCCCACCTAATGTGAACGGTGCACACATTCTAATCGATGGAGAGGAGAATCCGGATGGCCAGCGACCTTTTCTCACCGCTGTCCCTGCGCTCCGGGCAGGTATTGGGCAACCGGATCGCGAAGGCGGCCATGGAGGAGAACATGGCCGGCGAGGGCCAGCTGCCCGATGGGCAGTTGCTGTCGCTGTACCGCCGCTGGGCCACCGGCGGCACCGGACTGCTGATCACCGGCAACGTCATGGTCCACGCCGAGGCACTGACCGGTCCCGCCGGCGTCGTACTCGACGATGCCGCGCCGCTGGAGCCCTTCACCGAGTGGGCCCAGGCCGGCAAGTCCGGCGGCGGAGCGATGTGGATGCAGATCAATCACCCCGGCCGCCAGATCCAGGCAGACATGCCCGGCGTCGTGTGGGGCCCGTCCGCGGTGGGGGTCGACCTGGGAAAGCACAGCAGCCGTTTCGGTCGCCCCGTCGCCATGACCCCCGAGCAGATCGAGGCCACTGTCACGCGGTACGCGGTCACGGCCCACCGCGCCGAGAAGGCGGGGTTCGACGGTGTGGAGGTCCACGCCGCGCATGGCTACCTGCTCTCACAGTTCCTGTCCCCGCTGGTCAACCGACGCACCGACGAGTGGGGCGGGCCCCTGGAAAACCGGGCTCGGATGCTGTTGGACGTCGTCCGGGCCGTACGCGCCGCCGTCTCGCCGTCCTTCGCTGTCGCGGTGAAGCTCAACTCGGCGGATTTCCAGCGGGGCGGATTCGACGCCGACGATGCTCGGCAGGTGATCGCGATGCTCGAACCGCTCGGCGTCGACCTGGTGGAACTGTCCGGCGGCAGCTACGAGAGCCCCGCGATGTCCGGCCGCCCCGCCGATGCGCGCACCCAGGCCCGAGAGGCGTACTTCCTGGACCTGGCGAAGGACCTGGTCAAGACCACACCTCTCCCGCTGATGCTCACCGGCGGCATCACCCGGCGCGATACCGCCGAACGGGTCCTCGCCAGTGGCGTGGCACTCGTCGGGATGGGCACCGCCCTCGCCGTCACCCCGGACCTGCCCGACCGCTGGCGCCACGGCCGCGAGGCGGACCGGCAGCTGCGGCCGGTGACCTGGTCCGACAAGGCCCTCGCTTCCGCCGCGAGCATGGCGCAGGTCCGTCACCAGCTGCGCCGCATCGCCCGCGGAGGCCGCCCCAAGCCCAACACCCGCCCCGCGTACGCCCTGCTCGCCGAACAGCGTCAGCAGCGACGGGCACTGCGCCGCTACCGCACGTGGCTGTCGGCGTCCTAGAACAGACCGCTGGCGGAGCGGGCCGACACCGTCCTCTCCAGACCGCGCTCACCGCGTCGCACCGGGCCCGGACGTGCTCCAGCAGCACGGTCCGGGCCTGTCCTGCTTCCCGGCGGCTCGGCGGGTGGGGGGCTCGGGAGCCTCTGACTACGCTCGGGCGGGTCCCGCCGGGGCGCGCGGTCCGCACTTCTCGCAACGCATGTTCGGCCGCCGCGTCACCGCGCGGCCGTCACGACATCGGCGGGCGTCGAGACGGGCAGGTCCGCCGACGGTGTACCGGTGTAGGGAGCGTTGGTGGTGACTCGCACGGCATCCGCCGCGGCTGCGATACGCACTGTCAGTCGCTCGATCCGGGCCGGAGTCAGCGACGCGGGCAGAGTCGAGCGGCGGGTGGTGGCAGGGGTGACACGGTCGGTGGCCATGGCATGGCCGCCCTTTAGTTCTGGCTCTGGACCGAGGTCGGGACCGGCATGTGCAGTGCGAGTTGGCCCTCGGCCATGACGTCGAGCCGCACCGTCCTGATCGGACGGAGCGAGCGCAGGTCGTCGGCCATCCGGCCCCCTCCCACCTGCAGCGTGACGTCGCGCGGGACACGCGCCGTCCCCGACGACAGCACATTGGTCTGACTCAGAGTCGAGTGCCACGCGCCGTCGATCGATGTGTACGAGGTGAGGGTCGAGACACGCTCACCGCGGCGGTACAGGGTCTGGGCCGACGTGACCACCGAGAGCGCGAGATCGGTCCTGCCCGCGTCGTTGGCCAGGTGCGCGGTCGTCCGGGCGGCGTCGATGTCGACATCAAGCCCAGACCATGAGTTTCGCGTCGCGGCGTTCTCGAAGGCCGACAGCAGGGTGAGAGGGCGGCCGAATGCGGAGAACCAGTCGTTGTACACGGTGACGTCGTCGAGCTCGGGGAAATCCTCGGACAGGAACGGCACTTCGGTGCTGGAGACGAGGACGGCGGACTTGTGGCGTCCGCGGACGCGGGAGGCAGTGCGTTCCTCGACCAGTCGCCGCCGGTGCCGGCGTGCCGAGGGCAGGGTCGGGACGTCGCGCAGGGTGGCGCGGGTGCCCGGGCTGATCCTGAGCCGGAGCGGGCCTGAGGCGAACCAGGAACTGCCCGGGCGATCATGAGGGTTCGCGGGAGGGCGTGGACGCGCGGTGCGCGGGGTGTCATGATCACACGGGCGTCCGGCGCGGGTCCGACGCGCAGGGATGGACTATGAAGCTCTACCTCGTCGTACCTCTGGTTCTGGTGGCGTTGCTCATCGCCGCCTCCGGCGTAGCGGCGGTTTCCCGTGGCTGGGTGCTCCCCACGAACCGTCGACGGGTCCACCGTCCGCGCACTTACGGCTGGGGCCAGTTGATGGTTGCCTTCGCCCTGTGCTGGCAGATGGTCTTCTTGCTGGTGCTCAGCGACCCCGGCACACGCCAGTGGGGCACCCTGACTGGCAGCGCGCTGCTGCTGACCGGCCTCATCGTGATGATGGTGGGCCATCACACGGGCGGTAATCGCCGGGGTAGCGGCACGCCCTGAGGGAGATGTCCCGTTGGAGCTCGCCCGTTCGGTCATGCGACTGTCTGATCGCTGAGTCGTTGCTCCGGCATGCGGCGGAGTGACTTGACGGATGCCGAGTGGGAACGGCTGCGGCCGTTACTGCCGGTCAGCAATGGCCGTTGTGGCCGGTGGCGCGATCACCGGCAGGTGATCGACGGGATTCCGCACAGGGTGCGGACCGCGTGCAGTGGTGTGACCTGTACGAACGGTTCGGCCCGTGGAAGACCGTCCACGAACGCCAGAGGCTTGCTGTGGTCGGCGGACGGGACCTGGGAACGGTCACTCCAGCAGGTCCAGGCTGCGGCCGACGCCGCGGGTGAGATCGACTGGGACGTCTCCGTGGACTCCACCATCGTCCGCGCGCATCAGCACGCGGCCGGCGCCCGCTCCGATCTGCCCCCGACACCCTCTATGCCGGTTGGACTCCTCTCCGCAAGCGTCGTTGTGGGAGCGGGCGCCCCTCAGCACGCGGCTGCGGGCGCCCGCCAAGGCACCTGTGTCAGGCTATTGGGCTGTTGCTGTACGTGCCGCCCGAGCAGTACTCGCCGGCATACGGTCTACTGCTCACCGTTCCGCCCGCTTGCCGGCACTGTTCGGGGGTGGCGCCGGTGTGGGGTGTGCTGACCTGCGCGGAAGCGGCTCCGGTGAGGCTGAGTCCGGTGAGGGTTGCTGTGGCGATCACGAGTCCGAGACTTCGGCGGATACGCATGGCGTCTCCCTTCGAGATCTTCCCTCATTCGGACTACGACAGTTGCCGGTCACGGCGCCGCCCGCGCGCACTACGACTCCGACTGGGTGAATGAGCATGAACGACTTCGATCGGAGGCCCGAGACATGCGGTCGTCCCCTCCCGGGCCAGGCGAGCGTCCCTGAGCCCGGTGAAGCTTCCCGGTCACCGCGCTAGGCGTCTCGGACGGGCTGATAGGTGAGGAAGGCGAGGCCGTCGCCGACGGTCCGGGCGTGGACGAGGCGCATGGGCTTCTTGTCGCTGGTCTCGCCGAAGAGGCGCTCGCCGGCCCCGAGCACGACCGGGAACACGGTGAGCCGCAGCTCGTCGACGAGGTCGTGCTCCATCAGCGTGTGCACGAGCTGGGAGCTGGCGTATACGACGATGTCGCCCTCCAGCTCCTGCTTCAGCTTCGAGACCTCGTCCACCACGTCCCCCTTGAGCACCCTGCCCTTGAAGCCCGTCGAGTCGCTCCACTTGGGTTCTTGGAGGGTGGAGGACACCACGTACTTGGGCATACTGTTCAACCTGTCCGCCCACTCGCCGGTACGGGACAGCCACCGCGTGGCGAACCACTCGTCGCTCCGCCGGCCGAGCAACAGGGCCTCGGCGCCCAGGGCCTCGGCGAGCAAGAGCTTCGCCCACGGTTCGCGGTCGTTGTCTCCCATCTGGAGGTACCAGCCACCCAGCCTGATGCCCTCCTCGCCGGTCGGATCCTGGACGACACCGTCGAGCGAGACGTTCTCGCTGATGATGATCTTTCCCATGGTGCTTCTCCCTGTGCTGTGTGGTCACTTACCACTGAGGTAGACACCGCGAAGTCGGGAAAGGGGCGCCCGCCAACCGCCCCCTTCGTCCCTCGGCCGGTGTCCATACAAGGAATGCGACGAGATGCGGGAAGAGGTGACCCGAGAATGGGCGAAGCGGCAGCCGACTTGATCTCCAGGGCGCGGGCCGGGGACGGCGAGGCGTTCCGACAGCTGACCGAGCCGTACCACCGGGAGCTGCAGGTGCACTGCTACCGGATGCTCGGATCGTTCCAGGACGCCGAGGACGTCCTGCAAGACACGCTGCTGGCCGCCTGGCAGGGTTTCGCGGGGTTCGAGGGACGCGCCTCGCTGCGTACCTGGCTGTATCGGATCGCCACCAACCGGTGCCTCAACGCGCGCCGGTCGGCCGGCCGACGCCAGGCCAAGGAGTGGGACGTGCCCCATGTGGAACCACCGGAGCCCACTCGGCTCGGTGAAGTCGTCTGGCTCGAGCCCATTCCCGACGCCCTCCTGCAGGGTGTCATCGACGCACCGCTCGGCCCGGAGGCCCGCTACGAGCAGACCGAATCCATCTCCCTGGCCTTCATGACCGCCCTCCAGCTCCTGCCGCCTCGCCAGCTCGCCGTGCTCATCCTGCGCGACGTCCTCGGATTCCACGCCGCCGAGGTGGCCGACATGCTGGACTCGAGCATCGAGTCGGTCAAAAGCGCCCTCAAACGGGCGCGCGCCGGCCTGCAACACCGACGTCCCACGACGGATGACCGGGAACCGCCTCCCGCCTCCGACTCACCCTCCGAGGATGCGATCGTGGCGAAATTCGTCCGCGCGTGGGAGTCCACCGACTTGGACGCACTGGTGGCCCTTCTCACCGACGACGTCTTCATGTCGATGCCACCGATGCCCTTCGAATACGAGGGCCGAGACATCGTGGCCCGCTTCTGCGCCGCCATTTTCCGCGCGGATCGCAGGTTCGACCTCATCCCGACACGAGCCAACGGTCAGCCGGCGTTCGGCGCCTACCTCCGCGCCCCCAACGGCATCAGCCACGGGACCGGCCTCTACGTCCTCACCCTCACCGGCGACCGGATCTGCGCCATGACCCGCTTCGAAAACAGCGTGCTGCCATCGTTCGGGCTACCCCGATCGCTCCCTCATCTCCCGAAGCTGGGATAAATCTTGCCGACGGGGCGGGTGATGCACCGCATGCTGTGCATCACCCCGCAACTCGCCGGAAAACTTGGCGCGTTGTGATCACCGAGCAAGCCCGAATCGACGGCAAACCGCGGGACGACGTCCGGAAATGACCATGGGCGAAGCCGCAGGCCACACGCCACAACGCTCGTGTCGGGATGGGTTTGAGTCGACAACGGCAGGGGCGCTGAAGCGGGGGCTGGACACGTCGTTCGCGCATCTGCGGAACGTGAGCGCCCGGCCCCCGCCTCGGTCGTGGTTACGGCGTCACGACCTTGCCGCTGAAGGTCACGGCAAGGTGCCCGTCCGAAGCGAAGGACCAGCCCAGGGCTCCGCTGTAGGAGGAGCAGCGGGAGCCGTTCGTACCGGTCCAGAACTGGTTCGAACTGTCGGCGTCCCCGACGGTCTTGTCGTTCGAGCCGCTGACGCTGAAGCGGCACGAGGAGTTGGTCCGGAAGACCGAAGTGCCCGCGTCGAAGGAGAAATTGCGCTGCGCGTTGTCGATGCTCGCGTTGTTCGAGATCGTCATCTTGCCCGGGTTGCTGTTGTACGTGAATCCGTGGTGACCGTTGCCGTAGGCGATGTCGTGCTGGACAACGTGGTTGACCGCGATGTCGTCGCCGCCGAGTTTGTAGCCGTTGCGGTCGCCGTTGGAGTTCACGGTGCCGTCGCTCAGAGTCCCGTTCTTGTAGGACAGGGAGTACTCGATGGTCACCGGGCCGATCGCGCCGGTGTCGGTCTTCGTGTACAGGTCCCAGCCGTCGTCGATGTTGTTGTGGGAGACGTCGTAACGGAAGACGTTCCCGGTGCCGGTGGTGAGCTTCGCGGCGAAGCCGTCGGCGTCCTCGCCGTCGGAGTCGGCGTTGTCGTGCGACTCCGAGCTCACGATCAGGTTGTTCGACGGCCACTGGCTGCTGGGAGTGCTGGAGGAGATCCGGCCCAACTGCAGCCCCGTGTCGCGGTTGTACGCGGTCACCGTCCGCTCGATGACGTTGTTGCTGCCACCGATGTAGATGCCGTTGTCGCCGGCGCGTTGGACGGTGATGCCGTACAGACGCCAGTAGTTGGCGTTCAGCTGGAGCCCGCGGTTCGACGAACTCTCGCTCTGCGCCGAGAAGTTCAGCACCGGGGTCTCGCCCGGGTAGGCGGACAGGGTGGTGCGAGCACTCGAGGTGCCGTTGTTGCCCGCCGGGATGGTGATCGTCGAGGAGTAGTTGTACGTTCCGCCGCGCAGGTAGATGGTGCCGCCGGATGCGATGCGGCTGATCGCCGTGGCGAGCGTCGTCGGGGCGGACTGCGTGCCGGCCGCGCTGTCGGTGCCGCTCGGCGAGACGTACTGGGTGGTGCTCGCGGCCTGGGCCGGGGTGCCGGACAGCGCGACGAGCGCGCCGGCCAGCAGGCTTACACATGCGATGACGGGTCTCACTTGCATCGTTCTGCCTCCAGGTTCGTCCGTGACCAGGGGTGCCGTGCAAGGGTGCCGTGCAGGAGAAAGCGCTTTCCGATATCCTCGAAGGGGAACGTAAGCGCTTGCTATGAACGCGTCAATAGATAAGTACGTGATTCTTGTTCATGCTTGCGAACACCCGTCGGTGTGTCCCGATGGGTTGGCCGGGCGCGCGGGGTCCGGGTGGAGCCCAGGCCTGAAGGAAAGCCCAGGCGTGAAGGAATCAGAGCGGCGGCTCCACAACCACGCCCGCCGGTGCGCGGCGGCAGATCAACAGCACGCGCCATCAACGTGCGCCTGGGATCACCACGAAGCGGCGATGAAGGCCCCGCAAGGGGCGCAGCCCGGGAAGCCGCGGGGTCAGCGTCCGGGGAGGGCGCCCAGGCTGATGCCGGTTCAGCAAGCGGTATGGGCGATCGGGACCGGCGTGCCCGGCTTCCTCCGCGGCCCCGCATCCGGTCGGCGGCATGGTCTTCTTCGCCGTCAGTGCCACGGCCGCGCTCACCGTGTGGACACTGCGGTAGACGGCGCCGATCTCCGCCGCCACCAGCAGGGCCCTGATCGTCATCCCTTCCGCGGCCCTGAACCTGCTCGGTCCGCACGGCGCCGGCCTGCCCGCCGCCCACGGCGGCGCGGCCCTGGCCGACATTGCCTTCGGCGCCGTCTCCCATGGCGCGCTGCGCATGTTGCTCGCCGCGCTCGACGGACCCGAACCCGAACCCGAACGCGCCGCGCCGCGCCCCTAGCCGCTTACTACGTGCTCAGCTACCTGTCCATGAGCCTGCCCGCCATCGCCACGGGCGCCGCCACCCAGCACTCCGGACCGCGCACCGCCGGCCACGCCTACGCCATGGCCGCCGCCCTCCTCGCCGTCGCGGCGATGGCAACACTCACGCGGTCACGGCACAAGGCACTTCACACGACGGACGACCGCCTCCGCCAGACACTATTGACCACTGCTGACCACTGCTGACGAACAAAGGAAACGACGGACCATGAACGCTTCACCGGCCAACGAGACCGCCGCCATCCCGTCCTGGACCGTGGGCGACGTCACCGTCCACCGCATCGACGAGGTCCTCCTGCCGCCCGCGACCGGACCCTGGCTGCTGCCGGACGCCACCCCGGACGTGGTCAGGCAACAGGACTGGCTGCGCCCCGACTTCGCCGACCACGAGGGCATCCTGCACATCGACAGCCACAGCTTCGCCTTCATCGTGGGCGGGCTGCGCATCCTGGTCGACACCGGCATCGGCAACGGCAAGGAGCGGGCCAACCCCGCCTGGCACCACCTGCAGACCGACTTCCTCGAGTGCCTCACCGCCGCCGGATTCTCCCCCGACTCCGTCGACCTGGTGGTCCTCACCCACCTGCACGCCGACCACGTCGGCTGGAACACCCGGGAAGTGAGAGGCGAGTGGGTCCCCACCTTTCCCCACGCCCGCTACCTCACCTCCCGCATCGAGCGCGAGTTCTGGGCTACGTACGACATGGAGGAGGCGCGCAAGCAGATGTTCCGCGACTCCGTGATCCCGGTCGAGGAGACGGGGCTGCTCGACCTTGTCGACGTCCCGGCCGAGGGGGTCGAGATCGCCCCGGGCCTACGTCTGATGCCCACGCCCGGCCACACCCCCGGCCACATCGCCGTCGAGCTGACCAGCCGGGGTGAGACGGCGCTCATCACCGGCGACTGCATCCACCACCCGGTCCAGCTCGCCCACCCCGCCATCGGCTCGTGCGTCGACATCGACCCCGAGCAGTCCGAGGCCTCACGACGCAAGCTGCTCGGGTCCCTCGCCGACACGGACACCCTGGTCCTCGGCACCCACTTCGCGCCGCCCACCGCCGGCCGCGTGATCACCCATGAGGGCGCCTACCGGTTCGTACCTGTCCCCGCCGCCCCGCAGACCGTCTCGCGCTGACGCCGTGGCCGGTCCGGCCGGGGTCGGCCGCACGGAGCACAGGCCGACCACCGGCGCGCAGACTCCGTAGTCCGGTCAACACGGCCGCCGACCGCCGCGTCGGCCGATTGATCGCCGAGCGCGGCCTCGCCGCCGCCCGTGAGGACACGGATCACATGCGGCTGGCCCGGTACCCGCTCCCTGTCGGTCAGCAGCGCGGAGGTGCGGGTTGGGGACACAGTCCTGACGCCCGGCGTGGACGACGAGGTCGTGTTGACAGGCGCGGCCAACCGGCGACCGCCCGTAGGCGCTGGCGGCCACACACCGCCCAGGACGGAACCGGAGAGGCGCGTCACTTCACCTGGACCTGCCACCACCGATCTGCCAGTGCTCGGGTCACTTCGCCGTCGTACTGATCGACATCAAAGTGAAACGTCGGGGGGCGAACCTGATCAACAGGCACCTGCCAATCGGACCACTCGACGATGCCACCGTGACGCTGCACGAACACCGACAGGTAGCCGCAGCATCCGCCCGTGCACTCAGGCTCCCCCAGCACTACCCGTCGTCCCTCGTCGGTCGCCCAGAGGGGACTGTGACCGTCGGCAGGCAACGCCTCCTCCGCAAACGGACCGCGGCCTCCCTCACCGACCGCCTCCGCCACCATTTCCTCGCCGTCGACCCAGAACCGCAGCTGAGCAGCCCATCGGCGTCCCGGCGGCAACGCGCTGATGTCAAGCCGATTGAACACCCGACCAGCCTACGTGGGGATGAGCGCCGCAGATCCGCTCCTGCGCCCGGATGCGGGCGGCTCACTCGAAGTGGTCCAGGCCGAGACCGTGCCTGAGCTCCCGGTAGTCGTGCTCGATGCGCCAGCGGATCTCGGCCAGACGGACCAGTTCAGCCACCGGGGTGCCGGCGGGCAGGCTGAACAGCCAGTAGTCGCTGGGTGCTTCGGCGCCTTCGAGCCATTCGACCAGCAGTGTCACTTCGGGCAGGACGCCGTCCCAGCGGCCGTGTTCGGCGGTGGCGGCCTGGGCCAGACGGCGGGCCCTGACCCCGGCCGGCCGCACCCGCAGTGCCACAAAGTGCGAGCGCATCGGCCCGCGGGGGCCTTCACGCCAGGTGACCTCGGTGAACGTCTGCCGTCCCTGGCCGACCGCCGACGCGGCCACCGGGGACGGCTTGTCCCAGTAGCGGGGCTACGGCTTGCGGCCGTTGCCCGACCACGGCGGCGTGAGGGGCTCGGCGTCGTGCGGGTGGACGGTCACGTCCGAACGGACCGCCACGACATGGCCGATACCCCGCTCGCTCAGGCCGTCGCGGAAGTCGGCGTTCTGCCCGTAACCGGCGTCGGCCACCACCACCGGCGGCACCAGACCCCACCCGGCCAGCTCGTCGAAGGTGTCCAGTGCCAGGCGCCACTTCTCCCAGTGCCCGACCCCCTCCGGCATCCCGGTCTTCTCCCGCCGTCCGGCATCGTGCGCCCACTCCTCGGGCACGAACAACCGCCACTGCAGCGGACCGGACGCTGTGTCGGAGACCGCGTGCACGCTCACCGCGACTGGCAGTTGGCCTGCTTGCCCAAAGCGCCGCAATACTGGAGCACGACGGCCACCGACATTCGGCCGTCCTTGGGGAACGACACATCATCGACCGCCCAGGCATCCGGGCCGATCTGCGGCACCATCCGCTCCGCAATCCGCCGCCATACAGGCACCGGATCCCAGGTCGACTGGTTCACGCACTGCTGCAGGTTCTGTTCGTTGCCATCCGGCAGCCGCTCCGCCATGACCTGGATCGACTTGCGACGCCCGTCCAGCATCAGTCCGCGCAGACAGCAGTCACTCTTCGCCCGCTGATCCCTGCGCGGCACCGACACGAACACATCGGCGACGAATAAGGCCAACTTCGCCCGGGCACGGTTCACTTCATGTGCGTGCACATACCCACCATGCCCCCAGACAGGACCGCGAGACAGACCTAACGGAGTCCTACCAGTGTCCTGTGCCGGAGATCCGTCGGCAGAAGCGGGCGAGGGAGTCGAGGATTTCTTCGGCTGTTCTGGTCCAGATGAACGGCTTGGGGTCGTCGTTCCAGTCCTTGCCCCATGCCCGGATATCGACGTCCGACGAAGAGGGTGCCGGGCCGGGCGGCCCCGACGATGTCCTGGTACGGCTCCAGCACGTGCCGTCCGGCGGGCAGCATGGTGATCACCCCCTCCGCGCCCGCCATCGCCTCGCCTCCGTCGCGCATGCCGCGGGCTCGACACCCGCGTCGCCCACTGCCCTCAGGGATGCGGGTGACAGGTCGTGGCCGCGTACCCGGTGGCCGGCCTTGACCAGGTTGGCGGCCATGGGGCCGCCCCCGTGTCCAGCCCGCTGAACGCGAGGGTCCTGCTCACCAGGGCATCTCCTGCGTGGTGTCGGATGCGGCGAGGCCGAGTTCCCGCTCGCCGAGGGGCGTGAAGAAGCGCTCGACGTCCGCGTCATCGACCTCGGCGAGCGTCGGCGGTGTCCAGCGCGGGCTGCGGTCCTTGTCGATGACCTGGGCCCGGATGCCCTCCACCAGGTCGGGTGCGGTGAGGGCCGCGCAGGAGACTCGGTACTCCTGATCGAGCACGTTCTCCAGCGGACCGAGCCGCCGGGCTCTGCGGAGTGCGGCGAGGGTGACCTTGAGGGAGGTCGGAGATCTGGTGAGCAGGGTCTCGGCGGTCTCCTTGGCCGCGCTACCGCCGTGTTCGAGGAGGCGGTCAATAATCCCCTCGACGGTGTCGGCGGCGTAGCAGACGTCGATCCAGGGCCGTGCTGCCGCGAGTTCACCGAGCGGTTCCTGCCGTGCGTACTGCCCCAGGACCTGTCGTACCGGCGCGTGGGCGAGGTCGGCGAGCAGCCGTGGCAGGGAGTCCGACGGTACGTAGAGGTCGGCGAGGCCGCACAGCAGGGCGTCACCCGTGCCTACCGGAGATCCGGTCAGCGCCAGGTGCGTGCCGAGTTCCCCGGGCGCGAGGGCGAGCAGATAGGTGCCCCCGACGTCCGGTACGAAGCCGATGCCGGTCTCCGGCATGGCGATCTGCGAGCGTTCGGTGACGATCCGGACGCTGCCGTGGGCGGAGACACCGACGCCGCCGCCCATGACGATGCCGTCCATCACGGCGACGTACGGCTTCGAGTAGTGGGCGATGCGGGCGTTGAGCCGGTACTCGTCCCGCCAGAAGGCCGCCGACGCCGTCCCGTCCCCGTTCCGGGCGTCGTCGTGGATGGCGCGGATGTCGCCACCCGCGCACAGGCCCCGCTCCCCCGCCCCGGTGAGGACGACGGTCTCCACGGCCGGGTCGTGCTCCCAGGCCGTCAGCGCGAGGCCGATGCGACGGACCATCGCGTGGGTGAGGGCGTTGAGCGCCTTGGGCCGGTTGAGGGTGAGGTACGCGGCGCGGCCCTCGGTGCGCAGCAGCAGGGAGTCGTCGGTACCGGTCGGCGGCACGATGTCGTCTGTGTCGGTCATCCGAATGCCTCCGTCAGGCCACGGGCCACGATGACGCGCATGATCTCGTTGGTTCCTTCCAGGATCTGCTGGACTCGCAGATGGCGGACGATCTTCTCGATGCCATACTCGCTCAGGTAGCCATAGCCGCCGTGCAGTTGCAGGGCCCGGTCGGCGACGGAGTATCCGGTGTCGGCGGCGAACCCCTTGGCCATCTCGCACAGGTACGGCGCCTGTGGATCGCCGCGGTCCAGAGTCTGGGCGGCCCGGTGGACCAGCCCGTGGGCGGCGGCCCGTTCGGTCGCCATGTCCGCCGGCCGGAACTGGAGCGCCTGCGCGTCGAGCAGCCGTCCGCCGAACGCCTTCCGGCCGGCGAGGTGGGCCAGGCTGCGGTCGAGGGCGTTGCGGGCGCCGCCGAGGGAGCGGGCGGCGATGCCAAGACATCCGCCGTTGAGGCCGTTCCTGGCGATGCGGAAGCCCTCGCCCTCGTGGCCGAGCAGCCGGTCGGCGGGCAGTCGGACGCCGTCCAGGATCACCTGGCGGGTGGGCTGGGCGTTCCAGCCCTTCTTCCGCTCGTCGGGGCCGAAGGAGAGGCCGGGGTCGTCCTTGTCGGCGAGGAACGCGGAGTTGCCGTGCGGGCCGTCGACGCCGGTGCCCACCAGGACGACGTACATCTGGGAGGCTCCCGCGTCGGGGATGAACTGCTTGACCCCGGTCAGGACGTACTGGCCGCCGTCGCGAACGCCACGGGTGCGCAGAGCGGCGGCGTCCGATCCGGCGCCCAGTTCGGTCAGGCAGTAGCTCGCCGGGTCCTCCATGGGCGCGGAGCCGGGGCAGCCATCGCTCCCGTTGGGCTGGCGCGCCGTACTGGTTGATCATCCAGGCGACCATGGTGCGGAGTCCGCCGGCGCCGTACCCAGAGACACGGAGGCTCCAGCAGCCGTCGCGGAAGGCGGACTGGGAGGCTGTGCCTCCCAGCAGATAGCAAACCGGTCGTGGCATCGGCGCGGGTCACTGGCACATGATGAGCACAGGGAAATCCGCCGACTGGGAGGACCAGGGTCGGTTATGGCCCTTGGACCGGGCTCATACGGCCCGCGGCACCTGTCGGGACAGGCCCTGCCGCACTCGACGGGACACGCGACGGTGCGCAACCGGCAATCGGGGCCGGCCACGTCCGCGTCTGGGCTGTTTGCGAGGCTCTCGCCCCGATCTCGAGGCGATGCGACGGCGGCATGCCGGGGCAGGCACACCCTCGCCAACGCCCTGCCGATCCAGTGTCCACACCGCGCACAGCCGGGAGGCATCCGATGAACCACAAGCGCCCGGCAATGGATCCGCTCGTCGTGACCGTGCTTGTGTTTCCGGGCGTGCGACTGCTCGATGTGACCGGCCCGATCGAGGTGTTCACGACGGCGAACGAGTTCGGCGGGCGTTATCGGGTGCAGATCGCGTCCGAGGACGGGGCGGAGGTCATCACCTCCGCCGGGATCCGCCTCAGCGCCGACCTGTCCGCCGCCGACGTACAAGAACCGTACGACGTATTGGTGATCCCGGGCGGCCCGGAATGGGAGACGCTGATCAAGGACGACACTCTTTTGGATACGGTCCGGCAGTTGCACGAGAAGAGCCGCTGCACGGCATCGGTGTGCACAGGAGCGTTCCTGCTGGCCGCAGCCGGACTTCTCAACGGCCGTCGCGCCACGACGCACTGGCGGCATTCACGGCAACTGGCCGCTCGTTTCCCGTCCGTGCGGGTCCAACCGGACGCCATCTTCGTACAGGACGGGCAGATGATGACTTCGGCAGGTGTCAGCGCCGGTATCGACCTGTCCCTGGCGCTGGTCGAAGATCACTACGGTGCGGAGGTCGCCCGGTCGGTCGCCAAGGACATGGTCGTCTTCATGCAACGGCCGGGCGGCCAATCCCAGTTCAGCGTCCGCTCCAGGGCGCCGCACACGCGCCAGGAGATGCTCCGCCGGGTCCTCGACACCGTTGCCGAGAACCCTGGGGCCAACCACACGCTCACGGCCATGGCCCGTAGAGCAGGCGTCAGCGTCCGGCACGTGACCCGGCTCTTCGACGAAGAGGTGGGAACCACTCCAGGCCGCTACGTCGAGCAGGTCAGGCTGGAAGCCGCCCAGGCGCTGCTGGAGACGGGTGACGACCCCCTGCCGGTAGTGGCACGGCGCACTGGGTTCGGCTCACCCGAGTCGCTCCGCAGGGCGTTTGTACGACACCTGGGCGTGACACCTGGCGCATTCCGGACCAGCTTCCGCACGACCGGCGTGGGCACGAAGGATCCAGCACCCGCAGCGGTGTCTCCGTAGCCAAGCCACAACGAGGCACAACGAGGCACAACCAGCCGATGGCGGCCAACCGTCACCTCACTGATGCCGGTTCAGCCGACGTAGCCCACCGAACCGGCAGCAAAGGCCAAACCTCGCGTTCTCGACCCGATAGCCCCGGCAGCCCCGACACGGCGGGCTGAGCATCATGGCGACGACGTGGCGTGGCCACCCCCGGGAGTCCAGCGTCCCGTCCGGCATCGCCGAGTTCCCCCGCCGCCGAAGCCTGCTTCAGCATCCGACTCAGGTGACGTCGGACCGGATGACGAGAATTGCGGACATGTCGAGCGGCGCCGTCGAATATTCCCGTGCCGTGCCGGTCAGGAGAAGTGCAGACTCGCTTCATGGCGGACATGAACGCATTCCGGGACACGGTCAGCCGCTGGGCGGCCGGCGGTCCCGGTGGACCGGCGAATGATCTGGTTGTGCAACTCGGGCTGCGCACGGCGGTGCTGCTGGAAGGACCGAGTGACCTCGCGGCCGTCGAGGCGCTGGCCGCACGGCGTGGCCGGGACCTGGCCGCCGAAGGGGTGTGCGTCGTATCGATGGGCGGGGCGATGAGTGTCGGCCACTACGCCGGTCTTCTCGGGCCACCCGGTCTTGGCCTGCAGTTGAGGGGACTGTGCGACGAGGGTGAGCAGCGCTTCTACGACCGCGGCCTGAAGCGGGCCCGGGCTCCGCACCGGGGCTTCTTCGTGTGCGTGGCGGACCTGGAGGACGAACTCATCCGCGCGCTGGGCACAGCGCGCGTCGAGGAGATCATCCAGGCCGAGGGCGACCTGCGGGCCTGGCAGACCTTCCTGCACCAGCCCGCACACCACGGTCGACCCCGGCAGCAGCAGTTGCGGCGCTTCCTCGGCACGAAGAAGGGCCGCAAGATCCGCTACGGGCATCTCCTGGTCGAGAACCTCGACCCCGGACAGGCGCCGGCCCCGCTCGACGACCTCTTCACGAGTCTGTGACCGACGCGCGAAAGCGCGGTCACGGCAGCGACTCTTGGTTCTGGTGCGGGGAGAGTCGGGCGGG
The DNA here is from genome assembly GCF_055638955.1 of Streptomyces sp. NPDC111507. Classification (NCBI taxonomy): domain Bacteria; kingdom Bacillati; phylum Actinomycetota; class Actinomycetes; order Kitasatosporales; family Streptomycetaceae; genus Streptomyces; species Streptomyces sp. NPDC111507. The sequence continues at coordinate 51,662 of NZ_JBVKBU010000016.1, read as the reverse complement.
CGTCATGCGGGGACGGGCGGGTGTCAGTGGGTGTGGGGATCGTGCCCGGGGCCTGCCTGCGTGCGCAGTGACTCCCGTTGCCGCCAGGTCCCGGGCGGCTCGCCGTGGTGACGCCGGAAGGCCGCCGCGAACGCGTAGGGCGAGCTGTAGCCGACAGTGCGGGCGATATGTGTCATGCCGAGTTCGCCGGTGCGCAGGTGGTCGCGGGCGAGAGCCATCCGCCAGTCGGTCAGGTACTGCATGGGAGTCTGGCCGAGGGCGTCGCGGAAGGTCCGTGCGAAGGCCGCGCGGGACAGACCGCTGATCGCGGCGAGTTCGGGGACCGACCAGGGATGGCCGGCGTTCTCGTGCATGGCCTGCAGCGCGGCGTTCAGCCGGGGATCCGCGGACGCCCGGTACCAACGGGGTGCGGTCGAGCTGCGGCGGAAGTCATTGCGGATGGCGAGCACCAGAAGAACGTCGAGGAGCCGGTCCAGCACGGTGGGCTGGCCCGGCTCGAAAGTGGTCAGCTCGTGCGACAGCAGGGAGATGACCTCTCGCAGCGGGTCGCCGACCGCCGCCGACAGGGTCAACACCTGCGGCAGTGCCTCCAGCAGCCCACTGCCGATGTCACCCGAGAACCGGTAGGCGCCGCAGAGGAAGACCGTCGCCCGCGGGTTCTCGGAACTCCCGTCGTTGGCGTGCCGCGCCCGGAATTCCTCCGGTTCGAGGCAGTCGGCGCCCGGCTCGTGCCCGATGTGGTGATCAGGGCCACCGCGGACGAGCGTCACCTCCCCCGGCACGAGTTCCACCGCGCTGCCGGGGTCGTCCAGCCACAGCCAGCCCCGCCCCCGGACGATGGTGTGCACGGCCAGCTGGATCGAACCGGCCAGCCGCAGCCCCCACGGCGGCTCGGCCACCGTACGGGCGAACACGGCGCCCGAGGCGCGTGCCCGCGCAAGGCGATCGTGCAATACGTCCACGCACTCAGTATCAGCGAGACAACCCCATGGGACAAAGATCTGAGCGTCTGACGTAAAAGAACGAGTCATGTGCGCATTGATTCGCTCATAGCGCGCTCTCACGATTGATCCATGACTGGATCACCGCAGACCACACTCGTCCTCGGCGGCACCGGCCGGACCGGCTCGATCGTGGCGAAGAGGCTCACCGAGCGGGGGCTGCGCGCCCGCACCGCGGCGCGCCACGGCGCCGACGTACGGTTCGACTGGGACGACCCGACCACCCATGCCCCAGCCCTCGCCGGAGTCGACCGCCTCTACCTCGTCACACCCGTTCTGCGGGTCACCTACGCCGACCACGTGGCCGCCTTCCTCGACCTCGCCGAAGGCTCCGGGGTACGCCATGTCACCTACCTCAGCACCTACCGCGCCGACCAGGCGCCACCGGAGGTCGACATCAGGGCCGTCGAGGCCGGCCTCGCCGCCCGAGCTGCCATCACCCACTCCATCCTGCGACCCGCCTGGGTGATGCAGAACTTCAGCGACGCCCACGTACCGGTCGTCGACGGGGTGATCACCGTCCCCGCCGGCGGCGGCAGGGAGGCCTTCGTCGACGCGGCCGACATCGCCGCGGTTGCCGTCGAGACGCTGCTCGCCCCCGACGCCCACGCCGGCGCGCACTACGCGCCCACCGGCCCGCAGGCCCTCACCGTCGACGAAGTCGCCGACACCATCGCCGCCGTGACCGGCCGACCTGTCACGCACCACGACATCGACCCCAATGCATGGATCGACGGCGCGGTCGCTGCCGGACTCGTCCCAGCCGACTACGCGGTGATGCTTCGCTGGCTGACCGGCAGCGTCATCTCCGGCAACGGCTCCACGCCCAACGATGACGTCGAGAAGGTCACCGGCCAGCCCGCGACCACCTTCCACGACTTCGCCCGGCGCAGCGTCCATGCCTGGACCTCTCCGATGGCGGGGTGACCATGTCCATCGACGACATCACCGACTTCGCAGCGCTGGACCCGTTCTTCCGGATCATCCAGGAGGGGCTGGCGGGCCTCGTCGACGGTGAGCACTTCTTCGACCTCCTGGCCGAGGATGTGGTCTTCGAGTACGTGACCTCCGTACCCGGCTACCCGCGCCGGGTTCAGGGACGCCGCGCGGTTGCCGACCTGTACCGCGGCTACGGCGATGGCATGGTCCTGCACAGTGCGGACGGGCTCGCTGTCCACCGGGATGCCGAGACGTCCGTGGTCGTGCTCGAGTACGCGGTGCACGGACGTGCAGTCCACACCGGGCGTGCCTACGACAACCACTTCGTCTCCGTGATCACCGTCAAGGACCGCAGGGTGACGCATTGGCGGGACTATCTGGACCCCGTCGCCGTCTTCCGCGCCATCGGATGGCCGACGAAGGATCGCTAGAGGGGGGAAGAGTTCGAGCCCGCCGACAAGCCGGTGAGGCTTCCCGCCGCACGTCGCCCCCCAGCTGTCGACGGTCGCCCCGGCAGACCTGCTCCCCGGATGTCCGCGTTGCTGAGGGCGACCTGCCCGGACGGGACCTCAAGAGCCTTGCCTCTCCCGGAAGCAGTGAGTTACAGGAGACAGATGCCCCTTGAGGGCCCCACCAGTCGCTGAACCCGTGAGGCAGACCGATCCAGCCTGCTGCAGAGTTCTTCAAGAACCTTACGGCGGTGGACAGTTCACCTCGAACGCCGCGCCCATACGGGATGGATCTGCTGCTCCGGCGGACAAGCTGGTTCGCATCCACTGACGCTTGCGTTCGCCGGCGCGGGCCGATGCTCAGCTCAGGCGGGCTCGCAGGAGGCAGAATTCATTGCCTTCGGGGTCGATCAGGCAGTGCCAGGGCTCCTCGCCGGTCTGGCCGATGTCGGCCGGGCGTGCCCCGAGCTTCAGGAGGCGTTCGAGTTCGGCGTCCTGATCGCGGTCGGTCGCGTTGACGTCGATGTGCAGCGGCAGCTTGCCCGCCTTGGGCTCGGTGGTGGGACTGAAGACCAGAGTCGGCTGCAATCCGCCGAACCCCTCCCGAGGTCCGATCTCCACCGCGCCGTCGTCGATGTCGAGCACGATGAAGTCCAACACCTCGCACCAGAACGCCGCAAGCCGTTGCGGATCCCGGCAATCGATCACCAGCTCGGAAATGCGACAGGCCATAGTCGGGACCCTACAAGGCATCAACCGCACGCAGCCACTCCTTAAACAACTCTGGGCCGCGAGGCAATGGGCACCCAGAAGCGGCGGGCCGGCCCGATCCGCGCCCGAGCTTCAATGCCGCCCGGACTTTGATCAGTTGGCTGTGGGAACGAACAGGACGCGGGGTTCCGGGTCAAGCCGGGCGGTAGGGGCTTGGTCAGGTGGGGTGAGGTGGAGCCCACGACCACTTTCTGCCGTATACGCCCTCCCCGCTCTCCGGTCCGCGTACTGGAAGGCGCACTTCCGACGTATCCGTATGCAGGGTTGTTGGAGTACGACCGGGCAGGGGGGCCACGCTTGTTTCCACACTCACTGTGTCCCGCGCTGGTCGTGTCTCGTGCTGGCGAGATCACGCCGGAGGCCATGTCTCGGCGGTTCAGCCGGCCGTGCCGCTCTGGTGCGGAAGAAGTTCGGGCGGCTTACGACAAGCGTGTCCTTTCGTGCCCCTGTGCCGCTGTGCCCCTGTGCCCGTTGGCGGCGGCCATGGGGAATTCCCCACGTACAGCCGCCGGTGCCGTCGCTCTCCGTCGAGGTTCCGCGTGCTCGGGTTGCTCGGTGCGGGGCGGGCCGCGAGTGCGTTGTGCGCAAGCGCGTTGTCGACGAGACCGACGTCGACGCGGACGTCATCGCTGTCGGCCGCGCTGAGGACAGCGCTCAGCAGGCAAGGGGCAGGTATCGAGGCCGTCGCGGTACCTCCCCATGCCAGTTGCCAGTCGGGGGTGCTCGTGCCGGCCGGGGGCCGCAGTCTGCCGTGTCGATCGTCCTGTAGGGCGGTTTCGGGGTTTCCCGCTCGTCGTCGCCGGTGCCGCTCGTACGATCCGGCCCATGGCGGACCCCGAGGCGCGGAAGCGGATCGCCACGCATCGTGCGGAGCTGGACGGACAGCAGGCCGCGGGGCCGGTGACGACCCGGCAGGTCGGCGAGGCGATCGGGCTGGACATCGGGGTGCGGGGCGCCCTGGAGCCGCTGCGTGGGAAGCTGACCAAGCTGGCCGACCGCGCCTGGCTGCGGAAGCTCCCCGAGGGGAAGTTCACCGCCCGGTTGTGAGCGTAACGGCGGTGTGCCGGGCGGCTGTTGAGTGACCCGCGCGTGGCCGACATGGCAGGCGGCAACAACATCTCAGCCACAAACGTGCGGCGTTGGGGCGTTGGGGCGTTGGGGCGTTGGGGCGTTGGGGCGTTGGGGCGTTGGGGCGTTGGGGCGTTGGGGCGACGAGATCATCGGCCTGCTCGCTGCGAAAGCCTCGATCTGGGCTTCATCGGCCTGAACGACGACCAGAACGACCCCGTGGTCGTCAACGGCTTCAAGGCCACCCGCGCGGCCAAGCTCACCACCGGCCAGAAGGAAGCCAATCGGATGCTCGCCAACGGCCGCGCCGCGTCGAGCACGGCCTCGCGCACCCGAAAAGTTGGCGGATTCTCATCAAGCTCCGCACCGATCCCGCCCACGACCAGCACGAGTACCCTCGCACAGCACCACCCCTGACCGGCTATATCAAGATGGTGCATGCTCACCGTTCGTCAAATACTTCCCCAGACCGTTGATCCTGGGAAGACAGCTCCGTTCCTGAACCGTTGAATGCGATGGCCCGGTCGCTGTGTGGCCGTCCGGGGCGTGACCGTCCAAGACCTGTCCGAACGAGGAAGAGCGGTGATCACGCGATGAAGGCGGTGCGGTTCCACGAGTACGGCGGGATCGATGTGCTGCGGGTGGAGGAGGTGGCGCGGCCGACGCCCGGCCCCGGGCAGGTGCTGGTCGAGGTCCGCGCGGCCGGGATCCAGCCCGGCGAGACAATGATCCGCAAGGGCGCCCGACACGGACGCTGGCCGGCCACGTTCCCCTCCGGGCAGGGCAGCGATCTGGCCGGCGTCGTGGTGGAGGCCGGTCCGCAAGTGCGCGGCGTCGGGGTGGGCGACGACGTCCTGGGCTTCACTCATCACAGGGCGAGCCACGCGGAGTTCGTCGTGGTCGACGACGTGAATCTGACCTCGCGCCCGGAGGGGCTGTCCTGGGACGTGGCTGGGTCGTTGTACGTGGCCGGGACGACCGCGTACGCCACCCTGTTCGCTGTGGACCCCCAACCGGCCGACACGGTTGTCGTGTCCGGTGCGGCGGGCGGCGTCGGGTCTCTCGCCGTACAGCTCGCGCGGCGGCGCGGCGCCACGGTGATCGGGCTGGCGAGCGAGCAGAACCATGCCTGGTTGAAGGATCTCGGTGTCATCCCGGTCGAGTACGGGCAGGACGCGGCCGAACGGATCCGGCAGGCTTCCGGCGGAAACGTGGACGCGTTCATCGACACGTTCGGCGAGGGCTACGTGGAACTGGCCGTGGAGTTGGGGGTGCGGCCCGAGCGGATCAACACGATCAGCGACTGGCAGGCCGCGGCCAGGGTGGGGGCGCGAACCTACGGCGAAGGCGCGGCGGCGTGCGCGGTCGTGCTCGGCGAGTTGGCACGGCTTGCCGCGCGCGGAGAGCTGGAGGTGCCGATCGCCCGCACCTACCCGCTGGAACGGGTGCGCGACGCGTTCCGCGAACTGGAACGACGGCACACCCACGGCAAGATCGTGCTCCGGCCCTAGTCCGACTGCCCGAGGCAACCATCGAGCAGCTCAAGCAGGCAGAGCCCAGCCGCATCCCCCGGCCGCTACGGCAAGCCAGGCGAGGTCGCCAGCATCCTGTGTCTGGATCGACCTCGCCGCCGCCTGGCTCACCAGCCAAATCCTCACCGTCGACGGCATCCTGGATGTGACACAGCCACCCGCCCTGGAACATCGACGCAGCGTCACCGCTGGCGGCCGGTTGCCCCTCGTCAAGTGGCCGCCCACGGCGGAATCCCAACTGACCATTGATGGGCCGCCCGCTCCGGACGCCGTAGACGATGGTCCTGACGTGAGGGACGGTGGCCGGCTCGGCGGGTGGGGGCGGCTCGGGGGGCGACTGGGGGGCGCAAGCCACCCGGGAGCAAAGTCGTCGAGCTCGCAGGAGACTCCGCACCACCGGGGCGCGCTCACTCGGATGGCGCGTGCGCGGGGACATGTCGGCAGGTGTCCTCGACGCTGGAATCCCGGGCCTCCCTCGACGCCCTCGCACCGAAGGAATGACATGCGAATATCCTGCAAGTCGCGCCGCAACCTGAACATCGTCCGTTGGAGTGCGGCACTTCTGGCGGTATCGGGAATCACCTACGCCCTGACACCCGTAGCGGCGCAGGCAGGTGGCCCGAGCGGTGATCCCGGCAGGGAGAAGCCCACTATCGTGCTCGTGCACGGCGCCTTCGCCGACGCGTCGAGCTGGAACGGTGTCGCGAAACGGCTCCAGCAGAACGGCTACACGGTGGCCGCACCGGCCAACCCCCTCCGCGGTATCCCCCAGGACTCGACTTACCTCGCGAGTTTCCTGAAGTCCGTCAAGGGCCCGATCGTCCTGGTCGGTCATTCCTACGGCGGAGAGGTGATCTCGCAGGCCGCCGCCGGAAACAACAATGTCAAGGCCCTCGTGTATATCAACGCGATCATGCCCGATGTGGGAGAGTCCTTCTCCAGCCTCTCCGCGAAGTTCGCTCCCGCCCCACTCACCAAGGCTCTGAGGCAGGTGCCCTTCCGCAACGGCGACGGCACTACCGGCACGGACGTGTACGTACAGCCGAACAAACTGCACCAGGTCTTCGCCGCGGATCTGCCCACGAGTCAGACCGACATCATGGCAGTCACACAGCGTCCGATCGCGCTGTCGGCGTTCGCGGACAAGCTCACCGGCGCCGCGTGGCGGAACAGACCCGTCTACGTCCTTGTCGGCAAACAGGACCAGGCGATCAACCCGAGTCTGGAGCGGTACGAGGCGAAGCGGGCGAACGCCCGAAAGACAGTGGAGATCGATTCCTCACACGTTTCCCTGGTCTCGCATCCGCAGGCGGTCGAGAATCTGATCGTCGACGCCGCCGAGAACTACATGTGGAAATAGGGCGACCGGAAACAGGGCGACCACGCAGCACTCGACAAATGAGTCCTGCCTCTGGGCTGGTGCGCGGACACGAAAAAAGGCCATGCTGCGTCATGATGTGATGCAAGTGCCTTGCCGTGGCGTCACGTGGCGCAGGCCCTCCTCGGCCACCACTCCGAGGCACGCCGACCGTGCTTCGCCCGCAAGCACCTGACTGGCGTGTTCCCCTACTTGCCGCGGCAGTCGTACTGCGACAAGCGCCTGCGAGCGGCGCTGCCCCTGGTCAAGCAGATGATCCCGGGAGCCGGCCATGGACAGCGACCTCTGGTTCGACAACCACTGGATCATCGACTCCACGCCAGTGCCTTGCGGGATGAGCTGCCGCGAGATGTCCGATCCGCCTATTCCCAGGATGCCGCTCACCTGCTCGCGGGCCAATTGCTCGCCGTCGGCCACGGAATCCTGGGTCAACTATCGCTTGATCATGGCAGACCTTCGCAACGCCGGATTGGTCGGTTAGCTTTCTCGGCCAGACCTCCACTCCCGAAAGAAAACGCGTCGCCGAAAACGCTCCACCAAAACGGGGTGTATTCGTGTCGCACTTTTCCTGCATGGCGGCGTCGAAATCCTGTTGAAATTCCGCGAGGCCGCTGTGTGTACTCCTCGGTCGGCCACAAGTTGCCGACCCCTGGACGCCCGCTCACACTTGATGGGCACGTGAAACTTGGTTGCCTCATGCCCGTTCCAGGGCAACATCTTACCGAGGAGCTTCTCATGGCCAAGATATTGTGTGTGCTGACAGGTGCGAGCTATTGGACCATGAAGGACGGGCACCGACATCCCACCGGGTACTGGGCCGAGGAGTTCGTCGCGCCTTACAGCGTGTTCACCGACGCCGGACACGAGGTCACCGTGGCAACTCCGGGTGGGGTCGTTCCCGTTGTGGACACGATGAGCCTGGAGTCCCGTATGGCGGGCGGCGAAGAGAACTCCCTCCGGGAGGAGGCCGTCATCGAGTCCGCGGATGAGCTGAGGCATCCCATCTCCCTCCAGGAGGTGCGCCTGGAGGATTATGACGCGGTCTACTACCCCGGCGGTCACGGCCCGATGGAGGACCTCTCGGTCGACCCCGATTCCGGGGCGCTGTTGCGGGAGGCACTCGCTTCCGGAAATCCGCTCGGCATCGTCTGCCACGCCCCGGCCGCTCTCCTCGCCACGCGTGATGCGAACGGCGAAACGCCGTTCGCGAACTACAGTGTGACGGGTTTCTGCAATGAGGAGGAGGCCGGTGTCGGATTCGCCGACAAGGCCAAATGGCTGCTGGAGGACGAGCTGAAGAAGCTGCCCACCCACTATTCGCGGGGTCCCGCCTGGGAACCGTACACAGTCGTGGACCGCAACCTCTTCACGGGGCAGAACCCAGCCTCCTCGGGCCCTCTCGCCAAGGAACTCGTCGCGGCTCTGCCCTGACCGAGGGGGAGGCCATCGGGACGGGGGCAGACCGGGGGCAACCACCCTCGCCCGCCCGCCCAGGCCGGCTCGCGTGCCGACCTCGAATCCTGGATGTCATGGCCCGACGAGCTGGCGCTCTCTGCGATCGAGCGCAATCGGGACGTGATCGTCCTGCGAACACGATGACCTGGCGCCCGACGACGTCGCCGCGGCCCAGGGCCTCCCGACTCTGACCGCTCTAGCAGGAACCGAGATAGGACAGCTCCGTGCCCACGAAGGGGAACTGGCGGCCCTCGGGTCGCGCGGCGTGGGCGGGAGGGGGTGCCTGCATCGGTCACCGCAGCCGCCGATGCACATATCGCCCAGTTCACGTGTCTGCGATTGCGACACTTCCGATGCTGTGCGTGGTGATCGGCAGCGGGCGGGGTGGCAGCCGCTCGGCGGGGCGTCGCTGCTGGTCGGCGGGGTTCTGGCTGATCTCGAAGGTACGGCTCCCTCCCGATGGCGAGCGTGCCACCTCACGGGACCCATCTGAGGCAAAAGGGCGAATTGCCTACTCAATCGGACGGTCATAGCGTGGATTCATGGCTATCGCAACGACGAGTCCCGTGACAGGTGAGGTCCTGAGGAGGTTCGACGAACTGACTCCTGAGGAACTGGAGGACAAGCTCGCGCGGGCGGCGGCTGCGGCCGCCTCGTACCGGCTGGCGAGCGTCGAGCAGCGGGCGGAGTGGCTGCACCATGCGGCCGACCGTCTGGAGAAGGAGGTCGAGAGCGTCAGCGCGATGATCACCACCGAAATGGGCAAGACCTTCCGGGCGGCGGAGGAGGAAGTGGCCAAGTGCGTGCGCGGGCTGCGCTTCTACGCCACTGAGGGCCCCGCGTTCCTGCGGGATCTGGAGGGTGACGGCGGGCGCGTGGGTGCGAAGCAGACGTTCGTGACGTACCAGCCGATCGGTGCGGTACTCGCGGTGATGCCATGGAATCTGCCGTTGTGGCAGGCCATGCGGTTCGCTGCGCCCGCACTGATGGCGGGGAACGTGGGTCTGCTCAAGCACGCCTCGAACGTGCCGCAATGCGCCTTGTACCTGGAAGAACTCTTCCGTGACGCGGGCTTCCCTGACGACGTGTTCCAGACCCTGCTGATCTCCGCTGGGAGGGTGGAGCAGGTGCTGCGCGACCCGCGCGTGGCGGCGGCGACGCTGACCGGCAGCGAACCGGCGGGGCGGTCGGTAGCCACCATCGCCGGCGACGAGATCAAGAAGGTGGTCCTCGAACTCGGCGGCTCCGACCCGTTCATCGTCATGCCCTCCACGAACCTGGAGCGGGCCACCGACGTCGCGGTGAAGGCGCGGTGTCTGAACAACGGCCAGTCCTGCATCAACGGCAAGCGCTTCTTCGTGCACGAAGACATCGGTGACGCATTCATCGAGATGTTCGTGGCGAAGATGGGCGCGCTGGTGGTGGGCGACCCGATGGACGCGGGCACCGACGTCGGACCGCTGGCCACCGAGTCCGGCCGACGGGACGTCGAGTCCTACGTCGACGACGCCGTCGCCAAGGGCGCGTCGGTCCTCTTGGGCGGCGAACGCCCGGACGGGCCCGGCTGGTTCTACCCGCCCACCGTGCTGACCGGCGTCACGCCGGAGATGCGGATGTACCACGAGGAGGTCTTCGGCCCCGTGGCGCAGGTGTGGACGGTCCCCTCCCTGGAGGATGCCTTGCGGGAAGCCAACGGGCACCCCTACGGCCTCGGGTCGAACCTGTGGAGCGAGGACGAGGCCGAACGCGAACTCTTCGTCCGCGACGTGCAGTCGGGCATGGCCTTCATCAACGGCAACACGACCAGCTACCCCGAGATCCCCTTCGGTGGCGTCAAACGCAGCGGCTACGGACGCGAGCTGTCCGACCTCGGCATGCGGGAGTTCATGAACGCCAAGACCGTCTGGATCGGCCAGGACGCCTGAACCTCCCGATACCGGGCGGCAGTCGACAGCACTGGCATGCGCTCCGGCCGCCACGGCGGACGGCGCGCGGCGCTTCGATCGTATGGAGGCGCGACGATGAGCGGAACGAACCGGACCCCGTCGTCCGGGCAGCCAATGCCCGTGGTCGCCGTGCTCGGCACGGGCACCATGGGCGAGGCCATGGCACGCAACATCGCCGCGGCGGGAGTGGAGCTGCGCGCCTGGAACCGCAACCGCGCCGCCGCCGAACCGCTGGCCGACGCCGGCGCCGCGGTGTGCGACACACCGGCCGAGGCCTGCCAAGGCGCCGACATCGTCCTGACCGCGCTCGCGAACGAGAAGGTGGTCGCCGACGTGATGGACCAGGCCCGCGACGGCCTGGGCGGCCACACGGTGTGGGTACAGACGTGCACGGTCTCCCCGGACGGGTCTCGCCGTCTCGCGGAACAGGCGACCCGCCTGAACCTCGCGTACGTCGAAGCTCCCCTCCTCGGCACCAAGGAACCGGCCGTGGCCGGCACCCTGACCATCCTGGCCGCCTCACCCCAGCAGGAGACACGGGAAGAGGTACGACCGGTCCTGGAGGCGGTGGGCACCCGCACCATGTGGCTCGACGAGGTCGGCCAGCCGAGCAGCCTCAAACTCGCCTACAACGCCTGGGTCCTGACCACCGTCGAGGGCATCGCGGAGTCCCTCACCCTCGCCGGCACCCTGGGAGTGGACCCCCGCCTGGTCATCAAGGTCATCGACGACAGCGGCCTCAACAGCCCGTACGTCCAGAGCAAGGGCCCGAAGATGATCGACGACGACCTCGGCACCCCCTCCTTCCCCCTCGAAGCGGCGGCCAAGGACGCCGACCTGATCACCGACACCGCCCGCGCCGCCGGCCTGCACCTGGGCATCGCGGAATTCGTACGCGAACGCCTCCGCCGCGCGGCCGACGACGGACTCGGCCGCGCGGACGTCGCCGCGACCTACCGCATGTCCCGCAAGGCCGCATCCTGACCGGCCCGTCCAACCGAGAGAGGCGAGGGAGGAACAATGACCCGTGCCGGCATCGCCGCCGCACGTTCGAGCACGGCGCACCTAGCTGAGATCATCCCCCAGGTGGACGACGAGCAATGGGAGCTGCCGTCCGCGTGCACCGGCTGGCGTGTCATCGACGTGGTGGCCCACCTCGCGGCCCTCGCCTCCGAGTCGGTGGACCCGCCGCCGCCCGATCCTTCCCTGCCGACGAACCGCGAGCGGTACCACGACCTGCGCGTCGACGAGCGACGCGGCTGGAGTCATGCGGAAGTCCTCGACGAGTGGCGACGGAGCACGCCCCGGCAGCTGGACCTCCTGGAAGCGGCCCAGAAATCGCCCGGGGCAGACGAGGCTGTCGGGGTGCCCGGCCTCGGGACGTATCCGCGCCACCTCCTGGCGAACACCATGGCGTTCAACGTCTTCTGCCACCTGCACAACGACATGCTCGCCCCGGACGGCCCGCTCCCGTTCACCCTGCCGGAACCGACCGACGACCAGGTCGCCCCCGCCGTCGACTTCATGCTCGCCGGCCTCCCCCAGATGCAGGGACCCGAACTCACTGCCACCGTCGACAGGCCCCTGGTCCTCGACCTGACCGGGCCAGGCGCCACCACCGTCACCGTCTTCCCTGCGTCCGGGCCGGACGGGAAGCTCACCGTGGCACCCGGTGCGGACGCCACCACTCGGGTCCACAGCACAGCACTCGACTTCATCGCGTGGGCCACCACCCGCAAACCCTGGCGCGACCACTGCCGCATCACAGGAAACGCCTCGGCCGCCACACCGTTCCTCGACTGCCTCAACATCATTTGACGATGCCGACATGGGGAGTCTGGCCACAGTTACTCATTCGAGATCCCCTCACGCTCATTCGGAGATCGGTGAATCCGAGCGTTTCAGCGGTCCCGCTGCACCGGACACGCGACTGAGGGTGCGATAGCCCAATCTGAAGGCCTTGCTTTATCGCGGGGCACCTGTCCCACCGCATCAGACCAGGTCAGCCGCCCAGATCAAGGGTGACTGACTTCACATCCGGCGCCCTTGACGAGATTTTCTTTATCAGCCGAAAAAAACAACGGCATTCTCGGGGCTAGACTCCGGCCAAAATCGGCAACGCGGTAAAGGAGACTGAATTGCCGACCAACGATTCCAGCGTGACCTCGCGGACCGGCAGTCTGCTGCTGCTCGGTGGACCGCCGGGCGCCGGCAAGTCCGCCGTCGCCGAGGCCCTCGCCTCGACTGCGGAGCAACCAACGGTTCATCTGCACACAGACAGCCTCTACATGTGGATCCGCTCGGGCTTCGTCCCGCCCTACCTTCCGCAAGCTCAACGCCAGAACGAGGTCGTCATTGACGTCATGATCAACGCGGCGTGCGCGTACGCGCACGGCGGATACGACGTCGTCCTGGACGGCATCCTCGGCCCTTGGCTGCTGACGCCCTTCCGCACGACCTGCCAACAGGACGACCTCGCACTGTCCTACGCCGTCCTGCGGCCGAACCTGGACGTGGCACTCACGCGGGCCACCCAGCGGGAGGGACGGCAGTTGAAGGAGATCGACCCCATCGTCGGCCTGTACGGCGCCTTCGAAAACCTGGGGGCGCTGGAGGACCACGTAGTCGACTCAAGTGACCAGACCGTGGAGCAGACCGCTGCAGAGATCCTCGCCGGACTTCGCGCCGACCGGTTCGCCCTGAAGGCCGCAGAACAGTGACCAGGACACGACCCTGCGCAGACGTACTGTAGGCGTCACTTCAGGCGCCTGGTGGTGGAGCGGTAGCCCGGGGTCGCCCGGCGAACGAGCAGGCGCAGTGTGTGACGATCGCGGCGGAGAGGTAGCGGTAGAAGTCCACGACGCGGCAGCACTTCCCTGTGCAGCGCCGCCGCTTGCCGAACCCGTTCATCCACGCGTGGCTGCGCTCCACCACCCACCTCTTGCTGGCCCATGTCGGGGCAGGGACGCCCTTGCGGCCGATCTGCCCAGTGAACCCCAACTCCCCTTGCCCACAATGCCGAGCGGAACGCCCGTGGCCGCGGTCGCCACCGAGCGCTTCAGTCCCTGTTCCCCCGGTCCACGGGGGAGCGCCCGGCGGCCTCGCCACCGCACGGAGTCTTGGTAATGCAGCCGTCCACGGGCAGTTCGTTGAGCTCCAGGCCGGTCATGCGGCCGCATGCCTGGAGGGCGAGCGCGTGGAGCTGCTCCGCTATTCCGAGCTGCGCCCAGCACGTTGCCGTTGCCCTTCCTCTGCCCAGCCAGGGACGGACTGGTGCCATCGCGGGCGTACCACCGCCCCGCTATCCTGATCAGGGGTGCATATATCTATGCAAACAGTGCATCTGGCGTCGTTGCTGCTACCCGAACCCTGCAGGGAAAGGAAGATCAGCATGCCTTCAGTGTTTCCCACTCCGATCCTGGAACCCGCGGCGCAAGACCTCGCCGAGGCGACCTCCCCGCACCCGCGCATCTACGAGATGCCGCCGAATCAGGGACGTGACATCCTCGCCGGCCTGCAGACCGGGGAAGGTGTCACGAAACCCGACGTCGAGGAGGAGTGGGTGACCGTCGACGCCGGCAAGTGGGGGCAGGTACGCACCCGCATCGTGCGCCCGCGCGGCATCTCCGGGACGCTTCCGGTCATCCTCTACATCCACGGCGCCGGGTGGGTGTTCGGCGACGAGAACACCCACGACCGTCTCGTACGCGAACTCGCCGTCGGCGCCGAAGCGGCTGCGGTCTTCCCCGTCTACGACCGGGCCCCCGAGGCCAAGTACCCCACCCAGATCGAGCAGAGCTACGCCGTGGCCCAATGGTCCGCCCGCGAAGGCGCAGAGCACGGCCTGGACGCCTCCCGCCTCGCCGTGTGCGGCGACTCCGTGGGCGGAAACATGTCCGCGGCCCTCGCCCTGATGGCCAAGGACAGGGGCGATGATGTCCGGGTCGGTTGCCAGGTCCTGCTCTACCCCGTCACCAACGCCGACTTCGACACCCCGTCCTACCTACAGTTCGCGGACGGGGAGTACCTGACCCGGGACGGAATGATCTGGTTCTGGGACCAGTACACCACCGATGCCGCCCAGCGCGCCGAGCCCTACGCCTCGCCGCTGCGGGCCAGCATCGACCAGTTGCGCGGCCTGCCCCCGACCTTGATCATCACCGACGAGGCCGACGTCCTGCGTGACGAGGGCGAGGCCTACGCGGCCAAGCTTCGTGAAGCCGGCGTCGACGTCACCGCGGTCCGCGTTCTGGGCATGGTCCACGACTTCCTGATGCTGGACCTCCTCCGTGACACCAACGCGACCAAGGTCGCTCGTCACCTCGCCATCGACGCACTCAAGACCGCCCTGCACGACTGACACGGACGATGTCCGTGATGTGAGGCCGAGCTCGGTGGCCCGCGCTCGACGGACTGCTCGCGGCCGTCGAACAGCCGTCGGTGGGAAGCCAGCCGACGGAGCCTGTTTGCGCAGACCTGTCGTGCGCCTTTCCCACGGTGGGTGGGACAGGCGATTAAATTCCGGAGCATGACTACAGAGCCGCAGCGCTTCCGTATCTTGTTGGTACCTGAACACATCGAGGGCAGAGACGGCGCCTCGGTGGAGGACTCGGCCGTGCGATCGGCAGTCGTCGAGGCGACGGGCGAGACGGGCGCCTCGGGCTACCCCCGTTACGCCGGGGACGGGATCGTGGCCGACATCGACCCCCGTACCCGCACGGTCGAGGCGGTGCTGGTCGATGGTGCAGAACTGGACTACGGGCTGAACGCCAGGGTCGCTTCCTGATCGTCCCTGTTCTCCCGGTGACGCCGCGTAGCGAGTGCCACTGGCTGTTCTGGCTGTTCGATGGCCCGTTGAATGCGACGGGCCATCGAGCAAGGCCGGGTTGATGAGGCGAGGCCGAGTCGGCCCGGCAGCCCACCCACCCAACTGGTGAGCCTTCCCGGGCACAGCCTTATATTGGCCCGGGAAACGTCGGTGCGTGCCGGGGGGATTGAGCGCTCTTGCGACGATCAGGTAGAACACGTCGAGCGGCCGTCTTGCTCTGCGCCGTTGCCGTGCTGTTCCTCGGCGCGTGCGGGACACAGGTGGCCGGTCAGGGGGACGAGAGGTCACCCTCGCCGGCGGCAACCGAGCCGATCCCGTGGACCACGATGCAGCCTTCCGCGGTCACCGGAGTTCATCTCAGCGGGGACCGCCGCACGCTGCTCCTCGACACGCAGGTGCCCAGTGGCGCTGACGCGTGCGTGCGCAAGCTCAAGGCAGTGCTCACCGACCCGATGACGGACCTCGTGCGGGTGCAGGTCACCTTCACCTCGCCGTCCGGGGACAGGGCTTCCGGGTGCACCAAGGAGAGCACGGCCACGGCACAGGTCAGGCTGCCCGAGCCGCTGGGCGACCGGGACGTGATCGTCGACCACTACACGCGCTTCACCGCCGATGGTGCCAAGCCGCCCGCGCTGCGGTTGTGCGGGAAACTGGGCTGCACACCGCCCGTCACCGGCTGTACCACTGCCTCCTATGATCAGGCGTTGATGGCGGTCGGCGCGCCCGAGCACACGTATCTGAACTCGGAGAATTGCGACGGGAAGTGGCTGGTGCTGGACTTCTCCTGGCGCACGGGACCGGCCTGTGACGACTCGACGGACCCTGCCTGCTCCTCCCGGCTGGGCGACCGCTGGTTCTTCCGGGCGAAGAAATCGGGCTGGGAGTCGATCATCCGGACCTCGGCCGGAGGCTGCCGGGATGTGCAGCGCAAGGAGCCCGCCTTCCCGTCCTCGCTGTGCGAGTCGCTGGCTCCGCTGTCCCCCTCGCTGCACCCGAGTTATCCTCCACCGTCCGCCTCTCCGACGCCCGGCGTGCGTTCCACTGCGACGGCCAACCCATGACCAAAGACAGCTGCGGCTTCTTCTGACTGTCTTATGGGGTGTCACCGTCCCGCCGCATGTCAGAAGCAGCACTCCCTTTCCAACAGCGCACGACAGAGCCGGACATGTCGATGCCTTCGTCGACGCGGTCTTGACGGCTTCTGCGAGCGTCGGCGCGAGAGCGGCCAGACGCGCGACTGCCATCGTGATGTAGCGGTGGATGGTGGCGGTGCCGACAGCGAAGCCGGACGCCGCTGCCGATCGACCGGATCACCGCCGACCGGCCCTTCTACTCCGGCAAGCACAAGAGACGCGCCATGAACGTGCAGGTCATCGCGGACCCCAAGGGACGCCTCCTATGGGCCTCACCAGCCCTGCCCGCGGTCGTCCACGATGTCCGGGCAGCCCGCGAGAACGGCATCATCGACGCGCTCGACCGGGCCCGCATCAATTGCTGGGCCGACAAGGGATACCGCAGTACCGGGGGCGGTCCGAGTCCCCTGCTGGGACCGATGGGAAAACCTGTCCACGGGCCAGCCGTCGGTCAACCGGTCCCACCCGAAGATCCGCCATCTGACCAGCTCAGACTGAGGAGGGAAAAGGCTCAGCGCTTGACGCACGGCGCCGGACGGTCACCGGACTGCGCGATACGGCACGACGTACGTTCCGAACACCCTTTGCCTCCGGCATTCACTCCCAGGGCGTACTTCTTTCACCCGTTTCACCCGGTTGGAGCGCTGGCCGAGCCTGCCGGTGCGGACGCCTGAACAATCCGTGTCATAGGCCTCACGGAAAGCGAGAACGGCATGCCAGCATTTCCGGTCCCGGGTTCACGGAGCCGAATACGTCGCACACACGTCATGGCGGCCGGGTGCGCCGTGGCCATGTGCACGGCCCTGGCGGCCCCTGTCGCCGCGGCCACAACCACGACCACGGCCAAACCCACCATCGTGCTGGTGCACGGGGCGTTCGCGGACGCCTCCAGTTGGAATGGGGTAGTCGAACGGCTGGAACGCCGTGGCTACACAGTCATGGCTCCCGCCAACCCGCTGCGCGGGCTGTACACCGACTCCGCCTACATCGCCTCCGTGTTGGACAGCATCAAGGGCCCGATCGTACTGGCTGGTCACTCATACGGCGGCGCCGTGATCAGCACGGCCGCCGCGGCCAACCCCCGGGTGAAGTCGCTGGTGTACGTGTCGGCACTGATGCCCGACGTGGGCGAGAGCGGAATGTCCCTGGGTGCCAAGTTCCCCAGCGAACTCGGCACCGCCACGAAGTCCGTTCCCTACCGGGCCGGCGGCGTCAGCGGGACAGACCTGTACCTCAAGCCCGACAGGATCCATCCGGTCTTCGCCGCGGACCTGCCGGAAAACACCGCGAGGGTCATGGCGGCCACCCAGCGACCTGCGGCAACGACCGCGTTCTCGGAGACGGCCAAGGTAGCCGCCTGGAAGCACATCCCCTCGTGGTTCATCGTCGCGAAGCAGGACAAGACCATCAATCCCGACCAGGAACGCTTCGAGGCGAAACGCGCAGGTTCACACATGGTGGAGATCAACTCCTCCCACGTGGCCATGGTCTCCCACCCCGACGCGGTCACCGCCCTCCTCCTCCAAGCAGCCGCGGCGGCCGATCCCGTCCGGCCTGCGCTGGCCGCCACCGGTACCACCCATGACGCCCGGGCCGAGACCGCACTCACCGGCATCGCCGCCGGCTGGTTGATCGCCGGCACAGGAGCCGTCCTCCTGGGCCGCCGTCTGAGACGCTCCCGGCCGTGACAATGCTCCGGGACGGCGCCATCCCGGACGATCAGTGAACGGTCACGGAGTCCTTCGCGGCGGAATGACGTCGGGGATGGCTGTGGTGACGGAGGGACGTGCGGCCTCCGGGGCGAGGGAAGCGCGATGGTACGGGTTGCCGGCAGTGCGGACAGCGCCGGGTCACGACCGGTCCCAACGGGGGGGCGCTCCAGGGTCGGTTGGCGGGGCGAGGCTAGATATGGCGCTGATACCAGGTGCCTGGCTTACCTCCGACATCGGCTGGGTCGGCTGGGCCGACCGGGACGAACCCGGCTTTGGTCAGCACCTTCTGTGACGCGGCATTCTCGAGGGCAGTAGCCGCCCTGAGTGTGCGCAGCCCGTGCCGCGTCGCCGCCAGCTGACACAGATTCCGGACAGTCTCCGTCGCCACGCCGCGGCCGGCAACGTGTTGCGCGACCCGGTAGCCGAGTTCCGCCGTGCGATCCTCGATGTTGACCAGGTTGAACCGGCCGAGTACCGATCCGTCCTCGGCGACGAGCACATGGAACGCGCAGGTGCCGATCTCCTGCTCAGCCAGCAGGGCGCTGTGCCGGTCGGCGAACTGGTCGAAGAAGTCGTCGCCGCGGTCAGAGACCGCGGCAGCGAAATACGTACGGTTCGCCAACTCGAAGGCCAGGACTGCCGACGCATGGTCGGCCTGAAGTCGCTGCAGCTCGGGCATGGCCCGACTCTACCCAGATGGCGCCCTGAGGCCACCTGGGTTTCCGCCGGTCCCCGCTGGCCTGCCTGACGCTCGGCGAGATCGCCCGCCGCCTCGGACTGGACCGCAATACCCGTTGCCACCGAGCTGTACCAGCAGATCCGCGAACGGGGCTTCCGCGGCGGGTACTCAACACTCTCCCGCTACGTGGGGACCCGGCGCGACGGCACTGCCGTCCCCGCCCCTTCGCCCATCCCGGCTCCCCGCAGGATCACCGGCCCGTAGGCACCCTGCGCGCCCGAGCTGCCCATGCCGCCCATCGACGCGGTGGCGCAGAGCAGGACGTTGATGGGGCTATGTGAATCTGCTTCCGGCAGGACGGAGGGAGTCGCTCGGGTAGGTGAGCGCTGCCTCGTCGGCGGCGCCGCCGACGTAGCGCACGTGTGAACACCCGTCAGTTGGCCGATCCGGCCACAGCTGTACGGGGGTTGGCGCGATGCACCGGCATCCCTGTGGGCGGGACGCCGGTGCGGGCGCACTGTCGATCGCTGCTGTCAGTCGCTGTGGACGCCGACGTCGCAGAGCGAGTAGCCCCAGCCGGTGCCGCGTTGCAGGCCGTGGACGCGGACGTAGCGAGCGGGTGTGCCGCTGAAGTGAGCGGTGTCCAGTCCGCCGTCGCCGGTGGTCGTGGACCAGACGGTCTGCCAGTTCACACCGTCGGTGGACAGTTCGATGCGGTACGACTTCGCGTAGGCACGTTCCCAGTCGAGGGCGACGCGCCCGACCCGGTGGGTGGCGCCCAGGTCGACTTGCAACCACTGGTCGTCACTCCAGTCGCTGGCCCAGCGGGTGTCCCGGGTGCCGTCGACGGCGCGGCTGGGCGCGTAACTGACGAACGGGTTCCACTCGGTCGAACTGGCTGTGGCCGGCGCTCCTCTGGCCAGATCCACCGATGCCTGGTGCTGTTCCGTGGCTCCCCAGGTGCCGAGATAGGACTCGGCACCGCGGAATAGATCGTCGACCACGCTCTGGCCGCCGACCTTGCGGATGTCCTCGATCCAGTCCGGGACGAGGCCGTAGTGCGCGGCTCCGTCCGTGTTCAGGTCCCAGGTGCGCTGCCCCGTGGTCTGCCGGTCGATGAGGGAGCCGCCGTCGGCACTGCGGAACGGGTAAGTGACCTTGTTCGGGGCGTCCGCACCGCGCGGTCCGGGCCAGCCGCCGACGCCGTTCATGTCGGTGCCGTAGCCGTAGCCGACGCCGTACTTGTCGCGCAGGGCCTTGGTGCGATTCGCCTCGGCGACGAACCCCTCCGAGCCGTGCATGTACTGGGCGACGAAGCCGCCGAGGCCGTAGACCCGGTCGGTCCAGTCGATGTCCATCCAGCTGTGGGAGGAGAGCACGCCGGGGTAGGAGGCGGACTCGAAGATGTCGAGCACCCGACCGACGCCCTTGACGCTCATGTGGTCGATCTCCAGCATCATCTTGCGCTTCATCATGCCGCGCACGGCGTACTCGCCGAGGTCAGTGAGCCCGCGGCTGTTGCACTGGGCGTCCGTGCCGTACGACGGGACGCTCACGCCGGGCGGGAGCTTCGCCTCGGCCTCGGGTGCCGCGGCCGAACCGATGGGGTTGTCGTGCTGGGGACCGGTGCACTTCTCGGTCTTCCAGAAGGTGCCGGTGGACAGGAACTGCCCGATGTTGATGGCGGTTCCGAGCGTGCCGGAGTCGAAGCGCACGCCGCACAGCGCGTTGTCGAACTTGTGGCACAAGAACATGCTGCGCACGCCCAGCGAGTACAGCTCGTCCAGGCCCCGGTCGATGTCGCCCTTGTCGCACTGCGGGACGTCCAGGATCATCTTGCAGCCGAAGGGTTCGGAGGTCTCGACCCCGAGGACGACCGCCAGCTTGCCCTGCTGGATGACCTCGCGGGCCTGGGCGCTGTCGGTGACGATCCGGAACCAGCCCTTGCCGGGGCCGCCGTACATCTTGTCGACGTAGGCCTGGAGGTCGTAGGTCATCCTTGCCTGGAGCCTGAGCGAGGTCATCTCGTCGCAGCTGCGGTCCTTGAAGAAGTACACGGAGCAGATCACGCCGTTGGTGACGAGGTCGTTGACCAGCACGCGCTGGCCGCCGCGCCAGGCGCGTTCCACCCAGGCGTAGTAGTTCTGCTGGTGGGTGAGCGAGTCGTGGGCGGGCCAGTCCTTGAAGGTGGGCCAGCCGACCGGGTCGTGCCGACCGTCGCCCCCCTTGGTGATGAAGTCGAAGATGGCGAGGGAGCCGTCGGGGTAATGCTCGGGGCAGTCCTTGAGCGCGTCGGCGATACCGGCCTCGGAGAAGACCTTGCCGCAGATGAGCCGACCGCCGAACGCCTCGTTGGCGAACAGGTGGTCATGGGCGTCGACGAAGCCGCGCACGTGACCGTCCGCGTCGGTGCCGGTGAACGGCTCGCCGGTGACGTTGATCCGGGAGTCTGGTGCGGGCCGTGCGACCGGGTCCCACCAGTCGCCGCCCGCCGCCGCACTCGGGGTGGGGCCAAGGGCGAAGGACAGTAGGAGGAGCAGCAGCGACACGATGGTGACGTGCTTGCGTCTGCGGTACGGGCGACTGGTCGGGGTCACGGCCCACGTCCCTCGGTCGGCGGGATGCGCGGTCGACGCTCCAGGCCGGCCAACGCCCCCGTAGGCCTTGGCCTGAAATTGTCATGCCCAGCGCGAGATTCGCCCACGAGGATCGTCGTTGTTGTACGTCGAGTCAAGAGGAACGCACAGCTCGTTCACAGCGGGTGCTGCGGGGTCGAGCCCAAGAACTCCTATCGGAACGACCTCAGGCGTCGCCAGCAGATGAGTGCGCATCTCAGGGTGAGGAAGGCTTCATGTAGGCCGTCGCGCATCTCCCAACAAATCCACAGGCGGCGGAACCATGGCAGAGGGGCGAACGCTCGCTCCACCACCCAGGGTTGGGTGCCCAGGCCAGAGCCGTGCTCTGTGCCGAGGCGGGCGTCAGCGGCTTCACGCCGAGGTCCCGGACCAGCCGGCGGTACGTGCCGTCGTCGTAGCCGCGGTCGCCCAGCAACCACGTCCGGGTGCCGCCGGGGCCGACCCCGCTTGCCCCGCTTGCCCTGCTTGCCCGCACCAGCGGCACGGCTTGGAGGAGGGGGATCAGCTGGGTGACGTCGTTGCGGTTGCCGCCGGTCAAGGGGGTGACGAGCGGGATGCCGGTGGCGTCCGTGATCACATGATGCTTGCTGTCCGTCCTGCCCCGGCCGACGGGGCCTCCTGCGGTCTTGGCTCCCCCTTAACGCCCGGATGCGGGAGCCGTCGACAGCAGCCCGGGAGAGGTCCAGGACGTTCGCACCGCGCAGCTTGGCAAGCAGAACCTCGTGCAGCCGGGGCCACGCCCCGGCCTCGGTCCACTCGGCCAGGCGACGCCGGCAGGTCATGACCGACCCGAAGCCGAGTTCCTGCGGCTGGTGTTCCCAGGCGATCCCGGTATGCAGCACGAACAGGATGCCCTGGAACACCAGCCGGTCAGGATGCCGCTTGCGCCGCGGATGCCGCATCCGACGCTCAACCTTGGGCAGCAGCGGCTCGATCACCACTCACAACTCGTCATCGACTTCCCAGGGCTTCGGCCGTGCCACCCCGCACCCCCAGATCACCAATCCTGGAGTGATCCAACCACTTCGAAAATCATTTCGTCAGGAGTGTTGTCCGGAGCCCCGGGGCTTCCTGCCTCCGGCCCCCTGTCGCCTCACCCTGCAGTCGATCCGGATCGCAAAGGCCTGCCGTCAGTCGGCGAAGTCCCCAAGGGCAATCCACCGGAGAAGACCCGAGTTCCCGGGCTTGCCGTCGTCGGCGTTCGCGCCCACGGACGGCGGCGAGTTGAGTTTCTCGGACGGCGGTCGGGCCGGTGCGGACCCGCCTCGAGGTGGATCGCCGATCCCGGCTTCCGGAGGGCGCGGGGCCGAGGTCCACTCGGCCACCTGCTCCAAGGCCCTTTTCTGAGCCTCCCGAACCGCGGCCACCAATACCTCGGACAGCTCTTTCGGGGCCATCCGCTGGTAGGCATCGGTGAGGAAGTCAATCTCCGTGATGTCGCCCTCTGCGCCGACCGTCACCCTGACGCACTGCCGGGGCGCGGAAGACGTGCCTGTGACCTCGCTCCGGCGCCCCGTTTCGAACGGCTCTTCCCGCTTGTCTCCGCAAGCCGCGGGCAGGTCATCGGTCCCCTGTTCATATGGAGTGCTCATCGCGTCCTCTCTTGTTCCGCTGAACCCCGGGCTGCGGCCACCAGGGCGCACATTGCCGATGCCATGTCTCTGGTTGCCCTGGGCAGATTGCCCGCCGTCCCCGCGCCGTCGGCGCGGGGACGGCGGGCCCCGGCCGGCCGGAGGGGGATGGCCGGTCGGCCGGGGTGATGGTGGGTCACGGGAAGTTGATCGTGGCGTCCGTGGAGATGGAGACGACGACCGAACCCGCGGAGTCCGCGGTGAAGGTGTCGACCGCGGCGATCTCGGTGCCCCACCGTTCAACGAGTTCGGCCTGCGTCGCCCGCGCCACCCGGTCGATCCAGACCTTCTGGGCGGCCCAGACGTTCTCCGGCTCGGCCTGGGCCGCGGCCTCGGCGAAGGAGATCGAGCCCATGTTCTTCTTCGTCGTGTTCCAGAAGTCGACGAAGAAGGCCCGCGACTGCTGGACGTCGGCCCGCGTCCCGGTGCGGTAGACATGCCCCCCGACGTACGTGTCGAAGTCCAGGCCCAGGATGGCGTCGTGCGCGAGCAGGATGCCCGGCAGGTAGTCGGCGTTCCCCCAGCCGCGGTAGGGCGCCCATCCCGGCATGACGACGTCGGTCATGGCCACCAAACGCTGCGCGGGAAAGTAGGTGAGGACGTTTCCGGACTCGTGGTTGGCGCCCGGATAGATGAGATGGATCTCCTCACCGCCGACGTGCAGTCGGTTGTACCGGCCGTCCACGATCTTCTGGGGCATCGGCCGCGCGGGGTCCTTGTGCAGGGCGAGTACCCGTGCGCATTCGGCGTGGGCGATGCGCACCGCATCCGGGAAGTCGGTCACCGCGCCCACGTGGTCCAGGTGGGAGTGGCTGTATATGAAGTGGGTGACGGGCTTGTCGGTCACCGAGGCGATGGCCTCCTGGAGCTTTCCGCGGGACGCGGGCGGCGCGTCGACGACGATGACGCCGTCCCGCGCCACGACGAACACGGACTGGACGAACCCCGTGATGACCACGTAGCCGTTCCGGCCCGCGCGTTGGAGCCGGTAGCCCTTGCCGTTGTCCGGCAGGGGCTTCGCCTGGGCGGGGAGCGGCAGGAATCCCGGCTTCGAGGAGGGAGGAGAGGACGCTGTGACGCCTTCGGCGTGGACGCTGCCCACGCCGAGGGCGAAGGCACCCGCCGCGGCCGCGGCGCCGCCGCCTCGGATTACGGAACGACGATCGAACATGACAATCCTCAGATTCGGTCGAAAGGAATTGGTTGGGCCGGCCGGATCAACACTAGGAGATGCTTGAACTTTCATCAAGTTTGAAAAGAGGGTCTCTTTTTTGTTACCAGGTCACTTGTAAGTGACCTGGTTGGCGATGAATGACCGTCGGTCGAGGCCTCGTCGCCGTCATTCTTGATCCGCCGCCTTCAGCACCGGATCCCGGAATTCACACGCCGCCGGAAAGCGGCGGAAATTCATCTCTGGCGAACGGTATGGTGAACGGGCCTCCATTCCACGGGCCGGGGCAATGTATGTTGACCGGATGAGCGCAGCGCCTCGGCGGGAAGCCGAGATCTACGGCAAGGGCACACCCACACGAGAGGCCGTCGAGCGGCTGGCCAACCGGTGGACCGTGCTCATCACCTACGCCCTCGAGGACGGCCCCACCCGGTTCAACGACCTCAGGAACCGGCTCGGGGTGAGCGCGCAGGTGCTGAGCCGAGTCCTCCGCGATCTCGAGCGGGACGGGCTCATCACCCGAAGGATCTACCCTGAGGTACCGGTCCGTGTGGAGTACGAACTCACCCCGCTGGGCGGGACGATGTGCCCGGTCGTGCACGAGATACGGCGATGGGCGGAGCAGGTCGCCCCTGCCATCGGTGAGGCACGAACGGTCTACGATCAGAGGTCGCGGACGTCGTGATCCAGGGGATGCGGTGGGTGGCTGCCACCACCACCTCACAGACGGAGGCGGCTTGGTGAAGGCGATTCCGCCGGGCGCCCCCGAACCGCCGCCGAGCGCGGAGGGCCGGGGCATCAGCCCTGTGGGAACCCTCTGGACTGTCGGACGCCCCACCGGCTGGGCCAGCCTCTCCGCTGAGTGGGACTTGACGAACGTGTAGACGTACTCCTTGTGCGGTCCTTTGCGAGAGGCGTCGAAGCGGCAGGACAGGAAGACCTCGTTCACCCAGTCCTGCTCATGGTTTGCCTACCAGTTCCTCGATCAGAGGTCTGTCAGCGCGGAATCGGCAGCGGCGCGCCTGGCCGGAGTCCGCGGTGATCCGGCGGTTCAGGGTGGCGGCGATCTCGTCGTACGTACTTGAGTTCCCGCGTCATTCCATTGTGCCGCTTGCGCCGTCCGACCGTGGCCGTCCTCCGGTCCGGAAAGTCGTACACCATGGGGTACCAGATCGCGCCGGAATACTGCAGGAAGTGCGCGTGCAAAGGACCGGACTTTCTAAGCGGCCGGATTCGACGGGCCAGGCGTCGTTCTGGTTGAAAATGCGGACGCTGCCGTCGTCCACCAGCAGGCCCGATTCGCCGATCGGTCCGCCGGTCGGCGACGTCAAGGCGTTGATCAGGATGCGAAGGCCGCCTTCGAGTTCCGTCGCCTGGTTGTCACGGGGGGGGACAAAGTTCCTGAAGCCCAGGCCCTTCAAGGCGTCATGCAGATCAGGGACGGGGTAGCCGGTCAGTACGACGGTGGTCTCCTTGGACATGTGCCGCTTCCGCGAGTCAGGGTCGAAGTGGTCACGATGCAGGCGCGAGACAGCTCGGCGATGTGCTTGCGGGCCGCAGCGAGTTCGCACAGGTCGTTGCTGTTCATGCCGGGCAACTGCCCAGTATCGATGAGGTGCTGGCGACGCCATGCATAGATCGTCTGGTCGTTGATCACGGTGCGCCATATGTGGTCGGCCAGACGTCTTTTGAGGCATCATCGGGATTCCCCGGCGGTCTTGCCTTCTGCGATCTTCCGGTGGTGGTAGATACGTCCGGGGCTGCCAGGCTTGCGAATCTGGCTGATGGCGATCGTATGTAGTGCGAAGTTGAGTTGCCGGTCGCCCTTGCGGGAGAGGCGATGGCTGGATCGTCCGCGCTGGCAATCTCAATCGGTGCGACCTCGCAGTAGTTCGCGAATGCGGCAGCGGTGGGCAAGCGGTCGGGTCGTCCGGTGCGGGCAAGTAGCAGCCGCCCGGCCAGGACTGGCCCGATGCCTGGGGGCTGCATCAGGGTGCTGTTCATTGCGTTCACGACTTGACTGAGCTGGGTGGCGTTCGCTGACAGCTGTGCGTCGAGCCTCCTCAATTCTTCATCAAGCCTCGGCGGTGGACAGCTGGAGCGGGGCTCCGCAGGGAACCAGGGTCGCGGAACAGCGCGTGCAACTGGTTGGCAGCACGGACCCGGTACTGGAGGGCGAGGTTGCCGCGGTGCTCGTCGAACAGCGCGAGGACCGTGGTGTCGCCCTCAGATGCGACAGACTCCTCATCGGCGGGACGACGGGGGAATCCACGGTCAACACGCCGACTTCCGGAGTCGCCTCCTTCTTCGGTTGTCCTGTCCAATGCCGAGCCTCGGTCGCCGTCATTTCGAGGACGACTGCGACCTGGCCCTCCCAAGGAGCGGCGCCGTCTCGGGATTCGCGCGCCGTCTCGGGATTCACGCTCATATGTCTTCGAGGCCGGTGCCCTGCATACAGGTGCCCTGTTCTACGGGGCGGTTCTCCGGCGATGTAGCCCCTGCCCCGTCGGTGTCCGTGATGTGCGGGAGCGGCTGCTCTGCCCAGATCGTCTTGCCCCTCGTGTGGTACCGGGTGCCCCAGAGCTTGGCGAACTGGGCGACCATGAACAGTCCGCGTCCTCCCTCGTCGGTGTCCAGGGCGCGTCGTATGTGCGGGGAGGTGCTACTGCCGTCGGAGACTTCGCAGATCAGGCTGCGGTCGCGGATCAGCCGCAGCGTGACGGGGGGCGTGCCGTAGCGGATCGCGTTGGTGACCAGCTCGCTGACCAGCAGCTCGGTGGTGAAAGCCAGTTCCTCCAATCCCCAGGCGGCCAGCCGCTGCGTCACCACGGCACGTGCCTGCCCCGCAGACTCGGGCTCGGCAGCCAACTCCCAGGACATGTGGTGCTCGGGGGTCAGGGCGCGCACCCGCGCCAACAGCAGCGCCACGTCGTCCTGGAGGCGGTCCGGGAGGAGCCTGCGCAGTACCTCGTCGCAGAGACCGCAGAGACCGCCGAGGCCACCGGGCGGGCCCGCGTCCTGCGGGGCCGGCACGGGGCGTTGCGATGACGGTGTCGTACGGAGCCGGGCCCGGGCGTCGGCACTGTTGCCCCAGGGTTTGCTCAGCCCCACGGTGTAGAGCACCAGGGTGTCCCCGTCGGTGAGCGTCACCTCTCCAGATTCGAAGGGAATACCGCCCGCGCCCAGTGGCGCGCCCGAGGGGATCTCGATGGCCTTCACCCCTCCGCTCGTCGCCAGCAGCGTCGGCGGGGGATGGCCGGCGCTCGCCAGGGCGCAGGACCCTGAGATCGGGTCGAAGATCGCGTAAAGACACGTCGGCGACGGCTTGTCGGCATCCGGTCCGCCGCTCTGCTCGTCCCGGAACCGCTTGACCTGGTCGTCCAGATGAGTGAGCAGTTCTTCGGGAGAGTAGTCCAGCTCTGCCAGGGTGCGCACCGCAGTCCGCAACCGGGCCATGGTCACCGCGGCGTGCAGTCCGCGCCCCCCGGCATCGCCCACCACCAGCGCGACCCGCGCACCCGACAGGGGAATGACGTCGAACCATGCACCGCCCAGTACCACCTGCCCGTTCGCCGGCAGGTAGCGCGACACCGTCTCCACGCCGCCAAGGACCGGCAAGCGCTGCGGCAGCAGACTGCGCTGCAGCGCCGCGGCCGTGGCCCGTTCGCGGGTATACCGGCTCGCGTTGTCGATGCAGACCCCCGCACGCGTCACGAACTCCTCGGCCAGCAGGATGTCGTCGGTCTCGAAGGCATGCGCTCGAGCGAAGCGCGCGAACACCACCACACCCAACACGGCACCGCGCGCTTGCATAGGGACCATCAGCCAGGAATGAATTCCGCGCTCCCGGATTTCCGCGGCCCGACCCAAGTCTGATGTGGTCAGCTCCGCATCAAGCTCCTGCCCGGTCAGCAGCACAGGCTTGCCAAGGGCGAGGGCCCGCGCGGTGGGCGATCCGGGCGCTGCGGCGAACGGGTCGATCTCACCCGTACCGACCGCCATGGAAGCAGGCTCCCCTGGCAGCATCGTCTCCGCGGCCCGCCGCAGCGGCACCGTGTCCGGGACCGGTCCGCTCACCGGCTCCTCGCCGCCGAAGACCGGATCCAGCAGATTCACGTAGGTGTAGTCGGCGAACCACGGCACGGCCACATCGGTGAGTTCCTTCGCGGTGTGCAGGACATCCAGTTTGCTGCCGATCCGGGCACTTGCCGCGTTCACCAGGTCCAGCCGCTCCCGTGCACGGGCCTCCTCGGTGACGTCGAACACCATGTGCGCCAGAGCGACCACCTCTCCGGAGCTGTTGCGCAGGGGCAAGATACTTTCCGACCACACCGCGTCGCGGTCCGGTTCCCGAGGGTCACGCCCGTGTACTTCGGTGCCGATCAGCGCCTTGCCGCTGGCGAAGACCTGCTGCTGGCGCTCCTCCAGCGCATTCATGTCCAGCAGCCCGGGCGGAGCCACTTCCCGCATGGTGTGACCGACGACGGTGTCGGCGAATCCCGGGGCACGGTTGCGTGAGTGGTTCTGTGCCAGGAACCGCAGGCGCGCATCGAAGATGTCGATGATGAACGGCGACTCTGTGAACAGACCTCTCAGGAGTGCCTGCCGCAGCTCGTACTGCCGCAGCGCTTCCGCGCTTTCGGCCTGGACGAGCCATTGCTCCGCGTGGTCGCGCGCACAGGGGTGCGCCCACATCACGACCCCTACCGCGTGGCCGTCTCGGTGCCGCAGTGCTGAGGCACCGAGAAAGACGGAACCTCCGGTGGGGCGAAGGCCCGCTATCCGGGCCGCGTCGGCCTGCGAGAACAGCAGGCTCGCCCCGGTCAGCCCCCGTGCTTGTGCTGCGGTGTGGCCGAGGAGACGCTCTGCTCCGGGACTCCAGCTGACCACTACGCCACGTGCATCCACGACGGCGAACGCGTCCCCTCGTGGCTGGACCAGCGTGTCAGAAAGCATCGTGTCGCACCGTCCGTAGATCGTGCCACTCGGCCGCGTCACGCCCAAGGCATCTACAGGTAAATAGTGCCTCTCCCCATGATCCGCGGCACCCGCTGCGCACTGTGCGCGGCAGTCTGCTGCACTACCCACGGCTGGCTGCTGAGGCGTCCTACGGGCAGGAGCCGCGCCAGAAGGTCTTCCTGGAAGGTGCCGAGTGCGCTTCGTGGCGCCCGGTCTTCCACCTCCGCTCGAAGCAACAGCGCCTTACGGCGCACACAAGATCGGCGCCAGACCCCGTTCATCCGTAGGGAACTGGGGAGCGGAGGCCGTACGCCGACAACGGGGTTCCGTCTACGTGGTCCAGAGGCGGCCCCTCCCGGGTGCGGCACTGTCGAGGGTCCTCAGAATGATGGGCGCGCCCGTGGCCGCGTTGACCGGGTCCACCACAAGGTCTGAATCCTGACGGGAGCTGAGCAGCCCGTCGGCCGAGAGGTCGTAGCGGAAGTCGTCGGCGCGGTCGCCGGTCGCGATGCTGCACGGGCTGCGTTCGAGGCCGAACGGCTGCAGGAAGTCGAGAAACAGCTCCGGTTCCGCCGTGTTGCGCAGCAGCCCGTCCGTGCCGGGTCTCCACAGCCGGCCCGGCCGGTCCGTGCAGGTGGCGGTGATCGCGGGGGCGCCGATGGTGGCCCGGTCGCCGTGGACGTCGAGGCACAGACCGGTCCGCGCGTTCCGAAAACGGGTATCCGTGCCACCGCCCGCGGTGGCGGAGACGTCCGGTGGCACCGCGGACGAGCCGCCGGTCGGCGGATCGCTGGCGGTGGGCGCGGGGAACACCGTTCCCCCGGCTCCGGAGCCCGCTCCCCCGCCCTCGTCCGTGACCGCGCGGTACACCAGTGTGGCCGCCAGCAACTCCGACGCCGACGAGCACGAGCTACGGCCCCGGTGCTGCTGGATGTCGGGCGTGGGCTGCACGGCGCGTGGGCGCGCGTAGACCCCGATGAGCCGGCTGTATCGGCGGCAGTAGTCGTCAGGGGCCAGATCGAGATGGGCCTGCCGTGACTCCACGCGCAGCCGTGTGCGGGCGCGTTCGAGTTCGAGCCGCGCCTCGCCGGCCTCCAGGCCGGCGAGGGTCGCGGGTGTCGCAATGTCCTGGGCCTCGGCCTCGACCTCCGTGTGCCACAGCAGCAGTTGGCCTCGCTCAGGGAGCCGCTGGAAGGCACGGCGGAGCAGGGCGCATCGCTGGCGGAGGGCAGCGGCGTGCGGCGGGCTGCCGTCCTGACCCGACCGCAGTTCCGGCCGCAGTCCGTACCTGCGCACGTTGGTCCCCACGCGACGACCGCCCCGGCGCCCGCGCCCAACAGGTGGCGCCGCCACGGGTAGGCCGGGCCGCCCAGGCCTGCCCTGCCGTCTAGCCCGCGCCGGGTGGGGCGACCTGCTTCTTCGGGGCCGTCTTCTCTCCGCCCCCCGTCGCCACTAGTGTCTTCTTCTGCCCGATTCCCTCTTCGATCTCGATTCCTCGATCTCAGCACTCAACGTTTCTGCCGGCGCTGGAGCCGACGCCGACGCGGACTTCGATTCCGCCCCCGTCGACGTCATCATGGACGACTCCTGGCGGCGGGGGCGGTGCCCACGACGGGCGCCGTCCGCCCGGACCGTCCCACCGCGCAGCGGAAGGTTCACCGTGACACCGCGGCACTGGTTTCGTCGTACCGCGCCGGATTTCCGCCATAGCGTACGGGGATTTCGCCATACCGTATTGGCTCGGCCGGAAACCGTCTCCTACCGTTCAGCCCTGCAGACCCCCGGCGCGACGGCCTTCTTCCTGGCCGCGGCTCCAGCCCGGATCGTTCGAGGTGGGCGGCCTGGTCACCGGTTCGTTCGCCGTGGCGGAGACCCTGGTGGGCCCGCAGACGGCCCGTCTCATGGACCGTTTCGGACAGCCGCGCGTCCTCGTCCCCCTACTGTGCGCTCACGCCGGTGCGTTCACCACCCTGGTCGCGCTGACCCTGACGGGGGCGCCCCCGGTCTCGCTGATGGCGGCCGGCCTCGCCGCCGGGGCGACCATCCCGCAGTTCGGTGCGCTCTCCGCGGCCCGCTGGTCGGCCTTGCTGCACGGCAGGGCCGACCTCACCCCGGCCTTCGCACTCGAGACCATCAGCAACGAAGTCGCCTTCCTCCTGGGTCCCACCCTCGCGGTGCTGATGGCAACCCAGGTGCACCCGGCCGCGGGTACGGTGCTGGCGGGGGCGCTCGTCGTCGGCGCTGGAATGACCTTCGCGGCGCTGCGTCGTACAGCCCCGGCGCCCTCCCCGGATCGGACGGCCGCCCGGGGCCAACGGCTTCTGCTGACCCAGAACTTCGCCACGCTGCTGGCGGTCAACCTGGCCCTGGGTGTCTTCTTCGGCTCGATGCAGGTCTCCGTGAGCGCCTTCGCCGGCGTTCACCACGCCGCCGCGGCGGCCGGGTTCCTGTACGGGCTGATGAGCGCGGCAAGCCTGCTGGCCGGTCTGGCCTACGGGCGACACCGCCGGCACACCCCGCCCGCGGACCAACTGCCCCTGATCCTGACCTTTTTCGCCTACACATCGCTGCTGCCGCTCCTGGCCAACTCCCCCTGGCAGCTCGGCTTTGCCCTCCTGCTCCCCGGTGCGGGCGTCGCTCCGTGCATCATCGTCTCCTCGACGCTTATCGAGTCGGTCATGGATCGGTCGGTCCTGACCCAAGCCTTCACCTGGACGAACTCCGCGAGCGCGGCGGGCATCGCCGTCTCTGCCGCCGCGGTCGGTCGACTCGTCGACGGCCCAGGCGGCCCACGAGCCGGCTTCGCCGTCCCCTGCCTCGCACTGACCGCAACCGCAGCCCTGACCTGGGCCGGCCGTCACGCCTTCACTACGGTTACCTCGGCATCCGGGCAGACGCCATCGACCGGGAGTGGTCGGCTGCGGGGGTGATGTTGGTCCAGTCGGCGTGACGGCGTAGACCGTCCTCGTCTGGGCCTTGCCTGTCTTGGTGTTGACGCGGCGTCGCTCACCTGGCGCTGGGTGATGACGGTCTGGGTGCCGTGCAGGGCGGCAGCCTCCAGGTGGCCCGCCGATTTGACGCCGGTGCGCGAGCCGCACATCGCCTCACTGTCCGGGTCAAGTCCGACGCGGACCTCCGGGTCGGTGTCTGCTGCGTACCGGG
This sequence comes from Streptomyces sp. NPDC111507, assembly GCF_055638955.1. Classification (NCBI taxonomy): domain Bacteria; kingdom Bacillati; phylum Actinomycetota; class Actinomycetes; order Kitasatosporales; family Streptomycetaceae; genus Streptomyces; species Streptomyces sp. NPDC111507. The sequence goes on along the minus strand of NZ_JBVKBU010000016.1, from coordinate 19,212 downwards.
CGCTCTGCGCGAGGGGGCGGACTTCGGCGAGCACCGTCGTCAGGCACAGGGCCGGCAGCACGCCGAGGCGGCAGCGGCGCCCGGGCACACGGCGGGGATCGGGCACAGCGGCCGGCACCTCGGATGGGGAGACCCGGCTCACTGAATTTTTCTGAACGTGATCCGTTCGCCGATCGCCTTGGCGCAGTGCCCGCTGCGGCTGGCCGGGGGCATTGCCTGGGGAGACAATGAGGACACGGCCTGGATAGATCTCGTCCGATACTTCTGTGATCGGAGGGAACGCGGTGGGAGACCAGCAGACTCGAGCAGCGCTGGACCGGCACTGGGCAGCGTCCGCTGCCGGGGACCAAGACGTCGAGCACGAGATCTATCACGACGACGTCATCACTGACTATCCCCAGTCGGGTGAGCGCATCCACGGCCGCCGCAATCTCCAGGCGCTGCGCTCACACCACCCGGCCAAGCTCACCTTCACCCTCCGCCGGATTCTCGGTAGTGGGGATCTTTGGGTCACCGAATATGTGATCGACTACGACGGGAAACCGGCATCCACCATCAGCATTATGGAATTCCACGACGGCAAGGTCGCCCACGAGACCCAGTACTTCGCGGAGCCGTTCGCTCCGCCCGCCTGGCGTGCCCAATGGGTGGACTCGATGCCCCAGTTCTGAGCTCATTACGACGGTGCAGGCGCCGGTGGGAATCGCGCGATGCCTTCGCGTCCACCGGGGAGCCGTCGACAGCCGCCACCATCGCGGACTGCGCCTTGCGGACGTAGACCGTGATACGCGCCCCAGTGACGCGAGTTGTTCCACACTCACGAAAATAGCGCTTCAAGGTCCTTGTTTTTGCCTCCTCCTGGGAGTTCGTGTCCGAGTGCGCACCCTCTGGATCGCGGACCGCGACGATCCGGCTGAATTTCAGAATGCGTGCCGGTATGTCTTGGGCGGGAAGCTCGATTCCGGCAAGCGTGTTCGAAGAAGTGGGGTCCTGTACCAGGGCCAGATCTGTGAGGATCCGGGTGTCTTCAGGGTTGGCTCCCGTCCAGACTCGGTGTCGGCCAGGCAGATAGAGCAGTCCGTCGCCGGGACGGCCTGCATGCCGTAAGGCGTTGCCGATGGCGATCACGTCATCGTGTCGGCTTTGGGGCATCCGCAGGTAAAGGCTCGGCGGCAGGAGTGCGGCCAGCACCGCAAGAGCTGCGACCCACGAAGTCCGAGAAGACAGCTGCCGTCTGTGGAAACGATCGATCCCGGCACCCAGCAGCAACGCGAATCCGATGCTGCTGTAGAGAACGTACCGGTCGACAAAGAGGGGCTTGACCGGTGAGAGAAGGAGCAGCAGGAGGCCGGGGAGCACGAGGATCGGCAGGGCCAGGGCCGACAGTTGTATCGGCGCCCTGCCATTCAGGGGACGCCGGGCACATCTCATGCCCACGATCACCATGGCCAAGAACCCCAGAAACTGCACGGGATCGGGCCAGGAGATCCAGGAAACCTGTGCCGACTCCCCCGAACTGCGGATCGCCAGCGGCAGCAGCCCTGCGACGATGCACGCGGCAGTCACGCTCCACGCCCTCAGTAGTGAACGTGGAACGCCGGAGACGAGCAACGTGGTGCCGTGTGCGGCCAGGGCGAGGACAGCGAACTCATGGAGCAGGCAGGCAAGCAGCATGGTGGAGCCGTAGGCCGTCCACCGCCACCGTGTGTGGCGTACGACGCAGGTGACGAGCGCATAGGTCGCCCAGGTGACGAGGGCGCACACCATGGCGTAGGAACGGCCTTCTTGTGTGTACCGCTGGATCTGCGGGACAAGGGGAAACACCAGTCCGGCCAGCAGCCCGGCGCGAGGTCCCGTAAGGCGCAGCCCCAGAAGTCCGACTCCGGCCGCTGCCGCGGACATCGCCAGCACCGACGGCAGCCGCAATGTCAGCAGACCGCCACCGACGAGGCCGTAGATTTCGTGCATGATGGCGTAGTAGAAGGCGTGGACCAGATCAACATGCTGGGCGGTGCGCCATATGTGGGTCAGATCGCGGTGCGCGAGCTGATAGGTGACGGACTCGTCGCCCCACATACTGTTCTGCCTGCGGAGGCCCCAAAGTCCAAGAGTGAACGTCACGGTCATGGGCACGATGGCGACAAAGGCCTTGATGCGGAATCGGGAGAGGCCGCTGGAGGACAAGGCGGCCTGTGCCGGCTGCGGTGCTTGCTCACGAACGGTACTGATCTCGAACTCCAAGTCTTGGACCGCATGACGGTGACGCGGGAAGTGAGCAGGCGGAGCGGTGAGAGCGAAGAAGTGATGCACAGCCTCAGCTCACCGAGCGGGGCTGCGGGTCCGGGAGGGGCCACTGCCCCGGGTACGGCGGGGCCGCGGTCGTCACAAGGCATTGGCAGCAGGGTCTTTCAGAGGCAACAAAGGCGCCGTCAGCGTGCCCGGCTCTGCTGACCCGTCGCTGACCCAACCTGATCACGGCGTCAGGAAGCCGTGCGGGGACTGTGCGACGCTGCACGTCATGCGCATCTTGGTGATCGAAGACGAGATGGACCTCGCTCGGACCCTGCACACCGGTCTGACCGCCGAGGGCTACACCGTCGATCTCGCTCACGACGGCCGACAGGGACTGTGGATGGCCCGCACCGGCGAATACGCTCTCGTCGTCCTGGACCTGATGCTGCCCGGACTCAACGGCTACAAGGTGTGCGCCCAGCTGCGCCGCGAGGGCAACACGACTCCCATCCTGGTGCTCACCGCGAAGGACGGCGAGTGGGACCAGGCCGAGGCCCTGGACACCGGGGCCGACGACTATCTGGCCAAGCCGTTTTCCTACGTGGTGCTCGTCGCGCGGCTGCGAGCCCTGGTGCGGCGGGCTCCCACGACCGCACCGCCCGTCCTTGCCGTGGGCGACCTCTCGATGGATGTCGCCACCCGCGTCTGCCGCCGGGCCGGTACCCGAGTAGACCTCACGCCCCGCGAGTTCGCGGTGCTGGAGCTGCTGGCCCGCCGGGCGGGACAGGCCGTCTCGAAAACAGACCTGCTGCATCACGCATGGCCCGACGACGCATGGGATCCCAACCTGGTGGAGGCACGCATCAGCGCTCTCCGCAAGAAGGTGGACGCCGCGTTCGACCGGCGGTCCCTGCAGACCGTCCGGGGTATCGGCTACCGGCTGGTGGACGACCGTGAACGCGCCTGAGCCGCGGCGCCGTTGGTGGCCGCGTTCGGTACGGGCCCGCGCCGCCCTCGCAGCCGCCTCGGCCGCCGCCGTCGTCCTGGTCGGCATCGGCTGGTGGCTTCACCATGACGTGTACCGGCAGAGCATGGACACCACCACAGCGCAGGCCCAGGAGCAACTCTGGGGACTCGTCGGACAGTTGGAGCAGGGGGTCGCTCCTGACGACAGAAGTGCCCTGCCCTACGAGATCGTCGCCACCGGCCGACGCTCGTCAGTCGCCCACAGCTTCGTCATGGACGGCTTCGACTCCGGGACCCGACACGTGCTGCCCGCCCCGCCGGCGGCCGGGGAGCCCGAGTGGAACATCCGTACCGTCCGTATGCCCGCGCGGCACGACGACGTGTATGGAAGTGCCGACCTGTCCGACCGCACCTTCCGGGCGATGACCGCCGACGTCGAGGCCCGCGCACTCGGCCACGCCAAGGCCGCCGCCCTGGGCGTCGCCGACGACGCCAAGCTGCGGGTCTACGTCGTCCTGGCCCCGCAGGCCGCCGAGGCGATCGTCACGACCGCCGACGGCCTGCTCCTGCGCACCGGGATCGCCGGTCTCGTCCTGATCGCCGCGGTCGCCTACACCGCCATCCGGCTCGCCCTGCGGCCGGTCGAGGCCATCCGCGCCCGCACCGCCTCGGTCACCGCGACCGACCCCCGCGAACGCGTCGACGTGCCCGACACGGGAGACGAGATCGCCGCCCTGGCCACCACCATCAACACCACCCTTCAGCGCCTCGACGACGCCGCCACCCAGCAGCGGCGCTTCGTCGCGGACGCCGCCCACGAACTGCGCAGTCCCCTCACCACGCTGCTGGCCAGTCTGGAAGTCGCGCTCGCCTACCCCGAGCGCACCGACTGGCATGCCGCGGCCACCACCGCCGCACGACAGACCCGCCGTCTCCAGGCTCTCGCCGAGGATCTCCTGCTCCTTGCCCGCCTCGATGCCCGCGCCCCGGTGGCCAGGCCCGCCACGGTCGACCTGGCAGCTCTCGCCTCCCGCCTCACTGAGCAATACCCGCTGGCCGACCGCCCGTTGGTCCTCACGTGTGACAGCACTGGTCCCGCACTCGTTCACGGCAACCGGAACGAACTCGAGCGACTGCTGCGCAATCTCGTCGACAACGCCGTCCGCCATGCCGCAGACCACATCCTGATCACCGTCCGGAATCAGGACGGCTGGGTCGTCACCACGGTGCGCGACGACGGACCGGGCGTGCCCGCCGGGGACGCTGAGCGAATCTTCGAACGCTTCACCCGGCTCGATGACGCACGCTCGCGCGATTCCGGCGGCACCGGCCTGGGGCTCGCCATCGCCCGCGACCTCGCCCGCTGTCACCAGGGCACGCTCACCCTCACGGGCCGGACACCCGGCGCATGTTTTCTGCTGCGCCTGCCCAAGGCGCCCAGCCCAGGCCCGGCCGCACCGCTCCGAGGCGCGGAGAGTCACAGCTCCGCGGCGGGGACGGACCCTGGTAGGCAGCCGCCGGCGACGAACTCCGTGCCGGTCGAGTAGCCCGCGTCGTCCGACCCGACGAACAGCACAAGACTGCTGATCTCGTCGACGTCAGCCAGGGGCGGGATCGGCTGGTCGTCGATGCCGACGATGAGCTCACCGGTGGCGGGGTCGTAGGCTTTCGATGATGCCGGAGTGCACTCCATTGAGCGGGATGTGCTCCCGGCCGAGTTCCTTTGCACTGCGCCGGTGATGACGACGGTCTTGTCGGTGAAGCGGAGCATGCGCGGAGGTCCGTTCCGGTGAGTCGGCAACAGGGCCTCACTCCGAGGGTGGGGTGAAGTCGTCCCGGTCGGTGGAGAAGGCGATCTCGCGCTGGGCCTCGGCGCTTGCCAGCCGAGCGGTGAGGGCGTCGTGGACCAGGCCGTAGGCGTCGGAACCGAGGAGCTGACGCCTCGGCGGCTCCTTGAGGTCGCCGATGCGGATCATGGCTTCGGCGACTTTGCGCGGATCACCGGGCATGGCCTCCAGGGGCACGCTGTTCTTGCCGTGGGTGAAGTCCGCGGCCTGGGTGCCGGCGTAGGCGGGCAGCTCTGAAGGGGCGATGTCCGCTGCGCCGTAGAAGTCGGTGGCGACCATGCCCGGTTCGATCAGCGTGGTGTGGATGCCGAACGGCTCGGTCTCCAGGGCGTACGCTTCGAAGAAGCCCTCGATGCCCCACTTGCTGGTGTGATAAAGCGACATCGCGGGGAAGGCGATGTGGCCGCCCATGCTGGAGGTCTGCAGGAGATTGCCGCCGCCCTGGGCGCGCAGGTGTGGCGTCACCGCGCGGGCGAGCTGGATGGGTGCGATCACGTTGGTGTCGATCTGGCGCTGGATCTGCTCGTCGGTCAGCTCCTCGGCCAGGCCGATGAGGCCGTAACCGGCGTTGGACACCACCACGTCGATACGTCCGAGCTCGGCGAACGCGCTGTCCACGACCTTCCGCATGTGCGCGGTGTCGGTCACGTCCAGCTCCGCACGCCACAGCCGGTCGCCGTGGCGTGCGGCCAGGTCGTCGAGTCGCACGGGATTGCGCAGGGTGGCGGCGACGCGGTCGCCGCGCTCCAGCAGCAGCTCGGTCATCTGGCGGCCGAAGCCGCTGGAGGATCCGGTGATGAACCAGGTCCGCATGTCGGTACTCCTCAGGTCGGGCCGTTGGTTCCTGACCTCCACTACAGCGCTGCGCCGCGACACGATCAACGACGAACGCCCGCATGTTCAACAGGCAGAACCTGTCAGTATGCGGGCATGGAACTACGTCAGCTGGAGTACGCCGTTGCCGTCGCCGAGGAACTGCACTTCGGCCGGGCCGCGGCCCGGATGCATGTCACTCAGCAATCGGTCAGCGAGCAGATCCGCCGCCTGGAACGCGAACTCGGCGCCCCCCTGTTCACCCGCACCAGCCGCCGCGTGACCCTGACCGAGGTGGGCGAGGCGTTCCTGCCCGAGGCACGCAGTGCCATCGCCGCCGTCCGTCATGCTCTCGACGTCGGCCGCCGCGCCGCCACCGGCACGGTCGACGAACTCCGTCTGGGGTACGCGGAGGATCTTGGTCCGCGCCTGTTCCAACTCGCGGTGCCCGCGCTCCACGCCCGCTTCCCCGCCGTCCGGCTGGCCCCTCAACCGATGACCACTACCGCCCAGCTGTCCGAGCTCAGCGACCGCCGCCTCGACCTCGGCTTCTGCTGGACCGCTCAGCACTCACCCGAGCTGGCCTCACTGCTGGTGGCCCGCGAACCGCTCGTGGTCGCACTCGCCGCCGGTCATCCCCTCGCGGCCTCGGACAGGATCGACCCCGTCCAGCTGTCCCACCAACCGCTTGTCATCGTCGAGCGCGAGGTCAACCCCTGGCTGCACGATCACTTCGTCAGCCAGCTCGAGTCCCGCGGCGCCACGGTGACCATCCACCGTGAGATCTCCAGCCTCGACCGGCTCCTCCCCCTGGTGCTCACCGGCTCGGCCATCGGGCTCACCATCAGCAGCGCAGCGGCGGCAAGGCCCTTCGCGGGCATCGTCTACCGCCCCTTCAGCGACCCGAGCCCCTACGCCGACCACCGCATCGTCTGGCGCCGCGACACCACCAACCCCGCCGTCACCGCGCTCATCGACATCATCCGCGACCTGCGCGACACAGCAGCGTTCCTCCCGCCCGAAGTCCCACACGCACCCGACATGCCACACCGCGGCACTACCACCGGCGGCACCGGCGGCGCGAGGCCGGACTGACCGACATGGTCATCGGCGGTCACCGTTGGCCAGGGAACGCTGCGCCCTCTTCCCCAGACACCGGCAAAGTCGGTGGCGGCGGCAACGACTCGCCTACTGCCCGGCATCCCCCCAGGGGTGCTGAAAATGATGGGACCGGTACGCGGGTTGCGCGTACCGGCCCCATCGTGTGTGTTCGTCCGCCGGGAGGCTACTCCTGGGCGGTCTTGCGGCGGCGCATCCACCACACGAGCGCCCCGCCGGCCACGGCAAGGGCGGCGGCGATACCCGAGATCAGGCCGATCGGGGAGTCGTTGCCGGTGTGCGCGAGGTCACCACCGGGCTCGCTGGGTGCGGGCGTGGCGGGTGCCGGGGTGTGCGTGCTTCCGCCGCCTCCACCGCTGTGGGTCGGGGTGGGGGTCGGCTTGCCCGTGTGTGTCGGTGTCGGGGTTGGCGTGGGTGTGGGCGTGGATGTGCCGGTGTCGTCAGCGGCTGTGTTTGCGCCGAGGAGGACCTGTCCCGTCATGTCGGTGTTGTCGGTGAGGGTCTTCACGCTCGTCTGCGTCTGCCGGGGCAGGTAGCGGTGCTGGGCGGTGAAGCGGGCCGTGGTGACGTTGTGCTTGGGCTGCTTGGACATGTCGACGCCGCCCACCAGGTAGACCTGGACGGTGCCGTTCGCAGGAATCTTGTACTCGAACTCGCCGTGGGTGTAGATGTACCGGTACTTGTTGAACAGGGCCTCACGGGTCCAGTTCTGGTTGGGCGCGCGCAGCGGCCAGCGGGAGACGTCACCACTGTTGATGATCTTGTGGTAGTCGGTGGGCGCCTTGGCGTCCTGCTGGCGGATGTACTCGGCCGCGACGCGGGCGGTGTAGACGCGCCGCAGGTCGGCGTACTGGGGTGCGGTGTTGATGGTCTTCTCCACCGCGGGGACGATCATCTGGTCGATGACGCGCTGTGCCGCCTTGGTCTCGGCCTCGTTCGGGGTGCAGATCGGCGTGCCGGGGCCAGGGGTGATCGTGGTCTGCGCGGTCGACTTCAGGCGCAGCGGGGTGTCAAGGATGTAGATGCCGCCGTCCTGCTCGCGGACCTGCGCGGTCTTCGGCTCGATCCAGTTGCGCAGGCCGGGCATGCACGGGTAGCCGTTCTGCTTGGGCAGGGCCGCCCAATAGCGTTTGCCGAGGTCGGTATCGGGGTCCATGGCCTTGTAGAAGTCGTGCTTCATCTGGAGGTCGGCTTCCAGGAGCACGCGGCCGGCGTCGGTCTTGCCGAACTTGGCGTCCATGATGCGGTCCGGCTCATCCGGGTTGAGGTTGACCCAGAACTTGTCGGGGCTCAGGGCGAGCCAGGTGAAGAACGCGTCCGAGATGAGCTGGGCCTTGGCTTTGCCGCCCCATCCGGAGTTCTCTGTGGGGTCTTCGTTCGCATCGAAAGCGAAGTCGACACCCTTGCCCTTGACCGGCTTGCCGATGTACTTCAGGTCAAGGGTGGAGAAGTCGACGCCGCCGGGGCCACGGGGCAGACCACCCGGGTTGGCGACGTTCCTGCGATTCAGGTATTCCGCCATGTCCTTCGGGGTGGGCCGCGACTCGCGGATCAGGTCGGTGGCGCCGCCGCGGGTGGAGCCGGACTGGCCCGGGGGCTCCAGCAGACCGCTCGTGGCGCGCTGTCCGCCCTTGGGGGCGAGCTCCACGCGGTCGGAGCGGTAGTTGTACTCGGTGACCCGGTCCCCGGCGATCTGGCGCATGTCTCCCAGGAACTTCTTCGCGTCGGCCTTCTGGGGCTCGGCGAAGACGAACTTGGCCCGGCTGTCTTTCCAGTTGGGGTCCTTGGCCCACGCCAGGTCCTTGGGGATCTCTCTGCGGTCCGGGCTGCCGTTGGACTTGATCTCCAGGATCTGCTTCGTCCGCGAGTTGTAGGCGTCGAGCTTGCGCCGGTAGGTCTTGCCGGTGTCGGGGTCCTTGAACTCGACCTCCTTCTGGCAGATCCAGTCCGGTCCGACCAGCCCGTGATCCTTGATCACCTTCCGTTCGAAGGCCTTGCCGCGGGGGTCGTTCCCGGAGTTCGTGATGAACTTCGCGTCCCGGTAGTCCTCGAACTTGGGGTATTTGTCCTTCTGCTGGAGCCACCTCCACCAGACCCGGTCAGGCTGTGTCGCCGGGGCCTTGGTCAGCTTGGACAGTGCGGCTTCCTTGTCGGCGGACGGCGGCCCGAGACCGTCCCACTCCTTAGCAGGGTTGACGTACTCGTATGCGTCCCACTGGGACTTCGCGCGGGACGCGTCGAACTCCGGCAGGTCAACGGTCGGACTGGTGCTGCTCGGCAGGCCGTACAACTCGTCACAGCGCTTGCCCGGGTCCAGCGGCTTCGGCGCAGCGGTCGCTAAGGTGATTCCGGGAAGCCCGGTGAGGGCCATGACCGTCGCGCACGCGAGTGCGACGGCCGACCGGCGCAGCGCACGCAACCGCCGGTTGCGTATGGGTTTTGGCACGTGATGTCCCCGTGGGGGCCCAGTAGGGCATGGGGTGTTCGTGGCACCAGGGGCCCCCGTGGTCGATGTGGCGCCGACGAACGGACCTCACGCTAGACACACACGTGTACCGGACGTAGTCGATACACCGTTCGACAACCGGGTCAACTCCCCTTCTCCACAAGACCGTTACATCCGGATCGCGGGCTGCGGCATACGCTCGGCGGCATGAGTCCCGTATCCCCCGGAACGCAGGTGAATCCCCGTCACAGCGGGCACGCGCATCTGGTCGTCGTCCATCCCCCCTTCGCGGCCCCGCTCCAGCCCACTGAGCGGCCGCCTGCCACTGCCCACGATCCGGACGCGGCCAGGGCTGCGGTGCTGTCCCTGTCGACCGTCTCGGTGATCCGCCGTGAGTACGCTCCGTCGCGGCTGGAGCATCCGGGAAGCCCGGCCAGCCGGGAAGAGCTGGACGGCGTACGCGCGGCCGTGTGGGGCTCCACGGCGAAGATCAGCGACCCTGCGCTTGTCGAAGACGGGGTAATGGCCAGTGCTTTGGAGGACGAGTTCCAGGCGCAGAGGAAGAAGCATCCGGATGCCCGGATCGTCGCTGTCTGCGAACGCGACTTCGGCGCCTCGTACACGAAGATCCTTGTTGCTGTGCCCGGTACCCCTGATCTGATGGTCGAGGGCTTCGACGAGCTGGAGATCACCGGCGACCCGCGGGGCACTCTGGCCGCTGTGGGGATCGACCCCGACCGGTTGGGTGAGGGATACGACATCAGCGATGAAGGGTTCTTCGACTACGACGGCTTCCTCCATATGCTCACCGGCGGTGCTCTGTCCGTCTACGCGGATGAAGAGCGCTTCGAGTCGGCGTTCGTTGTCGACCGGAGCGAGGAGGGCGAGGACAGCATCGACGAGGTCTGGTTTCCATAGCTGGCGCCCCTGGTGCCAACTATGCAGGTCTCACGGCTGAAGGCACCGCCGGTGCGGCTTCGCGTCCGGGCCATGTCGCCGAGGCGGGGTTTGTGGCCCTGTACTCCACGCAGTTCTGCCGCTCAGGGCCGTCCCGCGCAAGTCGGCGATCACGGCTGCGGAGGCACAGTGCCCTTCGGTCCTGCGTCCGCTGCTTTCCCGGGCTCTTGCAGGGCATCGCGGAGCGGAGCGCTGCGCGAGAAGTGATGCCCAGTTTGGGAAAGACCTGATAGAGGTGGCTTCCCACGGTCCGCGGCGAGAGGTGCAACCGTTGACCGATGTGCTTGTTCGTCATACCCACGGCGGCGAGCCTCGCGATCTCGTAATGCTGAGGTGACAGGCGGACGTCCGGCGAGGCGCCGGCTTGGACAGCCGCGAGGCCTGATGCTCGCAGTTCGCTCCGCGCGCGGTAGGCCCAGGGCGATGCCCCCAGTTGCGTGAAGGTCGTGAGGGCGGCGTTGAGCTGTTCACGCGCTGTCTGCGTGGCCTTGGCGCGCCGAAGGCGTTCGCCGTGGAAGAGCCGGATGCGGGCAGGGTCGAACGGCCAGGTGTCGGTGCCCGGTAGGGCCAGCGCGCGTTCGAACTGCGCCACGAATCGGGCGTCGTCGGCCGTCATGGCTCCCGCGCCGTGCGTCACCAGCGCCAGCCTGTCCGATATCGCGGGTACCTGGGCGCGGCGCTGCGCTGCGACATGCGCCTCGGCTTCGACGCGCCGACCGGAGAGAAGGGCCGACTCCACGAGGTCCGGAATCAGCCACAGGGTAGGTGCCTGGAAATGCGGAAGGACACCGGCGGGGCTGACCGAGGTCCCTTGCAGGAATGCCGCTTCGTATTCTCCGCGGCCGAGAGCCGCTCTCGTTCTGATCTCCGCGGCCAGTGTGAGGAGGAGCTGGATACGCCTGGGTGCCGCGAAACGCGTGATCTCGTCGGCGAGCTCCTCCGCCCGGTCGGTGTCTCCGCGTGTCGCTGCGAGCAGCGCTTGATGGTGGAGGAACGTCTGGGCGAGGAGGTGGTAGCCGTGCCGGCGGCTGAGCCGCAGGTCTTCCTCACTGAGGTGGGCGAGCTGCTCCCGCTCCCCGGATTCGCAGCCGTACTGGCCGGCCATGCCGATCCGGATCATCTCGACGGAGTCCGCCGCCGCGAGTCCGCCGACCGCGTCGTCGAGTCGGCGCAGGTGAGGGAGCTACGTATGGACCGGATCGCCGAGACAACTCATCAGCAACGCCAACGATTCCGAGACGCGGGAAGTCAGACGCGTGACGGCTCGTTCGAGGGGTTCCCGGAGTTCCGCGCAGGCGCCGAAGAAGCTGATCCACGCCAGCGTGTACAGGCCCTCCTGAAGGACGTCGTGCGGTGTGTCCCCCGGCTCAGTCCGGTGTCGACGGCCTTGATCAGCAGACGGTACGCGGAGTCGACGTCCCCGACGCCGCTGAGCAGGAGGTGGTGTACCGCCGCGAGCGCCGTTGCCCACGAGGTCGCATCGGCGTCGTGGGTCGGCCGGCACGCTTCCAGGAGCCTCGGCACGTCGAGCAGGTTTCCGGTCGCGTCCGTGCCGAGGTAGGTGGCTGCAGCGGCCCTGCGGCTCCGGTCGCGCCTGTCCGGGCTGAGAGCCTGTCGGGTGGCCGGTTGATTACGCCACGATGAGGTCTTCGGTGGTCTTGGTTCGCGCGGTCTTGCGGTGGGATTCATAGCTCCACCGCGATGACTGCCCGGCGAGCCGGACGAGCCTCAGGCGGATCATCGCGACCTTGATCATGGCCTCGGAGGTCGCGGTCAGCCGTTCGTAGTCGCGGGCCAGCCGACGGTTTCGGACCAGCCAGCCGAAACTTCGATCCACCACCCAGTGACGGGGCAGGACCTTGAAGCCCCCGACATCATCGGTCCGCTTCACTATCTCCACGACGATGCCCAACGCGTCGCGGGCCCATGAAAGCAGTGTGGAATCAACGGAGTTGGTCTATCCGCCGTCGGCTCACACCAGGCTGACCGTGCGGAAGGCAGCCGCGAGCCGGGCCAGGACGGTGCGGCCTCCCGCGCGGTCCTGCACGGACACGGAAGTGACCGCGACGACCAGCAGCAGGCCCATCGTGTCGACGATCACGTGTCTCTTCCGCCCTGTCGTTCGCTTCCCCGCATCGAATCCACGCGCCTCGCCGCCCTCGCTGGTCTTGATCGACTGGGCGTCGATCACGGCGGTCGACGACTCAGGGTCGCGTCCGGCCCCGATCCGGAGCTGGCGGCGTAGCTCATCCTGGATGCGGTCCCAGCTGCCGTCCCGGCGCCACTTGGTGAACCAGCGGTGCGCCGCGTCCCAAGGCATCGGGTCGCGCGGGAGCATCCGCCACTGGCAGCCCGAGCGCAGTACGTGGAAGATCGAGTCGAGCACCAATCGGTCTCCGTACTTACGCACCCCGCCGCCTTTCCGCAGGTTACGCACGGGAAAGAGCGGCCGGATGACCTCCCACATCTCATCGGTCGGGCTGAACGGACAGCATGGACCGCTGATGGCCTCGGAGTTGTCACACTGGCACACACCACGTGATCATTCCGGGGCCGTCGCCGTGCCTGGAGGGCAGATCGCAACCGTCACGCGTCTCGCATGACCAGCCAGCCCGACACGCTCTGCGCCGCCGTCGAGGAAGCGCGATGGTCCCGTGGCGCCTCGGGCCTCACCACCGAGTGGGCAGACTCCGGCGACATCGGAGTCTGCCCGCACGCTTCGTCTCCGCCGTTGATCAGGAAGGAGTGGCACCATGGCGCACATGTTGAACTACAACCTCGCCGTCCCCGATGTAGATGACGCCGGTGTCCTGTCCGCCCTGGTGGCTGAGGGCGACGAGCTCGACGTCCTGGTCAGGGCAGTGGACGACTGGTCCATACCGACACCGGCACCGGGCTGGACGGTCGCCCACCAGATAGCCCACCTCGCGTGGGCGGACGCGAACGCACTCAGCGCCTTACGCACTCCGGACGCGTTCGGCGCCGAGCTCAGGCGGGCGGAAGCCGAAGGCAGCGGGTACGCAGACAAGGCCGCCGCCGCGGGAGCGGCCAAACCGCGGTCGGTACTCCTGGACGAGTGGCGGGCCGGTCGAGCGGAACTGGCGGCGGCACTGCGCGACACGCCATGGGACCACGCATTCCCCTGGTACATGTCGAAGGTGACCCCGGCCCTGATGGTGCCCCTTCGTCTGATGGAAACCTGGGCACACGGGCAGGACGTCTTCGATGCTGTGGGCGTGGCGCACCGCCCGACGGATCGACTGCAGCACGTGGCGTCGCTGGGGGTGTTGGGACGGGCGCTGTCCTTCGCCGCCGTCGGACTGCCTGAGCCGGCGGACCCCTTCCGCGTCGAGTTGACAGCACCTGACGGACGGACCTGGGTGTGGGGCCCCGAGGCTGCCGCGCAACGGGTACAGGGCGGCGCTCTCGACTTCTGCCTGTGTGTCACCCGGCGTCGCCCCTGGTCCGAGACCAACATGACGGCGACCGGCGAGGACGCTCAGAAGTGGCTGGAGCTGGCGCGCGTCTTCCTCTGAAAACGTGTCGGGGTGCCTGGTCATGCGAGACGCGTGACGGTTGCGATCTGCCCAGGCACGGCGACGGCCCCGGAATGATCACGTGGTGTGTGCCAGTGTGACAACTCCGAGGCCGTCAGCGGCCCATGCTCGGCGTAATCAACTGGCCACCCGACAGGCTCTGAGAGCGGCCGCTCGGGTGAAGGCGGCGACCGCACCGACGGCGTCGCCGCGTCCGCGCGCCTGGCGGGCCAGTTGAGCCAGCAGCTCGGCGATCTGCTCGTCCGGCTCGACCGCCGCGTGTGCGAGGTGCCAGGTGCGGCGCTCCTCGTCTCCGTCGGGCCGCCGCGCTGGCACCTCGTCAGCCCTGCGCTGCTCACCGGCGGCGGAAAGTGAAGTGCCGCCCGGCCGGAGAAACCGGGCGAGACGGACTGAGCGGCGACGCGGGATGCGACACCTCCGCCAGCGGGCGGAGGCCGCATGGGCCGCCTGGTTGATGACGGCCACCACGGCCGCGGCGTTGGACACGTAGACGGCGTGGCTGCCCGGGGTCTCGGTGACGGTCGACCCCGCCCGCTCGGACATGACTCGCTGGGCGGGCGGCGGGATCATGTGGTCATCGGTGGCGACCAGGTACCACGAGGGCTTGGTCCGCCAGGCCGGTTCCGACACCGTCCCGCCGAGCGCGTCCACGCCCCACGGCACCTGCGAATCGGCCATGAAGGCGGCCACCGCCGCGGGCACGTCGGCGGCGAACGACGCCGCGAACTTGCCCCTGTCCAGGAACAGGAACCCGTCCTTGGGCGGCAGGATCGGCGGAACCTGCGCACCGGGCGGCGGGTCGGCGATCAGGGAATTGACGGATCGCCCTTGTCGGGCGCGAACGCCGCGATGTAGGCAGGCCCGGCGACGTTCGGGTGGTTGCCCGCTTCGGTGATGACGACGCCATCGTAGGAGTGGCCGACCAGCACCGGCAGGGCCGTCGAGGTCGTCGAGGATCTGGTGCGTCGCGCCGATGTCGCCGGCCAGTGACAGGGTCGGATTCTGCACGACGGTGACCTCGTAGCCGTCGGCGGTCAGATGATCGTAGACGCCCTGCCGGCGGCCGGGACGAAGGGGACGGCGCCGCTGCGGCCTCCCCCGGTGCCGTCGGCTCAGGATGTGGAAACCGGACCGGGCGGCAGGTGGACCGTCATGATCAGGTGGCAGGGTTCGGTGCCGGCGCCGCGGTAGGTGTGGGGGGCGTCACCGTCGAAGGTGGCGGTCTGCCCGACTTCAACGGTGTGCTCGGCGCCGTCGACGATCAGGGTCATCCGGCCGGCGGTGACGCTGACGGTTTCCACGACTCCGGCCTGGTGGGGGTGGCTGGGGTACTCCTCGCCCGGTTCCAGTTTCCAGCGCCAGACCTCGACCGGCGCCGGGCCCGAGGTCGTCAGCATGAGCCGGGCCTCGCTGCCCTGCACACCGGTCCACAACGGCATCACGGCATCGGCGGCCACGACGCGGACGCGACCTTCGGACGGCCCCTCCAGCAGAGCGGACACCGAGACGCCGAGGGTGTCGGCCAGCCGGACGAGGGTGGCGAAGTTCGGGTTGCCCTGCGCCTTCTCCAACCCGACGAGAGCCCCCTTGCTGACCTTGGCGCGACGGCCGAGTTCGTCCAGGGACAGGCCCGCGCGGGTGCGGGCCGTCCTGACGTTGTGCGCGAGCGTCCGCAGGGCTGCCTCTGTCTCGGCCATCCGATCACCATCCTCGCCAGTGGATCACTGTAGTGCACCGCCCGGTCATTTGGTTGACACACCTCAGTCGGTTTGTTGTACCGTTTAGTCGTTCCATCGAATCGTAAGGGATGTACCGTGATCGCTCTGCTGCTGGCCCTGGGCAGCTCACTCGCCTACGGATGCGCCGATTTCCTCGGCGGTCTGGGGGCACGTAAGGCTCATGTGCTGCGTACCGTGATGATCGCGGCCCCGGCCTCGCTCGCGGTCGAGCTGCTGCTGTGGCCGTTCCTCGGCGCCTCGTTCAGCGTCGGCGCCCTCGGCTGGGGCGCCGCGTCCGGCATCGCCTCGGCCGCCGCATTCGCCCTGCTCTACCGCACCCTGGCGATAGGCCCGATGAACGTACTCTCGCCCGTCACCGCCCTCGTGTCCGCCGTGCTGCCCGTGGGCGTGGGCCTACTGCAGGGCGAGCACCTCGGCGCCGCCGGGCTGGTGGGCCTGCCGCTCGCGCTGGTCGCGGTGGTCCTGGTCAGCGCCGGACATGGCTCCGGGTCGGCACGCCCGTCGCGCACCGCGCTACTGTTGGCCTTCGGCGCGGGCGGTGCCATCGCCCTCCAGCTGATCTTCCTGCACCAGGCACCCTCCGACAGCGGCGCGGCCCCGCTGATCATCGGCCGGGCGGTCTCCTGTACCGTCACCCTGGCCGCGGCCGGCCTCATGTACCGCAGGCTCGGCTCCGAGCGCCCCGCGTACGCGATGTCGACAGCCGCCGGCGTGCTGGACTCCATGGCGAACCTGCTGTTCCTTCTCGCCGCCCGCAGCGGGGACCTCACCGTCGTCGCCATGATCACCGCTCTCTACCCGGCCGGCACCGTCCTGCTCGCCCGCAGCCTGCTCGCCGAACGCATCCGTCGCGCCCAGCTCGTCGGGCTGGGCACCGCCGCCGTCGCCGTCAGCCTCCTCGCTCTCGCCTGAGCCCCCCTCCCCTCCCTCCCCCACCTCCGCCAACTACGCAAGGAGCACAGCATGTTCATCCAGCCCTGGGACACCAGCCTGGACGAAGCCGAATGGCAGAGTTGGATCGCCGATGGACACGACTTCGGAATCCTGAGCGCCAACGGCCTGCCCGATCACCCGCCCGTCGCCGTCCCCACCCACTTCACCAGTGACGGCGACCACCTCCTGGTCCACCTCGCCCGTCCCAACCCGGCCTGGAAGTCGATCGACCACGACCCGAATGTCCTGCTCACCGTCTTCGGCGACTACGCATTCATCCCCGGCCCATGGCGCGCCACAGCCGGCACCCCGCCCACCGACGGCGTCCCCACCAGCTACTACACGGCCGTCCAGTTCACCTGCCGCGCCCACATCATCGACGACCCCGAGGCCAAGGCCGAGCTGCTGCGCCGCCAACTCGCCCACTTCCAGCCCGACGGCGACCACGCCCCCGTCGCCGTCGACCAGCCGCCGTATGGCCGGATGCTGCCCGGCATCCGCGGCCTGCGCCTCGAAGTCACCGACGTGGTGGCCAAGTTCAAGTACGACGACCACAAGCCCGTCGAGCACCGCACCGCCGTCGCCGACCACCTCACCGCGCGCGGCCAGGGCCTCGACGTACCCACCGCCCTCCAGCAGCGTCGCCGCCTGGACCGCATCGGACCCTGGCAGCCCTGACCCGCGCCCATCCACACGCACACAGGAACGGAACCCCGCTCATGACCGTCTTCCGCCTCAGCCCCGCCGTCGCCGACGCCTTCCCCGACACCCTTGTCGCCCTGGTCACCGCGACCGGCCTGCGTAGCCATGAATCCTGGCCCCACACCACCGCCGCCATGGAGGACCTGGAGCAGCAACTTGCCGACGGCGCCTGGCAGCCCGCCAACGAGGACGACCCCCGTATCGAGGCGTGGCACACCGCCTACCGCGCCTTCGGCACCAACCCCCGCCGCATCCGCCCCAGCGTCGACGCGCTCGGCCGCCGCCTCGCGAAGAAGGGGTCCCTGCCGCGTATCAACCCGGCCGTCGACTCCTACAACGCCGTCTCCGTCCGCCACGGTCTGCCCGCCGGCGCCTTCGACCTCGACCACGTCACCGGCGACATCGACATCCGCCACGCAGACGGCACCGAGACCTTCACCCCGCTCGGCGAACCCGACACCACCGAGAACCCCAAGCCTGGCGAGATCATCTACGCCGACACCACTGGCGTCCTGACCCGCCACTGGAACCACCGCGACGCCCACCGCACCCGCGTCACCAAGGACTCCACCCACGTCACCTTCGTCCTCGAAACCCTCCACGCCACGCGTGACGGCGACCTTCTCAAGGTCGCAGCCGAGGAGTTGCAGGGCCTGCTCATCCCGCACGCCGAACAGACCACCGTGCACTACCTCAGCCCGGCACACGAGCAGGCCACCACCTGAGGCCTCCAGGCGCATCCTTGCCGAGCACCGCGGGCCCCTCCCCGGGCTGGGCTGATGCGTGCTCATGACACCAACGTGACGGGCCGGCCTGGGGAGTTGGGACGATCGGGTCGTCTACTCACCAGAGAGTCGATTTGCTGACGTTCCATGCTTCCTTCGGCCCCAGCCCTGCTTCTCCACAGAGGCCACCCGCAAGCGGACGGCACGTCGCCGCCTCTCCACACCAGCATCGCCACGAGGCCAAACCCCTTTCAGGGGCAAGTAGCCAGCGGCGAGTGAGCGTCAGTTGCCTCGATCAGACGTCAACTACCGGTTCTTCTCCAGCTCCGCAACCAGTTGTTCGGCGTCCGCCGCGCTGACGCGGTAGTTGATTGCGACCGTCGCTGCGTCCTTCCTGGTGAGGCGTCCCAGGAAGACAAGGCCGAATGCGCACGCACCACACGCCTGTCACCCGCCGAGGTACCGGCCGTCGGGCTGCGACGCCATGCGAACGGCCCGCACCCCTCACCCCGAAAGAGGACCCCGGGCCGTGTGCGTCCGGGTGCCGGCCCGGGCCATCCGCATCCCGGAAACCGTCCCCCCGGCACCACCGACACCCGCCAGAGAACCACTCGCAAAACAAAACCGCTCGGCCGGTTTCACTATAGCCTCACCCGAGACCCACACAAGAGACCCCAGCACACCCCCACAACCACCCGACCCCGAGCCTCGCACACCACCCCCAACCCCCGGAAGACACCCGCAGAACGGAATCAAAACCCCCGCTTGCCCAGCAAAGATCCCCACAGCGGAACAGTGAATATGCACCCCGCACACCCCCGCCAGACTCCCCCACCCGACCCCCGGCCCACCTCCGCGAAATTCCCCGCCCGCCCTTGAAAAGAAAACCGGTAGGTTCGTATCTTATGACCCTGCACGGTCCATCCCGGCACCTCCCACAGCACCACGGAGACCCCCATGACCCTGCTCACCGTCCACCAGGACAACCACCCCACCCCCGCCACCACAGCAACAGCAACAGCAACAGCAACAGCAACAGCAACGGGAACGGCAACAGGCCCAGCAGCAACATCAGCCCCCACCCCCATGCCCCGCCTCACCACCACCGTCCCCCGCGAATACGTCCACCGCTCCACCCTCGCCGAGGTCTTCCTCACCGGCTGCGAACAAACCGGC
>NZ_JBVKBU010000015.1:0-253964 GCF_055638955.1 Streptomyces sp. NPDC111507 | reverse complement strand
TTGCCGCCGGAGAAGAGGATCACCGGCCGTTCGAACTCGCCCGCGACCTCACGGAAGATGTGGACGGCCTCCGACTCCAGGGCATCCAAGTGCGACAGGGTGAAGGCCTGTTCGACCGTCGCGGAGGTCATACGAGCCCCCTCGCCGCGAGCACCGCGTGCACCGAGTCCGCGGACTCCTCCGGGGTCTGCAGATGCGTATCCAGCGTGAGCGCCGGGTCCAGCGGCGGCTCGTAGGGGTCGTCGACGCCGGTGAGCCCGGTCAGTCGGCCCGCGGCCTGCCGGGCGTACAGCCCCTTCACATCGCGCTCGCTGCACACCTCGACAGGGGTGGCGACATGCACCTCGATGTACGGCGTCCCGCTCGCCTCGTGCCGCTCCCGGACGGCGTCGCGGCTGTCGGCGTACGGCGCGATGACGGGCACCACGGCGAGGACGCCATTGCGCGCGAGCACCTCGGCGACCAGGCCGATGCGCTGCACGTTGGTGTTGCGGTCCTCGCGCGAGAAGCCGAGACCCGCGGAGAGGAACCGGCGGACCTCGTCGCCGTCGAGCACCTCCACCCGGTGTCCCTCCGCCTTCAGACGGGTCCCGAGTATCCGGGCGATGGTCGTCTTGCCCGCGCTCGGCAGGCCCGTGAGCCAGACGGTGGCTCCCTGAGCCCTTGCCGTGGTGGTCATACGTGCGGTCCTCTTCCTGTCCTGGCGTGCGGCTCACGACGCTAGGTAAGAAACATGAGAAGAGGGACGGAGGAGGCTGAGGGTTCCCTTAGCGCCTCATGATGTAACCGAGGTCACACGCCGGTGGGTTCGGTGAAGCGCGCCCCCGTGTCCCGCAGCCGCTCGTGCAGCGCCCGGAACACGGCGGCCGAGCGGACGCCCGGCCAGTCCTCGGGCAGCAGCGCGGAGGGCAGCCCCGGGTCGGTGTACGGGAGGTGGCGCCAGGTGTCCAGGGCGAGCAGATAGTCGCGGTACGCCTCCTCGGGCGGGGTGTCCGCGCGCCGCCGCCAGTCGCGCAGCACGGTCGCGTGCTGGTCGAGGAAGGCCTCGTGCTGCTTGGCGATCGCCGCCAGGTCCCACCAGCGCGCGACCGCGTCCGCCGTCGCCGCGAAGCCCAGGTGCTCCCCGCGGAACAGCTCCACGTAAGGGTCCAGCCGCAGTCGCGCCAGGGTGTGCCGGGTCTCCTCGTAGAGCCGCGCGGGGGCGAGCCAGACGCCGGGGGCCGCCGTCCCGAAGCCGAGACCGGCGAGGCGTGAGCGCAGTACGTGCCGCTTCTGCCGCTCGGACTCCGGCACGGAGAAGACGGCGAGCACCCAGCCCTCGTCCTCGGGGGGCGCCGTCGCGTACACCCGCCGGTCGCCGTCCTCCAGCAGTTGGCGGGCGTCGGGCGACAGCGCGTACCCCGCGCCGCCCGCCGCCGTCCGGGCCGGTTCGAGCAGTCCGCGGCGCTTGAGCCGGGACACCGACGAGCGTACGGAGGGCGCGTCGACGCCGACCGCGGCGAGGAGCCGGATCAACTCGGCCACCGGCACGGGGCCGGGCATGAAACGGCCGTACGCGCCGTAGAACGTGACGATGAGGGACCGGGGGGCGTGCTGCTCTGACACGTTGATCACTCTAGTGCGCGAAGATCACTTGGGGCCGCCGCCGGTGGACAACTCACCCTCCGGCGCGGGCGGCGACAGGGTCTCCCCGCTCGCCGGCGCGGCGTGCGCGCGCAGCCGGAAGCGTTGCAGCTTTCCCGTCGCCGTGCGCGGCAGCGAGTCCAGGAAGACGAACTCGCGAGGACATTTGTACGGCGCCAGCTCGGACTTGAGGAAGGCGCGCAGCGGCTCGGCGTCCTTGCGTGCCCCCTCTCTGAGGACCGCGTACGCCACCACCACCTGCCCGCGCGCCTCGTCGGGCCGCCCCACGACCGCCGTCTCGACCACGTCCGGGTGGCGCAGCAGGGCGTCCTCGACCTCGGGCCCGGCGATGTTGTACCCCGCCGAGACGATCATGTCGTCGGCGCGGGCGACATAGCGGAAGTAGCCGTCGGGGTCGCGCACATAGGTGTCGCCGGTGATGTTCCAGCCGCCGCGCACGTACTCCCGCTGCCGTGGGTCGGCGAGATAGCGACACCCCACCGGGCCGCGCACCGCGAGCAGTCCGGGCTCGCCGTCCGGCACCGGCGTCCCCTCGGTGTCGACCACCCGCGCCTGCCATCCCGGTACGGGGACGCCCGTCGTCCCGGGGCGGATGTGCTCGTCGGCCGCGGAGATGAAGATGTGCAGCAGCTCGGTGGCGCCGATGCCGTTGATGATGCGCAGTCCGGTGCGGTTGTGCCAGGCCCGCCAGGTCGCGGCGGGCAGGTTCTCGCCCGCGGACACACAGCGCCGCAGCGAGGCCGTGTCGTGCTCGTCCAGTTCCGCCAGCATCGCCCGGTAGGCGGTCGGTGCGGTGAACAGCACCGAGACGCGGTGCTCGGTGATCGCGGGCAACAGCTGCTTGGGGCCCGCCTGTTCGAGCAGCAGGGAGCAGGCTCCTGCGCGCATCGGGAAGACGACGAGGCCGCCGAGCCCGAAGGTGAAGCCCAGCGGGGGACTGCCGGTGAAGACGTCGTCCTCGTGCGGCCGCAGCACGTGCTTCGAGAAGGTGTCCGCTATGGCCAGCACATCGCGGTGGAAGTGCACACAGCCCTTGGGGCGGCCGGTGGTGCCGGAGGTGAACGCGATCAGCGCGACGTCGTCGGCGGCCGTGTCGACCGCCGTGAACGGTTCGTCCGGGGCGCCCGTGATGCGCAGCAGCAGGTCGTCGGGCGCGTCCCCGCCGTACGTCGTGATCCGCAGCCCCGGGATCTCCGCCTTCGCCAGGTCGTCGACCGACCGTACGTCGCACAGCGCGTGGGTGACGTGGGCGATGGCGCACATGGTGGTCAGCTCGTGCGAGCGCTGCTGGGCGAGCACCGTGACGGCGACCCCGCCCGCCTTCAGGACCGCCAGCCAGCACGCGGCGAGCCAGGGTGTGGTGGGGCCGCGCAGCAGCACCCGGTTGCCGGGTACGACGCCCAGTTCGGTGGTCAGGACGTGGGCGATCCGGTCCACCCGGGCGAGGAGGTGCCCGTATGTCCACAGATCGCCGGACGGCGTGCGGAAGGCGGGGCGCTGCGGTGGCTTGCCGCCGAGGAGTTCGGTGGCGCAGTTCAGCCGTTCGGGGTAGTGCAGCTCGGGCAGGTCGAAGGAGAGTTCGGGCCACTGCTCGGGGGGCGGGAGGTGGTCGCGGGCGAAGGTGTCGACGTGGGCCGAGGTCGTCGGCTCCAGGGTGTCGCCGTCCATGGAGGTTCGCCCCCTTGTCGTGGTGGGCTCGCAGCGCTCAGCTCGTGGCTCTCGGTGTTCTCGGTGCTCGGCTCTCGGTGCTCTCGGCTCGCGTCTCGC
This sequence comes from Streptomyces sp. NPDC111507, assembly GCF_055638955.1. NCBI lineage: Bacteria > Bacillati > Actinomycetota > Actinomycetes > Kitasatosporales > Streptomycetaceae > Streptomyces > Streptomyces sp. NPDC111507. The sequence goes on along the minus strand of NZ_JBVKBU010000015.1, from coordinate 250,553 downwards.
ACAAGGAGCGTATCGTGTTGGTGACGACAGTCAACGTCTCGCGATAGCCTGGGGTCCCGCAGTCCGACGGCGGAGAGGGAACCGGCAATGACCGCATTCTCGCTCGATCCGGCACAGACCGCCTGGTGTGCCGAGCTGCGTGCGCTGGCCGAGGAGCGGTTGCGCCCGCTGGCGGAGAAGGGCGAGCCGGGTCACGTCAACCGTGCTCTTGTCGCCGAGTTGGGCCGGCTCGGGCTGCTCGCCCGCCTGTTCACCTCGGGCGCGCTCGATCTGTGCCTGATGCGGGAGTCCTTGGCGCGCGGTTGCACCGAGGCCGAGACGGCGCTCGCCCTGCAGGGCCTCGGTGCGCATCCGGTGCACGCGTACGGCACCCGGGCACAGCGCGAGCGCTGGCTGCCCCGGGTCGCGGACGGCAGCGCGGTGGCCGCGTTCGCGCTCAGCGAGCCGGGCGCGGGCTCGGACGCGGCGGCGCTGGCGCTCCGCGCGGACCGGGACGCCCCGGGGGCGCCTGCTTCCGCACCGGCGCCCGGCGAAGCCGCACCCGCGGCCCACGGGGCCTCGTCCGCGGCCTCTGGAGCGGCGCCCGGAGCCCCCCGAGCCGTGCCTGCGGGCTCCGTAGTCGCGCCAGCGGCCCCCGGCACCTTGCCCACGGCCCCCGGCACCTTGCCCACGGCCCCCGGCACCTTGCCCACGGCCCCCGGCACCTTGCCCGCGGGCCCGGGCACCTTGCCCGCGGGCCCCAGTGCCTCGCCCACGGGTCCCAGTGCCTCGCTCACGGGCCCCGGCACCTTGCCCGCGGATCCCGGTTCCTTGTCCGCCGACCCCGTGTCCTCCGTTGTCGAGGCGCAGGAGTCGCCCGTTGCCGAACGTGACGGCTCGGGGAGCTGGCGGCTCAGTGGGGAGAAGTGCTGGATCTCCAACGCGCCCGAGGCGGACTTCTACACCGTCTTCGCGCGGACCACCCAGGGCGCCGGAGCCCGTGGCGTCACCGCCTTCCTGGTGCCCGCCGACCGGCCGGGCCTCACCGGCACCCCGCTCGACATGCTCTCCCCGCACCCCATCGGCGCCCTCGCCTTCGACGCCGTACCGGTGACGGCGGACGACGTGCTCGGCGAGCCCGACCGCGGTTTCCGGGTCGCGATGCACACCCTCAACCTCTTCCGCCCGAGCGTGGGTGCCTTCGCGGTCGGCATGGCGGAGGCGGCCCTCGCGGCGACGCTCACGCACACGGCCGGGCGTGAGGCGTTCGGCGGCAGGCTGAAGGACCTGCAGACGGTGGCTCACCAGGTCGCCGAGATGGCGCTGCGTACGGAGGCGGCCCGCCTGATGGTCTACGCGGCGGCGGCGGCGTACGACGAAGGGGCCCCGGACGTGCCCCGGCGCGCGGCGATGGCGAAGCTGCTGGCGACGGAGACGGCCCAGTACGTGGTCGACGCGGCCGTCCAACTGCACGGCGCCCGTGCCCTGCGCCGCGGCCATCTCCTCGAACACCTCTACCGGGAGGTCCGCGCGCCCCGTATCTACGAAGGCGCCAGCGAGGTCCAGCGGGCGGTCATCGCCAAGGAGCTGTACGCGTCGGTGGAGGCCCCGTGAGCGTCGAGAGCCTGGAGGTCCAGTGAGCACCGAGCGCGTCAACCCGCCCGAACTCTCCCCGCCCACCGGCTTCTCGCACGCCGTCGTCGCCACCGGCACCCGCGTGGTCTTCCTGGCGGGCCAGACCGCGCTGGACACGGACGGGAAGGTGGTCGGCGAGACCCTCCCGGAGCAGTTCGAGAAGGCGCTGACCAATCTGCTGACGGCGTTGCGGGCCGCGGGCGGCACCCCGGCCGACCTCGCGCGGGTCACGGTCTACGCCACCGATGTCGCGGACTACCGTGCGCGGGCCCCCGAACTAGGCCGCGTCTGGCGGCGGTTGGTGGGACGGGACTATCCCGCGATGGCCGTCGTCGGCGCCGCCCGCCTCTGGGACGAACAGGCCCTGGTCGAACTCGACGGTTTCGCGGTGCTGCCGTAGCACCCCGCTCCCGGAACTCCCGGAGGGACTAGGCGGCGACGGCCAGCCGCTCGGCGAACACCCGGTGCGGAGCGACCACGCTGCCGTCGGGGAGCAGTTCACCGCTGTCGTCGAAGACGATCGCGCCGTTGCACAGCAGGCTCCAGCCCTGCTCGGGGTGGGCCGACACGATGTGCGGAGCCTTGGAGTCCGCGGACGGGCACAGAGTTTGGTGGGAACACATGACGCACCTCCACGTCGGATGCGATGAGTGTCGACGGCACTGTCGCCGCCTCGCATAGGTAAGACCATGCTCCCGCGGCGAACTCATCGGAACCGCCGGTCGAGAAGCGTGACAACACGCGGACAACTCTCGAACGTTCCCATGACGCACGGACTCGACCCGCGACGGACCGGACCCGCCATGGACGGTACGCGCCTGGACCGGACCCGCCGTTCACCGAACTCGCCGTATACCGGACTCGCCACCAAAGGGGTGAGGATCACCGCCTCGGGCCTGTGCGCCCGGTACCTCTGGAGCCCGCCACGTTCCAGGAGGTACCTCATGCCCTTGCGCCAGGTCTCCGGCGCGGCCACCGGCGCCGTGCTCCTGCTGCTGTTCGCCCCGTCCGCCGTCGCCGTGTCCGTCGGCGCCCTGTCGGACCCGTCCGAGACGGTCACCGTCGACCCGACCGGTCACCTCGCCGCCGACGGAACCGTCACCCTCTCCGGCACCTACCGCTGTCTGAGCGGTACGGGGCCGGTGCTGGTCTCCTCGTCGGTGTCGCAGGGCGACCCCCGGATCCGCTACGGCATCGGCGGCAGCGCGGCGGTCTGCGACGGCGCGGAGCACCGCTGGACCAACTCGGAGAAGCGCACACCCGGCACCCTCGCACCGGGCGCCGCCCATGTCGAGGCCACCCTGATGGAACTGAGCCCCGCCCTGGGCGGTCTGCCGCTGCCGCTGTTCCACGCGCTCCAGCAGCAGGACATCACCCTCATGGAGGGCTGAGCCGGCGCACGGGCCGGACGGGACGGCACACGGTGGGCTCGCCAAAGGACGACGCGAAGTCCTCCCCACGGTGAGCCCCATCACCTTCCGTTCGTCCTAGATGTCCCGGAACGTCTCGATCTGCGCTCCGATCGAGTTGAGCCGCTCGGCCAGGTCCTCGTAGCCGCGGTTGATGACGTACACATTGCGCAGCACGGACGTGCCGTCGGCCGCCATCATCGCCAGGAGCACGACCACGGCGGGGCGCAGCGCGGGCGGGCACATCATCTCGGCGGCGCGCCAGCGGGTCGGGCCTTCGACCAGCACGCGGTGCGGGTCGAGCAGTTGCAGTCGGCCGCCGAGCCGGTTGAGGTCGGTCAGGTAGATGGCCCGGTTGTCGTAGACCCAGTCGTGGATGAGGGTCTTGCCCTGCGCGGAGGCCGCGATGGCCGCGAAGAACGGCACGTTGTCGATGTTCAGGCCCGGGAACGGCATCGGGTGGATCTTGTCGATCGGCGCCTCCAGCTTGGAGGGCCGTACCGTCAGGTCCACCAGTCGCGTTCGGCCGTTGTCGGCGAAGTACTCCGGGGTGCGGTCGTGGTCGAGGCCCATCTCCTCCAGTACCGCGAGCTCGATCTCCAGGAACTCGATCGGCACCCGGCGCACCGTCAGCTCCGACTCGGTGACCACCGCGGCGGCGAGCAGGCTCATCGCCTCGACCGGGTCCTCGGAGGGCGAGTAGTCCACGTCCACGTCGATGTTCGGCACGCCGTGGACGGTGAGTGTGGTCGTGCCGACGCCCTCCACCCGTACGCCGAGTGCCTCCAGGAAGAAGCACAGGTCCTGGACCATGTAGTTGGAGGAGGCGTTGCGGATGACGGTCACGCCGTCGTGGCGGGCGGCGGCGAGCAGCGCGTTCTCGGTGACGGTGTCCCCGCGCTCGGTCAGCACGATGGGCCGGCCGGGGGAGACGGCCCGGTCGACCTGGGCGTGGTAGAGGCCCTCGGTGGCGGCGATGTCGAGCCCGAACCGCCGCAGCGCGATCATGTGTGGCTCGATGGTCCTGGTGCCGAGGTCGCAACCGCCCGCGTACGGCAGCTTGAAGGTGTCCATGCGGTGCAGCAGCGGGCCGAGGAACATGATGATCGACCGCGTCCGGCGGGCGGCCTCGGCGTCGATCGCCTCCATGTCCAGCTCGCTCGGGGGCACGATCTCGAGGTCGACCCCGTCGTTGATCCAGCGGGTGCGGACGCCGATCGAACCGAGCACCTCCAGAAGGCGGTAGACCTCTTCGATCCGGGCCACCCGGCGCAGCACCGTGCGCCCCTTGTTCAGGAGCGTCGCGCACAGCAGTGCGACGCACGCGTTCTTACTGGTCTTGACATCGATCGAGCCGGACAGACGACGTCCGCCGACCACGCGCAGATGCATCGGACCCGCGTAGCCCAGAGAGACGATTTCGCTGTCCAGGGCTTCACCGATTCGGGCGATCATCTCAAGGCTGATGTTTTGGTTGCCGCGCTCGATGCGATTGACGGCGCTCTGACTTGTGCCGAGTGCCTCGGCGAGCTGCGACTGTGTCCAGCCCCGGTGTTGCCGGGCGTCACGGATGAGCTTGCCGATGCGTACGAGGTAGTCGTCTGCCATGGCGCGACCGTATATCTGATGTGAGATAAAGAGAAACGGAGCGCACCCGTCCGAGTAGTGGCCTACAGCACACCGCACCCACAGGGGAGTTCGGGTGCGGCGCCGTGGCGGCACGGCGAGTTCGCTCAGCGCTCCCGCCGGCGCGTCGTGCGCCGCCAGCCGAAGGGGCCCGGCAGATCCATCGACGTGGTGCGGCGTCCACTGCTGTTGCGGGTGTGGTGCGGCCCGTGCCGGCCGCCCGTGGTGATCGACCACGAGCGCCGGTTGATGTTCAGCCGCACCCCGGGAAGGATGCGGAAGCTCTTGCGGAACGTGAGCGGCATGGTTGGTCCCCCTTGGGGCGGTTCACGGCATTTCTGTCGTTTCGTGGCGCCGACTGTGGCGCGTCCCGTCCCCAGTACCCCGAAGCGGGCGATGGTTGCCTGCGAACTCCCGACGTGTTCAGCCTCGTTCGGCCGCCCCGCGCTCCACGAGCATCTGGGTGCCGATGACCCCGAGGAGGGCGACCTGTTCGGCGTCCCGCGTTCCCGGCTCGGCCGTGTAGACCATGACGTGCAGGTCGCTGCCCGCGACGCTGAGCACGTCGCAGTCGAGCGTCAGGGGGCCCAGCTGCGGATGGTCGATGGTCTTGCGCGAGGCCTTGTGGTGGCCCACGGCCTCGGACTTCCACAGCTCGTCGAACCGGTCGCTGTTCGCGCGCAGATCCTCGATCAGGCGCCGCAGCCGCTGGTCCGTCGGATACCTGCGCGCGGTCGCGCGCAGGTCGGCGACCACGGTGGTCTCGAACTCGCGCCGTGCCTCGGGGGTGTGGCGGACGTGGGTGCCCGGGCCCACGAGGTTGCGCCACACCGCGTTGCGCTCGTTGCCGCGCCAGCCGGACGGGTCGCCCATCAGGGCCGCGTACAGCGGGTTGGCCAGCAGCAGGTTCCATGCCGCGTCGAAGACCGCGACGGGCGTTGTGGTCAGCCGGTCCAGCATCCGGTGCACGCCGGGGGTGATGTGGGCGGGCACCGTGCCGCGTCCGGGCGGGACCAGCCCGGCGAGATGGAAGAGGTGTTCGCGTTCGGCGCCGGACAGCCGCAGCGCCCGGCCGAGCGCCTCGACGATCTGCTCCGACGGGTTGCTAGCCCGGCCCTGTTCGAGGCGGGTGACATAGTCGACCGAGATCCCGGCCAGCAGGGCCAGCTCCTCGCGGCGCAGTCCGGCCGCGCGCCGGTGCCCGCCGACGGGGAGCCCGGCCGCCTCGGGGGAGACCCGGTCCCTCCAGCGCCGGACCGTCCGCCCGAACTCCGTACTCGCCATGCCCCCACTGTGCACCGGTCGGCCCGCCCGTGCCTGGTACTGGCAGTGCCAGGCACGGGCGGGCCGGACCCGCGACCGCCTGCCCCGCCCCGTCCCGAGCGCGGTGTTCCCCGCCCCGGGCGCCGTCGACAGGGTGTCGCCGTGCCCGCGTATCCGCCGATGCCGGCACTCCTCGAGACCGCCCGGCTGACGCCGCGGCCGTGGTCCGACTGCGATGCCGAGGGTCACGGCGCGCTCTTCGCGGAACGGGGCGACGGGCCGCTCCCGGTCGAACGGAGCCGCGAGATCATCGCGGCCCAGCTCACCGCGGCGGCGTCGACCGGCATCGCCCTGCTGCCCGTCGACCGCCGCGACACGGGCGCCTTCATCGGCTACCGCGGGCTCCTCGTCGGCCGGACCTCCCTCGGCGAAACCCGAGATCGCGTACGAGTTGTTCCGGAGCGCCCACGGGCACGGCTATGCGACCGAGGCGGCCGCCGAGGTGCTCGCCGCCGCGGGCGCGACCGGGCGCGGGCGGGTCTGGGCGACCGTGCGCACCTGAACGCTCCGTCGTTCCGTGTCCTCGAAAAGCTCGGGTTCGAACGCGACCACGTCTCGGCCGACGACCGCGGCGAGCTGGTGTGGCTCACGCGCGCGCTGCCCCGGGCGCGCCGGAGTGACTGACGGCAGGTCGACAGCATGCCGGGCATGACCCGGGGGCGCCCATGTACTAGAGTTATCTCGACATCGAGATATCTGCCGAGGTGCACCGCAGCCGCACGGTGTCGTCGGGTCCGAGAGTAAGGCTTACCTAACTTAGCCTTACCTTAGCGGATCGGCCAAGACGTCGTGGCGGCAGGATGCGGTGGGAACGCGCACATCAATGAAGGAGACTGTCGTGTCGGCGAACAGCTTCGACGCCCGCAGCACGCTGCAGGTGGGCGACGAGTCGTACGAGATCTTCCGGCTGGACAAGGTGGAAGGCTCGGCTCGCCTTCCGTACAGCCTGAAGGTGCTGCTGGAGAACCTGCTCCGCACCGAGGACGGCGCGAACATCACCGCCGACCACATCCGGTCCATCGGCAACTGGGACTCCCAGGCGCAGCCCAGCCAGGAGATCCAGTTCACGCCCGCCCGCGTGATCATGCAGGACTTCACCGGCGTGCCCTGTGTCGTCGACCTCGCCACCATGCGTGAGGCCGTCAAGGAGCTCGGCGGCGACCCGGCGAAGATCAACCCGCTGGCCCCGGCCGAGCTGGTCATCGACCACTCCGTCATCGCCGACAAGTTCGGCACGAACGACGCGTTCGCGCAGAACGTCGAGCTGGAGTACGGCCGCAACAAGGAGCGCTACCAGTTCCTGCGCTGGGGCCAGACCGCCTTCGACGAGTTCAAGGTCGTCCCGCCGGGCACCGGCATCGTCCACCAGGTGAACATCGAGCACCTGGCGCGCACGGTCATGGTCCGTAACGGCCAGGCGTACCCCGACACCCTCGTCGGCACCGACTCGCACACCACCATGGTCAACGGCCTCGGTGTGCTCGGCTGGGGCGTCGGCGGCATCGAGGCCGAGGCCGCGATGCTCGGCCAGCCGGTCTCCATGCTCATCCCGCGCGTCGTCGGCTTCAAGCTGACCGGTGAGCTCACCCCGGGCACCACCGCCACCGACCTCGTGCTCACGATCACCGAGATGCTGCGCAAGCACGGCGTCGTCGGCAAGTTCGTCGAGTTCTACGGTGAGGGCGTCGCCGCCACCTCGTTGGCCAACCGCGCCACCATCGGCAACATGTCGCCGGAGTTCGGCTCGACCGCCGCGATCTTCCCGATCGACGCAGAAACGATCAAGTACCTCAAGCTCACCGGCCGCAGCGAGCAGCAGCTCGCGCTCGTCGAGGCGTACGCCAAGGAGCAGGGCCTCTGGCTCGACCCGGCCGCCGAGCCCGACTTCTCCGAGAAGCTGGAGCTGGACCTCTCGACGGTCGTCCCGTCGATCGCCGGCCCGAAGCGCCCGCAGGACCGGATCGTCCTGGCAGGCGCCGCGCAGCAGTTCGCGCAGGACGTGCGCAACTACGTCGACGAGGACGACGAGGCGGGCAAGGAGTCCTTCCCGGCCTCCGACTCCCCGGCCACCGTCAACGGCGTACCGACCCGTCCGACCACGGTCACCGCCCCCGACGGCTCGACCTACGAGATCGACCACGGCGCGGTGACGGTCGCGGCCATCACCTCCTGCACCAACACCTCGAACCCGTACGTCATGGTCGCCGCCGCGCTGGTGGCCAAGAAGGCGGTCGAGAAGGGCCTGACCCGCAAGCCGTGGGTCAAGACCACCCTCGCCCCCGGCTCCAAGGTCGTCACCGACTACTTCGACAAGGCGGGGCTCACCCCCTACCTCGACAAGGTCGGCTTCAACCTCGTCGGCTACGGCTGCACCACCTGCATCGGCAACTCCGGCCCGCTGCCGGAGGAGGTCTCCAAGGCCGTCAACGAGCACGACCTCGCCGTCACCTCGGTCCTCTCCGGCAACCGGAACTTCGAGGGCCGCATCAACCCCGACGTCAAGATGAACTACCTGGCCTCCCCGCCGTTGGTCGTCGCGTACGCGCTCGCGGGCTCCATGAAGGTGGACATCACCAAGGACGCGCTGGGCATCGACCAGGACGGCAAGCCGGTCTACCTGGCCGACATCTGGCCCTCCGAGGCCGAGGTCAACGACGTCGTGGCGAACGCCATCGGCGAGGACATGTTCAACAAGTCCTACCAGGACGTCTTCGCGGGCGACGCCCAGTGGCAGGCGCTGCCGATCCCGACCGGCAACACCTTCGAGTGGGACCCGCAGTCCACCTACGTCCGCAAGCCCCCGTACTTCGAGGGCATGGCGCACGAGCCGTCCCCGGTCACCGACATCGCCGGTGCCCGTGTGCTCGCCAAGCTGGGCGACTCGGTCACCACCGACCACATCTCCCCGGCCGGCGCCATCAAGGCCGACACCCCGGCCGGCAAGTACCTCACCGAGCACGGTGTGGAGCGTCGTGACTTCAACTCCTACGGCTCGCGCCGAGGCAATCACGAGGTCATGATCCGCGGCACGTTCGCCAACATCCGCCTGCGCAACCAGATCGCGCCGGGCACGGAGGGCGGCTACACCCGCGACTTCACCGTCGAGGGCGCGCCCGTCGCGTTCATCTACGACGCCTCGCGCAACTACATCGAGCAGGGCACCCCGCTGGTCATCCTGGCCGGCAAGGAGTACGGCTCCGGCTCGTCCCGCGACTGGGCCGCCAAGGGCACCGCGCTCCTCGGCGTCAAGGCCGTCATCGCCGAGTCGTACGAGCGCATCCACCGCTCGAACCTCATCGGCATGGGCGTCCTGCCGCTCCAGTTCCCGGAGGGCGCCACCGCCGAGACCCTCGGCCTCACCGGCGAGGAGACCTTCTCCTTCACCGGCGTCGAGGAGCTCAACAACGGCACCACCCCGCGCACGGTGAAGGTCACCACCGACACCGGCGTCGAGTTCGACGCGGTCGTCCGCATCGACACCCCCGGCGAGGCGGACTACTACCGCAACGGCGGCATCATGCAGTACGTGCTGCGCAACCTGATCCGCAAGTAGCCGATCCGGTACGGCGGCCGGGCCGCACTCCTCTTCGGAGGGGTGCGGCCCTTCGCATGCGACGGCACGTCCGCGCGCCCACACCCAGCCGCGCCGGCTTTCCTCCCCGTGAGAGACCTCGTGAGGTCTGGACCAGCGTGCGGGCCGCGCTCGAAGGGGCTCAAGGGATTCCTGTGGCCGGGCCGTGCCAATGCCCCCTTCGGCCAACGGGGTTGAGGACCGCCGTGTCCTCCCACGAGGCCTTTCGCACGGCTGCGGCAAAGCCGGAACACAGGGTTCTCCCAGTGAACCGGGACAGGATCGTCATATGTCTGGCACCCGAAGCGAACGTCTCCACGCCACACGAGCCTCCGGCGACCCCGCCCGCGGCGAACGTGCCGCCGGCCACCGCGTCCCCGGCGACGACGCTCACGTGCGCGACGGTGGCGAGCGCCCCTGTGGCGGAGGTGACGGTGGCGAGCGGCCCCGTGTCGGACGTGACGGCGGCGAGTACCTCCACGGGGATCGCCCCCGCGGCGAGCGGATCCGTGGGGACCGCGTCCGTGTGCTGATCGTCGACGACGAACCCGCACTCACCGAACTCCTGTCGGTGGCCGTCACCGAGGCGGGCTGGCGGCCCTACCCGGTCGCCGACGGGCACAGCGCCCTGCGCGCGGCCCGCGGCTGCGCCCCGCACGCGGTCGTGCTCGACGGGATGCTGCCCGACCTCGACGGAATCCAGGTACTGCGCAGGCTGCGGTACGAGAATCCGAGACTGCCCGTCCTCATGCTGACCGCGCGCGACGCGCTGGAACACCGCATCGACGGACTGTCCTCGGGCGCCGACGACTACGTGACCAAGCCCTTCTCCCTGGAGGAAGTCGTCCTGCGGCTGCGCGGACTGCTGCGCAGGGCCGGCGCCGAACCGCTCCGGGCCGACGAATCCGTCCTGGTGCTCGGTGATCTCGTCCTGAGCGAGGAGACCCGCGAAGTGCGCCGCGACGGTACGCCGATCCAGCTCACCGCCAAGGAGTTCGACCTGCTCGGCCTGCTGCTCGGCCACCCGCGGCAGGTGCTGAGCAAGGCCCAGATCCTCGACCACGTGTGGAGCAGCTCCTTCGACGGCGGCGGCAACCTCGTCGAGGTCTACATCTCCAGCCTGCGCCGGAAGATCGACAAGGGGCGGGCGCCGATGATCCACACCGTACGCGGGGTGGGGTACGCGATCCGCCCGGTGGAGGACGGGAGATGAACCTCCGACAGACCCGGCTCCCCGGAGGCTCCCGGCCCACGGCGCGGTCGGGACGTTCGCTGCGCACGCGGCTGCTGCTCTTCATCAGCGCCACCCTCGTCGCCGTCTGCGCCGCGATGGCCCTCACCACCGTCTTCGCCCAACGCTCCTATCTGCTCGGCAACCTGGACCAGCGCGTCACCGACGCCGCCGAGCGCAGCCAGGGCGGCCTCCAGCGCCGCAGCGGCGACGACACGGACCTGGGGTTCCTCAACGAACGGGGACAGGCCGTCGGCACGCTCGCCGCCCGGTTCGACGAGTACGGGGACATCCTCGCCGCCGAGGTCGTCACCCACGACGGCGGCCAGCAGACCCTCACTGCCGTCCAGCGCGCCGCCCTCGACGGCATCACCACCGACGGCTCCCTGCACACCCGGACCGTCCCTGGCCTCGGCAGCTACCGTGTGACCGCCCTCGGCGGCGACGGCGTACCCGTCCTCACCGGGCTCCCCATGGGCGACGTACAGGACATGATCGGCCGGCTGGTCGCGGTCGAGGGCGTGGTGGCCGCCGTCGGCCTCACCGCCGCGGGCTGCGTCTGCGCGGTCGTCATACGGCGCCAACTGCGCCCCCTCGGGCGGGTCGCCGCCACCGCCGTCGAGGTCTCCCGCTCCCCGCTGGGCCACGGCGAGGTCACCGCCCTGACCCGCGTCCCCGAACGCGACACCGACCCCGGCAGCGAGGCCGGCCAGGTCGGTGCCGCCCTCAACCGCATGATCGACCACGTGGAGTCCTCGCTCGCCGAACGCCAGCGCGGCGAGGAGGAGATGCGCCGCAGCGAGGAACGCATGCGCCGCTTCCTCGCCGACGCCAGCCATGAACTCCGTACACCTCTCGCCTCCATCGCCGGATACGCGGAACTGATGAACCGCGGCACCGAGCGGATCGAACCGACCCTGGCCTGGCGCCGGGTCTCCGCCGAGTCGGCCCGGATGACCGGCCTCGTAGAGGACCTGCTGCTGCTCGCCCGGCTGGACGAGGGCCGGCCGCTGCACGCGGCCGAGGTGGACCTCGCGGCACTGGTCGCCGAGGCGGTGTGGGACGCGCGGGCCGCCGGGGACACCCACAACTGGCAGCTGGCGCTGCTGCTGGACGCCCCGGCCCTGGTCGTCGGCGACGAGGCACGGCTGCACCAGGTGGTGGCCAACCTGTTGGCCAACGCCCGTGTGCACACACCCGTCGGCACGACCGTGATCGCCTCGGTGGAGGCCACGGAAGCGGCCTGCGTGATCCGTGTCCGCGACGACGGTCCCGGCATCCCGCAGCACCTGCTCCCGTCGGTCTTCGAACGCTTCACACGCGGCGATGTCTCGCGCGCCCGCGGCGGCCCCACGGAGGGCGGCTCCGGCCTCGGACTCGCCATCGTCGAGGCGGTCACCGTCGCCCACGGCGGTCGCATCCGCGTGGAGAGCGCCCCGGGCCGTACGGAGTTCACGCTCGAACTGCCCCCGGCCGAAGGCGCCATGACCCCGGACCCGGCATCCGCTCCGGCATCCGCTTCGGCCTGATCCCCAGCACCTTCTTCCCCGCCCCTGTGTACCCACCATGAAGGTCAACGGAATTGTTGACACTTTCTTCGGTGGCGACATACGTTCGCAGGCGTCAGACCGAGGTGCGCGCCATGCGCGGGTGACGCGACAGCGGCCCGCCCCGGCGCCCGGAAGGGAGCGGTTCGTTGTCCTCGCGCCGGCCTTTCCCCCGCCGCACTTCAGGTTCGCCTCAGGTTCCTCCCCCAGAGTCGTGGGCGCCCGGCCGTCCGCCACGGACGTGCCCACGACGAAGGGATCCAGCGACGATGACCGAGCTCGACAATGGAGAGCACGCGGCGCAGTCCGGGACGCCTCCGCAGTCCGGGACGGACTCCCGCGCCCACGCGGACCGGCGCAACTTCATGCGGAGGGTCTTCTTCGCGAGCGGCGCCGCGGCCGTCGCCACGATGGGCGGCGCCGGAGCCTGGACCGCGCTCGCCGACGACACCGCCACCCCCACCGCCGACGCCTCCGCCACACCGAGCGGCGCGCCCAGCGGCGGCCCCAGCGGTGGTCCCGGTGGCGGCGCGGGCGGCCCTGGCAACCAGACCATCACGGAGGACTTCTTCGGCCTCACGACCGACGGTAAGCGGATCGACGACCTGTACGCGATCCACTCCACGGGAGTCGCCACCGCTCCCGTGATCGCCGCCGCGAACGCCTTCCTCGCCGGGCTCACCGACACCCAGAGGACGGCGACGCAGTTCACGGTCCACTCCACCGAGTGGCGCCTGTGGAGCAACATCGACTCGTACGCACGTCAGGGCGTCACCCTCGCCGACATGACGGACGCTCAGAAGGCGCTGGGCACGGCTCTGCTGAAGTCGGCGCTCAGCGCGGACGGCCTGGAGACCACCGAGAAGATCCGCAGGATCAACCAGGCGGCCGGCGAGGCGATCGGCAACACCGCCTCCTTCAACGAGGACGCGTACTACTGGACCCTGATGGGCACCCCGTCGGCCACCGAGCCCTGGGGCTTCCAGTTCGACGGCCACCACCTGGTCATCAACTACTTCGTGCTCGGCGACCAGGTCGTCATGAGCCCCTGCTTCTGGGGCTCGGAGCCGACCTCGATGGAGATCGACGGCGAGACCGTGACGGTCTGCCACGAGGAGGTCGTGGCGAGCCTCGCCTTCGTCAACTCCCTCACGCAGGCGCAGCAGGCGGTCGCCATCGAGTCCGCGACCAAGTCGAACGAGTCGATGAAGGCGGGCGCCTTCTCCGACAACGCCGTGCAGACGTACACCGGCCTGCGCGCCGACGTCCTGAACGGGGCGCAGAAGAAGAAGCTTCTCGGCATCGTCGAGGCCTTCGTCGGCCGCGGGAAGGCCGATGCCGCGAAGGTGCGGATGGCCGAGGTCCGCAAGTACCTCGACCAGACCCATGTGACCTGGGCGGGCGGCACGGCCGACGACTCCGCCTTCTACGTCCGGGTGCACAGCCCGGTCGTCTGGGTCGAGGTCGACTGCCAGGCCCCGGGCCCGCTCGCGGGCGCCTACGGGGCCACGCAGGGCAGCGGCGCGACGCAGAAGCACGTCCACTCCATCATCCGCACGCCCAACGGCAACGACTACGGGAGGGAGCTTCTTCGACAGCACTATCTGACGTCACCCCACCATCGGTGACGTGACCGACTCAGGTGGTTTCTCAGTCATAGGAAAATCGGTACCTGAGTGGTTTCTCCGTCATGGCGAGGGCCGCACCCGATGTCAGGGGGTGCGGCCCTCGTGCGTGAAGCGTTTACAGAGGTGGTGGTGCGCGCTAACGTCCGAATGAGGTGGGAGCGCTCCCATTCGGCGGACCGGAACCCGCCGGGAGTTGCTCCCGCCTCACCTCACCATTCCCGCGCCACCGAGCGAAGGGTCTGTTCGTCATGCCTGAGCCTGTCATGAACGTGACAAGGTCACGATTATCGAGGCCGTCCCGCCACCGCTCCCTCCTCCTCGTCCTCCTCGCCCTCCTCGCCGTCGTCCCCGCCCTCGGCATGGTCGTCACGGCGGGCGGAAGGGCGGCGGCGCACGGCACCCCCATGAAACCCGGCAGCCGTACCTTCCTGTGCTGGCAGGACGGACTGACCGACACCGGTGAGATCAAACCGGTGAACCCGGCCTGCAAGGCGGCCCAGCAGGTGAGCGGCACCACGCCGTTCTACAACTGGTTCTCGGTGCTCCGCTCGGACGGCGCGGGCCGCACCCGCGGCTTCGTCCCCGACGGGGAGCTGTGCAGCGGCGGCAACCCCAACTTCACCGGCTTCAACCTGCCCCGGAGCGACTGGCCGCTCACCCATCTCACCTCGGGTGCCACGGTCGACTTCTCCTACAACGCCTGGGCCGCGCACCCAGGTTGGTTCTACGTCTACGTCACCAAGGACGGCTTCGACCCGACCAAGGCGCTCACCTGGAACGACATGGAGGACCAGCCGTTCCTGACCGTCGACCACCCGCCGCTGGGCGGCAGCCCGGGCACGGTCGAGGCCAACTACTCGTGGACGGGACAGCTTCCCGCGAACAAGTCGGGCCGCCACATCATCTACATGGTCTGGCAGCGCTCGGACAGCGCGGAGACCTTCTACTCCTGCTCGGACGTCGTCTTCGACGGCGGCAACGGCGAGGTGACGGGCATTCACGACCCCGGCAACCCCACCGAACCCCCGCCCGGCGTTTGCTCCGCGACCCGCCGGACGACCAACAGCTGGAACGGCGGTTACCAGTCGGAGGTGACCGTCACCAACACCGGAGACGTGCCGATGCTCGGCTGGATGGTCGACTGGACCCTGCCGGGCGGGCAGTCGGTCGTCAGCCTCTGGAACGGCAACGCGACCTACAGCGGCCAGGACGTGATGGTGCACAACGCCGACTGGAACGGTGCGCTGGATCCCGGGAAGAGCGCGACCTTCGGGTACGTCGTCTCGGGCTCCGGCGGTGATCCCGCGACCGCGCTTCCCTGTCAGGTCGGTTGACCGGCTCTGGGCGGACCGGGTGGGTGGTGTGGAACTCACCCGGTCCGCGAGCCCGGGCGGGCGAGGGGGGTTGCTGCCCGGGTTGGGGGTCCCCCTGCCCGGGCGAAGCCGAGAACTTGGGGGAGCGTGGCTTGTGACGACTTGGGCGTGCGACAACGTTGTCTGATGGTCTGTACATGACTCTACCGCCTCAACCGACAACGATGTCAAGTGAGTTGAGAGGCAGCTGGGGGCGCGTTGCGCCATAGGGGTGTGCGCCGAGCGTGCCGGAGGGTCGCACGCGGTCTTCCGTGATACCCGTGGCGCACGTTACTGTCCCTGCGGCTTGTGCGACCTGTGGTGCGCGACCCGTCCGAAGGAGGAGGGGCCGCGTCATGCGTTTCCGTCCGTCATCCGTCCTGCTCGCCGTCGCTTTGGCGGCCGCCGGGATCACCCCCGCCGTCACCCCGGCGGCGGCCGCCACCGCCGCGCCCGACCTCGTCCGGGACCCCACCACCTACGTCGACCCGCTCATCGGCACCAAGAACGGCGGCAACGTCTTCCCCGGCGCCGTCGTCCCCTTCGGCATGCTCTCCTGGAGCCCCGAGAACACCCGCGGCGACGCCACCCGTACGGCCGCGCCCGGTGGTTACCAGTACGACGCCACCCGTATCAGGGGCTTCAGCCTCACCCACATGTCCGGCACGGGCTGCGCGGGCGGCAGTGGCGACATCCCCTTCTTCCCGTACGCCGGTGAGGTCACGTCCTCCCCGGCGAGCGACACCAAGGACGCGGTGTACGCGGCCGACTTCGCGCACACCGACGAGACCGCCGAGCCCGGCCACTACAAGGTCGGCCTCGCCTCCGGCGTCACCGCCGACCTCACCGCGACCGCACGCACCGGCTCGGGCCGCTTCACCTTCCCCGCCGACAAGCCCGCCTCGCTCCTGGTCCGCAGTGCCAACTCCGAGGTCGGGTCGGCCGATTCGACCCTGAAGATCGACCCGGCGACCCATACGGTCTCCGGGTCCGTCACCTCCGGGAACTTCTGCGGCTACCTCGACCCCGAAGGCCAACGCGCCTACTACACGCTCTACTTCACCGCCCGCTTCGACCGCGACTTCAAGTCGACCGGCACCTGGCAGGACGACAGGCTGAGCCCGGGGTCCACGGAGGCGAGCGGCGGTACCGGCGGCTTCGCGAGCGGCGGCCGTCCCGTCGCGGACAAGGGCGCGGGCGGCTATGTGGAGTTCGAGCCCGGCGCCGACCCCGTGAACGTCAAGGTCGGCATCTCGTACGTCAGCCAGGCGGGCGCCGCCGCCAACCTCGCGGCCGAGAACCCGCCGTCCCACTCCTTCGCCTCCGTCCAGGACGCCGCCCACCGAGCCTGGCGCGACCGGCTCGGCGCGATCAGGGTCGGCGGCGGGAGCGACAGCGACCGCACCACCTTCTACACCGCGCTCTACCACGCCCTTCTGCACCCGAACGTCATCAGTGACGCCGACCGCAGATACCGGGGCCCCGACGACAAGGTCCATGTCGTCGGCCGCGGCCACCGGGCCCAGTACGGCACCTTCTCCGGCTGGGACGTCTACCGCTCCCAGGTCCAGCTGCTGACCCTGCTCAGCCCGGACGCCGGATCCGACATCGCGCAGTCCCTGCTCGAACTCGCCCGGCAGAACGGCGGCGTATGGGACCGCTGGCTGCACGGTGCGAGCGGCACCCACGTCATGAACGGCGACCCGTCCCCGACCGCGCTCGCCGGCATCCGGGCCTTCGGCGGCACCGACTTCGACCTGCGCGGCGCGCTGGACTCGCTGGTCAAGGCGGCGACGGTACCGACCGAGGGCGACCTCTCCTCCTCGGGCAAGCCGGTCCTGTCCGTCGGGCAGCGGCCGTCGCTGGACAAGTACCTCAAGCAGCACTTCATGCCGTCCGTGTCCAACGCCTGGGGCGGCGCCGCCGAGACCCTAGAGATGTCCGGCGCGGACTTCGCGCTCTCCCAGCTCGCCACGGCGGCGGGGAAGAAGCAGACGGCCGCCGACTTCGCCCAGCGCTCCCAGTGGTGGCAGAACAACTTCAACATCGCGGCCGACCCGAGCGGTGGCTACGTCGCGGGTCGCAAGGCGGACGGCAGCTGGGTCACCGGCTTCACCCCGGCGACCGGCAACGGATTCGTGGAGGGTACGGCCGCCCAGTACACCTGGATGGTGCAGCACAACCCGGCCGGGCTCTTCGCCGCGATGGGCGGCCGGAGCAAGGCGCTCGACCGCCTCGACACCTTCTTCCACAACGCCGACGGCAGCTGGGCCTTCACGGGCAACGGCGGCGACAAGTCGGAGCTGGACAACGAGCCCTCGATCAATGTGCCCTACCTGTACGCCTACGCGGGCGCGCCCTACAAGACGCAGGAGACCGTCCGCGCCGCGATGACGGGGTTGTGGTCGACCCAGCCCGGCGGCATCCCCGGGAACGACGACCTGGGGGAGATGTCGTCCTGGTACGTCTTCTCCGCGCTCGGCATGTATCCGCAGGTCCCCTCCCGCGGCGAACTCGTCCTCGCCTCACCGCTGTTCACACGGGTGGAGATCAACCGGCCCGGTGGCAACGACATCGAGATCCGTGCGAACGGCGCCGCCGCCGACGCCCCGTACGTGCAGTCGCTGAAGGTCGACGGCCGTACCAGCGACCGTCCTTGGCTCCCCGCCTCCTTCGTCCGCGACGGCGGCACGCTCGACTACACGCTCTCCGGTACCCCGAACCGCACCTGGGGCAGTGACCCGGCGGCCGCCCCGCCGTCCTTCCGCGAGGGCGAGCAGCCGTACCAGATCGGTGTCGGCCCGACCACGGCGACGCTCGCACCCGGCGGCAGCACGAAGCTCGACATCCGTGCCCTCGCGCTGAGCGGCGGCACCGGCCCCGAGGTCCGCTTCACGGTGGACACCCCGGCCGGCGTGACCGCGACCCCCGCCGAGGGCACCGTGACCGACGGCTCCCAGGAGATCACCCTGTCCGCCGGTGACACCGCCCAGCAGGGCTTCTACGACGTCAAGGTCACCGTGACGTCGGCCGCGACCTCCTACGAGCAGCCGGTGGCCCTGACCGTCGCGGCGCCCGGCTCCCTCCTGGCCGCCTACAACAACACCGGTGTCTCCGACGACACCGGCGACCACGACGAGGCCGACTACGACGGCGGTGGCTGGAGCTACTCCCGTCAGGCCCTCGCCGCCGCCGGCCTGACCCCCGGCGCCCAGGGCACCGTGGACGGCCTCACCTACACCTGGCCCGACTCGCCGACCGGCCGTCCCGACAACGCCTCGGCGACCGCCCAGACCATCGAACTCGCCCACCCGGCCGACCGGTTGTCCTTCATCGGCAGTGCGGTCAACGGCAACCAGCAGACCCACGCGACCGTTACCTACACCGACGGCAGCACGGACTCCGTCGACCTCTCCTTCACCGACTGGACCGTCGGTGGCGGAGGCGGCACCGTCCAGTACGGCAACGAGACCGTCGCCAGGACCGCGTACCGCAATGTCGCGGGCGCCGACAAGGACCCGGTGGCCACGTACATCTTCGCCACCAAGCCCTTCCAGGCCCCGTCCGGCAAGACCGTCAAGAGCGTGCGGCTGCCGGACCACGCGGATCTGCACGTGTTCACCGTCGCGGTGGGCTGAGACCCCGGCCGCACAGCAGGGCGGGCGCGGAGAGTGATCTCCGCGCCCGCCCCGCCTGTGTGAGGGTGTCAGCCCAGCAGTTCCACCTCCGCGAGCGTCGCCTCGCCGTCGAGGACCAGGCGGTAGTGCGCGTACGAGCCCGGATGCGCGACCGAGAACACCCGGGTCTGCTTGTCCCAGGTGAAGGACTCGCCGGAGCGCTTGTCGAGGTCGGCCCACGTGGTGCCGTCGGAGGAGCCCTGCAGGACCCAGCCCCCCGGGGCCTTGGCGTGGTCCGCGGACGAGGTCAGGGTGTACTGAACTCCCTTGGCCGCGGCGGACGTCGGCAGATCGACCGAGGTGACCGTGGCGTCCGTCGCCGAGGTGTTGTCGAAGAGCGCGCCGTCACCCTTGAGGACGTCCGCGCGGGGCGCGGGCACCTTGTCGTCCTGGGTGATCGACACGGGCGCCGCGTCCTTGCCCGTGCCCCACGACGACGGCTTGGAGCCCATGTCGAACTCCAGGACACCACCACGGGAGATGAGCGAGTGGGGGAGCGAAGTCGACGTCCAGCGCTTGCCGTTGAACTTCACGCCCTGCACGTACACGTTCTTCGCGCTGTTCTTCGGCGCCTTGACGACCAGGTCCTTGCCGTTCTCCAGGTGCACGGTCGCCTTGGTGAACAGCGGCGAGCCGATGGCGTATTCGCCGCTGCCCATCACCAGCGGGTAGAAGCCGAGCGAGGAGAAGAGATACCAGGCGGACTGCTCGCCGTTGTCCTCGTCGCCGTGGTAGCCCTGCCCGATCTCGCTGCCGGTGTAGAGGCGGGAGAGGACCTCGCGGACGTTCTTCTGCGTCTTCCAGGGCTGACCCGCCGCGTCGTACATGTAGTTCACGTGATGGGCCACCTGGTTGGAGTGCCCGTACATGCCCATCCGCACGTCACGGGCCTCGGTCATCTCATGGATGACCCCGCCGTAGGAGCCCACGACGTCCGGCGAGGCCGTCTCGGGGGTCGCGAAGTACGCGTCGAGCTTCTGGGCCAGCCCGCTCCGGCCGCCGTACAGGTTGGCGAGGCCCCGTGAGTCCTGCGGCGCGGTGAAGGCGTACCCCCAGCCGTTCGTCTCGGTGTAGTCGTAGCCCCACACACGCGGGTCGTACTTCGAGGAGTCGAGGCGCCAGTTGCCCTGCGCGTCGCGGCCCTGGAAGAACCCGGCCTTCGAGTCGAAGAGGTTCACGTAGTCCTGGGCCCGGTTGAGGAAGTACGCGGACTCCTCCTTGTAGCGCTTCTTGCCGGTCTTCTCGTAGAGGGCCTGGCCCATCTCGGCGATGCCGTAGTCGTTGACGTATCCCTCCATCGCCCACGAGAGGCCCTCGCCGGTGGCGGTGCTGGTGTAGCCGAGGAAGGGGGACGTCGACATGCCCTTGCGGCCCACGCCGGAGGCCGGCGGGACGACGGTCGCGTTCTTCAGGGCGGCGTCGTAGGCCGCCTCCGCGTCGAAGTCCACGCCCTTGACGTACGCGTCCGCGAACGCCACGTCCGAGGAGGTGCCGGTCATCAGGTCCGCGTACCCGGGGGAGGACCAGCGCGAGGTCCAGCCGCCGTCCTTGTACTGCTGCACGAACCCGTCGACCATCTCACCCGCCTGAGAGGGCGTCAGGAAGGAGTACGCCGGCCAGGTCGTCCGATACGTGTCCCAGAAGCCGTTGTTGACGTACACCTTGCCGTCGACGATCTTCGCGCCGGTGTGGGTGGGGGTGTCGGGGCCGGGCATCGCGGAGAACGGCGAGGCGTACTGGTACTTCGAACCGACCTTCTCGAAGCCGGAGTTGGGGTACAGGTACAGCCGGTACATGCTGGAGTACAGCGTGGTCAGCTGGTCAGGCGTCGCGCCCTCGACCTCGACCTTGCCGAACAGCTTGTCCCACGTCTTGCGCGCCCGCTCCTTGACGGTCCCGAACGAGGTGCCGTCGGGGATCTCCTGGCGCAGGTTGTCCTTGGCCTGGTCGATGCTGATGAGGGAGGTCGCCAGGCGCAGGGTGACCGTGTGGTCGGCGCCGGGCTTGAACTTCAGGTACCCCTTGACGCCGGACGAGCCGCCGTCCGTCACCGGCGCGTCGAACACCCCGTAGACGAAGAGCCGGGTCGCACCCGTCGACAGCCCGGACTTCACGTCCGAGTACCCGGTGACGATCCCGTTGTCCTTGTCCAGCGTGAGGCCCGCCTGCTCGGTCACGTTGTCGAAGAGCACGCTCGCGTCCTCACCCGGATAGGTGAAGCGCAGGGCCGCGGCATGGTCGGTGGGCGCCATCTCCGCCTTGAGACCGTTCTCGAAGGTCACCCCGTAGTAGTACGGGCGCGCGGTCTCGTTCTCGTGCCGGAAGGCGAGCGCGCGGGCGGTGCGGCCGGTGTCCGGGGTGCCCGAGGCGGCCGAGGGCATCACCTGGAAGGTCTGCCGGTCACCCATCCAGGGGCTCGGCTCGTGGCTCGCGCTGAACGCCTCGATGGTCGGCAGGTTGTCCGCGTTGTTGGCGCGCGCGTAGTCGTACAGCCAGCTCAGCGAGCCCGCGTTGGTCACCGGCGTCCAGAAGTTGAAGCCGTGGGGCAGGGCCGTCGCCGGGAAGTTGTTGCCGCGCGAGAAGCCCCCGCTGGAGTTGGTGCCGCGGGTCGTCAGCGCGTAGTCGGCCAGATGCGCCTTGGGCTTCTCCGGAGCCACGGTCCTCAGCGCCACGTCGTCCAGCCAGCCGCGGAACTTCGCCGGGCCCTGGGGGGAGTCGTACGCGAGGAGTATCCGGTCGACGGTCTTCCCGGCCGCGGCCGAACCGATCCGCGAGGCGACGTTGTTCCACTGGTTGACGTACAGCACCTTGGCCGCGCCCTGGCCCTGCGGCGTCAGCGCGAACCCGTGCTGGTCGACCGCATTCAGGTCACTCAGATAGGTGCCGTCCGTGAACGCCAGGTCCACCGACACGTTCGTGGCGTCGTAGTCCCGGTCGCCGTCCGCCATCGAGGGGAAGATCCGGTACGACAGCTCGGTGTCGCGCCCGACGCCCACGTTCACGTCGAAGACCTTGTTGTACGAGTACGCCCGGCCGTCCGCCTTGTGCGTACCGGCGTAGCGCAGGGCCCGCTTGCCCGTGAAGCCCGCACCGGCCTTCGCGGTGGGGGAGCCGCTCGGTCCCCGGTCCACCAGCGAGAGCATGTCCTTGGGCGTCGGGTCGTCGCTCTTCCCCGTGGAGAACTGGACGTCGGCGAGCTGGAGGATGTCGCCGCCGTTGTTCTTGGTGACGTCGAGCCGGAAATGCTGGTACTCGACGGGGCTCGCGATGTCGTACGACTTCGTCTGGAACCGCTCGCCGAAGGACTCGCCGGAACGGGTGTCGAGGGTCTTCCAGTCCTTGCCGTCCGTGGAGCCCTGGAGGGTCCAGTCCTGGGGGTCGCGCTCGTCGTGGTCGTTGGCCGACGTCAGCGCGTACGTGACGACCTTGACCGGGGCGTCGAAGTCGAACTCCGCCCAGCCGGTCGGCTCGAAGGTCAGCCACTTGGTGCTCGACTCGTCGTCGACGAGGTTCTCCTTCACCTCGCCGCCACCGGTGTTCTCGCCGCTCGCGCGGACGTCGGTGACGTGGTCGGTGACATTGCCGGGGATGCCGCTGCTGTAGCCGCCGTCGACACCCGACGCACGCTTTGCGCCGTCTGCTCCGGTGTCCACCGTGTTGAGCCAGGTCGGTGCCGGATCGCCTGATTCGAACGAGGAGGCGAACTCGCGATCGGTGGACGCCGTTTGGGCCGGAAGGGCAATCGCGGTGCCCTGCGAGGCCACTACCAGGGAAAGCGCTACCACCCCCATTATCGTTGAGGAACCCCATCTGAGCCGAGCCGAAGAACTCCGTCTGTACCGAGCTCTGTCCTGCATGCGCGAGCACCCTCCCTGGCCTTGGACAACGTTGTCAGATTAGCTGCGCAAGGACCAGTAGGGAGTCAAGTTGTCAGTGGTGTCAAGGGTGTTGGATGTGGCGTCCGGGATGAATATCGTGCGACGAGCTGCGCATTACTCCCATGGTGGGAGATTGGTGCCCTGTCGATCTTCCCCCGGGGAAGTCGCGGACGCCCCACATTTCCGCGAGGTCTCAACTCGGAAAAGACCCGCGGGTAAACCCGCTTTCGATCTTGCTCCGCTGACGGGAAGTGGACTATACCTGTCGGCACCCGCCCAGCCGTTCGACGGCCGCGGGCAGGCACGTCCCGGGGGGAATCGGGCGTCGGCGGCCAGTGTGACGGGCAGGGATCGCCGCGTTGACCGACTGAATCCCTCACGCACGACCCCAGCTTGACCTAACCGCGGTGCCGGGGAGGATCCGGTTCACCGCCTGAGTCCTGGAGAAGGCGAGGACTTGAGCATGGGATCCACTTCCGCCGAGAACAGCAACACCGAGGGTGTCGGCCGCCGTGACCTGATCAAGCGGTCCGCGGCACTCGGCCTGATTTCCGTACCGACGATGAGCTTTTTGTCCGCTTGTGCGAGCAGCGACAGCGGCTCCGGTGACAAGGCCAAGGCCGGCAAGAAGACCACGAAGAACCCGCTGGGCGTCAACGAGACGGCCCCGCTCGCCGTCGTCATCTTCGACGGCGGATTCGGTACGAAGTACGCGACCGACGCCAACGCCCTGTACAAGACGGCCTACCCGAAGGCCAAGGTCAACTTCCATGCCACCCAGAAGATCCAGTCCGAACTGCAGCCCAAGTTCAACGGCGGCACCCCGCCGGACCTGATCGACAACTCCGGCGCCCAGCAGATGGACATGGGCGTGCTCGTCGGCAAGAAGCAGCTCACCGACCTGACCCCGCTCCTCGACGCGCCGTCCATCGACGACCCGTCGAAGAAGGTCCGCGACACGCTGCGTCCCGGCATCGTGGAGATGGGCCAGTTCGACGGCGCGCCGGTCTGGATCATGTACTACGCGTACACCGTCTACGGCGTCTGGTACTCGCAGACCGCCCTCGACAAGCTCGACGCGACGTACCCCGAGACCTGGGACGCGATGCTCGCGCTGTGCGAGAAGGCGAAGAAGAAGGGCATGGCCGGCTGGACGTACGCGGGCAAGTACCCGTACTACCTGCCGTTCTCGCTCTACCCCTTCATCGCCAAGATCGGCGGCCGGGAGGTTCTCGACAAGATCGACAACCTGGAGCCCAACGCCTGGAAGGACCCGGCCGTCAAGTCGGCGTTCGAGGCGTACTACGAGCTCTACAAGAAGGGTTACATCCTCCAGGGCACCCCGGGCATCGACCACATCCAGTCGCAGACCGCCTGGGCCAAGGGCAAGGCGCTCTTCATCCCGAACGGCTCCTGGGTGGAGAACGAGTCCGCGAACGTCATCCCGAAGGACTTCAACCTGGCCGTCAGTGGCCCGACCGGTCTGGACAGCTCCGACAAGATGCCGTTCGGCACCATCTGGGCCTCCGGCGGCGAGCCCTTCATCGTGCCGGCCAAGGCGAACAACCCCGAGGGAGGCATGGAGCAGCTGCGCATCATGCTCAGCGAGGCCTCGTCGAAGAACTTCACCAGCCAGGTGAAGTCGCTGACCGCCTACAACGGCGGTACCGACGGCATCACGCTGACCCCGGGCCTCAAGTCCGGTGTCGCGGCCCTGGAGAAGGCCGGGACCAACGTGGTCAACCCGCGGCTCCAGGACTGGTACGTGAAGCTTCAGAAGGAGCAGATCGGTGTCGCCGGTCTCGGCGAGATGATGGCAGGGCGGCTGACCCCGGCCGAGGCCATCAAGAAGATCCAGGGCTACGCGGACGCGGCGGCCAAGGACCAGTCCATCAAGCACTACAAGCACCAGTAGCGGCGCGTGTCCACGCGTCGCCGGCGGTGGCATCCGCGATTCGATCGGGGTCGGTAACCATGCAACACGGCAAGTACCGGTTCATCGTGGGGTTCTTGGTGGCCCCCTTGGCGTTGTACGCGATCTTCGTGATCTGGCCCTTCGTCCAGGCCATCTACTACTCGTTCACGGACTGGACCGGTCTGAGCCCCGACTTCAAGATGGTCGGTTTCGCCAACTACACCAGAATGCTGCACGACGACATCTTCTGGAAGTCGTTGCAGCACAGTCTGCTGTTCGCGTTGCTGCTGCCGCTGGTGACGCTGGGCCTCGCGCTCTTCTTCGCCTTCATGCTCAATGTCGGTGGGCGGCGCCGAAAAGGCGCCGCCATCACCGGAGTGCGCGGTTCGGGTTTCTACAAAATCGCCTACTTCTTCCCGCAGGTGCTGTCGATCGCGATCGTCTCCCTGCTTTTCCAATTCGCCTACAACCCCAACGACGGCGTCATCAACGGGACGTTGAAGGCCATCGGCCTCGGCAGTGTCCAGCCGGACTGGCTGGGCGACCCGAACCTCGCCCTGTGGTGTGTGATGGCGGTGCTGCTGTGGAGCACGGTCGGGTTCTTCGTCGTGCTGTTCTCGGCGGGCATGGCGTCGATTCCGAAGGACTTCTACGAGGCCGCGCTGCTCGACGGCGCGAGCCGCGCCACCACCTTCTTCAAGATCACCCTTCCGCTGCTCTGGGACACCGTGCAGTCGGGATGGGTGTACATGGGGATCCTGGCGCTCGGTGCCGAGGCGTTCGCCGCCGTACAGATCATGACCGTGGGTCCCGGCGGCCCCGACTACTCGACCACGGTCCTTCCGCTGTACGTGTACCAATCGGCGTTCCGTGACGCGAACGCCGCCTACGCCACCACGATCGGTGTCGCGCTGCTCATCGTCACGCTGCTGTTCGCGGCGATCGTGATGCGACTGGGCCGGCGCGAGCGGTTGGAGTTCTAGCATGAAGACCACTGACACCCCGCCGCCCCTGGAACCGGTCGAGGACCGTCCTCAGGTGGCCAAGGAGAAGGCGCCGCCGGAAAAGGCGAAGAGCAGTGAGGGCGGCATCCTCAACGCCTTCTCGCACGGCATTCTCATCATCTGGGCGATCATGGTCGTACTGCCCCTGCTGTGGGCGGTGATGACGTCCTTCAAGGACGACGACTCCATTTTCAGCTCGCCCTGGTCGCTGCCGGACAAACTGCACTTCGACAACTGGTCGCGCGCGTGGTCGCAGGCCCACATGAGCGACTACTTCGGCAACACGCTCATCGTGGTGGGATTCTCGCTGCTCGGTACGCTCGTGCTCGGCTCGATGGCGGCGTACGTCCTCGCTCGATTCGAGTTTCCGGGCAACCGATTCATTTACTTCCTCTTCGTCGGAGGAATGAGTTTCCCGATCATGCTGGCCCTGGTTCCGTTGTTCTACGTCCTGAACAACATGAGTCTGCTGAACACGCTGCCGGGTCTGATCCTCGTCTACATCGCCTACTCGCTGCCGTTCACGGTCTTCTTCTTGACCTCGTTCTTCAGGACGCTCCCGACCTCGATCGCAGAGGCGGCGTTCGTGGACGGCGCCTCGCACACCAGGACCTTCTTCCAGATCATGCTGCCGATGGCCAAGCCGGGTCTGGTCAGCGTCGGGATCTTCAACTTCCTGGGCCAGTGGAACCAGTACATGCTCCCCACCGTGCTGAACACCGACCCCGACAAGAAGGTCCTCTCCCAGGGCCTCGTCGAGCTGGCGACCAGTCAGGGCTACAAGGGCGACTGGTCGGGCCTCTTCGCGGGCCTGGTGATGGCCATGCTCCCGGTGCTGGCCGCGTACATCATCTTCCAGCGACAGGTGGTCCAGGGGCTGACGGCGGGGGCTCTCAAGTAGGCCGAGCCCGGTAACGGCCGAATCCGTCGAACACCGAGAACTCCCTGGAGTACGTAATCCCCTCCGAACAACGCGGAGGGGATTACGCGTACTCGGCCCCGCATATTCGGCCCCGCGCATTCGGTCCCGCCTACGTGGTCCCGCCTACCTGGTCCCGCCTACCTGGTCCCGCCCACTTGGTCCCGTCCGCTCGGTTCCGCATTCCCCGGCGCCGATCCCCCGAAAACGGCTCCACCCGCCCGGAGGGGTTCCGCGGGAGCCGGCGCCCGGCGGGGCGGCATCGTGGTCTCGATCTTGAACTGCGGAGGCGGCGACAACTTGTAATCAGTCGGGGTGTGACCTGGGCCATAGAAGGATCTACGGCCCAGTCTGTCCCGCACACGTGTGCTCATCCGCGCCGGATGCAGCTCAACCTCTTGACGGGAGGTAACCCAAACAGCTCAGCTTAGAGTTCACTAGTTGGACATAGGCGGGGCCTCATCGTGGCGGCCCCGTACGCGGGAGGTCGTCGTGGAGACTCCGGGGTCGCAGTCGTCGCTGCACCGAGCCAATCTGGAGCGCGTCGTACGTGCGGTGCGCCTTGCCGGTTCGCTCACGCAGGCGGAGATCGCGAGGACGACGGGCCTCTCCGCCGCGACCGTTTCCAATATCGTCCGGGAACTCAAGGACGGCGGAACGGTCGAGGTCACCCCCACTTCGGCGGGTGGCCGCAGGGCGCGCAGCGTGTCCCTGAGCGGTGACGCCGGCATCGTCATCGGCGTCGACTTCGGCCATACGCATCTGCGCGTCGCGGTCGGGAACCTCGCCCACCAGGTGCTGGCCGAGGAGTCCGAGCCGCTGGATGTGGACGCGAGCGCCGCACAGGGCTTCGACCGGGCGGAAGAGCTGGTCAACCGCCTGATCGCGGCGACCGGGGTGGACCGGTCCAAGATCGCGGGTGTGGGGCTCGGCGTGCCCGGTCCCATCGACGTGGAGTCGGGGACCCTGGGGTCCACCGCGATCCTGCCGGGCTGGACCGGCGCGAAGCCCGCCGAGGAGCTGCGGGGGCGGCTCGGCGTGTCCGTGTACGTGGACAACGACGCCAACCTGGGCGCGCTCGGCGAGCTGGTCTGGGGCAGCGGGCGCGGGGTCAAGGACCTGGCGTACATCAAGGTCGCGAGCGGTGTCGGCGCCGGGCTGGTGATCGACGGCAAGATCTACCGCGGGCCTGGCGGCACGGCGGGTGAAATCGGACACATCACTCTCGATGAATCCGGTCCCGTCTGTCGCTGTGGCAATCGGGGCTGCCTGGAGACCTTCGCGGCGGCGCGCTATGTGCTGCCGCTGCTGCAGTCCAGCCACGGCACGGACCTGACCATGGAAGGCGTCGTCAGGCTGGCTCGGGAGGGTGATCCGGGCTGTCGTCGGGTGATCGCCGATGTCGGCCGTCACATCGGAAGCGGGGTCGCGAATCTCTGCAACCTGCTCAACCCGAGTCGGGTGGTCCTCGGCGGCGACCTCGCCGAGGCCGGCGAGCTCGTCCTCGGACCCATCAGGGAGTCGGTCGGCCGGTACGCGATCCCCAGTGCCGCACGTCAACTGTCGGTGCTGCCAGGGGCACTTGGCGGTCGTGCGGAGGTGCTCGGGGCCCTTGCTCTGGCGCTCAGCGAGATGGGCGATTCGACCCTTTTGGACGGATCGCTGTCCGCGGCGGCCCCTGCCTTCACTTAGAGAACGCATGGCACCGTTGCCATCTCGTTAAGTATTTACTTCTTGACGTCGCTCGCGTGGCCGAGTTGACTTCCAGCCACCTCGGCCGCAACGACGCGGCCTCGTCAGGGAGGTTTCTAGAGTGAACACGCGTATGCGTCGTGCCGCGTTTGCCGTTGCCGCTGGTGCGATGGCCGTTTCGCTGGCTGCTTGTGGCAGTGCCAAGGAGTCCGGTGGCAGCAAGAGCGACAGCTCCAGCTCCGCCAAGAAGGGCGACGCGATCAAGGTCGGTCTGCTCCTTCCCGAGAACCAGACCGCGCGTTACGAGAAGTTCGACAAGCCCCTGATCGAGAAGAAGGTCCAGGAGCTGACGAACGGCAAGGGCACGGTCCAGTACGCCAACGCCAAGCAGGACGCCACCACTCAGGCGCAGCAGGTCGAGACGATGATCACCGACAAGGTGGACGTCCTGATCGTCGACGCTGTGGACGCCGCGGCCATCAAGAACTCGGTCCAGAAGGCCAAGGACGCCGGCATCCCCGTCGTCGCCTACGACCGTCTCGCGCAGGGTCCGATCAGCGGCTACACGTCGTTCGACAACACGACCGTCGGCAAGACCCAGGGCGAGGCCCTCCTCACCGCGCTCGGCTCCAAGGCCAAGTCCGGCAAGATCGTGATGATGAACGGCTCGTCCACCGACCCGAACGCCGCCCAGTTCAAGGCCGGAGCCCACTCCGTCCTCGACGGCAAGGTGAACATCGGCAAGGAGTACGACACCAAGGACTGGAAGCCGGAGAACGCCAACGCCAACATGGAGGGCGCCATCTCCGCCCTCGGCAAGAAGAACGTCATCGGCGTCTACTCCGCCAACGACGGCATGGCCGGCGGTATCATCACCGCCCTCAAGGCGGCCGGCATCTCCGTCCCGGTCACCGGCCAGGACGCCGAGCTCGCGGGTGTGCAGCGCATCCTCGCCGGTGAGCAGTTCATGAGCGTCTACAAGTCCTACCCGCAGGAAGCGAACACCGTCGCCGAGATGGCCGTCGCGATCGCCCAGGGCAAGTCGCTCGACACCATCGCCAAGGACAAGGTCGACAGCCCGACCGACAAGGCGATCCCCTCGGTCATCGTCCCGGTCGTCTCGCTGACCAAGGACAACATCAAGGACACCGTCCTCAAGGACGGCTTCTACACGGTCAGCGACATCTGCACCGGCGCCTACAAGGCGAAGTGCGACGCGCTCGGCATCAAGTAGTCCGAGCAACTGAAGTAGCCGCCGCAAGTCTCTATCCACGTACGGGAATTCGTTCTTGAATTTCCGTACGGGACTTGCGTCATCGAAGCCCCTCCGGCGCCCCGCATCCATCAGCCCCGCAAAGCTAGGGCGGGGCGCCGGACGGAACACCCCCCCTCCACAAACTTCTGCACAACCTCCCGCCGGGTCAGGCGGCGAAGGAGATGGTTCACGTGTCCGCTACGCCTGTCCTGGCGTTGCGCGGGGTCTCCAAGCGATTCGGTGCCGTCCAGGCGCTCACCGATGTAGAGCTTGAGGTCCACGCCGGTGAAGTGGTCGCCCTGGTGGGCGACAACGGCGCCGGAAAGTCCACGCTGGTGAAGACGATCGCCGGCGTGCACCCCATCGATGAGGGCGCCATCGAGTGGAACGGCAAGGCCGTCCACATCAACAAGCCGCAAGACGCCCAGGGCCTCGGTATCGCGACCGTGTACCAGGACCTGTCGCTGTGCGACAACATCGACGTCGTCGGCAACCTCTACCTGGGCCGGGAGCTGAAGAAGCGCGGCATCCTGGACGAGGTCGAGATGGAGCGCCGCTCCCGCGAGCTGCTGGACACGCTGTCCATCCGTATCCCGAGCGTCCGCATCCCGATCGCCTCGCTCTCCGGCGGTCAGCGCCAGACCGTGGCGATCGCCCGTTCGATGCTCGGCGAGCCCAAGCTCGTCATCCTCGACGAGCCCACCGCGGCCCTCGGCGTCGAGCAGACCGCCCAGGTCCTCGACCTGGTCGAGCGGCTGCGTGAGCGCGGTCACGCGGTCATCCTCATCAGCCACAACATGGCGGACGTGAAGGCCGTGGCCGACAAGGTCGCCGTCCTGCGCCTCGGGCGCAACAACGGCATCTTCGAGGTCAAGTCGACCTCGCAGGAAGAGATCATCTCCGCCATCACGGGCGCCACGGAGAACGCCGTGACCCGTCGTGCGGCGCGCAGCAATGGGGAGGCTCAGAAGTGAGCATCGACAAGACCTCTGAGACCCCCGAGGACCACGTGGTGGAGAACCCCGAGGCGGCCGCCGCGGCGGTCACCGCGGTCGACCCCCGGCTCCTCGTGCGCGAGCAGGGACTCGCGGGCTACGCCTCCGAGTTCAAGCGCAAGATGAAGGCCGGTGACCTGGGCTCCATCCCGGTCGTCCTCGGCCTGGTCATCATCTGGATCATCTTCCAGAGCCTGAACTCCAACTTCCTCACCGCGGGCAACCTGTCCGACATCTCCGTCGCCATGGTCGGCACGGGCATGATCGCCGTCGGTATCGTCTTCGTCCTGCTGCTCGGTGAGATCGACCTGTCGGTCGGCTCGGTCTCCGGTGTCGCCGGCGCCGCGTTCGCGGTGCTGAACGTCACGCACGGCATGAACGAGTATCTGGCCTTCGTGCTGGCCATCCTCACGGGAACGGTCGCGGGCGCGATCCACGGCTTCGTGTTCGCGCGCATCGGTGTGCCGGCCTTCGCCGTCACGCTGGCCGGTCTGCTGTTCTGGAACGGCTTCATGCTCCAGATCCTGGGCAGCAACGGCACCATCAACCTGGACAGCAACGGCCTCGTCGCCAAGCTGACCAGCTACTACTTCACCGATGTCGCCGCCGCCTACGCGCTCGCCATCGGCGTCACCGCCGTGTTCTTCCTCAGCTCCTTCTACGGCAACAAGCGCCGCGAGGCCGCGGGTGTGCCGTCCCGGCCGCTGAGCGAGACCATCCTGCGCACCGCGCTGCTGGCGATCGTCGCCTTCGCCGTGGCGATCACCTACAACCAGTACAAGGGCCTTCCGCTGGCCGTGGTGATCTTCATCGCGGTGCTGCTGATCACGGACTTCGTGCTGCGCCGGACCGCGTACGGCCGGAAGATCTTCGCGCTCGGTGGCAGCGTCGAGGCCTCCCGGCGTGCCGGTATCAACGTGGAGATGGTGCGGATCTCGGTCTTCGCGATCTCCGGCACGTTCGCCGCCATCGGTGGTCTGTTCATCGCCTCGAAGATCGCCTCCGCCAACCAGGGCGCGGGCGCGGGTGACCTCCTGATGAACGCGATCGCCGCGTCGGTCATCGGTGGCACCAGCCTCTTCGGTGGTCGCGGTCGTACGTGGAACGCGCTGCTGGGTGTGCTGGTGATCGTGTCGATCCAGTACGGTCTGGCGCTGCAGGGCATCGCGTCGCCGATCCAGTACATGATCACCGGTGGTGTGCTTCTCGCCACGGTCGTCATCGACGCCGTCACGCGCAAGACGCAGAAGACGGCCGGTCGCGCGTAGCGGTTCGCGGGGAAGCCGCGGGCCGGCTGTGGCCGGCCGCGTGGTTCCCCGCGAACCTGCGGGGCGCGCTGCACGCAGCCCCCTTTGAACCTGTGCCCGGTGCCAATGGCGGTGCCGGGCACAGTCATGTCCGGGCGGAACATTAGACTCGACAGGCCCGGCAAAGCTCGAACAGCTCTACTGCAAGGAGGCACGGGTGCCGCTGCTGACCCGCATCAGGGGACCGCGCGATCTGGACCGGCTCAGCCTGGAGCAGCTGGACCAGCTGGCCGGCGAGATCAGGACCTTTCTCGTCGACGCGGTCTCCAAGACAGGCGGCCACCTCGGCCCCAATCTCGGTGTCGTGGAGCTCACCATCGCCCTGCACCGCGTCTTCGAGTCGCCGAAGGACAGGGTGCTGTGGGACACCGGTCACCAGTCCTACGTCCACAAGCTGCTCACCGGCCGTCAGGACTTCTCGAAGCTGAAGATGAAGGGCGGCCTGTCCGGCTATCCCTCGCAGGCCGAGTCCGAGCACGACGTGATCGAGAACTCGCACGCCTCCACGGTCCTCGGCTGGGCCGACGGTCTGGCGAAGGCCAACGAGGTGCTCGACAGGGACGACCACGTGGTCGCCGTCATCGGTGACGGCGCTCTCACCGGCGGCATGGCCTGGGAGGCGCTCAACAACATCGCGGACGCCAAGGACCGCCACCTGGTCATCGTCGTCAACGACAACGAGCGTTCGTACGCCCCCACGATCGGCGGCCTCGCGAACCACCTGGCGACCCTGCGCACCACGGACGGCTACGAGCGCTTCCTCGCCCGGGGCAAGGACCTCCTGGAGCGCACGCCGGTCGTCGGCAGGCCGCTCTACGAGACCCTGCACGGCGCGAAGAAGGGGCTCAAGGACTTCATCGCCCCGCAGGGCATGTTCGAGGACCTGGGCCTGAAGTACGTCGGCCCGATCGACGGCCACGACATCGAGGCCCTGGAGTCGGCGCTGGCCCGCGCCAAGCGCTTCGGCGGCCCGGTCATCGTGCACTGCCTCACCGAGAAGGGCCGCGGCTACCAGCCCGCGCTGCAGGACGAGGCGGACCGCTTCCACGCCGTCGGCAAGATCCACCCCGACACGGGCCTGCCGATCGCCTCCTCCGGCGCCGACTGGACCTCCGTCTTCGGCGAGGAGATGGTCAAGCTCGGCCAGGAGCGCAAGGACGTGGTCGCCATCACGGCCGCGATGCTCCAGCCGGTCGGCCTCGACAAGTTCGCCAAGGTCTTCCCCAAACGGGTGTACGACGTCGGTATCGCGGAGCAGCACGCCGCCGTGTCCGCGGCGGGCCTGGCGACCGGCGGACTGCACCCCGTCTTCGCCGTCTACGCGACCTTCCTCAACCGCGCCTTCGACCAGGTCCTGATGGACGTGGCGCTGCACAAGTGCGGTGTGACGTTCGTGCTGGACCGCGCGGGTGTCACCGGTACGGACGGCGCCTCGCACAACGGCATGTGGGACATGTCGATCCTTCAGGTCGTGCCGGGTCTCAGGCTCGCCGCGCCGCGTGACGCCGACCAGGTCCGCGCCCAGCTGCGCGAGGCCGTCGACGTGACCGACGCGCCGACCGTGGTCCGCTTCTCCAAGGGCGCGGTCGGTCCCGCGGTGCCCGCGGTGGGCCGGATCGGCGGCATGGACGTGCTGCGTGAGCCGGGCACCGACGTGCCCGACGTGCTCCTCGTCTCCGTCGGCGCCCTCGCCCCGATGTGCCTGGAGATCGCCGGCCTCCTCGACCAGCAGGGCATCTCCACGACCGTCGTCGACCCGCGCTGGGTCAAGCCGGTCGACGAGGCCATGGCCCCGCTCGCCGAGCAGCACCGCGTGGTCGTCACCGTCGAGGACAACTCCCGGGTGGGTGGCGTGGGCTCGACGATCGCGCAGGCCCTGCGCGACGCGGGCGTCGACGTCCCGCTGCGCGACTTCGGCATCCCGCCGCGCTTCCTCGACCACGCCTCGCGCGCCGAGGTCATGGCGGAGATCGGCCTGACCGCACCGGACATCGCCCGTCAGGTCACCGGTCTCGTCTCCAAGCTCGACGGCCGCTTCCCGGGGGCCGCCGCGCAGGCGGTGGACTCGGTGGAGCCCGCCCGAGACTGACGTACCACGATCGAACGCAGGTCCATTGGGCCGGTTTCGCCACCCCGCACGGGTGGCGAAACCGGCCCATTTGCGTGAACCCGACCGCATCGGGGCATGCGCGGAACACGCCCCCTCGATCATGTCGAGGACACCCAGCGTGGAGGTAGGCCCGTGAGCAGCACCCTCTTCAGGACGAAGAAGGTCGAACAGTCGATCTTGGACACTGAGGAGCCGGAGCACGCACTCAAGAAGTCGCTGTCGGCTCTGGATCTCACCGTCTTCGGCGTCGGTGTCATCATCGGGACCGGCATCTTCGTCCTCACCGGCAAGGTCGCCAAGGAGAACGCGGGACCCGCGGTCTCGCTGGCGTTCGTCGTCGCGGGTGTCGTCTGCGCCCTGGCGGCGCTGTGCTACGCGGAGTTCGCCTCCACGGTCCCGGTGGCGGGGTCCGCGTACACCTTCGCGTACGCCTCGCTCGGTGAGCTGCCCGCCTGGATCATCGGCTGGGACCTGGTGCTGGAGTTCGCGCTCGGTACGGCGGTGGTGGCCGTCGGCTGGTCGGGGTACGTGCGCTCGCTCCTGGACAACGCGGGCTGGCATCTGCCGGGCTATCTCAGCGGGCGTGAGGGGTCCTCCGGGTTCGGCTTCGACATCCTCGCCGCCGCGCTGGTGCTGGTGCTCACGGCGATCCTGGTCATCGGCGTGAAGCTGTCCGCCCGCGTCACCACGGTCGTCGTCGCCATCAAGGTCACCGTCGTGATGATCGTGATCATCGCGGGCGCCTTCTTCATCGTGGGCGACAACTACACGCCCTTCATCCCCAAGGCGCAGGCCCAGGAGGCGGGCGGCAGTCTCAAAGCCCCGCTCGTCCAGCTCATCTTCGGCTACA
Organism: Streptomyces sp. NPDC111507; assembly: GCF_055638955.1. NCBI lineage: Bacteria > Bacillati > Actinomycetota > Actinomycetes > Kitasatosporales > Streptomycetaceae > Streptomyces > Streptomyces sp. NPDC111507. The sequence goes on along the minus strand of NZ_JBVKBU010000015.1, from coordinate 215,650 downwards.
CACCCACCAACTTCGGCGTGATGGGCATCTTCACCGCCGCCTCCGTCGTCTTCTTCGCCTTCATCGGCTTCGACGTGGTGGCGACGGCCGCCGAGGAGACCAAGAACCCGCAGCGGGACATGCCGCGCGGCATCCTGGGCTCGCTCTTCATCTGCACCGCTCTCTACGTGGCCGTGTCGATCGTCGTCACCGGCATGCAGAGGTACGACCGGCTGTCCATCGACGCCCCGCTCGCCGACGCCTTCAAGGCGACCGGGCACCCCTGGTTCGCGGGCGTCATCAGCTTCGGCGCCGCCGTCGGTCTGACCACGGTCTGCATGATCCTGTTGCTCGGCCAGACCCGGGTCTTCTTCGCGATGAGCCGCGACGGACTGCTGCCGCGGTTCTTCTCCCGGGTCCACCCCAGGTTCCGCACCCCGCACCGGCCGACCATCCTGCTCGGTGTGATCATCGCGATCGTGGCGGGCTTCACCAGCCTCAGCGAACTGGCCGAACTGGTCAACATCGGTACGCTCTTCGCCTTCGTCGTCGTCGCGATCGGCGTCGTCATCCTCCGCCACACCCGCCCCGACCTGCACCGCTCCTTCCGCACCCCGCTGGTCCCGCTCGTCCCGGTCGTCTCCGTCCTCGCCTCGCTCTGGCTGATGCTCAACCTGCCGGCCGAGACCTGGCTGCGGTTCGCGATCTGGATGGTGATCGGCTTCGTCGTCTACTTCCTGTACGGCCGCTCGCACAGCCGTCTCGGGCGGCACGAGGAGACGAACGAGGCCGCGGTGCACCGGCCGCGCCCCCACACCCAGTGATCGGCCCCTATTGATGCTCCGGCCCCGTATGTCCCGCTTCGGTGGATACCGCGGGGCCGGATAGCGTGCACCGTATGCTCGCCGGGCTCCTGGAAACACCACGCTCCGCAGCCGCGTCACGGATGTCGGGCCCCGGCTACTGGAGACGGCTGCTGCCCGTCCTCGGGGTGCTGGTCTGTCTCACCCGGGCCCCCTCCTTCGTACGGCCGCTGTGGAACCCCGACGAGGGCTATCTCGCCGTACAGGCGCGGATACTGGCGGGCGGGGGAGAGCTGTACGAGACCGTCGTGGACCGCAAGCCGCCGCTCGTGCCGTGGCTGTACGAGGCGGCGTTCGCGGTGTTCGGCTCCGGTTCGCTGACGTCCGTGCGCGTCCTCGCGATCGTGGCCCAGTTGTCGACCGCCGTGCTGCTGGCCTCGCTGGCCCGGCGTCGCTGGGGCGATCCGGCCGGGCGCACGGCCGGGGTGCTGTACGTGCTGGTCTCGATCGGGCTCAACCCCGAGGACGCGCAGGCGGCGACCTTCGAGGTGTTCATACTGCCCTGTACGACGGCCGCGATGTGGTGCGCCGACCGGTGCCGCTGGGGCGCCGCGGGGGTCGCCGTGGCGTGCTCCTTCCTGGCCAAGCAGACCGGTGGGGTAGTGCTCGTGCCGGTGCTCTGGATGCTGTGGCGGCAGCAGACGCCACCCCGAAAGGGCCTGCTGTGGCTGGGAGTTGGCGTGGTCGCCCCGGTGCTCGGCGCGGCGCTGCTCACCACCCCGGCGGGTTTCCTGTTCTGGACGGTCACCGGTTCGGGTGCCTACGTCTCCTTCACGGGCTCCGAACTCCACGTCCTGTCACGGGGGTTGACCAACACGGGGATCCTCGCGGCGGCCTGCGCGGGCCTGATCCCGCCGATCCTGCGGGCGCTGTGCGTGGCTCGCACCGGCGCGGCCGAACTCTGGCTGTGGCTCGGCTCGTCGGCGGTGGCGGTCCTGGTCGGCTTCCACTTCTTCGGCCACTACTACCTCCAACTCATCCCGTCCGTGGCCCTGTTGGCGACGGCCGCGCTCCAGATCCTGCCCCGCGACCGCCTGCTGACCGCCGTCTTCGCCTCGGTCGGCTGCTGCGCGCTGTTCCTGGCCTGGGGCCTGCTCGAGCCGCGCCCCGAACTCGGGCACGCCCAGCGCCTCGCCGCCGCCCTGGACGACCGCACGGATCCCGGGGACCGCGTCCTCGTGTGGGGCATACACCCGGAGACGTACTGGCTGGCGAACCGGACCCCCGCCAGCCGCTATCTGACCGCCGGGCTCCTCACCAACTACAGCGGGGGCCGCGACGGTCCCCAGGTGGGCGAGAAGTACGCCGTCGAGGGCGCCTGGCCGGTGTTCCGCGCGGAACTGACGGCCCACCCACCGGCCCTCGTCGTCGACGACTCCCGGGGCAAGCCGTACGCCCCCGACCGGGTCAGCTCGCTGCGCCGGTTGCTGGCCGCGGGCTACGAGGAGGCGGGCACGGTGGACGGGGCGGTGCTGTACGCCCGCGCGGGGCGGCCGGACTGACGCCGGGGCCGCGCCGCGCGCCCGGCTCGCCCCACCCGCTCGCCCGCCGACCTGCTCCGGCTCACCGTCGCGCGCCGGCTCAGGAGGGCCCCCGTACCATCCGGGGTCCCGCCACCTCCGCGCCCGACTCGGTCACCCTGCGCCGCAGTTCACGGTCCGCCGTGATGACCAGGACGGGGCGGTCACCGGCCTCGGTCACCACCTCCACGATGCGGTCGTCGCCGCTGCCGGGTGCCGCCACGACCCGAACACCGGCGACGGACTCCACACCCCTGGCCGCGCCCTCCACCACGAGGACCAGCTCCACCGGACCCTCGTGCCCGGCCAGTCCGTCCCGGGCGAGCCGGTCCCGCAGCCGCTCCGCGGCACCCCGGCGATCGCGCCACCAGCCGTCGGGGACGGAGCCGACGACGTTGGCGGCGTCGATGATCACGAGCAGAGGCTGGTCGGTCATCCGGCCAGCGTCGCACGAGCAGCCTGGGGACATCCGTTTGCACCGTCGTTTGAACGGCCGTCACGGGGGCTTGAGGAAACGTTCATCCTATGATGGGGCGCGCTCGGCCTCCCGCGTGCCCGCACGCGGAGGCGGCAGGGGAGCCGCGCCGAGTGTCATGGGAAAGGGCAGGTCACGTCATGCGGACCAGATCCGGGCGCGCCGCCGTCCGGGGCAGAGCGAAGGTCGACGCCGACGCACCCGGGGGAGTCGGGCGGCACGTGGCGGACACCGTGGTCGGCGGCCCCTGGCTGGTCCTCGGCAAGGACGGCAAACTCAGCGCGTACGCCCACGGCCGTGCGGGGCTGCTGCGCTGGACCGAGGCCCGGCGGGGCGGCTCGCGGTGGACGGGCCCGGACGTCTTCCCGGCGGCCGATCTGACGTGGGTGTCCGTGGCCCAGGGAGCCGACGGCTACGTCCACTTCCTCGGCCGGCGCGAGGTCCGCAAGGGGGACGGACCGCCCGCTGTCGAGATCGTCCACGCCATCCAGTACCAGACCGACCGCCCCGTCACCGAGTGGCGCTCGCTGGGCAATCCGCACAAGGACCGGGACAAGGCGGCGCGGCTCGGCGTGCCGTCCGCAGCGGTGAGCCCGGACGGCACGGTGCATGTCTTCGTGCGCAACGCCGGGGGCGGCGTGATGCTGCGCCGGGAGCTGCCGGGCGGCAAATGGGGCCCCTGGACCGACCTGAAGGGCAGCCGCGTACAGGATCCGGTGGCCGCGGTGGTCCATCCCTCCGGTCGTGTGGAGGCGATGGCCGGGGGTGACGGCTGTGTCATGCGCTGGGTCCAGGAGGAGCCCGGCGGGGACTTCCGGCAGGCCCCGAACATCCCGCTCGCGGTGGCTCCCGGCAGCGCCGTCGCACTGGCGACCGGGCCCGACCGGGCGACGTACTACTGGACCGACCCGGCCACCGGCGGGATCGTCGCGCACCGGCCGGGGAGTTGGGTGATCCCGCTGGGCGGCGCGCCGGCCGGGGAACCCGTGGTGGCACTCCGCGCGGTCCTCGACGGCTACGACTGCACGGTGCTGGCCCATCGTGACCTCGACGGTCAGCTCATGCTGGCCGCCTGCGGCACGGAGAACGAGCAGGCCGGGCTGTGGTGGTCACCCACCGGCGAGCGCGGCGTGGGCGCACCGGCGGCGGCCCTCGACGCGTACGGGCGTGTCGTGCTCGGGATGATCGGCGCGGACGGTGCGTTGTGCGTCGCGCGGCAGAACGGTGACGGGGGTCTGGTGATGGCCCCGTCCATCCGCCTCTGACGGCGTCACCGGCGGAGCGTCATCGGCGGGCTGGATCTGGCGGAGTGTCATCGGCGGGCCGGACCCGATGGAGCGTGATCGGCGGGTTGGACCTGGCTGGGCGGTCATCGGCGGGTTGGGCCCGGCGGAGCGCCACAGGCGGACCGGACCCGGCGGAGCGCCACAGGCGGACCGGACCCGGCGGAGCGTCACCGGCGGGCCGGACCCGACCGACCGCCACCCACGGACCGCCACCCACGGACCGCCACCGAAGGACCGCCACCCACGGATCGCCACCGAAGGACCGGCACCCAAGACCTGGACCGGGCGCGCCGTTTCTGCTCCGAGCGGCTCGGTGCGGACGGGTTCCGCAACGCACCGGGCCCCGCGCTGAGTCCGGCCCGTTGCCCAGCTCCTGGTGTTGTCACCGCAGGGCGTCGGGAGGGTCGGCCGGTGCGGGTTCCGCACGCCGGCCGTCAGGACTTGGTGCCGCCCGTCGCGGGTGACTTCTTGGCCGACTCGGGGACGGTCTCGTCCTCGCGCAGGGCCTTCCAGAGTCGGCCGGCCTGCGGTTGCGCGGCCACGACCCGGTTGGGGTCCTGGGTGTCGTACTGGACGGGCAGCATGATCGTTTCCATGCTGCCGGGGTCGATGGCCTTGAGGCTGCCCCCGTACTTGGCGAGCTTGGTGAGGGAGCCCAGACCGGAGTCGGTGGTCAGCGCCTTGGTGGCGGAGCTGGCGATGTCGTACAACTTCGTCGGGCTGCCCAGCACATCCTGGCGCTTGACCTCGGCGAGCACGGCGAGCATGAACTTCTGCTGGAGACCGATGCGGCCGAGGTCGCTGCCGTCGCCGTAGCCGTAACGGGTGCGGACGAGCTTGAGGGAGTCCGTCCCGTCCAGGTGGTGGGTGCCCGCGGTCAGGTCGAGGGCGGTCTTGGAGTCCTTGATCGCCTCGTCGAGCTTGATCGTCACCCCGCCGAGGGCGTCCACGAGGTCCTTGAACCCGGCGAAGTCGATCTCCATGTAGTGGTCCATGCGGATGCCCGAGATCGACTCGACGGTCTTCACCACGCAGGTCGGACCGCCCAGTGAGTAGACGGAGTTGAACATCACGCGCTTCGCCGCGGGCAGTCGTCCGCCGGAGGCGGTGGTGCAGGCGGGGCGGCTGACGAGCGTGTCGCGGGGGATGCTCACCGCGGTCGCGCGCGTGCGCCCCTCGGGTATGTGCACCACCAGCGCGGTGTCTGAGCGCGCGCCGCTCACGTGCCCGGTGTTGAGGGAGGCGTTGGCGCCGGACCGGGAGTCCGAGCCGAGCACCAGCAGATTCTGGCCACTGGTCGGCACCTTCTCGGGGCGGTCGTCCCCGAGCGCCTTGTCGATGTCGACGTCGGAGAGGTTCGAGTTGAGGCTCTCGTACATCCACCAGACCGTTCCGCCCGCCCCGAGCAGGACGACGGCCAGGCCCAGGGCGATCCAGCGCCACACCCGGCGGCGCCGCGGCGGCTTGCCGTCGCGCTTCGACGGCGCGCGCCTGGATCTGCGGGGGCCCGACTCCGTCTCCGTCAGGGCGTGCGTCATTCCGCGGTGTCCTCTCGCTGCCGGCTCGGTGCCGAAAATCGAACGGGGGAGGGCACGAGTGGGGGGAGAGGCCGGGCCCGAGGCGGCTCACGTGCCGCGATGTGGCTGAACTATAGACCGACTTTCGAACAAGCTCGGCGGCGGCCGATTCATGAGGGCGTTACCGGAGGTTCACCCCAGGCATGGACGGCTGTGTGTTTTCTGTCATTTGTAATCACTGTTGACAGTTGATGATTCACCTAGTGATGATGTGCCAGACCTGTGAAGGTTAAAACTTTGGTGTGAATGGCGCCGTCGCTGTTGACGGTGTGGACGTGGTCGCGGATTCGAGCCGGGGGGCACGAGGGCGGGCGACCGTGAAGGTGCTCGCCGTCGGTTTCCGGCCAGGCGAGGAATGAGGAGGGTGGCTGTGCCGCTGCATGCGTCTGCCCATGAGGGGCAGCGGGTGTGACGACCGTTTCCGACCCCGCCGTCCATCGGGCGGTGGGTGACTCCGGCGGTGCCTCGGGGGCTCGCACCGGTGCCGCCGGGCAGGCCTCCGCCCGGCCGGGGCACACCACGCCCGACCCCGAACGGGGCGACGTCTACGTCGAGCCCGGCCTGACCCCGCTCTCCGCCCGCGAGGCGAACCGCAGCGCCCTCACCGCACTGCTCGCCACGGCCGGCGTCGGGTACTTCGCGGTGCGCGGCACCTCGGACCACGGCACCGTCGTCGCCGTCGCCGAGGAGGACCGCGAGCGGGTGCTCGGTGTGCTGTTCCGGGGACTGAGCCAGTACCCGGGACACCTGAGCGTCACCGATCCCGACAGACCCCGCCAGGCCGGCCCGGTCTCCTCGCGCGACCCGAAGGCCTGGCGCGAGGTCGCCACCGCGCGCGTCCTCCAGGTCAGCTGGTCGCGCACCGACCCCGGCCGCCATCTGCTGCTCGGCCACGAGTACGGCTGCGCGATCGAGTTCTGGCAGCGTCAGGGCACCCATCTCGTGGCGCCCCGCGCCAACCGCGTCACCTGGGCCGTCGCCGCCGACGGCGTGAACGTCCTGGGCGCCGCCCGGCTGTTCAGCCGGTTCGTGTCGGACTGGACCGAGCGCCGCCTCGCGCCCGCGCTCGCCACCCGGCCCGAGTTCCTGGTGAACTGCGCCGACGACATCGCCTTCCCCGTCGACGCCGTCTACACCTGGGTGGACGGCAACGATCCCGCCTGGAAGCAGCGCAAGGCGCAGGCGAAGGGCGAGGTCTACCACGCGGAGTCGGCGAGCGACGCGCGCTTCATCAGCCGCGACGAGCTGCGCTACTCGGTGCGCTCGCTGCACCTGTTCGCGCCCTGGATCCGCAACGTCCACATCGTCACCGACGACCAGGTCCCGGACTGGCTGCGCGAGGACCTGCCGGGTGTGCGCATCGCCACCCATCGCGAGATCTTCCGCAACCCCGCGGACCTGCCGACCTTCAACTCGCACTCGATCGAGAGCCAGCTCCACCACATCGAGGGGCTCGCCGAGCACTTCCTGTACTTCAACGACGACATGTTCATGGGCCGCCCGGTGGCGCCGCACGCCTTCTTCACCCCGAGCGGCACCGCGCGCTACTTCCCCTCCCGCAACCGCATCCCGCAGGGGCCGGTCGTCGCGACCGACACGCCGGTCGACGCGGCCTGCAAGAACAACCGCGCGCTATTGAAGAAACGTTTCGGCAGGGTGATCACCCAGCCCATGGAACACATCCCGTACGCCCTGCGCCGCAGCGCGATGGAGGAGGCCGAACGGGACTTCCCCGAGGCCTGGGCGCGGACCTCCGCGAGCCGCTTCCGGGCGATGACGGACCTCTCACCGACCTCGTCCTTCGCGCTCTACTACGCGGCGCTCACCGGACGGGGCCAGCCGGGCTCCATGCCCTTCACCTATCTGCAACTGGCCGTGCCCGACCTGGCCGAACGGCTGCAACGACTGCTCGACGGCAGGGACCAGGACACCTTCTGTCTCAACGACGCCTTCTCCACACCCGAGGACATCGAGGCCCAGCAGGAACTGCTGGACGGATTCCTCAACGCCTACTTCCCCACCCCGAGTCCCCACGAGATCAGCCCAGACCCCGCCGGTCCCCACGAGCGATGAAACGGAGTTCATGACGTGTCCGACCCGACGTCGATGAGCTCCGCGGCCCACGTCTACAAGCGACTCGTCCCCCAGCCGCTGCGCTCCGCCGCCGCGGGCACCGTCCCCCTGCGGGTCCGCCGCAAGGTCAAGCGCGGCCTCGCCCGGACCCTCGGCCGCCGCGAGGCACGGCTGCACCGACGCGCCCTGCGCCGGGTGCGCAAGGCGGAGTTCGGGCACTCCGAGCGCCGGATCACCGCCCCCGACGGGCGGGTGGGCCACGTCCACACCGGCCTGACGATCGACCTCGCCCGCCGCCTCGACCACGACCTGGTCACCTTCGCGCTGGACGCCGCCGACATCCCGTGGTTCGCGGTGCCCGCGCTCGACGACCGCCGGATCTGCCTGGCCGTGGAACAGCGCGACAAGGGCGCCGTACGCCGTGCCCTGCGCGCGTTGATGGAGGAGCACACCGGATACGTCGTCTCGGTGTCCCCCGCGAAGAGCGACACCGAGACCCTGCCGGCCAGCCATCTGAAGGCCTGGAAGCACTTCGGCAAGGCCAAGGTGATCCGCCTGACCTGGCTGCGCACCGAGCCCACCGAGAACCTGTGGGTCGGTGAGGACCAGGGCATCGAGATCGAGTTCTGGACCGTCAACACCGACCTGCCCCAGGAACGGCTGGCCGGACCGCGCCCCAACCGGGTCCAGCGCACCGTCCCGAGCGACGCGCTCGGCATCGAGATCGGACTCGACCGGCTCTCCGGGTACTGCGACATCGACGGCGACATGGACCCGACGATCACGCTCGAGAACTTCGACATCCCCCGGCTGGAAGAGATCACCTTCCCCGTCGACGCAGTCCTCCTGTGGCAGGACCCCACCCCCTGGGGCGAGGAACTGCTGCGCGCCGCGCTGCGCTCGCTGCACCAGTACGCGCCCTGGGTCGACGTCGTCCACGTGCTCGCTGAAGCGCCGCTGCCGGGCTGGCTGCGCGCCGACGACCGGCTCGACATCGTCCGTGCGGCGCCGGGCGCCGAGCGAGCCCTGCACCAACTGCCCGACCTCGCCGACCACTTCCTGCTGCTGCGCCCGGGCGCCCTGATCGGCCGCCCGGTCCGCCCCTTCGACTACTTCACCCCGCACGGCGCGACCCGCCCCCGGCGCGGCCCCTGGAACGCCGAGGAGTCCTTCGCCCCGTGGACCCGCGCCGCCTACACGGCCACCGGCCGCGTCACCGCGCACGGCTACACCGCGGGCCCCCAGCCCTACCACCGCGACACCCTCGTCCGGCTCGCGGCGGCAGGCACCACCCCGCCCGAACCCCCCGACGGACAGCGGCTGCCCGCCGTGCCCGGCACCCACCCCATGGACGGGCTCGTCCACCACTTCGGGTACGTCGCCGGACTCGCCGACCCCTCCGGCGAGGCGTCCGTGCTGCTGCACGCGGCCCTGCCCGGGATCGAGAACCGTCTGGAGCGACTCCTCGTCCGCCGGGACACCCAGCAGATCCACCTCTTCGGCCTGGGCTCCGAAGAGGCACACCATCGGGGCGGCACCGACGCCGTCCACCACTTCCTCCGCCGCTACTTCCCCGTCGCCTCCGCCTTCGAGCACGGGGAACCCGAAGACCCGGACACGCATTCGTGAGCACTGGCAACCCCGAGGCATCCGCCGCGGTCGGGGTGTACCGCACCCTGGTCCCCACCGGCCTCAGACGCCGGATCGCACGGCGCGTGCCGATGCGGCTGCGCATGGCCCTCAAGCAGCTGCTGCGCCGGCTCCAGTCCGTCACCCTGGGAGCCCGGCTCTTCCGCGGCCTGCGGGCCCGCCGCCGCTGGCCGCGGCTGTTCGGCGAGGGCGAGCGGCTCGCGGTGCTTCCCGGCCGGGGCGCGCAGATCGCCCTCGTACGCCCCACGGTGTCGCCGCTCGGACTGCGCGAGGCCAACCTCGAACTGGTGGCGACCCTGCTGGAGGAGGCGGGCGTCGACTACTTCGCGATCCGCGGCAACTCCGACTTCCGCTCCAGCCTGGCCGTCGCCGAGGCCGACCGCGACCGGGTCCGCAGAGCCCTGGACCGCTCCGCGCGCACCGGACCCGTCTACGTGAGCGCCTGCCACGGCGACAAGGCGACGGGCCGTACCGCGCTGTGCGGCTCCCGGCGCGGCCGGCACGTCACCCACGCCTCGCGGGTGCTGCGCGTCGGCATGGTGTGGAGCGACCCGAAGGGCTCCCTCGTCCTCGGCCTGGCGTACGGCTGCGACATCGAGTTCTGGCAGCCGAGCGAAGGGCGTCTGGTGGCCCCCCGCCCCAACCGGGTCACCGAGGACGTCGCCCCCGACGAGCCCCGGGTCACCATCCCGGTCAGCCGGCTCACGGGCTTCGCCGCCCTGCACACCCGCCGCACCCGCTCGGTGCGCACCATCCGGCCGTGCGCCGACGCGCTCCCCGAGGACGTGCGCTTCCCGATCGACGTCGTCTACACCTGGGTGGACGGCAACGACCCCGCCTGGCAGCAGCGGCGCGCCGCGTTCGGACACGGCGGCTATCACACCGAGTCCGCGAACGCGGCCCGTTACATCAGCCGCGACGAACTGCGCTACTCACTGCGCGCGCTGGAGCAGAACGCCCCCTGGGTCCGCCATGTCTACGTGGTGACGGACCGTCAGCGCCCGGCCTGGCTCAACGACCGCCACCCGCGCGTCACCGTCGTCGACCACTCCGAGATCTTCGACGACCCCAGCGCGCTGCCCACCTTCAACTCGCACGCCATCGAGAGCCGGCTGCACCACATCAAGGGCCTGTCCGAGCACTTCCTCTATTTCAACGACGACATGTTCCTGGGCTGCCCCGTCACCCCCCAGGACTTCTTCCTCTCCAACGGCATGACCCGTACGTTCTTCTCGCCGTCCCAGGTGCCGCGCTGGGACCTCACCCAGGGCGACCGCCCCGTCGACGCCGCGGGCAAGAACAACCGGCGCCTCATCCTGGACAATTTCGGCTCGGCCATCGTCCAGAAGCTGCGGCACGCGCCCTACGCCCTGCGGCGCAGCGTCCTTCAGGAGATCGAGCGCGAGTTCGCCGACGCCCACCGGCAGACCTCGCTCAGCCGCTTCCGCAGCGCCACCGACATCTCCATCCCGTCCTCGCTCTACCACTACTACGCCTACTTCACCGGCCGGGCGGTGCCCTCGACCATCGGCTTCGCCTACCTCGACCTGGCGAAACCCGAGATCCAGCGGCGCCTCGGCATCCTGCTCGCCCGCCGCGACCGGCAGGCGTTCTGCATCAACGACACCCTCTCCGACGGCCAGGACACCGAACGCCAGACGGCCATGCTCAGACGATTCCTCGACGCGTACTACCCCGTGCCCAGCCCCTTCGAGCGGAAGGAACCCGAGATCCGGTGAAGATCTCCTTCCTCATCAACAACATCTACGGCATCGGGGGCACCAACCGCACGGTCATCAACCTCGCCGAGGCGCTCGCCGTCCGCCACGACGTGGAGATCGTCTCCGTCTTCCGGCGGGCGACCGCCACCAAGTTCGAGATCTCGCCGCGGATCACCGTGCGCGCCCTCGTCGACCTGCGCCCCGGCTCCGCCGACCGCGGCGCCGCCGGCAGCGAGGAACCGAGCGAAGTGGTCCCGCGCCAGGAGGAGTTCTACGCGCAGTACAGCAGGTTCACCGACGGGCGCATCATCCGCGACCTGCAGAAGACGGACGCCGACGTCGTCGTCGGCACCCGCCCCAGCCTCAACCTCTTCGTCGCGGCCCACACCCGCGACGGCGCGCTGCGCGTCGCCCAGGAGCACATGACCCACCTGGCCATCCCGCCCGCCGTACGCGCGGAGATGGCCCGCGTCTACCCGCGCCTGGACGCCGTCACCACCGTCACGGAGGCGGACGCAGGGTCGTTCCTGGAGAACACCCCCATCCCCGGCATCCCCGTGGTGGGCATCCCCAACAGCGTCCCCCAGCCCGCCGTACCGCCCTCCGACTGCTCGCACAAGGTCGTCGTCAGCGCCGGCCGCATGCACCACATCAAGCGCTACGACCTCCTCATCCGCGCCTTCGGCATGCTGGCCGAGGAGTTCCCCGACTGGCAGCTGCGCATCTACGGCGACGGCGGTGAGGCGGGCACACTCCGCACCCTGGTACGGGAACTGGGCCTCGCCGGCCGCGCCCTGCTGATGGGCGGCTTCTCACCGATCGAGTCCGAGTGGGCCAAGGGGTCGATCGCGGCGGTCACCTCCAGTGCCGAATCCTTCGGCATGACCCTCGTCGAGGCCATGCGCTGCGGCCTGCCCGTCGTCTCCACCGACTGCCCGGTGGGCCCCCGGGAGATCCTCCGCGACGGCGAGGACGGCTTCCTCGTCCCGAACGGCGACACGGAGGCGATCGCCCAGGGTCTGCGCCGCCTCATGGCCGACGAGGCACTCCGCCGCGACATGGGCGCCGCCGCACTGCGCAACGCCGCCCGCTACGACCCCGCCGCCGTCGCCGCCCGCTACGTCGACCTCTTCGAGGACGCCGCCCGCCGCCGCGCCGCCGCCGTCCGCGGCTACCGCACACCGGCGGGCCCCAAGGAGGCCGCCACCGCCCAGGTCACCGTGCCCCCGGTCTCCCTCGGCGCGGCCACCGTGGACGTCACCGCGGACGACGCGGGCTGGCTGCGGTTCGCCGCCGACGGCCCCGGCGAGGGGCGGCAGCGCTGGCAGTTCGTGCTGCGCCACCAACCCTCCGACGACGACCGCCGCCCCGACCTGCCGCTGCGCACCGTCCGCAGAACACTCGACAACGGCGGCACCCGCTACACGGCCGCCCTCACTCCGTCCGCCCTCGACGAACTCGGCGACGGACGCTGGCAGGTGACCATGCGCAGCCCGAAGTCGCCCGTCGTGCACATGAAGGCGGGCCTGCGCGACACCCGGGCGCTCATCGACGCCCGCGCCCGCCTCATGGCCCGCCCGACGACCCGCTCCGTCGGCTGGAACCTCCCCTACGCCCAACCGGGCGGCCGGCTGATGCTGCGCACCGTGCTGCGCCAGGAACACGCCGAGTGCACCTCGGTCGAGGTGACCGACACCGGCATCACCCTGGCGGGCGTCCTGTGCGGCGAGCGCCGGGTCGAGCCGGGCGCCCTCTTCGTCGTCAGCCGCCGGGGCCGGTACGCGAGGAACCTCACCGTTCCCGTCGAGATCCTGGGCCGCCAGGGGTTCCGCGCCGAGGTCCCCCTCCGCCGGATCGTGGACCTGCGCCTCGCGCGCTGGGAGGACTGGGACTGGTGGCTCCAGCCGCACCCCGCCGACCGCCGCAAGGTCCGCGTCTGCCACCTCCTCGAGGACTTCCCCGACGTCAAGGGCGCCTACGCCTATCCGTCCGTCCCGCTCGTCGGCGACGAGCCCTCCCCGTACGCCGTCGCCCACCCGGCACGCCCGGTGTGGGTACGGCCCTACTGCTCCGCCTCCGGAGCCATGGCCATGAATGTGGTGGACCGATGAACCCGACGACTCGCTCCCTCCTGCACATCGTCGCCCACCAGGACGACGACCTGTACTTCATGAACCCCGACCTCGTCAGATCCCTCCAGGACGGCGACCTCGTCACCACCGTCGTCCTCACCGCCGGCGAGGGCGACGGGATCAACGCCGACACCAACGACCCCGAACACGCCGCACTGCCACCGGACTTCACCGGCTACAGCACCGAGCGCGGCTGCGGACTGCGCTCCGCGTACGCCCGGATGGCGACCGGCGACCGCGACAGCCGCTGGCGCCGGGAACCCGTGGACCTCGTCCCCGGGTTCGCCGCCGAGCGGTTCACGCTCGTCGACCGGGACGGCGTGTGCCTGTACTTCCTCCAGCTCCACCAGGGTGCGCCCACCGACCGCGGCCGCACCCGGATCCACGAGCTGTGGGAGGGCGCCCTGCGCACCCAGGCCACGCTGCCGGTGCGCGGCTGCACGGTCGGCGAGGTGCAGCACGTCACCCGGGAACAGGTCGTCGGCGCGCTGACCGCACTGCTGGCCCACGTCCGCCCCACCGTCGTACGGACCATGGACCCCGACCCCGAACACGACGGCGGCAAGGAGGAGTACGTCTGCTCCGACCATGTCGACCACACCACCACCGCGCACTTCGCGCTCGCCGCCCTCACCCGGCACCGCGAGGCGGGCCACACCCCGGTCGTCGAGCACTACCGCGCCTACGCCAACCGCTTCTGGGGCTACAACCTCGACTCGGCGGCGGTCTCGGAGAAGGCCGAGTACCTCGCCACCTACGCGGGCCTCGACGCCCCCCAGGCCTGCCCGCACGGCACCTGTGAGCGATGCGGGGACCGGCAGCTGGGGCCGAACCCCTTCCGCAGCACGCACATGCGAAGCGCCGCCTACCGCTACTCGCCCACGACCGACTGGCTGCGCCTGGGCCCCGACGGCCGGCTGAACGCCTTCGGGGTGCTCGCCGGACGGCTCACCTTCTGGACGGAGACCGCCCCCGCGAGCGGCGAGTGGAAGGGCCCCTTCGTCCTCGGTGACGGCTGGCTCGCCCCCACCCTCGCCGTCACCGGAGTACCCGGCGGCCCCGCCGAACTCGTCGGCCTGCGCCGCCAGTCGGTGGTCGGCAGCGGGGTCACCGTCGATGTCGTCCACACCGTGCAGGATCCCGACGGCAACGGCTTCAGCGGCTGGCGGACCCTGGAGAACCCGGACTGGTCCCACGGTGACGGCCGCCGTCAGCGCGAGGTGGGCGTGCCGTCGGCCGCCGTCGACGGCATGGGCCGACTCCACGTGTTCGTGCGCGACTTCGCCCAGGGCATCAGCCTGCGACGCCGCGACACCACGGGCGCCTGGGCACCCTGGGAGAACCTCGGCGGCTCCTTCGTCCAGGACGCGGGCACGGCCCTGACCACCGAGAACGGCACGGTGGAGCTGTACGTCCCCGGCAAGAACACCGTATGGCGCTGGTACCAGCCCGAACCCGGCGGCCCCTTCACCCTCGACGACACCCTCAAGACCGGCCGCCCCGCGACCGGTGGCGTCACCGCCGTCGACTCGGGCGCGGGCCGCACCTGCCTGTACTACCGGGAGGCCGGCACCCAGCAGGTCATGGCCTACCGCCGGCACGCCGACGGCCGCTGGCCCGGATCCGGCGCCGGGCTGGGCGGCCACGGAGGTACGGGCGCCGTGGCCGCGCTGTGGGCACCCGAACGCGGTGCCCGGGAGGCGTACCTGGCCCACCGGGGCAGCCGTGGCCGCCCCGTCGTGTCGCTGCCCGACCGTGACAAGGACATCTCCGGCACCCACTGGCGGGAGTCCGGCGACATGTTCACCCACGCCCCCGCGATGGCACGGGACGCCGCGGGCGCCGTCGTCCTGGCGGTCATCGGCACCGACGGGCGCCTGCACGTCCGCCGCCAGCTGTCACCGGCCGTGGGCAGCCCCCTGGGCCCCTGGCGATGACGCGAGGGCCCCGGATTAAAGTGAACCGGTGAACGGCGAATGGCTCAGACGCGGTCGTGACGGCAGGCTCAGTGTGTACCTGCTGTCGGGCACCGCCGTCCACTGCCGGGCGGAGCGCGGCCCCGGCGGCCCCTGGGACCCACCGCGCACCATCGGCGGCGAGCAGCGCCTGCACCCCGTCCTCGCCGTCGGCCAGGGCGCCGACGGCTACGCCCATCTCGTCTCCTGGCGCCCCACCGTGCCCGGCGAGTCCGGGCTCGTGCACACCACGCACTACCGGCCGCGGCTCGCCGCGCTCGACTGGCACTCGATCGGGCACCCCAACAAGACGGGTGACCGCACCGGTACGCCGGCCGTCGCGGTCGACGCGCAGGGACGCGCCCACGTCTTCGTGCGCAACCAGGGCGGCGGGGTCAGCATGGTCGCCCAGAAGGAGAAGGGCGGCTGGGATCCGTGGCGCGACCTCAAGGGCAGTGACGTACGGGAGGATCTGGCGGCCGTGACGGGGGAGTCAGGGCTCGTCGAGCTGTACGCGGTCGTGGCGGACGGGATCGCCCACTGGCGCCAGGAGGAGCCGGGCAAGCAGCCGGTGCTCCAGGAGTCCCTGGAGACGCCGGTACGTCCGGGCACCCTCCGGGCCCTCGCCACCTCCCCCTCCTCCACCACCCTCTTCTTCACCGACGAGGCGGGTGACGTGTGCGCGTGGCGCCCGGGCACCAAGCCTGTCGCCGTGCTCGCGTCGGCCGGTCCCGGCCCCGTCTCGGCGATCCGCTGTGAACTCGACGGCTACGACTGCACGTTGCTCGCGCAGCGGTCGGCGAGCGGTCGCGTCGTCTTCGCCGCGTATCCCACCGAGCAGGAGGCGGCGGGGGCGTGGTGGACCGAGTCGGGTCCTGGGCTTCCCGTCGGGGCCGAGGTGTCTCTTGCCGAGGACGAGGACGGGCGTGTGGTGGCGGCGACCCTGGCCCCGGGCAGCGAGGAACTCCTCCTCACCCGACGCAAGGACGAACCGGGCTTGGCACTGGAGGCGTGGCGCCCGGTGTGACAGCTGGTTCTCGCCCCCGCCGGGCTGAAGACGCGGGCCGCGGCGGAGGCTTTCAGGGGCGCGGGGAACTGCGCGACCAGCCCCCACCCGCCCGCAGCCGAAGAACACACGGGTAGGGGCGGCGGGGGCGTGGAAACGCCGGGCGCCCCGTATGCCACGTCGGCATACAGGGCACCCGGCGGACACAGCGGAGCGCTTACGCGGGGACGGAAGCCACCCCGGCCGCCAGGAACCGCTTGCCGGTCACTCGCTCGGAGACGCCCTCACGGTCCAGGTACGGAGTGATCCCGCCCAGGTGGAAGGGCCAGCCGGCACCGGTGATCAGGCAGAGGTCGATGTCCTGGGCCTCGGCGACGACACCCTCGTCGAGCATCAGACCGATCTCCTGGGCGACCGCGTCCAGGACACGGGCACGCACCTGCTCCTCCGTGAGGACCACATCGCCCTGCTTCAGGAGCGCCGCGACCTCGGGGTCCAGCTCCGGCTTCCCGGAGTCGTACACGTAGAAGCCGCGCTTGCCCGCCTTGACGACGGCCGCGAGGTTCGGGGAGACCGTGAAGCGGTCGGGGAAGGCCCGGTTGAGGGTCTCCGAGACGTGCAGACCGATCGCGGGGCCGACCAGTTCGAGCAGGACCAGCGGAGACATCGGCAGACCCAGCGGCTCCACCGCCTTCTCCGCGACCTCGACCGGCGTGCCCTCGTCGATGACGTTCTGGATCTCGCCCATGAAGCGGGTGAGGATGCGGTTGACGACGAACGCCGGGGCGTCCTTCACGAGCACCGCGGTCTTCTTCAGCTTCTTGGCGACGGCGAACGCCGTGGCCAGCGAGGCGTCGTCCGTCTGCTCGCCGCGCACGATCTCGAGGAGCGGCAGGATCGCGACCGGGTTGAAGAAGTGGAAGCCCACGACCCGCTCGGGGTTCTTCAGCTTCGACGCCATCTCCGTCACCGAGAGGGAGGAGGTGTTGGTGGCGAGGATCGCGTGCGCCGGGGCGACCGCCTCGACCTCCGCGAACACCTGCTGCTTGACGCCGATCTCCTCGAAGACGGCCTCGATGATGAAGTCGGCGTCGGAGAAGCCCTCGGCCTTGTCCAGGACACCGGTCACCAGCGCCTTGAGGCGGTTGGCCTTGTCCTGGTTGATGCGGGACTTCGCCAGCAGCTTGTCGATCTCGGCGTGGACGTAGCCCACACCCTTGTCGACGCGCTCCTGGTCGATGTCCGTGAGGACGACGGGTACTTCGAGGCGGCGCAGGAAGAGCAGGGCGAGCTGCGAGGCCATCAGGCCCGCGCCCACGACGCCCACCTTGGTGACCGGACGGGCCAGGCTCTTGTCCGGGGCGCCCGCGGGGCGCTTGCCGCGCTTCTGGACCAGGTTGAAGGCGTAGATACCGGAACGCAGTTCGCCGCCCATGATCAGGTCGGCGAGGGCGATGTCCTCGGCGTCGTAGCCCTTCTGCAGGTCGCCGTCCTTGGCCGCCGCGATGATGTCGAGGGCGCGGTACGCGGCCGGAGCCGCCCCGTGCACCTTGCCGTCGGCGATGAACCGGCCCTTGGCGACGGCCTGGTCCCAGGCCTCGCCGCGGTCGATCTCGGGACGCTCGACCGCGATGTCGCCCTTGAGGACGGACGCGGTCCAGATCAGCGACTGCTCCAGGAAGTCGGCGCCTTCGAAGAGTGCGTCGGCGATGCCGAGGTCGAAGACCTGCTTGCCCTTGAGCTGCTTGTTCTGGTTGAGCGAGTTCTCGATGATGACCGAGACGGCCTTGTCGGCGCCGATCAGGTTCGGGAGCAGCGCGCAGCCGCCCCAGCCCGGGACCAGACCGAGGAAGACCTCGGGGAGCGAGAAGGCCGCGATGGCCTTCGACACCGTGCGGTACTGGCAGTGCAGACCGACCTCGACACCGCCGCCCATCGCCGCGCCGTTGTAGTAGGCGAAGGTCGGGACCGCGATGCCCGCGAGGCGCTTGAAGACCTCGTGGCCGCCCTTGCCGATGGCGAGCGCGTCGTCGTGGTTCTTGAGGAGCTCGACGCCCTTCAGGTCCGCGCCGACCGCGAAGATGAACGGCTTGCCGGTGACGCCGACACCGACGATCTCGCCGGCCGCGGCCTCCGCCTCCACCTGGTCGATGGCGGTGTTGAGGTTCGCCAGCGACGCCGGGCCGAAGGTGGTCGGCTTGGTGTGGTCGAAGCCGTTGTCAAGGGTGATGAGCGCGAAGCGCCCGGCACCGAACGGCAGGTCGAGGTGGCGTACGTGCGCGGACGTCACGACCTCGTCGGGGAACAGCTCGGCCGCACCCTTCAGGAGTTCAGCGGTGCTCACTTGTTGCCTCCGGCGTCCTTGTGGTGCGGGTTCTCCCAGATCACCGTGGCGCCCATGCCGAAGCCGACGCACATGGTGGTGAGGCCGTAACGGACCTCCGGCTGCTCCTCGAACTGGCGGGCCAGCTGCGTCATCAGACGTACGCCGGAGGAGGCGAGCGGGTGACCGAAGGCGATGGCGCCGCCGTACTGGTTGACGCGCGCGTCGTCGTCCGCGATGCCGTAGTGGTCGAGGAACGCCAGCACCTGGACGGCGAAGGCCTCGTTGACCTCGAAGAGGTTGATGTCCTCGATGGACAGACCCGCCTTGGCGAGGGCCTTCTCCGTCGCCGGGATCGGGCCGTAGCCCATGACCTCCGGCTCGACGCCCGCGAAGGCGTACGAGACGAGCCGCATCTTCACCGGCAGGTTGTGCTCGCGGGCGAAGTCCTCGCTCGCGATGATCGAGGCGGTGGCGCCGTCGTTCAGACCGGCCGCGTTGCCGGCGGTGACCCGGCCGTGCACGCGGAACGGCGTCTTGAGCCCGGCCAGGTTCTCCAGCGTGGTGCCCGGACGCATCGGCTCGTCGGCGGTGACCAGGCCCCAGCCGGTCTCACCGACCTCCGCGTTGGTGTTGCGCACCGAGATCGGCACCAGGTCCTGCTGGATCTTGCCGTTGGCGTACGCCTTGGCGGCCTTCTCCTGCGAGCGCACGGCGTACTCGTCGGCGCGCTGCTTGGTGATGTGCGGGTAGCGGTCGTGCAGGTTCTCGGCGGTCATGCCCATGAACAGGGCGGACTCGTCGACCAGCTTCTCGCTGACGAACCGCGGGTTCGGGTCCACGCCCTCGCCCATCGGGTGGCGGCCCATGTGCTCGACACCACCGGCGATGACGGCGTCGTACGCACCGAAGGCGATGGAGCCCGCGGTGGTGGTGACGGCGGTCAGCGCGCCCGCGCACATGCGGTCGATGGAGTAGCCGGGGACCGACTGCGGCAGCCCGGCGAGGATGCCCGCGGTCCGCCCCAGGGTCAGACCCTGGTCACCGATCTGCGTGGTCGCGGCGATGGCGACCTCGTCGATCTTCTTCGGGTCGAGGCCCGGGTTGCGGCGCAGCAGCTCCCGGATGGCCTTCACGACGAGGTCGTCGGCGCGGGTCTCGTGGTAGATGCCCTTCGGGCCCGCCTTGCCGAACGGGGTGCGGACGCCGTCGACGAAGACGACGTCCCTGACGGTACGAGGCACGATGGCTCTCCTCCAGATGCGGGATGGCACTGCTGCGCGTCGCACGCGACTGAGCGCGCGCTCACCCCGTCATGCTACTTGCGAGTAACCACCCTGCCCAGTCCCGGCGACGGGAGCGGCGAACGTCACATCCGCCGATCCTCTCCGCCCGGGCACGGACATCGTCTCGATCTCCGTCCCGTTCCTCTGTACGCCATCCGGGGATCTTGGCGTGATCTCGCCGTCGCTCTTCGCTCCAAGGCCCCCTTGAGGCGACTACGAACCCTTAACGGCCAGCGCATCCACCAGTACCGGTGTGACCAACTCCACCTGCCACGGCCGAGCCCCGTACCCGGCGAGCGCGGCCGAAACCGACTCGGCGTCGGCGCCGGCCGGCGGCTCCCAGCACACCCGCCGCACCGTGTCCGGAGTGATCAGGTTCTCCTGCGGCATGTTGAGCTGTTCGGCCAGTGCCGACACGGCGGCCCGCGCCGCGGAGAGCCGGGCGGCGGCGGCCGGGTCCTTGTCGGCCCAGGCACGCGGCGGCGGCGGCCCGGTGACGGGCTGCCCCGGCTGCGGCAGCTCGGCGTCCGGCACTGCCTTCGCGCGGTCCACGGCGGCCTGCCACTGCTCCAGCTGGCGCCGCCCCATCCGGTGCCCGAACCCGTTCAGCGCGGCAAGCGCGTGCACATTGGCCGGAAGGGAGAGCGCGGCCTCCACGATGGCCCCGTCCCCCAGCACCTTGCCCGGCGAGATGTCCCGGCGCTGGGCGATCCGGTCCCGGGCCTCCCACAGCTCCCGCACGACCGCCATCTGCCGACGGCGGCGCACCTTGTGCATCCCGGATGTCCGGCGCCAGGGGTCCTTGCGCGGCGGCGCGGGCTCGGCCTGCGCGATCGCGTCGAACTCCTGTCGGGCCCAGTCCAGCTTGCCCTGCCGGTCGAGCTCCTTCTCCAGGGCGTCGCGCAGATCGACGAGCAATTCCACGTCGAGCGCGGCGTAGCGCAGCCACGGCTCCGGGAGCGGGCGCGTGGACCAGTCGACCGCGGAGTGCCCCTTCTCCAGTACGAAGCCGAGCACGCTCTCGACCATCGCGCCCAGGCCCACTCGGGGGAACCCGGCCAGGCGTCCGGCCAGCTCGGTGTCGAAGAGCCGCGTCGGCACCATGCCTATCTCCCGCAGACACGGCAGGTCCTGGGTGGCGGCGTGCAGCACCCATTCGACGCCGGAGACGGCCTCGCCGAGCCCGGAGAGGTCGGGGCAGGCGATGGGGTCGATCAGCGCGGAGCCGGCGCCCTCGCGGCGCAGCTGGACCAGATAGGCGCGCTGGCCGTATCGGTACCCGGACGCGCGTTCGGCGTCCACGGCCACGGGGCCGGAGCCGGCGGCGAAGGCCGCGATCACCTCGGCGAGCGCGGTCTCGTCGGCGACGACGGGCGGAATGCCCTCTCGGGGCTCAAGCAAAGGGATCGGCGCCGATTCGACGTCGTCCGGAGGGCCGCCTCCGGTGGTTCGCAGTGAGCTGTCTTCTGCGGTCTCTTGGGCGTCGGTCACCTGTCAAGAGTATCTGTGTATGGACCACGCCCGCCGACGGAACGTTCCGTCGACGGGCGCAGGAGGGTCGTAAACCAGTCAGGTCGGTGAACGTTCCGGTCCGGTGGGGGGTGTGCCCCCGTTTCAGTGGATGATCCCCGTCCGCAGGGCGACCGCCACCATCCCGGCGCGGTCGCCCGTGCCGAGCTTGCGGGCGATGCGGGCGAGGTGGCTCTTGACGGTCAGCGCGGACAGGCCCATGGAGACGCCGATGGCCTTGTTCGACTGGCCCTCGGCGACGAGCCGGAGCACCTCGACCTCTCGGCCGGAGAGCTCGCGGTAGCCGCCCGGGTGGCTCGGGGCACCCGGGGGGCGACGGTGCATACGGGCGGCGGCCGAGCCGATCGGCGCGACACCGGGTCGGGTGGGGAGCCCGACGTTCGTACGGGTGCCGGTGACGACATAGCCCTTGACGCCGCCCGCGAGGGCGTTGCGCACGGCACCGATGTCGTCGGCGGCGGAGAGGGCGAGGCCGTTGGGCCAGCCCGCGGCTCGGGTCTCGGACAGCAGGGTGAGCCCGCTGCCGTCGGGCAGGTGGACGTCGGCGACACAGATGTCGCGCGGGTTGCCGATTCGGGGACGGGCCTCCGCGACGGACGACGCCTCGATGACGTCGCGCACTCCGAGCGCCCAGAGGTGGCGGGTGACGGTGGATCGGACCCGTGGGTCGGCCACGACCACCATGGCGGTCGGCTTGTTCGGGCGGTAGGCGACCAGGCTTGCGGGCTGCTCGAGGAGAACGGACACCAGGCCTCCTGGGGGTGCGGGACGGGGACCGGCTGTGGGGATGAAGCCGGGGCGAACCGTGCTTTCAAGGTCACAGACGTCTTCGGCATCAAACCCGTCCGCCTTTAGAGAATGATCACGATTTGGTGAGTAACAATCCGTGCAATTCGGACACGCGATCGATCATCCGAAGATCGAACCGAGTCGTTCCATGTCGCGACACGGCTGAAAGTGGCCGTATCGACAAAACCTCGGCAAGGAACTCGGCAAAGGGCGCGGCGTTCCGCGAGGTCGAAAAGGGCGCCCGTTCGATGTGACACGGGCGCCCCGGAAGACGGAGGAGCGGAAAAACGGAAGAGGGCGCGTTCAGCGGGACTGCGGACCCCGGCGCTGCGGGAGGGTCACCACCGAGCCGTCGCCCGGCCCCGCCGGGGGCAGGCCCGCGATCTGGCAGAGCAGATCGCACCAGGCGGCGAGGTGCGCGGCCGTGTCCGGTACCCCGCCCAGGCCCTCGCGGGGCGTCCAGGAAGCCCGGATCTCGATCTGGGACGCGGCGGGGCGCTCGGCCAGCCCCCCGAAGTAGTGCGAGCTCGCCCGGGTGACGGTGCCGCTCGGTTCGCCGTACGACAGGCCGCGGGCCTGCAACGCGCCGGTCAGCCACGACCAGGAGACGTCGGGGAGCAGCGGGTCGGCCGCCATCTCCGGCTCCAGTTCCGCGCGGACCAGCGTCACCAGCCGGAAGGAGCCCTGCCAGGCGTCGTGCCCCGCCGGGTCGTGCAACAGGATGAGCCGGCCGTCCGCCAGGTCCTCGTCGTCGGCGACGACCGCGGCCTCCAGCGCGTACGCGTAGGGGGCCAGGCGCTGTGGTGGGCGCGTCGGGTCGATCTCGATCTCGGGCCGCAGCCGCGCGCCCCTCAGTGCGTCGACGGCAGCCCGGAAGGGTGGCGGATCCGTTTCCCTCGCATCCCGGTCCCCCTCCTTGGCATCGTCCATTTCGCCAGCGCCGTCCGACAGTCGTCCCTGAGCCGCAGCCATGCGGGGAAGATTAAGGGGAACGGAGCCCGCGCGCAGGGAGAGACACCCGTGCGCAGGACCACTGTCCGGATCGTGCCGCGCGAAAGCGCAGGCGGGAGCGCCCCGCTCTCGGCGCCGGAGCCCGGCACTTGCGGGTCCGCGGGGCGTGCGAGACTTTCCGTCGTGAGTGCCAATGACCGCCCCGCCACGGGCCAGCCGCCGACAGCCACGTACGAGTCCGCCTTCCTGAAGGCGTGCAGGCGTGAACCCGTGCCGCACACGCCGGTGTGGTTCATGCGGCAGGCCGGGCGCTCGCTGCCCGAGTACCTCAAGGTGCGCGAGGGTATCGCCATGCTGGACTCCTGCATGCGGCCCGAGCTGGTCGCCGAGATCACGCTCCAGCCCGTACGCCGGCACAACGTGGACGCGGCGATCTACTTCAGCGACATCGTCGTCCCGCTGAAGGCCATCGGCGTCGACCTCGACATCAAGCCGGGCGTCGGCCCGGTCGTCGCGAACCCGATCCGCACCCGCGCCGACCTGGCCCAGCTGCGCGATCTGACCCCTGAGGACGTCTGGTACGTCACCGAGGCGATCAAGCTCCTGACGGCCGAGCTCGGCGAGACCCCGCTCATCGGTTTCGCGGGCGCGCCTTTCACCCTCGCGAGTTACCTCGTGGAGGGCGGTCCGTCCAAGAACCACGAGCACACCAAGGCGCTCATGTACGGCGACCCGCAGCTGTGGGCCGACCTGCTCGACCGTCTCGCCGAGATCACCTCCGCCTTCCTGAAGGTGCAGATCGAGGCGGGCGCGAGCGCCGTCCAGCTCTTCGACTCCTGGGTCGGCGCCCTGGCGCCCGCCGACTACCGGCGCTCGGTGATGCCCGCGTCCGCCAAGGTCTTCGAGTCCGTGGCCGGGTACGGCGTGCCGCGCATCCACTTCGGCGTCGGCACCGGCGAGCTGCTCGGCCTCATGGGCGAGGCCGGCGCGGACGTCGTCGGCGTCGACTGGCGCGTCCCGCTCGACGAGGCCGCCCGCCGTGTCGGCCCCGGCAAGGCGCTCCAGGGCAACCTCGACCCCGCCGTCCTCTTCTCCACCACCGAGGCCGTCGAGGCCAAGACCCGCGAGGTGCTGGACGCCGCCGCCGGTCTCGAGGGCCATGTCTTCAACCTCGGCCACGGGGTCCCGCCGAACACCGACCCGGACGCGCTGACCCGCCTCGTGGCGTACGTCCACGAGCAGACCGCGCGCTGACCTCGTACGGGGGAGACCGCACGGCTCGGCACCGCACGCCTCACCAGCTGTGCCGCGCCTGTCTGCCGAACAGCAGGCTGCGCGGTTCCGGCGGTGGCGGGGTGCCCGGGCGCAGCGGCCAGGCCAGCAGCATCCCCACGAGGAAGCCGACCACGTGGGCCTCGTACGCCACGGTTCCGGCGGTGGAGACGCCGCCGCCGGACGAGTACACCGCCTGCAACGCGAACCAGAAGCCCAGCACCATCCACGCGGGCAGTCGCAGCGGCAGGAAGACCAGGAACGGGACGAGCACCCAGACCCTGGCCCTCGGATAGAGCACCAGATAGGCGCCGAGGACCCCGGCGATCGCTCCGGAGGCGCCGATCAGCGGGTCGGTCGAGTCGGCGTTGAGGTACGCGAAGCCGTACGCGGCCGCGTAACCGCACGCCACGTAGAACACCGCGAACCGCACATGTCCGAGGCGGTCCTCGATGTTGTTGCCGAAGATCAGCAGGAAAAGCATGTTGCCGAGCAGATGCAGCCAGCTGCCGTGCAGGAACATCGCGGTGAGGACCGAGAGCGGCGGCGACTTGTCGTAGGTCGGCGGCCCCACCAGACACCCGGGGCCCCCTGCGCCGACGCCGACGTCGCCGGTCGGGACCAGGCTGGGCAGTCGGTGGTGGACCAACTCCTGCGGCACCGCGGCGTAGTGCTCCAGGAACGCGTGCAGATGGCACAGCTGGGAGAGCCCGCTGTCACCCGCCACCGATCCCGCGAGGCCGGGCGTGTAGAGGAACACCAGAACATTGGCGGCGATCAGCGCATACGTCACATAGGGCGTGCGGCGCACCGGGTTCACGTCATGGACGGGGATGACCACGAGGAACTAGTGCCCGGGATACGCCGGGTGAATCCGTGAACGGCCCCGCCCCCGCATCCGTATGTCTCCTCAACCGCCCGCGCCGCGACGAAGACGCGACGCGAGAGACGTGAGGACACAGGCGATGAACGACCGAGTTACTCCTCCGATGCATGCCCTGCCCGACGGCGAGGCGGAAATCGCCCTGGTGCTGCACCTCCCCTGGGAGGACGTCGCCGCGCTCGGCCAGGAGGCCGGACGGCTCGCGGCGCGCATGCAGCGGCCGGTGACCCTCGACGAGGCCGTCAGCCACCGACTGCGCTCCGCGCGGTCGGCCGCCCACGCCAAGCCGCCCACCACCCAGCCCGCGGCCGTCACCGCCTCGGCGTCGGTGTCCTCGCTTCCCGCGCGGCCGCCGGCCGAGCAGGCGCGGCAGGCGATCGACCGCATCAACGGGAACGCCGGACACGAATCGGCGTAGGGGCGCCGTGGGGCGCTCCTCCTACGCGGCGTTCTTGCGTACCGCCGTCACCGCCTTGCGTGCCGCCACCAGGACGGGGTCCCACACCGGTGAGAACGGGGGCGCGTAGCCCAGGTCCAGGGATGTCATCTGTTCCACCGTCATGCCCGCGGTCAGCGCCACCGCGGCGATGTCGACCCGCTTCGCCGCGCCTTCCCCGCCGACGATCTGCACGCCGAGCAGCCGCCCCGTGCGGCGCTCGGCGAGCATCTTCACCGTCATGAGTTCCGCGTCCGGGTAGTAGCCCGCGCGGCTGGTCGACTCGATGGTGACGGCCTCGAACCGCAGGCCCGCCCGGTGCGCGTCCTTCTCGCGCAGCCCGGTGCGGGCGATCTCCAGATCGCAGACCTTGCTCACGGCCGTACCGACGACACCGGGGAAGGTCGCGTACCCGCCGCCCACGTTGGAGCCGATGACCTGCCCGTGCTTGTTGGCGTGCGTGCCCAGCGCGATGTGCCGTTCGCGCCCCGAGATCAGGTCGAGCACCTCGACGCAGTCGCCGCCGGCCCAGATGTTCTCGTGCCCGCGTACCCGCATCGCCAGGTCGGTGAGCAGCCCGCCGTGGTCGCCGAGGGGGAGTCCCGCGGCCCGTGCGAGCGTGGTCTCGGGGCGTACGCCGATGCCGAGCACGACCACGTCCGCCGGGTACTCCGCGTCCGCGGTGGCCACCGCGCGGACCTGGCCCGCGTCCCCGGTGAGAAGCTTGGTGATCTCGGTGTCGTTGACCATGGTGACGCCGAGGTTCTCCATGGCCGTGTGCACCAGGCGGCCCATGTCGGGGTCGAGGGTGGACATCGGCTCCTTGCCGCGGTTGACGACCGTCACCTCGTACCCGCGGTTGATGAGCGCCTCGGCCATCTCCACGCCGATGTAGCCCGCGCCGACGACCACCGCGCGACGGCCCTCGGTCGTCGCCAGGGTGTCCAGGAGGGCCTGGCCGTCGTCCAGGGTCTGCACGCCGTGCACGCCCGGAGCGTCGACGCCCGGCAGGTCGGGGCGGATCGGACGGGCGCCGGTCGCGATCACGAGTTTGTCGTACGAGGTCCACTCCTCGGCCCCGGTCTCGAGGTCGAGCGAGCGGACGCGGCCCCCGTCGACATCGATCTGCGTGACCTCGGTGCGCATCCGCAGGTCGATCGCGCGCTCCCGGTGTTCCGCCGGGCTCCGGGCGATCAGCCGGTCCCGCTCGGGGACGTCGCCGCCCACCCAGTACGGGATGCCGCAGGCCGAGTAGGAGCTGAAGTGACCGCGTTCGAACGCCACGATCTCCAGCTCGTCGGGCCCGCGCATCCGGCGTGCCTGCGACGCGGCGGACATGCCCGCCGCGTCACCTCCGATCACGACCAGTCGCTCCGTACGGCTCATGCTCATGCGAACACGCTACGGGGACCGGGCATTTCAGTCCTCGTCGCCACCCTCTTCGCGCACCGGCGGCGCCACCGGCGGTGCCACCGGCAGCGAACCCGCGCTCGCGGGAGCCGCTTCGGCCCCGGGCCGGCGCGGCTGCCCCGTACGGGCGAGCCGCAGCCACAGGGCGAGGAGGAGCCCGGCGCTCAGCAGGAACGGGAGCACCGCGCCGAACACCATCGCGATCCAGCGCAGCATCGTGACGAACGCGTCCCAGCCGCCCGTCAGCGCGTCCACGAAGCCCGGCGCGTCGGACTTCCTCGCGGCGTCCTTCAGCGGGGTCTCGGAGAGGGAGAGCGTGATGGTGGCCAGGCTGGTGCGGTCCTTCAGGGACGCCTGCTGGGCGAGCAGGGCGTCGAGGTCCGACTCACGCGTGCTCAACTCGCCTTCCAGGGCGACCACATCGCTGAGCTTGGTGGCCCGGTCCATCAGCTCGCGGACCCGGGCCACGCTGACGCGCTGCGACGTGACGCGGCTCTCCACGTCGACGACCTGGTCGGTGACGTCCTGCGCCTTCGCCGTCCGCTCGACGACCTTCCCGGTGCCCTCCAAGGCGGAGAGCACCGCGTCGTAGCGGTCGGTGGGCACACGCAGTACGGCTCGGGTGCGCTCGCGGCCCCCGCCGTCCCGGGTGGTCGTCTCGTTGCCGACGTAGCCGCCCGCGTCGACGGCCGCGGTGCGGGCCGAGTCCAGTGCCTTGGGCACATCCTTGACCTGCAGGGTCAGCGAGGCGGTGCGGATGATGTGGCTGCCGGCCGGCACGGATGTGCCGCTGACCTTGGACGGTTTGGTGGACTTCGCGCCGCCCGCGCCCGAGGCGACGCCGTCCGCCGCGCCCGAGCGGGCCTTCTCGGCGGCCGGCGCTGCCGCCTGGTCGGCGCTGGAGGAGGAGTCACCGCCGGCGGCGTCGCAGCCCGTCACCGCGAGGGCGGCGGCGAGGAGTATCCCGGCCAGGACCGGGCCGGTTCGTGCGGAACGTCGTGTGTGCATGTGGGCGTACCCCCGTGGCCGGTGACTGCTGACCTTCCTTCGACGCCGGGGCCGGGCGCGACGTTTGCCGGATCCGATCGCGATGCGGTCACGGTCGGGACTCGCGCAGGACACCGCCGAACGGGACGCCGGCTCCGGGTCCCGGCGGGCCTGTCAGCGGGGTCTGAGAAGGTGGAGGCATGCGCGCACAGGACAGTCGTACGGGTTCGGGACAGGTCGTCGTCATCGGGGGTGGCATCGCCGGTCTGGCCGCCGCCCATCGCCTGCTGGACCGCGGCGCGCGGGTGACCGTCCTGGAGGCGTCGGACCGCGTCGGCGGCAAGCTGCTGCCCGGCGAGATCGCGGGCGCGCGGGTCGACCTCGGCGCCGAGTCGATGCTCGCCCGCCGCCCGGAAGCGGTCGCGCTCGCCAGCGAGGTGGGCCTCGCCGACCGCCTCCGGCCGCCCGCCACCGCGACCGCCTCCCTGTGGACGCGCGGCGCGCTGCGCCCCATGCCCAAGGGCCACGTCATGGGCGTGCCCGGCACGGCCGCCGCCCTCTCCGGTGTCCTCTCCGACGAGGGCCTGGCCCGCATCGAGCGCGACGCCGAGCTGCCCCGCACGGAAGTCGGCGACGACGTTGCGGTGGGGGAGTACGTGGCGGCACGCCTCGGCCGCGAGGTCGTCGACCGCCTGGTCGAGCCCCTCCTGGGCGGCGTCTACGCGGGCGACGCGTACCGCATCTCGATGCGGCTGGCCGTCCCCCAGCTGTTCGCCGCCCTCGGCACCCATGTCTCCCTGACCGAGGCGGTCCGCGAGATCCAGGCGAAGGCGATCGCGGCCCAGCAGACCGGACCGGTGTTCATGGGCATCGAGGGCGGAGTGGGCCAACTCCCGCTCGCGGTCGCGCGGTCGGTGCGCGCGCGGGGCGGCGAGATCCTCACCGGCGCCCCGGTGACGGAGCTGCGCCGCGCCGAGGACGGCGGCTGGCGGGTGGTGGCCGGGGGACGCGTCCTGCACGCGGACGGGGTCGTCGTCGCCGTGCCCGCGGGCCCGGCCGCCGCCCTGCTGAGGGCCGAGGCGCCCGCGGCGGCCACCGAGCTGGCCGGTGTCGAGTACGCCTCCATGGCGCTGGTGACGCTCGCCTACCGGCGCGCGGACATCACCCTCCCCGAAGGGAGCGGTTTCCTGGTGCCGCCGGTGGACGGCCACACCATCAAGGCATCCACCTTCGCCTCCCAGAAGTGGGGCTGGATCGCCGAGGAGAACCCCGACCTGCTCGTCCTGCGGACCTCCGTCGGGCGGTACGGCGAGACGGAGGTGCTGGGCCGCGACGACGCCGACCTGGTGGACGTCTCGCGGCACGACCTGCGCGAGGCGACCGGCCTGGCCGCCGAGCCCGTGGCGACCCGGGTGACCCGGTGGGACGACGGCCTGCCGCAGTACCCGGTCGGGCACCACACGCGTGTGACCCGCGTCCGCGAGCACGTGGCCAAGCTCCCGGGACTCGCCGTCTGCGGCGCGGCGTACGACGGGGTCGGCATCCCCGCGTGCGTCGCGAGCGCGTACGCCGCCGTGGACCAGCTGGGCGGCGACCGTGCGGGAATGGAAGCGCTGAGGGCGAACCCGGTGCAGAGTCTGCACGGCGGAGCGGGAGAATAGCCTCATGAGTGACGACGCCCCCACCACCGAGTCCGGCAGGGTCCCGAACAAGGGCAAGCTGGCCAAGGACCTCAACGAGGTCATCCGCTACACCCTGTGGTCCGTGTTCAAGCTGAAGGACGTGCTGCCCGAGGACCGGGCCGGCTTCGCCGAAGAGGTCCAGGAGCTCTTCGACCAGCTCGCCGCGAAGGACGTCACCGTCCGTGGCACGTACGACGTGTCGGGGCTGCGCGCCGACGCCGACCTGATGATCTGGTGGCACGCCGAGACCAGCGACCAGCTCCAGGAGGCGTACAACCTCTTCCGCCGCACCAGGCTGGGCCGCGCCCTGGAGCCGGTCTGGTCGAACATGGCGCTGCACCGCCCCGCCGAGTTCAACCGCTCGCACATCCCGGCGTTCCTCGCCGACGAGACGCCGCGCAACTATGTGAGCGTCTACCCCTTCGTGCGCTCCTACGACTGGTACCTGCTGCCCGACGAGGACCGCCGCCGCATGCTCGCCGACCACGGCAAGATGGCCCGCGGCTACCCGGACGTGCGCGCCAACACGGTCGCCTCGTTCTCCCTCGGCGACTACGAGTGGATGCTCGCGTTCGAGGCCGACGAGCTGTACCGCATCGTCGACCTCATGCGTCACCTGCGCGCCTCCGAGGCCCGCATGCACGTCCGCGAGGAGGTCCCGTTCTACACCGGCCGCCGTAAGTCCGTGGCCGAGCTGGTCGCCGGGCTCGCCTGATCAGGGAGCCTGGCGGGTCTTCTTCGCGTCCTCACGGGCCTGGGCGTCGTGCCGGGTGGTCCTGTCACCGCCCGGCGCCGCCGGCTCCGGCTCCGCGTGCGGGGCGCACGCCGCGCGCCGCTCCGGGAGGCGGCCCTCCAGCAGGTACGCGTCCAGGTAGCCGTTGACGCACTGGTTGGGCCCGCCCGCGATCCCGTGCGTCCCGGCGCCGTTCTCGGTCACCAGGACCGAGCCGGACAGCCGCCGCTGGAGCTCGACCGCCCCCTCGTAGGGCGTCGCCGCGTCCCGCTCGGCCGCCAGGATCAGGACCGGCGCCAGCGCCCCGGGCAGCGTCCGCACGTCGAGGGGCTTCTGCCGCGGCACCGGCCAGTACGCGCACGGCAGATTCATCCACACGTTGTCCCAGGTCTCGAACGGTGCCACGCGCGCGAGCCGCGTGTTGTCCCGGTCCCAGGTACGCCAGTCCGTCGGCCAGGACGCGTCGTTGCACTCCACGGCCGTGTACACCGCGTTGCCGTTCTCCGCCTCGGCCGACGCCTCCGGATGCGGCCCGGCCTGCTGGATCAGCGGCTTCGGGTCGCCCTTCAGATAGGCGGACAGCGCCAGGGCGCGCTTCGGCCAGTAGTCGTCGAAGTACCCCGCCTCCAGGAACGCGCCCTGCAACTGACGCGGCCCCACCGTGCCGCCCGCGGGCGCCGCGGCGAGCCGAGCCCGCGCCTTCTCGTAGTTGTGCAGCACCGCTTGGGCCGTGGTGCCGAGCGCGTACTCCTTGTCGTGCCTGGCGATCCACGCGCGGAAGTCCGCCCAACGGGCCTCGAACGCGGCCGACTGGTCGAGGTTGTTCCGGTACCAGATCTGCCGGGGGTCGGGGTTCACCGCCGAGTCGAACACCATCCGGCGTACGTGCGAGGGGAAGAGCGTCGCGTACAGGGCACCGAAGTACGTGCCGTACGAGGCCCCCATGAACGTCAGCTTCCGCTCGCCCAGCGCGGCGCGCAGCACATCGAGGTCGCGGGCGTTGTTGAGCGAGGTGTAGTGCCGGATGCCCTGCCCGGAGCGCTTGAGGCAGCCGCGGGCGTACGCCCGTGCCTCCGCGATGCGCTCCTTCTTGTACGTCTCCGAGGGGTTCGTCGGCGACTGCGCGGGCCCCTTCAGGAAGCGCTTCGGGTCCTCGCAGGACAGCGGGGCCGAGCGGTCCACGCCGCGCGGGGCGTAGCCCACGAGGTCGTACGCGGCCGCGATGCGTTTCCACTCGGGGAGGAAGCCGATCAGCGGGAAGTACATGCCGGACGCGCCCGGGCCGCCCGGGTTGTAGACGAGGGAGCCCTGACGCGGCACCTTGTGCTTGGAGTTGCGCAGGTCCTTGCCGGTGGCGCCGGCGCGGCTGACGGTCAGTTTGATCTTCTTGCCGTCGGGTTGCGCGTAGTCCAGCGGCACGGTGACCGTGCCGCAGCGCATCTCGACCGGAAAGTGGTCCGCCTTGGGGCACGCGCCCCAGTGGATGCCGGCCGTCGCGGCGCGGGCGGCGGCGACGACGGTGCCGCGCGCCTCGAGGGCGCCCGCGGGGTCCGGCCAGGCCGCCGTACCGCCCGCGGGGGCGGCGACGAGGCCGCTCAGAAGCAAGGACCCGGTGGTTCCGTACAGGACGGCAGCTCTCATCGCGTATCCCCTTCGGCGCACGGCAGCGACAAAAGGGATGTTTGGTTCGTCAGTTGATGAAGTAAAGCACCTGGTGCCGGTGTCGGCCCCAATGACCCCTATGCGCCCCCTCGGGCGCCGTCAGCGCTGCCGCTCGGGGCTTCGGTCGCGGTGTGCGAAGGCCGCGCGCAGCTCCGGCCCGCCGACCGCGCGGACGCCGCGTACGGCGACCGAGGTGAGGTACGTACGGTCGTCGCCGGTGGCGTCGGGGTGCCGGGCGAGGGTGCCGAGCAGCCGCTGTCCGGCCGGGGAGGCCCAGCGCGTGTACGGGTGGACCTCGATGCGGGCGATGGCGAGACAGCTCACGGTGAGGATGAGCGGCAGCGAGAACCACACGGCGATCGGCACGTCGTTCTCGCTCACCCGGGACTGGGAGGGCATCAGCACGGCGACGGCGCCGAGCGCGAGGACGGCCGCTGCGGCGGCCTGGACCTGGCGGATGGCGCTCGCGACGGTGGTGCGGGCGCCGTCGGGCACGGCGAGGCCCGCGGCGACGAGACGGTCGGCGAGGCGGTGTACGGAGTCCGCGGCGGCCGTGCTCGCCCGTACGGGAGCTATCCGGGACTGCCCCTGCGGACCGATCGCCCCTATCACCGAGCGCTCCATCTCGTCGCGACCGCGCGGGTCCACGACGGTCGCCCAGCCCGTGTGCGCGAGCAGCAGCCGCCGCTGACGGGCCATCGACACCAGGGTCAGATCGGCGACCCGGGCGGGGCCGCCGGACAGGAACGCCGCCTCGTACAGCGTGAGGTGGTGTCCGCGCGCCGCGTCGGCGTCGACCGCCGCCGCGCGCACGGCGGCCAGGCACAGCCGAGTGCAGGAGATACCGGCCGCGGCCCAGGCCAGGAGCAGGAGAAGGACCCAGAACATGGCGTTTTTCTACGCGAGGAGTCCAGGTCGGCGCCACGGTATGCCCACGATATGGACGGAGCGTTGTGGCTCTGTGACGTTCCGGTGCCCCCCCGTGGCGCTCCCCAAGGGGCGCCGCGGTGCTAGCTCTTGGGGCGGGACGCGGCCGGGGGCAGTGGATAGGTTCCGGACGGGGCGACGGGGACGGGGCTGTCCGGGGACTCGGTGGGACCCGGCGGGGCCGGGGAGGCCGTCAGCGGGGGCGGGCTCGCGGTCGCGGCGTCCTGGGCGAGGGCGTCGAAGTCCACGTACCCGGTGGCTTCGAGGACCTTGATGTGGTCGAGCACGGTGGTGTTCGCGTCGTCGGCGAGGTCCCGTACGAGGGAGTTGCGGGTGTTCGCGCGGACCTGAGCGACGACGGAGAAGACCTTGCCGTGCGCCCTGCGCAGGATGTTCGCGAACTTCTGGTCGTAGTCCGTGCCGTGCGCGGCGTCGAGCGTGGCCAGCCAGCCGCGCTGCTGGGCGTTGGGCTGGTTCGGGAGTTCGAGTCCGAGCCGTGCGGCGACGTTCCGGACGCGCGCGTCGAGGAACGTGTGGCCCTCGACGAGGTGCGCGCCCGCCGTCTTCACGGCCTGGGTGGTGCCCCGCTCCTCGGCCTGCTGGCCGGCGGGCAGCTCCCACAGCCCGGCGAGCCGGACCTTGGTGATGAACTCCCGGTCCAGTGCGGACAGCGGACCGAACTGTGTCGACACGGACTGGGCGTTCAGGGTGTCCAGGCCGGTGCCGGCGCGGTCCGCGTACGACCAGATCGGAAAGATCAGGGCGGCGAGGGTCGCGGTGAGGGCCGCGACGATGAGTCCTGTCCCACTGACCAATCCGGTGCGGTTGATGGATCGCATGGTGCCTCCTGTTGCGGCACCGCACGCTAGTGCGCTACGGGTGCGGGTTGGCATATTACTTCGGGCGCTACGCCAACTGCCGTACGGGGAGAAAGGGTTGCCGGGTGGGAGGAAGGCGCCGAATGGGGTAGTTCGACCGCAGTCCAGACCGTCAGGAAACCCTGGAAAACGGACGTGGGATCCGGTCGGACGGGGACCGGTGTTAACCCCGGCACACTCTGCCGGAGCGCGGCACTACGGCGCGCGTAGGAGTGCGCGTCGGCTCCTGTGACGCGGGCGGGGTCAGCGGCGCAGCAGTACCCGTCGGGTCGCGCGGGCCAGCCGGGCCGTGGGCCGCTGCGACGGCGGGGTCGGGCCGGACCGCTCCAGCCACCACGCACGCAGCCGCCGCCGCGTCTCCGCATCCTCGGGGTGCCCCGCGAGCAGCATGTACTCGGCGAAGTCCAACGCGTCGCGGCGGTACCCACCGCTCATCGGACGCCCTCCCGCGTACGCGAGGAACGCCGGCCGGTACGCGTCCCCGAGGATCTCCGGCAGCTCCACCGCCACCTTCGCGACGACGTCCGCCCGCTTGGCCGCGAGCGCCCGCGCCTGCACACCCAGCCGCCCCCGGTCGAACCCTTCGGGTACGGGGGTACCCGCGACGAGTGCGGACAACAGCGCGGCCTGCCCGAGCGCAAGCCGCTGCCGCGTACCCACGGCCACGTCGGCCGCGTTGTTCCCCGCTGCCCCGGGGGTGCCGCTCGCGGTGGCGGCGGCCTCACCCGAATACGGGCCTGCCGGGGTTTCGGACGGCGTCACGACCCGTGCCCGTGCCTTCGTCAGGGTGACTCTGATCGCCCCGAGCTCCCTCTCCAGTTCGCCCGGGTCCGGGAAGTTCTCGTCGCGTTCCAGGAGGACCCCCGGTGGCGTCACGCGGGAGGCGAGGTCGGCCAGGATGTCGAGGACCTGCCGGGGGACGGGGTGGGCGTGGCTGTCGTGCCAGACGCCGTCCCGTTCGAAGCCGCCGGCGACATGGACGTAGGCGATGGCCTCGACGGGGAGTTCGTCGAGGGCCTTCGAAGGGTCCTCGCCCCGGTTGACGTGGTTCGTGTGGAGGTTGGCCACGTCGATGAGGAGGCGTACGCCGGTGCGGTCCACCAGGTCGTACAGGAACTGCCCCTCGGTCATCTCCTCCCCGGGCCAGGAGATCAGCGCGGCGATGTTCTCGACCGCGAGCGGGACGGGAAGGGCCTCCTGCGCGATACGGACGTTCTCGCACAGCACGTCCAGGGCGTCCCGGGTGCGGGGGACCGGCAGCAGGTGCCCGGCCTCCAGCGAGGGCGACGCGGTGAGCGCGCCCCCGGCCCGTACGAACGCGATGTGTTCCGTGACGAGGGGTGAGCCCAGCGCCTCGGCCCGCTCCGCGAGGGCGGCGAGCCGGGACTCCTCGGGCCGGTCCGCGCCGCCGAGGCCGAGCGAGACCCCGTGCGGCACCACCGTGACGCCCCGCTCACGCAGCCGCAGCAGCGACTCGGGAAGATGCCCGGGGCACAGGTTCTCCGCCACGGCCTCGACCCAGTCGATGCCGGGCATGCGCTCCACGGCCTCGGCGATCTCCGGCCGCCACCCGATTCCCGTCCCCAGCCGCCTCGGCTGTGTCATGTCGCCTCCTCCGTCACCGCTCGAACCCCGGCTGCTGCAACCCTGGCCGCTGTCTCCTCACGACGGACCCGTGTTCCGGCGTGACGGAGTCATGGCCCCGGGAAGCGGGGCCGAACCCATGTCGCCGGACGTTCAGAGCAACATTTGAGGTTCCGCCGGCGCCCCGAGGCGTCGGCGGCCGCACCGGCTACCGCGGCACGTTGTCCGGATCCGAGGGCTCCGGCCGGGCGGTGTTGACCTGTCCCGGCGGCGCGGGCGACGGACTCGACGTGGCGACGACGCCGTCGGCCGGCTGCACCGGCGGCGCGGAGGGCGCCGTGACGCCGGCGGCCGGCGCCGGGGGGCCGCTCGGGCTCGCGGTCGACAGGGCGGCCGTGTCGTTGGCGATGGCGTCGAAGTCGACGCTCCCGGTCTTCTCCAGGATGGTGATGTGGTCGAGCACGGTCTGGTTGGCGTCCGTGGCCAGCTGTCGGACCAGCGTGTTGCGGGTGGAGTTACGGACCGCGCCGATCGCCGGGAAGATCTTGCCGTGCGCGGCCCGCAGCAGGTTCACGAACTTCCGTTCGTATTCCGTGCCCGTCGCCGCGGTCATCTCCTGCAGCCAGCCCTGCTGCTGCGCGTTCGGCTGGTTCGGCAGCTCGACGTTGAGCTGGGCCGCGATGACCCGCACCCGCTTGTCGAGGTCGGTGTGGCCGACGATCAGGTGATCGCCCACCTCCTTGATCGCCTTGTTGGGGGCCCGTTCGAGCGCCTGCTGTCCCGCCGGCAGTTCCCAGAGTCCGGCCAGCCGCACGCGCACGATCAGATCGCGGTCGGCGGCGGACAGGGGTCCCCACTGTGTGTTCACCGTCCCCGCCGCGAGATTCGCCTGCCCCGTGCCGGCGCGGTCGGCGTACGACCACACCGGGAACGCGAGCGCGCCGACCGTGGCGGCGAGCGTGGCGATGACGAAGGCGGAACCATTGATACGCCGCAAAATGAGCCTCCCGGCGGAAACCAACTGGTCGTTGGAAACCTGTACTTGGCCAGCGACGTGAGATACGTGCGGCACATCGGGAATGTTCAAGCACGAGTAAAGCAAACCCTCGGTTCAGGTCAAATCAGCTGTGGATCCGCACCGTCGGCCGACAGCGGCCACTTCTCCGGTGTACGTCCGAGCAGTCGCAGCGCCTCGTCCAGCGGATCCGCGCCCGGGGGCACGTCGACCGGCGGCGCGAACGCGAACCCCGGCCCGCGACCGGCCGGATCCGTCGGTACGAGGCGGGCGACGGCCAGGGCCGCCCCGCGGACGTGGTCCGGCAGTTCGAGCCCGGCGCCGAGCGTGGCGGCGACGTCCCATGCGTGCACCACGTAGTCGACGAAGTGGAAGCCGAGGGCCAACCCGCCGGGGAACCCGCCCCCGTCCCTGATCTCCGGCAGCACGAACTCCCCCTCCGTCACGCCCGGTTCGGCGAACGCGGCCAGCGCCGCCGTCGCCGCTCCCCGGTAGGTCCGCTCCGGGTCGCTCATGTCCTGCGGCTCCCGCCAGTACGCCGTCTCGTGCCCCGCTCCCCGGGCGGCGGCCGCGAACCCGTGGTGCTGCGCGGCCATGTGCGCCACCAGCCGCCGCAGCGTCCACCCCGCACACGGTGTGTCCCGCTCCCAGTCCGTGCCCCGCGCCAGCCCGACGAGCCGCAGCGACTCGTACACGGCGATCCGGTCGAGCTCGACGATGTCCAGTCCGGTCGATGTCATACAGCCGAGCATAAAACTGAGCGAACGATCGTGCTACTTGTTTTCGGCCGTGAGGCTTCCCGCGTCGAAGGCTCGGCAGGTCGGGAGAGCTCGGCGGGTCAGGAGACCTCGGCAGGTCAGGAAGGCTCGGGTACGAGGGACGGGTCCGTCGCCGCCGCGCGCAGCCGGGAACGGATGGCGACGCGGGCCATGCGATAGACGTCCGTCTCGTCGCGCAGCACCGACACCGCGTTCGCCGTCTCCATCAACGCGATGAGCTCGAAGGCGAGTTGCGCGGCATCCGTGTCGGAGCGCAGCTCACCCAGGTCCCGGGCCTCGGTGACGGTGTGCTCCACATGGGCCGCCCAGTCCCGCTGGGCCTCCGCGACGGCGTCGTGCACGGGCCCCGACCGGGCGTCGAACTCGGCGATGACCTCGTAGAAGAAACAGCCGCCGGGGAAGACCCGGCCCCGGGAGTAGTCCAGCCAGAGTTCGCACAGCCGCCAGGTCCGGGCGACACCGGCGGGGGTCTCGGACGCGGGCCGGGTCACCTGCTCGACGTAGATGCGCGCCGCTTCCCGCACGGTGGCCAGTTGCAGCTCCTGCTTGGAGCCGAAGAGCGCGAAGACCCCGCTCTTGCTGAGCTGGAGCTCGGTGGCGAGACGGCCCACGGACAGTGCTTCCAGTCCCTCGACCGAGGCGATGTCGACCGTGCGGCGGAGCACCAACTGCCGTGTGCGGTTGCCGCGTTCGACCCTGCCGTCCAGCCGGGTCCCG
Organism: Streptomyces sp. NPDC111507; assembly: GCF_055638955.1. Classification (NCBI taxonomy): domain Bacteria; kingdom Bacillati; phylum Actinomycetota; class Actinomycetes; order Kitasatosporales; family Streptomycetaceae; genus Streptomyces; species Streptomyces sp. NPDC111507. The sequence continues at coordinate 177,569 of NZ_JBVKBU010000015.1, read as the reverse complement.
GCCATCGCGCCTCCTCGGGTCCGTAGGTCACTCAGGGTCGGTCGGGATCGGTCAGGAGCGCAGCGCCGGGTGGTCGGCCACCACCGTGCACGACCCCGGCGCGATCTCCGTGAACCCGGCGTCGCGCACCAACGGCAGCCCGGAGGTGGTGAGTCCGCTCCAGCGGGCCGGGTCGGCGGTGCGGACGGCGAGGGGGAAACCGGCGTCGCGCCAGGCCGCCCGCTCCTCGTCCGACAGCTCCCACCAGGCCAGCTGCGCGCCGTGCCCGGCCTGCGCCATCGTCTTGCCGGCCGACATGTCGAGGTCGGGGTTGAGCCACAGCACGGGCGCCGTCGGGTCCGCGTCCACCGGCGGTTCCGGGTCGTCGAGGTCGGTGCCGGACACCTGGAGTTTGACCAGGTCCTTCGGCCAGCCGTCCAGGGGGACCGGCGGGAAGACGCGCACCTCGGCGGACTTCCCGGTCACCGTGATGCCGGGCAGAGCCTCGGCCCGCCGCCACTCGGCGCCGCGCGCTCGTCGTACGACCTTGCGGATCCGGGCGTCCTGCCAGTCCCGCACCGCCTGCGCCCAGTCGCCGTCCCCGAGGGCCCGCTCATCGCTGAGGATCGTCAGCACGGCGCGGGCCGCGGTCTCCAGCGCGTCCGTGCGTGCCGGGGGAGCGGCCTTCTCGATGCGCGCGACCAGCGGCAGCACGAACTGCGGGGCCTCGTCGCGCGCGGTGCGCTCGGATCGGAAGGGGCTGTCCTCGGCCGAGCCGGGTACGTCGGGTCGGCCGGGTGCGTCGGCTACGGTCGGGTCGCTGCTCACGCCCTCCAGTGTGCCAGGCGGAAGATCGGTTCTTCGGCGAGCGGTCATGCCGCCGTCACCGTCACCGGCACCCTCACCCGGAACAGGCGGTCCGCTGTGCCTCCTGCCACTCGCAGACGGGGCACAGCGTGATCCCCTTGTACGACTCCGGGTACTCGGTCGGCTTCCGGCACAGCACGCACTCGGCGAACGGCGGCCCGGCGTCGGTCGGGTCCGGTGCCGGGACGGGGGCCGCCGGGGTGGCGCAGTAGTCGTCGCTCATGGTCCCAGCGTAGGCCGGGACCGGAGCACGCCTACGTGGTGCCGTGCCGCTCGCTCTGCGTCGCCGAGCCGATCATCTCGGAGACCTTCACGAAGCGGAAACCCTGCTTGCGCAGCTCGGGGACGATCGTCCGCAGGGCCTGTTCGGTCACCGGAGCCGCGCTGCGCGTGCAGTGCATGACGACGACGGATCCGGGCTTCACACCCTCCAGCACCTGCCGGGCCACGGCGTCGGCGTCGGTCGCGAAGGCGTCCCCGCTGACGACGTCCCACTGCACGGCGGTCACGCCCACGGCGCTCAGTGTGCGCAGGGCCTGCTGGTCGTAGCACCCGCCGGGGAACCGGAAGTAGGGCATCGCGTGCGGCACGCCCGCCTTCTTGAGGGCGGTGTAGGTCTCCTCCACCTCGGCCCGCATCCGCTCCTGGGGCACGGTGGGCAGGCCGTAGCAGTTGTCGGTGAAGGCGTAGTGGCTGTACGAGTGGTTGGCGACCTCGAACAGCGGGTCCTGCCCGATGTCCCTGGCCTCCTTGGGGTACTCGTCGGCCCAGCGTCCGGTCATGAACAGGGTCGCCGGCACCTTGAACGCGCGCAGCGTGGCGATCAGTTCGGGATTGTCGAAGTGCTCGCCGGCCGCGGCCCGTGGCCCCTCGTCGGCGGTCATGTCCGCGTCGAAGGTCAGCGCGACGGTCTTGCCCTGCGTGCGCGGACCGTTGGTGAAGACGGGGGTGATACCGCTGGAGCCGGGGGCGAGTGTGGGGGGTCGCGAGGGCTGGGCGGTTGCGCTGCCCGAGGCCGACGCGGGGTGCCCTGGGCGGGCGGCGTGCGGGGTTCCTGGGGGCCCGCAGGCGGCGAGCGCGACCCCGAGTGCGCCGAGGGCGCAGGTCGCGGCGATTCGTCGTACTGGAATGATCACCCGATGAAGATATGTGGGCAATGCTTACTATTCGCCCATTGTTCGCACGTGCCCGGCGGCCGGGGCGCGGAAGTCACCCGGCTGGACCCGGCGAAACGCACGCCCTCTCTCCCGCCGTGTCGTGAGCCGGTCTCATGTGCCGGTCTCGTACGCCGGTTCCCTTTTCCCGTGTCCGCGTGCAGGATCGAACCCCTGTCGCGACCGATCCGAACGGCAGGACCGACGCGAGACGGGATGGGTACCGGTGCCGAACCGGCGACGCGCTGCTCCACCGGTCCTCCTCGTCACCGCGATCGCCCTGCTGGCGAGCGGGTGCTTCCTGGGGCCCTCGGATCCGGCGGACACGATGGTGGCCGGGGCCAGGGTCGAAGGGGAGACGATCGTCGTCAAGATCCCGCTCTGTCCCTCCGACGTACTGCGGCGGGTGGAGGTCACGGACTGGGACAAGGCCGAGGACACGAACCCGCCGATCGTCTGGTGGGCCTCCGGCCCGAGGACGGCCTCGGCGAAGAGCGGCGTCGTCAGGCTCTGGTCCGCCGAGGGGTTCGACCGTCATGCGGCCGAGCCCGCCCCGGTGCCGCGCACCCTCGATGTGGCATACCTGGACCCCTCGGGTGAGGGGCTCGACTACGTCGTGAGCCTGCGGACGGTCGCCGCCGCGAAACTGAAGCCCGGTCAGTACTGGACCGACGACGGCCCGAGGACCGCCGCCCAGATCGACGCCCAACTCGGCTGCCACACGGCGCCGGCCACGCGCACACCGCCTCGGTCGCCGTAGAGGCCGGGGACGGGCAGCCGCCCGCGCGGGACCCCGCGGCCCGGGACGGGCAGCCCGAGGCCGCAGGTCAGCTGTCCTCCAGCAGCCGCTGTCTGGCCTCCGCCACGTCGAAGTCGGCCTTCGGGTACTGCGGGGCCAGTGCCTCGAGGTGCTCCAGGAGCAGGGTGCTGATCGCCCAGTTCCGGTACCACTTGCGGTCGGCGGGGACGAGGAACCAGGGGGCCTCCGGTGTGGAGCAGCGCTCCAGGGCGATCTCGTACGCCTTCTGGTACGCGGGCCACAGCTCACGGTCGGCGATGTCGTCGGGGCTGAACTTCCAGTGCTTGTCGGGGTTGTCGAGCCGTTGGAGGAGCCGGCGGCGCTGCTGGTCGTAGGAGATGTGCAGGAAGCACTTCACCACGGTGACGCCGTCGTCGGCGAGGGACTTCTCGAAGCGGTTGATCTCGCCGTAGCGGTGGGCGATCTCCTTGCGGGGAGCCAGTTCGCGGACGCGGGCGATCAGGACGTCCTCGTAGTGCGAGCGGTCGAACATGCCGATCTCGCCGGGTTCGGGCAGAGCCCGTCTGATCCGCCAGAGGAAGGAGTGTCCGCGCTCCTCGGCGGTCGGTGCCTTGAAGCCCCGGATGCGGCAGCCCGCGGGGTTGAAATACCCGCTGACGTGCTTGACCGTGCCGCCCTTGCCGCTGGTGTCCATGCCCTGGAGGATCAGCAGGACCCGGCGCCGGTCACCCGCCGTGCTCGCGGCCCACAGGCGTTCTTGCAGGCTGCCGAGGCGTTCGACCATCTGGGCGACGGCGGCAAGCCCGGCGGCCTTGTCGCGCGGACCGGCGGGCGTGGCCCTGGCGTCGTACGAGGAGAGGTCGACGTCCTTGTCGCCGGGAACGCGCAGCAGCCGGCGCAGCGGGGCCGGGGTCCCGCCCTCGCGCTGTTCGCCGTCCTTCGTACCCTTGCCGTCCTTCTTGGCCACCGCGTACCCCTTCCGGCCGTGTCCCTCGATGGTGCGACGGGAGATGGGCACCCGCGAGTCGTGCTCAGGCCTCGTCGAGGGTGACCAGGACGGCCGGTCGCGGACGGCTGTCGGGGTCGATGTTCACGATGAGACGCAGCCCGTACGGGGTCCCGGTCCGTAGGCGGAGACGGACGGTGTCGTAGCGCAGGTCCGTCGCCTGCTCGGGCGGCGTCAGCGCGGCCGCGTCGGCCTGCTCCGCCGGCGGCACGGTGCTGTCGGAGCGGGCCCGCGCGTCCGTCCGCGGGGGGAACACCGGGCGGAGTTGCACCTACAGCGCCCCGCCCCGGCCGGCGCGAAGACCGCTCCCAGCACGGCCACCGACCGCCACCGCTGCCTCAACCACCCCTGGTGTGCCGGCAGTTCGTCCACGGCGCGGGAATCTAGCCGATCAGCTCGGTGGTGTGGGCGCGAACGAGACGGGTGATGCGGTCCAGCGCCACGGCGGCGGGCTGCGGGGCGAGGCGGCGGCCGTCGCGCAGGCGCAGGGCGATCTCGTCGGCCGCGGTCTCCCGGGGGCCGATCACCGCCTGGTACGGGACCAGGCGGTGAGCGCGGATCCGGGCGCCCAGGGTGCCCTGGTCAGGGGTGATGAGCCGGGCCCGGAGACCCCGGTCGAGGCAGCGGCGTACGAGATCGGCCGCCTGTTCGACCTCGGCCGGTGCGTCGGAGACGGGCAGGGCCACCAGCTGGGTCGGGGCGAGCCAGGGCGGGAAGGCGCCGCCGTGCGCCTCGATGAGGTGGGCGACGGCTCGCTCCAGGCTGCCGATGACACTGCGGTGGACCATGACCGGCCGGTGTTTCGCCCCGTCGGCGCCGATGTAGTGCAGGTCGAAGCGTTCGGGCTGGTGGAAGTCGATCTGGACGGTGGAGAGGGTGGACTCCCGGCCCGCCGGATCGGCGATCTGGATGTCGATCTTGGGGCCGTAGAACGCGGCCTCGCCTTCGACGGCCTCGTACGCCACCCCGGAGCGGTCGAGGACCTCGCGCAGCAGCGCCGCCGAGCGCCGCCACAGCTCGGGGTCGGCGACGTACTTGCCGCCGGGGCCCGGCAGGGAGAGCCGGTGACGGGCCGCGCGGATCCCCATCGCCTCGTACGCCCGGTGGATCAACTCCAGTGCCGCCGACGCCTCTTCGGCGACCTGCTCCAGGGTGCAGAAGAGGTGCGCGTCGTTGAGCTGGATGGCGCGTACGCGGGTGAGGCCGCCGAGGACACCGGACGGCTCGGAGCGGTACATCCCGCCCAACTCGGCCATACGGATCGGGAGTTCGCGATAACTGTGGGAACGGGAGCGGTAGATGAGCGCGTGGTGGGGACACAGGCTGGGGCGCAGCACCACCTGCTCGCCGCCGAGTTCCATCGGCGGGAACATGTCCTCGCTGTAGTGCGACCAGTGCCCGGAGATCTCGTACAGCTCCCGCTTGCCCAGCACCGGTGAGTACACGTGCTGGTAGCCCGCGCGTCGCTCGGCTTCGCGGACGTACGCCTCCAGGGCGTGGCGCACGGCCGCGCCGTCGGGCAGCCAGTAGGGCAGACCCGCGCCCATCAGGGGATCGGTGTCGAACAGGTCCAGTTCACGGCCGAGGCGGCGGTGGTCGGGAAGGGCGGTCATGGTGGTCTCCTCGCTTCTCGAGGGGCGAGTGACCACACGGCGAAGCCCCGGGGCACTCGCCCCGGGGCTTCGGACTCGTCAGCAGTCAGCGCGCCGGGACACTCTCCGGCGTCGTCGTCTTCACGGCGGCACGCTTCATGGGAGGGACGCTAGCAGGCAGTCGGCGGGCGGTCGCGGCAATTAGTGGAGGCGATCAGTGGGGGCGATCAGTCGGAGCCGGGGAGAGGGCTTGCGCCGGGGTTGTCGAGCGGGAACTCGTCGTCCTCCGCCCCGCCGCGCCTGAACTTGTCACCCTTGGGTTCATCGAGCACGAACTCGTCGTCCCTGTGCTCGTCGGGCCGCGGACGCGTCGGTATCTGCTCCACCGTCGGCGCCCCCGGCTGAACCTGCGCCCGTTCCAGGAACCGCAGCAGTTCCACCGGGAAGGGGAGCACCAGGGTGGAGTTCTTCTCGGCGGCGACCGCCACCACGGTCTGCAGCAGCCGCAGTTGGAGCGCCGCGGGCTGTTCGGACATCACCCCGGCGGCCTCCGCCAGCTTCTTCGACGCCTGGAGTTCGGCGTCCGCGTTGATGATGCGGGCCCGCCGTTCGCGGTCGGCCTCGGCCTGCCGGGCCATCGACCGTTTCATCGTCTCCGGCAGCGACACGTCCTTGATCTCGACCCGGTCGATCTGCACACCCCAGCCCATGGCAGGACTGTCGATCATCAGCTCCAGGCCCTGGTTGAGCTTCTCCCGGTTGGAGAGCAGATCGTCCAGGTCGCTCTTGCCGATGATCGAGCGCAGTGAGGTCTGCGCCATCTGCGAGACCGCGAAGCGGTAGTCCTCGACCTGGATGACCGCGTCGGCCGCGTCGACCACCTTGAAGTAGATGACCGCGTCGACCCGGACCGTGACGTTGTCCCGCGTGATGCCGTCCTGCGCGGGGACGGGCATCGTCACGATCTGCATGTTGACCTTACGCAGCCGGTCCACACCGGGGATGATCATCGTGAACCCGGGCGGCCTGATGCCACCCCGGAGTCGGCCGAGCCGCAGCACCACGCCCCGCTCGTACTGCTTGACGACCCGGGCCGCCGCGGCGACGTACACCAGCCCCGCGGTACCGGCCACCGCGGCCGTGGCCAAGAGCTCTTCGAGCATGACGACCCCCTTTCGAGCCGCCGTATACCACCACTAATCCCACGATATGCCTCACGCGGGCTCGCGGTCGAGGATCCCCCCGACCGCGAGCCCCGGGGGTCAGCCGATGGTCATCTTCACCGGTTCCGTCCCCGCCTGACTGTGCCGCGCCGACCAGTTCTCCAGCGCGGTGCGGCAGGCGTGATCGAGGTGGTGCAGGCCGGAGAGGTCCAGTTCGACCGGGCGGTCCTGGGGCAGCGCCTCGAGGCTGTCGAGGATCTTCGGCAGCCTCAGGAAGGTCGCGTTGCCCGACAGATACGCCTGGACGGGGCCCGCACCCTTGTCTATGACCTCCAGGCGGACGTGCGAGGCCTCCCATGCCGTCTTGGCGATCGCCAGGGCGAGCCCGATGAGCACCCCCTCGAACATGCTGACGGCGACGATCGACACCGCCGTGACGACGAGGATCAGCGCCTCGCCCCGGTGCTCGCGCCACAGCGAGACGACCTCGCGCAGCGGGACCAGCTTCCAGCCCGCGTGCACCAGGATGCCGGCGAGGGCGGGCAGCGGGATGACGCCGAGCGCGGCGGGCAGCAGCGCCGCGAACAGCAGCAGCCAGACGCCGTGCAGCACGCGGGACGCCTTCGTCCGCGCGCCCGCCTGGACGTTCGCCGCGCTGCGCACGATCACCGCCGTCATCGGGAGCGCGCCGAGCAGTCCGCAGACCGTGTTGCCCGCGCCCTGCGCCATCAGTTCCCTGTCGTACTCGGTCCGGGGGCCGTCGTGCAGCCGGTCCACGGCCGCCGCGCTGAACAGCGACTCGGCGGAGGCGATCAGCGTGAAGGCGAGCACCGTGCCGAGCACGCCCACGCTCGCGAGCTCCCCGAAGGCCTCCAGGCTCGGCAGCTGGATCGAGCCGACCAGCCCCCGCACCTCGACCTTGGCCACCGGCAGCCCGAACCCCGAGGCCACCAGGGTGGCCAGCACGACCGCGCCGAGGGCCCCCGGCACGGTACGCACCCGGCGCGGCAGTCGCCGCCACAGGACGAGCACGGCGATCGTGCCCGCCCCGAGTCCGACCGAGGCCAGCGCCTCGGTGCTGCGGGCCGCGTCGACGACGGCCTCCGGCAGTCCGGCGAGCTTGTCGAGTCCGGAGGCGGGCGCCTTGAGCCCGGCCATCGAGTAGAGCTGGCCCGCGATCAGCACGAGGCCGATCCCGGCGAGCATGCCCTCGACGACGGCCACCGAGATGGCCCGGAAGTAGCGCCCGAGTTTCAGGGCGCCCATGAGGAGTTGGAGCACACCCGTGGCGAGCACGACGACTCCGAGGACGGCGAGCCCGTACTCCCGTACGGCCTCGAAGACCAGCACGGTCAGTCCGGCCGCGGGCCCCGACACCTGAAGGCTGCTGCCGCGCATCAGGCCGGTGACGAGACCACCCACGATGCCGGTGACCAGGCCGAGTTCCGCCGGGACACCGGAGGCGACGGCGACGCCCACGCACAGCGGCAGGGCGACCAGGAACACGACGATCGAGGCGGCGAAGTCCTGCCGCAGGTGGGGGAGTTTGCTCATCGGGCTCGACGTGTTCATCGCGCGGCTCACAGGGCCTCGAAGGTGTCGGTGTGCGCACGGTGTTCGCGCACGGCCCCGGTGTGGACCTCGTAGTACCAGCCGTGCAGACGCACCCGGCCCGTCGTCAGGGCCCTTTCCACACAGGGGTATCCGCGGAGCCTGAGCAGTTGTGCGAGGACATGGTTCTGCACCGCGTCGGCGACGGTGGGGTCGTCGCCCGGTGCGTCGGACGGGCGCTGGGCCTGCGCGAGCCAGTCGCGCACGGCGGGTACGGCCGTCAGGTCCTCGCCGCGCACCAGCGCGCCGACGGCGCCGCAGTGCGAATGGCCGCAGACCACGATCTCGGACACGCCGAGCACGTCCACCGCGTACTCGACGGTGGCCGCCTCGGAGGTCGGCCGGCCGGGGACGTACGGCGGGACGATGTTGCCCGCGGTGCGCAGCTCGAAGAGCTCGCCCGGGCGGGCGCCGGTGATCAGGGCCGGAACGACCCGGGAGTCGGAGCAGGTGATGAACAGGACCTGCGGGGACTGGCCGTCGGCGAGCGAGGCGAACTCCTCGGGCCGCCGGCCGAAGGAGCGGGCATGGTCGATGAGGGGCTGCATGTCAGTTCCTCCTGGCGCGCCCTGAGGGCGCGTCGGCTTACAAGACGGAGCGTGGGGGGACGCGCTCCGCTCAGCAGCGGAAGACCTGAAGTGCGGCGGGGGAGTGGGCGGCCTGGGATCTCGACGTGCGCGGGTGTGCCGGGGCGGGCGCGAGCGGCGCGTACGAGGCCGCGGGGTCGCTCGCGAGCAGCGCGCGCGGGGGTGTGTCGGGGACGAGATCCTCGTCGCGGGTCCGCTGACGGGCGCCCAGAGGGGGTGCCACCTTGTGCGGATGCTCCGCTTCGGCGCAGGAGACGACTTCGCCCCTGTGCGCGGACGCGAACGCCTCGGTGGGAGCGAAGAGCTGGAGGCTGATCAGGACGGCGGCGATCACCACGTACAGGGGTCGGGCCGTCGTACCTCGTAACATGCGCCCCCTCCCGACGTCTCGTCCTCCATGTCAATACATAGGTTAACGCGGCAAGTTGTTTGCAGGGTTAACTCGACGTTTCACAGCGAAGTGGGCCGAAAACGCTGTGGAGGGGCCGAAAAACTACGCCTCGACGAGCCCCTTGGCGTCGCGGGCCAGCGCGGTGAGCCGGGATATCGCGCGGAAGTACTTCTTCCGGTAGCCGCCGTTCAGCATCTCCTCGCTGAAGAGCTGGTCGAAGGGCATCCCGGAGGCGAGGACGGGCACCTCGCGGTCGTACAGCCGGTCGGCGAGCACCACGAGCCGCAGCGCCGTCGACTGGTCGGGCACCGGCTGGACGTCGGTGAGGCAGACGGCCTTCAGGTCGTCGGTCAGGGCGCCGTAGCGGCTGGGGTGCACGCGCGCGAGGTGGTCGAGCAGATGCGGGAAGTCGTCGAGGGAGGCCCCGGGCGTGGCGTACGCGGCCTTCGTGACCTCCTCGTCGGTGAACGGCGCCGGGGCCTCGGGCAGCCCGCGGTGACGGTAGTCCTCGCCGTCGATGCGCAGCGGCCGGAAGTGCGCGGACAGCCCCTGGATCTCGCGCAGGAAGTCGGCGGCCGCGAACCGGCCCTCGCCGAGCTTGCCCGGCAGGGTGTTCGAGGTGGCCGCGAGCGCGACCCCCGCGTCGACCAGCTTGCCGAGCAGGGTGGAGACGAGGACGGTGTCGCCCGGGTCGTCGAGTTCGAATTCGTCGATGCACAGGAGGCGGTGCCCGGAGAGCGTCTGCACGGTCTTCTGGAAGCCGAGCGCGCCGACCAGGTTCGTCAGCTCCACGAAGGTGCCGAAGGCCTTGAGCGCGGGCTCGGCCGGGGTGGCGTGCCACAGGGAGGCGAGCAGATGGGTCTTGCCGACGCCGTAGCCGCCGTCCAGGTAGACGCCCCGGGGGCCGGCCGGGGTCTTCTGTGCCTTGGCCTTGCCGAAGCCGAAGAAGCCCCGCTTGCCGCCGCCGAGCGCGTGCGCCCCGCCGAGACCGGCCGCGAAGCCGGCGAGGACCTGTACGGCCTCGGTCTGGCTCGGCTGGTTCGGGTCCGGAATGTACGTTTCGAAGCGCACGGAGTCGAAGCGCGGCGGCGGCACCATCTCGGCGACCAGCCGGTCCGCGGGGACGTGCGGCTCGCGGGCGCACAGGGACGTGGGGGCTGCTTCGGGTATCGGTTCGATCCCGGAAGCGGCGGTGGAGGACGACACGGTTCCCCACTCTAAGGGCCGTGCCACACTGCACGACATGCGACGCCTGTTCCCTGTGACCTACGAAACAGCAGCCCAGGCCACCGCCGGGGCCCCCGATGCCCCTGGTGCGGCTGTGGCGGATGTGACGGATGCGACGGACCGCGAGTGGGAACTGCTGGAGCTGGCGGAGGCGTACGCCTACCCTGAGCTCCGCCCCGCCGGTGTCCGGGAGCCCTGGCTGCGGGCCAACATGGTCTCCACGCTCGACGGCGCCGCCCAGCACGACGGAAAGTCCCAGGGCATCTCCAGCGCCGCCGACATGCGGATCTTCGGGGTGCTGCGGGCTCTCGCGGACGTCGTGGTCGTCGGCGCGGAAACGGTGCGCCAGGAGGGTTACCGTCCGGCACGCGCACGTGCGGAGTTCGCGGGGTCCCGGGAGGCGGCCGGACAGGGCCCGGCGCCCGTGATCGCCGTCGTCACCGCGAGCCTCGACCTGGACTTCTCGCTGCCCCTGTTCACCTCGCCGCTGGTGCCCACGCTCGTCCTGACGGGCGCGGCGGCGGCCCCCGACCGGGTGGCGGCGGCCGAGAAGGCGGGCGCCGAGGTGGTGATCGCCGGGGACGGGACGGGCGTGGACCCGGTACGGGCCGTGCGTGCCCTCGCCGAGCGCGGCATGACCCGGCTGCTGACGGAGGGCGGCCCGCGGCTGTTGGGCCAGATGGTCGCGGCGGGTGTCCTCGACGAACTGTGCCTGACTCTTTCCCCGACGCTCACCGCGGGAGACGCGCAGCGGATCGCCGGGGGGCCCGCGATGGCGGTTCCCGAGCGGCTCGCACTGGCGTCCCTCCTGGAGGAGGCCGGATTCCTCTTCGCCCGATACCGTCGCCCCTGACCGGTGGCCCTGGCGTCGGTCCCGGCCGTCGGCCAGGGCAAGGTCGTCGGCCAGGGCAAGACCGTCGGCCACGGCAAGGTAGCGGAGTAGATCGTTCCGTTTATCTTCCGATGGGCACACTGAAAATCGCAGTCCCCGTGCGATCACGGGGCAGGATGGTTTCCGCAGGGGGCCAAGGAGGCCCACGGAGGAGAAGGGCGCCTGTCGTGTTCACAAGCGTATTGATGATCGAGAAGGCCCTGACGTCCGCCGACGTGGAGTTCGTCACTACCTTGCACGGTGACGAGGCGGTCGCCTTCCATGTGCTGCTCCAGCCGCGGGGCGACCAGGCGGACCGGCTGCTGCGGGCCATCGACGACGTCGCGCTCGGGGAGCTGGACGAAGCGGCCCACGAGCGTGAGACGCCCGAGGGTGCGGACGCGGCCGGTCAGGGGCAGCAGGCCCTCGACGTGTCGCTGGTGGCGCTGCGCTCGGCCGGCAGCGAGGCCGAGGGGCGGCTCATCGAGAACCACCCGCTGGACGCGCTCAAGGACCTGGTCGACGAGATCGACGCGGACGAGGTCATCGTGCTGACCGACCCGCACTACGTGGAGGAGTTCTTCCACCGGGACTGGGCCTCGCGGGCCCGCCACAAGGTCGGCGTGCCGGTGCTGAAGCTGTTCTCGCACAGCAAGGTCTAGGGCTCCCGGCGGCGTGGGCGTGGGGGCCGTGGGGGCTGCTGGGATCGGTCGGGTACGGCCGGCACGTGGCGGGTCGCGCCCGCGCGGCGGAGCCGCACATGCCATGGCCCCGCGCCCCTGGGAGGTTGCGGGGGGCCGCACGGAATAGGCTGGGGCGGGTTCCTGTCTGTGGGAGCGCGCTCACCGTCGTACCGGATCTTGGGAGATACACGCATGGCACCCGGCCTTCCTACCGCCATGGACCGACCGCACTTCATCGGCATCGGCGGCGCCGGGATGTCGGGCATCGCCAAGATCCTGGCGCAGCGCGGGGCGAAGGTGGCGGGCAGCGACGCGAAGGAGTCCGCCACCGCCGAGGCCCTGCGGGCGCTGGGCGCGACCGTGCACATCGGCCACGCGGCGGACCACCTGGCCTCCGACGCCACCTGTGTCGTGGTGTCCTCGGCGATCCGCGCGGACAACCCGGAGCTGGCCCGCGCGGCCGAGCTCGGCATCCCGGTGGTCCACCGCTCGGACGCCCTCGCCCGGCTGATGGACGGCCTGCGCCCGATCGCGGTCGCGGGCACGCACGGCAAGACCACGACCACGTCGATGCTCGCGGTGTCCCTCTCGGCGCTGGGGCTGAACCCCTCGTACGCGATCGGCGGCGACCTGGACGCCCCCGGCTCGAACGCCCTGCACGGCGACGGCGAGATCTTCGTCGCCGAGGCCGACGAATCGGACCGCAGCTTCCATAAGTACGCCCCCGAGGTCGCGATCGTCCTCAACGTCGAGCTGGACCACCACGCCAACTACGCCTCCATCGACGAGATCTACGAGTCCTTCGAGACCTTCGCGGCCAAGATCGTGCCGGGCGGCACGCTGGTGATCTCCGCGGACCACGAGGGCGCGCGCGAACTGACCCGGCGCCTGCCGGCGGACGTACGGGTGGTGACGTACGGCGACGCGCCCGACGCGGACGTACGGGTCCTGTCCGTGCTCCCCCAGGGCCTGAAGAGCGAGGTGACGGTGCTCCTCGACGGCGAGGAGCTGACCTTCGCCGTCTCCGTCCCCGGCCGCCACTACGCGCACAACGCGGTGGCCGCGCTGGCGGCGGGCGCGGCGCTGGGCATTCCGGCCGCGGAGCTGGCCCCCGCGATCGCCTTCTACACGGGCGTGAAGCGGCGTCTGCAGCTGAAGGGCGAGGAGGCGGGCGTCCAGGTCGTCGACTCGTACGCGCACCACCCGACCGAGATGACGGCCGACCTGGAGGCCATGCGCGCGGGTGCCGAGGGCCGCATCCTGGTGGTCTTCCAGCCTCACCTGTTCTCCCGCACCCAGGAGCTGGCCAAGGAGATGGGCGAGTCCCTGGCTCTGGCCGACGCCTCGATCGTGCTCGACATCTACCCGGCCCGCGAGGACCCGATCCCGGGCGTCACCAGCGAGCTGATCATCGAGGCGGCGCGGGCGGCGGGCGCGGACGTGACACCGGTCCACGACAAGGCGCAGGTGCCCTCGCTCGTCGCGGGAATGGCGAAGCCCGGTGATCTCGTTCTCACCATGGGCGCGGGAGACGTGACGGACCTCGGTCCCGAGATCCTGACCCGCCTGTCGAAGTAGCCGTGACGTTTGTGAGGGGTTGAGCTTCATGTCGTACGACATCGAAAAGCCGGACGAGCAGTGGCGCGCGGAGCTGACCCCGGCCGAGTACACCGTCCTGCGGAAGGCGGGCACCGAGCCCGCCTTCACGGGCGAGTACACCGACACCAAGGCCAAGGGGGTCTACTCCTGCCGCGCGTGCGGCGCCGAACTCTTCACCTCGAACGAGAAGTTCGAGTCCCACTGCGGCTGGCCGTCCTTCTACGACCCGAAGGAATCCGACGCGGTCGAGCTGATCGCGGACCGCTCCCACGGGATGGTCCGCACGGAGGTGCGGTGCGCCCGCTGCGGATCGCACCTCGGCCATGTCTTCGAGGGCGAGGGGTATCCGACGCCGACGGATCAGCGGTACTGCATCAACTCGATCTCCTTGCGACTGGCGCCGGACGAGGAGTAACGGAGAAGCCGTTTCTGTTCGGGAGAAGCTGGCACTCCGGCCGATCGCCGCGTACTGATCGCCAGCGCGTTGCCGACGCGTTTCCTGGCGGCCGCCCACTCCAACGCGGGAACTCCCGGGAAACCGCAGGTACGGGCGGGAACACCCCTAGAACGGATTGGGATCCTGGCCGGGACGTTTCCCCTGGCCAGGGCCCAATGGCCGACGATTCGGGCTGTACGCCGGGTACAGCGCGAGCAGCCGTTTCCGTCCGCGCGTCGCGATTCTCGTGTCTTGTCGACAACGGCCATTTGCTCTCCAGTCGCCTGGGGCCCATAGGTGTCCAGACCTTTCGGTCGAGGCACGTACGCGCAGTGGCGGTCGCGCGCCGAGACAGGCGCCGTACTCCGCGCTCGTCAGCCGCCTCCGGACGGTGCACTGTGGAAGATGTGGGTTTGCGGCAGCGCTTTGTTGGTCTGAGGCAGCCGTGGCAATCGGGCCATGCGCTGCTCGTGATCCCGGTGGTGCTCATCGTGGTGATCACGGTGGTGGACATCCTGGTCCCGGCCGACGTACATCTCGGTCCACTGCCGGTCATCGCTTCGGCGATCACCGCCTCGTTCGCCGGGTCCCTGCCGACCGGGGCGATCGGAGCCCTGGCCGTGGCGGCCCAGGCGTTCATCGGGTGGCACTTCGGCGTGCTGTTCTCTCGGAACGTGATGGTGCATGTCCTCGCCCTCGCGGTGCTCTCCTCACTGATCGTGTTCTTCTGCGTGGTCCGCAAGCAGCACAGACGGCGGCCGGCCCAGGTGCGGTCGGTCGCCGAGGCCGCTCAGCACGTGCTGTTGTGGCCGCTGCCGGACCGGCCGGGCCCACTTCAGGTTGCCTGCCTGTACCTGGTGGCCGAGGACGAGGCCCAGATCGGCGGCGACCTGTCCCCCGCACCCCCGCTGGGGCTCGGCCTGGGCCCTGCCGACCACACCTTCGACCTGTCTTCCTTCGAAGCGGGGGAAACCCTGCTGCTCTACACCGACGGCTTCCTGCATGACGCCGACGGCGTAGTCGAAGCCCGCGATCAAGACGGTACCTTCTGCCCGTTCGTCGAACGCGCCGCCCGGTGGACCGAGCGCGATCTGCTCGCCCATACCGGAGCATGCCTCGACGCCGCCTCCCTCATCGCCATCCGCCACATGCCCACCAGGCACGCGGGCCACCACCACGGAAAGCCCGTGTTGCGCGCGAGCGAGCTGCGGAGTTGGAATCGGATGTGAAGCTCTTCGGTGGTCCCGTAGAGTCCGCCGCGCCGCTTGCGCCTGGCTCGGCCGCCGGCAAGAAGGGGCTGAAAACCGACGCCCTGGGGCTGTTCTCCTCTGTGGTCATCGGACTGGCTTCCGCCGCCCCGGCGTACAGCCTGGCGGCCACACTCGGCCTCATTGTGGCGGGGGTCGGGCTGCAGGCCCCGATCATCACGATGCTGGCCTTCATCCCCATGCTGCTGATCGCCTACGCCTACAAGGAGCTCAACACGAGCGACGCCGACTGCGGGACGGCCTTCACCTGGGCCACCCGCGCCTTCGGTCCGCGCACGGGCTGGATGGGCGGCTGGGGCATCATCGTCGCCGACGTCATCGTCATGGCGAACCTCGCAGAGATCGCCGGTATCTACGGCTTCCGGCTCCTGGGCTTCGACTCACTCGCGGACAGCAGGATGTGGACCACCGTCGCGGGCGTCGTCTGGATCATCGTGACGACCGCGGTCTGCTACGTCGGCATCGAGGTCTCGGCCACCGTTCAGCGCTGGCTGCTGTGCACCGAGGTGGCGATGCTGGTCCTGTTCGCCGTCACGGCCCTGGTCAAGGTCTACGTCAGCCCGCCTCCGACCGCGATCCACATCGCCGCTTCCTGGTTCAACCCCCTCCATGTGGACTCGGCCAGAGCACTGACCGCAGGCGTCCTCGCCGCCGTCTTCATCTACTGGGGCTGGGACACCGCTGTCACCGTCAACGAGGAGACCGCCGACAGTACGCGCACCCCCGGGCGTGCGGCGGTCATTTCCACCGTGCTGCTGCTGATCGTCTACGGCCTGGTCTCCACCTCGGCGCAAGCGTTCGCCGGAGTCGGCACCGAGGGCATCGGGCTGGGCAACACGAACAACTCCGGGGATGTGCTCTCGGGCCTGGGCAACGCCGTCTTCGGCAGCCAGGGCCTGGGCTGGTTCTTCAGCAAGCTGCTGATTTTCATGGTGCTGACCTCCGCGGTCGCCTCCACCCAGACCACGATCCTGCCCCTGGCCCGGACCGTCTTCTCCATGGCCGCGCACAAGGCCATCCCCTCCCGCCTCGCCCGGGTCCACCGCAGATTCCTCACCCCGACCTGGTCGACAGTCGGCGTGGGCCTGGTCTCCATCGGCTTCCTCATCCTGCTGACGACGATCAGCCGCAACGTCCTGGCCGACTCCATCGAATCGGTCGGCCTCGCGATCGCGTTCTACTACGGCCTCACCGGTTTCGCCTGCGTCTGGTACTACCGCAAGGTGCTCACCCGCAGCTCCCGGGACTTCCTGTGCAAGGGCCTGCTGCCGGGTCTGGGCGGGCTGATGATGTTCTACTTCTTCTGCTACGCCGCCTTCGTCGTCTATGCCGACCCCGACTACGGCGCCACCTCCATCGACCTGCCCTTCATCGGACGGACGGGCGGAGTGACCGTCGTGGGGCTCGGAGCCCTGCTGCTAGGCGTAGTGCTGATGCTGGTCACTACGCGTGGTTACACCGCTTCCCTCAGGCTCCAACGAAGCCTGCTGCCTCGTAGCCTGCCGCCGCAGACGGCTGTCGAGCCGACGAGCCGCTATGTGCCCGCCGACAGCCGGTCCGGGGTGGGCGGTGACTGGTTCGATCTCATTCCGTTGTCGGGTTCCCGTGTCGGCCTGGTCGTCGGCGAGGTGCTCGGCCATGGATTGCACGCTGCCGTCACCATGGGACGTCTCCGTACGAGCGTCCGCGTCCTCGCCCGGTTGGACTTTCCTCCGGACGAGCTCCTCGCGCACCTGGACGACGTGGTCGGGCAGAACGCCAAGGAACAAGCGAGTGTGCACGGTGGGGACGGCACCGGCTCCGAGGGTGCCGAGGACTTCGGGGTGACCTGCCTGTACGCGGTGTACGACCCGGTGTCCGGGTTGTGCAGCATGGCGCGTGCGGGCCACTTGCCACCCGCTGTCGTGAGCCCGGACAACGGCGCCGTCACCTATCCGGAACTCCCGCCGGGCCCACCCCTGGGGCTGGGTGGCCCGCCCTTCCAGAGCGCAGAACTCCAGCTACCCGCGGGCAGCCTCATCGCCCTCTTCACCGACGGCCTTGTCCGAGCCCCCGACAACGGCACCGACGTGGGGCTCGGCCTGCTCGCCGGCATTCTCGCCCAGCACCGGCTTCCCCTGGAGGAGCTCTGCGACCGTGCGGTGGCGACGTTGCTGCCCGGGCCCGTGGGCGATGACGCCGCCCTGCTCCTCGTACGCACGCAGATGCTCGATGAGCACCGGACGGCGGTGTGGGAGCTGGACGCCGACCCGGCAACGGTCGGCGACGCCCGTACGGTGACCACGGGCCAACTGGCCGAGTGGGGACTCGAAGACCTGTCGTTCACCACCGAACTGATCGTCAGCGAGCTGGTCACCAATGCCATCCGCCACGCAGCCGGACCGATCCATGTCCGGCTCATCCGCGACCAGAGCCTCATCTGCGAGGTCTCCGACACCGGGTACACCTCACCCCACCTCCGCCACGCCGCCAACGACGACGAGGGCGGCCGCGGCCTTTTCATCGTCGCCCAGATCACCGAGCAGTGGGGAACACGCTACACGCCCTCCGGCAAGACCATCTGGGCAGAGCAGGCCCTGTTGTGAACGTTTGTTCAGCTGTTCAGCGAGCGGGGACCCAGCCAGTCGGAGCGGTCCTTCACGCCCGGCAGGGCGAAGAAGTGGCCGCCGGAGGAGCGTGCGTCAACGGGCCCAGCAGGCCGAGGAGTTCCTTGGTGCCGTTGATGTTGGCCTCGGTGGTGGCCGGCTGGGTTCCGCTGCCGTGGTCGGCGGCAAGCGAGGCGGCGTCCGTCCGTTGATCTTCGCGTCGAAGTCGCCGAACGTGAAACGGTGTGCACTCCTCGGGGGAACCCCCATCTGTCCGGGCGGGACAGGGTCGGCGTCCGGCCTTGGCCGAGTGTCCGGCAGCGGTCCGGTGTCGGCCTCATCCCCGGCGCCGCACCCGAGCGGCCCCCGGCACCGGTGCGGGCATCGGGAGCGCCTCGAGCACCAGCACCGCGAGGTCGTCGTCGACCGGCCCTGTGTCGAAGTCGTGCGCCGCCTGCCGTACACGTTCCGCGACCGCCTTGGCCCCCAGCCCCACGCAGCCCCGCAGCAGCTCGGACAGGCCGTCGTCATCGTCCAACTGCCGGTTCCCGCTGCGGCGTTCGGTCACGCCGTCAGTCACGCAGAGCAGCGTCTCGCCCGGCACGAGGTCGAAGGAGTTGGCGTGGAACTGGATGTCCTCGCCGATTCCGAGCAGCATCTGCGGGTCCGCTGCGGGCGCCACCGAGCCGTCGACGGACAGCCGCAGCGGCAGCGGGTGCCCGGCGCTGGCGAGCGTGCAGTGCGCGCCGCCCGCGACCGGGTCGGGCTCCAGCTCCCCGTAGAGCAGGCTCAGGAAGCGGGGCCGGGCCTGCTCGCCACTGAGCGCCACGGCCTCAGCGCTCTCCTCCGCCATCGCGGCGTTCAGCTTGCCGAGCACCGATGCGACGCCGTGGCCCTCACGTGCCAGCAGCCGTACCAGGTGCCGGGCCAGGCCGGTGACGGACATCGCCTCCGGGTCGTGGCCGCACACGTCGCCGAGCAGGAAGCCCCAGCGGCCGTCTCCCATCGGGAACAGGTCGTAGAAGTCGCCGCCGACGGTCTGGCCCTGGCCGTGCGGCTCGTAGACGATCGCCGTGTCGACGCCCGGGATGCTGGCGAGGGAGGCGGGCAGCTGCCTGCGCTGGAGCGCCCGGCTGATGGTGGTCTGCCGGGTGTACCGGCGGGCCGTGACCACCGCCTGGGCTACCCGCCGCGCCACGTCCTCCGCGAGCCGCACAACACCGTCGGCCATCTGCAGTAGTCCTGCCCGGCCGAGCAGCAGCACGCCGTGGCAGCGACTACCCGTGACCAGGGGGAAGGCGATCGCGGAGCCGCCCGCGCCGCCCGTGTCCGGGCCCTTTGGCCAGGGCCAGGGGATACCGGTTGTGCCGAGCCTGGCGGGCGGCGGGTCCTTCTCCAGCACGAGGCGTAGCGCCTCGATGCACCGTTCGTCCGCGTGCCAGACGCAGGAGAGCCGCATTCCGCCGTTCTCGGTGGACAGCCACACGCCGCACCAGTCGGCGAGCCTGGGCACCAGCAGCTGCCCGGCCAGAGCGGCGACCATGTCCTGGTCGAGCTGGCCGGCGAGGAGTTCGCTGACCTCGGCGAGGAACGACGGCCCTCCGCGGTCGACCCATTCGGCGGTGCCGTCGCGGCGGTCGTGCGGCGGGGCGGTCGCGAGGATCTCTTCGACGTACGTCTCGCGGTGGGATGCCCCGTCGAAGGGGCCGCCGGCCGTCTCGGACTCCTCGGCCGTGGTCTCCAGCCGGAACCACACGGTTTTTTGGTCGCGCCGGTATGTCACGCCCCACGATTCGGCCCGTGCGCCGACGACCTGGAGTCCACGGCCGTACCGCTCGCGCCATGCGTCCTTCCCGCCGCGCACCACGCGGGAGGGGTGGCGGTCCGCCACCTCGATGACGACCGCGACAGGCTCGTCCACGTCGAGAGGGAGCGAGGCGGGCGGGCCGTGCCCCGCCTCCAGGCGGCAGACGACCTCGATCGTGGTACCGGCGTGCACGACGGCGTTGGTGACGAGCTCGCTGACCAGCAGCACGGCGTCGTCGACGAGCTGGCCGGTGATCTTCGGTGAGGCGGGAATCGCCGGGTCGGTCCATTCGGCGAGCACGGCGCGCGCGAACGCGCGTGCCGCGGAGGCCGCGGAGTCGTCGGCGGGCAGGGTCGTCCGCGAGACGAACTCACGCGAGTGAGAGGGCAACGACCCCACGGGCGACTCCATGACGTTTCCTGTGACGTTAAACTCCAGCTATGTGACGTATTTTACGACAAAACACACATATGCTGCGATTACTGAGAGTGGGCTGCCATGACACTCGACTCGGCCCCGCCTCCCGCTTCCCCCGCCCCGCCTTCCCCGGAATCCGCTGCCCGGCCGGGCTCCGCCCCTGACGGGCACTGGGTGCGCACCGCCGAGCTGTGGCCGTTGCTCGGGGCGATGAATTCTTTGTGTGACGGCGATTTCACCGTCCGTGTGGAGAGTGTGCATGAAGGCGTCCTGGCCGAGATGGCGGGGGTGCTCAACCAGATCGGCGCGCGGAACGCGCATCTGGCTTCGGAGCTCCAGCGGGTGCGCCGCGAGGTCGTGCGCCAGGGCAGACTGGACGAGCGGATCGCAGCGAGCCCCGGGCAGGGGGCATGGGCGACGAGCGTGGACGCGGCGAACCAGCTCGTGGAGGCGTTGGTGGCTCCGGTCGCGAACGCGACGCGGGTGCTGGACGCGGTCGCGGCCGGTGATCTGACGCAGCGGGTGGATCTGCGCGACGGCAACCGCCAACTCCGCGGTGACCTGCGGCGCCTGGGGTGCGTGGTGAACCGGATGGTCGACCAGCTGTCCCTGTTCACGGGCGAGGTGACCCGGGTCGCACGTGAGGCCGGGACCGAGGGGCGGCTCGGCGGACGGGCCAAGGTGCAGGGCCTGTCGGGCGACTGGCGTTACGTCACCGAGGCCGTCAATACCATGGCCGCGCGGTTGACGGCACAGGTGCGCGACATCGCGGTAGTGACGACGGCGGTGGCGCGCGGCGACCTGACCCAGCAGGTGACGGTCGAGGCGACCGGCGAGCTGCTGGAGCTGAAGCTCACCGTGAACACGATGGTGGACCAGCTTCGGGCGTTCGCGGACGAGGTCACGCGCGTCGCCCGCGAGGTCGGCACGGAAGGGCAACTGGGCGGACGTGCTCAGGTGCCCGGCGTCTCCGGGGTGTGGAAGGACCTCACCGACAACGTCAACTTCATGGCTTCGAACCTCACCTCGCAGGTCCGCAACATCGCCCAGGTGACCACCGCCGTCGCCAACGGCGATCTCAGCCAGAAGATCACCGTGGACGCAAGGGGCGAGATCCTGCAGCTCAAGAGCACCGTGAACACCATGGTCGACCAGCTGTCGGCGTTCGCGGACGAGGTCACGCGCGTCGCCCGCGAGGTCGGCACCGAGGGGCGGCTCGGCGGACGTGCTCAGGTCCGCGGCGTCTCCGGGGTGTGGAAGGACCTCACCGACAACGTCAACTTCATGGCCGACAACCTGACCTCCCAGGTCCGCAACATCGCCCAGGTCGCCACCGCCGTCGCACAGGGCGACCTCGGCAAGACGATCACGGTGGAGGCGAAGGGCGAGATCCTGGAGCTGAAATCGACGATCAACACGATGGTCGACCAGCTGTCGGCGTTCGCGGACGAGGTCACGCGCGTCGCCCGCGAGGTCGGCACCGAGGGGAACCTGGGCGGCCAGGCGCAGGTCCGCGGTGTCTCCGGGGTGTGGAAGGACCTCACCGACAACGTCAACTTCATGGCGCTGAACCTCACCTCGCAGGTTCGCAACATCGCGCAGGTGACCACCTCCGTCGCGAACGGCGACCTGTCGAAGAAGATCGATGTCGACGCCCGCGGCGAGATCCTGGAACTGAAGGACACCGTCAACACGATGGTCCAGCAACTGCGGGCGTTCGCGGACGAGGTCACGCGCGTCGCCCGCGAGGTCGGCACCGAGGGGCGGCTCGGCGGACGTGCTCAGGTCCGCGGCGTCTCCGGGGTGTGGAAGGACCTCACCGACAACGTCAACTTCATGGCCGACAACCTGACGTCGCAGGTCCGCAACATCGCCCAGGTCGCCACCTCCGTCGCGCAGGGCGATCTGTCGAAGAAGATCGATGTCGACGCGCGCGGCGAGATTCTGGAGCTGAAGACCACCATCAACACGATGGTGGACACGCTCTCCTCGTTCTCCTCCGAGGTCACCCGTGTCGCCCGCGAGGTCGGCAGCGAGGGGCAACTGGGCGGCCAGGCCCGCGTCGAGGGCGTCTACGGAACGTGGAAGCGGCTGACCACCAGCGTCAACGAACTCGCCTCGAACCTCACCACCCAGGTCCGCGCGATCGCCGAGGTCGCCAGCGCCGTCACCCAGGGAGACATGTCCCGCGCCATCTCGGTCGAGGCACAGGGCGAGGTCGCCGAGCTGAAGAACAACGTCAACCTCATGGTGGCCAACCTCCGCGAGACCACCCGCGCCAAGGACTGGCTGGAGTCCAACCTCGCCCGCATCGCCGGCCTCATGCAGGGCCACCGCGATCTCGTCGAGGTCGCCGACCTGATCCTGCGCGAGCTGACACCCCTGGTGAACGCGCAGTTCGGGGCATTCTTCCTGACCGAGGCGGCCGCCAGGCCGGGCGAGGGGCTTCAGTTCATCGCCGGCTACGGCACCGACGCGGCCAGCGGGAGCGGCCCGCTGCTCGACTCCGGGACTCCGGGCCGCGGGCTGATCACCCAGGCCGCCCTGGAGAAGAAGCGCATCCTCATCGCCGACGTCCCCGCGGACTACATCACCATCAAGTCCGGGCTCGGCGCCGCACTCCCGGCCAACGTCGTCATCTTGCCGATCCTCTTCGAGGACCAGGTACTCGGAGTGATCGAGCTGGCCTCGTTCAGTAGATTCAGCGACGTACACCTCGCCTTCATCGACCAGTTCGTCACCACCATCGGCGTTTCCATCAACACCATCATCGCCAACTCCCGAACCGAGTCCCTGCTCTCGGAGTCCCAACGCCTCACTACCGAGCTGCGCAAGCGCTCGGATGAGCTCCAGCGGTCCAATGCCGCGCTGGAGGAGAAGGCCGCCCTGCTCGCCACCTCCTCGCAGTACAAGTCCGAGTTCCTGGCCAACATGTCGCACGAGCTGCGCACCCCGCTCAACTCGCTGCTGATCCTGGCGCAGTTGCTCGCCGACAACCCGGACGACAGGCTGTCCGACCAGGAGGTGCAGTTCGCGGCCACCATCCACCGTGCAGGCTCCGACCTGCTCCAGCTGATCAACGACATCCTCGACCTGTCGAAGATCGAGGCGGGCCGGATGGATGTGCGGCCGAAGGCCTTGCCGCTGGTCAAGCTGCTGGAATACGTGCAGGCCACGTTCCGCCCGCTGACCCTCGACAAAGGCCTGACCTTCGAGGTCACGGTCGGCGAGAACGTGCCGAGTGAGCTGCTCTCGGACGAGCAGCGCCTCCAGCAGATCCTGCGCAACCTGCTGTCCAACGCCGTGAAGTTCACCTCGTCCGGCGGCGTGGAACTGCGCGTCGAGCGCGTGCCGGGAACGAAGTTCGAGGACCGGACGCTGCGGAACGCCGAGACCGTCATCGCGTTCTCGGTCAGGGACACCGGCATCGGCATCCCGCCCGAGAAGCTTTCGGTGATCTTCGACGCGTTCCAACAGACCGACGGGACTACCAGCCGCAAGTACGGGGGCACCGGGCTCGGGCTGTCCATCAGCCGCGAGATCGCCGGGCTGCTCGGCGGCCGCATCGTCGCCGAGAGCGAACTGGGCGTCGGATCCCGCTTCACCCTCTACGTTCCGTCGCGTCACCCCGGCGTTCCCCCCGAGCCCGACCCGGCGGCGCCGCGGACCACGGCCACCACCCCCGCTGCGCTCCTCGGACAGGCCGGACCGTCGCCGTCCGCTGCCGACTACGCGCCGAGCGGCGTCTTCGGCAGCGCGGACAGTCTGATCGGCAGGGGAACTCCGGAGGCCGCCGACGGCCGCGACGACACCTGGCCGGAGACGACACGACTCAAGGAGTGGCTGAGCGGGCGCCCCGGCCGCGTGCTGGCAGGGCGCCGCATCCTCATCGTCGACGACGACATCCGGAACGTCTTCGCGCTCACACATGTGCTGGGCCGCGTCGGCATCACCGTGAAGTACGCCGAGAACGGCCGTGAAGGCATCGAGGTCCTCGACCGGTCTCCCGACATGTCGCTGGTCCTGATGGACATCATGATGCCCGAAATGGATGGATATGAGGCGATACGGGCCATCCGGCACACGCCCCGCCTCGCCGACCTGCCGATCATCGCGCTCACCGCCAAGGCCATGCCGGGCGACCGCGAGAAGGCGATCGACAGCGGCGCCTCCGACTACGTCCCCAAGCCCGTGGACGTGGACCGCCTGCTGACGGTCATCTGCGACCTGCTCGACCCGCAGGACGCCCTACCGGCACCGGAGCCAAGAACCGCGGAAGAACCACACACCGTCGAGAAAGACGAAAAAATCCCGCCGAGGCAGAAGCCATGAGCCCGACCACACCCGAGAAGGCCAACATCCTGATCGTCGACGACATGGAGGAGAACCTGGTAGCGCTGGAGGCCGTACTCGGCTCACTCGACCAGCAGTTGGTACGCGCCCACTCCGGAGAGGAGGCCCTCAAGGCGATGCTGCGCCAGGAGTTCGCGGTCGTGCTGCTCGATGTCCTGATGCCTGGCATGGACGGCTTCGAGACCGCCGCCAGCATCAAGCGCCTGGACCAGACCAAGGACGTTCCCATCATCTTGCTGACCGGGACCGACGCCGACACGGACTACATCTACCGGGGATACGCGATCGGCGCCGCCGACTTCCTGACCAAACCCTTCGACCCGTGGCTGCTGCGCACCAAGGTCAACGTCTTCCTGGACCTGCACCGCAAGAACCGCCAGCTCGCCGCACAAGCGGAGCAGCTGCGGCGGCTGCTGGTCGGCGAGAGGACGCCGGCGGAATCGACGGGACCAGCGGGGTCCCCAGAACCCGTGAAATCCAGGGGAGATGCCCTGGACAAGCTGCGAGGAGGGACCACAGGCACCGGTGCGGCGGCGGACAGCGGCGAGCGGCTGGCGGAGATCACCGAGCGGCTCGCCCAGATCGAGCTGCAACTGCGCGACGCCGAAGGAACCGCGTCAGCCGAGCTCGCCGACCGCATCGCCGACCTGGAACGTGCCGTCAGCACCCTGCGGGTGCGCCGGGACACCTGACCTGCGTATGCACGTACCTGCCGGGGTCTCCCAGCCGATCACGGCCCCGCCCCGGCCGCCTGCCGCGCAGGTCGGGCGCGTCGGCTTTGCGGGCAGGTCCCGCACGATCCGTGGGTGGGGGTGGCGGGAACCCTGCATACGCGACGAACGCGTCGAACCACTCGCGGGCAGGGGGCAACGAAATTGAACCGCTGACTTGTACTGACTGTAGTGGCGCGTGGTCGGGTTTGCTGCCCGTAGCGTGCTGCAGGGCGCCGACCGGAGTGGCTCGTGAACCGCTTGCCGAAGTCTGGTTCTCCCGGGGTGTGTTCTCCGTCCGGCGCTCGTCCGCGGCCTGACTCAACAGAGGCGTGACCCGGGTTTTCTTGGTGCCACTGCGTGTCCACCGGCGCTGCGAGAACCCGATGTTCACCGGTAGCAACGAGATCACGTACGACGGGCTGATGGTCCACGGGATCGGCGACCAAAGCGAGTTCGGCCCGTTGCCACGCAGCTTCTGGTGGGACGTGCACACCGGACGCTTCGTCGTGTCCGAGTTGCTGGACCGGGGGGTGACCCCGATCCTGTCCGGCCGCGACGCCGACAAGCTCCGCGCACTGGACGGCGCGGCAGCCGTGACCAACTGCGCCGGGCCGTTCGCCGCGAGGGCCGCACCGGTCATCGAGGCGGCGCTGCGCGCACGGATCACCCACCTGGACGTCGCGGCCGAAGTGGAGGCCGTCGCCGACACGTTCGCGCACCTCGCGGACCGGGCCCACAACGCCGGAATCGTGGTCGTGCCCGCGGGGCGTTCTACGGGGGCCTCGGCGACCTGCTCGCCACCGCAGCGCTGGGCGACGCCTCGGCGGCCGAGGGGGTGCACATCGCGTACGCCCTCAGCAGCTGGCATGTACGGGACGCGCAAGGCCACTCAGGTCTCCCGGGGCCGGCGCGAGGGCCGACGGCTCGTTTATGGGAAGGGCCGCCTGAAGCTGCGTACCGACGAAGCACCCACCGGCCAGTGGTCCTTTCCCGCTCCGGTCGGAAACCGGGCGGTGGTCGGCGAGTTCACCACGGCGGAAAGCGTGACCATCCCACGCCACCTGTCCGCCCCGGACATCCACACCTGCATGACGCTCGAGGCCATCAAGGACGTGCTGGCCCCGGACGCCGCACCCTCGGCGCCGGTCGACGAGCGAGGGACAGGTCAAGACGGTCGGGGTCGCCGCACCCGGCGAGATCTTCGATGCGCACACATTCCTGCGCTCACTGGCTCCGCACCACCTCTCGTACGAGCGCGGTGAGGCCGCGGCCGAGGGGAAGGAGCCCCTCACTCCTGGGACTTGAGGTTCTCCTGGCGGCCCGGTCGCGACCAGCAAAGGCGTGAACTCTACGAGGCTGCGCCTGGCACACCGTTGAGCACGTACGGATCGATGACTCGGACGCGGTCGGGATTCGTGGCGGGCATCCCGGCGGCGAGAGGGCCAAGTTCTGGCGCTGTTCCGTGGGCGAGGGCGCAGGTGGGCTCCGCCCCGTTATGCGGACATCCGCAAACGAGATGAAGCCCTCTTTGGTGAGCCTTGTCTGTTCTTTCTGCACGCCAGTGCTCACCTTGAGGGGCATGTCCGTTCCGCCTGGGGCTGCTGGGACCTATGAGGGTCTTGTTGTGAATGTGGCGCGGCTGGCCGTCCTTCTACGACCCGAAGGACTCCGACGCGGTCGAGCTGATCGCGGACCGCTCCCACGGGATGGTCCGCACGGAGGTGCGGTGCACCCGCTGCGGATCGCACCTCGGCCATGTCTTCGAGGGTGAGGGTTACCCGACGCCGACCGACCAGCGGTACTGCATCAACAGCATCTCGCTGCGGTTGGCACCGGACGGGGGCTGAGGTTCACAGCACCTCGCGATGGACGAGGGCCGAGAGGACGAGGGCGCCCGGGAGGAGGGGGATCCAGACCGTCAGGACGCGGTAGCCGATGACGGTTGCCGTGGCCAGGGACACGGGGGCGCCGTACGCGGCCATGGTGAGGACCATGGCCGCGTCGACCGGTCCGATGCCGCCCGGGGCGGGCACCGCGCCGACGGCGGTACTGGCGAGCAGCAGCGCGAGGACCACCTGGGCCCAGGACAGCGGCAGCCCGAGCGAGAACCCGACCGAGGCGATCACGCTCCCCTGGAACACCGGGGCGACGGCCGACCCGCCCCACAGGGCGAGGACGCGGCTGGGCCGGGTGTGCAGGGTCCGCGCCTCGGTCAGGGCGGTGCGTACGAAGCCCAGCGCCGGGCGGCGCAGCGGGCGTACGACCGTCAGGAGCAGGGCGGCGGTGGCGAGACCGAGCACCGCGGCCCCGGCGGCCATGAGCAACGTCCAGGTGTCCGGGGTGAGGTCGCCGAGTCGTAGCGCGTCCGGGAAGGCCACGAGGAAGACGACGAGCACCACCGTCTTCGCCAGCGGCTTGACCAGTGAGTACAGGGCGAGCGAGGCGGTGGCCCGGGCCAGGGGTATGCCGTTGCGCTGGAGGAAGCGCAGGGTGACGGCGTGGGCGCCGATGCTCGCCGGAAGGATGTGGTTGGCGGCGCCCGCGGCGAACTGCGAGGCGAGCAGCGGCCCGGGCGGCAGCCGTTCGGGCAGGGCACCTTGCCGCACGCACGCGGCGGTCACCCAGCCCAGGCAGGTGAAGAAGACCCCGGCCAGCAGCCACCAGGGATCGGCGGCGGCCAGCCGGGCGGCGCCCTCGCTCACCGCCCGCCAGTCGACCGCCGCCCACGTCCCGATCGCCAGGAGCGGCAGCAGGGTCAGCGTCAGACGGGTGAGACGGGTGAGACGGGTGAGACGGGTGAGACGGGTCAGGCGCGCGGCGGCGGGGGACCGGACGGGGGCGGGGCGCGCTACGGGGAGATCGTCGAGCGGGAGCTGGGACACGGCGCACATCGTCCTTCCACGTCACGCCCGCGGGACCGGCGGACGGACACAAGAAGAGGCTTGAGCGGAGGGGGACGAGGTGAACGTTCCCGCTCGGTGTGACGGCGCGGTGTCCGGGAGGGGAAGGGGCACCAGCGGCTGGGCGACACGGCCGGGCTCGTCGTCCTGTGAGGCAGGGCAGTTGGCGCTCCCGTCGTCGAAAGGTAGAAAAGGGGGGCGTACCCGGAACGCACCTGCCGAGTGCGATGGACGAGACGGACGAGACAATGGAGGCCCCTCATGACGACTCTGCCCGATCGGCCGAACACCGCGCTGCTCGTCATCGACGTCCAGAACGGGGTGGTGGCGGGCGCGCACCGGCGTGACGAGGTGGTCGCGAACATCGACACCCTGGTCGGCAAGGCTCGCGCGCAGGACGTGCCGGTGGTGTGGGTGCAGCACTCGGACGACCGGCTCAAGCGCGACAGCGAGAGCTGGCAGTACGTGCCGGAACTGATCCGCCGCGACGCCGAGCCCCTCGTCCACAAGAACTACGGCGACTCGTTCGAGGACACCGACCTCGAGGCGCTGCTCGCCGAGCGCGGGGTGGGCCGACTGGTCGTCACGGGCGCGCAGACCGACGCGTGCATCCGCGCCACCCTGCACGGGGCCTTCGTCCGCGGGTACGACGTGACGTTGGTCGGTGACGCGCACACGACGGAGGACCTCAGCGCGTACGGGGCGCCGTCGCCGGAGCAGGTGATCGCGCACACCAACCTCTACTGGAAGTGGGAGAGCGCACCCGGGCGGCGCGGGGGCACCGTCGACACGGCGGACGTGACCTTCGCGGCGGCCGTCGGGGACTGAGCCGCCCCGATCGGCGGCCATCGGCGGTCGGCGCGCCCCACCCGCGCGCGCACGGCCCGTTCGACGGCGTGGCCGCGGTCCGTCGTCCCCGGGCCCGACATGCCCCCGGGGTAGTGGATCTACCGCGGTGCGAGTGCGGCGAAGGCCTCG
This sequence comes from Streptomyces sp. NPDC111507, assembly GCF_055638955.1. Taxonomy (NCBI): domain Bacteria; kingdom Bacillati; phylum Actinomycetota; class Actinomycetes; order Kitasatosporales; family Streptomycetaceae; genus Streptomyces; species Streptomyces sp. NPDC111507. Next base: position 148,622 of record NZ_JBVKBU010000015.1, on the reverse strand, counting down.
TCGATCAGATCGTCGAGGTCGAGGGTGCCGTCGGAGGCGGTCCAGTGGTTGACGGCGATGTTCAGACAGTCGACCGCGGCGGCGGCCCGCACCAACGGGCCCAGGGCCGAGGGCCGCGAGGGGGCCGCACGCTCGGCGAGGGCCTCGGCGATGACCGGGCGCCAGCCGTTCTGCTTCTCCATGCTGCGCGCGCACAGTGCGGGGGTCTTCATGATCAGACGGGACAGCGCGAGCGCGCCGGCCGGGTCCTGCCGGTGATGCTCGACGACCGTGCCCAGGGCGTGTCGCAGCGCCGTCCAGTCGTCCTCGCCGGCCGGGCGGGCGCGCAGCGCGTCGGCGATCCGCCCACCCTGGGCGTCCACCGCGTCGAGGACGGCGTCCTCCTTGGTGCCGAAGTAGCGCAGGAAGGTGCTGCGGGACACCCCGGCCGCCGCGGCCAGGTCGTTGACGGTGACGTTCTCGAAGCCCTCGCGTCGGAACAGCTCGAAGGCCACCTGGGCCAACTCGGCCCGGATGGCGGCCCGTGCGATGTCCCTCGTGCTCGTACGCGCTGCTCCGTCCACCTCGGGATGGTACCGCTCACCAGCTCCCCGCTCGCCATAGTGAGTTACGGACGCTAGTGTGACACTGAGTTCCATGATTGACATATAGCTTCACTCTTGATCGATCTGCCTCACATCACATCAGCGGGAGAACCCACCGTGACGAAGCCCCTTGGACTCATCGGCAGCGGCATGATCGGCGGCGGGCTGGCCCGCCTCGCCGTGGCGGCCGGAGTGGACGTCGTACTCAGCAACTCGCGCGGACCGGAGACACTCGCCGGCCTCGTCGCCGAACTCGGCGGGCACGCGCGCGCGGCCACCCCCGAGGAGGCCGCCCGCGCCGCTGACCTGGTGGTGGCGACCGTGCCACTGAAGGCCTACGACCGGCTGCCCGCGGCGGCTCTCGCGGGCAAGGTCGTGATCGACACCATGAACTACTACCCGGACCGCGACGGCCGCATCGCCGAGCTGGACGCGGGCGGGCCGACGTCCAGCTCCCTGGTCCAGCGCCACCTGGCCGACTCCCGGGTGGTCAAGGCGTTCAACACCATCGACTTCCGGCGCCTGTTCCTCTCCGCCCGGCCCTCCGGCGCCGCCGACCGCAGCGCTCTGCCCCTCGCCGGTGACGACGCGGCCGCCAAGGCGCGGGTGGCGGAGCTGCTGGACGTTCTCGGGTACGACGCGGTGGACATCGGCACGCTCGCCGACAGCTGGCGCAGCGAGCCGGGCACCCCGGTCTACGTGCGGCCCTACCTCGCGACGCAGCCCGAGGGGCTGAGCCAGGAGGAGGCACAGCGCTGGTTCTTCGAGACCCCGGGCGTCCCGGTGCCCGCCGACCGGGTCAAGGAGCTGACCGACGCGGCGGTACGGCGCCCGGCGGGCGAAGCGCGGGCCACCCTCGCCCGGGACTGAGCGACGGAAAAGAACGGAAAGGAGGGGCGGGCCACCGGTGGGGGATGTCCGGTGGCCCGCCCCTGCCGGGGTGGACGGCTGGGTCAGCCGACGTCGGAGGCGTCCAGGCGGTACAGGCCGCCGGTGCTCGACGTGGAGGACGTGGAAGACGTGGAAGAAGAGGTGGTCGAGGACGAACCGGAGCTGTACGCCGAGGACTTGACGGCCGTGCCGTGTGCCTTGACCCAGGTGGCGATCTCGGAGTTCGTGCCCTGCCCGCCGTCGCTGCTGACGATGATGTAGTGCAGCTTGCCGGACGTCACCAGGCTCTTGAGCTTGGCGAGGGTCATGGCGTTGTCGCTGCCGGACCAGCCGCCCATGGAGATCACGGGCTGCCCGGACTCCAGGATGATCGAGGACGCGGTCTGGTCGGTGGCCACGGCCAGCAGCCAGGTCGCCCCGTCCTGATGCTTCTTCAGGTACGTGATCATCGCGGACGACACCTGCGTGCCGCCTCCGCCCGTCTGACCACCGCCTGTCCGGTCACCGCCCGTCTCGCCGTCCCCCGTCCCGCTGCCGCTCGGCCGGGTGCCGGAGCCCGAAGGCGCGGAGCCGCCGCCCGACGGGGGCTCACCCATGGACCGGCCGCCGGTACCACTCGTACGACTCGAACCGCTCGCGCCGCCCGGACCCCCTCCCATGCCACCCATGCCGCCACCGGTGCCGGGGCCGGCCGTGGGGTTGGTGCCGTTCGTGGCGGAGGTGGCCGCCGAGACCGAGTACGCGGCGGGGCCGGCCAGCAGGGCGACGACCGCGGCCAGCGCGGCGAAGCCGATGAGCCGGTCGCGTCGCGTGAAGCGTCCGGCGAGCAGGCCGAGCACCGCGACCGTGCCCGCGACGCCGACAACGATCTCCGCGACGGTGTACAGCGTGCCGGAGCCCGAGACCCGCTGGAGCAGCACGATCGCCCAGGCCGCACTGGCCGCGACGGCGGCAGGCAGCACCCAGCCCCTCCCCCAAGCTCTCGACTCCGCTCGAGCAGGGGGCGCCCCCATCGCCGTCGAGCCCTCACGGAAGGCCCGGTACAGGGTCACGCCGCCCCCACCGGCCAGGGCCGCGATGCCGGGGGCCATGGCGGTGACGTAGTACGGGTGGAAGGTGCCCTCCGCCAGGGCGAAGGTCAGGTAGTGCAGGACGAACCAGCCGCCCCAGAGCATGAGCGCCGCCCGCTCGGCGTCGGTGCGCGGCGCCCGGCCGCGCAGGACCAGACCCGCGATCAGGGCGATGGCCGCGAAGGGGATGAGCCAGGAGATCTGGCCGCCCATGATCTCGTTGAACAGCCGGTAGACGCCCGCGCTGCCGCCGAAGCTCGCACCGTTGCCCGCCGAGCCGACCGAGGAACCGGCGCCGAAGATACGGCCGAAGCCGTTGTAGCCGATGACCAGGTCCCAGACCGTGTTGTCGGTCGAACCGCCGATGTAGGGACGGGAGGAGGCGGGGATCAGGTCGACGACCACCATCCACCAGGCGCTGGAGACGACCAGGGCCACGGTGGCGACGGCGAGGTGGCGGATCCGGCGGCCCAGGGAGCCGCGCGCGGCCCACAGATAGACCAGGAAGAAGGCCGGCAGGACGACGTACGCCTGCATCATCTTGGTGTTGAACGCGAAGCCGATCGCGACGGCGGACCAGACGAGCGGCATCAGTCGGCCGGTGCGGACGGCCTTGAACAGACCCGCCGCGCCGAGCAGCATCAGGAAGACCAGGATCGGATCCGGGTTGGTGTCCCGGTTGATGGCGACGGTGATCGGGGTCAGCGCCAGTGCCAGCGCGGCGACGGTCGCCGCCACCGGGCCGAAGTCGCGCTTGACCATGCGGTGGAGCAGGGCCACGGAGCCGGTGCCCACCGCGACCATCGGCAGCGCCAACTGCCAGGTGCCGAAGCCGAAGGCGCGGGCGGACAGCCCCATCACCCACAGGGCGAGCGGCGGTTTGTCGACCGTGATGAAGCTGCCGGAGTCCAGCGCGCCGAAGAAGAACGCCTTCCAGCTCTTGGTGCCGCTGTAGACGGCCGCGTTGTAGAAGCTGTTGCCGCTGATGGAGGTGATGTTCCAGGCGTACAGGGCCGTCGCAGCGAGCAGGATCGCCCACAGCGCGGGGCGCGTCCAGCGGGGGTCTTCTGCGGGCGGTGCCGCCCGGTGTCGGCTGCTCGGTGAGGACGTGGGTGGTGGGGCGAGAGTCGTCATGACGCGGGCTCCAAGCGGGGAGAGGGAGTGCGACGCGGGCGCAGGGCCCGGAGCCGCATCAGGGCGAAGCGGGTGCGAAGGCGCCGAGGTGGGCGCCGACCGTGGTGATCAGGGCCGTGGTGATCAGGACCGTGGTGATCAGGGTCGTGCGGCCCGCTCACGCGGCTCTCGCCCGGGCGGGCGGGGCGGCGGCTGTCGCGGGCGGCGGCGTGCGCTCGGCTCCCGCGGCGGGCGGCGTACGCCCGGCGTCCGCCGCGGGAGCCCCGCCCCCACCGGGGCCGGGCTCCACGGAGGCGGCCCCGTGGGTGGCGCCCGTCATGTGCGCCGTACCGGCCCGGGGCGGTAGCGCGACGCGGGTGCGGCCGGTCAGGATCCGGCGTTGCATCCGGCCCATGCCCTTGAGGTCGTCGACGGCGGTGGCGACGATGTCGACCCGGCTGTCGGGGTCGTCGACCCAGTCCACCGGCACCTCGTGGATGCGCAGCCGGTTGCGCTCGGCCAGTACCAGCAACTCGGTGTCGAAGAACCAGGTGTTGTCCTCGATGTGCGGGGCGAGCGCCCGGAAGACCTCGGTGCGTACCGCCTTGAAGCCGCACTGCGCGTCCGAGAAGCGGGCAGCGAGCCCCAGCTTCAGGAGCAGGTTGTAGGAGCGGGAGATGAACTCGCGCTTCGGTCCGCGCACCACCGCCGCCTGGGGGTGCAGCCGGCTGCCGATGGCCAGGTCACTGTGACCGGACAACAGGGGCGCGACCAGCGGGAGGAAGCCGTCGAGTCCGGTCGACAGGTCGACGTCCATGTACGCGACCACGTCCGCCTCGGACCGGCTCCACACGTACTTCAGCGCGCGGCCCCGGCCCTTGGCCTCCAGGTGGACGGCGTGGACGTGTGGAAGACGGGCCGTCAGGCCGGTCGCCGCCTGCCAGGTGGCGTCCGTGCTCGCGTTGTCCGCGACGGTGATCCGGAACGGGAACGGGAAAGAGGCTTCGAGGTAGGCGTGGAGGCGGCCGATGCTGTCGCCGAGGACGTGTGCCTCGTTGTGGACCGGCACCACGATCTCGACCGACCGCTGCCGGACGCCTCCCGCGTTCGTTTCGTTCATGGCCCCGACGATCCGGGCCGGATCTGGGCCGTCGCTGAGCCCGCGCTGAGGGAAGGATGAGAATCAGGGAACTCACAGCTTCCGCACAGCCGGGCCCTGGCGGGTCACAGGAAGACCGGTGAACAGCCCCTTTCCCTACGTCAGTTGCGGCTGGGCGAGGCGATCAACTCGTCGATCAGAGTGATCAGTACGTCCCGGCACGACCCGCGCTCACGGGCGTCACAGAGCAGCACGGGGGTCCGTTTCGGCAGGGCCAGGGCGTCGCGGATCTCCTCGGGGGTGTACGGGTGCTGCCCGTGGAAGCCGTTGACGCCGACGACGAAGGGGATGCCGCGCCGCTCGAAGAAGTCGATGGCGGCGAAGCTGGACTCCGGCCTGCGGACGTCGATGAGGACCACGGCGCCCAGGGCGCCGATCGCGAGGTCGTTCCACATGAACCAGAACCGCTGCTGGCCCGGGGTGCCGAAGAGGTACAGGACCAGTTCGGGGCTGAGGGTGATCCGCCCGAAGTCCAGCGCCACGGTGGTGGCCCGTTTCTCCTCGATGCCGTCGAGGTCGTCGACGTTCAGACCGGCGGAGGTGAGGGGTTCCTCGGTGCGCAGCGGGACGATCTCGCTGACCGCCCCGACCATGGTCGTCTTGCCGACGCCGAACCCTCCGGCGATCAGGATCTTGACCGCGTCGGGAGCGGGGGGTGCGTCGGGTGCCGAAGTCCCGCGCGCGGCGGGGTCAGAGCCGGCCAAGGCCGTCCCTCACTTTCTGCAGCAGGTCCAGGTCCGGGGTACGGGAGACGAGACGCGGAGCCTGGACGGTGATCCGGCCCGCCTCCAGCAGATCGCAGAGCAGGATCACGACCACGCTCACCGGCAGGTCGAGTTCGGCGGCGAGTTCCGCCACCACGATGGGCTTCGCGCACAGCCGCAGGATCCGGGCGTGCTCGGGCTGCGGCCGGGTGGCGTCCTCGGGCGGCGGCTCCACCGCGGTCACCGACGTGATGAGGGTGAAGTCGGCGCGGCTGGGCCGGGTGCGGCCTCCGGTCAGCGTGAACGGCCGTACCAGCCGGCCGGCCGCGTCGCCTTCGCTCACCTCACTCGCCGTTGTCGGCCGCGGCGGCGATGCCCGCACGAGGTGCTGCCCTGAGGTGCTCGCCGATCTTCTTCACCAGCATGTTCATCTGGTACGCCACCACGCCGACGTCCGCGCCCTGGTTGGTGAGCACGGCGAGATGGGCGCCGGGGCCCGCGGCGGTGAGGATCAGATAGCTGTCGCGCATCTCGATCAGCGCCTGGCGCACCGGACCGCCGCGGAAGTCCATGCTGACGCCCTTGCTGAGGCTCATCAGGCCGGACGCGGTCGCCGCCAGCCGTTCGGCGTCGTCGCGGACGAACGCCGTGGACTTGCTGACGACGAGTCCGTCCTCGGAGAGCACGACGGCGTGGTTCACATCGGCGACCCGTTCCACCAGTCCGGTGAGCAGCTGGTCGAGCTGGCTGTGTGTGGCGGTGCTGGGGCGTGTCATTTCTCTGTCCTTCACGAGCGATCGGCGGGCGGAGTCCACGAGCGGTCTGCGGGCTGGGTCGGGGCCGGGTCCTCCCCGTGGTCGTACGACGGTTCCTCGCCCCCGTGGTCGTACGACAACTCCTCGTCGTCGCGGGCCCGGAGCGTCCCGCGCTGGAAGCCCGCGAGTGAGGAGGCGGCGCGTTCCGCGGTGAAGTCGGCGAGGTCGGTGGCGTCCTTGTCGTCGGCGTAGTCGGCCTCGGACGGCGCCGCCTCCTCCCGCAGCTCCGTGGCCAGGCTGGTCTGCGGCACCCGGCGCGGCAGCGGAGCAAGTCCGTCGCGGCGGGCGGCGCCCTGACCGGGGCCGGAGCGGGGCGCGGCCGAGTCGGTCGTGCGGGCCCGGGCGGAGGGGGGTGCCTCCTCCGCACGTTCATGGGGCCGGCGCTCCGGGACCGCGTCGTCGGCGGAGCCCTTCGCCGCCACGACCCCCGCCGGTACCGAGACCTCCCCGTCGGTGGCGGGGGAGTCGGGGGTCTCGCGGACCACGATGTCGTGCGGGATCAGCACGATCGCGGTGGTCCCGCCGTACGGCGAGGAGCGCAGGGTGACGGCGATGCCGTGCCGGGTGGCGAGCCGCGCGATCACGAACATGCCGAGCCGCAGGTCGTCGGCGAGTGCCACCACGTCGAACTGCGGGGCCACCGCCAACTGGGCGTTGAACGCGGCGTAGTCCTCCTCGGACAGGCCCAGGCCCCGGTCCTCGATCTCGACGGCCAGTCCCTTGGCCACCATCGCGGCCCGCACCCCCACCGGGCTGGGCGCGGGGGAGTAGGTGGTCGCGTTGTCGATGAGCTCGGCCAGCAGATGGATGACGTCGGCCACCGCGGGCGGGCTCAGGTACACCTCGTCGTCGGTGTGCACGTCCACCCGCTGGTACTGGGCGACCTCACCGACGGCGCTGCGCAGGATGTCGATCAGCGCGACCGGTTCGGTCCAGCTGCGCCGGGGCTGCTCGCCGCTGATGATGACGAGGTTCTCCTCGTAGCGGCGGAGCTGGCTGGCGGTGGAGTCGAGTTCGTACAGGCCCTTGAGGATCCCCGGGTCCTGGTGCTCGCGTTCCAGCGCGTCGAGCTTGCTGAGCTGAAGGTTGACCAGGTTCTGGCTCTGCCGGGCGATGCCCAGGATCACCTTCTGGAAGCCGCGTCGGGTGTCGGCGAGTTCCACCGCGGTGTACACCGCCGTGCGCTGGGCGGTGTTGAACGCCTTGGCCACCTGGCCGAGTTCGTCCTCGCCGTAGTCCAGGGGCGGGGTGGCGGACTCCACGTCGACCTTCTCGCCCCGATTCAGCCGGGTGACCACGTCGGGCAGCCGTTCCTCGGCGAGGCTGAGCGTGGCCATCCTGAGACCGCGCAGCCGCCGGGAGAGGGAGCGGGTGATGCGCCAGGACATCACGACGCAGACCAGCAGGGCGACGAGTCCGCCGGCGCTCAGCGCGGCCGCCTTGATCAGCAGGCTGTGGGCCTTGTCGGCGCTGCGGTCGAGCAGTTGCGTGGTCTGCTGTTGGATCAGGTTCGTGTACTGGTCGGAGATCCTGCCGAGCGCGGTGTTCCAGCGGGCGTGCGCGTCGGGCAGGTCGACCGTCCTGGCCACCCGGCCGTGGGCCGTCCGGGCCGTGATGATCTGGTCCTCGACGGTCTCCAGGGTCTTCCAGTCCTGGCTCTGGAGAACCCGTTCGACCTGGTCCTTCACGGTGCCGTGCAGCGAGTTGAGGACCTGGCTCTGGAAGACCCAGCGGCGCACGTCGACCCGCTGGGCGAACTGCTGCCACGACTCCTGGTCGAGCTTTCCCGAGGGCCAGGCCAGCGCCAGCTCGGCGTCCTCCTGGGCGACCAGCTCGGCCGCGTTCCCCACCGTGATCAGGGGCCCCGCCTGCGAGGTGAGGTCGCCGTCGTCGACCTGGGAGAGTTCCTGGAAGGCGTGGATCTGGTCGCCGATGATCGAGGTGTACTGGTCCAGGGCCTGCTGGGCGGTGATGTCGGTGGGGTGGTCCACCTGCCCCCGGTAGTACTCCAGGCTTCCCACCGAGGCGATGACCGAGTACATCCGGTCGCCGATCCGGGCGGGCGCGTTTCTGAAGTCCTCGGACCGGCGGACCAGTTTCGCGACCGCGACGTCCGTGCGCCCGCGCTGCCGGTCCAGGGCGGCCCGGGAACCGTGCGGCGAGGCCATCCAGGCGGCCGACAGGCTGCGCTCCTGTTGCAGCGCGAGCGTCGCCTCGGTGCCCATGGCACCCGTCGACCGGCTCAGCCCCGTCTGTTCGCGCAGTCGCAGCCCCTCCGAGAAGATCTGCGTCGTCGTCACACCCCACATGGCGGCGAGGGTGACGCTGGGGACCAGCGCCAGCAGGATCAGGGAGAGACGTATGGAGCCGAGACGGCGCCGGGCACCGGTCCGTGGAGACATCGTCGTCCTAGAGCGATCAGCGAGGAGAGGGTGCGCAGGATGCTATCCGTACAAGTGACCGTACGCACCGTGAGGGACGGAAAACCTTGGTGCCGCCTGTACGGGCGGTGGCCGGTCAGCGGGTACCGTTCGCCGCGAACTTCGCGACCGAGGACACGTTCTCCTTGGTGACGAACGCGGGTCCGGTGAGCACGGGGGCGGTTCCGCCGCCGCTGAAGTTGCCGTTGGAGTGGTAGAGCCAGAGCGAGTCCACGGCCAGGTAGCCCTGGAGATAGGGCTGTTGATCCACCGCGAACTGGACGTCCCCGCTCTGCACGGACTTCACCACGGTGCTGTTGAGGTCGAAGGTGGCGACCTGGGCCTTGCTGCCCGCCGTCTTCACCGACTTCACCGCGGCGAGCGCGAACTGCGCGCCCATCATGACCACTTCGTCGACGCTCGGGTCCTGGCGCAGTCTGGCCGTGACGGCGGTGCCCACCGCGTCCATGTCGGTGCCGTTCACATAGAGCATGTCGGTCTCGCCGCCGAACGCCTTCTTCACTCCGGCGCAGCGGGCCTCCAGGGCGATGTTGCCCTGTTCGTGGATGACACACAGGGCGTGCTTGGCCTTGAGCTCGTCCAGTTTGTCGCCGGTGGCCCGGCCCGCGACGCTCTCGTCCTGGCCGAAGTACTCCAGCAGGCCCTCGGACTTCCAGGCGTCGATCCCGGAGTTGAGACCGACCACGGGTATCCCCGCCGCCTTGGCCGCGCTGACCGCGCTCTGCATCGCCTCCGGCTTGGCCAGCGTCAGCGCGATGCCGTCCACCCGGTCGCGGATCGCGTCCCGCACCAGGCTGGCCTGGGCGGCGGCCTCGGAGTTGCTCGCGTACGTCAGGTCGATGTTGTCCTTGGTGGCCGCCGCCTGTGCGCCCTTGCGCACCAGTTCCCAGAACGCGTCTCCGCGGGCTCCGTGGGTGATCAGGGCGATCTTGATCCGGCCGGTGCCCGCCTTGCCCGCCGAGGCGTCGCTCGTGTCGTTCGAGCCGCCGGAGCCGGAGCAGCCGGCGGCGAGCAGACAGGCCGCGGCGACGGCGGCGACGAGGGCTGCGCGGTGCGGAGATCCGGTGAAGTGGTGAGGTGTGGGGGACATGTTCATGGGTGCGGCACCTCGCTGTGCGGCCCAGCGGCGGGTCGGGGAGAGTGAGATCGGTGCGATGTCGGGATGTTGTGCACCGACTGTCGTACTTTCGTTGGGCCGGAGCCAATCGTGTGTCACACTCGGCCGTCAAGTGAGCGGGCATATGCCGGAGATGGCCGGGGCGGGGGTGTCGCCGTCGCATCGTCACTAGTTGGACGCGTGGCGAGTGAGTTGGGTGGTATCGCACCTTCCGCATGGGGCACGAATGTTCAATGATGGTGCGCGGGCCTGCCGTTGGCGGGCTGTTGCGTTCACACGGGGGAGGACGAGATGACGCGTGAGGTTTCCGCTGTCCGGGCCGTGCTGCGTACGGGAGTGACGGGCGCCGCGGTCGTCGGCCTGTCGGCCATGTCGCTGGTCGCCGGGACCGCGTACGCGACTCCGTCCGGCCCCGGTGTCACCGCGACGGTGCTCTACCGGACCACCGTGGGGAACACGGACTACACGCTCCGGGAGATCACCATCCCGCCCGGCCAGAGCACCGGCTGGCACTATCACGACGGTCCCCTGTACGGCCTCGTGAAGAAGGGCACCCTGAGCCACTTCGACGCCACCTGCGCGCAGGACGGCAGCTACCCGGCCGGCCGTGCGATCACCGAGCCCGCGGGTCCCGGCCATGTGCACATCGGCCGCAACGAGGGCTCGGTCCCCGTCGTCCTGGACGTGCTGTACGTCCTGCCCCACGGCTCGCCGTTCTCGGAGGACGCGCCCAACCCCGGCTGCGACTTCCAATAGCGCCCGACAGGCTCTGGGCCGCGATCACTCGAACGGCAGTGCCTGTTCGGCCCAGATCGTCTTTCCCGTGCCGGTGGTGCGGGTGCCCCAGCGGTCGGTGAGCTGGGCGACGAGGAGCAGTCCGCGGCCGCCCTCGTCGAAGGTGCGGGCCCGGCGCAGATGGGGTGAGGTGCTGCTGGCGTCGGAGACCTCGCAGATGAGGGTGCGGTCGCGGATGAGCCGGAGCTGGATGGGCGCGCCGCCGTAGCGGATGGCGTTGGTGACCAGTTCACTGACGACGAGTTCGGTGACGAACGCGACCTCGTCGAGCCCCCAGCGGGCCAGCTGGTCGGTCGCGTACTGCCGGGCGGTGGCGACCTCCGCCGGATCGGCGGGCAGGTCCCACACCGCCACCTCGTCGCTGTCCAGGGTGCGGGTGCGGGCCAGCAGCAGGGCCACGTCGTCCTTGGGATGCTGCGGTAGCAGCACCTGGAGCACGTTGTCGCAGGCCTCGTCCAGATTTCCGGCGGGGACCGTCAGCGCGCTGCACAGCACGGCCGTGCCCGCGTCCGCGTCGAGGTGGCGGGCCTCGAAGAGACCGTCGGTGTAGAGGGCGAGGACGGTGCCTTCCGGCAGGTGCAGCTCGGTGGCCTCGAAGGGGAGCCCGCCCACGCCGAGCATCGGTCCCGCGCTCACCTCGACGACCTTCACGGTGCCGTCCGGGAACAGCACGGCGGGCGGCGGGTGCCCGGCCGTGGCGACGGCGCAGTGCCCGGAGACCGGGTCGTACACCGCGTACAGGCAGGTGGCGCCGATCTCCGCGCCCGTCGGGCTCTCGTCGGCCGCCAGGTGCCCGACCAGGTCGTCGAGGTGGGTGAGCAGCTCCTCCGGGGGCAGGTCGACGTCGGCCAGCGTCCACACCGCCGTACGGAGCCGGCCCATCGTGACGGAGGCGTGGATGCCGTGCCCGACGACATCGCCGACGACGAGCGCCACCCGGGTCCCGGACAGCGGGATCACATCGAACCAGTCGCCGCCGACGCCCGCCCGCGACAGCGCCGGAAGGTAGCGGGAGGCGAACTCGACCGCCGCCTGTCCCGCCATCGCCTGGGGCAGCAGACTGCGCTGGAGGGCCAGGGCGGTCGTGCGCTCCTTGGCATACCGGCGGGCGTTGTCCACGCAGACGGCCGTGCGGCTGGCCAGCTCCTGGGCCAGCGACACGTCGTCCTGGTCGAAGGGGTCCGGACTCTCGGCGGTGAGCAGCCTCACGAAGACCGCCACCCCCAGCGTCGTACCGCGCGCCACCAGCGGTACCGCCATCAGTGAGAAGTCCCGGCGGTCCGCTTGGTGCGGCTTGGCGGCCTGGGCGCCGCGCCGGCTGAGCCATCCGTCGAGGTCCGGGTCGCCGGTTCTGGTGAGCACCGCGTGCCCGGTGACCAGGGCGCGGACCGGTGGGGAGGAGGACGGGTAGACGTCCGCCGCGCCCAGGTCGATCGCCGCTTCCTGCACGCCGGCGGTACGGGAGTGGTGCGCGACCCGGCGCAGCTCCACATCGGCTTCCACCGGGCCGCCGGTGGGCTCCTCGCCCTCGACCACCGAGTCCAGCAGGTCCACGCTCACGAAGTCGGCCAGCCCGGGCACCGCCAGCTGGGCCAGCTCACGGGCGGTGTGGATCACGTCCAGCGTTGTACCGATGGCGGCGGCGGACTTGCTCAGTAGGGCGAGCCGCTGCCGGGCCCGGTACTGCTCGGTGCTGTCGTAACCGGCCAGCGAGACGCCGAGCAACTGTCCGGAGGGGGCCCGCAGCGGCCACATCTCGATGTTCCAGGCGTGCATATGCAGTCCGGAGGGGGCCCGGGTCCAGCTCTCGTAGTGGACGGGACGGCCGGTCTCGACCACCTGGCGCAGATGGTTGAAGAAGCCGCGGCTGTGCTCCGCGTCCTCGACGGTGTCCGGAAAGTAGCGGTAGAGGACCTCGGCCTCCTGGACGCCCATGATCCGGCAGGCGGTGTCGTTCATCCGCAGATAGCGCTGTTCCGTGTCGAAGACCGACATCGACACCGACGCCTGCTTGAACGCCAGCTCTCCCAGGTCGCGGCCCCGCCCGTCCGGCGCCGCGGTGATCACGTATCCGGCCGGCGCCCCCTCCAGGCCCTGGAGCGGGTACGCCCGCAGGGCCAGCTCGGTCCGCCGCCCGTCCGCACGCCGTACGGCCACCACACCGTGGCCGCCGTTCGCCCGCAGCGCCCGCCAGGCCTCGTCCGGGTCGCCGTCCAGCAGGTCCGACACCGGGCGGCCGGTGACCTCCGCCGCGGCGTACCCGGTCAGCAGCTGAGCGCCCTCGCTCCAGCCGGTCACGACACCGTGCGCGTCGACCACCATCATGGCGTCACCGGCCGTGGTTGCCCGCCCAGCATCGCCCGGGATTTTCACCATATGTACAAGGATGGTGTGATCCGGCAGTCACATCAACCCGGAATGGGCCGGAATCCGGTCCAGGAAGGGTCGCTCAGCAGCCGCGGAGGGTCCTCCGGCGCCACGGCCTCCGGCCCGGCCCCGGTGAGGCGGGCGCTCTGCTTTCAGGGGCGCGGCCCGGGGCGCCGGCCGCACCACGGCGTCACGGCCGCCGCCCCCCGGACCGCATCTCCCGCGGACTCACCCCGTACCGCTGCCGAAACGCCGTACTCAGCGCACTCGCCGAGGAGAACCCCGAGGCGAAGGCCAGATCGGTGATGGTCAGGTGCTCGCAGTCGCCGCACTGGAGACGCTCACGCACCAGCCGCAGCCGCTCCTCGCGAATGAGCTCGCGCGGAGTGGTGCCGGCGCGCTGCAGGGCCAGCTGGATCTGACGCAGGGACCAGCCGAGCGTGTGCGCCATGGACGTACCGGTGAGACCCGGGTCGGCGGCGTGTTCACGGACGTAGCGGCGGACCATCGTCTCCACGTCGGTGAGTTGGCCCGCCCCGTCGGGGCGGTCGTCGCCGAGGGTGAGCATGCACAGCAGCTCGACGACACGGTCGGAGACGGCGTTGAAGTGCGGGTCGGTGAGGTGCTCCCGCTCCGCGTGCAGGTCGCCGATCATGGAGCTCACCACCCGGCCGAGCCCCCTGCGCAGATCGATCCCGGTGGCCAGCGGCGACTTGCGGTTCAGCGGGCCGTCCATCTCGCGCGCGGGGATGGTGAGGACGAACGCGTGCGTCGAGGCGTCCTGGAGGCACTCGAAGGGCGCCCCGAAGCTGACGAGGGTGCCGGTGCCCGGTGTCAGCCGGGCCTCCTGGCCGTCCTGCCGCAGCACGATCTCCCCGCTGAGCGGCAGCAGTAATCGGTAGTCCTCGTCGGGGTCCTGGCGGACCTGGCGGGCGGTCCTGCTGTACGCGACCTCGTCCGACCAGAACTTGACGAGCTGATAGCGCTCGGTGCGCTGGCGGACCGTGGTGCCACGGAAGTCGTCGGTGCGCGCGTACCGGTAGCCCATGCTGGACTGGTAGGACCCGACGTGCTCGCTCCAGAAGTCGGCCCGCTCGCGCGGATCCACCTCCGCGGTCGTCCGTGTTTCCACGATGTAGCTTTCCGCGGGCAAAGACACCCTCAACTCCCGTGCAGCGAGCGGTAGTTACTCCATGTCAGCCTAGTGCATACAGTCCGTGCGCCCCACGGCAACTTCCTTGCGCGCGACGGCAAGCGCTTGTACGGGCGGGCGGCTAGGGTCGTGCGACCCGTCAACTTGCATATGCCATTGAGGACTTCATGACCGAACGGATACCGGAGGCGGCGTTCTGGTGCCTGGCCGCCGGGCTGCTCGCCGTCATCGTGCTGCTGGTGCGCCAGCGCGGGATCACGGGACGGCAGCGCGGCCGGAGCGCCGAGCTCGCGGACGCGCTGCGGGCCCGGGACGAGGAGCTGCGCCACCTGGTCGCGGTCCGCCTGCCCGCGCTCGAAAGCGCCCCGCACCAGCCCGCCTCCGCGACGGGGCACCACCTCGCCGTGACGGGGCACCCTCTCTCCGCACCAGGTCAGACCCTGCCCGCGGCCGGTTCGTCCCCGCCCGCACCGGCCCTCCCCGCAGTGGGCCTCCTCGACGCGCGGCTGGCCGACACCGACTTCGCGAAGTGCCTCGACGGCCTCCTGGAGCGGTTCTCCGACGCCGTGCGGCACGCACAGGCCCGCGCCGACCAGTCCGCGAAGGCCGCCCTCAAGGCGTCGATGCGCTCCATCCAGGCTCTCGCCAACGAGCAGCAGGTGTCCATCTCGGAGATGCAGGACCGCCACGACCACCCCGACGTGCTGCGCGACCTGCTCGAGATCGACCACACCAACGCCCAGTTCGGCCGTCGCGCACAGGCCATCGCCGTACTCTGCGGATCCTGGCCAGGACGCCAACGAGCCACCTCACCGCTCATCGAGGTGGTCCGCGGCGCGACCTCCCGCATCCGCGACTACCGGCGCATCCGCATCAACGGACAGGCCGACATCGCCGTCGAGAGCCGGGCCGTCGAACCGGTCGTCCTCGCCGTCGCCGAACTCCTGGACAACGCCGCGCGCCACTCGCAGCCCAACACCACGGTCGAGGTCGGCGTCCAGGCGGTGCACAACGGCGCCGTCGTGGTCATCGACGACGCGGGCGTCGGCATGGACAGCCGCGGGTCCGAGCACGCAGCCGCGCTGCTGACCGGCCGCCGCGCGGTGGACGTCACCCGCCTCGACGACCCGCCCCAGTTCGGCTTCGCCGTCATCGGCGTCCTCGCCGCCCGCTACGGGTTCAGTGTCTCCGTGGACACCCGCTCGCCGTACGGCGGCGTCCGCGCCGTGGTCTTCGTACCGGCCGCGCTGCTCACCCATGCCGACCCGGTCCAGGAGCCCCCACCGCCGAGGGAACCGGCGCGCACGCCCCGTCGTACGGCCCGGACGAGCGGGCCCGCGGAGGCGACGACCGCCGGCGGACTGCCCAAGCGGCGCCGCCGCGCACCCGTATCCCCGCCCGCCGCCGCACAGCCCCCGGCGGCACCGGGCGAACCAGCCGCGCCGGCCGCACCGGCCGAGGAGAGCGTGGGCCGCTCCGCGGAGGAGAACGCCCGGCGCATGGGCGCGTTCGCGCGCGGCACCCGCTCCGCGCGGGCCGAGCAGGACACGGAGTCCGCGCGGGCCGGGCAGGACACCGCGCCCTCCTCACGTACCGCGGCCGAAGCCCCCCACGACATCGAAGCCCCCCACGAATCCGAAGGGAACACACAGGGATGATCGCGCCCATGACCAACGAGCTGGGGTGGATGCTCGACGAGGTCCTGAAGGTGCCGGAGGCGCGACACGCCATCCTGCTGTCCGCCGACGGCATGCTCCGGGCCCACTCCGCGGACATCGGCCGCGACGACGCGGAGCGGCTGGCCGCGGGCCTGTCCGGGGTGCAGTCGATCAGCCGCAGCACCGCCGAGTTCTGCGGCAGCGCGACCGCCCCGTGGCGGCAGACCCTGATCGAGTTCGCGCACGGATACGTCTTCCTCGTCGCCGCCGGGCAGGGCGCCCACCTCGCGGTGTCCACCGGCGAGAACGTGGACATGGAGGCGGTCACCTACCGCATGCACAAGTTGGTCGACCGGCTCGGCAAGGAGCTGACCAGCCCGGCCCGGCAGGACACCGGCAGCCCGGCATGACGCCGGGGCGCCGGCCGGGCGGGAGGCTGGTGCGGTCGTACGTCGTCACGGACGGCCGCGCCCACCCCTCCCGGAACACCCTTGACCTCGTCACCCTGCTGATCGCCGCCGACGACCTGCCGCTGACGGGGCTGAACCCGGAGAAGCGCCGGCTGATGGAGCTGTGCCGGCCCGGAGCGCTGTCGGTCGCCGAGGTGGCCGGTCATCTGGAACTCCCGGTCAGCGTCACCAAAGTACTGATCGCCGACCTCATGGACAGCGGTCACCTCGTCACCCGGGCGCCGGTACCGGCCGCCCGTCTCTCCGACGCCCGCATCCTCCAGGAGGTACTGGATGGGCTCCGCGCCCGCCTCTGACGACGTCCACCTCGGCCCGGGTGTGCGAACCGCGGTCAAACTCCTGATCGTGGGCCACTTCGCGGTCGGCAAGACCACGTTCGTCGGCGCGCTCTCCGAGATCCGGCCGCTGCGCACCGAGGAGGTGATGACCGAGGCGGGCGCACGCGTCGACGACCTCGCCGGTTCGAGGGAGAAGACGACCACCACCGTCGCCCTCGACTTCGGCCGCCTCACCCTCAGCGACGCCCTGGTGCTCTACCTCTTCGGCACGCCCGGACAGCACCGCTTCACCGAACTCTGGAAGGACATGACCAGCGGAGCGCTCGGCGCGCTGGTGCTGGCCGACACCCGGCGGCTGTCCGAGTCCTTCGACGTCATGGGCGTACTGGAGGAGCTGGGCCTGCCCTACGCCGTCGCCCTCAACGACTTCGACGCCGCCTCCGCGGCGCACGACCTGGACGAGGTGCGCGAGGCCCTCGACCTGCTGCCCTCGACCCCGCTCGTGCGCTGCGACGCCCGCGACCGGGTCTCGTCCACCGAGGCGCTGATCGCCCTCGTCGAGTACCTGATGACCCGCAGCGGCGAACTGGAGCCCGTGTGACCTCCGAACCACCACCGCCCGTACCGCCACCGTCCCCGTCGCCACCGTCCGGGCCACCGCCCGGCTGCCCGGCGCACGAGCCCCTGTACGGGCCCGGGTTCGCGGCCGACCCCGCCGCCGTCTACCGGCGGCTGCGTACGGCGGGACCGACCGCACCCGTCGAGCTCGCACCCGGCGTCAGGGCCACCCTCGTCACCTCCTACGACGCCGCCCTGCACGTCCTGCGCACTCCGGAGACCTTCTCCAAGGACCCCCGCCGCTGGCGCGACCTCGCCGACGGGACCGTTCCGCCGGACAGCCCGGTCGTGCCGATGATGATGTACCGGCCCAACGCGCTGTTCACCGACGGTGAGCAGCACGAGAGGCTGCGCGGCGCGATCACCGACAGCCTCGCGCTCGTCGATCCGAACACCCTGCGCGGCTATGTGGAGCGCAGCGCCGACACCCTCATCGACCGCTTCGCGCCGCTCGGCACGGCGGACCTGCTCGGCGAGTACGCGCAGGTCCTGCCGCTGCTGGTCTTCAACCACCTCTTCGGCTGCCCGGCCGAGTACGGGGTCCGGCTGGTCGAGGGCATGTCCGGGATCTTCGACGGGGTGGACGCGGAGAGGGCCGACGAACTGCTGACCAGCACCCTGCTCGACCTGGTCGCGCTGAAGCGGGGCAACCCCGGTCAGGACATGACGTCCTGGCTGATGGCGCACCCCGCGGACCTCACCGACGAGGAGATGATCCACACCCTCGTGGTGCTGATGGGCGCCGGCACAGAGCCCCAGCAGAACCTGATCGCGAACAGCCTGCGGCTGCTGCTGTCCGACGAACGGTTCGCGGGCGACCTGTCCGGCGGCAGCCTCCCGGTGGAGGACGCCCTCGACGAGGTGCTGTGGACCGATCCGCCGATCGCCAACTACGCCGTGCACTATCCGCTGCACGACGTCGTGTACGAGGGAGCGGTGCTGCGCGCCGGCGATCCGCTGGTCGTCAGTCTCGCCGCGGCCAACACCGATCCCGCCCTCACGGCCGATCAACGGGCGGGCAACCGGGCCCACTTGGCGTGGAGCGCGGGACCCCACAACTGCCCGGCGCAGAGCCCGGCCCGGCTGATCGCGACGGCCGCGGTGGAGAAGCTCCTCGACCGCCTCCCGGATGTCGAACTGGGTGTGGCGCTGGGGGAGTTGTCCTGGCGGCCCGGCCCCTTCCACCGCGCGCTGGCAGCGCTGCCCGTACGTTTCCCGCCCACCACGGCGGTCCAACGGCCCGAAGGCGAGCGGCAGTCGTACGCGAGCCCTCTCCCGGCTCTGGTGACCGAGCCTCCCGCTCCGCAGCCCGACCGCCCGCGCAGCGGCTGGACCCGACTCCTGTCCTGGTGGCGCGGCGAGTGAGCGCCGGCCGCTAGCGGATCCGGGCGGGCAGGGTGCGGTGGCCGTTGGAGATGAAGGAGTCCACCGGCTCCAGATCCGATGCCGGTACGGCGAGCCGGAGGTCGGGGAAGCGGTCGAAGAGGGCGGGGAGGGCGATGCGGGCCTCCAGGCGGCCCAGCGGGGCGCCGAGGCAGCGGTGGACTCCGTGTCCGAAGGCGAGGTGCTCCTTGTCCGCCCGGGTGACGTCGAAGAGGTCGGCGTCCTTGCCGTGGCGCTCGGGATCGCGTCCGGCGGCGGCGTACGCGGCGAGGATCGCCTCGCCCCGGCCGATCACCGTGCCGTCAGGACCGCCCAGCTCGGCGAGGTCGAGGTCCTCCACGGCGTAGCGCAGCGGCAGGCTCGCGACGGGCGCCTCGACCCGCAGGGTCTCCTCGATCAGGTCGTCCCAGGTGGCGCGTCCGGCACGGAGGTGGGCGAGCTGCTCGGGGTGGGTGAGCAGGGCGTGCACGGCGTTGTCGATGAGGTTGACCGTGGTCTCGTGACCGGCGCTGACCATCAGGACCAGCGTGTCGAGCAGCTCCTGCTCGCTCAGCCGGCCGTCGCCCTCGTCGCGGGACGCGATGAGGTCGGAGGTCAGGTCGTCGCCGGGCGACTCCCGCTTCTCGGCGACCAGTTCACCCAGTACGGCGTACAGCCTGGCGTAGTTGCCCGTCACCTCCTCGGGCTGCGCGGAGGTGTGGAAGATGCTGTCCACCAGGTCCCTGAGGTCCGCCCGCTTGTCCTCGGGCAGTCCGAAGAGTTCGCTGATCACCTGGATGGGGATCGGATAGCAGAACTCCTCGCGCAGATCGACGACTTCGCCGTGCCGGCCGGCCTCGGCGATGCGGTCGAGGAGGCCGGAGGTGATCTCCTCGATCCTGGGTTGCAGCGCGGCCGTGCGGCGGGCCGTGAACGCCGTGGAGACGAGGGTCCGCAGCCGCCTGTGGTCGCCGCCGTACGCGGTGAACATGTTCTGCACCGCGACCCAGGTGAACAGCGGCCACTCGGGGGAGATCTCCCCGTTGATCCAGGCGGGCCAGTGCCGGCGCGGGTCCTTGGACACCCTTGGGTCCAGGAGCAGCCGTTTGAGCAGCTCGGGGCTGCTGACCGCCCAGGCCTCGACGCCATCGGGCAGGGCGACACGGGTCGCCGGTCCGCGCGCGCGGATGCGGGCCGCCTCCGCGTGGATGTCACGGCCCGTCGCGTCCACCACCAAGGGGCTCGGGTTGCCCGTCAAGGGACTCGGGATTCCCATCGGAAGCCTCCCTGGCGCTCGGATGTCGGTACGGCGTGTCACGCTACGCGAGGGTGGCGTCCCCCGACGCGACCGTCCGGTATCCACTGCGTGCGAGGGCAAATTCCCTGCGCGTACAAGCAAGTTGGAGGACAGTCCGCCTCCTGGAGCCGTACCGTCACAGCTCCCGCCCCGGCCGCCCATTGCCCTGAGCTCGGCCGGGGCGGACCCCTTCCGTTTCGCTTTTCCTACGCCTCGGTCGCCATCTGCTGCCGGCGGCGCCTGCGCAGCAGACGCCGCTTGCGCGGCTCCTGCTGGGGAAGCCAGCCGAAGGCCAGGCAACTGCCGGTCGCTCCGAGCAGGAGGCCGATGAAGAAGCCGCCGAGGTTGGAGGTGAGCCAGGTGCCGAGGGACAGGAGGATGCCGAGCAGGGAGTAGAAGAGGCGCTGCGTCGGGTTGAAGAGGATCAGCAGACCGCACAGGATCATGACCGTCGGCAGCAGATAGCCCGCCATGCCCTGCATCCCGATGTGCATGACGACCTTCAGGGACGCCTTCTCGGTGAGGAGGATCTCCGCCCCGCCCAGGGTGAGCAGCAGCCCGCCCCAGAAGGGGCGGTCCGCACGCCACTGCCGGAAGCCGGACCGCAGATCCTGGACGGTCGACATCAGCAGCCCGAGTCGCTGAAGCGGAGCTTGAGACCGGGAAGCTTGAACACGGCCGCCGTGGTGGCGTAGTTGGTCTGCCGCAGGTTCCCGATGTGGACGGTGTCGGCCTGCTGGCTGAAGACGCCCTTGTTCCCCTGGACCCCGGCCTTGTCGAGCGTGCTCGCGTCGTTGCCGATCTCGATGTTGTTGAAGGCCGCGTCGCCCGACAGCTCGGTCGAGTCGGTCGTCAGATTGGTCGCCTGGACCTTGTCCGTGCCACCGCCCGCGGTGATGACCAGGTTCGTACCGCCCAGGTCGACGCTCTGGCACAGCTTGGTGAGCGTCGCGTTCTTGATCGCGGAGGTGATGACGAGGACCTGGCCGCCGGTGTCGCCGGCGTTCGGGCTGCCGTCGGCCATGTTGTCGAGGTTGCCGAACTGCTCGAAGCCGGTGCCGTTGAGTTCGGTGGCCGTGACGGTGAACGGCATGCCGGAGATGGCGAACTGCACCCCCAGAGCGCCCTGGGCGGTGAGGATCATCAGTCCCGCGGCGACCGCGGTGGCAGGCACCGCCATCACCGCGGCGCGGCGCAGGCGGACCCGCCCGCGTCTGCCGGAACCGCTTTCGTTCTCGGGGGTCGAATCGGTGGACGCCGTGGCGTCCGAGGACGAGGCCATGTTCTGCTCCCTGGACATAGTCATGCAGGTGGGGCTTCAACGGGCACGTTGTCCTGGCGCGGACAGCGGCTGCCGCGCACGCCTCCTCACAACTCCCGGCGGTCGCAAGGGCTTTCTCGTTACGCAGCAGTAGCCGACATGGAAGTTACCGGGGGTTACATTCGTGGGTCAAGAGACATGTGGCAAAGGGATGTTGATTGTGTGCCAACTGTGGAGGCCTGGCCGTGCTGACCTCGGTCTCGGTCCCGCGACGCGCTCGTGGCCGGGTCGGCCGCCGCGTCGTTCTTGAGGCCGCGTTGACCTTCAACTTCCTTACTACGCCTTGACGTTGACCATTCATCAGGTCTAGAACTCTGCATGGTTTCCCTTGGATCCGTGGCGCCGGATCCGATGCGCGGCACGTACGCCACCTCCTGGACCCCCCGCTCCTCGCGGGGCGGCCGTGGCATGTCTGAACGTGCGGTGCGCTCCAACCCCGAAACCACCTCCCCCCGCGGCACCGGCACGGCACTTTCCCCCCTGAGCCGTGTCCGGTCGCCCGGCTTCCGCTGCCGGTCCGTGACGTAAGGAGAAGGCGTCACGGACCGGCAGCGGTCCGCCGGTGACCGCATGCCCGCGACGACCTCGTACCCACCCGCACCCCCGTCTGAGAAAGAGGCACCCCCATGCGCACTCGATCCCTGCTCGCCCTCCTCGGTACCGCCGCCGCGCTCTCGGTCTCCGCGATCGCCCCCGCCTCCGCGGACGACACCCCCGTGCTCACCGCCGGCGGAGCAGCCGTCGCCACCGGTGACGTCCTCACCGCCTCACTGGCGAGCGGCACCGCCGCCACGCTCTACTCCAGCGCGACCGGCACGAGCGGTGTCTCCTGTGCCGCGTCGACCTTCACCGCCTCCGTCACCGACAACCCGACGGCACCCGGCACGGCCACCGAGTCCCTCAGCGCCCACACTTTCGGCAGTTGCACCAGCAATGTCATCGGCGTGCTCGGCGTCACCAGTGTCACGGTCAACAACCTCCCGTACACCACCACGGTCGCCTCCGGCGGCACGGTCACCGTGACCCCGGCCGCCGGCTCCACCATCCAGACCACCGTCGTGCTGCGCACCCTGCTGGGCAGCATCAACTGCGTCTACCAGGCGCCCAGCCTGACCGGCACGGCGAGCAACACCGACAACAGCATCACCTTCACCAACCAGGCGTTCGCGAAGTCCTCGGGCTCCTCGCTCTGCTTCAGCAGCGGCTACTTCACCGCGAAGTACGCGCCCGTCTCCGACACCACCCAGTCGGGCAGCCCGGCGGTCACCGTCAACTGACCCGAGCCGGAACCGACCCGACCCGGACGGCCGGTCACCGACGGCGTCGCAGCGTGATGGCGACACCCGCGGTGAGCAGGAACGCGACCGCTCCCCCCGCCCCGGCGACGAGGGGGAGCGTGTTGCTGCCGCCGGACGAGCTGTCCGCGGCCGGTGCGAGATGGTCGGGCGCGGTCACCTCCGTCGTCGCCGCGGTGGTCTCCGGGGCGGGCGACGGTGACCGGTCGGTGGGGCTGACCGTGGTCGCGGTCGGCTCCTGGCTGGGCTGAGCCGTCCCCTTCGCCGTCGGTGTCGTACGCGCGGGAGACGCGGTCGTCGGCGTGGCGGCCCCGCCGCCGCTCGCGGCCGGGAAGACCACGTCCGAGCATGAGTAGTACGTGTCGCTCGTGCTCGTGTTCTGCCAGATCGTGTACAGCATCTGCCGGCCGGTCCGGTCGGAGGGCAGCGTGGCCTTGATCCGGTAGGCGCCGTTGACCAGCGCCGGGTCGGTCGCGGTGGCGAACGGTTTCGTCGGCAGATCGGACCACTTGAGGGGCTTGGTCGGGTCGTACCCGGGCTTGGACAGATACAGCTTGAAGGTCCCCGTGTGCGGAATCGTCGAACTGTAGGAGAGCGTGAAGGTCGCACCCGGCGTCATCCGCGTGGAGGGCCAGTCGGCGCGGGCCAGGTTCAGCCCCTTGTAGGCGGGCAGACCCCCGCTGCACAGCTGCCCGTCCGGGATCACCTGACGGTCCCTGCCGCCCACACCGGCGACCCGGAGGTTGTCCCAGGCGGTGAAGGGCGCGCCGTTCGCCGCGATCGCCGCCTTGCAGGCCGCCGTACCGGTGTTGCTGCCGCCTTCCGGCGAACAGGCCACCACCCGGCTGACCGGATCCGTGGGCGCGCCGTGCGCCTGGGCCGGACCGACGGCCCACGTCAGAAGAAGCAGCGGGGCCGCCACGGCGACAGCGGCCGCGGTGGCGGTGCGGTGTGCGGTCATCCGGTGGGTCTCCTCGCGGGGTGGGGACGGCGGGTGCGGCCGTACGGCATCGCGCGCAGGCGTGGCCGCACCGTGAAGTACGGGGGCACAGGGCCGTGCGTTCAGATGCGCGAGCCAGGTGAAACCGGGCACTCCCGGCCAACTGGGAGCCCTTGAGGGGCGGTTACCGGCCAGATCGAGGGTTTCCCCTGTATCCGTATTGCCTGGGCTTTGCCTATCGTTCAGGCACAGCCGACCCACAGGCAACCCTCGACAGGTCGCTCGCGACGTACGGCCGGCCCCCGCGCCGCTTCTGGACCGCGCCCCCCGCCGCTTCGACGACGAAGCGATTCGACCGCTGCTCCGCCGCGCCCCTCACCGCCCGGAGCCGGCCACGAAAGGCAAGCCCTTGCGTCCCGCCCCCTCACGAGAAGTCCGACGGAAGCTGATGTCCGTCGCCGCGGTCTCCGCGGCCCTGCCGGCCGGAATGACCACCACGATCGCCGCCGCCCAGCCGCCCAGCCGTCCACCGTGACCGCCACCGGCGAGGCGCCCTCCGCCCTCCAGGTCGGCGTCGGCATCACCCACACCTACCGTAGTGACCTGGTCATCGACCTGGTCGCCCCGAACGGCTCGACGTACCGCCTGAAGTCCTCCAGCACCTCGGACTCCGCGGACAACGCCAACACCACCTGCACGGTCGACGCGTCCAGTGAGACCGCGAACGGCACGTGGAGACTCCGCGTCCAGGACGTGGCCGCCTCGGACACCGGCAAGCTCAACGGCTGGAAACTGACCCTCTGAGCGCGGCCCACGGGGGGAGGGGCGGCCCACGCGCGGCGTGGGCCGCCCCTTTCGGCTCGGCCGGTACCGTGAGCCACATGTCTGAACCCGCCGACGCGCCCGTGATCCTCAGCGACGAGCCGGGCTCGTTCCCCTGGAGCGTGCTGGCCGAGCGGCATCCGGCCCTCATCCGGACGGTCCGGGACGCCTTCCCCTACGGCCCCGAGCAGCACCGCGCGCTCGACGCCCTGCTGAAGAACGCCACCGAGGGCGTCATCGAACCGCTCGGCGAGCGGGCGGCGGACCGCGAGCAGTGGGAGCGGTGGGGCGCCGAGGAGTACACAGGCCGCTCCTGGTTCGACGTGCCCTTCCTCTGGTCCGAGAGCTACTTCTACCGCCAACTCCTCGAAGCCGTCGGCTACTTCACCCCCGGCCCCTGGAAGGGAATCGACCCCTTCCGCCCCTTCAAGCTCGCGGAACTCGACACCCCGGAGGCCGACGAGGAGCTCGCCGCCCTCGACCCGCTGGCCGAGCGTCCGGTCGAGGAGCGGGAGGAGGCTCTGCTGCACGGCTCGCTGTGGGGCAACCGGGCGGACCTCGGCTTCCGTCTCGCCGCCGCGGACGAGGACTCGGACGTCAGCGCCCAACTGGTCGCCAATGAAGGCGAGTTGCTGCGGTCCCTCTTCCCTGGCGGCATCCTTTGCCTGGTCGCGGACAACTCCGGCCGGGAACTCATCCCCGATCTGCTCCTGATCGACCACCTGCTCCACCACCGCCGCGTCGGGCGGGCGCTCCTGCACGTGAAGCCGTACCCGTACTACGTCTCGGACGCCACGACCGCCGACGTGGTCGACGCCCTGCGCCACCTCATCGGCGCGAAGGGCGCGGCGGCCGAGTCCGGCCACCGGCTGTGGGCGGCCCTGACCGACGGTCGCCTCACCGTCCGGGCCCACCCCTTCTCCTGTGCCCCGCTGCCGTACGCCGACATGCCCGACGACCTGCGCCGTGAGTTCGCCGAAGCCGATGTGACCGTCGTGAAGGGCGACCTGAACTACCGCCGCCTGGTCGGCGACCGGCGCTACCCCGCCACCACCCCCTTCGCGGAGCCCACCGCGTACTTCCCGGGCCCGGTCGCCGCCCTGCGCACCCTCAAGTCCGATGTGATCGTGGGCCTGGACGCCCGCACGGAGGCCGCCCTCGACGCGGCCGAGGGCGGACGCTGGCGCACGAGCGGCACACACGCCCTGATCCAGGTGCGGGCCTGAGAGCCAGGTGCGAGCCTGAGGGCCAAGCGGCCATCAGCCGTGCACTTCACCTGCCTCGAAAAGGGGTAAATTCACGCGATGGTGTGATCATGTCCCGCCCGGTGGATGCCCCCGGAGGGCCCTGGGTAGGGCCCGGCCATGACGCAGCCGTTCGAACTCCCGCACTTCTACATGCCGTATCCCGCACGGCTGAACCCGCACCTCGACGAGGCGCGCACCCACACGGTCGAATGGGCCCGTGGGATGGGCATGTTGGAGGGCTCCGGCATCTGGGAACAGTCCGACCTCGACGCGCACGACTACGGGCTGCTCTGTGCGTACACCCACCCCGACTGCGAAGGCCCGGCACTCTCGCTCATCACCGACTGGTACGTGTGGGTCTTCTTCTTCGACGACCACTTCCTGGAGACCTTCAAACGCACCCAGGACCGCGACGGCGGCAAGGCCTACCTGGACCGGCTACCCCTCTTCATGCCGCTCGACCTCTCGACCCCCGTACCGGAGCCGGAGAATCCGGTCGAGGCGGGGCTCGCCGACCTCTGGGCGCGCACGGTGCCCGCGATGTCGGTGGACTGGCGCAAGCGGTTCGCGGTGTCCACGGAGCACCTGCTCAACGAGTCGATGTGGGAACTCTCCAACATCAACGAGGGACGGATCGCCAACCCCGTCGAGTACATCGAGATGCGCCGCAAGGTGGGCGGCGCCCCCTGGTCGGCGGGGCTCGTGGAGTACGCGACGGCCGAGGTGCCCGCCTCCGTCGCCGGGACGCGTCCGCTGCGGGTGCTGATGGAGACGTTCTCCGACGGGGTCCATCTGCGCAACGACCTGTTCTCCTACCAGCGCGAGGTCGAGGAGGAGGGCGAGCTCAGCAACGGCATCCTCGTCCTGGAGACCTTCTTCGGCTGCACCACCCAGGAGGCCGCCGAGACCGTCAACGACATCCTCACCTCACGCCTGCACCAGTTCGAGCACACGGCCCTCACCGAAGTGCCCGCACTCGCCGCGGACAAGGGGCTCACCCCGGACCAGGTCGCCGCCGTCGCCGCGTACACCCAGGGGCTCCAGGACTGGCAGTCGGGCGGCCACGAGTGGCACCTGCGCTCCAGCCGCTACATGAACAAGGGGGCGGTGGAGGGCAGTCGGCCGCTCGGCAGCG
This sequence comes from Streptomyces sp. NPDC111507, assembly GCF_055638955.1. Lineage (NCBI taxonomy): Bacteria > Bacillati > Actinomycetota > Actinomycetes > Kitasatosporales > Streptomycetaceae > Streptomyces > Streptomyces sp. NPDC111507. Next base: position 121,970 of record NZ_JBVKBU010000015.1, on the reverse strand, counting down.
CCGGGTTCGGCACCTCGGCCGTCGACATCGGCGCCCTGCTCTCCGCGGCCGGGGCGCAGCGGCTGCGCAGGTACACCCACGTCCCGTACCAGAAGGTCGGCCCGTCCCTGCTCCCCGATTTCCACATGCCCTTCGAGCTCACCCTCAGCCCCCACCTCGACGGCGCCCGCGACCGCCTCACCGGCTGGATGTACGAGAAGGGCATGCTCCAGGAGGGCGTCTGGGACGAGGACAAGCTGGACGCGTACGACCTTCCGCTGTGCGCCGCGGGCATCCACCCGGACGCGACCGAGGAGGCCCTCGACCTCGCCTCGCAGTGGCTGGCCTGGGGGACGTACGGCGACGACTACTACCCGCTGGTGTTCGGACACCGCCGCGACCTCGCGGCGGCCAGGACGACCACCGAACGCCTCTCGGCCTGCATGCCCATGGACGGCGAGCCGACCCCGGTCCCGGCCAACGCCATGGAGCACGGCCTCCTCGACCTGTGGGAGCGCACGGCGGCGACGATGACGCCGGACGAGCGGCGCAAGCTGCGTGGTGACGTGGACAAGATGACGGAGAGCTGGGTGTGGGAGCTGTCGAACCAGCTCCAGCACCGCATCCCCGACCCGGTCGACTACCTGGAGATGCGCCGCGCCACCTTCGGCTCCGACCTCACCCTGAACCTGTGCCGCCTCGGCCACGGCCCCAAGGTCCCGCCCGAGGTGTACGGGAGTGGTCCCGTCCGGTCGTTGGAGAACGCCGCCATCGACTACGCGATGCTGATCAACGACGTCTTCTCGTACCAGAAGGAGATCGAGTACGAGGGCGAGGTCCACAACGCCATCCTCGTCGTGCAGAACTTCTTCGGCTGCGACTACCCGACCGGCCTCGGCATCGTCCATGACCTGATGACCCAGCGCATGGAGCAGTTCCAGCACGTCGCCGCTCACGAACTGCCCGTTCTGTACGAGGACTTCAAGCTCTCGCCGGAGGTGCGCGGCATCATGGACGGCTATGTGGTGCAACTCGAGAACTGGCTGTCCGGAATCCTGAAGTGGCACCAGGACTGCCACCGTTACGGCGCCGAGGACCTGGCCCGCCGCGCCCACGGCTTCCTGCCGGACCGGGCCCCCGCGGTCCCGTTCCCCGGGGCGGAGGCCGGGACCGTGCCGGTACCGGAGCCGGTGCTCAGTTCGCACGGCAGGGCGGTGACGGAAGCCCCGCCGGACCTGACTCCCCGGATCGCAGCAGGCGCCACCCCGTCGTTCACCCTGCCGAAGGGGGTGGGAGCCGCCGCGGAGTTCAGCCTGCCGAAGGCTGAGGCGGCGTCGGCTCCGCACTGACGTCGGCGTCGGGGTTCGCACCGGTGTCCGTGTTCGCCCTGGCCGTCCCGGAGAGTCTCGCCAGGAGCTCGCCGGCGGCCACGGTGACGGCCCGGACCTCGTCGGCTAGCGCCGGGTCGGTGGCCGCGGTCCGGGCCAGCGCATAGTGCTCCTCGACGATGTACGTGCCCAGGTTGGTGCGCCACCAGTGCTCCAGCGAGCCGTCGCTGTCGCCGACGCCGCCGTCCGGCTCGGGGAGGGTGTCCCGCAGCGAGGTCAACGTGCGTATCGCCGCGCCGAACCGACCCTCCTCCCGCTCCAGCCGGGCGAGCCTGAGGAGGGCCGAGACGCGGTCCCAGGCCTTGGTCTGCAGAGGCACGTACAGCCGCTGAGCGCGCAGCGCCTGGAAGGTGTCGCCCAACTGCTCGAACTCGCGGACGAGCGAGCTCAGTTGGGAGGCGTCGCGGCGCTCCATGACCTTGCTGTCCCGCGCGTCGCAGTACGCCCGGAAGTCGATGTCGTCCAACCGCCGGATCAGCGCGGCGCGGGCGAGCTCCACCAGACCCTGTTCGTGGGCGAGGCCGGTCCAGGTGAACAGCGGCTCGTCGGCGGGGTCGGTACCGAAGAGCGAGTCGTCCAGGTCGCGCGCCCACCTCCGCAGCTCGGCCCGATCCGCGCCCGGCTCGGGCATCCCACCGAGTCCGCACCAGGTGTCGAAGTCCGTCTCACGGACCTCGTGCAGCAGCGGCAGATCCTCCGCATGTCCGTGCAGGCCCACCAGGACGGCGGCGAGCCGCAGTTCGTCGGTCATCGACGCCTCGGCCTCGTGCCTCAGCAGATGCCGCAGCAGCGGCAGATCGCCCTCGCGCCGGTCGAACTGGGCGGCGCGCAGCGCGAGCGCCCGGCGTGCCCGGTCCCCGGCCACCTCGTCCCACGCCGAGCCTTCGCGCAGCAGCGCGAGGTCGGTGCGGCCCCGCGCGAGGACCGCCTCCCACAGAGGGGGACGGGGGTGGCGGTCGAGGAGGTCGTGCGCGCCGCCCTCCTCCGCGTTCAGGAGGAGGAAGTCGGGCTCGGTGCGCAGCAGGGCCGCGTGCAGCAGGCCGACGAGCTCGACGGGCGAGCGCTCGGGCAGGCCCAGACCGGCCCGCAGCTCGGTCCGCTCGTCGTCGATCCCGTGGTACTCCCGGATCTCCTCCTCCGTCTCGGCGACCGCCGCGCGGATCTTCTCCTCGCCGTCGGCCGGCGCGAGCCCCAGGTGGTCGTGCCAGCCGGGCAGCCCGACCAGCACCTCCAACGCCTCGTCGACGCTGTTGCCGATGATTCCGGCGGAGCCCTCCGAGTCCGCGTACAGCACGGAGCCGTCCCCGCACACGAAATACGTGCCGCCCGTGTCGTCCCCCGCCACCGCCTCCAGCGGACCGCCCGAGGCGAGCCGGACGTCCTCGCCGTGGTCGGCCCGGGCCAGGTCGAAGTTGAAGGGGAACGCGGCCAGTTCGGCCAGGTGAGGCTGCTCCCGGAGCAGCCGCAGGGCGTGATCGCTCATGACGCCGAACGTAACAGCCGGCACTGACAACGGCTCCGTCACACCGGCTGACGCCGTCCGCCGACCACGTCGACCACGTCGGCCCCGCCGACCGCGCCGGGTTCCCTGAGTTCCCCGACGGCCGCGTGGGCCACGGCGGCTCGTGCCAGCGCCCGCACGATCGGGTGCGGGCGTGAGCCGTCCCCGTACTGCTCCGGCTGGAAGAGGGTGCCCAGGAAGAAGGGGTGGCCCGGGAGTTCGACGATCCGTACGTTTCCGTCCTCGTCGTGGCCGCTGAAGCGCAGGCCGTGGGCGCGCAGGGTGTCGAGATGGCGGGTGGGGCCGTACGCGCAGAAGTAGCGCTCGACCGTCCGCTCGACGCCCATGACGGACTGGGCGAGCGAACCCGGTTCGATGGTGACGGTGGCCTGGTGGCCCAGGAGGGAACAGGCGAGCGGTTCGATCAGAAGGTCATCGGCGTCGGGGTCCTGCTCGGCGTGCGCGACTCGGGTGAGCCCGCAGACGTCGCGCGCGAACTCCAGGAGCGCGTGCTGGAATCCGCCGCACGTGCCCAGGAACGGGATGCCCTCCTCGCGCGCGGTGCGGATCGCGGTGAGGGTCCCCGCCTCGCTGCGGTACGGGCTGCCGGGCAGCACCCACACCGCGTCGAAGCCGCGCACCGCGGCCGCGTCCTCGGCGTCCTCGGACGGCACCCAGTAGGCGTCGAGGACGAGGCGGTCGCGGGTGGCCAGGGCGTCCAGAAGAAGGGGGACGCGGGTGTGGGCGAGGACGTTCGGGGAGCGGTCGCCCACGAGGGCGAGGCGCGCGGTCTGCGCCACGATGTTCGTCATGCCCTCATCCTCGGCGCGCCCGCTCGTTCACGTCCAACGATGATTACTGCACCTTCGATAAGCAACGCTGATGGGAATGCTGCTGAGGTACAGGTTCCCTACGGGATCCTGGAGCGCATGGATCCGCATCTCCTGCGCACATACGTCACCGTGGCCCGCGTCGCCTCCTTCTCGGAGGCCGCACGGGAACTCGGCTACACCCAGTCCGCGGTGTCCCAGCACATCGCCGCGCTGGAGCAGGACCTCGGCGCGCCCCTGCTGACCCGGCGCCCCGTAGCACCGACGGCGGCGGGCGAACGGCTTCTCGAACACGCCGGGCCGCTGCTGCTGCGTCTGGACGCGGCCCGCGCGGACGTCGTACGGATGGTGGGCGCGCCCGAGCACGGGCTGACGCTCGCGGCGACACCGACGGCGCTCGGTTCGCGCACGCTCGCGGCGCTGCCCGCCGCCGGGGTGACCCTGCGGGTGCTGGCCCGCGAGGAGATCCCCGCCGCCGTCGCGCAGGGCGCGGCGGAGCTGGGTCTGGTGGACGGACTGACGGCGCCCAACGACCCCCTGCGCCATCCCGACGTGGCCCCGCTGACCACGTACGGCGTCGGCGAGGAACCCGTCTGCGTGCTGCTGCCCGAGACCCATCCGCTCGCCCGGCGCGACGGGCTGCGCCTCGCCGATCTCGTCGACGCCCGCTGGCTGGACGCCCCCGACGCGGGACTGCCCCTGGCCCACCTCCGCCGGGCGAACGGCAGTGGAGGCTTCCGCCCGGCCCTGCGTTACGAGGGCACCGACGTGCGCACCCTCGCCGCCCTGGCCGCCGCCGGGCACGGCCTCACGCTGCTGCCGCGGGCCGCGGCCACCGGCGTCCCCGGGGCGGTGGCCGTTCCGCTCGTGGCGCCGCGCCTTGTGCACCGGACGGAACTGGTGCACAGCGGGTCGCCGCGCGGAGCCGCCGCGGCCGTGGTGGACACACTTCTCGAACGTGTCTGACAGTCTCACTCGTTCGTGAATCGTCGTGCGCCGGAGCGCAGGGTAGAGCAACAGCCGGGGGCGGTCCGTAGAGCATCTGCCGGAGGCGATCCATGGAACAGGCCGCACTGCGTCCCAAACCGATGCCCGGTCAGGATCCGGGCGGTGACGGGAGTCCGACCGGCACCACCAAGCGCCCCCACGCCGCGCGACGGCGTGGCAGGCGGCTGATGTCCCTGCTCTTCGGTCTCCTCGTCGCGACCGTGCTGGTCCTGTCGGGCGTCGGACTCGGAACCGTAGGCGCCACGGTGATCGGTATGAGCAGGCTGGCGGACTTCCAGAAGCGGGCGGAGGCGGCGCAGGGGCCGTCCGGCCGGCCGTCCCGGCCCGGGCAGGTCCCCGGCGCCCCGGGGGCCGGTGGCACCAAGTCGGCGCCCGGCGGCGGGAGTCCGGTCGCTTCGACGGCACCGGAGCCCGCGCCCGGGAAGGCCACGCTCGGCATCGAGGCGGTCGACGCCCCCCACGGCGGGGGCGCGCTCGTCGTCGGTGTGCACATTCCCGGCCCCGGCTGCACCGCGGGCCTGGTCCGCGGTGACACCCTGACCGCCTTCGGCGGGACACGGCTCGGCTCGGCCGGCGACCTCGCACGGGCGGTCTCGACCGCAGATCCCGGGACGACGGTCACACTCGACGTGCGCCACGCGAACGGCAACCACCAGGAACTGTCCACGGTCCCGGGCATCGTGACATGAAACGCGAAGCCAGGGGGCGTCCCGGTCGGCGGCTCGCAGGGCCTGAGACCTCACCCTGGAAATAATGGAGCATCCGCATCCCACCATGAGCGCTCATGGACTCTAATGGACGGGCGGCGATCAGTCATTAGTTTGAGCTCCCGGACCGACGCCACGGCCGCAACCGGCTCGCGTCCGCATCGGCGAACGGGCAGGATGCTGCCCGTAGCCCCTGGGGAAACTCCGGACAGACGGAGGCATGGATGACCGGCACGCCCGCGCGCTTCACCGCCGGTGATCCCGCGCCCTTCACCGCCGGTGACTACGAGGCCCGTATGCGGCGCGCGGCCGAGGCCGCCGTGGACGCGGGACTCGACGGCGTCCTGATCGCCCCCGGGCCCGATCTGGTGTGGCTGACCGGCTATCGGCCCGTGGAGACCGAACGCCTCACCCTGCTGGTGGTCAGGGCCGGGCAGGACCCCGTGCTGGTCGTGCCGACCCTGGAGGCCCCGGACGCGGCAGCGGCGGCCCCCATGCTGACCCTGCGTGACTGGACCGACGGCGAGGACCCGTACGCGGCGGCCGCGTCCCTGGTTGGGAGCGACGGCCGCTTCGGCGTCAGCGACAACTCCTGGGCCCTGCATCTCCTCGGCCTCCAGCGGCGGCTGCCGGACACGCGGTACGTGGCACTCACCGAAGCCCTGCCGATGCTGCGGGCGGTCAAGGACGCGGCGGAGGTGGCGCGATTGGCGGAGGCCGGGGCGGCCGCGGACGACGCGTACGAGGAGATCCGGAAGGTGCCCTTCGCGGGACGCAGGGAGGCCGACGTCGCCGCCGACCTCGCCGGGCTGCTGCGGCATTTCGGGCACTCCCAGGTCGACTTCACCATCGTCGCCTCGGGCCCGAACGGCGCCAACCCGCACCACGAGGCGGGCGAGCGCGTCATCGAGCGCGGCGACATGGTCGTCCTCGACTTCGGCGGTCTCAAGCACGGCTACGGCTCCGACACCTCCCGCACGGTCCACGTCGGCGAGCCGGACCTCGAGGAGCGCCGGGTGCACGACGTCGTGCGCGCGGCCCAGGAGGCGGGCGTCGCGGCGGTCCGGCCGGGGGCCGCGTGCCAGGACGTCGACCGGGCGGCCCGCGCCGTCATCACCGAGGCGGGATACGGCGAGTACTTCATCCACCGCACCGGGCACGGCATCGGCGTCACCACCCACGAACCGCCGTACATGATCGAGGGCGAGGAACTGCCCCTCGTGCCCGGGATGTGCTTCTCCGTGGAGCCCGGCATCTATCTGCCCGGCCGCTTCGGGGTACGCATCGAGGACATCGTGACGGTGACCGAGGAGGGCGGATGGCGCCTCAACACCACGTCCCGCGAGATGGCGATCGTCGACTGACCGGCGACCAGGAGTACTCCCCAGGGCCTCCCGGCAGTCCAAGGCCCCCGACGTCAACGGCGCGACCATGACCCAGGCACCGACACCGTCCGCGGACACCGTCCGCCGACTGGTCCGTTCGCTGCTCGCCGACAGTGAGACGGCGGGCGCGGGACCCGACGTCCGGCCCGTCACCGAGGGCGGTCAGCACTCCACCTGGTGGGTCGGCACCCGCCATGTGCTGCGACTCGCCCCGGACCGCGAGACCGCCGTGCGCCGGCGCCGCGAGCTGCGGCTGCGCGACCTCGTCCGCCCGCTCGTCGGGGTCGCGGTGCCGACCAGTGTCGCGCACGGCGACTGGGCGGGCGGCCTGCCCTACACCCTGGACACCCGGCTTCCCGGCCGCTCGGGCGAGGCACAGGACGTCTCCGCGGTGGGGGAGGCGGACCTCGCGGGACTGCTCACGGGGCTGCGCGAGGTGCCCGTACGGCAGGCCGAGGCGCTCGGGGTGCCACGAGCCGCGCCCCGCTCCCTGGAGGAGCTGCGGACGGCCGCGGAGCGGGCCGCCGAGGGGCTCGCCGCCGCCGACGAGTTCGACCCCGGACGCCTCGCCCAGCTCACCCAGCCCGCCGCCGGCCAGCTGGCCGCACAGACCGCGGCCGCCGTCCTCGTCCACCACGACCTCAGGGGCGACCACCTGGTGGTGAGTGCCGACGGGCGGGTGCGCGGCGTCCTCGGCTGGGCCGGCGCGGTCCTCGGGGACCCCGCCGAGGACATCGCCGGGCTCGCGATCGCCGTCGGCGCCCCCGCCGCCGTACGCGCCGCCACCCTCGCCGACTACGGGGCCCGCCCCTGTCTGCGCGGCCTGTGGCTGTCCCGCTGCGACACGGTGATCCGCCTCGCCGAGCACCTGCGGGGCCGCGGCGAAGGCCCGCTCCCGCTGCTGCGGACCCAACTGGGTCGCGCCTGGGAGCCGATCCTCCTCGAACGGGTCACGGAACTGCCGGGCGACAGCTGAGTCCGGCCGCGCGAAGCCGCCAGGCGCTCACGCCTGCGTCAGCACCACACACGACTCGCCGGGCACGCTCAACACCCCGTTCGCGTCCGGCGTCTCGACCGGTTCCCACGCGGCCAGCACGCGCGCGTGGCGCAGCCCCAGCGGGATCGAGGCGGCCTCCTTACCGAGGTTCACCGCCACCCGTACGTCCCCGCGCCGCAGGGCCAGCCAGCGGGCCTGGTCGTCGTAGGCGACCTTGACGGCGGCCAGATCGGGGTCCGCGAGGTCGGGCTGACGCCGACGCAGGGCGATGAGTTCGCGGTACCAGGCCAGCACACGCGCGTGGAGTGCCTTTTCGGGTTCCGACCAGTCCAGGCAGGAGCGGTCGCGGGTCGCCGGGTCCTGCGGGTCGGGAATGTCCTCCTCCGCCCAGCCGTGGGCCGCGAACTCCCGCCGCCTGCCCCGCCGTACGGCCTGAGCGAGCTCGGGATCGGTGTGGTCGGTGAAGAACTGCCAAGGGGTGCCCGCCGCCCACTCCTCGCCCATGAACAGCATCGGGGTGAAGGGCCCGGTGAGCGTCAGCGCGGCCGCGCAGGCCAGCAGGCCGGGGGAGAGGGACGCCGACAGCCGGTCACCCTGGGCACGGTTGCCGATCTGGTCGTGGGTCTGGGAGTAGCCGAGCAGCCGGTGCGCCGAGACGCGCGTGCGCTCCAGGGGGCGGCCGTGGCGGCGACCGCGGAAGGTCGAGTACGTACCGTCGTGGAAGAAGCCGGACTTCAGCGTCTTCGCGAGCGCCGCGAACGGGGACCGCGCGAAGTCCGCGTAGTAGGCCTGCCCCTCACCGGTCAGCGCGGTGTGCAGCGCGTGGTGGAAGTCGTCGTTCCACTGCGCGTGCAGTCCAAGACCGCCCTCCGCGCGCGCGGTGACGAGCCGCGGGTCGTTCAGATCCGACTCCGCGATCAGGAACAGCGGCCGGCCCAGGTCGTCGGCGAGGGCGTCCACGGCCGTCGACAACTCCTCCAGGAAGTGCACCGCGCGCGTGTCCCGCAACGCGTGCACCGCGTCCAGGCGCAGCCCATCCAGCCGGAAGTCCCGCAGCCAGGCCAGGGCACTGTCGACGAGATACGCGCGCACCTCGTCCGAACCCGGTGCGTCCAGGTTCACCGCGGAGCCCCAGGGCGTCTGATGGGTGTCCGTGAAGTACGGCCCGAACGCGGGGAGGTGGTTGCCGGACGGGCCGAGGTGGTTGTGCACGACGTCGAGGACCACACCGAGCCCGAGTTCGTGCGCCCGGTCGACAAAGCGCTTCAGCGCCTCCGGGCCCCCGTACGGCTCGTGCACGGCCCACAGGGAGACCCCCTCGTACCCCCAGCCGTGCCGCCCGGGGAACGGACACAGCGGCATCAACTCGACGTGGGTGACACCCAGTTCCGCGAGGTGCTCCAGCCGCCCGGAGGCCGCGTCGAGCGTTCCTTCGGGGGTGTACGTCCCCACGTGCAGCTCGTAGAGGACCGCGCCCGGCAGCGGGCGCCCCGCCCACTCCGTGCGCCACGCGTACCGGGCCTGGTCGACCACCGCGCTCAGTCCGTCCGGGCCGTCCGGCTGCCGTCGCGAACGAGGATCGGGCAGCACGGGGCCGTCGTCCACCGCGAATCCGTACCGCGTGCCGTCCTGCGCCTCCGCGTCGCCCGTCCACCATCCGGCGCGCTCCGGATCGCGCTCCAGCGCGCGCGTGGCGCCCGCGCAGTGGAGCGTCATCCGGTCGGCCTCCGGTGCCCACACCTCGAACCGCACAGACGGTTCCCCCTTGTCCGCTCTCTGTTGTCCGCTGCCCGTTGCTTGTTCTCCGTTGTCCGCTCTTCGTGACAGAGCGCGACGTGAGTGACGCAATATGTCGTGACGTAGCACGTCCATGGTGCTTCACACGAGATCAATTCGCTTTCGAATCCACCCTTTTGCCGCGTGTTTGCCACGTGATGGACGCGTGGAACCCACCTGTCGGCGCCGACGGCCTTCTCCGGGTCTTCTGGACACCCCGCTCCTACTGACCGACAATCACCTCCGTGACGTCGTCTTTCGAGTTCCACACGTACCCCGCGCGGCTGTCCGACGCGGAGCGCGACCGGGCGCTGAAGGCGCTCAGTGACGGCGTCGCCCTCGGGCGGCTCTCGCACGACACGTTCGTCCGCCGGATGGAACTGGCGCTCGCCGCCCGCCGCTCCGACGAACTCGCCGTGCTCATCGCCGACCTGCCCACCGAGGGACGCTGGTCGAAACTGGTGTTCGGCACCGTGGAGGCGCTCTCCGGCTTCACCGTACGGCTGCGCAGGGCCTGGCAGGCCGAGCGGCTCCCCAAACTGCTGCTTCCCCACCCGGGCAACAACTACCCCCTGCGGATCGGCCGCGACCCCGCGAGCGGACTGCGCCTCAACCACGAGACGGTCTCCCGCGTCCACGCCGAACTGAGCCGCCAGGGCGGCCTGTGGGTGCTGCGCGACCTCGGCTCGACCAACGGGACGACCGTCAACGGACGGCGGGTGATCAGCGCCGCCGTCGTCAAAGAGGGCGACCAGATCAGCTTCGGACGCATGTCCTTCCGCCTCTCGTCCTCCTGAGCGACCGACCCGCACCCGCGTGAGCCTTGGCCTCGGTTTCACTCAGCGATTTCCTTAAATTCCCTTACGTTCGACGGTGTTGACGTACCTCCACAGCCGTGACTGACTGTGCGTACACCATGTACATCAGGTGAATCGACGGCACCACATTTGTGGAGGTGTGCCCTGCCGCCACTCCTCCGCTACCCGACCGTGGACGAGCTGGGCGCCCGTGCGGCCGCGCTCGTCGCCCGCCGGCCGCGCGACGCCCGACTGCGCCGCGTGGGCACGTCACGGGCGGGCACGCCGATGTGGCTGCTGTCCGTCGGACACGGCCGCCGCCAGGCCCTCGTCGTCGCGGGACCCCACGCCAACGAGCCCGTGGGCGGTGCCACGGCCCTGCGCCTGGCCGAACGGGTGCTCGCCGACCCCCGGCTCCGCGAGGGCGCCGACGCCACCTGGAACCTGCTGCTCTGCCTCGACCCCGACGGCGCCCGCCGCAACGAGGCCTGGCTGTCCGGCCCATACACCCTCGGCCACTACTTCCGGAACTTCTTTCGCCCCGGCTTCCTCGAACAGCCCGAGTGGCTGCCCGAGGGCGCGGCCGGCGCCACCCTCCCCGAGACCCGCGCCCTCCTCGACCTCCAGGACGAACTGCGGCCGGTCTTCCAGTGCTCCCTGCACGGCGTCGACGTCGGCGGCGCCTTCGTCGAACTGACCCGCGAGCTGCCCGGGCTCGCCCAGCGCGTCGCCCACACCGCGGCCCGCCTCGGCATCCCGCGCGAACTCGGCCCCTACGACACCCTGTACTGGCCGAGGCTCGGCCCCGCCGTCTACCGCATCCCGCCGCCGCACCCCGGCGACCTGGCCGCCGCCATCACCGAGGCCGCCGTCGAGTCCACCTGGTTCCATCCGCACCGCTACGGCACCGTCACCGCCGTCGTCGAGGCGCCCATGTGGGGCGTGGCGGCCGTGGAGGACGCCACCCGGCCCGCCGACGCCGACGCCGTGCTGCGCTCCGTCAGCCATGCGCTGCGCCACGACACACGACTCCTGGAAGGCATCCTCGGCCGGATCCGCCCCGGCCTCGACACCTCCCCGGACGCGGCCTGCCTCCTCGCGCCCGTCGACGACTATTTACTCGTCGGCCCCGGCCTCGCCGACTCCTGGGACCCCGACGTGAACGACGCCGGCGCGCGCCCCCTGCCACCGCTCGACACGGCCCGCCTGACCGCCCTGCGCCTCGCCGGACGCCGGGTCGCCCTGCGCACGGCCGGGCTGCTGCACCAGCTCGTGACCGGCTCCGGGCGCGACCCGAGCGGGGCGCTGCCGGAGCTCGACCGGCTGATCGACGCATGGTGCGCCGACTACCGCGAGGGCTGCGGGGCGCGCTGGATCCCGGTCGCCCGCCAGGTCGAGTACCAGGCGCGCGTGGTCATCGCCGCGTTCGAACTCGCCGGGCGGTACGCGCCCGCGCGCTCCCATTCGGGTGAGGCCGGGTGGGGTTCGCAGGCCGCGCTGCCGATGCACCGGGAATGACGAGAGACTTCCACACGGTACGCAACGCTCTCCTCGCGACCGTCGCCCTGCTCACCCTGGGCGCGACCCCGGCCCAGGCGACGTCTCACCATGCGTTCCCCGGCAACTGGCTCTACCTCACCCTCACCACCGGCGACGCCCACTCCAGCAGCACCCGCGGCACGCTCCTGCTCTGCGACCCGCCCCAGGGCCACGCCCGCGCGGCCGAGGCCTGCGTCGAACTCGCCACCGTCGGGGGAGACATCTCCCGGATCCCGCCCAGACCCGACACCATCTGCTCGATGATCTACGCCCCGGTCACCGCCTCCGCGCGCGGGGAGTGGGAGGGGCGGCAGGTGACGTACTCGCACACGTTCTCGAACTCGTGTGTGATGGGGGCTGAGACGGGGGCGGTGTTTGCGTTGGCGGGTTGAGGTGGCATCGGATGACAGATGACGACATCTGTCATCTGATATCCGTCATCTGAAATCTGTCACCCGTCACGCGCGATCTGTCAGACGCGATCCGTCATCCGTCATCCGTCAGGCGCGATCTGTCATCTGCCATCTGCCGTCTGTCAGACGTCAAGCCGCACCGTCCCGCGCATGCCGCGCCGCCGCGACCACCGTGCGGGACTGGTGCTCGACCTGGTGCTCCAGGGGAACCCAGCGGGCCCGGAAGCGTTCGGCGAAGGCGTCGCTCCACGCGGCGACCAGGCGCTCGAGGCGTGGTGCCGCCCGGTCGTCGGCCTCCTGCAGGACCCGCAGCAGCATCGCGGCGGCTCGCAAAGGGAGGCGGCGTCCGAACGCGTCGACACTGCCGACGTAGGCCATCGTCGGATCGGGAGGAGGCGTCCGCACCCAGTCGTGGGCCAGGCCCGGCACCAGCTCCAGTGCCCACTTCGCGGCGCGCAGGAGGGGCCCGTCGGGGCCGGGGAGCCTTGGCAGGACCTCCGTGAGCACCGTCTGCACCTGGAGCGCGTCGCGCAGCAGCCGGTGTGCCAGGCGTCGCATCGCCGCGTCCGGTGCGGGATGTGGCGCCGGGTCGTCCACGAGGTCGCTGGCCCACATCGGCACCTCGACGACCGCGGTCAGACCGCCGTACCGGTGGGTGTGGTACCAGGTGCTGTGCCGGGCGTCGTCGGGCATGCTCGGGTACGCCGCGTCCGAGCCCGGCGCCGGCATCACATGCACCCCGGGTCCGGAAGCGGGCCAGCCGGCGGCGTCGGAGGCGCCCGTCTCCACGGGGATGTGCAGTTCCGCCGCGGACTTGGCGAAGGGTTCGGCGAGGCCCGGGATGTCCTTGGTCAGCTGCACCCAGCTGCCGCCGAGATCGGTGCCGTGCAGGGTCACCTGGAGGTAGGGCCGCAGCTCGTCGATGACCCGGGTGAGGGCGCGGGTCTCCGGGGGCAGCCGGTCGGGCGGCAGGACGGAGGGCGACCACTCGGGCTGCTCGGGGCCGGCCGGACGGAAGAACCCGAGGTGGTAGTCGAACAGCGTGCGCGGGGCCGGTGTCACATGGAGGCTCGCGCCGTCCGGGTCCGCGCAGAGGAGGAAGTGCCAGGAGGTGTCGGCCCGCAACTCCCGCTCGTGCAGTACACGTTCGGCCAGGGCCTGGAGCGTCGAGCCGCCGGTCGGCTCGTTCGCGTGGGCGCCCGCCACGACGAGGACCGCGCGCTCGGCGTGACCGACGGACAGCAGATGGAGGGGCCTGCCCGCGCGCGAGACGCCGATCTGTCTGAGGGCGCACAGCCCGGGGCGGTGAGCCGCCAACGTCCGAGCGGACGAGACGATTTCGGTCACACTGGGGTAGCGCAACTCCGGCAGGAGACTCACCCCCGACTTGTCCGCCCTGCGTCGCTTTCCGCAGTACTCCACGGTCTGGGGGAACTGTCAAGGAGAAGGCGGGGCGCCGCCCCGGGGTGCCAGGTGGCGTTGATCTCCGCCAGGACGGGCGTGCGGCGCCGGAAGGGGCGCACGCGGCGCCGCTCGTGCAGGTCCGAGAGCCGGGGCCGACCTCGGGAGTCCCGGCGCGGCCCGCTCATCGTGGCCCACCGCGCACACCGTCCGTCCGGTGCGAGCCCTGGGAGCGTGCGCGGTCGCGAGCCGGTCTCAGGGGCGAGCCCCGGTGTCACCCGTACGGGCGCACGAGGACTGCGGTCCGGGGGTCGCGGTGGTCCGCTGGGACAACCACGTGCCGCTCCTCGGCGCGCAGACCCGAGGTGGGAGGCCCGCGGTGTTGTGTCCTCATGGCCTTCCCACAGAGGGCGCTTCCATCGCGCCCACCGCTACGGTCGCCCCCGTCGCCCCCGTCGCCCCCGTCGCCCCCGTCACACCGCGCGCGACCTCGACACGACCGCCCGTCGTGCGACGGCTGCCCGACCCCGCGAGCCTGCTCACCCCCGGCATCGAACGCGACCCGTACCCCCTGTACCGCATCCTGCGCCAGAAGTTCCCGCTCGTGTACGACCGGCCGTTCGGCGCGTGGCTGGTCAGCCGGTACGCCGATGTACGCGCCGCCCTCGCCGACCCCCGGCTCGTCGCCGCGCCGCCCGGACGCACCCTGGCTCACCTGGAGGGCGGCACGCACAGCGCGCACCGGGCGCTCGTCTCACCGGCGTTCCGCGGACACGCCCTCACCGCGCTGACCGCCGGGGTCGAACGGACGGCGTACGTCCTCGCCCGCCGCCTCGCCGACCGTCAGGAGGCCGACCTCGTCGCCGAGTTCTGCCACTGGCTGCCCACCGCGGCGGCGGTCGCCGCACTCGGGCTGCCGTACGAGGACACCGCGCGCGTGCACGCGTGGTGCCGCACGGGCCTCGACCACCTCGGCGGCCACCACCCCGAGCTCGACGCCTTCCTGCTCCCGTACATCGCCCGTCGGCGCGCCCACCCGGGCGACGATCTGCTCTCCGCGCTGTGCACGGCACGGGCGGACGGGCGCGCGCTGTCCGACGAGGTGGTGGCGGGGATCGCCGGGACGCTCCTCGGCGCGGGCGGCGAGGCGACCGCGCACGCGCTGGCGTCGTTCCTCGCCAACCTTCTCGACCACCCCGGCCAGCTGGCGCTGGTCCGCGCCCGCCCCGAGCTGACGGCCGGGGCCTGGGCCGAGTCGCTGCGCCGCGATCCCCCGCTGCACATCGTGCTGCGCCGGGCCGTCGAGCCGGTGGGCGCGGTACCCGTGGGCGCCACCGTGGCGTGTCTGCTGGGCGCCGCGGGCCGCGACCCGGCCCGGTTCGCCGACCCGGACCGCTACGACGTCTTCCGGCCCGACCCCGGGCAGCTCGCGTACGGCTCCGGACGGCACTTCTGCCCGGGCGCGCTGCTCGCCCGGCTCACCGCGGAACACGGCCTGCGCGCCCTGTTCGCCGCCCTCCCGGAGCTGCGCAGGTCCCCGGGCTTCCACCCCGTCGCGGACGGCCTGATCAGCCGCTCTCCCCGGAGCCTGCTGGTCCGTCTGCGCTGACCCGCTCCAGAAGGACCACCGGCAGCGGCTCGAAGAGCTCGGCCACACGTGTGTGCCCAGTGAACTCCCGCTCCGGGGCGAGCACGTCCGCCCACCGCCCTTCCGGGAGCGCGAGCTGGGTGTCGCGCCAGCCGCCCGCCTCCGCCAGGCGCAGCGAAAGCCGGGTGACGGCGGAAATCACCTCTCCGGAGCGGACGAACGCCGTGCAGTGCGCGGCGCCCGGCCCCTCCGCCGCCAGCGGCACGTACGTCGCCGCGTCGCCGAAGACCTCGGGGCGCCGCCGGCGCAGCCGCAGCGCCGCCGTGGTGAGCGCGGACTTCGCCGAAGCCTGCTTCAGGGGCGCGAACGGCTCACGGTTGTCCGGGTCCACCAGCGCCAGGTACTCGCCCTCGGTGCCCTGGTAGACGTCGGGCACCCCGGGCATCGTCAGCTGGACCAGAGCGGCCCCCAGGACGTTCGCCCGGACGTGCGGGGCGAGCGAGGCCCGGAAGTCCGTCACGCGCCGCCCGGGCGGCCCGCAGGGGCCCGCCGCCACGAAGGACGCCACCGACTCCTCGTAGGCGGGGTTCTGCTCGGTCCAGGAGGTGTGCAGCCCCGCTTCCCGGACGTGCTTGAGCAGTGCCCCCTGGACGCGTTCCGCGTCGGCCGGACCCAGTCCGAACACCGTCTGCCACGCGGCCCACGCCGGCTGGGGGTCGGGTACGCCCGTCGTTCCCTCGCGGGTCACCTCGGCCAGTACGTCCGCCCACCGCTCGGGGCACTGGGTGAGCACCGAGAGGGCGGCGCGGACATCGGCGCTGCGTTTGGTGTCGTGGGTGGACAGGGCGGTGCCGGTGGCGGGCCAGTCGCGCTGCACGCGCGCGCAGTAGGTGTGGAAGTCCTCCGGGGACACGGCCGGAGCGCCCGGGTTGCCACCCACCTCGTTGGCCGACAGCAGGGGCACATAGCGGTAGAACGCGGTGTCCTCCACGGACTTCGCCCGCAGCGCGGACGAGGTCTGCGCGAACCGGGCCCGGAACTCCGCGTGCTCGGGCCCGTCACCGGCCCGCCCGAGCAGCAGGTCCCGCACGACGTCCACGGCATGCGCCTCCTCCGGCACCGTGAAGACCGCCCGGGCCTCTTCGGCGGCCTCCTCCGTCACGACCAGGGAGGCGTCCGTGGACGGATACGGCCGGTACACCTCGACGCGCACCAGGAGCTCGCGCAGCGCGGTGCCCAGGGCCCACGGGGCGTGGTCGCGCGGTTGTGGGTCGGGGGAGGCGGCGCACAGCCGGCTCGCCACGCGCGTGAGGCGGTCGAACTCCGTGGCCAGTTCGTGCGTGATCACCTTGTACGCCGCCCGGCGCACCGTCGCCTCCCAGCGGCCGCCCCGATCGGCCTGGGGGGCCGCGAACCGCAGGTACTGGCCGAGGAGTTCCCCCGCGCCCGCCGGGTCCGTGAAGAGGCCGTCGACGTGCCGCAGGGCGTCGTAGCCCGTGGTGCCCGCGACGGGCCAGGCGGCGGGCAGCGGCTCGCCGTCCGCGAGGATCTTCTCGACCACCGTCCAGCGCCCGTCGGTCGCCTCGTGGAGGCGGCGCAGATAGGCGTCCGGGTCCGCCAGGCCGTCCGGATGGTCGATGCGCAGTCCCTCGATCACACCCTCGTCCAGCAGCTCCAGGATCTTCGCGTGGGTCGCCGTGAACACCTCCGGGTCCTCGACGCGCACTCCGATGAGCTCCGAAATGCTGAAGAAGCGGCGGTAGTTGAGGTCGGTGCGGGCCAGCCGCCACCAGGCCGGGCGGTACCACTGGGCGTCGAGGAGCTCCGGCAGCGGCAGCCCCGCGGTGCCCTCGCGCAGCGGAAACACGTGGTCGTAGTAGCGCAGTACGTCGCCGTCCACCTTCAGGTGGTCGATCTCCGCGCCGAGCCGGCCCCCGAGCACGGGCAGCAGCAGTCGGCCGTCCCCGGCGTCCCAGTCGATGTCGAACCAGCGCGCGTACGGCGACTCGGGGCCCTCGCGCAGTACCTGCCACAAGGCGTGGTTGTGGCGGGGGGCCATCGCCATGTGGTTCGGCACGATGTCCACGACCAGGCCGAGTCCGTGTTCCCGTGCCGTGCGGGCGAGGGTGCGCAGCCCCTCCTCGCCGCCCAGTTCACCGCGCACACGCGCGTGGTCCACCACGTCGTAGCCGTGCGTCGAGCCGGGGACCGACTCCAGGACGGGGGACAGGTGCAGATGGGAGACCCCGAGCGAGGCCAGGTACGGCACGGCGGCCTCGGCGGCCCCGAAGGGGAACTCCGGCTGCAGCTGCAGCCGGTAGGTGGCGGTGGGTGCGGCGGGTACCACCGGGGCCGGGATCTCCCGTTCGGGACGCTCAGGTGTCATGGAAACCTACGTACCCGCCTCGCCCTCTTTCGTGTCATCGACGTACGTCCGAATGACCGGCTACGCGGGCCGTTGCAGCACGGTCAGGCTTCGGTCGAGCAGGGTCAGCCGGTCGCCGGCCTGGACCTTCGCGCCCGTGCCCGCCGTGACCCCGTCCGGGAGGGCCGTGTCGACGGCCACCTGCCACTGCCGTCCGTGGTTGACCGGAACCACGAACTCCAGGGGCTTGGGCGAGGCGTTGAACATCAGCAGGAAGGAGTCGTCGGCGATGTGCTCACCGCGCGGGCCCGGCTCGGAGATCGCGTTGCCGTTGAGGAAGACCGACAGCGCCTGCGCCTGCGTGGACCCCCAGTCGCGCTGGGTCATCTCGGTGCCCGCCGGGGTGAACCACGCGATGTCGGACAGCTCGTCGTGGGTGCCCTGGACGGGCCGGCCGTGGAAGAACCGGCGCCGCCGGAAGACCGGGTGGTCGCGGCGCAGCCACACCATCGCGCGCGTGAAGTCCAGCAGCTCGCCGTCGTCCTCGGGCCACGGCACCCAGGCCAGCTCGCTGTCCTGGCAGTAGGCGTTGTTGTTGCCGTTCTGGGTGCGCGCGAACTCGTCGCCGTGGCTGAGCATCGGCACGCCCTGGGAGAGCATCAGCGTCGCGATGAAGTTGCGCTTCTGACGGGCCCGCAGCGCGAGTACGGCCGCGTCGTCGGTGTCGCCCTCGGCGCCGCAGTTCCAGGACCGGTTGTGGCTCTCGCCGTCGCGGTTGTCCTCGCCGTTGGCCTGGTTGTGCTTGTTGTTGTAGGAGACGAGGTCGTTGAGCGTGAATCCGTCGTGGCAGGTGACGAAGTTGATGGAGGCGAGCGGACGGCGGCCGTCGTCCTGGTAGAGGTCGGAGGAGCCGGTCAGCCGGGAGGCGAACTCCGCCAGCGTGCGCGGCTCGCCGCGCCACAGGTCCCGTACGGTGTCGCGGTACTTGCCGTTCCACTCGGTCCACAGTGGCGGGAAATTTCCCACCTGGTAGCCGCCCTCGCCGACGTCCCAGGGCTCGGCGATCAGCTTCACCTGGGAGACCACCGGATCCTGCTGGACCAGATCGAAGAACGACGACAGCCGGTCCACCTCGTGGAACTGGCGGGCCAGCGTGGCCGCGAGGTCGAAGCGGAAGCCGTCGACGTGCATCTCGGTGACCCAGTAGCGCAGCGAGTCCATGATCAGCTGGAGCACGTGCGGGGAGCGCATGAGGAGCGAGTTGCCGGTCCCCGTGGTGTCCATGTAGTAGCGGGGGTCGTCCGCGAGGCGGTAGTACGAGGCGTTGTCGAGGCCTCTGAAGGACAGCGTCGGGCCCAGATGGTTGCCTTCGGCGGTGTGGTTGTAGACCACGTCCAGGATGACCTCGATCCCGGCCTCGTGCAGTGCCCGGACCGCCGACTTGAACTCCAGGACCTGCTGGCCGCGGTCGCCCCAGGACGCGTAGGTGTTGTGCGGGGCGAAGAAGCCGATCGTGTTGTAGCCCCAGTAGTTGTTGAGGCCCATCTCCACCAGCCGGTGGTCGTTCACGAACTGGTGTACGGGCATCAGCTCCAGTGCCGTGACACCCAGCTCCGTCAGGTGTTCGATGATCGCCGGGTGGGCGAGTGCCGCGTAGGTGCCGCGCAGTTCCTCGGGCAGCGCCGGATGCTGCATGGTCAGGCCCTTCACATGGGCCTCGTAGATCACCGTGTGGTGGTATTCGGTGCGCGGGCGCCGGTCGTCGCCCCAGTCGAAGTACGGGTTGACCACGACCGAGGTCATGGTGTGCGGCGCCGAGTCCAGGTCGTTGCGCTTGTCGGGCGCCCCGAACGGATAGCCGTACACCTCCTCGCCCCACTTGATCGAGCCACTGATCGCACGTGCGTACGGATCCAGCAGCAGCTTCGCGGAGTTGACGCGCTGTCCGCGCTCCGGCGCGTACCGTCCGTGCACCCGGAACCCGTACCGCTGCCCGGGCATGATCCCCGGCAGATACGCGTGCCGTACGAACGCGTCGCTCTCGCGCAGTTCCACCGCCGTCTCCGAGCCGTCGTCCTGCAGCAGACACAGCTCGATGCGGTCGGCGGCCTCCGAGAAGACCGCGAAATTGGTACCGGCGCCGTCGTACGTGGCACCGAGTGGATATGCCTCTCCAGGCCAGACCTGCATGGATATGACTCTTCCAGTAGTGCCGCGCCCCTGGGGGCAACTCGGGGTCGAGTCTCCCCGAAACTGAGGGAACCTCCTATGACTTATGTCCCTCTTACCCGCTGACCAGGCATACGTCGTATGCCGAACCAGTGGGGCTCAGATCACTCCTGGAGAAACAGAAGGAGTAGGGGGAAATGTGCGCAAGATAGTGCACCGCCATCTGGGAAAGGTGGTGGCGGGTGCCGCCGTCGCGGTGGCCGGGACGGCCGTGATGGTCGGGATCACCCTTCCGGGCTCGGCGGGGGCCGATGAGAGCTCGGGCGGCCTGCGCGGCGGCAACCAGGCCGCACAGCAGGCGGGACAGGGACAGGGGCAGACGGCCGTCGAGCCCGGTGTCGTCGAGCGGGCCCCGGCCGAGGGCGACAAGGGCACCGGCCGTGACCCGCTGACCGACGACGAGACCAAGCGGGTCGAACAGATCGCGCTGAACCGGCAGTTGTCGACCTCCGGCGAGAACGTCGAGGGGCAGCGCGGCCCGCAGCGCATCGGTGTCGACCTCGCCGACCCGGAGGAGAACGAACTCGACGACCCGAACGCGCCGCGCCGCGCGGACGTCACGTTCTACGACTACAAGGACGACACGCTCGTCACCAAGACGGTCAACCTCGGCAGCGGGAAGGTCGAGCGGACGGACACCCAGCACGGTGTCCAGCCGCCCATCAGCCTTGACGAGATGACCGAGGCCGCGAAACTGCTGATCGCCGACCCGCTCGGCGCGGGCCTGCGGGCCGACTACAAGGACGCCACCGGCAAGGAACTCACCTCGCCCGACCAGCTGACGCTGAACAGCATGGTCTACCGGGCGACCCCGGGCGCCCAGCCCGCTCTTCTCGCGAAGTGCGGCGAGCACCGCTGCGTGAGGCTGTTCCCGAAGGTCAGGAACGGGTCCTGGATCGACGCCCGTCAACTGGTCATCGATCTGAGCGCACGCAAGGTCGGCAAGCTCGGCTGAGCCGCGACCGACGCGCTCCCGGCGGCTGAGCCGCCTCCGTTCACTTTTCCCACTCACCTCCTTCTTTCGCATGCTTTCGCAAGGAGTCTCTTCGTTATGCGCGTGAACAGAATCAGTCGTGCCCGCAGCCGGGCGGCGGTCGGTCTCTCGGTGGCCGCACTCGCCGTCGGCGCGACGACGGCCGCGGGTCCGGCCGTCGCCCAGCCCAAGGCCGCGCCCGCGGCGGCCCCCAGCTGCAGCACGGCGTACAAGATCGAGCAGAAGCTCTCCACCGGCACCACCTGGCGCATGTGCTGGCACTACGAGAGTGAGGCCGGGCTCGTCCTGGAGAACATCTCGTACCAGCCCAAGGGCGAGGCCCAGCCGATCAAGGTCCTCACCAGTGCCAAGCTCGGCCAGATCCACGTCCCCTACGACGACGGCAAGGCCGAGTACGACGACCTCACGGGCGCCGGCTTCGGCCAGGGTCTGATGAAGATGGCGCCCGGCGAGTGTCCCGGCGGCACCATCAAGACCGTGAAGATCCCCAACGCCTGGGACCCGCAGCACCCGAACGTCAACGGCCTGTGCACCACCACCCGTTCGCGCGGCCACGCCTACCGCATGGAGGCCGACACGGGCAACAAGGTCTACCAGACCCAGGGCAAGGACCTGCTGATCTACACCGCCAACAAGGTCGGCTGGTACGAGTACATCACCGAGTGGCGCTTCCAGGACGACGGCACCATCAACATGAACATCGGTGCCACCGGCAGTCTCTCGCCCGGCGACTACGACGCGGGCGACGGCCGCGGCTGGCCCATCGGCAAGGGCGCCAAGGCCTACGCCACCAGCCACAGCCACAACGTCTTCTGGCGGCTGGACTTCGGCCTCGACGGCTCCTCCAAGAACAAGGTCGAGCAGTACGACTCCGTCGTCAGCCCGCCCCGCAACGGCAACGAGGGCCCGACCAACAAGACGACCCGCACCAAGGTCACCAAGGAACTCGCGGGCGACGCCGCGAACATGCGCTGGTGGCGCGTCGTCAGCGACACCGGCAAGAACAAGGACAACCACGCCCGCAGCTACGAGATCGTCCCGGGCGCCACCACCAAGTACCTCGGCCGCCCCTTCACCAAGCACGACGTGTACTTCACCGAGTACAAGAAGTGCGAGCAGTTCGCCACCGACAACCTGCTCAACTGCGGTGCCGGAGCGGGCACGTCCGTCGACAAGTACGTCAACGGTCAGACGCTCACCCACCCCATCGTGTGGGTCAACGTGGGCTTCCACCACATAGCGCGCGACGAGGACCAGCAGCCCATGCCGGTCCACTGGCAGGGCTTCTCTCTCGCTCCGCGCGACGTCACCGCTATGAATCCGCTCACTCCGCCGGAGCTCGCCGACCAGAACGGGCATGTGGAAAACGGTAGTTGAGAAACGACCTGTCCATCGGGCTGCACCGCCCGCCGCTCCCGGAGTACCCTTCCTTGATCGTTGAGTGGGGCTGACCCACGGAAGAGCTCGGGGGAGCGGAAGGCGGTGCGCGGGTGGGCTCGGGAGGGCTGGAGTTGCCTCCTGGTGACGAGGGTCACGAGGGGAACTCCACAGATGTCCCACCCGGCGCGGTGTCCCTGGCACGGCCGATGGAGATGGGATCCATTGGACCGGAACTGGACTGGGGCGCCGACGCCTGGCGTGAGGTGCGTACGCGCGCCCAGCGAGCCGGCCGTGCCTACATCTGGCTGAACCTGGTCGAACAGCGGCTGCGCGCGGTCGTGGCCGCTGTTCTGCGTCCCATCTACGAGCCCGTCCACGGCGACGACTGGGTGGTCGCCGCCGCGGGACCCGCCGGGCAGGAGTGGGTGCAGCGCGCGGTCGCCGTACGCGAAGTCAGCCGCCGCAAGGGCTACCTGCTCGACCCGGCCGACGACAACGTGCTCAGCTTCCTCACCCTGCCGCAGCTGCGCGAGCTGATGGTGCAGCACTGGCCGTGCTTCGAGCCCTACTTCGACGAGCGCCGGGACGTCGAACTCGCGCTGGACGAACTGGAAGTCACCCGGAACGTGGTCTCCCGCAACCGGGCCCTGTCCGAGGCGGTCCTGGGACAGGCCGAGCGAGCCGCGGCCAAGCTCCTGGAGATCCTCGGCGCCGGCAGCGACGTGCCTTCCGCGCGCCGGCTGCCCGTCGACGCCGTCGAGGACCTGGTCGGCGACCGGTACGCGGACGTGGTCGGCGTGCACTCCGACCGGGTGCGGCTGCTGCGCCAGTTCCCCGCCGAGGACCTCTTCGGCGGCGCCCGCCGCCTCGACGCCATCGGCATCGGTCTGAACCTGCTGGTGCAGAACTTCTCCGGGCGGCGGCTCGTGCGCCTCGCCGAGACGGGCTGCCGGGTGCGGCTGCTCTTCCTGAACCCGGCATCCAGCGCGGTCAAGCGACGCGAGCGCGAACTCGGCCTCAAACGAGGCGAGTTGAGCAGGTCCGTGGAGATGAACATCCTGCACATGCGGCGGGTGCGGGCCCGGCTGCGCGACCCCGGCGCGTTCGAGATCCAGGTGTACGACGAGACGCCGCGCTTCACGGCGTACCTCGTCGACGGGGACGGCTCCGACGGCATCGCGATCGTGCAGTCGTATCTGCGCCGCGCCCGCGGCATGGAGGCGCCGGTGCTGGTGCTGCGCGGCGGTGGCCGGGTGGTCAAACCGGACGAGATCGGCGAAGAGGGTCTCTTCCCGACATATCGCGAGGAGTTCGAGGTGGCCTGGGCGGATTCGCGCCCGGTGTCCTGAAACGTCGCCCCGACCCGGGTCGTGACGTGGTGTCCGGCGCGGGAAGCGGAACGCGGTCCTCGGACTGTCAGTGGCTCGTGCGATCGTGGAGACCACTGGGGGAAAGCACCACGAAGAAGGGGGGCCGCCCATGGGCTGGCACCGGGAGCTGCTGATCGGCTTCGACCTGGAGACGACCGGGACCGATCCGCGCGAGGCGCGCATCGTCACGGGTGCCGTGATCGAGGTCAAGGACGGAGAGCCGATAGGGCGCCGTGAGTGGCTGGCCGATCCGGGCGTGGAGATTCCGGCGGACGCGGTGGCGGTGCACGGGATTTCGAACGAGCGGGCGGCCACGGAGGGCAGGCCCGCCGACCAGGTCGCCGACGCGATCGCCGGCGTCCTCACCGGGTACTGGAAGAGCGGCGTCCCGGTCGTGGCGTACAACGCGGCCTTCGACCTGACCCTGCTCTCCGCCGAACTGCGCAGGTACGGGCTGCCGTCGTTGCGCGAGCGGCTCGGCGGGACCGACCCCGCGCCGGTCGTCGACCCGTACACGATCGACCGCTCCGTCGACCGCTACCGCCGAGGCAAGCGCAACCTCGAAGCGGTCTGCACGGAGTACGGCGTGTCGCTGGACTCCGCCCACGACGCCTCCGCCGACGCCCTCGCCGCGGCCCGGCTCGCGCGTGCGATAGCCGACCGCCACCCGAAGGTCGCGGCCCTCGGCCCGGCGGAGCTGCACCGCCGCCAGATCGAGTGGTACGCCGAGTGGGCGGCCGACTTCCAGAGCTTCCTGCGCCGCAAGGGGGAGACGGACGCGGTGGTCGACGGGACATGGCCGATGCGGGACGTGGCGGACCAGAAGGTCTGACCGGACCCGCACCGGACCGGGCCCAGCTGGACGGCCCGCACTGCCCGGGCGCCCGGAAAGGTCAGCCGGGAAGTGTCAGAACGGGTACCAGCGCACGGTCTCGTCGCCGTCCCGCAGTGATGCCACCCGTCGCTCGAACTCGGCCAGGGCCTTCGGGTTGCTCGGCGCGTGCTGGGCCACCCAGGCGCAGCTGGCGGTCTCGCGGGCGCCTCGGAGTACGGAGCAGCCCTCCCACGCGCGCACATCCCAGCCGTAGGCATCGGTGAAGGAGTCGTACGCCTCGGCGGGCAGCCCGTAGCGGTCGCGGGAGAGCGCCATGACCACCAGGTCGTGCTCGCGCAGATCGGCGGAGAAGGTCTCCAGGTCGACCAGGACCGGGCCGTCGGGGCCCACGTGCACATTGCGGGGCAGTGCGTCGCCATGGATCGGGCCCGGCGCGAGATGCGGGGTGAGCACGGCCGCGGCGTCCGCGAAGCCGTCGCGCCGGGCCCGCAGATATGCCGCGTCCGCGGGGTCGATCGCCTCGCCCGCGAGCCGCAGCCAGCGCTCCACCCCGCCCAGCAGCTCGCGGGGCGGCAGGGGGAAGGAGGGGGAGGGCAGTGCGTGCACCACCCGTAGCAGTTCGGCCAAATCCCGCGGCTCGGCGGGACGTACGGGATCGGGCAGCCGGTGCCACACCGTCACCGGGTGGCCGTCCACCAGCAGAGCCTCGGTCTCGGCCGCCCGCACCGCGGGAACGCCCGCCTCGGCGAGCCACGCGGCGATGTCCAGTTCCCGCCGGGCGCGGTCGAGGAGTTCGGCATCGCGTCCCACCTTGACCACCAGGTCACCGGCGGCGAACACCGCGTTCTCGCCCAGGGCGAGGAGCGTCGCGTCCCGCGTCGGCCCGGGCAGCACCTCGGCCGCGGCCAGTACGTCCCGCGCCCGTGCCTCGTCCATCCTTCGCCTCCGTGTCCTCGCGCACAGTCCGTGCACGACCCTCGTGTACGACCTTCGGGTAAGGCGTCGCGTTCCCGCCATCCGTCGGCCAGTCTCGCATTCGCACAGGTCGGACCGCGTGCGAGGTGTCTTGACGGTCTCCGTCTCCGTCAGGACCATGACGGGGGCCGCCGGGACGGCCAGACCGCCACGAGTCGTGCAAAGGAGCCGATTCCATGACATTGGCGAGCGCGACCAGGCGGCCGGCGACGCGCACCCCCGATGCGGGCGGGAGGCGGCGCCCCGTCGACCAGGGGGCCTGGTTCCTGGTGCTGCCCGCGCTGATCCCGATCCTGGTGCTCAGCGTCGGACCGCTGCTCTACGGGATCGCGCTGGCGTTCACCGACGCGCAGTCGGGCCGGACCGCGCCCACACAGTGGATCGGGGCGCTCAACTTCCAGGACCTGCTGCACGACACCCTGTTCTGGGACTCGTTCCGGATCGGACTGCTGTGGGCGGTCGGGGTGACCGTGCCGCAGTTCCTCCTCGCCCTGGGTCTCGCGCTGCTCCTCGACCAGGACCTCCGCCTCCGTCCGCTCGCCCGCGCCCTCGCGATCATCCCCTGGGCCATGCCCGAGGTCGTCGTCGGCATCATGTGGCGGCTCGTCTACAACCCCGACGCGGGCATCCTCAACGAGACCCTGCGCGACCTCGGCCTCGGCGACGGCCACGACTGGCTGAGCGCTCTCGGTACCGCCCTGCCCGCGGTGATCGTCGTCGGCGTCTGGGCGGGCATGCCCCAGACCACGGTCGCGCTGCTGGCCGGGCTGCAGAACACCCCGCGCGAACTCCACGAGGCGGCCGCGATGGACGGCGCCGGAGCCTGGCGCCGCTTCCTGACCGTCACCTGGCCCGCCCTGAGACCGATCGCCCTCGCCATCACGGCGCTGAACTTCATCTGGAAGTCGGGAGATTGAGCCTCCCGATCGCCCTGGCCTGCGGACCCCTTGATCCAAAGAGGGGGAGTGGGAAACGAGTGGGAAACGATCTAGCTTTCTGACCGCCTCAACCGCTCCTGGAGCCCATCCCAACGCTCCTGCAACGTCTTCATGATGGCACGCTCCATCGGCACCGTCACGCTGCTGTAGACCCCCTCGACGCCCGGCACCTCGTGCCCCATCCGGGACTCCACCGCGAACTTGCTGTGCCCGTCCTCGTCCAGCCAGGCCTTGGCCGCATGCCGCAGCAGATACAGACGCTTCCCCTCGAACGTCGGAACCTTGGGGATCGCCGGCCGCGGCTTGCGTACCCGCTCACCGGACCGGGCGTCGGCGCCGTCCGCGATGGGGCGCCAGTACTTGTAGTCGAAGTTCACCGCGCCCAGACTGCCGCCCTCGATCGCCGGGAACACCCACCGGCTGTCATGCGAGTCGAGCAGCTGCTCCAACAGGTGCGCCAGGAACGGCGGCACGACGAGGGTGCGGTAGCTCTCGTACTTCGGAGGGAAGAACTGCAGCTTCCCTTCTGCGTACTGAACTTGGCGTTCAACACGGATCGCCGGCATCAGATCGCCGCCCTTGCCGTAGCGCTCCGGATCCTCCTCGTACCGCTCCTCCTCTTCCGGCCTCTCCCGCGGATCGGAGCCCGGCCAGTTCGGATAGCAGTACTCACGGGTCAGCCCGTACAGCTCGGCCGGCCGCATCCCGGTCATGGCCATCGTCCACATGAAGACGTAGCCGGACTCGCCGAAGTAGATGCGCGCGTTGCGGGCCAGCTGCTCAACGGTCTCCGGGCGGACATCCTTCTTCCGCTCCTTCGGCTTCTTCGTGAACTTGCCGCGCCGCCTGGTTCGTTCGACGGGAGAGGTCTTCATGAGTCGGGGCACCGCGTCGTCGAGGACCATGCCGAGGACCATCATCACGTTCTTCGCGGACCCCGGCCCGACCGCGCCGTTGGCGTACTTGCGGAAGGCCCGATAGGCGAGGACGTCGATGTCGGCGACCGCAGTGTTCCGCTTCTTGAAGTACGGGCGGATGTGGTTCTCGATCACCGACCGGTAGCCGCGCTCGGTCAGGTGCCCGTGATCCATCGCTTCGAGCCAGTCGTCGAGCCAGTCCGACATGAGGGTCTTGCCGTCGCGATTGGAGACGTGATCGCCGCGCCGGATCTCGGACATCTTCTCGAGACCGTGCTCGTAGGCGCTGTCCTCGTCGGTGAAGCCGCCCTTGGACTCAAAACGCTTACGTCCGTCATCGTGGTACTCGCCAGTCCACCACTTCACGCGGCAGGTACCGCCGCGCCATTCGACATAGACGTCGCGCGCTCGTCTCGTCATCTCGCCCCCTGAGTGCCGGTGGTGAGCGGTGGCTCGGCAGGTACCCCTACCGCCGAGACTCCGCACCACTCATGATCTCAGCCAGCGTTGCCCAGCGGACAGCCCTGGCATCTTCCACACTCGCCACCGAGGCCTTGCACCAGACTGCGCATCGTTTCCCGCACCTCGACACGCCCCCACTGGCAGGGGATTACACAGACGATCCCGTTGTCGACCTTGGTGGCCTGACCTAGAAAACCCGGCCCGTAGTCGGCTATGAGTGCGCCTTCTTGCATCATGACTCCCCCTGTTCGGGCTTGAAGGGAGCCTCCAAGGGTGTGGCTTGAACTCTGCCACGTTCAGTGCCGGTTAGAACCACTTGAGTCACAAGAGGTGTGTGAGTAATCGATTACAGGGTCGACAAAGCAAATGGTTGTACGCCAATTGGGTGAACTTCAGTCAGATCCGGCCGCGCTTCCTGAGGTCTTGGACCACCCGCTCGCTCAGCGCCCGGATCTCGTCGGCTGACAGTCCGGTCGTGGCGATCGCTGCCAGCTGCACGGACTCGCGGACGTCTTCGCCGAGATCCTCTCCTGTGAGAGTCGTCTTCACGGCACCAGGGACACCGTTGTCCACCGGCACGGCTCCTGTCGGATCTTCGCCGCGCAGGATCGCTTCACAGCTTCCGGCTGCCCACTGGAGCGCCGGTTCCATCTTGGCGTAGGTCCCGTCGCGGACCACGAGGCCGTCCTCGACGCGAGCCCAGGTGTCCTTCGAGATCTCCGCGGCCTTTGCTGCGGCCAGGCGTGACGGGAACAGGGCAAGGCGTTGCGCCTTCACAGCTTTGGCGAGGCCAGCAAGGTCGGGTGTCGACATGGGGACATCTTGGCAGGGCCAGCCAGGGCCAGCTAGGACCAGGGGCAACTAAGGCCGAATCCTTGACCAGCACATTTGAGGTTGACCTAACTTCGGCTAGATATCCGGCTCGATCTGTTCCTAACTAGAGCTAGACATCGAGGCTATGTACGGCTAACTTCTAGGCATGTACCAACCCCCAACCACCTTCCTGGTGAACGGGCCGAGAGCCCGTGAACTGCGAATGGACGCCGGGGTCGAACTCGCAGACATGGCCAGAAGTGCGCTCATAAGTCGGCGCTACCTCAGCCACATCGAGAACGGCACCCGCAAGCGCATGAGACCGGCCCCGTATCAGCGCCTGCGCAAGGCCCTGGGGGCGAACGAAACCGAACTGATCTTGGCCCCACCCGAGACCACACCCCCCGAGGAGACCCCCCGTGCCTAGCGACAAGTACCTCCGATACGGCCGCCCCACGCCGCCGGCCGACGTGAACCAGGACTTCATGACCATCCAGGAGACGGCCTACGTCCTGGGCTGCGGCGTCGACACGATCCGCACCCGGCTCAATGAGCTGAAGCTCAAGAGCAAGATCGGCCGCCGCGTCATGACCAGCAAGGCCGACCGCGCCCGGATCCACGCCGCAGGACGCAAGCGGGCCGCCGCCAAGCCGGCCGAGCTCCAGCACGCCGCCTAGAGCGGCAAAGAGGCCGCCCCGTAACCGCCAAGCCCGGGACGACCTCGATCGAGATCCACCTTCACCACTGAGAAGAAAGGGGACCCCGTGTCTCCGATGATCGCAGATCAGCCCAACGAGCTGATCCTCACCGAGTCCCGCACGATGCGGGCCCAGACTGCCGGCCGGGTCGACGTCCTCGCCAAGGTCAAGGCCTTGGCGCTGCTGCCGGACGGCGTGCACGCCACGATCGAGATCGTCGCCGGGTTCTTCGAATCCTCGATCGACGCGATCGAGAAGGTCGTGCAGCGCAACCGCAAGGAGCTGGAGGAGAACGGCTACACGGTCCTCCGTGGCGCTGAGTACCGCTCCTTTGCTGCGGACAATCTGTCCGCAGCAAACCCCAAGACTCGGACCGCCGCCCTCTTCACCCGCCGAACGATCCTGAACGTCGGCCAGCTGCTGACGGAGTCGGACGTCGCCCGCCAGGTCCGCACGTACCTGCTGGAGGTCGAGGAGGCTGCTACCCCCGAAGCGCGCACCGAAGCTGCCGAGCTGGTCGCTCTCTCCGAGGCCCGAATGCGGGTGCTCAAGGCCGCCGAGGGCATCGTCGCCTCCGAGTGGCTGGAGACGAAGGCCCGGCTGGTCGTGGCGAAGGCGCTCGGCGAGGAGCCGGAGATCGACCCGCTGAATGTCCCGCTGTACGTGCCGGACTTCCTGAAGTCCCTCGGCTTGAAGCGCAAGGACATCGAGTCCGTGCAGTCCTGGTTCGGCCGGTTCGCCGTCGAGATCTCTGCGGAGCTCGGCATCGACCCGCCCCAGGAGCGGCAGTCGGAGCTTCCGAACGACACAGTCCGCAAGACGAAGGCGTGGACGGAGCGGCATCGCCCCGTCTTCGAGGAGACGTGGGACCGCTACTACGCGGCCAAGTACCCCACCCAGCTCGGCCTGGACGGTGCGGCATGACGAAGATCGAGTGGACCGACGAGGTCTGGAACCCGACGACCGGCTGCGACCGCATCAGCCCCGGATGCGACAACTGCTACGCGCTGGGCATGGCCAAGCGCCTTAAGGCCATGGGGCAGGCGAAGTACCAGACCGACGGCGACCCGCGTACTTCGGGACCCGGCTTCGGCATCGCTACCCACGACGAGGCTCTGACCGAGCCGCTGCGCTGGCGCAAGCCTCGCCGCGTCTTCGTCAACAGCATGAGCGACCTGTTCCACGCGAAGGTCCCGCGCGAGTTCCTCGCCCGCGTGTTTGCTGTCATGGCCGCAACCCCGCAGCACACCTACCAGATCCTGACCAAGCGTCCCGAGCGCGCGGCCCGCATCCTCGGCGGCGGGTGTAAGTGCGGGCATCCGAACGGCGAGCACTTCCGCTCCGACATGGAGTGGGCCGCCACCTCGCATAGCCCGACCTACGTCCCGGGTCTGGAGCACGGCATCTACCACCGCGCCGGCTGGCCCCTCCCGAACGTATGGATCGGCACAAGCGTCGAGAACCAGAAGTACGCCGACCTGCGCATCCCCGCCCTGGTCAAGGTGCCGGCCGCGGTGCGGTTCCTGTCCTGCGAGCCGCTGCTCGGGCCGCTCGACCTCACCCGGTGGATGCCGCCGATCGCCCCGATGCCGGCCGAGCAGGCCCCGGCCACGTGGGCCGAGTGGACCTGGCCGGACTGGGTGCCCGCCCGAGTCCGCGAGGAGATCCAAGGCTCCTGGGGCGCGAGTCAGGGCCGTTCGCCCCGGGACTGGATCCGCGACATGCACCACCAGGGCGCGCCGCCGTTCGGTGCCACGCTCCGCATGGATGACGGCTTCGGTCGCAACCCTCGCCAGCTGACCGGCCGGTACGTCCACGCGTGGAACAACATCGGCCGCCTGGTCCTCGACGACGACCCGACCCGCGAGTACGCGTACACCTCGTTCGGATCCCGCACCCAGGAGCAGGCCCGCGGCATCGACTGGGTCATCGCTGGCGGGGAGTCCGGTCACCGGGCCCGCGCCATGCACCCCGACTGGGCACGCTCGTTGCGCGACCAGGCCGTTGCCGCTGACGTGCCGTTCTTCTTCAAGCAGCACGGCGAGTGGGGTCCGGCTCCGTTCATCGTCCGCGTCTGCGACCCCAAGGTGGGCTGGAAGGGCACCGACGAGGAGCTGGCCGCGGCGAAGGCCGACAGCGAGGCCCGCGGCGCCACCCACGTCCACACCGGCCACTCGTATGAGAAGGACGGCGAGCGGGAGTACTGGCTGCACGAGATCGGGCACAAGCCCTGGTCACTTGAGCGGGTCGGCCTGCCGGACGGCACGGCCGCCATCCGCCGCTGGGGCAAGCGGACCGCTGGTCGTGAGCTCGACGGCCGCACCTGGGACGAGTTCCCGAAGGCGGTGGCGTCATGAAGCGCCTTCCCCGTATCGATCACTTCGCAGTGGCCGCATCGTGCCGGGCGAATCCGGGCGTGTGGCAGCCGGTCGGCGAGTACAACTCGTCACAGTCTGCTGACGGGGCGGCCGGCTACATCCAGAACGCGATGGTGAAGCGGCCGTCACAGCGGTCGCCGTACAGCCCGGCGGGAAGCTTCGAGACGCGGCACGCGCTCACCGAGTTCGGTGCGCGGGTTGAGGCCCGCTACGTCGGCGTCAGTGCCGACGTCGCCTGGTCAGAAGCAGTGACCGCGCTGATCGGCGGTGCGCGATGACCGATCCCATCACCTCCCTCCCCGCCGCTGTTGCCGCCCTGGGCGCCCTGCCGATGCCGGCTGGCTCCATCCGCCCGATCTCCGACCTGGACGTGCCGGCTGCCGACGTCGAGCGGCAGATCGCCCGGGACAAGTTCCAGGCCCGAATGGACCACCTCGCCGAACTCCTCGCCCATCCGGAGACCGCGGACAAGCACGGCACGTCCGGCGAGATCAAGGAGCAGCGGCACTGGCTGCACGACGCCGACCCCGACTCCACCAGCCCCGCCTTCCGCGTGAACCTCACCAAGCACAAGCCCGAGGAGGGCTCCTGATGCGCGCTTACGACTTCTGGGACGAGACCGGCACCGTCGAGTCGGGCCCGTACCCCATCGCCTCCCTGTCGCTGCGGTCGAACGGCCGCCCCGACTCGGACGAGCTGCAGATGATGTTCCGCTCGAACACGCCCGTCGACGTCCAGCTCGCCGTGGCCGATCGCGTCCTGGCCGGTGTGCAGCGGTGGCGGGACAGCATCGCGGAGGGTGCCGAGAGGCGGCGGACCGCGGTCGACGAACTGGCCGCCGCCCGTGAGGAGATCGCCCGCCTGAAGGCCGACGCCGAGGCGGTGGCGTGATGCCCTCCCCGATCCAACTGGCCGATGTGGTGGAGGACGCGCTCATCCGCGTCTGGACCGAAGTTCACCGCGAGTTCGGGCCCGACGAGTCCGCGTGGGAGCCGGGCCAGTGGCGCGAGTACTGGCTGCGCCTCGACGCCGCCCGCTTCGACCCTGAGGTGGTGGCGTAGATGGTGACGCTGTCCGTAACCCGTTCCCGTGTCGCCGCCGTCCTCAGGCGCGCGGTGAAACTGCTGGAGGCGGAGGGTTGGGACCCGCTGCAGAAGCCGATCGCCGACGCCATCGACCGGGCGGCTGGCTACATGCCCGGCAAGGGCACGCCGGACGCCGAGCAGGCCACGCTCGACGCCTGGGAGGCCCTCGTCACCCACCTCGGCGACCAGCTCGTCGTGGAGTGGGAGACCGCCCCGGGACGGACGCAGATGCAGGTGCTGTCGGCGCTCCGCAGCGCTGCCGAGGCGGTGACCCGCTGATGGGCATGGAACTCGCCGACTACGGGCCGAAGCCGGCCGTCTCGGAGCAGGACGAACAGCACCGGGCCGCGGTACGAGTCGCTGGCCACATCGCTGCCGAGCACCCGCACCTGTTCGACGACACCATGCCGCAGCTTGCGGGCCGGCTCATCGCCCGGGACCCGATCGCCGCAGCCGGGGTCCTGGAACTCCTCGCCACGCTCGGCCTGCCGACGGTCCCGTCGCTGGAGCAGATCGGCAAGCGGATCGGGTTCGCCGTCTGCTTCTACCTCGCCATGTACCGCGCGTACATCGCCGAACTGGAGCACGCCGTGCGGGCCGCCAGCTCCGGCTCCATCGACCGAGCCGGACTGGAGGCGTCGTGAGCTACATCGCCGCCGTACTCGGCAACGTCGCCGTCTTCCTCCTCCTGTTCGGCGAGCCCATCAGCCGCCGCATCCGCGCCCGCAAGGAGCAGCAACCGTGAGCACCGTCGACACCGTGCGCAGCATCGCCTCCCACCGGGGCATGTCCTGCCTCGAACTGCACCGCCTCCTCGGCGAACTCCAGCGCAAGGTCCGCCAGCTGACGCCCCGCGCCGAGCAGGCCACCGCCTTGGAAGCCCGACTCGATGAGCAGGCCCTGACCATCAACAGCCTGCGCGAGCAGCTCAACACGGCGAAGACGATCCGTGCCGCCGTCAACGCCAAGGCGTGCCGGTACGACGACGCCGAAACGCGGGCGACCAACGCCGAACGAGAACTCGACGAGCAGACGGAGGAGCTGAACGCACTCCGGGCCTTCAAGGCAAACGTCACCTCCGTCAGCAGCCTGCCCGCCCCGACCGCGCCTCCTACCCCAGCCCATGACCGCTTCGAGACCGGCATCCCGGTCCGCCTCGGCGCCTCACGGCTCGCCACCACCGACCCCGGCCACGTGCCCTCGGCCCGGAGCGAGGACGACACGGTGCCCGTGCCCGTCATCAGCCAGCCCGAGCCGGCCGCCACCTGACTCGCCGGGCCGCCAGATGTCACCGGCTGGCGGACCCGGCGCCAACAACCACACAGTCCGCCGCGTGACGCGCACCCCCCGGCGCGCCGCGGCACCCAGGGCCCGCCGTCACGGCACCCCCCACCGCTGACGGCGGGCCCACCACCCCGCACACCCAGAAACGGAGAACCATGAGCACCAACAGCCCCACCATCCCGCCGGACGTTGCCGCGCACGTCCTGTTCCACTACGGCCGCGGCGGCCACCCCGCTGGCGATTGGGCCGAGGACCTGATCAGCTTGATCTCCCGCGCCGACGACATCAACCGGGACCGGTTCGCCGCCGGATTCCCCGACTACGTCGCCGCGATCACCGCCATCAAGTACGACCCGAACGGCGTCGCTCACCTCCAGGACCTGGCCGCCGGCCGCTGCCCCCGCTGCAAGAAGGACGACGGGCCCAACACGCCGTCCGGGCACTGCGAAGCCTGCGCCCAGCCCATGCCGCTGGACGGTGTCCGATGACCGCCGCCGTCGAGCTCAGGGGCGCCCTCGACGTCACTGCACGCCGCGACAGCCTCCTCGCGCTCATCAAGGAAGGCCCGCGGCGACCCGTCACAACCGGGCGAGCCCAAGACTTGTACAGCGTCACCCCGTGGTCTGGCATCGGCCGCAACGCCGCCCGCCGAGACCTGCGAGACCTCGCCCGACGCGGTCACCTCCTCGCCGTAACCGTCGTCGGCCAGCGCGCCTACCTGCTCACCCCCAAGACCGTCTGGCGCCACCCCGGGGGTCGCGTCCGGCCCGCCTTGGCCCTCCTGCAGGCCATGGCGAACGAAGGCGGCGAGTGGACCCCTGGCCGGGCCAAGGTCGTCCTCCGACGAGCCATCGGCACGAACGTCTACCGATCCGTGGCGCGCCGCCACCTCGACGCCCTGCATCGCGACGGGCTCGTCGAACTGCACAGCGAGCGGCCCGGCCACTGCTTCTACACGTCCCTCATCGAAGGCGGCGCCGCATGACGACCACCCTTGAGCCGCCGGTTGAGACGGCCGTCGCACCGCCCGCCCTGGGCATGCACGACGACCTCTCCAACGACGACTACCACGCGGACAAGACGTCGCTCTCGTCGTCCGGCGCCCGCAAGCTCCTCCCGCCCTCCTGCCCCGCCAAGTTCCGGTACGAGCAGGACAACCCGCAGCCGGCGAGCAAGACCTTCGACTACGGCAACGCCGCCCACAAGAAGGTGCTCGGCAACGGGCCCGAACTCGTCGTCATCGAGCACGACACCTGGAACACCAAGGACGCGAAGGCTGCGGTCCTCGAAGCCCGTGCCCGCGGCGCGATCCCGCTGAAGCGAGCGGAGATGGACATGATCGACGCGATGGCCGCGGAGATCCGCCGCCACCCGCTCGCCTCCGCCCTCCTCGACCCCGCCTACGGGGCGCCCGAACAGTCCGGGTTCTGGATCGACGAGGCCAGCGGTATCCGCTGCCGCGTGCGTTTCGACTGGCTGCCCTCCATCCAAGGAGGCCGCCTGATCATTCCCGACTTCAAGACCTGCGCCGACGCCAGCAACGAAGCGATGCAGAAGGACATCGACAAGTACGGCTACAACCAGCAAGCCGACTGGTACGAGACCGGCGCCCGAGCCCTCGGACTCGGCGACCACACGGCCGAACTCCTCCTCATCGCACAGGAGAAGAAGCCCCCGTACCTCGTCAACGTCATCGGCATCACCCTCGGTTCCCGCGTCATCGCTGGCGCCAAAAACCGGCACGCCATCGAGAAGTTCGCCGAGTGCAGCAGCACCGGCTACTGGCCCGGCTACGCCGACGACGAACCCAACTACCTCGACCTCCCCGGCTACGCCGAGAACCGCGACAAGGAGCTCTACCTCTCATGAACTTCCCCGTCCAACAGGCGCAGGGGCCCGACCGCATTGGCCAGTCCACGGCCGTCGAGCAGTCTCGCGCTGTCGCCGAGGTCCAGGCCGCCATCTACGTGGCCCGCCAGTTCCCGCGCGAGGTCGGCCGCTCCCGCAACGCCATGCAGGCCGCCTGCGGCTCGATGGCCCTTGCCGAGAAGTCCCGCTTCCGCTTCCCTCGGGCCGGTGGCGCCGTCGAGGGATCGACCATCCACCTCGCAAAGGCCCTCGCCCAGACCTGGGGAAATATTCAATACGGCGTCACCGAGATGCGCCGCGACGACGAGTATCGCCAGTCCGAGATGCAGGCGTGGGCGTGGGACGTCGAGGCCAACACCCGGCACGTCCTCACCTTTATCGTCCCCCACGCCAAGTTCGTGAAGGGCAAGGTCGAAGCCCTCATCGACCTGCGGGACATCTACGAGAACAACGCCAACAACGGCGCCCGGCGACTCCGCGAGGCGATCTTCGCGGTCATCCCCGACTGGTTCATCGAAGAGGCCGAAGAGCTCTGCAAGGAGACCCTGCAGAAGGGTGACGGCAAGCCGATCGAGCAGCGCGCCGACGGAGCCATCGGCGTCTTCAAGAGCCTCGGCGTCAGCCAAGAGCGCCTGGAGCAGAAGCTCGGCCGCAAGAAGGACCAGTGGACCGGGGCCGACATCGCCCAACTGCTGATCACGCACAAGTCCATCGACCGCCGCGAGATTGCCGTCGAGGACGAATTCCCGCAGGCCCGCATCACCGGCGGCGAGATCAAGAGCAACGCCAGTCGCGGCAAGCAGTCCCCGCCCGGCGACGACCCGTGGGCCGACGAGCCCACCAAGTAGCCCGCACCCGCAGAGAGCCGCCCGCGGGCTATGCGGGCGGCTCCTGAACCCCAGGAGATCACAGGCCATGACCGCCAACCAGACCGAGACCTCTCCAGGCGACCCGAGCCGCGCCCTCATCGCCACGCTCATCGAGCGCTGGCAGGAAGTCGCTGACGCCTACAAGACTGACCCGCCGCGCGACGACCTCGACCGTCGATACGCCGACTACCGGCACATCTACCTGCGCAACATCCGCGACCTGAAGCGGGTCATCGACTCGGGTCGCGTGCCGTGCTCGCTGATGACCGACGAAGAGCGGCGCCGCGGCGACTGCGGACAGGTCCACGACGACGAGCAGCACGACAAGTACGGCGCCGCCGCTCCCGACATCGACCCGTGGACCTGGGCGGAGATGGGCCCCGGCGAGCGGCGACTCGCGGCCGTGGAGCGGATCGTCACCGGCCACCTCGCCGAAGCCCTCGTCGAAGGCAAGGGCGAAGAGGTTCGCACCTGGGCTCGCAGCCTCACCCACGAACTGCGGCGCACAGACGTCGACCTCCGCGAAGCCATCGCCAACCGCTTCACCGAGATCGCCCTCGGGCGGCTCGACGAAGAGCACCCCTTCTAGCCCGCACACCAGAGGCCGGCCCGCGGGAATCGGGCCGGCCCCTCGACCCAAGGACATCACATGACCCGTCGTCTGTCTGTCGCCGAGCGACTCGCGTCCACCGAGAAGGACGCCCTCCTCGACGACATCGCCAAGCACTCCGAATGGGACCGGTTCCTCGTCGAGCAGGCCGTCCTGCACTTCGGGGAGCGGTACATCACCTTCTCCTGCAACCAGATCCGAGACGTCCTCCCCGACCTCGGCAGCGGCCTCCTCGGCGCCGTCATCAACAGCCTTCGCGGCGCCGGAATCATCGACCACACCGGGCAGATGGTGCCGTCCACCCAGGCCAACACGCACGGGCATCGGATAGCGGTCTGGACTTTGACCGGCAAGGGGCGGGTCATCGCCGCCAAGCGCCGCGCCGCCCGCACCCAGCAGCGGAAGGCGGCAGCAGCGTGACCGCCAACCTGCGCCTTCGCCGACAGCTCTTCCGACAGCTCGAAGCCGAGTTGCGTCGATGCGGCGCCATCACAGGCATCCGTCGGCACCTCACCCAGACCGGCATGACGGCAGACGAGGTATGGGCCGTCGAGCTCCCCATCCGCCGACGAATCCGCGAAGAGCGCGCAGGACGGGGGGTGGCTGCATGAACGACGTCGCCCTCTTCCTCGGCTGCCTGGGCCTCGCTTTCAGCCTCGTCGCCGTGATCGCCGTCATCATCGACCGCCGCAACAGGAGGCGGACGTGATCGCCGTGATCGCCGGCTGGCTCCTCACCCACGACTGGGCGCTCGCCGGAGCCTTCGGATTCGCCGTCGTCTCCCTCGCCCTGCCGGTCATCCTCGCCGCCTACCTGATCATCCTCGCGGGACGGCATACCGGCACCCGCATAGCCATCCGCTGGCACGGGCCCCGCCTCGCCCGCCAAGCCGAGTACTACGCCAACGCACCCATCAACCAGAGGAGGGAGAAGCCGTGACCACTAAGACCCCGCCGGCGCACGGCACCTACGCCCGCGGCAACGGCGCCCCCGGCTACCGCAAACCCTGCCCGTGCGACCCCTGCCACCAGGCCATGCGCCGCGGACGCAAGCAGTACAACGTCAACCGGCAGACCGGCCGACCCGGACTCATCGACGCCACCCCGGCCCGCGAACGACTCACCCTCCTCCGGCAGACCATGACCTGGGAGCAGATCGCCGCCGCCACAGGATGCCGGCCGGACAACCTTCGATACATCGGCGACGGGCGCCGCAAGCAGACCCGGCGCAGCACCCTCAACTCGGTCCTTGCCGTCCAGCCCGAGGCGCCCGCCCCCGGAAAGTTCATCGACTCCACCGGCATCCGCCGCCGCATCCGAGCCCTCCGCGCCATCGGCTATTCCGCGAAGGTCATCGCCGACAAGGCCGGCAGCGCCGAAGTCCGCATTCAGCTCATCTGCTCCGGCCAGCAGCCCACCGTCCGCCACTTCCTCGCCGTAAAGATCCTCAAGGTCTTCGTGGAGCTCCACCAGACGCCCGCACCCGCCGGGCGCAGCGCCACCGTCGCCAGGAAGCACGCCCTCGCCAACGGCTGGGCGCCCCCGGCCGCCTGGGACGACATCGACGACCCGAACGCCGTCCCCGACTGGACCGGGCACTGCGGCACCGACCGCGGCTACTGGATGCACCAACGGCAAAACCTGCCGATGTGCCCGCGCTGCAAGCAGGCCCACGACGAGTGGCTCGACGAACACGCCGACCTGACCATGCAGCAGCTCAACCAGGAACGCTTCCGCGCCCGCGCCGCAGCCACCACCCGCGAAGCCGACCTCGCCCACGACGCCCGCGAACTGATGCGCGTGTGCGGGCTCACCGTCGAGCAGGCCGCCGAGCGGCTCGAGGTCACCCGGCCGCACCTGCACCAGGCGATGAAACGCCACCCCGCGGTCGAGGTGTCGGCCGAGCCTGCGGCGATCTTCGGGGAGGTGGCGGCGTGAGCGTCGACCCGATCCCGTCCGATGCCGACCTGCTGTTCATCGAGACCGAGGCGACCGGCACCGTCCACATCGCCGTCCGCTACCGGGCCTACCACCTCGACGACGACGCCATCACCAAGACCGTCGACGGCGGCGGCGCCTTCATCGCCATGGCCATCGCGCCCACCGTCACCCGCTGCGGCAAGCGAACCTTCCCCCAGTTCGAACGCGACCACGTAAAGACCAACCGGTTCCGCGACGAGCAGCTATGCCGCGCCTGCTACCGCACCCTCACGCCGGCCGACCAAGAACGCGCCTTCGAGCACGAGACGCCCGACGGTGAAGACGACGAGGAGCGGGCCGCGTGAGCTTCTACGTCTCCCTCGTCTGCGAGGCCAGCAGTCCCGAATCCGGCCCCTGCTGGACCGAGGACACCCCGCCCGGCGAAGCCCAGACCGCCACCGAAGCCCGACGCCGGCTCGGCAAGCAGGGCTGGCACCGCACCCGCGACGGCCGCGACATCTGCCCCAACTGCTGGCAAGCCGGCCAGCGCTAACCCGCGCATGACGAAGGCCCCGCAATGGCGGGGCCAGGAAGGAGAGGAGGAGGGGACGTGACGTCAGGACTTGGCAGCCGGCGCGATGCGTGCGACCCACTCACGGGTGAAACCCGTCAGCTTCGCCATGTGGGAGGGGCCCTTGTTGGCGGCGCGGCCCTCCACCAGGAGGTCGCGGAGCTCAGCGTCGGCGTCGTTGAAGGCCTTCTCGGCGCGGGCCCGCTTCTTCGCGGCGGCCTGAATCCTCTCGTCCAGCTCGTCCATGTTGCACATAGTGACATACCGATCTGCGGTCGCGCTACGTTGCCGCGCATTGTGAACGCGATGCGCGAACGCTATTCTCATACGCATGACAGGGGAACTCTTGCCTGTGCCCAACAGGCGTACCGAAACACGCCATGCGACACCCGGGAACGCCTGCACTCACTTTCTGAAGTACGACATGACCTGCCAGGACTTCGATCGCCTGCGGTCTCGCGCGAATGGCCAATGCGAGATCTGCCAGACGCCAGAGAGGGAGACACCGCGGGGGGCCTTGGTCATCGATCACTTCCAGGGCGACGGCCTGTTCTTCGTCAGGGGACTGATCTGCGACCGATGCAACTCGGTCATGTCGCGCCACGACAGGACGGCCGCCTGGGGACCCTCATCACTGCCATGGGCGAAACAGGCTCGCGCCTACCACGTGGCCGCCTTCGAGCGTCCGACACCCGAGCAATTCGAGCAGGCCGATCGCTACATCGCATCCAGGCGGACCTACAAGGTCAAGGACCGACCCTTCGTTCCCATGGAACGGCCGAAGACGCTTCAGGTCCGACTGGACCGGTCGGTGACAGATATGGCCAAGAAGCTGCGTCGACATCTCTCCGACAGGCAGCGAGCTCGGCTGGTCGAGCTCCTCTCGAAGCCCAAGTAGCGCGCCGGAAGCCGCCTTGAGGGCTCACCGCCCAATCCGAGCCCCCAACCAGCACTCCTCGAAGGACACCAACTCATGGCCCGCGGACACGGACGCATCCTCACCAGCATCTGGGACGACGCCGACTTCCTTAACCTCGGCGAGCGAGAGCAGCGGCTCTATCTGTTCCTGATCTCGCAGCCCAACCTGAACCACGCCGGCCTGCTCGACCTCACCCTCCGGCGCTGGTCCCGCAAGGCGCGCGGCCTCACGTCGGCCGAGCTCGAGAAGCTTCTCCAGGCACTGGAGGCCGCGCACTTTATTGTCATGGACGACGACACCGAAGAGCTCCTCATCCGCTCGTTCGTCCGCAACGACGGCGTCTGGCGCATGCCAAAGGTCATGGGCGCCATGGTGTCCGGCGCGCTCGAGATCTCCTCCAAGCGGCTTCAGCAGGCACTGCTCGCGGAGGTGGACCGGATCCCGCTGGAAGAACTCAGCGACGAACCGGCGAAGCTCCGCAACGGCAGCGAAGGTCCCTCAATTCGGCAGCAGGTTGCCGAGCACATCGACACCCTCCGCAAGGCCTTCGGAGACCCCGACCCGGACCCCTCTGAAGGGGGTAACGAAACCCCCTCGGCAACCCCCTTCGGAACCCCCTCTGATACCCCTCAAGAGCCCCCTACTGAAGGGGGTCCGAAAGGCTCTACGCGCGGGCGCGCAGCCCCGCACGTGCGCGCGGCCCCTGCCCCTGCCCCTGCCCCTGCCCCTGCCCCTGCCCCTGCCACAGCTCCGCTAGGGGTGGCTGAGGTCGTCGAGCTCAGCCTGGTCTCCGATGAGGAATGCGGCTACGCCGGAGCGGCAGAAGCCGCTCCCCTCGACGAAGCACCCGTGACGGCCCAGACGATCGTCGGCGAATGGATCGACCGCTGCCAGAAGCGGCCACCTGGACAGACGATCGGCGCGGCTTCCAGGCAGATCAAGAAACTCCTCGAGGAAGACAAGATCCACCCGGACGACGTCCGCCGCGGCATGTCCCTCTGGATGGCCAAAGGCTCCGCACCATCCGCGATCCCCGGCTTCGTCAACCAGGCCATGAACACGCCGGCCGCTGGCGGCAACCGCCACCCGGGCACCGGGTCACGTGCCGAC
The DNA here is from genome assembly GCF_055638955.1 of Streptomyces sp. NPDC111507. Taxonomy (NCBI): domain Bacteria; kingdom Bacillati; phylum Actinomycetota; class Actinomycetes; order Kitasatosporales; family Streptomycetaceae; genus Streptomyces; species Streptomyces sp. NPDC111507. The sequence goes on along the minus strand of NZ_JBVKBU010000015.1, from coordinate 80,071 downwards.
TCGCACACCGCAGACGACTACACGAACTCATCAGTGGAGGACCTGTTCGCATCATGAACACCACCGACTACGACCCCCACAATCACGATGCCTGGCTGGCCGAAGCCCAAGCGGAAGCCGTCGCCAACCGACTGGAAGCCTTCCTCGGCCGCCGCCCCGCCGCCTTCGCCGACCCCGGCGAGCTGCGAACCGACGTCCATGCCTGGATGAACAACTTCCTCGCTGGCCATCACGGATCGCTGATCCTCACCGGCGAGATCGGCACCACCAAAACGTGGCACCTGTGGAAGCTCAACGAGACGCTCATCCGCCGCGGCTGGCAGGGCCTGTTCCGTGTCGCCACCACCTACGACGTCAAGCTCGCCACCGACCGGCCCGTCGATCACGAGGCGCTCACCCGATGGCGCGAGGCGGACCTGTACGCCATCGACGACCTCGGTGCCCGCGCCGTCAACGACTGGACCGCGGACGCCATCAGCGAGCTGATCGACAACCGCTGGCAGAAGCGCCGGCCGACGCTCATCGCAACGAACCTGATCGGCCGCGAAATTCGCGACGTCCTCGGCGACCGGGCCTCATCCCGACTCGGCGACGGAGCAACCGTCGCCCACTTCACCGGCGCCGACCGCAGGAAGGGCAAAACTCAGTGACCCACGACGACTTCGAGCCTGAGCCGCAGCGCGAATCCGCACCCCCGCACGACCTGGCCGCCGAAATGGCCACCCTTGCCTCGATGCTCCTGTCGCGCGACGCGATCGCAGACGTCACCGAGAGCATTAAGAACCCTGCCGACTTCTACCGACCCGCCCACCAGACGATCTTTAGCGCGATCGTTGCCCGCTACGTCGATGGCGCGCCCGTAGACCCGATCGTCCTGGCCGACGATTTGGCCAAGAGCGGCGACGTCAGCCGCATCGGAGGCGCCTCCTACCTGCACCACCTGATCCAGCAGGTACCAAGCGCCACGAACGGCGAGTACTACGCAGGGATCGTCCGCGAGAAAGCCGTACTGCGGAACCTTCAGGCGGCATGCACCCGCACCCTGCACGTCATCGCCGACGGCACCGGCGAGACCGGAGAACTCCTCGACGACCTGCGCGCCGAAGTCGACGGCATCGTCGACGACACCACCCGCGGAGACGAAGACACCCTCATCGGAGCCGACGGCGAAGACTTCCTCGAGCAGCTGGAGAACCTGCAGAAGAACGGCCCGGCCCGCGGCATCAAGACCGGATTCACCGACTTCGACTCGCTGACCAACGGCCTCCAGCCCGGCCAACTGATCGTCATCGCAGCCCGCCCCGCCGTCGGCAAGTCCACGCTCGGCACCGACATCGTCCGCCACGCGACGATCGTCGACGGCCTGCCCGCGGTGTTCTTCAGCCTGGAAATGTCCCGCACCGAACTCAAGATGAAGATCGCGTCAGCTCAAGCGCGGGTCGCCCTGCATCACCTGCAGAGCCAGAACGGCATGACGGACGACGACTGGACCCGCCTCGCCAAAGTCTGGCCGGTGATCAACGACGCGCCACTCGACATCGTCGACGACCCGGGCCTCACGATGACGAAGATCCGCTCTCACTGCCGACGCATCAAGCGGAAGCGAGACCTGCGCCTCGTCGTCATCGACTACCTGCAGTTGATGGAAGGCGAGCTGTCCGGGCGCACCGAGAACAGGCAGCAGGAAGTCGCGAAGATCAGCCGCAGCCTGAAGAAGCTCGCCGCGGAGCTCGAGGTCCCCGTGATCGCCATGTCGCAGCTGAATCGAGGCGCGGAACAGCGCACTGACAAGAAGCCGCTGCTGTCCGATCTCCGCGAGTCCGGAGCGATCGAGCAGGACGCCAACATGGTGATCCTCCTGCACAGGGAAGACGCCTACGACCGCGAGAGCCCGCGAGCCGGCGAAGCCGACTTCATCGTTGCGAAGAATCGCGGGGGCCCGACGGCGACGATCACGACCGCCTTCCAGGGGCACTACTCCCGCTTCGTCGACATGGCACAGAGCTAGGAGGGCGTCATGGCATCTACCCGAGCCAAGCGCGGCCTGGACACAACTCGCGAGCGTCTCCTCGCCTCCGTTACCCCCGGTTGGGGAGGCTGCATCCTGCGCACAGCGGGACTTGACCGCGACGGCTACAGCCTCATCCGTGAGTCTGGCGGGAAGACTCGGCGGGCACATCGCGTGGCCTACGAGCTGCTGGTTGGGCAGATACCGCAAGGGCTCCACCTCGATCACCTTTGCCATACGCGCGACATGACCTGTCCAGGCGGGACCGACTGCCTGCACCGCCGTTGCATCAATCCCGCACACCTCGAACCGGTCGCTGGGCTCGAAAACACGATCCGCGGCGGCAACAGCCGCAAAACACGCTGCAAGAACGGCCACGAGTTCACCCCGTCCAACACCTGGATGGATCGGGGGAAACGGGCATGCCGCGCTTGCAGCCGGGACGCGGCGGCGCGATACCGACTGCGCCGGGCGAGGCGGGATGCCGCGTGATCGCCGTGACCGACTCCTGCCCCAACTGCTGCCGCCGAGGCATAGCCCCTGCCGCTGAGAAACGCCGCGGCGACTCGATCGTCCACGGCTACCAGTGCCCCGGCTGCGGCCACCGCTGGGCCACCAGCCGGCTCCTGTCGGCCTACTCCGAGATCCACCGCAGCAACCCCGGCAACACCAGCCACCAGGAAGGGACCGCCGCCTGACCGCCCCCTGCCGCCCGTTGTCGCCCGTTGACCTGCGCCCACACCACCCCACCACGCGATTCCGCCGAAAGGACACCCGATGACCCTGCCCGCCCCGCTCACCGACCAGCAGCTCAACGACATCGAAACCCGCCTGAACGCCGTCCCTGACGGCCCGTGGGCCCTGTCCGATGACCTGGAGGGCGACGGATACCCCGGCCACCTCTGGGTCGTCCGTACCCCGGCCAGCGGACCGGACGAGCCCGACGAGCAATCGGCCGTGGTGAGCATCGGCAACCGCGCTCTCGGCGAGTTCATCGCCCACGCGCCGGAGGACGTTAACGCGATGGCCGACGAGATCCGCCGCCTCCGCGCCCAAGTCGCCGAGCTGGAGGCGCAGCGGGAGCGGCGTCGTGTCCGGCTCGTCGCACTCCAGAACGACGCGCTGAGCATGCGCGGATCGCTCTCCCCGCACGGCGAGGACCGCAAGGTTCCGTTCCCGCTGGGAGACACGCTCACCCCGGCTGTGGACTGGCTGATCGAGCGCGTCGCCGAGCTGGAGCGCATCGCCACCCCGCGCACCCCGCGGCTCTGCGAGTGCGGGCACAGCCACATCGCCCACACCGTCCCGGCGCCGCACTCCTGTTTCGCGTTCGGCCAGACCTGCCCGTGCCCGGCGTACAGGCAGCTGCCGCACGACGCGGCCATGGCGCAACTCGAACGGAACCGGAAGGCCGCCGCCGAACGCGCCGCCGACCGGCCCGCGCCCGTGTCCGGCCTGTGACCGGACACCCAACCACCACCAACAACCACCAAAGGAGCAGCACCATGACCACCCGCATCTTCACCCGCGAGCATCTCGAAGCCTGGGACCTCCCCGACGCGTGGGCCGACAACGCGCCCGAGATCCTCCACCGCGAACAGGTCGACACCCGCCGCTGGGTCTCCGTCAACGAACTGATCTTCCGCGCACCCGACGACGGCAAGGCCTACCGCGTCTACTACGACCAGGGCCTGACCGAGCACCAGGACGACACCGACCCCTGGAACTACGACCGCGAGATCAAGGCGGCCGAGGTCGAACAGCGGCCCGTTGTCACCCAGCAGTGGCGTGACGCTGACGAGCCGCGCACCGGGCCGCTGGAGCGACTGGCCGGCCTCATGGCGCAGGGGCAGCAGTGGAAGGGCGAGCGGCTCGTCTCCGAAGCGGTGCTGTCGCAGCGGGAGATCCGGGAGGTCCTGGGCTGGCCGGAGCCGACCCCGCCGGCTGTTGACGCGTAGCCATGCCCCGCATGCCGGCCCGCGCGGAGTCGTAGTCCGCGCGGGCCGTGCCTCCCAGCATCTCTCACCGCAAGGAGACCCAATGCCCGACCGCCCGCTGCTGCTCATCGATGTCGACGGCCCGCTCAACCCCTACGCCGCTAAGCCCTCCCGGCGCCCCGAGGGCTACCAGACCCACCGCATGCGGCCCTCCGGCTGGGAGCAGCCCTGGCAGAAGCCGCTCCGTGTCTGGCTCAACCCCACCCACGGCGCCGCCCTCCAAGCACTGCCGTTCGATCTCGTGTGGTGCACGACGTGGGCAGCCGAGGCCAACGAGTGGATCGCCCCGCACATCGGACTGCCCGAGCTGCCCGTCGTCGACTGGCCCGAGGGCGCTGCCCGACGACGGGCGCCGCACGCCCCGACGTTCTGGAAGACCGAGTACGTCGTCGAGTGGGCACAGGGCCGCCCGTTCGCGTGGATCGACGACGACTTCGACGACGTCGACCGCGAGTACGTCGCCGAGCACCACGACGGCCCGGCGCTCCTGCACTGGGTGAGCCCGCGCGCTGGCCTGCTGGAGCCCGACTTCGCCGCCCTCACCGCATGGGCCGCTTCCGCCTGACCTGCCTGCCCGTGGGGCTGTCGTGTAGCAGCCCCACCCCCACCCCTGGAGATCGCCATGACCGAACAGACCCGCACCCCGTACTGCACGAAGATCCGCTACGGCATCACCGGCGCCCCGATCCTCGACGAGTCCGAGATGGATGGCAGCTACGCCCCCGGTGTCGGCGTCGCCCCGACCCTGATCGAACTCAACTATCACGCAGCTTTGAAGGACAGGCCCGCCTACGTGCACGCGGCCGTGACCGGCATCTGGACCCGGTTCGGGAAGCGCGAGCAGCCGGAGCGCACGGTGAACGTGCACTTCAAGAACGGCCCGGACGGCTGGCCCGCGTGGCTGGCCGAGGAAGCGCGGCTCCACGACCCAGACGCCGTGTCTGTCGTCGTGCCGCCCGCAGACCAGGCCGACCTCCGCGACCGCATCGCCAACGCCATCCGCGAATGGCTCGGCGACTGGAGCAAGTCCACCTTCCTTGAGGGCGCCGACGCGGTGTTGGCCGTCCTCCCCGAACTCGCCAACCGGGCCGGCGTGACGATCTGCGAGCTTCCCCACGAGACGATCAAGGACGAGGACGAGTGCGAGCAGCGGCGCCTTGCCGCCGTCCTCCCCGCGACCACCAACCAAACCGCCGCACTATCCGAGGCCGAGCGCACGATGCTGACCTACGCCCTCGACCAGGCCCAGGAAAAGATCTGGTCGGAGGACGGGTTCACCGAAGAGGATCAGGCCGCGCTCGACTCGCTGCGCCGTGCCGAGCTGCGCCGTGTGGCTGGCGAGACACCCAAGCCCGAGACTTGCCCGACCCCGGAGTCCCACAACTGGGGCTGCGGATGCCCGAGCGACGTCGCCGCCGCGATCGCCTCCTGCCCCGGCCGCGAGTTGGACGGACCGACCCCGTGCCGCTGTCCCTGCGAGGGCTGCAAGCACCACTGCGGCGCGCACCAGGAGCCCGCTGTTGTGGTGCAGCCCGCCGAACCAGCCGACACCCAGACGGACCGCATCGTCGCCTGGCGTTCCCTCTCCGCCCAGATGCTCCGCTGCCTGGAGCACGTACCGCCGCCCGCCGCACGAGCGGTCGATTGCACCCCCGTCACTTCCGACGATCTGCCCGACGGCGGGATCTGCACCTACCCGGACTGCGGCGTGGACGTTCTGATCCCGCAGGAGCCCCGCCTGTGATCGTCCACGATGCTGCGTCCGCGTTCGTCGCGATCATCGACGGGGCCAAGGCGGCGGTCCAGATCGCTGCCGGGCTCGCCGCGATCGTGCTGTGCACGCTCGCCATGTGCGTCGGGCCCGGCGTGAAGGCGGCACGAAGCCGTCTCAGTCGCCGTCTCCCGCCCTCGCAGCCCGTCCCGGCCCCCGAGGTCCAACCCGCGCCCAAACGGCGCCCCGTGCCCTCCTGGGCCCACACCGAGCCCTACACCTACGACATCGAGGAAGCCGCATGACCACGCCCGCTGACGAATTGCGCACCGCAGCCGAGAAGCTACGCAACCTCGCAGCCGACGCGACGCCCGGCCCGTGGGAAGGCGTCGTTGACCACCACCAGCACGGCGAGATCAACGCCAGCCTGTGGGCGGACAGCATCGGCTACTACGTCACCGAAACGATCAGCAGCGGTGAGCGTCACCAGGACGACGCCCACTACATCGGAGCCATGCACCCCGGCGTCGGCGCGCTGCTCGCCAAGTGGCTGGAGTCCGCCGCCGAGGACGCCAAGCAGATCGGTCCCGACCCGCACGCCCTCGCCGTGGCCCGCGCCATCAACGGCGGCCAGCCGTGAGCCCGCAGCACCGTCCGGCCGCCCGCCAGCTCCTGACCCGCCAGTCCGAAGGGATCCTCGCCACCGACTACGCCGGACAAGTCCGGGCCGTCGTCATCGAACGCGCCCTGCGGGAAATGGCGAAACGCGACCGGATGCTCGCCCGCCGGCAGCAGCGAGACGGGGACCAGCCGTGACCGACGACCCCGTCTGGGCCGACGTCTGCGGCCACATCAGCGACCTCGTTGCTCTCGCCGACCAGCTACAACACCCCAACCTGCACGGGCAGATCGACGACGACCAGCTCGGCAACATCACCGACGCGACGATCATGGGGGAGTACCTGTGAAGCCCACCGTCCGTGCCCCCAAGCCCAACCGGCACGACCGCGCCGACCGCCAGGCCGCCATCGACAACCTGATTGGGCGCGCCCTCCGAGGCGTCGCCCTCACCATCCCCGAAGCCGCGCTCCTCGCCGACTACGTGCGGGCCGAACGGCAGAACGCCGACAAGACCCGGCAGTCCCTCGCCGACACCACCCGCGCACTCGAACGCCACCGGGAAGCCGCCGACACGGAGATCCAGCGGCTCGAACAGCAGATCGCCGAACTCACCAGCCAGCAGCGAGGAGCAGCAGCATGACCGACAAGATCCGCGCCCCGTGGACGCCGGAGCAGGTGGCCGCCCTGAACCGCTTCCAACGGGAGGGCGGCATGCACCCCTTCACCTGCGGCTATGAACACCCCGCGCACCCTAAGGCGATCCTCCAAGCCACGACGAACGGCTGGCACTGCTACGTCACCGGATGCGACTACGAACAAAACTGGGCCCACGCCTTCATGGCCGACCCGAACGCGTGGCCGAAGTTCCCGTTCGGGGAACGCCACGGCCCGACCCCTGTCGAGATCCGCCGCATGACCGGCCAGCCGACCACCGATCCCGAACTCCGCCGCCAGCTCGACGTCGAGCCCGTCACCCCAAAGATCTGCGAACTCCCGCACCAGACGATCGAGGAGGAAGACGCCTGCGAACAACAGCGCCTCGCCGTCCTCGGTGAGCCCGCGCCGGCCGAAGCGACCCAAGCGACCGACGACCCTGAGCTGACCGCTGAGGAAGCCCGCGACCTCGCCGACGAACTCGGCACCCAGCTGTACCAAGCTGAGGACGCTCTCGCATACGTCGGCGAATGGTGCGACATCTTCGACCGGGAACAACGACCCATCACCACCGCCGACGTCCGTGCATGGCTGAAGGGCGCACGCTGCGGGAGGCAACTCGCCGCCGACGAGCCCGGCCTGTACGAGAAGATCACCGCCATGTTCAGCGGGCCACTCCCGTACCCGTGGCCCGTCACCGAACAGCCCGCACCCGAAGCAACCGACACCACGAAGGAGAACTGACCATGGCCGCACGAGACCCGTTCACACCCGCCGACCGCAAAAAGTGGCACCGGCTCCGCGCCTACCGATACCGCGTCGCCCCTGGCGCGCCAAGGGCCATGTGGAACCGCTCCTTCGGATTCATCATCGGCGTCGCCGTCGTCATCGGCCAGCACGCCTACTGCCTCAAGTGGGCCGACTCCATCCCCGGGCCAATGGTCGGCAGCACGCGATCGCTGTAGCCGTGGCATCCTGGCCGTGGGACGTCCGTCTGCCCTGGGAAACCCGGGCACCCGAGAACCTGTCGGCACAAGCCGGACGACCAGCGGGACGGCACGATCCGGCGGAGCCTCCGCCGACACCCGGCGGTGACGGCCGCCGCCCCGCGCCGTCTGCCGGGATCAGGCCGAGACCAGGCAACTGGACCCTCCCGCAACACGCCGCGCCCGACGGGATCAACGCCGCAGCGGGGCAGAGGCCCCCGGAGACGACAACGCCCCTGCAGCCAACTCGGCTACGGGGGCGCTTCGCTGTGCGGCTACAGCGTCGTGAGCTGGTACGGCTCCGGCAGCGGCGGCAGCGGCACGCCGAGCATGTCGCCCAGCAGTGCGCGGGCGATGCAGTCCCGCTCCACCATCGGCTGGCCGCGGCGCATTGCCAGCAGCAGCCGGCCGCTCTCCCGCAGCGCGTAGCCGCTGAAACCGCGCTCGGTGATCGACGACTCGACCAGCTCGGCGCCCGTCTCGGCGAGCAGCTGGTCGAGTGGCGCAGCCAACAGGCGGGCGGCGGTGATTGTGCATCGTGCGGCGGGCGCTAAGGCAGTAGCATTCACGTGGGCTCCTTTTGACGAGGCGAGCTTGAAGATCAGCGGACGGACATCCGCTGGTCGAACCGGCCGGGGTGTTGACGCACCTCGGCCGTTCGCTTGTGGGGGTGCCAGGGTTTCCGGCGCGGCGGGATCGGTCCAGCAGCGGTTGGAATTCGGCTGCGTTTGGCCGGACCCGCTTGACGTCTTTCGCTCAGTGCGGCAGGACCCCGTCGAGGTACTCCTGCACCGGGCCGAACAGGCCGTAGGGCACGTAGTCGGCGATCTCCGCATGCGTGATCCAGGCGACCGCGTCGAGCTCCTCGTCGTCGGCGACCGTGGCCTCACCGTCGACGAGCCTGACCGCGACGTAGTGCATCGGCACCCCAGACTTCGGGTGGACACGATCCCCGAGAACCTTCGCCGCCTCGACCTTCAGCCCGGTCTCCTCGGCGACCTCGCGGACCGCGGCCTCTTCCGGGCTCTCCCCAGTCTCGATGGCGCCGCCGGGGAACACCCAGGAGATCTCACCCTCGGCCGCCCGCCGACGCGCCATCAGCACTTTGCCTTGGTCGACAATGATGGCGACCGACACCGGAGGCTTCTCGGTCTTCTTCTCAGTGCTGGCGTCGGTCGTCATACGGTGGCCTCCAAGGCTTCCAGGATCGGCGGGTAGATGCGGTCTTCGGGGATGTAGCGGGCGAGCTCCTTCACTGGAGCCCACGCCACGGCGACGTTCTCGGAGGAATCTCCGTTGACCGCCTCGCCGTGCACGTAATCGCAGATGAAGTAATCGCAGTAGGCGCGCGTCAAAGGATGAAGCCGTTCACCCAAGTGCTCGCGGACCATGCAATGCACGCCCGTCTCGTCCAGCGTCTCCCGCACCGCAACCTTCTGCGCAGACCCGCCCGGTTTGACGATGCCAGCCGGGAACTGCCAGGTGATGTCGGTGCCGTCCTGCCTGCAGACGAGGAGCACTTCGCCGCCGCGGCGTACCACCGCGATGGCCACGCGCAGCGCCTGGGCTTCGACTTGCCCGGCTGCTACGCGCGATAGATGGATGAACTTCCGGCGCACCGCATCACCTGCCCTCTCGAATGCCGTCGTAAGGATCCGCTGAGTCTCCAGCTGGGGAACCATTTCGGGGTGGGCGCGCCATGCCGCAATGGTCCTTACTGAGACGCCTAGATACTCCGCGAATTCTTCGTGCGTCTTTTGGAATGCTTCCTGTAGCCGGCTTGCCGTTCGGCCGGTCCACTGGTCGTCCACTATCGGCCCCCTGGCCGTTCGCGTGGGGTCTTCTGCACTGGCACTGCATGATCACTGCAAGGTGGCTGCATGATCACTTCATGCGGGCTGCGGCCGACCGCATGGAGGTGACGTTGCGGTGCGCGTTGACTCGACGGCATGAGCAACTCCCTCCCCGCGCGGTCTGCGATGACAGTCCGCTACGCCGACTTCTCGGCAGGCTGTGGCGCCGGCCGCGTCGGCAGCTCGTCCGTGTCGTGGACGAGCCAGCTCAAGAACGCGCAGATGTACGTGTTCATGTCGGAGCCCACCGAGGCCACGCCGGTCTGCGCCCGGGCGTACAGCTCAGGGTCGGGCCGGAATGTGCGCGCGCTGTTTCTGTGGACTCCATGGGGCATGGCGAAATCTTCGCACGGTGGATTGCCACCGGTCCATAGGACGGTCTATGTTGGTGGAGTGCCACCAGGGCAAGGCGTCTTCCACCGCCTTCGCCTTGGAATGCAGAACGGCCCCGTCACGGGCTTCCACACACCGCGACGAGGCCTGACCACACAGGTTCTGTAAGGAGACCCTGATGGCTGGAACGCAGCTTACCGGTGCGCCCGAGCGCACCAGCATCGCCCGTACCACCGCTCCGCTCCCGCCGGCCGCCGTCGAGGCTCTGGCCCGCTACCAGGCCGCCGCCACCCACTACCAGCAGCTCGCCGCGCACGGCGACTACGAGGGCTGCGAGTACGTCCGCGACGAGATGACGATGTGCCGCTGCCAGCTCGCCGATGTCGGCCGCCTCGACCTGATCGAGGTGGCGTCGTGACCGCCCGCGAGGTTCTCGCCTCCACCGAGGCCGGGCATCCGCGCGGTTCGTGGCCGGCGGAGGAGCAGGCGCAGCAGTTCCGCGACCAGGGCATCCCGGCCACGGTCGTCCAGGACATCGACAGCGACCGGTTCCTCGTCGTGAAGACGGGGGAGCAGTGATGGCCGCCCTCACGACTGCTGCTGGTGCCCCAGTTTCGGTCCGCGACGATGATTCGCTCGGCAGCCCGCTCCGGATCGCATTGTGTTCGGGCTGCAGCGGTAGCCGGTACGCCCACCGCGGGGACACCGACCGTGTCGCCCAGGTTGAGGCGTGGGCCATCCAGCACGCCGGCGCATGCACGGCACGGCCGTGGCCGGCGGTGACGTCATGACCGAGCAGGAAGCCGCTGACGCTCTCGCTCAGCAGCGTATTGCCGAAGCCACGGCCGCCGCGCTGGCCGCCGAGGCTGCACGACAGCTCCTCGCCCAGCAGCAGCGCTAACCCCAAGAACCGCCGCGGCGCGGACACCAACCCCCCCGTCTCGCGTCGCGGTGCCCCACCTCTGCACTACCTCTCCCATTCCGTTGATCCACGTGAAAGGCACCCCCATGTCTCCGTTCCTGTTCTCCGCCGACTTTGCCGCTACCGAGATCGGCCGTCGGGCCCGCGCCAACACGACCGTGGCCGAGGCGACCGTCTTGAGCATCAGCGACTTGTTCGGCGAGTACGCCAAGGCCCGCGGGTCAGGTGATCTGGCCCGCATGCGGCAGATCCGTCTCGCCGCCGACTCGCAGCTTCTCGCCGAGCTGGACGGCTTCGACTACCCGGCCGCCGCGTGATGTTCGGCCGCTGGCGGAAGGCGCGCGCCGACCGGAAGCAGTGGGCGCAGGCCGAGACGGTCGCCGAGCTGGGCGAGTTGGTGGCCCGCTGGCTGGAGGGCGATCTGTCCTCGTGGCCCGGCTATGCCGTTGGATGCGGGCCCGACGACGAGACGACGGACCTGATCCCGACTCTCGCCGCCGTGAACCGTGCCGGATTCGTCACCGAGCAGTCGCAGCCCGGCCGCGAGGGGATCGGATTCGACGGGGCGTGGTGGCGGCAGTCCGCGGCGGTGACCGGTTTCGTCGCCGACGAGCGGCTACTGGCCCGCATCCGCAAGGCCGGCGAGTCTGCCGGACTGCTCGTGATGCTCCACCACCCCGACCTTGGCCTGTGGTCGCACGGGACTGCGGTGACGTGGCGCGGCGGCCAGCCGTGTACCTGGTTCGGCGCCGAGTTGTCGCCCTGCGACCTGCGGTTCATCTGGCAGGGGCTCGGCCCGGTCGCGCTCGACGCGGTCGTGGATGCCTGGCAGGTCACCGTGATCGATCCCGAGTACGACCGCAACGACCGGCTGTGGACCGCGCTCGAGACCGCCATCACTCACCAGTCGGCTGCCGCGTGATGGCCGTCGTGGAGATCGTGTCCTTCGGCTACCTGCACGCCGAGGCGCCGGAAGCCGACGTTGTCCTCGATCTGCGGCGGGCGTTCCGTGACCCGCACGTCGACCCGGCGCTGCGGCAGTTGACCGGCCGCGACCGGCCCGTTCGGCGGGCCGTACTCCGTACTGGCGGGGTTCGCGCCCTGCTGCGGGCCACCGTCCGGCAGGTCGCCGCCTACGCGTCCGGCCCGTCCGTCGACCGGATCGTCATCGGCTCCGGCTGCGCAGGCGGCAGGCACCGCTCCGTGGTCGTCGCCGAGAAGCTCGCCCGCCGACTCCGGCGCCGCGGCCACGCCGTGACCGTCCAGCACCGCGACATCCGTCGCCCAGTTGTACAGCGCTGAACAGACCAACAACCAACCAATGCGCAATCAACCCAGGAGGAACAAATGAGCACCCACCACACGAACCGCGACTACAGCAACCACAGCGCCGACCAGCTGCGCGAGGCGGCCCAGCGCATCAGCTCGGACCTCGCCCGGGAGCAGGAGATGGCGGGCGACGGAGGCGTGCGACCGGAAGCCGTCCAGCAGTCGCAGGACCTGCAGCAGTGGATGCGCAACGAGGCAAGCCGTCGCAGTTAGGACCAACCCACACCCGCATCCCTGAAGGAGAAGCAATGACGATCAAGAAGCGCGACCAGGTGACCGTCGTGTCCAGCCCGGATGCGCCCGGTCTGGTCGGTCGGACCGGCGAGGCGTGGCCGACGGGCGACGGGCGGGTGGAGGTCGACGGCCTTCGTGATCCGCAGGTCGACCTGGCGCTCGGCCTGCCGACGTTCACCGACGACCAGCTGCGCAAGGCCTGACGGTTGCCCGCCGGGACCGTCTCGCACGGTCCCGGTTGAGGGGAGTCGCATCAGCCCTCCAACGCCCATCCGAGGAGAACCGCATGCCGAAGTTCAACATCGTCGCGAAGGTCACCGGCCGCGACGGCGCCACCCGCGAAGTCACCGGCACCGTCGAGCAGTCCAGCCCCATGTACACGCACGACAGGGCCCGCGCCGACGCCGCCACCCAGCTCGGCAAGACCGTCAAGCCCGGCGAGAAGGTCGACACCGACAACATCCAGGTCCGCTACTCCCGCTGACCCCACCCCTGAGAGGAGCCCATCGTGCACGCCTATCTGATCACTGCGAAGCCTGGCCGGCTGGCCCGTGCCGCCGCTTGGGCGGGCCGGTGGACGGTGCGGCTCCTCGCCCTGGCGGTGATGGTCGGGCTCGGGGCGGTCGTGTTCCCGCTGCGTGCCGCCCGACCGGTCCTCAACTACGTGGCGACCCGGGCCGCCTGGCTGGAGCTGTGGGCCGCGTCGGTGACCGGGATCGGCCCGGTTGGGGCGGCTGTCGGCTCCGGGTTGACCGACGAGTTCATCCGCGAATTCCACAAGGCGCGCACCAGCGCGCCCGCCTAGAGAGGAGCACCGCATGTTCCGCAAGCCCCGATGGTCGGTGACCTGGCCGACGCGCCCGAACGGCGTCTATACCCAGCTGGTCCGCGCCGACGACCCGGCCGACGCCGTGCGTATGGCTGCCGAACAGGAACTGCCGGTCAGTGAAGGCTGGTCGATCGCGTTCGACTACGAGCCCGAGGTGTGGCGGCTGCTGCACCCGTACCGGACGCGCTCCCACCGCGCGGCGGGACCGGACTACGGCGGCGCCGAGGGCACCGCTGAGGCTTTCGCGCCGATGCCGCTGGACCTAGCCGAGACCGCCGACCAGGTCGTGTCTGCCGTTCGTGTCGGCAACGCCCTCAATCACAGTGCGGGTCAGATCGGCGCCGCGATCGGCCAGATCGTGGGCTGGATGCGGCCGGAGGACGTCGAGGCAGTCCTGTTCTACGTCGCAGCCGAGACCCGGGAGATCAACGCGTTCACGAGCGGGGAGTTCTGATGCCGATCACGTTCCGCAAGAGCTTCCGGATCCTGCCCGGGGTCCGCCTCAACATCAACCGGCGTTCCTGGTCGGTGACGACCGGGTTCCGCAACGGGCCGAAGCACACGCGCAGTTCCACCGGCCGCCGCACCACGTCGATGAACCTTCCCGGCGGCTTCGGCTGGCGCAAGACCACCACCCGACGCAACCGAGGGGACTGACGTGCGGATCCTCGACTACCTCAACCGCCGCTACACGGTGCGCGAGTCCTTCACCCTCCTGATCCCCGCCGTGGCCGTCGTCCTCGGCGCCCTACTCGGCCTCACCGCCCTCGGCATCGCCCGGCCGGTCGCGGCCCTGATGTCCCTCACCGTCGCCCTCGGCGTGTACTTCGCCACTGCCGCCGTCATCGACCGCCGCACCCGCGGCTGACCCGAAAGGACCGAACGTCATGACCGCCAGCCCGCCCAAGGCCAACGGCAGCACCAGGCCGCGCACCGTGCAGTTCGCGGACTGGCGTATCGCCACACCCCCCGAGGAACAGCGCACCCCCCAGCCCGAACCGGCACCCGACGCCGAGCCGAAGATCGACCTGGTCGCCGCCGCGGAGGCCGCCGCGATCCGCGCCCGCAGCGAAGCCGAGGTTGAGCAGGCGCGGCTCATCGCCGAGGCGGAAGCCGACGCGATCCGCACCAAGGCCGTGGAATCCGCCAGGCGGATGAAGCTCGGCAACGACAAGCAGGAACGTCAGGCCCGCGAGGAGGACGCCGCGTCCGAGGCGCGCATCGCCGCGTCCAACCTCAAGCGCGACGAGTCCGACCGGGCTCGCGAGAAGGCGCGCGAACAGGACGAAGCCGAACAGGTCTCCGCCGCCGCACAGGACAAGAGGCGAGGGAAGTCCGCCAAGTCGTGGCGGAACGCGGCCCTCGGATTCGCGATCGCCTGCGCCATCGTGGCACTGCCCGTACAGATGTCCGCGTTCTACAACCCGCACGCCCGATGGCTGCTTGCCGCCCCCGTGATGCTGGAAGGCGGCGCCTGGGTCGTACTCCGCGGTGCTGCCGCTGCGGTCGACGATCACCGGCCGCACTGGCACTACCGGCTCATCGCCTGGCTGCTGGCATTCGTCGCCGCCGCGGTGAACCTGTCGCACGGTCTCTCTCACTTCGACCCGGCGACGGCGGTCGGCACAGCATTTGCTTCGCTCGCAGGCCCCGGCGTGTGGGACCTCCACGAGCACGGCCGGATCCGCCGCCGCGACGGTGTCCTCACCCGCCGGGAGCGCAAGACGAAGAAGCGGGATGAGGCCAGGGCCGAGGCCGTGAAGAAGCTTGAGGAGAAGGCGCAGCGCTTCGAGAAGGAAGCCGCTGACAAGGCCGCCGAGGAGGCTCGGCAGGAGTTGCGCGAGACACGGCAGACCGTGTTCGAGGACGTGTGGGATGAGGCCGTGAAGATCGGTGCCGCGCTCGGTAAGGCGCCCGACGATCCGGCCGTGTGGCCGCGCGCCTACCGCAACATCAAGGGCTGCGACCCGGGCGAGTCCATCGAGTCCATCACTGCCCGCCGTACCGCCGAGAAGCGCGTCGAATCGGCCCTCACCGGCACCCCCGTGAACACCCTCAGCAAGACCACGAACGCGCAGCGTGCGATCCAAGTGAACGCGCCTCGGAAGACGTCCTCGTACAAGCCGGTTCCGCCCCGCCGCCGACGCAACGACACGCCCAAGTTCCACCCTGCCGCCCGAGCCCTCGCCGCCGACGCAAAGCGCGAGGCGAACGCCCGCCAGAAGGACCCGTCATGAGCCTCGATGCGAACCCCGAGTTCCCCGCCGACTGGGACCTGACGAAGGTCGTCCCGGGCGAGCTGTACGTGCCCGACGACCTGTCCGGTGAGGACATTGCGCCCGGCATCGTCGTCCCCTACGAGCCGCGCCTGCCCGCCCTGCGCACCGCAGGATCGGCCGCCATGGTCGTCGCCGCGACAACCGGGCGGGCGTGCGGGCTCACCGCCCGCTGGTTCTTCACCGGCGCCCGCGCGGTCGGCTTCCTCGGCTGGCGCTACGTCCGCACCCACGACCTCCAGGAAACCCTCGGCGGTATGTCGAAGGCCTCCGACTGGAACAAGGTCAAACTGGAGCGGCACTCCCGCTGGCGGTTCCTCGGCTGGGCATCGGGCGCCGTCGCCGGGCTGAACCTGGCCGGCTGGTGGGCGCTCGTGAAATTCGGCGGCATGACCGCCGTCGACTGGTCCTGGAAGATCCCGCCCACCTTGACCGTGGCGGTCGCCGCCGCGGCCGTCACCCTGTACGGCCGCTACCGGACCAACCGGCCCGAGCTTGCACCCCAGATGATGATCGCCGACCAGGATGATCCCAACTCGGACGAGCCGTTCCCGCTCGCGCTGGCCCAGTCCCCCGGGCAGATTGGGGACTGCGTCTCGCGGGCGCTCGCCTGGGAAGGTGTCGGCACCCGCGCGGTGCGCGCGCTCGGCTACCGAGGCTGGGGCTGGGAGATCGACGTCATCCTCAAGGGCTCGACGCCCGGCAGGGTGAGCGCGGCGACCGAGCAGCTGGACACGCACTTCGGGATCAAGCATGGCGGAACCCTCATCGACCCCGACCCGCAGGACGCCTCCCACATCGTGCTGCGTCTCGTCACCGCCAACCCGTTCGAAAACATGCCCCGCCCGGCCATCCACGCCCCGAACAGCATCGACATCGCCGACTCGCACAACTTCGGCCGCTGCATGGACGGATCGCCGCTCGATATCGTCCTCGAAGGACAGCGGATCCTCGTTATCGGCGTGTCCGGCTCCGCCAAGTCCACCGGCGTGCTCCGCGACCTGGCCGAGGTCATCACTGCATGCCACAACGCCATCGCCATCGAAATGGACCCGGTCAAGGACGGTCTGCGTGAGTTCGACGGCGCCATGGCCGTACCGCCGATCCGTGGAAGCAAGGCGTGCGAGCAGTGGCTTGACCACCTGGTGAAGATGGCCGGCGGCCGGAACGTCGTCCGTAACCGGCTGGGCATGGGTGACACGTGGGTGGCCACCAAGGAACGCCCGGCGATCTTCGCTCTCGTCGACGAGTTCATCTTCCTCAGCCAGAAGGCCAAGGAGAAGTTCATCGAGCTGCAGCGCATTGGCAAGCAGTCCGGGATCTACGTCGTCGCCGCCGGGCAGGACGCCACCAGCAGCAGCATGGGCGACGCCATTGCCGACACCTTCACCCTGAGCGTCATGCTGGCGTCCCGGCACGACGACATCCCGCTCGTTCTCGGCCGCGGCGCGATCGCCGCCGGCTACCGGCCCGACCGGCTCGTGCCTGCCCAGAACAAGCATCTCAAGAACGATGCGGGCCAGTCCTACATCAAGGGGCCTGGCCTCGACCGGCCGCTGCTCTACGGCTGGAACGAGCACAGCAACGAGGCGATCAAGCGGGCCGTCGCCGATCGCATCGAGGCGGGCCGTCCGTGGTTCGACCGCGACACCCTCGCAGCTGCCGGCCTGCTTCACCTTATGGATGGCGGGGCGGGGGAGAAGCGGATCCCGGGCGACCGGCAGATCGTCTTCGATGCCATCGAGGTCATGGCCGACTCGGGCGTGGAGCGCATCCGCCCCGAGCCCCTCGCGGAAGCCCTCGCCGTACTCAACGAGGAGACCTACGGCGACCTCACGGCGGCCGAGTTGCGGAAGCTGATGAAGGACGTCGGTGTCGGCTCCCCGGTGCCGATCGGCGACATCGACGGCATGAAGAACCCTCGCGGCTACAAGCTCGAAGCCTTGACCGTTCTGACCTGATATGTGCACTGCTCGCGGGGTGCTCGGCACTGCTCGACCGCAGGTCACAGCCGCTCGACCAGGTGCTCGGCGAACTGCTCGCCGAAATGCCGAGCACCCCGCGAGCAGCACTCCGAGCGGCTGTGACCTGCAACGGAGCACCCGCGAGCAGCAGTCGAGCACCTCTCAAACCATCACATACCGACCAACGTCCGAGGAGCCCCGATCATGCCCCCGAAGCGCCAGCCGGCCCGCCGGACTACCCCGGCGAAGCGCCGCAAGCCCGCCGCCCGCAAGCACCCGGCCAGCCGCGTCAAGGTCCCGCGTACCGGCCCGCTGCACCAGCAGATCGGCGCCCGCATGGTGCTCTTCGCCGTCTCCCGTATCGACATCCGCCCCGATACCGTCCAGTCCCGCAAGGACGCCGCCATCCTCCGTGCCACCCACAAGGGCTGCACCGTCTGCAAGGGCAACGGGCAGATCTTCACCAAAGGCAAGGACGGGTCGTTCACCGGATCGAAGCCGTGCCCCGCCAAGCCCACCAAGGAGCGCGCCTCACGCCTTGAGGTCTGGAAGGCCAGCCGGTTCGGCGCCGACAGGAACACCGGTCTCGTCGGCTGGGCCTGCCCCTGCGGCAAGAAGGAGAAGCCCCGCTACCGCGACGCGCGGACGGCCACCAAGGCGCTGCGCACCCACGAGCGGCAGAAGCACGGCGGGACCACCGTCGGCGGCGCCTGGTACGCGCAGACCGCCCAAGCGGCGCCCGAACAGGCCGCACCTCAGATGCCGCCCCCGGTGTCGAAGGTCGTCGCGGACTCCGGCAAGACCGACGAGGAATGGATCAAGCAGAACAAGGCCATGCCCGTCGCCAAAGCCATTGCTGCAGGCAAATGCTGGCAGTGCTCCGGCGACGGAAAGATCTACAGCGCCTTCGGTGGTCAGCAACTCATCGTCGTCTGCGGTGAATGTCAAGGCCGCGGTGCACCGGTCAAGGCTGCCGCCTGATGACCACGCCCACCACGGCCACGAAAGTCGCTGCCCCGGTCGAACTCGACCTGGACACGCGGCTGGTCGAGGTGGGCCTGGTCATGGACGCCCGGTTGGCCCTGGCCAACCTGTCCTTCGAAGTCGACACCGCCCACATCCCTGCCGCCGACCCGATCCCTGAGATCGTCGCGCCGCTGCCGCTCACCCCGACCGCGGCGCCCTGCCCATACCCGACACCCGTCGCCGCCACCCTGCACCGGGCGCGCGTCCGACTCGAGGCCGGCGGCTGGTGTACCGGCCAGCTGCGCGACGAGCAGGGCGCCGCCTGTTTGATCGGAGTCATCCAGCGTTCGGCCGGCAGCCTCAGCGAGGCCGACGACGCATGCATCCTCCTGTTGGAGGCGATCCGGCGGGACTTCCAGGTCGACACCATCGCCAGCTGGAACGACGTACAGCGCGACCCGCGGTTGCCGCTGCTCTACCTCGACCGGGCCGCCGCACTCGCACACGCAAGAACCCTGTGACCGACCAGCGCAACGTCCACAGCAGCACCCGCGGCGTGTGGGCCAAGACCAACAACCAGCAGTAGGAGGACACTCGAGCCATGGGACAGAACCTTCTCTACGCAGCCGCCGAGCTCGTCACCGAGGGGGCGCGGCACGGGTCGCCGTCGATGCTGAAGCGGCGCTTCCGGCAGGACTACGGCGTCGAGATCACATTCGAGGCCGCGCGCGCCATCCTGGTGGAACTCCAGGCCGCAGGCGTCGTCGGCCGAGTCGACCCGGCAACCCACTCGCACCCCGTACTGCTACACCGCGATCAGATCGAAACAGCTGTCACCGAGTGGCAGGCCATCGGGGAGCCCGAGTCGAACAGTCTCTACGAATGCCCGCAATGCTGCCGCGTCGCCCCCTGGACCGACGGGCGGACCCGTAAGCACGGAGACCCTGTCGACGAGTACTGGTGTCAGCACTGTGGTGCCGAAGTCCTCATCGCTATCTGCTCAAAGACCGTGCTGCTCGCCGCCTGATCAGCCAACGCCAGGGCCCCGGCCGCCTTCCTCGGCGGTCGGGGCCTTTGTCGTGCGGGCGGGTACGGCGCGGGCCATCCACCCGTTGCTGATCATGTCGGTGGGCGGCATCTTCTGCCGCAGCCCGAGCGTCAGCAGCAGCCGCAGACCGGCTGCCGTCTCCTGCTCGTCGTCGCCCTGCACCGTGAAACGAAGCGCCATACATGGAGTGTGACGCGGCCGGTGGGGGAGTAGGGCGGGAATCGGGGGATCAGGCGTCGGGCCAGGGCTGTTCATCGTCCGGCGGGCAGGTGCAAAGATCAGACCATTCGGCTACGCCGCATTCGCAGCGGGGGCAGTCGCAGGAGCCGATGCCGTCACCGTATCCGTGGTGCAGGTCGGGTAGACCGCACACGTCGCATCGCTCGCTCACGGCTACTCCTCGTCCGGGCGCACCGAGCCCGCGCCGTGCTCCGAGAGCGCGGCGACCTCAACCCAGTTCGAGCCGTCCCACCAGACTGTCAGCGGTTCATCCGTGTACTTGTCGGCTCCCGTTCGGGTGTTGCCGTCTCCGTCGTCCAGATAAGCCGTCGACTCGCCCCCAAGCTCGGTGCGGTATCTGACCTTCATCCGGCGTCCTCCTCGCTTCCCTCCGGGCGCTCCGGGGTGGTGGTCGTCTTACGGAGGCGGTCGGCGCGCTCCTTGTAGCGCTCGTCGGGCTGAATGCCAGCCTCACGCGCCATCTTTCGCACGTGTGCTGCCGTCCAGTCCGAAGCCTTCGTCACCTCGGTCGGCTTGTGCTGGCCGTCCCGCAGCGCGGCGAGAACCAGTTCCTTCAGGGCGTCGCTCGACTGCTTGAGGCGTTCGGCGTCGCGCTTGCGGCGTGCGCCTGCAGCGGCGATGTCGTCGAGCGTGGGGGATTCGCTTGTCATGAGAACAAGGTACCGCAACTGACTTGCGATGCCGCCCCCTCGTGGGTATGGTTTGAGTTGTGGGCAGCGATAGTCAGTATCGCTACCGATGATCCATAGGGGGATCCGTGATCCGCTCGAACCGCAGCCGCCGCGCCACCGCCAAGGCCCGCGCCATCGCCACCCGCGTCGCGGCCCGTATCGCCCGACGCGGCAACGGCACCCTTGCCAGCCACTGCATCGCGGTCGGCCTCACCCACTCCCAGGCCAGCTCCGTCGCCGGAAGCCTGCGGGACAAGGTCGAGAAGGCTGGAGTCGTCGGCATCGCGGGCCGTGCGTTCCGGAAGGGCGCCGCCCGCCCCTGCACCCGCTACTCGCGTGTCGAGGTTGCCGCGCTCGTCGCCCTGTACCGCCCCCGCAAGCCGGCCTACAAGCTTGCCGCCGCGAAGCTCGCCCTCGCCGCCTGAGGAGGCCTGTGATGCGCACCCAAATATCCGGCCTGTGCCTGCTGCTGACGCTGCTGTTCGTGTGGTGCGCGCTCGCCCCGTACCACGTGCACGCCGTCACCCCGCAGCCCGCAGTCGCCGTCACCACGCCGTAAGGAGCACCGTCATGAGCTTCCCGAAGATCGTCCGCCAGACGCCCGTCAAGCACGGCGACGAGTGGGCCCTGATCGTGTCCACCGTTCAGGTCGGCTTCCGCGCGTACAGCACCACTGTCTTCGACGATACTCCGGACAGGAGGCTCGAAGGCTGGAAGATCGGCGACCGCGCCATCGAGACCACCGCCGAGAAGGCCACCACTCGCGAAGAAGCCATGGACCAGCACCGCGAAGCCCTGTACGCGGCCCGCACCGAGACGCCCAAGGCGCCGCAGTCGTGACCGCCGCGATCCGCGCCGAGTTGGCTGCCCGGGGAATCCACGCCGAGCCGCCCTACGGCTGCCGCTGGTGCGGCATCGAACGTCGTCACCACGGCCGTCGGTGGAAACCCATCATCGGCATGCACCAGTGGATGGAGCCCGATCAGGCGATGATCCTGGAACGGATGATCGCCCGCCGCGCCGCACGCCTCGACGCCGAGCCGACGAAGTACCACGCCGCCACCGGATGGGCCGCGGACTTCACCGGTGAGAGCGCCGACCCGTACTGCGCCGACTGCAAGACCGACGGATGCCGCCAGTGGATGCGCATCCAGACCCGCCTCGACAACCGGCGCATGGAACTGGACGGCATCAACCCAAAGCGCCGCACCAAGAACGCGACCGGCTCTGGCGGTGTTTGGGGAGGCGGTGAGCCTTGGTAGCCACCGACCGCACCGCCGCCCCCATCCCGCCTGCCGAGGTGCCGCCGCCGGTCGAGCCCGGCCCGGCACCCGGCTGGTGGGAGGAAACGGCCGCCGAAGCCGCACGACTTGACCGCCGCTACTGGAATGAGGACTGACCTGTGAACCTGAACCGCGAACCCGCCACCATTGCCCGCAGCGCAGCCGAGGAAATCCGCGCCCTCAACCACCGCACCCTCGGACGCAGCGTCTTCGAAGAGCCCTCCGAGATCTACAGCACCGTGAACGAGCTCAAGCAGACCGTGTGGGGCATGCCGCAGGCCATCGAGCAGATCTGGGGGGAACTCCGCACCATGCGGGACGCCGACGCCATCCGCATGGACAACGGCACCGACGTGAACGAGGAGGCCGAGAAAGGTCGGGTGGAGCTGAACGAAGCCCGCCAACTCCTTGCCCAAGCAGGCGCCGCCCTCGACCGCGCAACCAGCATCCTTGCCCACATGGGAGGTCAATGGTGAGCATCGCCGCCGACCTAAACGTCTGGTTCGGCCCGACCGCCGCCCGCACTCTGACCACCGCAGCACAGCGGGCGGCGGCGCACCGCATCCACCGCATGATCGCCGACACGGCAGGCGACAACGTGGCGACCGCGTGGATGGTCGGGATGAACCCCCACCTCGGGGACGGCTCGCCGCTCGACGTGATCGCCGACGGGCGGGGGCAGGCCGCTGAAGCTGCCGCCCGCGGATATTTGAACGGAGTCTGCACATGACCACCACCGCCTGGCCCTTCGGCACCGACGCCGACGAGAACGACCCGCTCACCAAGCTCCGCATCCCCGTCGTGACCAGCTTCAACCCGATGTGGAAGTACATCGCCGCATACATCGACGTCGACCGGAGCCGCTACAGCTGGGGCAGCCAGGAACGCCCCACCGACGCCGAAGCCGCCATGATCGCCTCGTACATCGACGAGTACATCCACTACTTCCTCGGCGACCGCGAACGGCAGCGCATGCTCAAGCGGCCCCTCGACGTCGAAGGCCGAGTCGTCACACGGGTGTTCGTCAAGTACGGGCCCGACGACTGGGGATACCGCGTCGTCACCTGGCAGTACGGGCCGCTATTCGTTCCCACCGGCCCGAAGGCGCGCGGTGGCGAGCACGAATACACGAAGCACCCCGGTCCGCTGAGCCTGGAGCAGGTCATGGACCTCGACCACAGCATCTACCTGAAGCGCTGGACGGACTGGAAGGCCGCGCACCCCGAGGTGTTCCCGACGTGACCGCGCCCACCCCGACGCTCGCCGACGAGTACCCGATCAAGAACGTCCGCTTCGTCAACGGCCGCACCCACCACCGCACCCGCCGGCCCGTCGATGAGCGGTGGTGGGACCTGCTCGAAGCCGCCTGCGGGAAAACCGGATACCTCTGCCGCGGATACCCGGGCGGGGCGATCCGGGAATGCCGGGGATGCGCGAAGGCTGTCGGCGACGATACGTGAATCGCGAGACCGAGGGCCCGCTCCGACGTCCGGAGCGGGCCCTTTGACGTGCCGTCAGTGCGGGCTGGTTGCCGCCTGGCGCCGCTGCCACCACCGGTAGCCCGCCCGCGGCAGCTCCCAATAGAGCGCCCGCATCAGCCAGTAGCAGCCGTACAGCATCCAGAACATCAACCTGAACATGCCGACGATGACCGCAGCCCCGAGGGCGAAGAACCCGCCCGCAGCTCTACCCGGCGACACCGACACTCTCAGCGGTCCGATCCCGCCCGACAGTCGAACCCCCATCGCAACCCCCTACAAGGCGCACGCACCCCCTGCGTGCAGTCCGGGGATGCTACCGCCGACGACCCCTCGCCTGCCGAGACTTGGCCGCCTTGCGAGCCATGACTGACCTCTGCGGGAAGCTCCGGCCCGCATTCGAGATCTCCGCTGCTCGCGTCTTCGACATGCCCTTCCGGCGCAGGGCGCGATACGTCTTGAAGCGGTTTCGGTAGACGAATCCGTACCGGCCTCCGCGGCTGCTGACCATGGCGCGCCCTCTCGTCGCCTTCAATGGTGCGCCCACCGTGAGGCTTTCGGTAGGGGGATAGCGACTAATGCGCGCCGATGTCCTACGATTCGAAGGTGAAGGTGGTGTCATCCTGAAGAATCATCGGCAGTGAGGGGTGTGAGGTATGGCAGGCGGACCGGCCCCCTACGCAAAGCGGAACACCGCCGAACGCGCCCAGTTGGCCGAGATCGTGTTCGATCTCAAAGCCCGCGGCATGAGCAACGGCGCCATCGACGACCTCACCCAACACCCCGACGGGCCCACCGGCGGCCGACGCATCAGCGCCAGCACCGTCCGAGACCTCATCCGCGAAGAAGGCGCGCGCCGCGTCGACCCGAAGATCGATACCTGGCGTGCCGTCGTCCTCGAACGCATCGAGGCCGCCCTTCCGCGCCTTGACGCCCTCGAGCAGGCCGCACTCAAAGTCCTCGAGCGGCATCACATCACCGTCAACAATGGGCGCGTCATCGTCGTCGACGGCGAACCCCTCCTCGACGACGGACCCGTCCTCCAAGCCATCGACCGCCTCGTCAAAGTTGAAAGCGAGCGGCAGAAGAACACCGCGGCCCTCCGACAGCTGTTCGGCCTCGACGCACCCACCAGGGTCGAAGCAACGGTCACCGAGACCACGCAGCAGGACGTTGCGCTGCAAGAGCTCGTCGCTGAGATGAAGGCGAAGAACGCTGTCGTCGCCGAGACTCTGCGCGCGGACCGGGAGCAGGGCGAGTGACCACCGCCGTCGACCGGCCGCGCCCTGCCGACCCCTATAGCTCGGCGGCAAACGCCTACACGTTCGACTTCGGCGCTTGGGTCAACGGCATCGACGCGCGCCTCCTCGACGGCAGCCCCGAACACCGCGAAGCCCGCATCGAAGCCACCAAGTACGACCCGCTGCTCTTTGCCGTCCTCTACTGCCTGCACCACCTTCGCGACCCCGAAGGCCACGTCACCTTCGCCGACGCCCACCTCGAATGGGTCCGCCTCGCCCGCCAGTGGGCGATCCCGCCGCAGGCCCCCATGGAGCAGCGGGACGCGTTCCTCGCACCACGGGATACCGGCAAGTCGACGTGGATGCTGTTCATTCTGCCCCTGTGGGCGGCAGCGCACGGGCACGTCAAGTTCGCGGCCGTGTTCGCCGACTCCGGGCCGCAGGCGGAAATGCACCTCGGGACGTTCCGCAAAGAGGTCGACGAAAACGCCGCGCTCAGCCGCGACTTCCCGAAGCTGTGCACCGCGGGCCGGCGCCCGTCGGGTGCGTCGGAGTCCGACGCGAAGCACATGGTCATCCGCGGCAACGGGTTTGTGTTCGCTGCGAAGGGCATCGACGCATCCAGCCTCGGCATGAAGGTGGGATCGCAGCGCCCTGACCTGCTACTCCTCGACGATGTGGAACCCGACGAGGCACAGTACTCGGCGTATCAGGCGGACAAGCGGCTGAAGACCGTCACGGACGCCATCCTGCCCCTGAACATCTACGCCCGCGTTGTCCTGTCCGGGACGGTGACAATGCCCGGCAGCGTCACGCATCAACTGGTGAAGTGGGGCAAGGGCGAGCGCTCCGAGTCGAATGCGTGGGTGGGGGAGCAGCAGTTCCGCGTCCACCACCACCTCCCGATCGTCGCCGACGACTACGGGCGCGAACGGTCCATGTGGCCGTCAAAGTGGCCGATCTCCTTCCTGAAGCAGATCGAACACACGCGCAGCTTCCGGAAGAACTACCTCAACGACCCGATGGCCGCCGACGGCGCCTACTGGTCCGAGACCGACTTCACCTACGGCCAGTTCCCGACCGCCCGCACCTACCTGTCCGTTGACGGCGCCGTCACCACGAAACAGAGCTCCGACTTCACGGGCCTGTCCGTCGTCAGCTGGGCGCCCGCCAACGGGACGCACCCTGCCCGCTGCCTGGTCAAGTTCGCGCAGCGCGTCAAGCTCAAGGGCAAGCCGCTACGTGCCCGCATCCTTCAGATCCTGGAGTCCTTCCCCGAAGTCGGCGCCCTCTTGGTCGAGTCGAACCAGGGCGGCGATCTGTGGCTGGAGGTGTTCCACGACCTTCCCGTCAAGGTCGTCACCTTCTCCAACAGCGACAAGAAGGAGACCCGCGCCGAGCGGGCCCTGAACCTGTACCAGCTGATTCCGACCCGCGTGATGCACGCCGAACCCCTCCCCGCCCTGGAGGAGGAGATGGTCGGCTTCCCGAAGGCCCCCAACGACGACCTCGTCGACAGCGTCGGTAACGCGGTCCTGCGGTTCCTGAAGCCCCCTGCCCGCCCGAAGGCCGCAGCGCGGTCCGTGAGCCCGAGGTGATCCACTGATGGCCGGTACCGCTGACCTGATCGCCGCGTATGAGGAGCTGTGCGAGAACCGCCCCAAGTACGCGAAGGCGGAGGCGTACTACGACGGCGACGTGGAGGAGATCTACGCGTCGGACAAGGTCGCGCAGATGCTCGCCAAGTCGCATCTCGACGAACTCGACGAGATCAACTTTGCGCGGATTCCCGTCGACGCGGTCGCCAACCGGCTCCACATCACCGCGATCACCACGGGCGACGAGGATGCTGACGCCGAGGTTGCCGACCTGATCAAGCGGAACCAGCTGGACGAAGAGGGCCCGGCGCTCCACACGCGGGCGTGCTCACAGGGCGACGCCTACCTGATGGTGTGGCCCGACCTCGCCGACGACGGCCAGCCCGCAGGCGTCGACATGTTCGTGAACTCGGCGGCCACGGTTCGCATCATCTACGACGAGGAGAACCCGCTCCGCAAGAAGCTCGCGATCAAGTCGTGGTGCATCGGCTCCGGCAAGACCCAGGTCATCCGCGCCGACCTCTGGTACGCGGCCGACGGCGAGACGCCTGCCCGCATCGAGCGCTGGCAGTGGAAGGGCAAGCATTCCGGCAAGGTCGACAAGTGGATGCCGTACACCGACGACGGCCAGGACGCGATCCTCCCGAACCCGTGGGGTGAGGTGCCGTTCTTCCACTTCCGCACCGGCCGCCCCTACGGACGCCCCGAGCACTACGCCGCCTACGGCCCGCAGGCAGCCATCAACAAGATCGTGCTGGGGCAGTTGGCGACGATCGACTACCAGTCGCTGCCGCAGCGCTACGGCCTCATCGATCCCGCCGTCGACCAGTCCGGGCAGCAGTCCGACTTCTTCCCCGACCGGCCCGAGGACGAGGCGGCCGACCCCGAAAGCCCGCTCAACTACAGCCAGCTGCGGAACGACCCGGGCGAGGTGTGGCAGCTCCAGGGCTACAAGGCTGTCGGTCAGTTTGCTGCCGCCGACCCCAAGGTGTACCTGGAGCCGTTCGACCGATACATCAAGGCAATGTCGCAGGTCACGGACACGCCGTTCGCCCTGTTCGACTCCACCGGGGACGCGATCTCAGGGGAGGCCCGGCAGGAAGCCAAGGCGCCGTTGACGGCGAAAGTCCAGGCCCGGCAGCGCAGCTTTGGGGCGACATGGGCGGACGCGTTCGAGTTCGCGCTGCGACTCCTCGGCTACGACGACGTCACAGTGACGGTGCGCTGGCAGCCCGCCGACCAGGTCGCCACCGCCGAAGGCTGGACCGTCGTCGCAGCGAAGATCGCCGCCGGTGTGCCGCGTGAACACGCCCTCATCGAAGCCGGATACGCGCCCGAGATCGTCAAGGCGTGGCTGTCCAACCTCAACGATGACGCGGAGTTGCAGCGCCGCGTCGAGCTCCTCGCCGGCCCGCGGTCTGGCCTCGGCGACGCCATCCAGAAACTCGGCGCAGGCATCGCCCTCGGCGTCATCACCCAAGAGCAGGTCGGCAGCCTTCTCGACGCGATCCTCGGCGCGACAGAGAACCTCGGCCAGGACGACGGGGCCGCCGCATGACCACACTTGCCACCCCCACGCAGCTCGCCGACCTGGTCCAGCAGGAGCAGGCCGCCGAAGCTGCCAACCTCGAGCAGCAGACCGCCAAGGAAGCGGACGGAGGCGCCGATGCGGCACTCGCCGCGGTAATCGCCGCCGCTGCCGCCGGATGGGTGACGTCGTTCGGGACTCTGGCAGCAGTGGGTGGCGGCACGGCCCTGGCCCTCTATCTGACGCGGGTACGGCGGGACGTGGACCAGGCGAGCGCAGGGCTCGGACGGCGCGCCGCGCAGGCTGTGGAGCAGGCCCTGGAGCAGGCCGTGGAGATGGGCATCCGGCACACGTTCACCTTCGCCCACCGCGCCGGGCGCGGGCGCGGGGGCCGGGTTGCCGGGGTGGTGCCGCGCGACGCGCTCGACGCGGCGCGAGCCATCGCGGCGACAGTGCGGGAGCAGCTGCGCCTCACCGACATTCTGCTGTCGCCGCAGTCAGTCGCCCGGCAGGGCTGGTCGGGCGTGACCGCCGGCCTGGCCTCGGCACGGCGTGCCGTGTCCCTGGTGCGGTCCGCGGTCGCCTGGTGCATCCACCGGGCCATCAACGACGGTGCCGCGCAGGCCATTGCCGAACTCGGGGCGCGCCGCCTGTGGGTGACGGAGCGGGACGCCTGCGTGGTGTGCCTCGCCTACGCCGGGCGGATCGCCGACCGGGACGGCTTGTTCCCCGGCGGCCTGTCCATGGACCCCCACTCCCGCACCAGGAGCGCGGCGGCCATTGAGGGCCCGCCGAAGCATCCGAACTGCCGCTGCAGGCTGGTGGCGTGGCGTGACGAGTGGGCCCGCCCTGGAACGGCCAGCCTGCCTGATCTGCTGCGGGCGCAGGCGTGGCGGAGTATCGCCTCCGGCCGCGGCCGTCCCAGCGAGTCCCGTGCCGCGCGCATTCGTGCGGCCCGCACTCTTGCCGCCCAGCGCGGTATTCCAGACCGGCTTCGCCGTCAGGCACGAACGGCGGCAGGCCACACGTGAGCACAACCCTGGAGGAACTGATGGCACCCATCATCCCGATCAGCGCCCCGCCGTGGACGATCCTCGGCTACCGCAAGGATGGCCGCCCCATCCACCTCATCGCGGGAGGCGCGGAAGGCGACCCGGTCGTCGAGCCGGATGACGCTCCTGACGACGAACCTGAGCCGGAGCCGGTCGACGACTGGACGCCTCCATCCCGCGAGGACTACGAGAGGCTGGTCGAGGGGAAGCGGAAGGCCGACGCCGAGGCTGCGACGCGCCGCAAGTACCTGCGGCAGCACGGTATCGACCTGAAGACCGGCAACAAGATCAACCCCGATCCGGAGCCGGACGACGAGCCGGTCGCCCGCAAGGACGATCAGCCGCAGGGGCCGAGCGCCGCGGAGGTGAAGCGGCAGGTCGAGAAGGCCGCCGCCGAAGCCGAGCTGCGCGGCATGCGGAAGACGAAGAGCCTCGTGACCGGGGTCAACTCGGCCCTGTCTGAGGCCGGATGGAACGGAACCCGCCTGGGTTCCCTGATGAAGCTCGTGGACCTCGACGAGGTCGACATCGACGAGGACGGCGAGATCACCGGCCTCACCGAGCAGATCGAGCAGGTGAAGGCCGACTTCCCGGAACTGTTCAAGCGCACCCGTGGTTCTGCCGGAACGTCCAACTCTGGCGGATCTTCTGGCCAGAATGGCGCACCCGCGGCTAAGGTTGACGCAGCGGACAAGCCCGCGCCGAAGCCGGAGCCCAAGGGATGGGCCGAACAGCTCGCGGCAAGGGCCCTCCGCAGCTGAACCAACACCCCCACGGGGGTGCGCACGACGAACCCCACAGGGTTCGGGCAGGGAAACGAGCGGGACGCTCACAGGTCCGCCCAGGTAGGGCACTCCACCCAACCGGCGGGCCGTGAGCCCCTGTTCTCCCTGAGGTTGCTATGCGCCCGACGCGCGTGCCCATTTCCGTCAGCCCCGAGCCGGGCTCGATTATCGGCTTCCGCAAGGCCCGCATCGCCGCAGGCGAGCAGCCGGGCAAGCTGTACCCGATCTACCACATCGTCGGTGCCGCCTCGACGGACATCATCGACAACTGGATCCCGATCGAGTGGGACTCCGAAGTTCTGACCCGCGTCCTGATGGAATCCGCTGTCGAGCGGTACGGGCGCGGCCACAACATGACGACCGCCACCAAGCGCATCCTGCGCTCCGGCGGCCTGACCGTGTCCGTCGGCACCACGTACACCGCGGACGCGTCGGCGAACGACTACATCACGCTGACCGCCCGCCGCTTCCTCGCACAGTTCGTCGTCGACGAGGACGACCTCGCCGACGCCGACAGCATCGTCGACACCCTTCAGGTCAAGGGCATGGACTGGGCGATCTCCTACGCCGACTCCTTCGACAACGCGTGCCTCGGCGTCTCGGCGACCGAGAACGGCACGACCGCCCCCTTCACCTCCGTGTACAAGGCGCTGCGCACCACCAACTCCGCCACGAGCTACACGGCGGACGCGAACTACGCCAACTGGGACGACGACAACGTCTCCTTCCCGGCCTCCGGCGGCGGCAACAGCCTGTACGAGAAACTGTCGTCCACCTTCAAGAAGGTGGAAACCAGCAAGTTCTGGAGCCTCGCCGACCAGCTCGTCATCGCCGCCCCCGGCTGGCGCGACGCACTCCGCCTCTGCACCGACGGCCAGGGCCGCCCCATCTTCCTCCAGGGCACCGCCGGAACCCCCGACACCCTGTTCGACGTGCCCATCGCCTGGTCCCGAGGCTGCAAGGTCTCCGGCTCCGTCTCCGGCAGCCCCGCAGGCAACGACCTGCTGATCTTCGGCAACCGGCAGTTCCTCAAGCGCGGCGACCGCTCCGCCCCCGAGAGCCTCGTCGACCAGGCCCGTGCCCAGGACTCCACCGACGACACCGCCGTCAAGTTCCGCACCCGCAAGGGCTTCGGCGTCGGCAACGAGCAGGCCTTCAGCATCCTCGAGCGCATTACCGACTAACCGCCCTCCGGGACCGCCGTCGGGGATTGGTGGGTGCCACCCCGACGGCACCGGCGAACGAGAGGAGGCCACGGCCATGGACTACGAACAGATGTCGACGCGGGACCTCCAAGAGGAGTGCCGGCGCCGCGGCCTGCCCTCGGGCCGGGTCAAGGCCGAGCTCGTGCATCGCCTCACCGACACGGACGGGGCTGCCGAAGGATCAGCCGAGGATGACTTCGCCGACGCCCCGCAACAGCAGGACGCCCCCGAGGAGACGCCCGCTCCGGTCGTGGACGATGAGCCGGTCGCCGCGGTCTCGACTCCGCCTGCCGCACCTGCGGCTCCGGACGTGTTCCGGCTGGACTTCCCCGCCGAGACCGGTGGCCCGCACGAGGAGGACCACACCCGCTTCCGGCAGGCCACCATCCAGGCCGCGGTCGACGCCGGATTCATCCCGCGCGGTGACGCGCGTCTCGCCGCCACGGTCGACGGCCGGTGGGTGTACGAGCTTCTCGTCCGGCAGGTGATCTGATGCCGTGGGCCACGACAGGCGACGTCACCACCTATACGGGCGTGACAGCGTCTGACGCGCAGGTGGGGCAGGCGCAGGCGGTCGTCGAGATGTTCGCCGATACCAGCGAGGACGCCTCCATCGCGGGCAACCTGGCCCCGAAGAATCTGCGGCTCCTCAAGCTGGCCGTGGCCTATCAGACGGCGTGGCTGATCCAGCATCCGGACTGGGCGACCAGTATGGACACGTCCAGCATTTCGCAGGATCAGGTGTCGGCGACGTTCCTCCACGCCAACGCGGGAATCCTGTCGCCGCTGGCGAAGCGCTGCATCGACCGCCTGTCGTGGCGCCGCACCCGCCCGCTGCGCATCCGCCCGGCGACCCCGTTCCACGGGCTGATCCCGCGGACGTTGAACTTCAACTCGGCGGTCATGGACGACGAGGATCCGCGCTGGCGTCCCATGGATGGTGGCAGGTGATCGCCCGCGCCACGACCACGATCGCCGTGCTCCGCGGCACGTCGACCGATGGCTACGGCGACGAAGTCGACACCGACACTCCGGTGCACACCGGCATCCCCGCGTCACTG
Organism: Streptomyces sp. NPDC111507; assembly: GCF_055638955.1. Taxonomy (NCBI): domain Bacteria; kingdom Bacillati; phylum Actinomycetota; class Actinomycetes; order Kitasatosporales; family Streptomycetaceae; genus Streptomyces; species Streptomyces sp. NPDC111507. Next base: position 48,198 of record NZ_JBVKBU010000015.1, on the reverse strand, counting down.
ATCGAGCAGACCCGGCGGGTTACGACCCGCGACGACCCCACCCCGCGGATCGTCCGCTATGCCGTCGGCCGCGTCACCGCAGGCACCGACGTCACCGACCAGGACCGCCTCCGCGACGAGCGCACCGGGGCGACGTACATCGTCGAAGCCGTGTCCTCCATGAACTCCGCAGCCGTAGCCGCAGACCTGCGGCTCGACCTGCGGCGCACCACCTAACTGGCTTCTTCGGTACTCACCGAAAAAGCCAGGTCAACCGCATAGGCCACCACGCCGGGGAGACCGGTAGGCCGAGTACGAGACCACCTTCGGAGAGGAGGCGGCCATGGCGCGATCCGGTGTGCGGATCGACCCTTCCGCGCGCACGCACGTCGACGCCGCCATCAACCGGTGGCTCGACGAGACCATCGGCCGCGCCATCCTCGGCGACGCCCAGCACCTCGTCCACAAGCGCACCGGACGGCTCCGCGACAGCCTCCGCGCCGAAGTCCACGACAAGGTTTTGCGGGTTGGCTCGCTGGACTGCAACTACGCGACAGACGTCGAAATGGGCACCGCACCGCACGTTATCCTGCCGCGGAACAAGAAAGCCTTGCACTGGCCCGGCGCCGACCATCCTGTCGCGAAGGTCAACCATCCCGGCACCCCGCCGTTTCCCTACCTGCGGCCCGCCCTGTATCAGCGGAGGACGCCGTGAGCCTCCGCCTGCGCGCCACCCCCGAACTCGTCGCCGAAGCCTGGCTCAAGACCGTGGTCGGAGACTGCGTCGCCACCACCCTGCCGAAGGACAACTCCAGCTGGGCGGCGTCTGGGTTCTGCACTCTCGTCACCGCTGGCGGCACCCCCAACGCCTACGTGCCGCTACGGGAACCAGTGATCGGCGTGGACTGCTGGGCTGTGAACCCGCAGTCGCAGAAGCCGCCGTGGAACAAGGCTGCGATGCTCGCAGAGGCGATCGTGGCGGCCTGCCAGGACCACAGGGCGATCGCCCAGACCGTCACTCTGCCCGGTGGCTACCCGGCTGCGCAGGTCCGGTCCGCCTACGTCACGGGAGACCCGCGGCGGATCCCCGACGACCCGTCCTCCTACGCCCGCTACTCCATTCCCGGGCTGGCGATCTCGTGGGTGGAGGTGCCGTCATGAACCGCTACGCCCTCCAGGGCACCGTGAGCCGGGACCTCTTCACGTGGCATGGCCGCATCCTCGTCCACGACAACCCCGGTGAGATGGAGTTCCTGTTCACCGGCGACGTCCGCGTCATCCCCTGCCCCCGCGACATTCCGCCCGAGCAGACCCTGCCGATCCGCTACCACCCCCAGCTCGCCGCGGTGACCTGGCCGCTGACCAAGGAGCAGTTCCGGTGACCCACACCATCACGACGACCATGCGCCCCGACCAGGCGATCGACGTCGATGACGCCGAATACGCCGACCTCAAGCGGGACGGCCTCATCCTCGTCAACCACACCGAGCAGGCCGCAGCAACCGCGCCGGCCATCACCAAGAAGGCCGCCTCGCCGGCCGCAACCAAGGAGGGCTGACCCTTGGCGGTCACCGCAACCAACCTCGTACAGGGGCCGGCCACGCTCTACAGCGGGGCCTTCGGCGCCACCGAGCCGGCCGATGCTGCCGTCAACACGACCCCGGCGGCCTCGTCGTGGGCGGACGTTGGCGGCACCCAGGGCGGCGTCAAGCTGACCATCGACCAGTCGTACACGGAGCTGGAGGTCGATCAGGTCGTCGACCGCGTCGGCAGCCGCCTGACGAAGCGCGACTTTACCGTCGAGACGTCGATGGCCGAGGTCACGCTGTCGAACCTCAGCCTCGCCCTGAACGGTGGCACGTCGGCATCCGCCGCCGGATACGCGTCCTTCGAGCCGTCGTTCGCGTCGAGCGCCACCCAGCCCACGTACAAGGCGCTCCTGTTCGACGGCTGGGCCCCCGGCGGGGCCTTCAACCGGCGCGTCATCGTCCGCAAGGTGCTGTCCACCGACGCCGTCGAGGTCGGCTACACGAAGGACAAGCAGACCCTCTTCGGCGTCAAGTTCTCCGGCCACTACGTGTCCGCGTCGATCAGCCCCATCCACATCGTGGATCAGACCACCTAGCCGACGCCCACCCCTGCATGCATCGAGGAGCACCACCCATGGCACCCACCACACGTCAGAGCACCGCAGCCCGCAAGCGGGCCGCAGCCAAGCCCGTCTCGGCCGTCGAGGAGGAGTTCGAGCCGATCCGGATCGCCGCCAACGACGAGACCGAAGAGGAGCGCGTCCCCCTCTTCTACATCGGCGACGACGAGTACACGATCCCCAAGAAGATCGCGCCCGGCGTTGCTCTGCAGTACCTGCGCGAGGCCCGCCAGCACGGCCAGGAGGTGGCGACCGCACCGCTCCTCATCCGCGTGCTGGGCGAGGATGCCTACCTGGCGCTGGAGGAGTCCAAGGCGCTGGATGAGGACCAGATGGAATGGATCATCAATAAGGTTCTCGACCTCGCCCTGGGCAGGAAGCAGGGGGGAAAAGCGAAGCGGTAGACGCCGCCTCGTGGATTCGGGCCTTCGACCGCATTCGCGAGCCCGACTTCGCGCAGGCCATCGTCGAACGCGCTGGAGAACTCCTGTGGGTCCTCGACCACCAGGACGACATCGACGCCGACTTCCTCGCAATCTACGGTCTCGACCTTGAGCAAGACGAGATCAGCGCCCGCCGGTATTTCGCGCTGGCGCACCGGCTGACCGCCTACGAAGGCGTGATGGCGGCCCGAGTGGAAGAGCAGCGCAACCCGCAGCCCAACGACAGCACCACAACCCGCACACACGAAGCCCCGCCACCACGGCAGGGCGGCGGCGAGAACCGCGAGGTCTCGCTGACGGCGTTCCGGGTCATGTTCCCCGGAATCGTGAGCGGAGGAAGCGCAGGTGGCGGGTAGCTTCAGGATCGCCGAGGGATACGTCGAGGTTACGGCCGACGAATCCGCCTACGACCGCGCCATGGATCGGCTGAAGTCCAAGGATCAGCGGATCAAGGTCGGCATCGACCTCGACGATCGGGCCGCCCTCGCGAAGTTGGACCGCCTCGCCCGTGAACGCATCATCACCGCCAGGATCAAGGTCGACGAAACGGCGCTGTCCCGCCTCCGCCTGCGGGACCTCGACGTCGCCGTCACGCCGAAGATGAACGACACGGCGCTCCGCCGCGTCCAGGCCCAACTGGACCGGCTCACCGCTGAGCGCGTCGTCAACATCCGCGCAAGCGTCGACACCCGAGTCGCCGCGGCTGAGATCCGGAACCTGATCCAGCGGCGGCAGGTCCGTATCGGTGTCGACGTCGACACCCGCGTCGCAGCTGACTCCCTCGCGAACCTGACCCGCCGACGGGACATGACCGTTGGCGTCAACCTCAATGACGCCGCCGCACGAGCCCGCCTCGACGCCCTGACTCGCGACCGCCACGCCAACGTGCGCGTCGACGTCGACCGGTCCGCACTGTCCAGCCTCGGGGGCGGAGGGGGAGGCCTTGGCGGGCTCGTCTCCAGCCTGACCAGCCTCACCAGCATCGCTATCGGCGCACTGCCCACCCTGGCGTCCCTGGGGCAGGCGATCACCCAGATGGGGCCCGCTGCGGCCGTGGCCGCCCCCGCTGTCCTGTCACTCGGTGCCGCGTTCGCCGCCATCAAGATCGGCACGTCGGGGATTGGTGACGCTTTCAAGGCGGCGTTCGCGCCGGCGGTCTCCAGCGGGGGCGCGGCAACCAAGAGCATCCGGCAGGTTGAGAACGCGCAGCGGTCCCTCGCTAAGGCGCAGCAGGGTGTGAAGGATGCCGAAGTGGCTGCCGCTGCGGCCCGTGTGCAGGCGGCTCGGCAGATCCAGGACGCCCAGCTCAACCTGAAGAACACCGTGTCGGATGTCGCCGACGCGAACCGGCGGGCGGCCGAGTCTGTCGCCAGCGCGGAGCGGGACCTGACTGCCGCGCAGCGCGCCGCCAGGCAGGCACAGTTGGACCTCACGCAGGCCCGTAAAGACGCGGCCATGGAGCTGGAAGACCTCAACAACCGGCTTGCGGACGCCCAGCTCAGCCAACGCCAGGACGTTCTCAACCTCCAGGACGCCGAACAGAACTTGGCCGCGGTCAAAGCCAAGGGTGCTGCCGCTACTGCCGAGGAGCTCGCCAAGGCGCAGTTGCAGTACGACCAGGCGGTGCAGGCCCTCCAGGAGCAGCAGACTGAGACGAAGCGGTTGCAGGGCCAGGCTGATGCCGCGAACAAGGCGGGCGTCGAGGGTAGCGACAAGGTCACGAAGGCCAAGCAGAACATCGCCGACGCGAACCAGACGGTCAAGGACAAGACCCAGTCGTTGAAGGATGCCGAGATTGAGGCGGCGCGGCAGCAGGTCGACGGCGTCCAGAAGATCGCCAAGGCTGAGCGGGATCTATCCGATGCTCGCGAAGCTGCCCGCAAGGCGGCTGTCGACGGGGCCCGGCAGATCGCCGACGCGCAGGCCGCAGTCGCCGACGCAGCCCGCGCCCTGGCTGACGCCCAGACGTCCGGCGCGACGGCAACGAACAAGGTTGCCGACGCCATGGCGAAGCTGGCACCGAACGCGCAGGCCTTCGTCAACGCGGTCCTCGCTCAGCGCGAAGCCTGGCGCGGACTGAAACTCGACGTACAGAACGCCCTGTTCGCCGGGCTCGGGCAGACGTTCACGACCATGTCGACGGCCATCCTGCCGTCCCTCACGACCGGCCTGACAGGCACCGCCACCATCCTCAACGGGGTCGCGAAGAACGCCGCAGGCGCAGTCACCGAGCTCGGCAAGACCGGCATGCTGAAGCAGATGTTCGCCGGCCTGAACGACGGGCTGAAGCCGCTGACGCGGATCCCCGGGCAGTTCATCACCGGCCTCACGCAGATCTCCGTCGCAGCCTCTCCGGCGTTCAAGCGGCTGACCACTGCGGCGGGCGGGGTCGCCGACAGCATCAGCCAGAAGCTCGGCGACGCCTTCAAGAGCGGCCGGATGGCGGACGCCATCAACACTGCTGTCGGCATTGCCAAGCAGTTCGGGAAGCTCCTCGCGGACGCGTTCGCCACGCTCGGCAACATCTTCAAGGCCGCGGCGGCGGGCGGCGGCGACGCGCTGGGCACCCTCGGGTCGGTGTTCTCGGAACTGCGCCGGATCACAGCAATGCCCGAGGTCCAGAAGGCCCTTACGAGCATCTTCACCGCGGTTAACGCAATCGCGAAGTTGGTGGCGGGAACCCTCGGCTCGGTCATCCAGGCGGCGCTGCCGCTGCTCGCCGCGCTCGCGCCCGTGGTGACGGAGCTCGCCGAGAAGTTCGGCCCGGTCCTCGCCGACCTCGCCGGGGCGCTGGGCAAGGCCCTGATGCCGATCATCGAGGCGCTGCTGCCCGTGGTGAAGGACGTCGGCGGTGTACTCGTTGGCCTCGTGCGGGCGGTCATGCCGCTCCTCCAGCCGATTGGCGACCTGCTGGCGAAAGTCATCCAGGCGATCGCCCCGTTCATCAAAACGCTGCTCGACGCACTGGTCCCGTTCGTCGCCACGCTTGCCCAGGCCCTCGTGCCGATCTTCGCCGCGCTGCTGCCAGCGGTTCAGATGCTGGGGCAGTTCCTGAGCCAGTTGGCGCCGATCTTTCCGCAGTTGCTGACGGCGCTGACGCCTCTGATCCCGTCACTCGGCCAGCTGATCACGGCGCTTGTGGGCCTGGCGACGCAGGCGGTCATGCCGATGATGCCGCTGATCGTCGGCCTGGCTCAGTTGCTGTCGGGTGTTCTGGCGGGTGCGATCAACATCCTGATTCCGGTGATCACGACGGTGATCGGCTGGCTGAAGAATCTGGCCGATGGCGCGGCATGGGTCCTGAAGGAGATCGTCAAGGGCTTCCAGTGGCTGTACGACACGCTGGTCGGGCACAGCATCATCCCGGATCTGGTGCGGGCGATCATCGGCTGGTTCACGTCGCTGTGGACCGGCACCAAGAAGATCTTTACGGATCTGAAGAACTGGGTCGTGACGACGTGGAACAGCCTCTGGGATAAGGCCCGCACGAAGTGGGACAGCTTCTGGACCGGCCTCAAGTCGGCGATCTCCGGGGCGTGGACGACCGTGAAGAACGGCGTCACCGACCTGAAGAACGGCATCACGAACACATGGAACAACCTCTGGAACGGGGCCCGGGACAAACTGTCGTCGATCTTTTCCACGATCAACGGGAAGATCAACACCTTCAAGTCCGGGATGAAGACCGCGTTCTCGACCCTCCGCGACAGCCTGGGAACCATCTGGGACGGCGTGAAATCGAAGATCGCCTCACCGGTCAAGTTCGTTGTCGGGACGGTCTACAACAACGGCATCCGCAAAATGTGGAACTCGATCGCCGGAAAGATCAGCTCGAAGATCACGCTTCCGTCGATCAGCCTCGGCTTCAACAAGGGCGGCGTCGTCCCCGGGGCGGGCAACAAGGACACCGTGCCCGCCATGCTCACCCCCGGCGAACGCATCCTCTCCAACCAGCAGGTAGCAGCCCTCGGCGGGCACCGCGGCATCGACGCCATGCTCGGCAAAGACCACCCCACCAAGACCGGCGGCAACCCGACCAGCCAGCAGGAACGCAAACGCCAGCAGGCCAGCCAAGGTTTCGCGGGCGGCGGCATCATCGGGAAGGTCACTAGCTCGATCGGCGGGGCAATCAGCTCCGCCGCATCGTGGACCAAAGACCTCGTCCTTGGTGGGCTGAAGGCAGCCGCCCAGAAGGCTCTCTCCGCGCTCGTCCGGCCGCTCATCAACCAGATCCCCGGCTCAGGGATCGGCAACCTGATGCGCGGCCTCGTCAACAAGGGCGTCGACGGAATGCTCGGCTGGTTCGGCACCGAGGACAAGAAGGCGGTCGGCGGCCCGGCCGTGCAGCGGGCGTTGGCCTGGGTGAAGACCCAGAACGGGCTGCCCTATCAGTGGGCCGGAAACGGGAACCCCAGCTGGGACTGCAGCGGTCTGATGAGCGCCATCGAGTCCGTGATCCGCGGGGAGCGCCCGCACCGTCGATGGGCGACGGGAGCGTTCTCAGGCAGCAGCGGCCCGTCCGGCTGGGTCCGCAACCTGAACAGCCCCTTCATGATCGGCATCACGAACGCGGGCGTCGGCCACACCGCCGGAACCTTGGCCGGGATGAACGTCGAGTCGTCCGGCGGCGCAGGCGTCCACATGGGCAAGGGCGCCCGCGGCTACAACGACGGCCTGTTCACGTCCCGCTGGGGATTCGGGCCGGCCGCGAAGTTCGACTCCGGCGGACTGCTCGCCAAGGGCGCGACGATGGCCATCAACAACACGGGCCGCCCGGAGCGGATCCTCGACCCGCGCCAGACCGCCATGTTCGAGGCACTCGTCAACGGCACCAAGGGCGCGGCGGGCGACAACTACCACATCCAACTCACGGTGCAGACCACGACGATTCCATCGCCGAGTGAACTGCGGCGGTTCACGGACACCATCGCTCCGGCCATGGTCAAGTCCATCCGCAGCTATGACAGGAGCCGTGCCTGATGGGCCTGTTCAACTGGGGCGACATCCAACTCGGCCGCATCCCCCTGAGGGAGACGTTCGCCGCCACCGAGGCGGGGGGTGACAGTCGCTCCCTTGCCTTGGAGGGGCAGGAGTCGTATCCGCCTCTCACCCGCGCGCAGGTCATCGCCCGGCATGACGGCATCAACTCCCTGACCATGGGCCAGGTCATCCCGGTGACGTTCACCGACAAGCCGGAGCGCAACGGCTACTACACGGTCACGTCGGCGAGCAGCACCTACACCGAATACCTGAACGAGCAGGTCACCGCGGACTGGAAGGTCGGCCTGGACCGGGTCGGTTCCGACGCCGAAACCGACCTCCAATCGCGGCTCACCGGCGCGGTCCGCCTCAACGACTTCGCCCTTGCCGGGGAGCGCTGGCATGCACCGCCGATCGGCCACTACGGCTACTACACCGGCGCCACCAACCCGACCGTGATGACCCGCACCGGCGCCGACGGCACCATTACCGTCTACCGCACCGTGCCCGCCAACACCTCCCCGCGCTGGGGCTGCCTTCCGACCGCCTACCTGGCCGGTCGGGTGCGCGTCACTACGACGGGCGGGCAGGAAGTGTACGGCGTCGACGTCCCCCTTGCCGCAACCGGCTGGTCCCTGACTAACGGCCTGATCAACGTGACCTGGTCGGCTGTCGGAGGCGGCACCCTCGACGTCCAGTCCTACACGGGCGGCGCCTACCGGTCGAAGCAGTGGGGCGTGTTCTACACCTCCACCAACCTCGTCACGGCGTGGGACGGCGCCACGCTCCTGCGCAACGACCCCGAGATGGCGATTCTCCGCCTGACGAAGAGCCTCAGCCCCGGTCGTCTCACGCTCGACCTGACGCTGCGCCGCGGGTCCCGGATCGTCGAGGGCTACATGCAGCGCGGCACCCAAGCCGACCAGCTGAAGGTCCGCCTGAACACCGCGGAAGCCTTCGCGGACACTTCGGCGCAGGGCTACCTCACCGCGACCAACGACGACGCCGACGGCAACCGGTTCGCCTGCGGCAGCGCACGTACTTTCACCGCCAATGCCAACGGCGGCGTCCAGAAGGCGACGACGACCAACCTGGACTTCTGGCTCGGCGCCTCCGCCACCGGCAATGGCGGCGTCACCCTCAACGGCAACCCGGACTTCGACACCAACCTGACCGGCTGGAACGCCAACGGCGGCGCCGCAGTCCGCGTCACCACCCCGGTCAAAGTCGGCACGGGGGCTGCCCAGTTCACTCCGAACGGGGTGGCCCAGTTCCCGAGCATCGAGTCTGTCCCCATGGCCGTCACCGCGGGCACCATCTACCGGGCAACCGCGTGGATCCGCTGCGCCACCGCCCGCAACGTCGACCTGAACATCAACTGGTTCGACGTCGCCTCCGCCTACCTGTCGACGAGCACCCTCACGAACGCGCTCACCGCGAACACGTACACCTTTTACGACGGCACCGTCACCGCGCCCGCCAACGCTGTGACCGCGACGATCGCGCCGACGGTGGCGAACTTCCCTCCCGTCACCGATGTGATCGTCGTGGACGAGGTTCGCCTACGCCTGCCGGTCGCCTCCGGGGATGCCGCCACTGACCTGCGGAATCAGTACGTCGCTTCCATGCCGGAAGCCGTCTACGGCGTGAGGAGGTAGACGGATGGCCGTCCAAGAGGTTCTCAAAGCGCTCGGCTCGTGGGAGATCAAACTCCAGCCTGGGACGCCCCGGGACGTCCTCGACGCCCTCGACTATTTTGGGCACGTCGCGATCGTTCCCGGGCGGCTGGACCCGCTGCAGTACGGCGACAACCTGCTGACCACCGCCCGCTACGTCGGCGTCCTCCGCAGGCGGACGATCGGCGACGACGGTCGCACCAACGCCCCCCAAGACGACCTCTCTGTCGGCGGCGTCGGCATGGCGTTCTGGTTGGGCGACGAGGACGGCAAGGGGTCGGTCTACGAGAACGCTGTCACCCCGGCGAGTGCCACCTTCGCGGCCACGATCAACATGCTGCTACCGGCGAGCGGCGCCGGCGCGGTCACGGCGGGCACGATCTACAGCGTCGCCGGCCAGTACACGGGTAAGCATCTCTTCGAGTCGCCGCGCACGGCTATCGGCTACGTGTGCGACACCATGTCGACCACCAGCATCCCGGTGTCGTGGCGGGTCAACGGCAACGGAACGCTGGATGCGGGACCCGACAGTAACCTGTTCGTCACCAACCCAACGTGCGTGATCATGGCGGTGGGCTCGGGCGAGGACATGGCGCTGCGGGCTCTGCCCGGCTCGATGGATGTCACCCGGGACGTCGAGGACTACTCGACCCGCGTCGTGCTCCTCGCCGAGGGCGACGGTTCCAGCATCGCCACGGGCAGCGCGGACATCACCCCAGCCACCCCGTACAAGGACATCCACGGCAACGCGCTCAAGCTGACCCGCCTGGTGTCGGAGTCGGATACGGCGACCGCGAACGCCAGCGTCCGTGCCCAGCTGGCGTTGTCGCAGTTCATCTCCACCCGGAACGCGCTCACCTTGTCCACGACGGACTACGACGTCCACGGCTCGTTTGTGGTGGGTGACCGGGTGTGGGTGTACGACCCGGACTCCGGGCTCGTGGACACGTCGACCGAGATCACGTTCCGTGGGTTGCGGATCAATCCGATCAAGTTGCAGGTCACCGAAACGTCGTGGGCTGTCACCAAGGGGTACACGGTCGCCTACCGGTCTGCGGCAGGGGTGTGGACGGACCTCACCCAGTACGTCGAGTGGGAGACGGACGGCACCAACACGGTGACGGTCGGGGACTTCTCCCGGCAGCTCACCAATTCGTCGACGGAACCGGTCGGATCCAGGCCGAACGCCGACACCAGCGTTCCCGGCGTGCCTGCGTTTGTGACCCCGTTCTCCGGTGCCGCCTATCTCGATGGGCGTGGTTTCACCCGGGCGCGGACGATCGTCTCCTGGAACGCGCCGTTGAACGTCGACGGGTCCACCGTCTTGGACGGCGACCACTACGAGATCCGGTACGCCGTCGACACGGACATGATCTATCCGGCGACCTGGTCGCAGCTGTCTGTCGTCCGGTGGGCGGATCTCCAGTTGTGGCGGCAGCCGTTCGCCGCGCCCACCGGCAAGTGGCTGACCGTGTACGCGGCATGGGGCGACACCACCACGCAGTTGACGGACCTGTCGCCGGGCATCGGCTACGACCTGCAGATCCGCGCCGTCGACAAGTCCGGCAACACGGGGGCGTGGAGCGGCACCACGACCTTCGTCGCCTCCTCGGACAACCTGCCGCCGTCGACTCCGGCCGCCCCGTCGGTGGCGGGCAGCCGGATCGCCGTGCAGATCACCCATCAGCTCGGCAAGTCGAGCGGCGGCACCTTCAACCTGGAAAGCGACCTGGACCACCTGGAAGTCCACGTCTCCTATGAGCCGACGTTCACCCCGGACACGACCACCCTGAAAGGCAAGGCGGTCGCCAACGCGGGGATGATCCAGGCGCAGATCCCGGTGGTTTTCACCGTGCAGGTCGAGGAGACGAGCGCACGATACGTCCGGTGCGTCGCGGTCGACAAAACGGGCAACAAGTCGGGCCCGTCTGACGCGGCGACGGCGACCGCGCTCCTTATCGACGACGCGCACATCTCCGACCTGACCGTCTCCAAGGTCACCGCCGGGACGATCAACGCCGACTTCATTGTCGGTGCCCGCATCAAGACGAGCGACACCGGCTCCCGTGTCGAGCTCAACTCCGGCGGCATCGGCGCATGGAACGCCGCCGGGGATCAGACCGTCGCCATCGCCGCCGCCGACGGATCCGTATCCATCATCGGCCAGCTCAAATCCGGCACCTCCGGAAAGCGCATCGAGATCAACCCCACGTCGACCTACCTGCCAGAGATCCGCTGGTACGCCAACACCGGCACGGACTACGGCTACATCAACGCCACCTCTTCAGGCACCGACGTCAATCTCGGCATGAACTCGTCGCCCTACGACGACGGTACCGGCACACAGGTCATCTCCCGCAACTACCTCGGCACCGGTGCGGCGCAACTGGCCGTCATCCGCGCAGATGACCAGACTCGCCGAGGCGGCTACGTGTGGGCGCAAACAGCATCGCTCCTAGCCGGGTTCAACCGCGGCGGGGTAGACGGCGGCAGCGTCTACGCGGACATCAACCAGGTGAACGCAAATTTCCCAAGCGGTGGGAAGTTCTACGGTGACGCCAACTTCGCTTGGGTGGGCTTCGACAATTCCACGTCGGCCACAAACCAAATCTACTTCATGAGTGGTGGCCAAACGCGCCACTATGGCCGATGGGAAGACTATTCAGACCTCGGAGCGACGCAGGGCCTGATGATGGGCCGCGTCGGCTTCTCCGGAGCGACATCCCTAGCCGTCGGCTACGGCGCCACACGCGCGTCGATCACGCGAATGGTGTGCACCGTCGAGGACGACATCGTCCACTCCGACTGCCTTAGCCAGAACTCCACCACCGGTTTCACCGTCACCGTCAGCCCTGCCCTGAACGGGGCTGGCGGCGTCTACTTCTGGTCATTCCGAGTCTGAAAGGCAGCCGTGGACTTCACCGTCGAAAGCGTCGAAACCTACTTTCCCAACCCGCACATCGAGTGCTGGGCAGTCGTCATGACGCGCCCCGACGGCTCGAAGCACGCCTACGTTTTCCCCAAGGTCAGCCTGGTACAGCGGGCCGCAGAGTTCGGATTCGACCCCGCCGACATCGAGGGCCTCCTCGACATCGTGCTGCACGAACAGTTCGTCCACTCACCCGGCGGAGAGATCGAGGACGCGGCAGCCGCGCAAGGCATGCTCTCACCCGCACTCGCCTCCAACGGGGTGGCCCGGAAAGGGCAACTGGTGCCCACCGACCTGTTCAACGCGCCGACGATCAAGCACGCCCGGGAAGCTCACCTCGCCCGGGTCGCCCACGCCAAACGAACCCGAGGCCGCGTGCACCCTCCAAGTAAGGGGCCCGACCCGCTCGACCGGATCCGCGCCGAACACGGCATCACCCCAACCGGGGTGGCTGGCAGAGCACGCGAGGTCGACCTGAACCGGCGGGCACTACGCGGCAAACTCACCGACGACGAGGCGCGGGAACTGTCCCGAGCCGGAAGGGGTGCTCCTCGTGCCTGATCCGTCCACCACCAGGTTGGCCCTCTACAAGTCCAAGTCGGACGGGTCCGAGCTGGTCAACTACACCCAGGACATCGGCCAGAACTGGGATCGCGTCGACGCCGCCGCAGGCTTCCAAGTCGTGACGTCCAGCACCCGGCCCGCGACCCCGTACTCGGGCAAGCCGATCGCCCAGTCCGACACCGCCTACTCGACGTTCTTCTCCAACGGCACGAGCCCGGCGTCCGCCTCCTGGGTCGAGATCCCCAACAGCAGCTCGACATTTGGCTCCAACCTGAAACTCGCCTCCAGCGCGCAGCTCACCATCGGCGCAGACGTCAACCTCTTCCGCAACGCCGCCAACGTGATGCGCACCAACGACGCCCTCATCGTCGACGGCGCCGTCACCGCCAGCAGCACCCTCGCCGTCACCGGAAACACCACCATCGGCGGCGACCTCAAACTCGTCAACGGCACCACCCTGTACCGCAACCAGCTCAGCGCACAGACCATCGTCGCGAACACCGTCACCGAGACCGTGATCGCCTCCATGACCGTCCCCGCAAACGACGCCGTCGTCGGCGCCGTCTACCGCATCAAAGCCTGGGGCACCATCTCCGCCGCAGCCGCAACAACACCCACCATGAACTGGAAATGGAAGATCGGCGGAACCGGCGGCTACCAGATGGCGCAAAGCCAGACCCGCACCGCAGGCGCCGCCGGAGCCAGCACCCGCGCCTGGCAGTGCGTCGGCGAAGTCGTCTGCCTCGCCACCGGCGCCAGCGGCAGCTTCCAGGGATCGCTACTCACCGTCGAAGGCTGGAGCGTCACCGGCGGCCCCCCCATCGTCTCCCCCGCCACCATTCTCGACGGCACCACCCCAGGAACCCGCGACTCCACCGCCAGCCAACAGATCTGCCTCACCGCCACATGGGGTACCGCCAACGCCTCCAACACCCTGACCTGCCTCGGCTACTACGCCGAACGCATCGCCTAGGAGACGCCAAAAGGCCCTAGCCCCGGCCGTCCTTCGGGTACGGCGGCTGCGCGGCCAGATCCGGGCCGCCGCCCACCGGCGACTCAGGAGCACCCCACTCAGGGCCAGCGTTCTCCTCCTGGGCGGCGGCGAGCTGCCGTTCCAGGCCGGCGACCTGGGCGCGGAGGAGGACGTTCTCATCGACGGCCTTGCCGTACTGCTCCCGGAACGCGGCGAGCGCGTCCTCCACACTGATCTGCTGGCCCATCTACGCCACCGCCTTGTCTGCGAGTTCCCGGTACCGGTCCAGGAGGGTCGTGTTGTTGAGGAACGGATGCTGAGGGAAGAAGCTCCAGTGCGCGACTACGGCGTTGCCGCGGAGGATGTTCGGCACACCGGTCGACACCGGGTGGTGGATGGTGTGGAAGCTCTCTTCCTCGTCGGGGACGAGGATGCCCGGCCCGTGAGGAAGTCCGGCATACGTGCTGCCCAGGCTCGCGAAGCAGGAGACGGAGAACTGGGTGCCGGGCTGCAACGGGAAGTCCTGGTAGAGGTAGAGATCCTCGACGGTGCCCGCCTCGATGTGATCCATGAGCATCTGGTGGAGCTTGACGGCGAACGGCCCGTTGGCCCAGCCGGTGGGGTCCATGCAGTACGCCTTGACCTCGCCCCACTCCATCGGGATCTTCCCGCACAGCTGGAGGAAGTGGGAGCAGATCGCGTTGTTGATGATGATCGGGAACACGGCGATCGGCGCGGGCATCTCAATGCGGGCGCGCACCAGGTTCTCGATCGCGTCTTCGTGCAGGTAGACGACGTCATCGTCTAGCCTCAGGTAGATCGCATCAGGGTCGATCATGTACCGGTAGGCGAGGCCCGTATACCTCTGTTTGGGTAGGTGGCCGAGGCTGACGCCCTCCGGCCGGTGCTTCAGCTTGAACCACTCGAACTGCTCGTCGAGCTCGTGAGCGTAGGCGACGTCGCCTTCCTGACCCGTCGGGTCGGTATTCATGAATGCCCAGACCTCGTCGACGAGGCCGCGGCGGACGTCACGCTCCAGGTACTTGATCAGGATCGAGTACGTCCTGACCCTCCCGTAGGGGGTCCAGGCGATCACGCGGCGGCCGTCAATCATGCTGCTGTCCTCTCTTTGGCGGGCGCCTTGAGCGCCGCCTCCCACTGCCCGTTGATCGCCTGGAGGATCGACCCCGAGGCTTCCCCGCGAGCCGTCATCCCGATCCGCTGCCGCAGCTCCGGATCGTCGACAAGCCGCTTCAGCAGGCGCCCCCACTCGTGCTCATGCCGGACAAGGAACCCGTTCTCCCCGTGCCGGATCACCCGCCGGTACGGCTCAATGTCCGACGCGATCAACGGGATCCCGAGGATCGACGCCTCCAGGAACTTCGTCGCGAACTTCGCCCGGTTGAACGGGATGTCCCGGTACGGCGCCACCCACACGTCGAACTCGCTCACCGCCTGCATGTAGTGCTCGTGCCGCTGCACCCAACCCAGCGCGCCGATCCGCCGGCCCCGCAGCCCGAGGCTCATGGCGTGCTCGGGGCTGATCCCGACGACCCGGACCTGCACACCGCCGGCCCGCGGGTACTGGGCGATCCGGTTCAGCGCCCGCACTGCCTCGGGGAGTTCGGCGACGGTGGACGAGGTGCCCGCCCAGCCGACGAACAGCGGCCGGTCGGCTGCCTCGTAGTCGCGGGGCGTGCCGAGGTACTGGGCGGGCAGGCCGTTCGGGATCACCCGGACGTCGGCCGCGTAGTCGCGAAGGACGGCGGACAACGGTTCGGAGCAGCAGGTTACGAGGTCGGCGAGCGCCATGTTGTCGGCGAGACGCTGCCGCATCTCGCGGTCCCACGTCTGGACGGCCGCCGTATTGACGGGGTCAAGGTGGAAATAGTCGTCGTCGACGTCGAGAATCAACCTCTTCCCCTCGTCTTTCAGGATCCGCCACATCTGTGACGGCTCCGGTTTGGCGACCCGGCAGCCGACGACCGCGTCCAGGGCGGGCCAGTCCTCGGGCAGCCGCATGCCGCCGGAGACGGCGTGGCCGAGCCATTGCAGGCTCATGCCGGGCAGGATCGCGCGGTAGAAGCCGGAACCTGCCTCGTCGGCCGACCACATGTGGATGCGCACGTCAGGCCGCCAGATAGTCCGGCAGCCACGCCGTGGCGTAGTAGTCGACGGTCCGCTGGATGCCCTCGTCGAGCGGCACGAAGTCGGCGGCGTCGAGGCCGATCTGGGCGAGCGTGGACGTGTCCGAGGAGACGACCGCGTTCGGAACCTCGCCGGGCCGCATCGGCAGGTGCGTGATGCCGACGGGCTCCCGGTCGGTGACCTTCGCCGCGTACTCGGCGACGAGGCGGGCGATGTCGTTGACGGTGACCGAGGTGAGCGGGCCGACCTCCACGGGGCGCTCGGTGGGCCCGTGCGCGGCCGTGTGCTCCAGGGCCTGCACGAACGCGCGGGCGACGTCGGCGACGTACACGCAGTCGCTGATCTGGGTGCCGTCCCCGTAGACCTCGATGGGGGCGCCGGTGAGCGCGCGGCAGGCGAACGAAGGCGCGATCTTGCGGACCTTCGAGGTGCCGTAAGGCGCGGCGACCGACTGCCCGGGACCGTAGGCGTTGACGGGGCGGACGATCGCCACCTTGCCCCCGCGGTATGCGTTGAACATCCGCGCGTAGTCCTCGGCCGCCGACTTGCTGATCGTGTACGAGCCGGTGCCGTGGTCCCGCATCCAGGAGTTCCCTACACCTGCATAGACGGCAGGGAGACCGTACTGGTTGGCCGCCTCGAACACGTTGAGACTGCCGCGGATGTTGGTGTCGGCGGACGGCCGCGGGTTCCCGATCGTCTCCTGCGTGCCGAGTACCGCGGCGAGGTGGATAATGCCCTCGACGTGCGCGGCAAGCTCGACGACGGAAGTCTCGTCGCGGATGTCGCCGAGAAAGAACGTCTCTCCGGGCGCCATCTCAGTGTGGGGGTGGCGGTCGAAGACGACGACCTCGTGGCCGCGCGCGAGGAGTTCACGCCTCACGTAGGAGCCGATGAAACCCTGTCCTCCGCTGACTCCGTAGACGCTCATGCGCTGTTCTCCTTGTCTTCGCCGCGTGCGCAGGGCCCGCAGATGATCGTGTTGGTGCCCTTGTTGCGACCGCAGATCCGGCAAGAGGTGGCGGCCGGGTGGGCTGGGCAGAAGTGGCGGCCCTTGTCGTCGCGCGTCCAGTCGCCGCCCGGGTTGGCGAGTGTGCCTGTGGTGGCGCATTGCTCGACGGTGCAGTGGGCGACGGCGAGACCGGGCGGGCAGGCCTGGTGTTTCGCCTTGGCGACGTCGCGCAGGGCGGTGATGCCGCTGTTCAGCAGGGCGACGGCGGCGATGATCGCGGTGATGGCGATGGCAGTGTTCACGGCTACTCCGTTGCGCGGTACAGGTCGGCGGCGTCGGCGGTGAAGTTGTGGCCGCAGGGTCGGAAGCCGAACGCGACCCGGTCTTCGAGGAATTGCGCCGGGTGGTCGTTGCGGACGATGAGGTCGGTCGGTGTCTGTCCGCAGGTGAGGCAGCTCGGCCATGGCGGCAGGAGGATGCCGTGCTCGGTGGTCTCGCGGCGCCGGATGGCGGCGGCGAGGGGCAGGAGTTGCTCGTAGGTGAGGCGCCCCGGCTCCGACTGCTGCTGTTCCTCGCTGAGTTTCGCCACGACCTCGCGCGCGGCATCACCCCGGGAACGGGCGGCTTCGGCGCGGCGTGCGGCGGCGGCAGACCTCTCGGCGGCGGCCTTGGCTTCGCGGGCGTAGCGGCTGGCGGCAATGCTGTTCGCGATACCCGCGATGGTTACCAGGGCGAACAGGATGGACAGAACGAGGTTGGAGATCACGGCGTCTCCATTCCGACGTGTCCGCAGTTGGGGCAGCGCGCTGGTGCAAGGCGGCGGAGCGCGTCCCAGAAGCGGCGGGCGGCCTCGTCGGGCGTGTAGTTGGGTCCGTACTCCAGCTCGCCGTTCGGGTGGATGGTGACGAGCGGCGTGCGGCCGTCCTCGCCAGGAATGGTGAGGCTCGAGGCGCTGAACGGCGTGAGCGTGAACTCCTCGACGGGGCCGTCGAAGTACAGCGTCGGCGCGCTCTCGTCCTGCACGGTCAGCGCACCTGCCGCGTGGGGGCGGGCCGGGCATTGGATGGGGTTGCTCCGGCCGTCGGTGTGGACTTCGCCGCCGCACTCCGGGCGCGGGCAGGGGGCGGTCACTGCGAACTCCAGGCGGCGACCGTCTTCTGTTGCGCTGCAACCTGCTTGATGATCTGCCGCCATGTCGTATCGCCGGGGAGGAGAAGGGTGTTGCACAGGTCCAACCGGGTTCGCTCGTGCGCGTAAACGATCTGGGTGATCCCGTGATCATCCGAGACCTCGGGGGCCAGCGGCCCGTGTACCCGGTTTGCGCAGGTGTCCCAGTGCATCCCGGTCCTGGCCCACGTCCCGCAGTTGCCGCCCGTCGCGCAGTCGGCGGGGTTGCGATGGCAGTACGGGCACCGCTCGTCGCCGTGGGCTACGCACGTGGCGCCGGGCTCGGGGAAGCAAGGTCCGTCGTGTTCCCCGCAATGGCGCCCAGAGTCGGCCGAAACGGCGGCGCTACTCCCGCCGTTGGCGGGGATGTCGACGGTCTCTTGGAAGACGAGGACGGTGCGGGCGCCGATCTGGTCGGCCATGCCCTGGTACTGGATGAGTCGTGACTCCTGCGCGATGCCTGGCGTTACGTCGACGCCTTCGTACTGGTCGATGACGAGGGCGAATGGCGGCCGGTCATCTCCGGCGCCTTTGGGGAGTTGCAGGATCTGCAGGCGGGCCATGGGTGCGCTCCTGTGCGGGTGCGTGTGCGGGTGGGTGCGGGTTTTGGCGCGGCAGGGGTGCGACCCGCACAGATGCACACCCCTGCCGCAGGCCCTCTGAGCAGAGAACCCACCCACAGCTTACCT
The DNA here is from genome assembly GCF_055638955.1 of Streptomyces sp. NPDC111507. Classification (NCBI taxonomy): domain Bacteria; kingdom Bacillati; phylum Actinomycetota; class Actinomycetes; order Kitasatosporales; family Streptomycetaceae; genus Streptomyces; species Streptomyces sp. NPDC111507. The sequence goes on along the minus strand of NZ_JBVKBU010000015.1, from coordinate 29,549 downwards.
GTGATTCATAGGTGAATGGCGGGGTTGGGGCTACGATTCCAAGGTAAAGGCCCGTCGTGAGGGGAACCCGCATGGCCGTGATCGTCACCCGTCACATCGAAGAGCACCCCAGCGACGCCGGCGGCAGGCTCGGCCGGCACGTCGAGCACGACGAACGCTCCCGCGCCTACGCCCTGTCCGAGGATCTCCTCCCCGGCACCTACACGAGCGTCACACACGCGGTGAACGCGCCCGTCCTCAACCAGGGCGACAAGGGTGCCTGTACCGGGTTCGGCACCGAGGCGTGCGTCTCCGCCGACCCGTTCTACGGCGCGATCCCCACCACCGTGGCGGCCCGCCCCACTCTGGACGTCGACATCGACAATCAGCAGGGCCTCGCCCTGTACAGCGCGGCCACGAAGCTCGACAACATCAGGGGCTCCTACCCGCCCGACGACACCGGCTCCACCGGGCTCGCCGCTGCGAAGGCCGCACAGAAGGCCGGGCTGAACGCCGGATACCAGCACGCCCTGTCCCTCGACGCAGCCCTGAAGGCGCTGGCCTTGCTTCCGGGCATCACCGGCGTCGGCTGGTACGAGGGATTCGACAACCCCGACTCCAAGGGCCGCGTGAAGATCTCCGGGTCGATTCGGGGCGGTCACGAGTTCTGCGTGTACGGCATCGACGCCGTCAACAAGCTCGTCTGGGCCCGCAACTCGTGGGGCCCGGACTGGGGACTGAACGGCTGCTTCTCCTTCAGCTGGGACGACTGGGGGCGGCTCCTCGACGAGCAGGGCGACGCCACGTTCTTCGTGCCGCTCTCCTCCCCGGCGCCCACCCCGACACCGACGCCTACTCCCACGCCCGCCTCGGTCGACGCCGCCATGGCCAATGCCGCCCATGCGTGGCTCACCGCGAAGGGACTGTGATGACTACCTATCACGCCGCGATCGTCCACCCCGACCAGGCCGTCACCTACTGCGGAGTGGTCGACCAGGATCACGTCGACATCGTCCGCGCCCTGGCTGGAGTCGAGGACGTACCGCGCTTCGTCAAGGAGCATCCGCGGACACCGGGCTCCTTCTTCGTCCTGCGCGAGGACGGCAATCTCGACTGGTACCAGCCCACCGGCATCGAGACGTTCACATCGCGCGTTCCGGACCCCGCAGGTGCCACCGCCGCGCCCACGCGGACGCTCACAGCCACGACGACCAGCGGAACCGTCTGGATCGACGGCGCCATCCGCATCGGCGACGGCAGCATCGGCGGCGCCATGGACCACCCGGAGAACCCGCCCCGCGTCGTCGAGCACACCACCGAATCCCCGGCAGGCGGCTCCTACCTGGAGTCCGTCGGCTCCTACCTGGTCCGGGTTGCTTCCGAGCCGCAGATCATCTACTGCCCGGTCACCGACCGCATCGGACAGTTCGGACCTCTCAACCAGTCCGCCCGCGCCCTCAAGAATGACGGCACCCGGCGCACCAACCGCGAAGGCCGCGTCTGCATCCAGTGGGAAGTCCTCGGCCGGGCAGCGCAGCCGTGGACCAACGGATGGGATCCAGCGAAGAAGCCCGGATATCAGAAGCTGCTCGCCGCAGCCGACTCGTGGGGTGTTCCCCGCGTCTGGCCTGCTGGCCCGCCCCCGGCCTACCCGGGTGGATCGCACTCGCGGTCGCGGACGGTATGGCAGGGGGACGGCGGCTACTTCGCGCACGCCGATGTTCCGGGCAACGACCATGGAGATCCTGGCGCGATCGATGTCGCAAAGGTCCCGGGCAAGGTGGCCACTCCGGTCACCCCTCCGAAGCCGCCCACGCCGGCGAAGCCGAAGGTCTCCCTCGCACACGTCATCTACGCCGCGCGGCATGACCCGGCGGCGGCGCAGGGGCACGCCAGCTATAAGGCGGAAGTCCTGCTCGTCGAGCGGGCGCTCGCCGCTGAGAAGCTCCTCGCGTCCCAGTACGTCGACGGCAGTTTCGGCACGAAGACCGTTTCCGCGTACAGGGCGCTGCAGGTGCGCTACGGCTACAGCGGCAGTGCCGCTGACGGCATCCCGGGCAAGGCCTCCCTCACGAAGCTCGGCAACGGCCACGGCTTCACCGTCACCGACTGACCCGAAAGAAGCGAGAAACTCATGAAGCTCTTTGGAAGAGAACCGGCCGTCGTCCTCGGCATCGTCTCGGCGGCCCTGTCGCTGCTGGTCACGTTCAACGTCGGCCTCTCGTCGGAGCAGGCGGGCGCGATCGTCGCCGTCATCTCCGGCGTGTTCGCAGCGATCACCGCCGCCATCACGCGGCCCGTGACGCCGTCCGCGTTCACCGGCCTCGTCGCCGTCGTCGTCGCCCTGCTGGCCGCCTTCCACTTCAACGTGGCACCGGAAACGGTCGGTTCGGTGAACGCGCTCGTCGTCGCCATCCTCGTCTTCCTGACCCGCGGCCAGGTATCCCCGGCCTCCCCGACAGCCCCCGCCAGCACTCCGCCGAGGAGCGTGTAGGTGCCGCGCCGCGTGGCCCAGCGGCTCGCACGCGCGCTGGGCCGCCGGGGGGCCTTCCTGCTGTCGTTCGGCACGGTGTGGGGACTGATCGGCTACGGGCAGATCACGTCCCCACAGCCGGACCAGCGCGGCCTGCACCTACTGCTGGACCGGGTGCCGTTGGTGGTATGGGGCTGGCTGTGGATCACGGCCGGACTGGTGGCGATCGTGTCCGCGTGGATGCCGCAGGGCAGCGACCGGTTCGGGTTCTTCGCCCTGTCCCTGATCGTGACGCCGTGGATCTTCAGTTACCTGGTGGCCTGGTGGCAGGGCGGATTTCCCAGAGGGTGGATCGCGTCGGCGCTGTATGGCGGCCTCGCGATCGGAATCATGGTTGTGGCCGGCTGGGGGGAGCCTCCAAGGCCCAAGAGAGAAGAGCCTCCCTATGTTTGACGTTAACGCCATCGCCTCGATCCTCGGAACGGTGGCAACGGGGGGCCTCGCAGCATGGGCCGCACGGTCAGCGAAGCGCACGAAACCGCAGGAGCGCCGCGACGACTTCACGACGGTGACCGACCGCATGGACAAGGAGATCAAGCGGCTGGAGACGAGACAGGGGGAGCAGCAGGAGCAGATCACCGGGCAGGGCGCCGCGATCTCGTGGCTCGTCGTCGACCGGCGCAGTCTCGTCCACACGATCCGCACAGCCGGACTGAAGACGCCCATCCCGCGGTCCATCCCCGACCGGGCCCGCCCCTACCTCGACTCCATCGACGTGTGAGAACTGGAGTGCGAATGCCTGACCTCGTCCCGCGGGAGCCCCGCCGCGACGACACTGCGGCCGACACTCGGTCGCTCGAGCAGATGGGCCGCATCGACCCGCAGCCGATACCGGCACCGTCGAACAACCCGTTCCTCGAACCCGACCTGCCGCCGTTCGTCGACGGCGAATGACCGCAGCAGAACGCCCCCGCCCTGCCCCTTCCCGGGGTAGTGGCGGGGGCGTTCCGCTGTCCCTACGGGCAGCTCTCCCCGAACTTGACCACAGTGAACGCGACCGGCTGCCCACTCAACGCCGTGCCAGCCGACGGCGACTGCGTGCAGACCTGCCAGTTGCTCTCAACCAGCACGAACCGCGACTGGGCCGACGCATCCTTCACGTCGATCGACGTGCTCGAATCGAGCGCCGCCCGCGCCGCCTTCATCGACTTCCCCCTGAAGTCCGGCATCTTCCCGCCTGCCGCAGAGGGCGCCTTCTCGTCCGTGGACGGGCACTCCTCCTCGAGCTTCACGCTGCCGAAGTCGAGGGTCGTGTCCGTCGACACCGTCTTCCCGGCGGCCACGTTCTGGGAGCACACCTTCCAGTTCCGGTCGAACGCCTGCATCCGGTCGCGGCCCAGCGAGTCGTGGGACTTCAGGCTGTAGAACCCGTCTGCCTGCGCCGCGTCTTGGGCGGACTGCAAGCCCATGCCGACGAAGTTCCGCACGGTCTTGCTGGTGGCTGCCGCGCCGGCCGCCTTCGGTGACTTCCCGGTCGGGGCGCTGGTCGCGGCGGTCGGCGTCCCTGACGCCTTCGACGTGGTGTCCGCCGGATCGCAGGCCACAAGTCCGGCCGCAGCGACGGCCAGCACGGTGACGGCGATGATGCGTGAACGCACAATTCCCCCCAGAGGTCTCACATGTGACAGATCACGCTAGAGCGAAGGTGAGCGTGAGGTAAGTGGTGTAGCCGATCCGTGACAGGACGAATACGGCCGAAGCGCAACGCCCCCGCTCCTCCTGCCCGTCGACGGGGGAGCGGGGGCGTTCTGTCGTGCCTAGCTCCAGCCGCCGAGGAAGTCGCTGCTCAGCTGCGCGGAGCAGATGTTGTATCCGCCGGCCGCGTGCCCGCTCTTCGTCTTCCCGTCGACGGTCACCGAGCAGTGGATGTCGCCGCCGCCCTGGAGTTGGGCGGTGACGGCGAAGTACATCGCGTCGTCTTTCAATGTGAGCGTCTTCGTCATCGGCAGGCCGTGGCCCTGGATGTTGTCGGTGTCGCTGCCGTAGGTGATGTCCGTGCCGGACGGGGCGGATCCCCACACCTTGAACACGGCCTTCCCGGCAGGGGCCCCCGCGTCGTCCGCCTTCTTCGGCGTCGCCTTCGCGGCGGCAGGCTTCGCGGTCTTCGTGACGGTCACCGTCGGGGCTGGCTCCGCCTTGGCGTTGCCCTTGGCGGTCTCGGTGACGGTGACGCGCGGCGCCGGCTTGTCGCTGGCGGTCGTCTTCTGGTCGCTGCCGGAGGAGCCGATGCCGACGCCGATGAACAGGATGACCAGGGCGACGGGGATGGCGACCCGCTTGCGCGCCCACTTCGGGCGGCCGGTCGGCTGCGGCGGCATCGGAGGCGGCGGCACCTGGCCCCAAGCGGGCCCGGACGGCGGCTGCTGATTCTGCGACATGTGTCCCCCCAGGGATGGTTCGTGAGGGATGACCGTAACGGGGCAGGTGGGGAATCTGTAAGGGGCATGGAGGCGCGGTGATGAAACCGTGACGAAACATGAAGGTTCAACGATAGCGCCCCCGCTCCTCGCTGCTGCTGCGGTGGGGAGCGGGGGCGCTCTGGCGTGTCAGAACGGGGCGTTGCCGCTACCCAGGATGCGGATGACGAAAGGACTGCTGGCGTTGACGGTCCAGTCCGACCTGTCGGGGCGGATGAACTCGCCAGGCTGCCCGTCAACGAGGACATGGCCGTCATCGATGTTCAGCAACACTGGCACGAGCGCCTGGTCATGGAAGGTGAGCGTTCCGCGCCACGACCCTGACGAGTCCTTGGTGAGGGCGGCTGCGGTGTCGAACTGGCGGCCGTCGCTGACGAGAAGGACGGCCGGGCCCATGTACTTGGTCATGCTCGGAGGCTAGCGATGCCGTCAAGCGAGACTGCCCTCACCGCGATTGGCTGTTCATCAATCGGTCGGGACGTGAATCTGAACGCGATCACTGCCGAACTCCCGTCCCCGCAGGACCGGTTGTTCATCAACTCGTTCATCTATCTGCTACCGTTCAGATAGTCAGCGAACCGTTTGATGAACGAAGGGGGAGACGCATGGCCCTGGTCGGCCTCGTCCGAGTCAGCACCGACAAACAGAACACCCAGCGACAGCGCGACGCCCTCGAACCGATCTGCCTCAAGGTCTTCGAAGAGAAGGTGTCCGGCAAACTCCTCGCCGAGGACCGCCCCGCCCTCATGGCCGCCGTCGAGTACGTCCGCGAAGGCGACATGCTCTGCGTCCAGGAAGTCGACCGCCTCGGCCGCAACCTCCTCGAAGGACTCATCGTCCTGAACGACCTCTTCGAGCGGGGCATCGCCGTCAAGGTGCTCGAAGGCATCGCAGCCGGCGAGCACAAGGAGCGGTCCTTCATCATCGACCTCGCACTCGCGCTCGCCGAGGACCGGCGCCGGGACATCGTGAAGAAGACGAAGGACGGCCTCGAGGCCGCACGCAAGCGCGGCCGGGTCGGCGGACGCAAGCCCGTCATGACGGAGGCCCTGACCATCCAAGCTGTGGCCCTGCGCGACAAGGGCTTCACCATCCGGCAGATCCAACCCCACCTCCGGATCGCCGAAGGCGCGAACAAGGGCAAGAACCCCAGTGTCGGCGCCATCTCGCAAGCCCTCCAGGCCCACGACGCGGAGCGTGGCACCGACGCGGCCTGACCGCCCCGTGCCACACTGGCCGCAGGCCCGCCAAGCATCCCCCGTCTTGGCGGGCCTTCTGCGTCTCGACTTGCCCCAGAAATCGAACGCGCGCTCTAATCACTCCATGGCCCACTACAAGGTCGACTACCTCACCGTCACCCAGGAGCGCATCCTCACCTGCATCCGCGACACCATCGCCGACCGCGGGGAGGCGCCGACCGTCGCGGAGATCGGCGCCCGGGTCGGCATGCGCAGCCGCGCCTCCGTGCACTACCAGCTCGGCGAACTCCAGGCGAAGGGCGCGATCGTGCGGGAGCCGGGCCGGCGCCGCGGGATCAGGCTGACGTGAACCCCGGCCGCTATCACCTACTGCTAGCCCTCGACGGCCGCCCGGCGATGCAGGGCTGGTGGGACTCGGAGGCGACCGCCCGCCGCCAGTTCACGCGGTGGATCGGCGAGCGCGGCAGCATGCCCGGCGCCCGCATCACCCTCACCGACACCGCCGACGGGCGGGTTATCCACAGCTGGCCCGATGAGACGTGATGGTCTGGGATCCTGGCCGCATGGAGCGTTCCGAGCTGAGCCAACAGATGGCCGAGTTGACCGAGCACCTGAAGGGTCTGCGCGCCATTCAGGAGCAGATCACGGAAACCGTCCACCAGATCCAGGACGTGATGATGTTCGCGGGCAACCCCGACGCCGTCGCCCTCGATGACGAGCTGGACATCCTCTATAGGGGGCAGCTGTGACAGCCCAGCCAGCACCTCTCGAAGGCGTGGCGCGCGGAATGCGCGGGCTCCGGGATGCTTGGGAGTTCGGGGAAGGCGAACGGCTCGGACTCACCGACATCGCGCATACGGCAGCCCATCACGCGGGCAGCATGCTGGATCAGCTCCGGCGACTTCGCGAGGCGCAGATCGAGGAGATCCGCGCCCAAGGCGAGGCGGGTTGATGGCCCACCACCCGTACCCGAACGCCGACCGCGCCCTGCGCAACCTTCGCCACCAGCAGGCCGTCTACCTGTACGGCCGCGTCCCGCAGCGGTGGGTAATGGCTGCGGACGACGGTCTCACCGGGCGCATCGCCGAGTTGGAGTGGCGGATGAACCTGGCTGCCGCGACGCACGCAATCCCATACCCCGTCGACGAGTACCGCCTGTCGACCCGCTGATCCCGCCCGCCGCGCCGTCGGGCCTGCCAGACTGATGCGGCCTCTCACCGCAAATCCCCCGCCGGTGAGAGGCCTCGTTGTCAGCGGCCACCCGTAGCATGGTCGTCAACATCCCAACGATCCAGTCGGGTTGTTGCTGATGCCCCGCCCGGAACAGCGCCCGGTGCGGGGCTCGCTGCTGTCAGGCCGCGGCGGAGGGGGTCTGCCGCGCGCTCAGGCCGCCGCTGTGTACCTGACGAGCGTCTTCAGCCCGAGCTCAACGTCCATCCGCCGCACCGCATCGCCTGCCGCTTGCCGTTCGGCGACGTAGGCGGCGATGCCCTCGTGTACGGCGCGCGCCGTTTCCACGGTCAGCTCGCCGCACTGGATCTCGGCCCAGGCGGTGCGTTCCAGTGCGATCAGATCGTCGGGTAGTTCGATAGTCACCGCAGGATCCTACGCCGCCTCAACGATCTCCCCGCGTTCCGCCGCCGTCGCCACCGTCCACTCATCCCGCAGCACCTCGTACCGCTGCCGCGCCTCCCCGTACAGCCAGCCGCCCGCCTGCACGACCAGAGCGCGGATCTCCTCATTCACCACGGCAGACGGCCGTGCGCGGCCCGAAGGCGGGGGAGTGGGAGGCATGGTGATCAGTCTAGGGCGGGGGTCTGACAGGCGGCACCGGCAGGGCGGGAGCGGCATATGTAGGTCTGGCCAACCCCCTTACACTATGCCGCACCGTGAGGCATAGTTGTGGATGTCAGGGCAGTACCGACTCAGGGGGACACCATGGACAGCACCCGCCAGCACTACCGCATCCAGTACGGCACCCACGGCCGCGTCATCGTCCGCACCGGCCGCGGCGTCATCGAGATCGCCCACCGCCTCGCCGACCCCACCGACAAGTGCCGCTACGTTCCGGTCCTCAACGTCGAGCAGTGCGCCGCCATCGAGGCCCTCGGTGCTCGGATCCGCGTCGACTACTACGTCCTCCCCATCGAGCAGGCCGACGCCGTTCTCGCCCTCGCCGTCGAATACTGGGGCGTCCCCACCGACACCAACGGCTACGAGACCCCCGCCACCGAGCCCGAGCCCGAGCCGACGGAGACTCCCGCCGTCGAGCAGGCCACCGAAGCCGACCCGACCCGCGCCGCCGCCCGCATCATCTACGAGCACGGCGACCTGCTGTACGCGGCCCTTCAGGACTACATCGCCGCCGAAGCCCAACGGTTCCCCACTGCCGACCCCGAGCTCCTGCAGGACAGCTACGAGGTCGCCAGCAGCCTCGCCGAGCACATCGTCGACGTCATGCAGGCGCTGAAAGAGCCGGACCTGTGGACAATCGCCGCCGTCGCCGAGCACATCGGAGCCTCCACCACCGGCAGCGCCCGCAAGACTCTGTCCCGCTGGGGAGTCAAGGCGGTCAGCAGGGAAGCCGGTCGCAGTGGAGAGTCCCTGTATGACGCCGAGCAGGTGCGCACCGCGCACGCCGCCCGCCCCGGGCGCGGGGCCCGTACCGACCTCACCGCCTAAAGAGAAGCCCCGCCACCGCGCGGGGCTTCGGCATGTCAGCCTTCGGCGGGAGGCTGGTCGGCGACGAAGGACCCGAGGCCGACCTCCGTCCGGATGAGCCCCTCAGTTTTGAGGTGGGCGAACACCTTCTGCACCGTCGACGCGGCAATCGAGAACTCTGTCGAGAGTTCCACGACCGAGGGAACCTTCGCCCCAGCCGGATAGGTGCCGTCGGCGATGCGTTCGGCGACGATCGCCGCTACCTGTCGCCATACCGGCCGCGTCCGGTCAAGATCCACACTCACACGGTCGACCGTAGATAGACGCGGTACACCGCGCGACCGCAGTACAGTGCGGTTTACTGCGGTATACCGTGCAATTGCAGGACCCCCGCGACCGTCTGACCGGCCCGGGGGCGTGGACGACACCCGCTGGAGCGCCGCCATGACCCACCCTACGGAGCCGCAGCCCGCGGTCCAGACCGCCGACACGACGGACGCCATAGAACCCGCCGGGCCCAGCCCGTGCCGCTGCGGCAGCCGGGATCACGAGGCGATCCGTATCGGCGACCAGCTGTCGCCCACCGGCTCGGCCGTCCGCACCGTCTACGTGTGCCCCGCCGTATCCGCCACCGGCCTGGACGGCGCCCTGTGAAGCCGCGGGCGATCCAGGCCGCCCCGCCCACCCCCGAGTGGACCGCGCTCGTCAAGCATCTGCAGGCGTGCGAGATATGCCGGACGAGCGGGCCGTGCGGCACCGGGCAGTGGCTCGTCGAGGCGCACAAGGGCACGCGCGGCTGAGCGGTGGCCTTGCCTCGCGGGCAGTAAACGCCCGTTAATCGTTACCTGTCAGGAAAGCCCTGGCCAGAGGATTGGCAAGCGGTTACGGGATCACTCGGGGTGTGATCAAACCGTGCGCATATATGCATCCAACACGGGTTCCCTTACCGGTGGTTTACCTGTTGACTCGAATTCAACGACGCGGGTCAAGATCCAGGACGCGTCCGTTCAGCCGTGCAGGAGGTCGACCACATGCACCCTCAGAGCGTGAGCGATGAGCAGCAGGTCCGAATACTGCGGATCTCTCCGCGCGTTCTCGTACCGCTGGATGCTCCGGCGCTCCATGCCGGCGAGCTCTGCGAGCTGCTCCTGCGATAGCTCGGCCTGTCGCCGCAGGTCTGCTATGCGGTGGCCGAGGGCGATACGTCGTTGCATGACCCAGTCGGGTCGGGGATTGCGGCGGGCTGGCACCCGTGACACGTTTCGGCGTTAGTGATCTTGTGTCAGTACCCAAATGGTCGCCACCTGAGAAAGATTGGTTTCTGTGCGACGGACGGACCGCCTCTCGCCGTAGAGCAGGAGGGGCCCCGCAGTCAGCCGCCCCCGCCCTGTGGCGCTATGGCATATGCCGGACGGGGGACGGTAGTGTCACTCGAACGAATGTTCCATGAAAGATTCGGTGCTGCGGACACCTGAACGCCGCAGCATCGATTGGTCCATCGCACGGCCGCGAAGTACCCCCCGGTCGCACGGTGGGCCAGGGCGGGGTACCCGTCCGAACGAGGACTCCATGGGCCGTAATCGGTGTATGGAGCACTCGTTGAAGAGAGAAGCCGGAGCCGGTCCCTCGCCTTCAAGGGTGCATGGGGACCGGCTCCGGTCTGCTGTCTACCGCACGCCACTGGTTGCCGGCATCGCCCTTAAGGCTGACCTGGTCGAGTCCACGTGCAGCCCTAGTTGGGAAACTGGGAAACGAGTGGGATAGGAACGTCCTGACTAGCACCCGACTAGAACGAACCAGAGCCCAACTTCCCGCGCAAAATGCCAGGTAGAGAGCCTAGTGGCTGATGTTGTCGCTGGCTGAGGCGATGGGAAATCCTAGGGGTTCATCTTCATCTGGAACTTCAATTCCTTCGCCCTGGTCTATGTGCTGACCAACGGCGGACCCGGCGGCCGGACCCGGCTCCCCATGCTCTTCGCCTACGAAGAGGCCTTCCGCTACGGGCAGTTCGGCTACGCGGCGGCCATGGGCTGCGTGATGGTCGCGGTGATCTCGGTGCTGCTCGCGATCCGGCTGGCAGGCCGGCTGAAGGGAGACGAGGACGCGTGAAGACCCGCAAAGCGGCCCGCGCGGGCCAGTACCTCGCCCTGCTCGCCTATCTCGTCTTCCTGGCCTTCCCCTTCCTCTGGCTGATCTCCACCGCGTTCAAACCGGCCCGCGAGCTGGCCAGTCTGCACCCCACCTGGATCCCCCGGAGCCCCACCCTCGCCAACTTCCGCCAGGCCTTCGACGAGCAGCCGCTGCTCCACGCCGCGCTCAACTCGCTGCTCGCGGCCCTCGGAGCGGCGGTCGTCGCCGTACTGATCGCGACCCCCATGGCCTACGTCATGGCGCGCCACCGCACCCCGCTCGCGAAGGCCGCCACGGGGTGGGTCGTGGTCAGCCAGGCGTTCCCGTTCGTGCTCGTGATCATCCCGCTGTTCCTGGTCCTGAAGAACCTGCGGCTGATCGACTCCCTGCCCGGGCTGATCATGGTGTACGTGGTGTGGGCGCTGCCGTTCGCGCTGTGGATGCTGGTGGGGTACGTACGGGCCGTGCCCGCCGAGCTGGAGGAGGCCGCGGCGGTCGACGGCGCGGGAAGGACGCGGACACTCCTATCCGTCACCGCTCCGCTGCTCGCGCCCGGCATCGTGGCGACGGCGCTGTTCGCGTTCATCAGTGCGTGGAACGAGTTCTTCTTCGCGCTCGTGCTGCTCAAGACCCCGGAGAAACAGACCCTCCCGGTCGTCCTCACCCACTTCATCGGGGCGGAGGGGGTCGCGGACCTCGGCCCGCTCGCCGCAGCGGCGACCCTCGCGACCCTGCCGTCCCTGGTCGTCTTCGCGATCATCCAGAAGCGGATCACGGGCGGCATGCTCGCCGGGGCGGTGAAGAGCTGATGCGCAGGAAACCGATCCGCAGGAAGCTGATCCGCACGAAGCCGATGCGTGGGAAACCGGTGCGCGCGAGGGGATGTGTCGCACTGGTCATGGGGCTGCTGCTCCTGCTGGGCACGGGCTGCTCCGGTGGCGGCAGTGGATCGCAGGGCGGCCGGATCACCCTGCGCTTCCAGTCCCTGGCCTGGCAGCAGGAGTCCGTCGCCGCGAACAAGGCGTTGGTGAAGGAGTGGAACGCCACCCATCCGGACGTCAAGGTCGAGTACGTCCAGGGCAGTTGGGACAGCGTCCACGACCAGCTGCTCACCTCCTTCGAGGGCGGCGAGGCGCCGGACATCATCCACGACGCCTCGGACGACCTCGCGGACTTCGCCTACGGCGGCTATCTCGCCGATCTGCGCACGCTGCTGCCCGCGCGGCTCAAGTCCGACATACCGCAGCACAGTTGGGACACCGCGACCTTCGGGGACGGGGTCTACGGCGTGCCCTTCCTCCAGGAGCCACGCGTCCTGATCGCCAACACCGGATGGCTGAAGGCGTCCGGCGTCCGCATTCCGACGCCCGAACGGCCCTGGACCTGGGGCGAGTTCCGTGCGATCGCGAAGCGGCTGAGCGGCAGAGGCAGGTACGGCGTCGCCTGGCCGCTCAGGGAACCCGTCTCGGCGACGCTCAACCTCTCCCTCTCCACCGGCGGACAGCTGTTCCACCGGGGCGCCGACGGCAAGGTGACCGTCCGCTTCGACGCGGCCGACGCGGTGGTGCCGAGGACCGTGCACGACGAGGTGAACACGGACCGCAGCGCCTCCAGCGCCACGCTCGGCATGGGCGGCTCCGACACACTGCCCGGCTTCTTCGGCGGGAAGTACGCGATGGTGCCGCTCGGGTTCTCCTACCGCCAGCAGATCGTGCAGCAGGCGCCGAAGGACTTCGACTGGGAGGTGCTGCCCGCCCCGGCCGGCGCGGACGGGCTCACTCAGGGCGTCAGCCCGCAGACCCTGTCCATCGCCGCCGACAGCCCGCACAAGAAGGAGGCCGCCGCGTTCATCGACTTCCTGCTCCGGCCGGAGAACATGGTCCGCCTCGCCCTCGGCGACTGGATGCTGCCCACGGGGACCGAGGCGCTCAAGGACCCCGCCCTGCACACCGCCAAGGACGGCTGGGCGACCGGCGCCGCCCTCGCCTCGCACCTCCGCTCGGCCCCCGCCCAGTCCGTGCGCGGCTATCCGGAGTGGAAGGACAAGGTGGCGACCCCCGCGTTCCAGGAGTACTACAGCGGGGCGATCGGGCTCGCCGAACTGAGAAAGCGGCTGGTGGGGGACGGGAACCTGGTACTGGCCCGCTATCAGAGATGAGGGGGCAGGGCCGGCCCCGAGGGGCGGCGGTGGCCGTCAACACGAGCGAAAACAAGTCGGACGAGACGTCTCGTCTTGCCTAAGGTCGTCGCATGACCACCCGCCCCGCCCACATCGCCATGTTCTCCATCGCCGCCCACGGGCACGTGAACCCGAGCATCGAGGTGATCCGCGAGCTCGTGGCGCGCGGTCACCGTGTGACGTACGCGATTCCGCCCGCCTTCGCCGAGAAGGTCGCCGAGACGGGGGCCGAGCCGAAGCTGTGGCACTCGACCCTGCCCACGGACGACGACCCGGAGGCATGGGGGACCGAGCTGATCGACAACATCGAGCCGTTCCTGACGGACGCCCTGCAGGCCGAGCCGCAACTCGCGGCGGCCTACGAGGGTGACGAACCGGACCTGGTGCTCTACGACATCACCGCGTACCCGGCCCGGGTGCTCGCCCACCGCTGGGGCGTCCCGATCGTGCAGCTCTCCCCGAACCTCGTCGCCTGGGAGGGGTACGACGAGGAGGTCGGCAAGCCGCTGTTCGAGCCGCTCAAGCGGACCCCGCGCGGCAAGGCGTTCTACGACACCTTCGCGCGCTGGATCGCGGAGAACGGCATGGACCTGAGCGTCGAGGACTTCATGGGCCGCCCCGACCGGTGCCTGGTCCTCATCCCCAAGGCACTCCAGCCGAACGCCGAGCGCGTCGACGAGAAGCGGTACACCTTCGTCGGCGCCTGCCAGGGCGACCGCGCCGCGCAGGGGGACTGGCGGCGGCCCGCGGACGCCGAGAAGGTGCTGCTCGTGTCGCTGGGCTCCACCTTCACCAAGCAGCCCGCCTTCTACCGCATGTGCGTCGAGGCCTTCGGCGGGCTGCCAGGCTGGCACGTCGTGCTGCAGATCGGCCGCTTCGTCGACCCCGCGGAGCTGGGGGAGGTGCCCGGCAACGTGGAGGTCCACCCGTGGGTGCCCCAACTGGCCATCCTCCGCCAGGCCGACGCGTTCATCACACACGCCGGAGCGGGCGGCAGCCAGGAGGGGCTGGCCACCGGTACCCCGATGGTCGCCGTACCGCAGGCCGTCGACCAGTTCGGCAACGCCGACCTGCTCCAGGCGCTGGGCGTGGCCCGCCACCTGCCGATGACGGAGGCCACGGCCGACACCCTGCGGGAGGCGGTCCTCGCCGTGGTCGAGGATCCAGAGGTGGCGCGTCGCCTGCGGGAAATCCAGGAGCGCTCGGCGGGAGAGGGCGGTACCGGACGCGCGGCCGACCTCATCGAGGCGGAACTGCGCCTGCGTCAGGCGTAGACCCGACGTACGGCGACGTGGCCGAGGCATGCGCGCCCCGGCCACGTACGCCCTCACCGTGCGGAGATCAGACGCCCACCTTCTCGCCCTCGACCGCCGGCGGTCCGGACGCGGCCTCCGGCGACTCGTCGTGGGTGAAGTCCGGCAGCCGGTTCAGCCACTTCGGCAGATACCAGTTGCGCTCGCCGAGCAGCGCCATCACGGCCGGCAGCAGCACCCCGCGGATGATCGTCGCGTCGATGAGCACCGCGGCCGCCAGGCCCACACCCATCTGCTTCATGGACTGCATGGAGAGCGTCCCGAAGATCGCGAAGACGGCGACCATGATGACGGCGGCGCTGGTGACGACACCGGCCGTCGTGACCACCCCGTGCCGGATCGCGTCCTTGGTGTCCCGGCCCCGCAGCCGCGCCTCACGGATCCGCGAGACCACGAACACGTGGTAGTCCATCGAGAGCCCGAAGAGGATCACGAAGAGGAACAGCGGCAGCCAGGTGATGATGGCGCCCACGCCCTCCGCGCCGACCAGCGAGGCGCCCCAGCCGTGCTGGAAGACGGCGACCAGGATGCCGTAGGCCGCCGCGACCGACAGGAGGTTGAGCACGATCGAGGTGATCGCGATCGTCAGCGAGCGGAACGAGAGCAGCATCAGCAGGAAGGCGAAGACGACCACGAACGCGAAGACCGGGGCCACCGAGCCCAGCAACTGGTCGCTGAAGTCGTGCGATCCGGCGACCTGTCCGGTGATCGGCGCCTGGACGCCGTCGACCTTGCCGAGCGTGTCGGGCCGCACCTTGTCGCGCAGCAGCTGAAGGCTCTTCTCCGCCTTGTCCTGGTCGGAGCCGCCCACGAGGGGCACGTACACGAAGGCGACGTTCTGCGCCGCGTGCACCTTGATGTCGACAGGGCCGCGCGAGGCACCCGAACTGATGGCCTGCGTACGGAAGTCGGCGAGCGCGGACTTCACGTCGGCGGCGTTGATGTCGTGCGCCTTGACGACCACCTCGGCCGGTTCGGAGCCGCCCGGGAAGGCGTCGTTGACCCGGTTGTACGTCCCCACGATCGGCAGTGAGTTGCCGAACTCCTTGTCCAGCGTCAGCTGTTGCGTCTTCATGCCGAGGGCGGGAGCGGCGATGGCCAGCAGCGCACCGGCCGCGACGACCAGCGAGACGGCGGGCTTGGCGAGTACGACCCGCAGTACCGCGCTCCAGAACCGGCTGCCCTCCTCGGCGGACCGGACGCGCTTGCCCCTGGCGCGCCGCTTGTCCGGGTGCAGGAACGGCAGGCGGCCCTTCTCGACCCGCTCGCCGAGCAGCGAGAGCAGCGCGGGCAGCACGGTGACCGAGCCGACCATGGCGACCGCGACGACCATAAGCGAGGCCAGTCCCATCGCCTCGAACTCGGCGAGCCCGGTGAAGAGCATGCCGGCCATCGCCACGCACACCGTGACACCGGAGACGACGATGGCGCGGCCACTGGTGGCGGCGGCGATCCGCAGCGCGGCACCGGCGTCCCGGCCGGCCTCGCGCTCCTCGCGCTCACGGCGCAGATAGAACAGGCAGTAGTCGACGCCGACGGCCAGACCCACCAGGAGCATCACGGAGTTGGCGGTGTCGCTCATCGGCTGGAGGTGGCTGACGATGCCCATCAGGCCCATCGTCGCCATGATCGCGGTGAGCGCGAGCGCCACCGGGAGCAGCGCCGCCACCAGGGCGCCGAAGGCGATCAGCAGAATACCGAGGGCCACCGGCACCGCGGAGTACTCGGCCTTCTTGAAGTCGTCGCCGAACGCGTCGGAGAAGGTCTTCTGCATGCTGGCGCCGCCGATCTCCTCGATCCGCAGCCCCGCGTGGTCCTTCTGGACGCCCTTGACGGCGTTCAGCACCGGCTCGACGCGGTCGCCCGCGGTGTCCGCGTCGCCCCGCATGTCGAACTGCACGAGCGCGCTGCGCCCGTCCCTGGAGATCGTCTTCGTGTCGTACGGGGAGGTCACGTCCGTGACCTTGCCGGTCCCCTCGACGGCCTTGACGAGGGCCGTGACGGCGGCGCGGAAGTCGGCGTCCGTCGCCTTGACGCTCGCGTCCTTCCCCTGGATCAGGACGCTCTCACCGGCCGGGGCCTTGATCCCCGAGTCCTCGATGATCTTCGCGGCGGTGTGTGTCTCGCCCTTGAGCTGATCGCTCTCCTTGACGTCGACGCGGCCCGCCGCGGAGCCGAGCCCCATCGCCAGGACGACGAACAGCACCCAGATGCCCACGGCGGCCCATCGGTGCCGGGCGCTCCAGCCGCCTGCCCGCGCGGCGATGCCCCGCACCCGTATGTCTCCGTTCCCCATGACGGGCCAGCCCCCTTGTGCACGGTGACAGCCCCCTGCCGTCACCTCTGCTTATGAAGGTAGGGGTCGGATAAGAACGTCTCCTCGTGCTGCCCGGTGAACCCCGGGACCCCCGGCTCCTCCCCGCGGACCCCGTCGTCTCCGCACTGGGGAGGACAGGGGCCCCTTACACGTATCCGGGCCTCTCGGGGATCCGGATCAGGGTGCGGTCGCCGATCGGGACCGGGGTGCGGGTGTTGATCCACCTGGGCCCGACGGCCGTCCTATGGTGTGCGGATGACGACGACGTACGCGGCACTGCTGCGCGGGATCAACGTGGGCGGCAACAAGAAGGTGCCGATGGCCGAGCTCCGCACCCTGATCGAGGAACTCGGGCACGGCGACGTACAGACGTATCTCCAGAGCGGCAACGCCGTCTTCTCCACCGACCGCGGGGACGAGGACTCCCTGGCGGCCGAGTTGGCCGAGGCCATAGAGAAGCACTTCGGTTTCGGCGTCGGCGTACTGGTCCGCGACCACGCCTATCTGAGGGCCGTCCGGGAGGCGTGCCCGTTCCCGGCCGCCGAACTGGAGGGCAAGCAGCTGCACGTCACCTACGTCTCGGGCCCCGTCGACCCCGAACGCTTCGCCTCGGTCGACCCGGCGGTGTTCCTGCCGGAGGAGTTCCGCATCGGCGACCGGGCGCTCTACCTGTACGCCCCCGACGGACTGGGGCGCTCCAAGCTCGCCGAGGCCCTGTCGAAGCCGCGGCTCCTCAAGGGCGTCACCGCCACCACCCGCAACTGGAACACGGTCGTCAAACTCGAGGAGCTGACCGGTGCCTGAGCACAACCCCGCCGTGGAGGCCGCCATCGTGGGCGAACTGAGCCTGCTCGACGCGGAGGTGCGCCGCTCGCCGGAGCGGATGGGAGTGCTGCTCCACCCCGACTTCTACGAGTTCGGCAGTTCAGGGCGGCTGTGGGACCGCGCCTCCGTCCTCGCCGAACTGACCGGCAACGCCGCGCCCGGGTCGCGGCCCCTCACCGCCTCACGGATGAAGGGCGTCCAGCTCGCACCGGACCTGGTCCACCTCACCTTCGACACGGAGGAGGACAACGGCCGCCGGGTGCACCGCAGTTCGCTGTGGCGGCGGACGGAGGACGGCTGGCGCCTGTACTTCCACCAGGGCACACCGTTCAGGTCCGCCCCAGAGTGACCTTTCGTACGCCGCCATAGGTGGTGTACGAGACGATCTCGTCCGGGACCGTCAGCCTCGGGTCCCGGTACAGGCGCCGCAGCTCGTCCTCGCTGCCGGCCGCGGCGACGGAGTCGATCAGGGCGAGGTCGTCCGCGTCGAGCGCGTCGTCGTCGAGGATCTCCGGGCCCCAGGCGTCCCAGGGCAGTAGCTCGACGCCGTTGAGGGCGGCCAGGTCGCGCAGGACGTCGGCGCGGACGAACCACAGGCCGTGATACGACAGACCCTCGATCCCGTTGAGGTCGAACACGCCGAACCTCCGGGGGTCGGCCCCTCCCTCGCGGCACGCCCGCCAGGCGTCCCCGGCCACCAGGAACTGGTCGCGGGGCACATCCATCGGGTCGAAGCCGATGTCGTACTCGTGGTGGACCTGAGGGTCGGCCAGCCGCCAACCGCCGTCCGGCAGACGGAACTCGGTGACCCAGTGGTCGGCGTAGTACGCGTCGAAGTACCGGGCGAATCCACAACGGAGCCGGGCGGCCGTCCCCGTGGCCCGCAGGAGGGAGCAGTGCACCAGCGCGAAGTCCCGGCACGTTCCCACGAACCGCTCCGCGGGCGCCCGCCGTTCGGTGAGCGGCGCGTCCCGGCGCTCCGCGAGGATCCGCAGCACCTCCGTCGCGTGACGCGACTCCGCGTCCTCGTGCACCCGTTCCTCGGGGATGACGTAGCCGAAGCGCGAGCCCTCGCCCCGATGGATGATCAGATCTCTGACGACACGGGCGAGTTGTCCCGGATCACGGGGCAGTCCGCCGAGGTCCAGGGCGTCGCCCGGATCGCTGTACGGCGTCTGCTTCAGGTACTGGTCCTTGCCCCAGGGGCAGGGTCAACCCAGCGCCGCCATGTCCTCGGCGGTGAGCCGCACCACGCCCGCGTCGAGGTTCTCCTCCAGATGAGCGAGGGATCCCGTGCCCGGGGTCGGGCACAGCACCGGGGAGCGGTGCAGCAGCCAGGCCAGGGCGATCTGCCCCGGTGCCGCCCCGTGCGCGGCGGCGATCCGGGCGCACCCCTGGTCGGCGGTGAGGGAGCCGTTGCCCAGCGGGAACCAGGGCAGAAAGGCGATGCCGCGCGCCTCGCACAGCTTCAGCAGCGGTTCCGAGTCGCGGTCGAGCAGGTTGAAGCGGTTCTGGACCGAGGCGATGTCGGTCAACTGCAGTGCCTCTGCCAGCTGTTCGGCGGTGACGGAGTCGAGCCCGATGTGCCGGATCTTGCCCTCCGCGCGCAACTCGTCGAGCGCACCCAGCTGTTCGGCCATCGGCACGGCCGGATCGAGCCGGTGCAACTGGTACAGGCCGATCGCCTCGAGCCGCAGCCGCCGCAGACTCGCCTCGCACATCGCCCGCAACCGCTCGGGCCGCCCGTCGACGTGCCAGGCACGGTCGCTGGTGCGCACGACGCCGCCCTTGGTCGCGATCAACAGGCCCTCGGCGTACGGGTACAGGGCCTCGGCGACCAGCTCCTCGGCGATCGAGGGACCGTAGTTGTCGGCGGTGTCGACGAGGGTGACCCCGCGCCCCACGGCCCGCCGCAGCACGGCCACCGCGTCCCGGGCGTCCCCGCGCGGCCCCCAGTAGCCGGGACCGGTCAACTGGGCGGTGCCGTAGCCGAGCCGCCGCACCGGCGGCAGACCGCCGAGGGCGAAGCTTTCCGAAACCATTTCATGGAGGGTACACACGACTGTGCGAGGCTCGTCCCCATGCGCTACATCATCATCGGAGCGGGAGCGGTCGGCGGGGCCATCGGCGGTCGGCTGGCGGAGGCGGGCCACGAGGTGGCACTGGTCGCGCGGGGAGCGCACTACGAGGCGCTGCGCACACGCGGGCTGCGGCTCATGACCTCGGAGGGGACACGTACGTACCGGCTGCTCACGGTCGACGGACCCGCGGCGCTCGGAGAGCTGCGCGCCGACGACGTACTGGTCCTGGCGGTGAAGACGCAGGACAGCGAGGCGGCCCTGGAGGCGTGGGGCCCGGCCCCCGTGGCGGGCGGTGGCACGGCCGCCGAACGGCTGCCGCTGGTCTGCGCGCAGAACGGGGTGGAGAGCCCCCGGATCGCGCTGCGCCGCTTTCGTCGGGTGTACGGGGTCTGCGTCTGGCTGCCCGCGACCCTCGTCGAGCCGGGTGCGGTGTCGGCGGCGGGCACCCCGCTCACCGGAATCCTGCACCTGGGCCGCCATCCGCACGGCACGGACGACACGGCCCGCCGCATCGCGGCCGACCTGGAGAAGGCCCACTTCGAGGCACCGGTCGTGCCGGACGTGGCGCGCTGGCAGTACGCCAAGCTGCTCGGCAATCTCGCCAACGCGATCGAGGCGGTCAGCGGCGTCCTGACCAGCGAGGAGGGCCTGGCGCTCTACGCGCGGGTGCGCGCGGAGGGCGAGGCGGTGCTGGCCGCCGCCGACCTCGTGTACACCGGCGAGGAGGAGCAGAAGAAGGTCCGCGACAACAAGATCCGGTTCGAGCCCTTCGACGGCTCCGAACGCGGCGGCGGCTCCTCCTGGCAGTCCCTCGACCGTGGCACCGGCACCATCGAGGCCGACTACCTCAACGGCGAGATCGTCCTCCTCGGCCGGCTGCACGGTGTGCCGACCCCGCTCAACGAGCTGCTCCAGCGGCTCGCGAACACCTTCGCGCGCGAGCGCAGGGCGGCGGGGTCGCTGCCGGTCGCGGAGCTCGTACGCATGGCGGACGAGGCTGTCGCGTTTGTTCAAGAGGAGGGCGCGCCGCGTCCCTAGCGTGGAGCGCATGAGCAATCCGTACAAGAACGTGCACCCGTACATGGTGGAATGCGCCGCCGAGGCCGCCCGGGTGGCCGGCGGTGTCACGGCGGCGCAGCTGGCGGAGCCCGGTCCCACGCACTGCCCGGACTGGGACCTGCGCGCCCTGGTGAACCACTGGGTCCTCTACACCTCGCACGGCCTGGAGCACCGTGCGCTGCGGAGGCAGCTCCCCGAGGAGCTGACCGGCCGCGACTTCACGGCGGATCCCGGCTGGGCGCGGGCATACGCCGAACAGCTCGACCGTGCCGTGACCGCCTGGGACGACCCCGCGGTGTGGGAGGGCGTGGTCGACCTCGGGATGGCGAAGATGCCCGCCGCCGACATCGCCTCGATGATCGTCAAGGAGATGGCGGTGCACGGCTGGGACGTCGCGACGGCCACCGGCCAGGAGTTCCGGATCTCGGACGGCGCGGCCCGGTTCGTCCTGGACGTCGTCGACACGCACGCCGACCTGTACCGCCAGTACGACGGCTTCGCCGAACCGGTACCCGTGCCCGACGACGCGCCCGCTTTCGAGCGCGCCCTCGCCCACAGCGGCCGGGATCCACGCCTGGCCCGGCGGTAGGGCCCGTCGCACAAGGAGTCGGGAGATTGGGCCAGTGAATCACCCTCGGATTGGATCGAGATTCTGTGCCATTGACTGGCTAGCCTCGACGGTATGACGAACCCGAGGACGGACGACTCGCCCACCCGCGTCGACTTCTACTTCGACCCGGCCTGCCCCTTCGCCTGGATCACCTCACGCTGGATGCTGGAGGTCGAGCGTGCCCGCCCGCTCGACCTCCGCTTCCGTGTGATGAGCCTTCACCTGCACAACCTGGGCAATGAACTCCCCGACTGGTACCGGGAGTTGGTCGACAAGTCCGTCGGTCCCGTGCGGGTCGCGGTGGCCGCCGCCGAACAGCACGGCGAGAAGGTGCTGCGCGACCTCTACACCGCCTTCGGCACCCGCATCCACGACCGGGGGGCCGAGGACTTCGACGCCGTGGTCGCCGACTCCCTCGCCGAACTGGGGCTCCCGGCCGCGTTGGCCGCCGCGGCCCACGACTCCGCGTACGACGAGGCGGTACGCCGCAGTCACGAGGCGGGCCGGGAGCCCGGCTCGGACGGCTATGTGGGCACCCCCACCCTCCATGTCGACGGAACGGTGTGGTTCGGCCCCGTCCTGCGGGCCGTTCCGCGGGGCGAGCGCGCGGCAGAGCTCTTCGACAGCTTCCGTGTCCTCGCCGCCCACCCGGACTTCTTCGAGCTCAAGCGGACGAGGACGGGAGGACTGTCCTTCGACTGAACAGTGGTCTGGAATATGAACACTGCTCGGATGAATGGGTGTCCGTGGGAAGGGAGCTGGGCCGTTCTCTGTCGCATTCATTGACGGTGACGCATCATAGATCCTACCTTTCTCGGCGTTGGGTACCGGCTGATCCCACGGGAGGGGAACATGCCCATGCGCCGAAGAGCCGCCCTAGTCACCCTGATCTCCACGGTCCTGGCCCTCGGAATTCCGGGTGCCGTGTCCTCCGCCCAGCCCGCGTCCTTCGACCTCTACGTCTCCCCGAGCGGGAGCGACCACGCGAACGGCACCGCCCGCCACCCCGTACGCACCCTGGAACGCGCCCGCGACCTCGTCCGCCAACGCGTCACGGGGATGAAGGGCGACCTGACGGTCCACCTCGCGTCGGGTACGTACCGGCAGACCGCACCCCTCACCCTCGACGCCCGGGACTCGGGCACCGGCGGTCACCAGGTGATCTGGCAGGGCACCGGGAACACCGTCATCAGCGGTGGCCGGCAGGTCCAGGGCTGGCGCCCGGTCGCCGGGAGGGCGGGGCTGTGGTCCGCGCCCGCTCCCCAAGGCCTCACCGACACCCGGCAGTTGTACGTCGACGGGGTGCGCGCCCAGCGCGCCCGCGGGGCCGTGCCGGTGACCCTCACCCAGACCGCCACCGGGTACACGGCGTCCTCCGACGCCCTCGCGCACTGGAAGCACCCCTCCGACGCCGAGTTCGTCTACACCAGCGGCGAGTCCCTGTGGAACGTCGAGCGCAACGGCCTGGGCCAGTGGACCGAGCCGCGCTGCCGCATCGCCGCCGCCGAGGGCACCACGATCACGATGGTCCAGCCGTGCTGGGACAACTCCAACAAGCGCGTCGAGTTCCCGGACATCCCCGGCCGCACGGTCAGCATGGTCGGGCCCGGCCACCTCACCAACAGCGGCAAGGCGACGTACATCGAGAACGCCTACGAACTCCTGGACCAGCCCGGCGAGTGGTACCTCGACCGCGGCGCGCACCGGGTCTACTACCTGCCCCGCAAGGGCGAGAACCTCGCGCGCGCCGACGTCGAGGCGGCACAGGCCGAGAAACTGATCGACGGACGGGGCACGGCCGCCGCGCCCGTCCACGACCTCGCCTTCCGCGGCCTGCAGTTCAGCTACGCCACCTGGCTCACCCCCTCGGGGCCCGAGGGCTTCTCCGAGATCCAGGCGGGCTACACCATCACCGGCGAGAAGGGCTGGGCGACCCAGGGCCTGTGCCAGTACGTCGAGGGCGGCACCTGCCCCTTCGCGTCCTGGACCAAGATGCCGGGCAACGTCTCCTTCGCCCACGGGCAGCGCATCGCGTTCAGCGACGACGTCTTCGCCCATCTCGGCGCGTCCGGCCTCGACCTGGGCACCGGCTCGAAGGACTCCACGGTCAGCGGCAGCGTCTTCACCGACATCTCCGGCAACGGACTGGAGATCGGTGGAGTGGACGGGCAAAACCCCGCCTCCGGCGTCCAGGTGACGGACAATCACCTCTACGGACTGCCACGCGAGTTCCACGGCGGCGTGGCGATCCTCAACGGCTGGACCCAGAGCACCACGATCGCCCACAACCAGATCGACCACGTCGGCTACAGCGCCGTCTCGCTCGGCTGGGGCGGCTGGCCCGACAAGATCGGCGACCCGGCGACCCCCAACCCCAGCCACGACAACACGGTCCGCGACAACCTGATCTTCGACTACATGCAGATGCTCGACGACGGCGGCGGCATCTACACCCAGGGGCTGACGGGCACCTCCCTGGCCGACGGCGAGAAGGTCACCGGCAACGTCATCCACGACCAGTGGGGCCTGGGCAAGAACGTCTACACCGACAACGGCTGCACCTACGAGACGGTCGAGGGCAACGTCCTCTACAACGCCTCGTACGCCAACGTCGCCTCCCGTCACACCGACTACCGCGACACCCTCGGCAACAACGACCCGACCCTCGTCAAGGACAACTGGTGGGAGGAGGGAACCGCCGACGGCGACAACAAGGGCCTGGTGACGACCGGCAACAAGATCATGGCGGCCCCGTCCGACGTACCGTCGGAGATCATCGGCAACGCGGGACTCGAACCCGCCCACCGCGGACTGCTGAACCGCCGCGTCGGCGCCGTCTCCACCCCGGAGGCACCCTCCCGCGTCGGTACGAGCACGGCGGGCGTCGACGCCCTGTACGTCACCTTCAACCCGAGCTTCGTGGACGGCGGTTCACCGGTGACCGGTTACACGGCGCGGGCGTACGACGCGTCCGGGCGCCAGGTGCTCGAACAGGCCGTCGGCGCGGCCGAGTTCAAGCGCACGGCGGTCGTACGGATCGGTGGACTGCCCGCGTCAGCCGGCCCGCTCACGGTCACCGTCACCGCGAGCAACGCCCACGGCGCCAGTGCCCCGTCGCTCGCCTCGCTCCCGCTGACCCCGACCGCCGTGACCGCGCTGCCGGGCGCACCGACCGGCCCCAAGCTGCGTACGGCGTCCACCGCGGCCACCGTGGCCTGGACCCCGCCGACGGCGACCGGCGACGCCAAGGTCGTCGGCTACCGCGTCACCGTCTCCGACGGCCGCGCACCGATCGACGTCACGGGCCGGGACGCGCTGGTCGGCCAGCCCTCGGCGAAGGGCATGTTCCGGGTGATCGGCGGCCTCAGGCCGGGCACCTCGTACACCGTCACGATCGCGACGGTGACGGCGGCGGGCACGGGACCGGCGGTCACCGTGACGGCCACCACCAAGGCATGACCGTTCAGGCGCCGAGCGCCACCGGCACCGGGACGCGTGCCTCGTCGTACCGCTCCAGCAGGACCCGTGCCACCTCCGGCGCCGGGCCCAGTACGTCGGCCAGTACGTCCGCCTCGGCGGCGCCGCGGGCGATGCGGTCCGGGAGGAAGCCGGGGGCCAGGACGTAGGGGGCGACGGCGACACGGGCGCAGCCGAGGGCGCGCAGTTCACGCACCGCGTCCTCGGTACGCGGAAGGGATGCGGAGGCGAACGCGGGCCGCACGGCGCACCAACCGGTGTGCCGCCACTCCCGCGCGATTTCTGCGATCACCGCGATCGCCTCCGGGTCGGTGGACCCCGCGGAGGCCAGCACGACCCCCGTCGAGGACTTGTCGGCGGGAGTCAGCCCCGCCTCGTACAGCCGGCGTTCGAGCGCCGCCGTCAGCAGGGGGGAGGGACCGAGCACCTCCGCCTGGCGGATGCGCAGCCGCGCCGGGGCCTCCCGCAGGACCGCCGGGATGTCCGCCTTCGCGTGGAAGGCGCGGGTGAGCAGGAGAGGGAGGGCGACCACATCGCGTACGCCCTCCGCCGCCAGGGACTCCAGCACCGCCGGCACCGAGGGGATGTTGAAGTCGAGGAAGCCGGTCTCCACGCGCAGGCCCGGACGCCGGGCCCGCACACGCCGTACGAGGGCGTGCACCGTCGCGGCATGCCGCGGATCGCGGCTGCCGTGGGCGATGACCAGGAGGACCGGACGACTCGTCATGACGGGCTCAGCTCTTCACCAGGAGACCGCGGCTGCGCAGCACCCATCGCTCCAGCGGGCTGAAGATCAGCAGGTCGATGGCGATACCGACGAACAGGATGAGGAAGATGGCGAGGAAGACCATCGACATGGAACTGGCGGTGCGGCCGTTCTCCAGCAGCTGACCGAGGCCGATGCCCAGGTCGGGGGAGGAGGCGATGATCTCCGCCGCCATCAGGGAGCGCCAGGAGAACGCCCAGCCCTGCTTCAGACCGGCCAGATAGCCGGGCAGCGCGGCCGGCATCACGATGTGCCAGGTCCCGCGCAGGCCCGTCGCGCCCATCGTGCGGCCCGCCCGCAGGAACAGCGGCGGCACCTGGTCCACGCCCGACACCAGGCCGTTGGCGATGGAGGGGACGGCGCCGAGCAGGATCACCGCGAACATCATCGAGTTGTTCAGGCCCAGCCAGATGACGGCCGGCGGCACCCAGGCCACGGAGGGCAGCGACTGGAGCCCGGAGAGGATGGGGCCGATCGCGGCGCGGACGAACTTCACCCGGGCCACCAGCAGACCCAGCGGGGTACCGATCGCCAGGGCGAAGAGGAACCCGAGCAGACCGCGCGAGACACTCGTCCAGATGTAGTCGAGCAGCGTGCCCTGCAGCCAGGCGTCCTTGACCTCGCCCCAGACGTCGGACGGGGAGGGCAGCTTGCTCGGGTCGGTGACGACCTTGAACGAGATCAGCGCCTGCCACACCACCAGCACCAGGGCGATGGCGACGAGTGGCGGCAGGATCTTCTCGACGAAGGTCTGGCGGAAGGTGGGCCGGCCCGAATGCGCGGTCGTCTCCAGGGCGTCGAGGCCCGCTTCCAGGCCCGCCATGTCGTTGCCGGGGTTGTCCTTGACGGGCCGGCCGGCCGCGTCGGCCTTCGTCTCAGTGCTGGCCATGGCGGCGGATCTCCCCACGCAGTTGTTCGGTGATCTCGACGGACAGCTCCGCCACGGCCGCGTCCTCGATACGACGCGGCTGCGGGATGTCGACCCGCCACTCGTGGGCCACCCGGCCGGGGCGCGAGGACAGCAGGACGACCCGCTCGGCCAGCCGCACCGCCTCACGCACGTTGTGGGTGACGAAGAGGACGGACAGCTGGGTCTCGCGCCAGATCCGGGTCAGTTCGTCGTGCAGGACGTCCCGCGTGATGGCGTCCAGCGCCGCGAACGGCTCGTCCATCAGCAGGATCTGGCTGTCCTGGGCGAGCGCGCGGGCCATCGCGACGCGCTGGCGCATACCGCCGGACAGCTCGTGCACCCGCTTCCCGTACGCGCCCTTCAGCCGGACGAGTTCGAGCAGCTCCTCCGCCCGGTCGCGGCGGTCGGACTTCGCGACACCGCGCAGCCGCAGCGCGAGCTCGATGTTCTTGCCCGCGGTCAGCCACGGGAAGAGGGCGTGCTCCTGGAACATCAGGGCCGGACGCCCGTTGGTCGTGATGTTGCCCGCGGTCGGGGCGTCGAGGCCCGCGACCAGGTTGAGCAGCGTCGACTTTCCACACCCCGAGGCCCCCAGGAGGGTGACGAACTCGCCCGGCGCGACATCGAGGGTGATGTCGTCGAGGACGAGCTGGGGCCCCGCCGGTCCGGCGAAGGACTTCGAGACATGCTCGATCCGGGCGGCGTGCTCCGTCACTTCGGCGCCGTCGGCGGCCTTGGCGAGGGTTGTGGCCATGGTCGTCACCTCCTGGGAACTCATCGGTGTGGGTCCTTACTTGACGCCGAGACCGGCGTCGTCGACCGTGCTCTCGCCCGCGGCCCCCAGGACCTTGTTCAGGAGCGTGAGGTCGTAGATCCCGTTCAGGTCGGGCTTCTCCAGCAGGCCCGCCTTGACCGCGTGCTCCGCCTCGGTGTTGAGGGTGGAGGCCAGCGGGTCATTGGTGATCTGGATGGACTTCCAGGCCGGGTCGAGCACGTTCGCCGGGAGCTCCTTGCCGGAGTCGACCTTCAGCTGGGCGTTGGCCGCGGCCTTCGCCTGGTCGGAGTTGGCGTTGATCCACTTGTTGGTGTCGACCGAGCCCTTCAGTACGGCCTCGACGACCTTCGGATGCTCCTTGAGGAACTTCTGCGACACGATGATGTTCGTGATCACGAACTTCTTGTCGGGCCACAGGGAGGCCTCGTCGAGCAGTACCTTGCCGCCCTCGGCGACCAGCTTGGACGCGGTCGGCTCCGGCACCCAGGCGCCGTCGATGGAGCCGGACTTGTAGGCGTCCGGGGTGATCTTGTTGTCCGTACGGACGACCGAGACGTCGCCCTTGCCGCTCTGTGCGTCGACCTTCCAGCCCTGCTCCGCGATCCAGTTGAGGAACGCCACGTCCTGCGTGTTGCCGAGCTGCGGGGTCGCGATCTTCTTGCCCTTGACGTCCTTCAGGGACGTGATCTTCTTCGGGTTCACCACGAGCTTCACGCCACCGGACGCCGAACCGCCGATGATGCGCAGGCTCTTGCCCTGGGACTTGGTGAAGCCGTTGATCGCGGGCGAGGGGCCGATCCAGCCGATGTCGATCGAGCCCGAGTTCAGCGCCTCGATCTCGGAGGGGCCCGCGTTGAAGATGGAGTACTCCGCCTTCGTGCCGCCCAGCGCCTTCTGGAAGAGGCCTTCCTGGCGGCCGACCAGCGCGGTCGCATGCGTGAGGTTGCCGAAGTAGCCGATCTTCACGGTGTCCAGACCCTCGATCTTCGAGGACCCGGCGGCGACGTTCTCCTTCGAGGAGGAGTCGGTCTTCTTCTCGGAGCCGTAGCTGCAGGCGGCGAGCGCGAGCAGGGGCAGTGCGACGGCGGCGGCTATGCCGCGGCGTACAAAGGTCGAGCGGATGGCAGGCACGGGAGGGGTTCCTCTCGTTGGCCCGGCGGTCACGATCTCAGGTCGTGGCCGGGAGGTCGGCAGGTCTTCGTCGTCGCATCCGGGACGTCGGGTGGGGGGACGGGGCGCGCAGGCAGTGCGCGTACGTCATTACGCACATCGCGCCACTCCGCCCTGCCCGCTGCCGAGGGCGCCGCTGCCGACGCGGCCGCCCTCCTTGGCGAACGTGGAGTAGAAGTCGGTGGACGTCATGTCAGAAGTCCCACCCGTCGTCGTCGCCCTCGTCCTTGACCGGCTGCGGCGCGGCGAACGACTCGCCGACCATGCCCGCGGTCAGCGTGGTGCCGTCCGCCGGGTCGATCAGGATGAACGCGCCGGTGCGCCGGGAATCGGCGTACGAGTCGAGCGGAAGCGGCTCGGCGGCACGGATCTTGACGCGGCCGATGTCGTTGGCGACCAGCTGACTCGGGTGCGGGTGCAGCGACAGGTCGTCGAGCGTCAGCCGGGACGGGATGTCCTTGACGATCGCCTTCACCGTGCGGGTGCCGTGCTTGAGCAGCACCCGGTGGCCGACGGTGAGCGGCTGGTCGGCCACGTGGCAGACGGTCGCCTCGACGTCCTGCGTGGTCGGGGGCGCGTCCTTGCTCGGCACGACCAGGTCGCCGCGTGAGACGTCGATGTCGTCCTCCAGCAGGAGGGTCACCGACTGCGGGGTCCACGCCACGTCGACGGGCTTGCCCAGCAGATCGATCCCGGCGACCTTCGTGGTGCGCCCGGAGGGCAGCACGGTCACGCTCTCGCCGACCCGGAAGCTACCGGCGGCGATCTGACCGGCGTACCCCCGGTAGTCGGGGTGTTCGGCGGTCTGCGGGCGGATCACGTACTGCACGGGCAGACGGGCGTGGCAGTGCCCCAGGTCGTGGCTGACCGGGACCGTCTCCAGGTGCTCCAGAACCGTCGGGCCGCCGTACCAGTCCATGTTCGCGGAGGCGTCCACCACGTTGTCACCGGCGAGCGCCGAGATCGGGATCGCGGTGATCTCGGGAACGCCCAGCTCGGAGGCGTACGCCGTGAACTCCTCGGCGATCGCGGCGAAGACGGACTCCTTGTACTCGACGAGGTCCATCTTGTTGACGGCGAGGACCACGTGCGGGACGCGCAGCAGTGCGGCGACGGCCGCGTGCCGGCGGGTCTGCTCGATGACGCCG
>NZ_JBVKBU010000014.1:0-260696 GCF_055638955.1 Streptomyces sp. NPDC111507 | reverse complement strand
GTTGAGGGCGTAAGACCACCGGGAGCGCTGCTCCCAGAGGCAGCCTGAGCCAGGAATCCCCGCTCAGCCCTGAAGGAAGGAATCCCCTCCCTTCAAGGAGGGGAGCAGTCAATGACGTGGTTCCTAGCGCTCGCTCGGTGCCCGGGGATGCCTGCACACAGGAGACGTCGTGGAACGCGGCCGATAACAGAAAGTCGCTCAGAGGCCTTCCTTCATGGACGCGATGACGGATTCCGGCCGTCGCGACCGGCCCGTCATGCCAGAGGCACCCACGTGCCCCGCTCGGCGGAGCGGGACATCGCGTCCAGTGCGGCCGCGCTGTGCACCGCGTCGGCCAGCGTCGCGCCGTACGGGGTGTTCTCGGCGATCGACCGCAGGAAGTGGTGGGCCTCGATGACCTTGAGATCGTCGTAGCCCATGCTGTTGGCGGAACCCGGTTGGAAGGCGGCGTACTCGCCGTCCCCGGGGCCGACGTACACCGTGCTGACGGGCTGGTCCTGGTACGACGTCCCCCTGCTGACGCCCAGTTCGCCCATGCGCCGGAAGTCCCAGAAGACCGCGCCCTTGGTGCCGTGCACCTCGAAGCCGTAGTTGTTCTGCTCGCCGACCGAGACCCGGCAGGCCTCCAGCACGCCCCGCGCACCGGAGGCGAAGCGCAGCAGACAGTTGACGTAGTCCTCGTTCTCCACCGGGCCGAGTTCGCCGCCCGTCGCGCGGGTGTGACCGGCGGTGGCGCCGGTCGGGCGGGCCCGGCGAGGCAGGAAGATCGCGGTGTCGGCGGTCAGTGCCTCGATCTCGCCGAGCAGGAAGCGCGCCAGGTCGACGCCGTGCGAGGCCAGGTCGCCGAGGACGCCGCTGCCGCCGCGCTCCCGCTCGTAGCGCCAGGTCAGAGCGCCCTCGGGATGGGCCGCGTAGTCGCTGAACAGCCGGATGCGGACATGGGTGACGATGCCGATCTCGCCGGAGGCGATCAGTTCGCGGGCGGCGGCGACGGCGGGCGCGCCCCGGTAGTTGAAGCCGACCGTGCCCTGGACCCCGGCCTTGGTGACCGCGTCCGACACGGCCCGGGCGTCCTCGGCGGTCAGTCCCACCGGCTTCTCGATCCAGATGTGCTTGCCCGCCTCGGCCATGGCGAGGCCGATCTCGCGGTGCAGGAAGTTCGGCGCGGCGATGCTCACCGCCTGGACCCGGGGATCGGCGGCCACCTCGCGCCAGTCGCGGTGGGCGGCGGCGAAGCCGTACTGGGCCGCGGCCTCCTCCGCCCGGCCCGGCACCTCGTCGGCGACGGCGACCAGTTCGGGCCGCACGGACAGCGCGGGGAAGTGGTGGGGCACGCGGGCGTACGCCTGGGTGTGCACCCGTCCCATCCAGCCGAACCCCACGACGGCAACGCCGAGCGTACGCACCATGACTGCCCCTCTTTGGACCGGTCCAACGATTTCTCGGCTCACACTGAAGGCCGCTGCAGTGCGTGTCAAGCCCTTTGACAAGCTCGCCCGCCATATGGAACGGTCCAGGAATGGAGCCACGCAGACCATGAGAGCACCGACGATTCGCGATGTCGCCGAGCGAGCCGGAGTGTCGAAGTCGCTGGTCTCCCTCGTGCTGCGCGGCTCCGACCAGGTCCGCGACGAGAAGCGGCAGGCCGTGCTGGCCGCCGTCGAGGAGCTCGGCTACCGGCCCAACGCCGCGGCGCGCAGCCTCAGCGAGCGGCGCACCCGCACGGTCGGGGTGCTCCTCAACGACATGCGCAACCCCTGGTTCGTGGAGCTGCTGGACGGTCTCAACTCGCGGCTGCACGACTCGGGCCTGCACATGCTGCTCGCCGACGGCCATCTCAACCGGCGTCTGGGCGAGGACCTCACCCGTACCTTCGTGGACCTGCGTGTCGATGGTCTGATCGCCGTCGGCACCCTGCCGGCCGCCGAGGCGTTGCGGACGGCGGCCGGGCAGATTCCCACCGTGGTCGCGGGCGCCCGGGAGCCCGAGCTGCCCGGTGTCGACGTCGTCGCCAACGACGACGAGCGCGGCGCCCGCCTGGCCACCGAGCATCTCATCGGCCTCGGTCACCGCCGGATCGCGCACATCGCGGGGCGGGGGGTGGTCGGTGAGCTGCGCCGCCGCAGCTTCGAGGCGGTCATGCGCGAGCACGGACTGGCCGCGGAGGCGGTCGTGGAGCAGGGCGACCTGACCGAGGAGGGCGGCTACCGTGCCACGGTCCGGCTGCTCAGCGCCCGCGAACGGCCCACCGCCGTCTTCGCGTTCAACGACATCGCCTGCGTCGGCGCCCTCTCGGCCGCCGAGGAACTCGGCCTCCAGGTGCCGCGCGACCTCTCCCTCGTCGGCTACGACAACACCTACCTCTCCCGGCTGCGGCACCTGTGGCTCACCACCGTGGACAGCGCCGGTCATGACGTCGGCCGCCGTGCCGCGCAGTGTCTGCTCGACCGGATCGCCGACCCCGCCCGCCCGGGCGAGGTCGTCCTCACCGCCCCGGCCCTCGAGGTCCGCGGCACCACGGCACCCCCACTCGGTCAGGCGGGAGCGGGTGCCGGAGCGGCGGCGGTGCGGGCGGTGAGGGAGGCCGAGTAGCGGCGCAGCAGGAGTACGGCGGTGGTGGCGAGGCCGGTGAGCAGACCGAGCCAGATGCCGACGGTGTCGAGGCCGAGTGGGTAGGCCCCCAGCCAGGCGGCGGGCAGCCCGACGGCCCAGTAGCCGATCAGCGTGATCCGGAAGCCGCTCTTGGTGTCGTCGAGGCCGCGGAGCAGTCCGACACCGATGTTCTGCGCGCAGTCGAAGAACTGCAGGAACGCGGTGACCATGAGCAGGTGCGTGGCGATGTCGAGCGCCCGGTCGGAGCCCGAGTCCAGGAACGGGGCCAGCACCAGACCCGGCAGCGTGACGTAGACGACGCCCACGACCGTCATCACGGCCGCGGCGCAGGCCAGCGCGGTGTTCTTGATACGCCGGGCGTTGTCGACGCGCCCGAGGGCGAGTTCGCGGCTGACGTTGATGGACGCGGCGTGGGAGAGGCCGACCGCCACCTGGAAGACGATGTAGACGAGCTGGTTGACGGCCGTGTGCGCGGCCAGCGCGGCCGGCCCGAAGGAGCCGGCCATCAGCGCGGTGAGCGAGAAGAACCCGGCCTCCGAGCCGTAGGTGGCCGCGATCGGGACACCGAGGCCGACCAGACGCCCGACCGTCGCCGGGTCGGCCTTGGCGACGTTCAGGCTGAGCAGCGGTGCCAGCTCGGCGTCCCGTCGCGCCGAGCCGTACAGGGCGAGGAAAGACAGCAGGTAGACGGTTGACGTGGCGACGCCGATGCCCGTGAGGCCGAGCTTCGGCAGGCCCCAAGTGCCGTGGATCAGAACCCAGTTGAGGCCCGCGTTGACGGCGATGGACGCCACGGTGATCTGGAGCAGCGCCTGCGGGCGACGCATCCCGACGGTGAACTGGCGGATGGCCTGGAACCAGAGACAGGGCAGCAGTCCGGGCGCCAGCGCGAACAGCATCGTCCGGGCGCTGTCGACGACGGCCGCGTCCTGCTCGAGCAGGCCCAGACACCGGCCGACGAGGATCATGAGGACGGCCCCGGCGACACCGGCGAGTGTGGCCACGGCCAGACTCGCCCGGACGATCCCGCGGACGTCCTCGCGCGCCTTCCCCCGCTCGGCCTCGGTGGCGTTCTCCGCGCGGGCCGCCGCGGCGGCGATCTGGTTGCCCACGGAGGTGACCAGGCCGACGCCCATGGTCCGCAACTGGTTGAAGATCACGATGGTGAGGCCGCCGGCCGCGAGCTCCCGGGTGCCGAGCAGGCCCATCATCACGGTGTCGGTGGTGGTCAGCGCGACTTGGGCGAGCTGGGTGAGGACGAGCGGCACGGCGAGGGTGGCGAGCGCGCGGGCGTCACGGAGGAGAGTGGCCGGCATGAGGGTCATCGGTTCCTGCGGAGTTTGGTGAGGAGCTCGTCGATTTCCCGTTCGGTCGCGGGAGCGAGCAGTTCGCGGGCATGCATCCAGTCGTCGTTGAACACCGTGTCCAGGTACTTCTCCCCGCCGTCGTTGACGAGCGCGACCATAGTCGTGCCCGGCGGCAGTGCGGCGAGCCGGGTCAGCGCCTCGTGCACGACACCGCCCGCCGAGCCGCCGATGAGCAGTCCGGTGCGGGCCACGGCACGACAGGTGGCGAACGCCTCGACATCGCCGACCTTGACACCCTCGTCGATGAGCCCGAAGTCGACGAGCGCACCGATCTCGGCGCCCTCGGGGGTGCCGGTGCCGGACTGGTAGTAGTCGTGCGCGGGCCCGCCGAACGCGATCGATCCCTTGGGCTCGACGCCTATCGTCGTGAAGTCGGGTATGAGCGTACGCAGTTCACGTGCCGTGCCGCAGAGACCGCCGCCGGTGCCGACCGCGCCGACGAGCACGTCGAGCCTGCCGTCGAGCGCCTCGTGGAGCTCATGGGCGACGGGGAAGTAACCGACGCCGTTGCTGGGGTTGTTGTGCTGTTCGGTGAAGATCGTGTTGTCCTGGCCGCGTGCCATCTCCTCGGCGAGTTCCTCGCGCGCGGCGGTGGCCAGGTCCTCGGAGCCGCCGTCGTCGTCGACGTACACGAGTTCCGTGCCCATGGCCTTCATGGCGCGCAGTTTGTCGGCGCTGGCGTGGTGGTCGACGACGGCGGTGAAGGTGTAGCCGCGTTCGGCGGCGACGACGGCGAGTCCGAGGCCCGTGTTGCCGGAGGTCGACTCGATGATCCGGCCGCCGGGCCGCAGTTCGCCGCGTGCCTCGGCGTCGGTGATCATCTGCTGGGCCATCCGGATCTTGGCGGTGCCGGTCGGGTTGAACATCTCCAGCTTCAGCAGCAGTCGGCTGCCGGTCTCGGTGGCGGCGAGTTCGAGGAGAGGGGTGTGTCCGATGAGGTCGGAGACGCGGGAGACCACGGCGGGGCGCTGAAGTGCTCCGGGCATGCGAAGGCTCCTGGGGGAGTCGGGCGACGTGGGGGTGTCGGGCATGTGCGGGGAGGTCAGGCGAAGTGGCGGTCGAGGCGCCAGCGCGGACGTGGGCGCTCGGTGCGATCGATGACGACCTTGGGCGGCAGGGGCAGGTCGTGGAAGGGCGACTCGTTGGAGTCCATCTGATAGCCGGCCGTGTTCGGGTAGACGAGCAGGTCGCCGACGCGTGGCCGCCGGGGGAAGGGGATCTTCCGCCAGGTGAGCATGTCCGACTCCAGACAGGTGGCCGCGCCGACGGCCGCCGGGTAGGTGCCCACGGCCGCTGGGTAGGTGCCCACGGGTGCGACCGCGCCGAGCGAGAACAGGTGCGGCTCGGGCAGGTACTCGCTGTTGAACCACTGTTCGGACAGGCTCAGGCTCGTGCCGTCCACGGTCAGCAGCCGGTACCCGACGCGCTCCTTGACGCCCTGGATCCGGAACACGCTTGCGCCGGCTTTGTCGAGCAGCGCCCGTCCGGGCTCCAGCAGCAGGACCACTCCGGAGTCGTTCAACAAGTCGGCGAGGCTCTGGTCGTACCCCTCGGGGCGGGCGGCGAGCAGGGCGCGCAGCGCGTCCGCTCCGGCGACCGGGGAGTGATACGGGTAGAAGTCCGCGGGGTCGAAGGTCCGGCCCGCGTGGTAGTGCCCGCCGTGCTGCTCGCCGAGGAAGGTGTGCCAGTTGTCGGCGTCGGTGTAGGCGACCGGCAGCCCGCCGCCGATGCTGATCCGGCTCGCCTCGAGGCCCAGCACGCGGGCCTTGAGGCACAGTTCGAGCAGCCGCCCGGCGAGATCGGCCCGCGCCTGGACGGCGTATCCGGACAGATGGAAGCTGAAGCCCTCCATGCGTACCGCCTCGCCCGCGTGGACGCACCGGTCCAGGGCGGTGGCCAACTCGGCGTCGTCCATGCCGAACCGGCTGTGCGGCTGGGTGCCCGGCAGGCACCGCAGCAGCACCCGGGCCGGCCGGACCCTTCCGCTCACCACGGTCGCGACGAGCGCGTCCAGTTCGTCCAGGGTGTCCACGGCGATCAACGCGCCCTGCTGGACCGCGAGGCGCAGCAGCAGGTCGTCCTTGGCAGGTCCGGTGACGACGAGGTGCTCGCCGCGCATCCCGTGCCCGAGTGCCTCCCGCAGCTCGCCCAGGGAGGCCACGTCGACCCCCGCGCCCCCGGCCGCGGCGCGTTCCACCCACACCGCGGCCTTGTTCGCCTTCTTCGCGAAGTACACGAACCCGTCCACACCCGCCTCGTCGAGGGCCGCGCGCATCGCCCGCAGGTTCGCGTCGAAGGCGTCGGGCAGCAGGAGGTGGAACGGCCCGCCGAACGCGTACGAGAGCTCTTCGAGCAGCCCGCTGCCCAGCACCGCGTCGGTCGCGGGATCGGGCAGCGCGGGCAGCGAGGGACCGGCGGAGGGGGCAGCGCTCACCGCCACAGCGCCACCTCCGTACCGAGCCCCTGCGCCAGTGCGAGCTGCGCGAACCGGTGACCCAGGGCGATGTCGGTGACGACCAGACCGCTGTTGTACGCGAAGATCCGTTCCGTCGCCGAGCCGCGTGCCGCCGTCACGCCCGCCAGCACCGGCGGGAACTCCGTGTCGACCGCGGGGAGTTTGCCGTCGGCGTCCGCCATGTCGGTGCCGGTGACGTTCATCTGGGCCTCGCTGGTGGCGATGACCCGGTCGGCGCGGTGCAGGGTGGACGGCGCGAGTCCGTGACCGACGAGCACGGACAGCACGCCGGGCTTCAGCCAGTCCGCCTCGACGGCGGCCGGGGTGTGCCCGCCCGCCGTCGCCACGATGACGTCGGCCTCCCCGGCGGCGCCCCGCAGATCGGTGACGACCTCCACCTCACGGTCGGGGAAGTACGACCGCAACTGCTCGCGCACCGCGGTGATGCCCTCGGGGTGGGTGCCGGACAGCATCAGCCGGTCGAGGTCCGGCAGGGTGGTGAGCAGGAACGGCAGCGCGAGCCGCCCCTGTGTCCCGGTGCCGATGACCAGGGCGCTGCGCGCGCCGGGCGCCGCGCACTCACGGGCGAGCAGCGCGGAGACCGCCGGGGTGCGCAGCGAGCCGATGCGCGAGCAGTCCATCATCGCCAACGGCAGTCCCGTGACGTCGTCGTAGATGGTCAGGGAGGTGTAGTAGTGCTGCTCGTCGCGGCCCTTGCCCAGGCCGTGCTTGTACGAGGTCTTGATTGCGACGACGTCGCGGGAGCCGTCCCGGCCGAGCATCGCGTAGGCGACCGAGTGCTCGTCCGCGGGCTTGACCGTCAGTTTGCGGGGGTTGTCGGACTGTCCGGCGTGCAGGGTGCGGTAGGCGCCCTCGACGGTCTCGACGACATCGGCCAGGGATATGTCGATTCCGGCCAGGTCGCCGGTGGACAGGATGCGCAGGCTCCGGTCGTCGGCGGGGGTGGTGGTGAGGTCGGTCATGGTCGTGTTCCTCCTGGGCGTGGGGGTCCGGGCGGTGGCCGGGTGCTCAGCTCGCGTGCGCTCGACGGGCGGCACGGTCGCCGTGCGCTTCCAGGACCGCCTGGCCGTATCCGTGCTCGTGGGCCTCGGACAGCGGGCGGGAGCGGCGCCCGGGAACCCGTACGGAGGCACGCTTGAGCCAGCGGTCGGTGCCGTCGTAACGGGCCCGGAAGGGGACCCGGCCGTGCACCACCAGGTCGTTGTCGACGACGAGGACCTCGCCGGGGTTCAGGCTCACCGCGCGGGAGACGCGGGAGAGTTCGGCCGCCAGGCGCGCGTAGGCGGCCCGGTGCGCCGGGGAGGCGTCCTCCAGCGGGGTGTACGCCGGGTCGAACCGCAGCGTCAGCCCGTCCCGGGCGTGGAAGAGGGTCGGTACGCGGGGCGGGGTGCCACCGTCGAAGCCCTGGGCCTCGGCGTAGGCGTCGTCCGGCAGGATCGGCAGTGACGGCCGGGTCAGCAGGCCGATGTCGGCCTCGTCCAGCTCGGCCTGGCGGATGCTGGCGGCGGTGGTCGCGATGTTGTCCGGATTGCGCATGCAGTTGAGCATCAGCAGATGCGCGCGACCGGGGTGGAAGGCGTCCTCGGTGTGCGGGCTGAGCAGCACCGTACTGCTGGCGCCGGTCTGTTCGTCCTCGTGCCCGGGGGAGGGGACGATGTTGTGGACGTAGCGGCCGTCCTGCTGCCCCTCCCAGGCGATGGGGTCGCCCATCACGGTGGCCAGCAGGAGCAGGGTGATGTCGTGCGGGGCGCCGCTGTCGCCCGCCCCGGCCCAACTGGTCGGTGTGGGGCCGAGATCGTGGTCGTCGACGTCGAGTCCCGCGAGGACGTACAGGCCGTCGGCCGTGTCGACGGGGCGGCAGTGGTGGCGGAGTGTGTCGCCGAAGGCGTCGGCGGCCTGGGCGACGCGCTTCAACAGGGCCTCGGACGTGGCGGATGTCCCGAACTCGCCCAGTATTTTCTCCGCTGCCTGGCGGAGTTCGCCCACGGAGTGGGCATCGAGCGTGCGGACAGGTGCGGCTGCCGTGCTCATGGCAAAGAGATCCCGTTCTCTGGGGGTGCGTGGGGGGTTGGCTGTGCCTGCGCTGTGAACGGGCCGAACGCTAGCATCTAAGTTAGGTTAGGCAAACCTTACTAGCTTTCTCTGACTGAAACACCGTCATCACCCCATCGTCACCGGCCAGTTGTCGACGATCGGCCTGCGGCTTGCCTGGTGGGCCGCTACTACGCCATCTTGCGGAAACGGCTCTCGTTAGGGTAGGCAACCCTAAGAACTTTTCGTTTCCTGTGAGATCGGATCGAGGACGTACGTGAACATCACCAGGCGCCAAGTGCTGTGGGCTGGCGGAGCGACAGGCGCGACAGCACTGCTGGCCGCTTGTTCGGGGGGCGACGACACCTCGGCCGAACCGGCCGCCGCGGGAGACAAGCCCAAGAAGGGCGGCACCCTGCGCATCGGAGCCCTGGGACGGGCCAGCGCCCTCACCCGTGACCCGCACGGCACGCAGGGCAACGAGAGCGACTACCTGATCCTCGCCCTGGTGTACGACACACTCACCGTGCCCGGTGCGGGGCCCAACACCAAGCCCCGCCTGGCCACTTCCTGGGAGCACTCCGGGGACCTGAAGACCTGGCGCTTCAAGATCGCCAAGGGTGCGGCCTTCCACGACGGCACCCCGGTCACCGCCGCCGATGTCGTCTGGTCGCTCCAGCGGCTGCGGGGCACCCCTTCCGGCGCCGCCCGGCTGCCCGGCATCGAGGCGAAGAACATCAAGGCCGAGGGCGACGACACCGTCGTCCTCGTCTCCGACTACGCCAACGCCGAACTGCCCCTGCTGACCCGCCTGACGACGTTCGTCCTGAAGAAGGACACCCCCGACAAGGAGCTGGAGAAGGCGCCGGGCACCGGCCCGTTCAAGCTCGACTGGTACCGCGGCGGCAACGCCCGCCTCGTCCGCAACGACCAGTGGTACGGCGGCACGGTCCACCTCGACGCCGTCGAGGTCACCATGTTCGAGACCCCCCAGGCGATGTCCAGCGCGCTGCTCGGCGGCCAGATCGACGTCGCCTCGAACGTCGGCGCCGTCGCCGCCCGTACCGCCGAGTCCCGCAAGGATGTCCAGGTCGTCCGCCGCCCCAACGACATGTCGATGCCCCTCGTCATGCGCACCAAGAGCGGCCCGTTCGCCGACGCGCGCGTGCGCGAGGCGCTGCGCCTGGCCGTCGACCGCGACGCCATGGTCAAGCAGGTCCTGTCCGGGTACGGTACCGTCGCCAACGACATCATGGGCACCGGCGACCCGCACTACGCCAAGGACATCCCGCAGCGAAAGCGCGACCTCGCCAAGGCCAGGCAGCTGCTCGCCGACGCGAAGTTCGACCTCACCAAGACCTACGACCTGGTGACCACCGAGGACATCTCCGGCCTCGCCGAGTCCGCCACGCTGCTCGCCGCCCAGGCGCGCGAGGCCGGCATCAAGCTCAAGGTCGACAAGCAGGAGTCCGGCGCGTTCTACGAGAAGACCTGGCTCAAGGGCGACCTGTACACCACGTACTGGGGCACCAACGACTCCGTGGTCTTCTTCGCCTCCAAGACCCTGGTCAGCGAGGCCGGGCAGAACGAGGCCGGCTTCGACGACAAGGCATTCGACGCCTCCTACCGCAAGGTCATCGGCACAGCCGACGAGACGGCACGCGCCACGGCCCTGCACGAGCTCCAGCAGATCGAGTTCGACGAGTCCGGCTATCTGCTGTGGGGCATGGCCGACGGCATCGACCTCGCCGTCGCCAAGGTGCGTAACCTGCCCAAGCTCCCGGGCTACGGCCGGGTCCAGCTCGAGAATGTGTGGCTGAGTTGAGCCGCACGGCCGAGGAGGAAACGGTGGCCGCCCCCGCCCGCCCGGGGGCGGCCACCGCGCCACGTCGCGAGGGCCCGTTCGCCGTGCGCGTCGCCGTGTGGATCGCGATGGCCGTGGCACGGCGGGCCCTGATGCTCGCGGTGCTTCTCGCTGTGGTGTTCGTCGCGGTGGAGGCGCTGCCCGGCGACGCGGCCACGGCGACCTCGGAACGCGGGGACAGTGCCGCCGACGTGGTGGCCAGACGCCATCTTCTCGGCCTCGACCGGCCGTTGTGGGCGCGCTTCTGGGACTGGATGACGGCCCTGCCCACCGGCGACCTGGGCACGTCCGCGCGCGGCCAGAAGGTGACCGACCTGCTCGCCGACCCGTTCCCCAACACACTGCTGCTCGGCTCGGTCGCCTTCGTCCTGACCGTCGCCGCCGCGCTCGCGCTGGGCTGTTGGGCGGCCTGTCGCCCCGGCCGGCCGGTCGACCGGATCATCGGCCACGCGGCCACCGCCGCGTTCGCCGTGCCCGAATTCGTCGTCTCCGTGGGCCTGTTGCTCGTCCTGTCGCTGTGGACGGGGTGGTTGCCGGCCGTCACGCTCACGGGCGCCGACGGCGACCCCACCACTTGGACCATGCTGATCATGCCGGTACTGGCCCTGGCCATTCCGCAGACCGGATGGAACACCCGGCTCGTGCGCGGCGCGCTCGCCGACCAGGCCGCGACGCCGCACGTCGAAGCCGCCCACCTGGACGGACTGCCCGTCCATCGGGTCGTGCTGCGGCACGCGCTGCCCGGCGCGCTCCCCGCGATCGCCATCGGCGTCGCCACCTCCACCGGCATGCTGCTGGGCGGCGCGGTGGCCGTGGAGACACTGTTCAACTACCCGGGCATCGGAACCGTACTGGCGGGCGCCGTCGCCTCTCGCGACACCCCGCTGATCGCCGGGGTCGTGATCTGCGCGGGCACCGCGATCAGTGTCGTCCTGCTGGCCGCCGACTTTGTCCGCGCCCGGATGCTGGGAGCACGCCCATGAGCACTCCTGCCACCGCGGCACCCCGCCGCGTTCCGTCCCACGTCCCGCGGCGCGTCGCACCGGGCCTGCTGCTCGTCCTGGTGGCCCTCACCGGCCCGTTCCTCGCTCCGCACGCGGTCGACAAACCCGTGACCGCCCCCTACGCCCCGGCCGGGGACAGCGCACCGCTCGGCGGCGACCAGCTGGGACGCGACGTCCTGAGCCGGCTCCTGCACGGCGGTACGGCGCTGATCGGCAGCGCTCTGTTGGTCGCCGTGGTCGTGACCGGCCTCGCCACCCTGATCGGCTGCGTCGCCGCGTTGCGCCCCGCCCTCGGCCGGGCGGTGGAACGGACGGCCGACGTGGCCATTCTGCTGCCACCGGTCCTCGGCGTCATGCTCATCGCGCTGGCCTGGCCGGACGGCGGACGCCTGGCCGTCAACACCGCGGCCATCGTCCTCGGAGTCCCCTACGCCGTACGGCTCGTCGCGGGCGCGGCGGCCCCCCTCGCACAGTCCGGCTACGTCGAGGCCGCCACCGCCCGCGGCGAGAAGCTCTGGTATCTCACCCTGCGCGAACTCCTGCCCAACTTGCGCGCCACCGTGCTCGCCCTGTTCGGCCTGCGCTTCGTGGAGGCGGTCTACGTCATCTCCATGGCCGGGTTCCTTCAGATGGGTCCCCAACCCCCGGCCTCCGATTGGGCGTTGATGGTCCGGGAGAACGCCCCGGGCATCCTCCTCAACCCCTGGGCCGTGGTCG
Source organism: Streptomyces sp. NPDC111507 (assembly GCF_055638955.1). Classification (NCBI taxonomy): domain Bacteria; kingdom Bacillati; phylum Actinomycetota; class Actinomycetes; order Kitasatosporales; family Streptomycetaceae; genus Streptomyces; species Streptomyces sp. NPDC111507. The sequence continues at coordinate 248,624 of NZ_JBVKBU010000014.1, read as the reverse complement.
CCCCCGGCCTGGCCATCGCCCTGCTCGCGATCAGCGTCAACCTCGCCTCCTCCTCGCTCGCCGCACGCCCCGTACGGAAGGCGGTGACCACCTCGTGAGCCACCCGGCCACCACCCGAGACGTCCCCGACGACGAGCCCGCGCCGGCACCGACCACCGAGCCCCCGGCTCCCCTGGTGCGGGTCACCGGCCTCGAAGTCCGCGTCCCCGAGGGCCCGTTCCTGCTGCGTCCCGCCAGCCTGGTCGTACGTCCCCGGCAGATCACCGCCCTCACCGGCGCCTCGGGCTCCGGCAAGACGACGCTGCTGCGCGCCCTCGTCGGCCACCTCCCGCCGGGCGCCACCGTGTCCGCCGGAACCCTTGACGTCCTGGGCCACGACCCCTCGACGCTGCCGGGCCCGGCACTGCGCGAACTGCGCCGAACCCGGATCGCCTACGTCGGACAGGACCCCGGTTCCGCACTCAACCCGCGGATGAAGGTGCGCCGTCTGGTGGCCGAGACCGCCACGGACCGCGGCGGTGAGGCGGTGCTCGCGCTGCTGCGCGAATGCCGGCTGCCCATCGACGACGGGCTGCCCGACCGGCGCCCCACCGCGCTCTCGGGCGGCCAGCAGCGCCGCGTCGCCCTCGCCCGCGCGCTGGCCCGCACCCCGGACGTCCTGCTCCTGGACGAGCCGACCGCCGGACTCGACTCCGCCCTGCGCGACGACATCGCCGGGCTGCTGCGCGACCTCGCCACCCGACGCGGCCTCGCCGTGGTGATGGCCTGCCACGACCCCGAACTCGTCGCGGCCTGCGCCGACCAGGTCGTCCATCTGTCGACTCCCGCGCAGCCCCGGGCGCCCCGGGCGAGGACGGAGCCACCCCCTACCGAACGGTCGCCCGCCCTCACCGAGGGCATCACGGCGCGCGGGATCAGCGTCGCCTTCCGGCACCGGGGACAGGTCCACCACGCCCTGGACGCCGTGGACTTCACGGCCGTGCCCGGCAGCGCCACCGGCGTCGTCGGGCCGTCCGGTTCCGGCAAGACCACGCTGCTGCGCGTGCTGGCCGGCCTGCACCGGCCCGACGCGGGCCACGTCACCCTGGACGGGCAGCCGGTCGGGGACACGGCACGCCGTCGCAGCCGTACGCACCACCGGCGCATCCAACTCGTTCCGCAGAACCCGCTGGATACGCTCAACCCCTCCCACACCGTCGGTGCCGCGCTGGCCCGCCCGCTGCGACTGCACCGCACCCTCGCCAAGAGCCAGGTGTCCGACCGGGTGGCGGAACTCCTCGAACAGGTCGAGCTGCCCGCCGACTTCGCCCGCCGGCGTCCCGCGGAGCTGTCGGGAGGCCAGCGGCAACGCGTCTCCATCGCCCGCGCGCTGGCCGCCGAGCCCGACTTCCTGCTCTGCGACGAGATCACTTCCGCCCTCGACCCGGACACGGCCACCGCGGTCATGGAACTCCTGCGACGTCTGCGCACCGAAAGGAACCTGGCGGTCGCGCTGGTCAGCCACGAACTGCACCTGGTGGCCGCCTACACGGACACCGTGCACCTGCTGGAGTCGGGTCGCCTGGTCCGCCACGGCCCCACCGCCGAGTTGCTGTCCGTCTGACTCGGCGGCCTCCTCGTCGAGGAGTTCGGCCGTGTGCCGGTCACCACGATCTGCCGCCGCGGCCCTGGCCCCGTGAGGGTCAGGGCAGCTGCTTCAGCAGTTCGGCGGCGAGGGGGGCGGAGGACGCCGGGTTCTGGCCGGTGACCAGGTTGCGGTCGACGACCACCTTGGGGGCCCACGGCTCGCCCTCCTGGAAGTCGACGCCCACCTCGACGAGCCGGTCCTGGAGCAGCCACTTCGCCTGGTCGGCGAGACCGGCCTGCGACTCCTCGGCGTTGGTGAACCCGGAGACCCGGTAGCCCGCGAAGGCGTTGGTGCCGTCCTCCTTCGTCGCGGCGAGCAGCGCGGCGGGGCCGTGGCACACCACACCGAGCGGCTTGCCCGACTCCAGCGCGAGGGTGAGCAGCCGGCCGGAGTCCGCGTCGACCGCCAGGTCCTCCATCGGACCGTGGCCGCCGGGGTAGAAGACGGCCGCGTAGTCGGCCAGGTCGACCTCCGCCAGTTTGACCGGCCGCTGCAGCGCGGTCATCGACGCGAGGGCGTGCGCGATGCGGTCGGCGGCCTCCTGGCCACCGTTGACCTCGGGAGCCAGGCTCCCCTTGTCCACGGTCGGCACGACGCCGCCCGGCGTGGCGACGACGACCTCGTGGCCCGCGGCCTCGAACGCCTCGTACGGGGCGACGGCCTCCTCGGCCCAGAAGCCGCTCGGGTGGCGGGTGCCGTCGGCGAGCGTCCAGTGGTCGGCGCCGGTGATCACGAAGAGAATCTTCGACATGGTGCGTTTCTCCGAGGGTGCGGGGGGCGTTGCCGGTTGTTCCTGTCGTACGCCGCGACGCTCTTGACCCAGATCGTCGGGGCGGTGATGTCCTCGACCGTATGCGGCTGTGGCATAGGTGACCAATAAGGAGTGTGGTCAGAGCCATAGGAAAGCCAATGCCTGGACGTCGGACGTCACCCCCACTACTCTGTTCGTAACCTAATCAATTAGTTGAGTGTGAGAGGCGGGGCTCGGATGCACCCCTTCCGGAAGGCCGTAGAGGCGGGCGACCTCGCCGCGATCGAGGAGATGCTGGCCGACGACGTGGTGTTCACCAGCCCCGTCGCCTTCAAGCCGTACCCGGGGAAGGCCATCACCGCGGCCATCCTGCGCGGCGTCTCCCGTGTCTTCACCGACTTCCGCTACGTACGCGAGATCGCCGGTGCCGATGGCCGCGACCACGCGCTCGTCTTCACCGCGAAGGTGGGCGACAAGGAGCTCAACGGCTGCGACTTCCTGCACTTCGACGAGGACGGCAGGATCGACGACCTGATGGTGATGGTCCGCCCGCTCTCGGCGGCCCATGCGCTCTCCGAGGCGATGGGCGCCCAGTTCGAGCGGATCTCACGCGAGGCGGCGGAGGCGATGGACGGCTAGGAACCGTTCGTTCGCTGTCGGGCAGGCGAGGCTGTTCCTGCGGGCAGGGCGGTCGCTGGTGCCGCTTGCGGCGGTACCACCGGACCCGGAGGGCGGCGCCGGGGTCCTGAAGTGCGGGGTTTGACGGGCATTCCCGCGGCTACCCGCCCCTGGTGACGGCAATGACATCCCAGCGAGAACTCATCCGATTCCTGGAGGACCGCTTCGAGTGTGCGCAGGCCTGCGCCGAGGCCGCCCGTGCCTGTGCGCTGCGGGCGAGCGTGGTGGATCCCGACGGGCCGAGGGAGCAGGAACTCGTACGGCACAAAGGCCTTCTGTGCGTGGAGGTGTGCGACGCGACCTGTCGTGTGCTGGCGGAGGAGGCCCGCCGGGACACGGCCGCTGTCCGCGCCCAGGTCGAGTGGTGCCGTACCGTCTGCAGCGAGTGCGCGGACGTCTTCGACGAGCACCCGGGTGGGCAGGACGGCGCCAAGTCCTGCCGGGAGTGCGCCCAGGCCTGCACGGACTTCCTCGCCACACTGAGCCGCGCCTGAATCCCCGGAACTCAGCCGGGGAGTTCGGTCACGGCCTCGTTGACGGACCGGCGCCGCGGTACGGACGATGGCTCGCATGCGATTTCTGCGGCGCGTCCGCCACGATCTCTCCTCCGGCGAGAACCTGGAAATCTACGGCACGGCGCTGCTCTCGCTGACTCTGGCGGCGCTCGGTGCACTCGATGTGGCCGGCGGCAAGGTACTGGCCGCAGCCACCCTTGCGACCCTCGCCCTGCTGGCCGGAGGACTGCCGGGCAGCCGTCGGCAGGTCGCCGAGCTGGCGGCGGAGGTACGCGCCCGCGCCGCCGGCGACATTTCGGCGGAGGACTTCTTCAGCGGCGACAAGCCGGAGCTCGTCCAACAGGTACGTGGGGCACGGGACATCAGCATCGTTGGAGTGACCCTCGCCCGCACCCTCCGCAACTCGATCGACGAGCTGGAACGTCGAGCCGTGGCCGGATCCGTGATCAGGATCGCGCTCATCGACCCCGCCGGTACGGCGCCCGCCGAGGCCGCGCGCCGCAGCACCGTCCCCCACCGGCCCGAGGTGTACCAGAACCGACTGCGCACCTCGATCGACCTCCTGCGGGAGCTGCTCGAGAATCCAGGAGTGAGGGACAGGGTCGAGGTGAGGTTCCTGCCGTTCGTGCCGGCCTTCGGGCTGGTGCTGCTGGACCCGCGGCGGCCGGGCGGCATCATCCATGTGGACATCTACTCCCACAGCTCGGGCAGTGGCGACGCCGTGTTCACTCTGCGCCCCGACCGCGACGGGCACTGGTACCAGCACTTCCAGGCCGAGTTCGACCGTGTCTGGGAGTACGGCCGCCCGGCCGACGCCTCGGACGGGTTCCCCGGATGAGGGGTCGCCGGGAGAGCCGCGGTCGGGGCGCCGGTGTCTTCGGCATTCACAATTTCTGAAACACGTTCTACGGTGTGCGCCGTCAGGTCCGGCCTTGGGGAGCCAGGAGGCGCCGTGCATCTCGAATACACGCCAGAGCAGCAGCGGCTGCGGACCGAACTGCGCGGATACTTCGCCGAGTTGGTGCCCGACCACGCCTACGCCCGATACGGCGACCCGGCCGCCCAGAAACGGTTCTACCGCGAGACGATCCGGCGGCTCGGCAGGGACGGCTGGCTCGGGGTGGGCTGGCCCACGGAGTACGGCGGGCGCGGGCTGACCCCGATGGAGCAGTTCATCTTCTTCGACGAGGCCGCCCAGGCAGGCGTACCGCTGCCCCTGATGGCGCTGAACACCGTCGGTCCTACGATCATGCGGTTCGGCACCGCGGAGCAGAAGGACTACTTCCTGCCCAGGATCCTCTCCGGCGAGATCGACTTCGCGATCGGCTACAGCGAGCCCGACGCGGGGACGGACCTGGCGGCGCTCAAGACCAGGGCCGTACGGGACGGCGACGAGGCCACCGGCCACTACACCGTCAACGGGCAGAAGATCTGGACGACCAACGGCGACACCGCCGACTGGGTCTGGCTCGCCGTGCGCACCGACCCGGACGCCCCGCCCCACAAGGGCATCACCATGCTCCTTGTGCCGACCTCCGACCCCGGCTACTCCTGCACCCTCATCAACACCCTCGCCTCGCACGACACCACCGCCAGCTACTACGAGAACATCCGCGTCCCCGTTTCGCGCCGGGTCGGCGAGGAGAACAAGGGCTGGCGGCTGATCACCAACCAGCTCAACCACGAACGCGTCACCCTCGCCGCACACGGCACCATGGCGATCCGCGCCCTGCACGACGTCCAGCGCTGGGCCATGGACACCAAGCTCGCCGACGGCCGCCGCGTCGCCGACCTCCCCTGGGTGCGCCGCCGCCTGGCCCAGACCCACACCAGGCTCGACGCCATGAAACTCCTCAACTGGCAGATGGTGAACGCCGTCCAGGAGGGCACCCTCACCCCGCAGGACGCCTCCGCGGTCAAGGTGTACGGCTCCGAGGCCCGCCGGGACGCGTACGCCTGGCTCATGGAGATCGTCGCCGCGCCCGGCGTCCTCAAGGAGGGCTCCACGGGCGCCGTCCTGCACGGCGAGCTGGAACGCGGCTACCGCTCGGCGGTGATCTTCACCTTCGGCGGCGGGAACAACGAGATCCAGCGCGAAATCATCTCGTGGATCGGACTGGGGATGCCGCGGGTCCGGCGTTGATCCGGCTGTGACGAGGATCTTTGGTTGGCACAAAAGAGGGAAGGGGCAGATTCTGGTCGCAGGTTGTCGCAAGTTGCGTCGCGTAGAGGCTGAAGTGTCGGCGCAGGCGAAATCGGTCGCCGAGGCCGACGTCGGCCTCGTGGAGTGCGCTGGTGTGGGATGTGAGCAGTCGGGCGTCTCCTCCGCCGCGTCGGCGGCCAACACGGGGCCCGAGCCGGGCAGGGTGGTCAGCGTGGCGCGGGTCGCGGCGCGGGCTTCGCGTGACGGTCGAGGATTACTCGCCCCCTCGCGGGGGGCGCCTCGGCAAGGGTGCTTCCTGGTACGTGTCCACGCGCCTCGGCGCCCAGGGCCTGGACGCCCTGCTCGGCTGGGCGCCCGGCGACGCGCGCATCGCGCCCCGCGCCGAGCTGCCGCGTGACGTCGAAGTGGTGCGCCGCACGGGCGAGTCGGGCACCTGTCTCTTCGCCGTCAACCACACGTCCACCGATGCCAAGGTGCCGTTGGACGCGCACGGCACAGAGCTGCTGACCGGCGAACGCGCCGCGGGCCGCGGTCCGTTAGCTGGGCGCGACCGCGGACCGGGTCCGCGGCCCCGCTTGCCGGGCATGACCCCCGGCCGGGGCCGCGTCCCGAGGGCCGGGCACCACCACCGTGCTGCCGCTCGCGCCCGAAGTGCGGAGCACAGGCCTCGACAAGGTCGAGCCCAACGGACTCAGGGCTCAACTTGAGCCGATTGCTTGCGGGTAGTCGAAGAAGCCGGTCGGGTCGTACTTCCGCTTCACCTTGACCAGACGGGGGTAGTTCGTGCCGTAGTAGGCCTCCCGCCAGTTCTTCAGCGTCGGGTCGGGGAAGTTCTGGTATGCCTGGTCGGGCGACTTGCGGGGGAAGATGTCGTCGTAGAACTGCTTGAGCCAGTGGAGGTTGGCCTTGGCGACGTCGGGGCGGTCGTAGTCCGCCCACGAGGTCTCGGCGGCGAAGACGAAGAGGTCGTTTCGGTGTACGAACGCGGTCGCGTTCGGCGCTACCTCGTTGATCTCACCGCCGAGGGCGAACATGGCGAACCCGGCTCCGTCCTCGTTGTTGCTGCCGGGCCAGTCCAGCAGGCGCTCGGCTGCCGCGCCGACCTGCTGATCGGTCAAGAGGGTGCGGGAGTCCAGGATCGCCGATTTGGTGGCAAAGCGGTCGATCGGTGTGGTGGCGCTCAGCAGTTCGCTCGCCTCACCGGGCGTGACCTGACGAACGGAAGCGCTGTTGCGGTCGCGTTCCTCGGACGTGCCGATCTTGAGCAGCGGGTCGAGGATGGCCCGCAGTTCCTGGACGGTGCCGTAGAACTGGCCGATGGCGTTGACGTTGGCGTTCGCATGGATCTGCGTCCGGGTCGTCCCGTTGGTGCCGATGCCCAGCCGCAGATGGAACCGCCTGTCGCCTGCGGTGTCCTGGGCGATGCGCTGTGCGGCGTCGATCACCGGCAGTACGGAGTCCAGGCTCCAGCGGAGCTGGTAGAAGCCCACGGTGCCTTCGAACTGCTCGTACTGGAAGGTGAATGAGGTGTGGACACCGAAGTTGTTGCCGGCTCCGCCGCGGCAGGCCCAGAACAGGTCGGGGTGCGAGTCCTTGTCGGCCTTGACCCTGTGTCCGTCGGCGAGCACGACGGTTGTGGCGATGAGCCGGTCACAGGTCAGGCCGAACATCTTGTCGCTGAAGCCGATACCGCCGCCGAGCACCAGCCCCGCGACCCCGACGCTGGGGCAACGACCGGTCGGCACGAACATGCCGTGGTCCTCCAAGAGCGGGTGCAGGTCGCCATTGGTGACGCCGGCGCCCACGGTGACGGTACCGGCGTCGTGCACGACCTTCATCGGCCCGTAGACCCGGGAGCGGGCACCGCCCGGCGCCGGGGTGGAGACGATGCTCTTCATGCGGGCCATGTTCAGCAGCAGGCCCGTGGTGGTCGAAAATCCGGCGTAGTTGTGTCCCAGCCCGGAGCGCGGCACGGCGGGCAGCCCCACCGAGCGAGCCCAGCGGATCGATGCGGACACGTCCTCGGTGGTCGCGCAGGCGACAATGCCGGCAGGTCGAATTCCGGCGTACCTGTGGTTGAACGGCAGGGCCAGCGACTCGTATTCAGAGCCGTGCGGCCGGTAGAGCGTGGCCCCGGGGGACAGCGCGTCAGCCAGCCGCTTCCAGTCCCGAGCGCCGACCGGCCCTGCCGCCTCAGCTGCCGCAGCCGTACTTTCCGGTGCCTGCAGACCCAGCGCCCCACCGACGCCGCCCAGCACACCTGCCCGCAGCACGTCCCGCCTGTCGATCACAGTGACCTACCCTCACGCAGCGGTCGCAGGCTCGTCCTGCGATTCCATGGGCCAGTTCACTGGTCGTCGACCGGCGCCATCCCCGTCTGCCGTCCACTCGCCAGACCCACCACGCGAAAGGACGAGAGACGCACCGCCAAACAGCTCAGAAACCGGTACCGCCGGCCCGTCGAACGCACCATGCCTGGCTACGCCCGATGGACGGGTGTCGTTTCAGTACGCCTGCGGCTGGTCCGGTCGTGTCGGCTGCAGCGAGTTGGCGAACACGTCGTCGCCGACGTTGGTACCGATCTCCCGCCCTCCTCGGCGATCTGGCTGAAGCTGTTGATCCGGCGGTACGCCTCGAGGGTGTGCGGATCCTCGGAGTGCGCGGTGAACGAGACGTCGTCACGGTCGAAGAAGTGCTGCATCGCAGTTGCCCACGCAGCCGTGAAGTTGGCGTGCCCGGAGGTCCAGGCGGGGAAGCACGGGGTGAACGGTGCCCCCGAGCGGTACGCGCTGAGAGGCTCCCAGGTCGCGTTCGCGCCGCCCGTCGCCCGGATCGCGGACACCGGGCGGCTTGCGGAGCGGCTTGCGGACCCTCCATCGTGAGCAGTTGCTCACCAGGACGGACGGCCGCCGTTCTCCAGACTGAGCCATGTCTCATGAGACATCTGGGCGCAGGTGCGTCGCTCCGGAGGTGGGGGAGGCCGGTATGCCACTCGGCCTGCTGCGCCAAGAACCATGGGGCGGGGGCGCTATGGGCCTCGGCTTCTGCGTCGGGCGGAAGAGCTGACATGTACCGATGTCAGGATCCGGCAGCGGACACATGGCGAGCCAACTCGGTGGCCAGGCGTTGCATGACCGTGCGGTTGGCGCGTCGTATCGTGGCCCGGACGACGGGTGTCAGCAGACGGTCGGCGAGCGGGGCGCGCGACCAGGCGTATGTGAACGTCACGTGACTCCCGCCGGTCTGCAGCGGTTCGATGGTGTAGGTGCCCTGGGCCAGGCGTCGGCCGGCCGCGCTGACGTTCCGTTCGACGATGCGCCGCGGCGGGTCGGCCTCGACGACCTCGACGGTGACGTCGGTCTTCGTGCCGCCCAGCGCGGCTGTCACCGTGGCGCACGATCCGACGCCACGGCCTGGGCCGCTGTAGCGCCAGTTGGTCAGGTAGTGGTTGGTGAATCGCTCGTGGTGAGCCATGACATCGAGGAAGTCGTAGACCTGCTCGGGCGTCTGCGGTACGTCGATCGACACGGTGACAGACTTCATGTACCACACGGTACACAGGGCATGTACCAATTGGTACACTTCTGATGTGGTGAACATGGACGGCCCACATCCTGAGGGTGGGGCAGGGCCCGGCACGGACGGGGGCCGGCGTGCTGAATTGGTGAACGCGGCCGTCGACTACGTCGCGGCACACGGCATCGCGGACCTGAGCCTGCGTGGCCTGGGCGCCGCGATCGGCGTCAGTCACCGCATGCTGATCCACTATTTCGGCTCCAAGGAACACTTGTTCGTCGAGATCGTCCGGACGTCGGAGCAGCGCCAGCGTGATCTGCTGTCCCGGCTGCGCCTGGAACCCGGTCTCTCGCCCGCGGATGCTGCGCGGCTCCTCTGGAAGCAGCTGACGGACCCTCGACTGGCCGGTCAGGAGCGGCTCTTCTTCGAAATCTACGGGCACGCGCTGCGGGGCCGTCCCGAGGCTGCCCCGCTCCTCGAAGGGCTCGTGAAGGACTGGCTGGATCCGCTCGTGGCCGCCGAGGTCGCCGCAGGGGCGGACCCTGCCGTGGCCCGGAGCCGCGCCAGGCTGGGACTCGCCACCGTCCGCGGTCTGCTGCTCGATCTGCTCGCCACCGGTGACCGCGCCGGCGTCGACGCGGCGATGGAGGACTTCCTCCAGCTGTACTACGGCTCGAAGTGACGGAGTCGCCGATCAGGCCAAGCGGCTGGGCTGGACGGCGACGACTGTTCGAACAACGGTCGCCGGGACAGAGGTACGCCTCGACCTGCTTCGCGGACTTTCTGAGAGGAGCGGCGCGAGTGGTACGTCGGGCACGTGTGTCACCCCACCGCCTTGTCAGGCCGCGGGGTGACAGGGAGGGGCAGGGGACGGCCGGCTCAGCCGTCAGCGCTCGGTCAGCTGCTGCTCCCCCGGCAGGCGCCGGCCGCGCAAGTGTCGAGCCAGGCGGCGAAGTCCGCGTCGTCACGGGTGCCGATGCCGGTGTCGTAGACCGCGTAGGCTCCGGCGTAGTCGCCGGTGCGGAACTTGGTGAGCATGGCCTGCACGTCGTCCGGGTGGTTCTCGATCATGTAGCGGACGGCCAGGTAGCCCCATGGGTAGGTGCGGGTCAGGTCGGAGTTGGCGTACGTGCTCTGCCACAGGGTGCTCAGGGCGTAGGTGTGCTTCCCGGCATCGGAGAGCGCCTCGGTGTCGGGCACGCCCCGGTAGCTGTACGAGACGTACTCGGCGAAGCCCTCGATCCACCAGATGTCCGGGACCGTCTGGCCCGCGGAGAAGTCGCCGTACGTGTCGTAGCGGCCGTCGAGGTAGTGGGTGTACTCGTGGTTCAGGTTCCAGATGTCCGCCGGGAAGCCGTCGCCCATGCTCTTCACGTAGGCGACGAAGCGGGCCTGGTTGTTGGGGTCGGCGGGGTTGCCCTCCAGGTATTCGCCGCCGTTGTCGGTGCTGTTGCCGAAGATCCAGCCTGAGTATGTCCGGTAGTCCCTGGGGCTCGCGAAGACGACGATCTGGATGTTGGTGTTGCGGTCGTCGGCGACCGGGCCGCTGTCCTTGACAATGCCGTGGAAGTAGGCGTCCTGTCCCTGCACGCTCCTGCAGGCCTCGGCGAGCGCCGAGTCGGTCAGGGACTGGGCCAGGAAAGTATGCCCGTCATCGCACTTGTAGGTGATGGGGAGCGCGGCCGCGGTGAGCTTGGACGTCAGGTCGCAGGTGTCGTAGTACGAGCATTGGGCCGCGTCGTGCGCGGAAGTCATCTCGGCGGCGCCGACCCACAGCGGAGTGGTCGGGCCGGTGATCGAGGAGGCGTCGAGCAGGCCCTTCACCATCGGCCGTACCTTGTCCTGGAGCCCGGCCGTGTCGAGGAAGCGCGCCGTCTCGGTTCCTGCGTTGGAGGCCATGAAGTACCAGGTCCCGCTCAGCATCGACATGTGGTTCAGAGTGAACGAGTCCAACGTGTCGATGATGCTCGGGTCGGCGGTGACAGCGCTGATGAACGCGGGGTTGAAGTGGCCGCGGAAGAGCGGGGTGAAGACGTCGTTGACGGCCGATTCCATGCTCCAGTAGGCGTCGTAGGAGCTGTCGTAGGCGTTCAGCACTCTCTTGTACGTGTCCAGGTAGTGAGCCTGCTCGTTGGCGCTGTCCGTCAGGATGATGACGTCGCCCAGGACGTTGCCGTGCTCCGAACTGACGTCCATGAAATGGCAGTTGGCGGTGAACGCGTCCAGTCCGCCTTCGGTGGCCGCGGCCAGGGTCGGGCCGTAGTCGCCGACGTCGGCCGAGTCGTTGTACTGGACGTAGTAGCCGGCGCGCAGGAACAGTACGAGCTGCCACACGTGGGTGGAGTTGTCGCCGGGATACGACTGCGACGCGTCCTGGAAAGCGTTGGCGACGGTCACCATCTGCGCCTCGCGAAACACGTCGCGGGCGTCCGTACCGGTGATGCCGAACAGCGTGTTGATGCAGTCGGTGGTCGAGTCCTTGATGTACGCGACCAGTTCGGATTCGGTACGGGTGCCGAAGTCGGCCGGTGTGCACGACGCGGCTGCCGCGTGTTGCGTGGCGCTGGGAGGCCGTCCGTCCTTCGAGGTCGAGGAGGTCTGCGGCAACTGCGGGCTGAGAGGCCGGACATGGGCGGCAGCCAGCCGCCCGCTCTGGACGTCTGCTTGATCGGACGCAGCGGTGTTCGCGCCGAGCGGCGACAACGCGCGCGGCTTGGGCGTGGTCACGGCGGTGGTCATGGGAGCAGCCGTTGTGGCGGTCTTCGGTCCGGCTGCTGCGAGGGCCGGTGCGGCCAGCAGGCCCGCTATCAGGGCGCTGACCGCCAGGCTGACGGCCAGAAATCTGGACGCGAATCTGGACGGACATCCGGGATGGAATCCGGGCAGGGCAGGTCGACGACGCATCAATGCTCCTTCGTGAGTGGGGGGCGCTTCGAGCACGAGCGGCGAGGCGTGAGGGGAACGTCCCACTCACAGGGGCCAACGACAACGGACCGAGGGATACGACAATGGCGGGGCGGGCCATAACATCCGGGCCCACAGAGGCAGTTGACGGTCAGGCCGGGACGCCGAGCAGGTCTCCGCCTCGTGTTATGCGTGCGGCGGAAAAACGGTATGGGGCGGGGCGGCCCCCTGCTCCCTACGATCCCGGTATGACGACGAAGAAGCCGCTCCACACCGGTTCGCACGACCTTCCGGTCTCCTCGGCGCTCGCCGAGTTCCTCATGGGGAACTGGGAGTCTTCGCCGCGCGTCGATCCGCCCCCGCAGTCGATCGCACCGTGGGCGGCCAAACGGCGCGACCGGCTGTCCGCGCGCTTCCCGGGCGAACGGCTCGTCGTTCCCTCAGGCGTCCTCAAGGCGCGCAGCAACGACTGCGACTACCGGTTCCGGCCGCACACCGCGTTCTCGTACCTGACGGGTGGGACCGAGCCGGGCAGCGTCCTGATCCTCGAACCGACCGCCTCCGGTCACGAGGCGGTGCTGCACGTCCGTCCTCGATCCCCGCGCGACACCGGGGAGTTCTACCGCGACCGCCGCTACGGTGAGATCTGGGTCGGCCGCCGCGCCACCCTCGACGAGGCCTCCTCCCTGCTCGGCGTGGCGACCCAGGGCCTCGACGACGTGCCCGCCCGGCTGAGCGGCGCGCGGCCGACCCGCCTGCTGCGCGGCGTCGACCCGGAGATCGACGCGCTGGTCGACAGCACCGGCCGTGAAGAGGCCGACCTCGAATTCGCCTCGCTCCTGTCCGAGATGCGCCTGGTCAAGGACGAGTGGGAGGTCGAGCAGCTGCAGATCGCGGTGGACGCCACGGCGGCCGGATTCACCGATGTCGTGCGCGCACTGCCCGAGGCCGTCCGCCATCCGCGCGGCGAACGCTGGGTCGAGGGCGTCTTCGGCCTGCGCGCCCGCCTCGAGGGCAACGGCCTCGGCTACGAGACAATCGCCGCCGCCGGAGCGCACGCGTGCGTACTGCACTGGATCGCCAACGACGGTCCGGTCCATCCCGGTGACCTGCTGCTGCTCGACGCCGGCGTCGAGTCGGACACGCTCTACACCGCCGACATCACGCGTACCCTTCCGGTGAGCGGCACCTTCACCGCCGCGCAGCGCGACCTCTATGACCTCGTGCTCGCCGCGCAGGACGCGGGCATCGCAGCGGTCCGGCCGGGCGCGCGCTTTCGTGACTTCCACCTCGCTGCGATGCGGGTCATCGCCGAGGGGCTGCACTCCTGGGGCCTGCTCCCGGTGACGCCGGACGAGGCCCTTGAGCCCGAGAGCGGTCTGTTCCGCCGCTACACGTGGTGCAGCAGCGGCCACATGCTGGGCATGGACGTCCACGACTGCGCCGGGGCCCGTGCCGAGCAGTACCTGGACGGCGTCCTGGAGGCGGGCCACGTCCTCACCGTCGAGCCGGGCCTGTATCTCCAGCCGGACGACCTGACGCTGCCGCCGGAGCTGCGCGGCGTCGGCGTGCGCATCGAGGACGATCTGGTCATCACCCAGGACGGCGCCCGCCTCATGTCGTCGGCGCTGCCGCGCACCGCGTCGGCGATCGAGACGTGGATGGGCGAGCTCCTGGCCTGATCCTGCGTCGCAAGGCGCGGGCGCCGCCGTAACCGGCGCTAGGAACGCGGCAGACGGAACGTCTGCGCCGCCCACGCCTGGAAGTGCGCCGACCGCGTGATGAGGTCGCGGTAGGACGCGTGCGCGGAGCTGAACAGTGTCTCCGTGATGTCCTCCGTGACCTGGTCGCGGCGCCATGCGAGCAGATAGCGGGTCCACAGCGGTGTGCCGGTCAGCGGTTTGACGATCACGCCCCGGTTCGGCCGGGTCGTAGCCTGCACGATGGAGACGCCGAGTCCCTCGGCGATCATGTCCTGGAGCTGGAGCCGGTCACCGAGGTACTCATGGACGGCCGTGGGCGTGAACCCGGCTGCCGCGCAGGCCGCGTAGAACACACCCGGCCAGCCGGCACCGTCGTCGGGGGTCAGGAACCAGGCCTCGTCGGCGAGTTCGGCGAGGGGGACCTCCATGCGGTGCTTGAGCCGATGACCGGCGGGCAGGGCTACGAACGCGGGTTCGTTGACGATCTCGCGATGCGCCACGGCCGCGGAGTGCCGAAGCTCCATTCCGGGGTAGTCCGCGGCGATCGCGGCGTCCAGCTCGCCCTTCTCCAAGTGCTCGACTATCTCCGACGACGGGTAGACGCTGCTCACCGTCAGGGTGAGATCAGGCCTCCGGCTGCGTATGCGGACGACCATGCCGGACAGGACGGGCGAGTTGGTCGCCGCAAGGCGCAGGACCCGGGGTGCTCCGACGCCGTCCCCCGCCGGGCGACGCCTGATGGCATCCGCACGGGTCAGAATGTCGCGCGCCTGAGTCAGGATCTCGAGGCCGTACCGGGTCGGCTCGACTCCCGACGCGGTACGCACGAACAAGTCCTCGCCGAAGAGCCGCTCGATCCGCCGCAGTTGGGTGCTCATCGCCGGCTGTGAGTACTTCAGGAGCGCCGCGGCTCGCCCCAGACTCCCGGCGTCGGCGATCGCACACAAGATCCGTAGATGCCGAAGCTCCAGGTCCATCGTCCGGGCTCCTCGTCTCGACGCTCCTGCCGTCCGCGGTCACCGGGCGACTCTAGCGGTGGTTCATCGCGGGGTCGGCAGACGGGCACCAACCCGGGGGAGAGCGATCGGCGCGTCGCGCATGGCATCGAAGGGAGCCAGGAACTCCGGCGTCGAGGGTGACAGAGGCTGCCCACTACACCCTCTCCGCAGACAGTTTCGCAACCGCGCGTGCGGCCTCGGGGCGCACCTGCCCCGGCCACGGCGCGGGCGCTGTCGGATGCCTTCGTCGACACCCTCACCGAGGTCGCCGCATCGTCGGGCTGGTCGTCGGAGAGCCGCGCCGTTGTCAGGTCCGCGAGTGACAGGGCCGCAGGCGTGCACGGGCGCGGCCGTCCTCGTCCGGCTTTCGGCCGGCCCCCTCACGAGTGTGCGATCGCCCTGTGGGTGAAAGTGGGCGACGTTCCCGGGTTGGCCCAGGAGGCGGTCAGTTCGCTGGAGGGGAAGAACTGCACGAACCGGGGATCGGCCTGGGAGCGGTCCACCAGTGTTTTCTCGACGATCAGAGAGTTGTACTGCTCGGCGGTCGTCTCGATGGTGTTGGCGTTGAGGACGACCTCCTGGCCCCAGGTGCGGGCCCAGCGGGCGATGCCCGGCATGCGGGAGTGCTCGGGGGTCAGGCACTCGGTTGCGATGACGTTCTCGCTGCTCGCCCAGATGCCGGTGGAGGTGTTGAGGACGATGGTCTGGTTGCCGAGCACGTGCCCCGGGGTCTCGATCACGGCGACGCCGGGGCCGAGGATCAGGGAACCGTCGACGGGGAGGAACGCGTCCGGCCGTACGTCTTGGTAGGTCTGCGGCTGGTACCAGGGCTGTTGCAGCGGGTGCAACTGGGACATGGCGAGCAGCTCGTGGCGCTGCACGATGACCTTGGCGTTGGGGAGGGCGGGCTGTACGACGCCGCCGAGGTCGGACTGAGGGCTGGTGGTGCCCACCCAGCGGCGTAGGTCCTGGGTGTGCAGGTGGTCGAAGAGCAGGTAGTCGACGTCCTCCGGCTTGATGCCGAGGCGGGCCAAGTGGCCCAGGACCGTGCCGTGTTCGGTGGTGAGCAGCGACTGCAGGGGCCGCGGGGTGCGACGGATCAGTGCGGCGAAGTACGGCGTGTTCTGGCCCAGTTCGTGATCGCTGGGCTCGAACAGCAGCACCCGTTTTTGTCCGTCGCTCTCCGTCCACCGCACCACCAGCATGCGGTTGGTGATCGACACGAACGGTGCGATCGCCCGACTGGCCCGGAACAGGCCGAACTTGGTCGGGTACGGCAGCGTGATCAGGTCGCAGGTCGCGACGCTGTCCGGGGTGCCGGTCGTGGCGAACTCGGCGCGGAAGGCCTTGGCCCGGTTGCGGGCCCACGCGAGTGTGGCGCCGTAGCCGCCGGGCACCTCGGTCAGGCCGTCGAAGGCGGTGACGCGGGTGCCCAGGGTGGGCATGTCGAGGACATCGGAGTCCTGCCAGGCGAGCTTCATCGATCCTCCCGGAGGATGTGAACGGGGGCTGTGTGGAGGGGCTTTGAGGAGGGCCTTCAGTAGGGGGCCTGCTCGCCCTCGGTCGTCACGCCGAAGGTGTTGAGGAAGTTGCAGACCAACTGGTAGAAGCCGACCGTGAGGACCAGGTCGGAGAGCTGCCCGGCAGTGAGGAAGGAGAGCGCCTCGGCGCGCTCGGCCTCGGTCAGGGTGTGCTGCTCCAGCAGCCGGTCGGTCAGGGCGAGGATCGCCACCTGCTCCGCGGACAGCCCCTCGGCCGAACCGGTCTCGGCGGCGGCGATGCCGGCCTCGTCGAGCCCGAGGAGCCGACCGATGTTCTCGTGGTGGTGGATCTCGTACGGCGCCCGGTAGGCGTGCCCGACCCGGAGAATGGCGAGTTCGCGCAAGGGGTGCGGCAGGGCTCCCTGGAAGATCGCGTCGGCCATCCGCAGGAAGGCGGGAGCCAGGGCAGGCGAGTGGAACACCATGCGGTAGATGTTGACGCCGGACCGCTCGGCGGCGATCTTCTGCAGGTCGGCGGGGAGCGCGGCCAGGTCGGGGTATTCCATGCTCATCGGTTCTCTCCTTCGTGCGGCGGTGTCAGCCGACCTTGTTGATGGGGTTGGTGCCGTCCCACCGGGCCGCCATCTCCCGCAGCGCCGCGAAGAGTTCGCCCTTGGCGCCGCCGATGTCGGAGATCTCGATGACCGTGCCGGGGAGCGTCTCGGTGTCGAGGTAGGCGAAGCGGCCGCCCTGGACGGCACCCTCCTGGGCGACGGTGTAGCCGAGGGACAGGGCGCGGTCGTAGAGCTCCTGGTAGTCGTCGGTCCAGTAGGCGACGTGCTGCGCACCCTCGTGCCCGGCGTCCAGGAAGTCCTTGTAGAGGGAGGGCTCGTCGTTGAGCGGCTGGATCAACTCGATCTGCACATCACCGGAGTTGGCGATCGCCGCGGCCATCCGCATGCCGGAGTCGGCGCCCCGGTACGTGAACCAGTCCGTCTGCACCGGGTCCTGGTAGTACCAGGGACCGACGCCCTGGGCGACCCAGAACTCCATCGCGGCGTGCAGGTCGCGAACGACGTACCCGATCTGGGCGATCTGTCCGAAGATGCGGCTCATGAGGTGACTCTTTCTTGTCTCTGTGGGGAAGTGCTGTGTGCGCGTGATGTCATTCCGCCGGCGGGGACGCGACGGACAGCGGAACTGAGCGGGCCGGGCGAAGTCCGCTGCGGTGCGGCAGCGAACTGAAGGGGCGCGGGGAACTGCGCGACCAGACACGAGGGCGCCGCAGACGATCGACGGCACATCCCGGTACTTCCAGCGGAGCGCTTAGTGCCGCGAGGCCGCCGTCGACGACGATCCTGCGATCCCGCAGCCGACCGAGGCCGGCGGACGGGGTGACGGTGTGCGTCATGACGCCGGCATCTCCAGCACGATCTTTCCCGTGGCCGTGTTGGAACGCATGTGGTCCGCCGCCGCCTTGGCGTCGTCGAAGGCGAAGACGCGGTCGACGACAGCTCGGACCCGGCCTTCCGCCGCGGCGGGTACGACATCGCTGGCGAGGGCGGCGCAGACGTCGGCGAGTTCGTCGGGCGTGCGCACGCTGAAGGTCGTACCGAGAACGCGCAGGCGGCGGAACGACAGCTGGTTGAGGTCGATGGTGGACTCGGCCCCGGCCAGCCGTCCGACATTGACCACGGTGCCGCCGACGCGCGTGGCCAGGAAGGTGTCGGCGAAGAGCTGCCCGCCCACGTGGTCGAGAGTGAGGTCCGCCCCGGCGCCGCCGGTGGCGCCGGCCACGGCCTCGGCGAGGTTCTCGGACGCCGTGTTGACGACGACGTCCGCGCCGACGGATTTCAGGGCAACGGCCTTGCTGTCGGAGGTGGTGGTCGCGATGACCTGGGACGCGCCGAGCGCTTTGGCCAGCTGTACGCCGATCAGCCCGACCGACGAGGTGGCGCCGACGACGAGGACGCTCTGCTTCAGGCCGAATCCGCCCTGGGCGAGGGCGTCGTGCTCGGTCGCCAGCGCCACCGGCAGGGCCGCGGCGTCGGTCCACGACAGGCACTCCGGCGCCGTGATCACATGTCGGTGGTCGACCAGGGCGTAAGGGGCGAAGGCGCCGAGGGTGACGCCCATGACCCGGTCGCCGACCGCCCGGTGGCGCACGTCGGCGCCGATCGCGTCGACCTCACCGGCGAATTCGAGGCCGGCGGTGAACAGGTCGCTCGTCTTCGCCCGGGGGGTGTAGGTGCCCTGCAGCATGTACAGGTCCGCCCTGTTGACGGCGGCGGCCCGAACGCGGACGCGGATCTGTCCCGGCCCCGGTGTCGGTACGCCGACGTTCCGGACGTCCCAATCGGGTCCGGCGCCGCCCATGAGCGCCCGCATGGTGCTGGTCATCAGTGGTTCTCCGTTACGACGTGGAAAAGACGGGGAAGGGGAGTGCGCTCGACTGGTGATGCGCAGGTGGCGAGCTCTCCATACTTACGGTGTATGTACGCCGTTTCCTCAAGCTAGACTTATGGAATAAGTTGTGTCAAGGGCAGGAAGGGCGGCTGGATGAAGGTCCGGGGCAGTGGCCGGGGCAGGCGGCTCGGTCTGACGCGGGACAAGGTCATCGTCGCCGCCCTCGCGGCGATCGACCGGGACGGCCCGGACTCCTTCTCCCTGCGGAAACTCGCGGGTGAGCTGGGCGTCGAAGTGATGTCGCTCTACAACCACGTACCGAGCAAGGACGCCCTGCTGGACGGTGTCGCGGAGGCGTTGCTGGGTGGGGTGGACCTGTCCGGCGCCGACGCGGGAACCTGGCAGGAGCGTGCTCGGGCGCACGCTGCCGCCTTCCGGGCCGCGGCTCTGCGGCATCCCAAGGCGTTCACTCTCGTGCTCACCCGGCCCACGCAGTCACCGGCGGCCCTGGAAAACGTCCGTTGCGCCCTGGCCGGATTTCCCGAACTCGGTCTCCCACCCCAGGAACTCGTTCACGTGGTGCGGAGTTTCGCCGGTTTCATCGTCGGCATGATCATGAGGGAACTGGGCTCGGCCATCACCGAGGGCACGGTCGAACCGGACCAGGTCCAGCGGCGGGTCGACGAGATGTCCGCCGTGGGTGATCCCCTCCTGTCCGCCGCCGCCCCCTATCTCGCGGTCAGTGATCACCAGGCCGAGTTCGAGCACGGCATCGAACTGCTCGTCGCCGGTCTGGCGGTGCGGGTGGGGGTGCCGTACGACGGGGGTCCGAGAGGCACGTGCCCGTGACCCCGCCCGCAGGTGGCGCCGGAGACGTGCGGGCGTCAGGAGGTGGAAGGCGGCGCACTTGCGGAGAGCCGCCCGGCCCTGCTGCCACTTGTGTGCGGTACCGGGGTGTGCGGTACCGGGCCGGTCGGTGAGCCCGCCGCGTTGTTTCGGTCCCGCGCGACCCGCCTGGCCCTCGTCCTGGTTCCCGATGCTACTGGGCTTTGTACTCCAGCATGCTCCGGAACTCGCTCCACGCCGCGTCACTGATGGCGCGGGCGAGCCGGTGGTTTTTGACCATGTTGCGCACGGTCAGGTCCTCGATCACGATCGTTTGGTTCTCACGAACGAGCCGAGTGGTGATCTTGTGCAATCTGTCGCGGCGCCGGTCAGCGTTCCGTGCGTGGACCTTGGCGACTTTCAGCCGGGCCTTGGCCCGGTTCGCCGAGCCCTTCTCCTTCTTCGCAAGACGACGCTGCTCCCTGGCCAGAGCGGCACGGTCGCGGCGCTCGTGCCGGGGGTTGGTGATCTTCTCCTCGGTCGACAGGGTCACAAGATGCTCCAGCCCGGCGTCGATGCCGACCGCATTCCCCCTCGCGGACAGCGGCTTGACGCCGGGTCCTCGCACAGCAGGGAGACGAACCAGCGTCCCGCCGCGTCCTGCGAGACCGTCACAGTGGACGGCTTCACTCCCTCGGGCAGCGGGCGCGACCACACGACGGCCAGCGGCTCGGTCATCTTCGCCAGTGTCAGCGCTCCGTCACAAAAGCGGAACGCGCTGGTGGTGTACTCCGCACTCCTGCGCGACTTCTTGCGCGACCACGTCCCTCCGGCTTTGGCTGAGAGTCGGGTTGTGGTGACCTGGTGGTAGCCGAGGAGAGACGACGGGAACGGGCTGCTGACCGCTGCGGCGCGGTCCGGTGTCCATCAGCGGTGAACGGCACGGTGGCCGACCTCGACGCCGTGGCATGGCCGCCATCCACACCAAGGGTGACCTCCACTACGACACGCAGACGGTGGCACTGTCCGTCGTCATCGCCGTCGCGGCCGCCACGACGGCGCTGTGGGCCGCGGTCTCCATCCACAGCCTGTGGTCCAGTCTCGGCGCGAGCCTGGTCATGGGGCTGGCGGAGACCGGTATGCACTACACCGGCATGGCAGCGGTCTCCGTCCACGTCACCGGCCAAGCCGCGACCTCACAGCGGTGGGCGGATTCAACGGCGGTGAGCGGGAGTTGGCGATCACTCTGGCGACCCCGGCGAGCAAGATGCTCGTCATCATGGACCGGGGCTTCCCCGGGGTCGAGTCATGGACGGCCTATCTCGGATTCGGGGCCCATCTGCTGATCCGGGCTCGCTCGCCGGTGGCGCACCGGCCGGTTGAGTATCTGCCCGGCGGGACGTACCTGGGGAGGACGAACCTGGGCGGGCAGAAGGGCGCGCATCCTGGCGGGGTGCTGGTCCGGGTGATCGAGTACCGCGTCGACGGCGGCGAGGCGGTCAGGCTGTTGACTGATCTGTTGGACCCGGTTGCGTATCCGGCGGCGGAGTTGGCAGGGCTCTACCATGCCAGGTGGGAGGCGGAGTCGGCGTTCCGGCAGATCAAGACGTTCCAGCGCGGGCCGGTCGAGGTCCTGCGCTCGGGAGACCCGGATCTCGTGCGGCAGGAGGTCTGGGCGCACTTGGTCGTGCACCACTGCCTCACGCGGGTCATCATGTGTCTGGCCGACGACAACGGCATCAACCCGGACCGGGTCTCGTTCGTCTGTGGGACGCGACGCCCTCGGATTTGCCTTCGAGTGGACTCCAGCCTCCAGACTGATCACGACAAGATCCGTGCTGCGGACAGAAGGACGGCGGTAGATGGAGACGACGAGCCAGACGGGGCATCCTCTGCCCTACGACACCTACCGGCAGGCGATAGAGCGGGAGACCCTGCGGTTTGCCGAGGTGGTCAAAGGTGCGGACCCCGCGACCGCCGTGCCCTCCTGCCCCAATTGGACGCTGGCCGAGCTCACCCGGCACGTGGGAGCGCTGCAGCGCTGGTTCTGCACGCTGCTGACCCGGCTGGTGCAGGAGCCTCCACACAGTCGCGACGTGGAGCTGGGGCTGCCGGAACGTGCGCAGGATTATGCCGACTGGGTGGCAGCGGGCGTACCGCAAGTGGCCGCCGTGCTGCGGGCCACGGATCCCCAGGCGGTGATGTGGGCGTGGGGTGAGGACCAACACGCGCGGTTCTGGGCCCGCCGGATGCTGTTCGAAACGCTGGTGCACCGGGTGGACGCGGAGCGTGCCGTCGGCCGGAGGTCGGACATCGACCCCGCGCTGGCGGCGGACGGGGTTGACGAGTTCCTTGTCAACCTGCCCTACGCGGGCCTCTTCGCCCCGGCCGTGGCGAAGCTGCGCGGCAACGGCGAGACCATCGCCTTCCAGTGCGCGGACTCCGCCGGCGAAACCGGCGAGGAGTGGCGGGTGCGGCTGGATCCGGACGGTTTCCGGCTGCTGAAGCGGGCGGGCGCCGGCGACGCGCCGTCCAAGGCGCAGGCGGCAGTACGGGGGCAGTCGGCCGACCTCCTCCTGCTGCTCTACGGGCGGCGGTCGTACCAGGAGACCGTCTTCGACATCTCAGGCGAGGTCACGGCACTCGACTGCTGGTTCGCCCACACAGCCTTCTGATCGGCGCCAAGGAGCGCGCTGGTGGAGCGCGGCGACGGATTCGACGACCAACAGCTCCCCTTTGAACTCGTTCCCGAACCGCTTGCCCGACCCACCGTCCGCACTCAGGAACCAGCGCGTCGCCTCTCATCGCCGGCGCCACCCGATCTCGGTGAACCCTGCGGCGGCGAGGTTGCGGCGGTTGTTGGCGAGCTGCTTCCGGGTGCGTGCCGATGGACCGGCCTGTGCAGCCCGGATGCCCTCGCCCGGCTGTGGCCCGGGAGTCGAAGACTGCCAGAACGGTCTTCGGCCCCCGGCGGGGTGTAACGGCCGCGGCTGGCCTGACGACGGGTGGCACCGGGTGCACTCGAATCGCCGCATCACCAGCACGCCCGCCATGGCGGGCTAGCGGCGGCCGACCTAGGGCCTGTTTTGGAAGTGGCTTCCCGGTTGGTTCAGATGTTCGTGTCCTACCCGTCTCGGCCCTGCCATGTGGTCACACAGGCTTCGTTGCCCTCCTTGTCGGCAAGCACCCAGAAGGCGGGGGCACGAGTCGCGGAGACCAGTCGGCCGCTAGCGGCCAGCGCGGCCTTGATCCGCCGGAGTGCCTCGTCATGGGGAACACAGATGTCGAAGTGGATGCGGTTACGCTGTGGGCGCGCCCGATCCATGTGCTGGAACCAGATCGCCGGGCCCTGCCCGCCCGGGTCGACAAGCGGATCCTCGGGTCCGTCGGCTCCCGCCTCATCGGCGTAGCCCAGCACTTTCATGACCGCGCACTGTGCCACGAGGCTCTGACAATCGGTCCCGGACCCTCAGCAAGGAACCACCAGACACCCGCTGGCAGCTGTCATGGAACTGCGGACAGAGCCGCGTAAATCCCCAGGGCTGCTCTCGTTCCCCCACTTGATGAAGTGGTCAAGGGTGTGGGGAGGGTGGGGATCGGGGAGCGCGTGCGAGGATGCGCCGACCGGCGGTTGACCGGCCCTGATGATTGACGGCGGGTCAGTACTGGCGCACTGACGGCCAGAGCGCGGACCACCGCTCGTGTGCGCCTTCGCACAGCACGACCTCGGCGTACTGCTCCTGGTTGCTGATGCCGTGGCCGTTGTCGATCCGGCCAACGGTGCGGCAGTTGGAGAAGGGCCGTTCCAGGCGGTGCTGACCGTCGGCCTGTTCCACCAACAGGACGGGGCCGTCGTAGCTGTCCGGGGGCGGGCCCCAGTCGTACAGGCTCATGTGACCGGAGTAGGCGAGGGGGAGCCCGTAGGCGGGCCCGTAGCGGGCGAGGGCGCCCGCCTCTCCGTAGTTCGAGGTGAGCAGGACAGCGTGGGCGCGCTGTGCTGCGGGGATCGCGGTCCAGGCGGCCGCGGTGGCACGGGCGAACTGGGGCCAGCCGACCTGCTCGCCCTGGTCGACGTCGACGGCGTTGGTCACGGCGACCGCCGAGACCGGCAGCACTGGCAGGGCGGCCAGGGCACTGGTGGCCGCCGCCAGGAGAAGGAGGGGTGTGAGGGTTCGCCAGGACCGGCGGGCACGGCGGACGACGGGTTCGCAGCCGGCCGCCGTCACGGCGAGCAGCAGCGGGAGCGGGTAGTACGGCTTGCCGCCGCCGACGAGCACCAGGACGCAGAGCACCGGGTAGGCGAGTGCCAGCGGCCGGGCCCAGCGCAGCTCGTCGTCGCGGAGCAGCCGGCGCAGGCCCACTACCGCGACTGGGACGAGGATCGGGGAGAACTGGAGCAACTGGAGGGGCAGGAACAGCAGCCGTCCCGACACGCCTTGGATGTGGCTGAGAACCCGGGCCACCTTCAGCTCGGGCCAGCCGTGCGTGGCCTGCCACCAGAGCGTAGGTGCGCAGATGAGGAGCGCGAGGAACAGCGCGAGCAGCGGTCCGAGCAGCAGCCGTGCGCTGCCGGGCCGGGGGCGCCGCGCGAGCTCGCGCCAGGGGCGGGCCACCAGCAGACTCAGCGGCAGTGCGAGGAGCAGTGCGAGGAGCAGCGACAGGACGAGCTGCTTGTTCAGCAGCGTCACCCCGATCATCGCGCCCAGGGCCGGCCACCAGCGCCCGTCTCCGGTCCGCAGCAGCCGGAGTGTCAGGAGCAGGACGCCCAGCTCGGCGGTCAGATCGAAGGTACTGGTGGAGAGCAAGTGGCCAACGGCCAGGACGTATCCAGAGCAGGCACAGCACCCAGCCGCGAAAATCTGCCCGCCACGGCCGGCTCCCAGCTCCCGGGCTATCAGGGCGGTCAGCACCACGGAGCATGCGGAGAGCAGCGCGGGTATGACCCGCAGACCGGTCGGGCTCGCGCCGAACACGGCGGCACCGGCCCGAGCGAGCAACGGGGTCAGCGGCGGCTGATCGACGTAGCCCCAGGCCGGATGTCGGCCGGCGAGCAGGAAGTAGAGCTCGTCGCGATGAAAGCCGTACCGCCCAGACAGCGCGATCAACACTGTGGCGAGAACAGCCGCCACCAACGCGACCGGCCGTAACGCGAACGGTTGCGGACCAACCCGCCCATCCCCCCGAATGTTCACCGCCGCAGTCTGGCATCCACGACCGGCGCGGCCAAGGTGGCCACCTCAGATCGCCAAGTGGGAGATCAACTGAGCAGGTTTGGCGAGTCCCTCAGCGCGGGGCGGGATTTTCGACGAGCCCCATCAGTCCGGCCGTACCGCGGTCTGCTGCTGTTGCAGACCCTGCGATGGCGCGATGAGATCCGTGATCCGCCGTTCTCGCGCGGACGCGGGCGGCGGTTCTGGTTGCTTTCCAGGTCTTGGCGTGTCGTGTACTCCTCGTAGCGCTTGAAACTTATGAGATAAGTTGATACGTGGCGCGAGTATGCACCGCTGATCGAAGGGATGGGCGATGGCACAGAGGATGACCCGCCGTGGGCCGCTGACCAGGGAGGAGATTGTGCGTCAGGCCTTGGTGGTGGCCGAGACGGAGGGCATGGAGAAGCTGTCGCTCCACAAGGTCGCGGCGGCGGTGGGGGTGCGGACCATGTCGCTGTACAACCATGTCGACGACAAGGCCGACGTGCTGGACGCCATGGCGGACGTGATCCTGAGAGGGATCCGGATCCCCGAGGCCGACGAGACACCGTGGGAGGACGGGCTGCGAGCGCTCGCTCACTCTTTCCGTGCCGCCGCCCTGGAGTATCCCCGTTCCGCGTCCCTGGTGCTGACCCGGCGCCTGAACGCGCCCGCAGCCATGCCGGTGGTGGAGTCCGCGCTGCGTTTCCTGAACCGCGCCGGCCTGGAAGGTGCCGACGCCGTGCATGTCCTGCGGGCCTTCATCGCCTTCCTGATCGGGACGCTCTCGCGAGAGGTGGGGTTCGCGCCGACGTACGCAGGCGCCATCCCGGGTGTGATCGCCATGCGCGAGCAGCAACTCGTCGACAGCGGGCTGTCCGCCGTGGCCGCCGCGGCAGCCGAACTGGCCGTGATCGACCACGAAGCGGAGATGGAGTTCGGCCTGGAGCTTCTCCTCGACGCGGTCCGCCGCCGCGCCGCAGCAGTTTCGTAACCCTGGTGGGTCCGAGCCGTCCTCACCCGCGGCACGGACTGCCCCGACGTGCCTGGCCCATCGCCCGGCCCGCCGGGAGCCGCGCCGTACGGCTTCGGCTCCCGACGGTGTACGGGCGGCTGGTTGAACGAGCCGGCGGCTTCTTCCCGCGCCGGCGGCATGAGCATCACCCCACAGGCACCGCACTCCGCTCGGCGTCCTTCCCCGCGGTGCGGTCGGGTCCGCGGAACGGAGCGAGCCCTGTACCCGCGTCGAACATGATCACCGGGGTGCGGTCGCCATGCATGGCGATCGCCGGCCGCCTTGGGCTCGCCGAGTCGGGAGTGGTGTCCATGCGGTCCGTCTTCAACGAGGCGCCGGTGGACGGCGTGCGTTTCGTGCAGCGCCGGATCGCCGCCGAGGCCGACGAAGTGTGGGTGCTGGTGGAAGCGGGGGGCGCGCTCATCACGCAGGCTTCGCCTCGCTACGCGCTCGTGCGCGCCTTCTCGTACAGGATCGGGTCGTGGGCGCTGATGATCGTGAGTTCGGGATCGGCGCGCCGGTACAGCTCGGCGAGGCGGGCGTGGTTGTCGCGGACCCTTTTCACGTCGAAGCCGACGACGGTCTCCATGCCGCGCAGGGAGACGGGGACGGGGGAGCGGCCGTCGAGGGTGCCGTGGTGGTAGAAGGCGTCACCGGCGTGCAGCACCCAGCGCGTACCGGCGTCGACCGCCACGGCGGCGTGGCCGCGCGTGTGGCCGGGGAGAGCGATCAGGACGATGCCGGGAGCGATCGTGTCGAGTTCCTTGGCCGCCGCGAACCCGCGCCACTTCTCGCCGTCGGGACGGTGCTCGACGAGCTTCGGGCCGTGTGCCCACTGCGCTGAGCTGTAGCGGATCCGCTCCCGCCAGGAGGGGGAGTGGACGGCTCCGCGCGCTTCGTCCGCGGTGAGGTGGACCTGGGCGTGAGGGAAGTCGGAGAGGCCGCCGATGTGGTCGGCGTCGAAGTGGGTGAGCACGATGTGGCGGACGTCGTTCCGCCGGAATCCGAGCTTCTCGACCTGCTGGGCGGCGGTCTCGGCGGGGTCGAACACCGGGCGGACGAAGTGGCGTGCCGGTCCCACGCGCCGCTTGGGGTCGGCGATGTCGTCGAGGCCGTAGCCGGAGTCGACGAGGACCAGGCCGTTCGCCGTCTCGATCAGCAGGACATGGCAGACGAGGCGGGCGCCGGGCGGCTGCATGGTGCCGCAGTTGAGGTGGCGGACTTTCATGGCGGGTGTCCTTGGAGGTGTGAGGGCGGGGGCCTGCTGAACGGCCCAGCCGCGGTCGTGCGTGGACGCCGACCGACACTTACGGCGTATGTTCATCTTCCCTCAAAATAGACTTACGACATAAGTTCTGTCAATGCGCCAACCGTACGGCCACGTCGACGACAGGACCGATGTGCTGGACGCCATGGCGGACGCGATTCGGCAGGGCATCGAGATCCCGACATGGACGCCATGTCCTGGCGGGACGGAGTGCGGACACTTCAGGGCGGCGACGCGGAAGGCGCGGACAAGTCCGCGACCCTGGTTCTGCCCCGGCGTGTGAATGCCCCCGCCGCCATGCCGGTCCCTCGAGGCCGCGCTGCGCGTGCTGACCCGGGCCGGCCTGGAGGGGGCCGCCGCCGTGCACGCCTTGCGGGCCTTCATCGCCTTCCTGATCGGGACCCTCGCCCGTTACGTCGGCTCGGCGCCGACCTGCGGCGGCGCCATCCCGGGTGCCGTCGCCGGTCGGGAGCGGGGCCTCGTCAAGAGCGGGTTGCCCGCCGTGCCCGCCGTGGCGACCGACCCGGCGTTCTGTGATCACGAGGCCGAGATGGGGTTCGGCCTGGACCTCTTCGTCGACGGGGTGTGCCGCCGCGTCGACCCGGCGGGTTGAGCCGCCGGAGCGTGCGGGTCAGGGCGGCCAGGGGTCGGCCCGTCGACCCACCACGGGCAGGGCCAGGGTGACTCCCGTGTGTTCGGCCTTGCGGGTCAGGAAGCTCATGGTGGCCGTGAAATCGTCGAAGAAGGCGGGGAAGGGCCGCAGTGGCCGGTCGAGGGGGCGGGTGAAGTCGTCCCAGTGAACGGGCACGACGCGCCGGGCGCCCGTACGCGTGACCAGCCGGTCCCAGTACTCCTCCCGGAATGCCTCGCCCTGCTTGCCGAGCGCGCCGATCCCCAGGTACACGGTGTCGGCGCGGTGGCCGTCGAGAGCGCCGGGCAGGCTGTGGGCGCTGGCGTGGACGAGGAGTTCGCGTTCGCCGTGGCGGACGTGGAGGGTGTAGCAGTCGCCGGTCCGGTAGTCCGTGGCGCGGACCGGAGGGCTCAGGGGGCGGTCGATCAGGCCGGGGGCCAGGTCGCCCGGGCTGTGCCGGGCGGGCAGGGCGGTGAGTGTGAAGCGCCCGATCGTGAACGGCTCGCCGGTGACGGCCAGTTGGAAACGATCGTCGGGGAAGCCGTGCCCGGCGGCGATGTTGCGGGTCGAGGCGGAGCCGATGAGACGAGCGCCGGTGGCCGCGGCCACCTCGGGGGCGTCCAGGGCGTGGTCGTAGTGCGAGTGGACGACGAACACGGCGTCGAGGTGATCGATACCGGCCCGGCGCAGGGCCGCGGTGATGCGAGCGCGGTCCGGTCGCACCCGGCCGAACCGCACGCGCAGCAGTCCAGGACGGCTGAAGAACCCGTCGGTGAGGATCGCGGTGTCACCATCGCCGATCAGGATCGTGGACACGCCGAGGAACACGGTGTGTGGCGTCCCCGGCCGAAGCGGCGCCGGTGGCTCGTACAGGTACGTCCAGGGGGCGAGGCCGGGTGCCCGAAGGCCTCGCAGCACAGCTGTCATGCCCGGTTTGCGGCGTTTGTCGACTATGTCCATGCCCCTCTCTCATCCATGTCTCCCCCTCGCCTTCCTCGCTCAAGCGACCGGCCGGACCATGTAGATGATGACCTGCCGGTGCTCGCCGTGGCCGATGATCTGCTCGACCGCCTCCGCGAGCTCCTGGTCGGCGGCCGTTGCCGCACCGGCAGACCGTCGGTCGACGTATCCGTCTGTCCGGCCGGATGGCCGCAGCCCCCTCGGAACCGAATCCGCAGCGCCGTAAGGGCTCCGATCCGAAGTCGATGACTTATGCCGTAAGGTGGGCACGGCGGAATGCTTATGCCGTAAGTCTGTCCAAGGTTGAGCGAGGTCGGAGCGATTGGCCATGCGCAGGCTCTTGTCGCGGGGCTCGACGGGCTGGATCAGGGCGCGGAGCTGGATGCGACTGAGGTTGGCCCTCGTCGCTCAACTGCTGTTCGGCCGGCTGTTGCAGGCTCATGCATCGAATTCGAAGTAAAAGGGCCGGGTAGGTCCTCCGGAGGAGGAGAAGAATCATGAAGATCGTCGTACTGGGTGCCACCGGCAACATCGGCTCACACGTGGTGAAGGAGGGGCTGTCCCGAGGGCACGAGGTCGTGGCCTACGTCCGCAACCCCGACGCGATGCAGCCGCGGTCGGGGCTGACCGTCGTGCGGGGTTCCCTCGACGACCGGGCCGCCATGGCGAAGGCATTCGCCGGCAGCGACGCCGTGATCTCGGCCGTCGGGGTCGCCCTGCGTGCGAAGAAGCCCATCGACCTGATGCAGCGCACCCTGCCGGTCGTCACCGCCGCGGCGCAGGACGCCGGTGTCGAGAGGTTCGTGCTCGTCTCCGCGTTCGGGGTCGGGGACACGGCGGCGAAGGCGTCGTTCCTCGCACGGCTGGTCTACCGCACGGTCGTCGCCGCGATCTTCAAGGACAAGGAGCTCTCGGAGAAGAGTCTGCCCGTGAGCGGCCTGAACTGGACGATCGTCCACCCGGTCAACCTCAAGGAGGCCCCCGCCGCACCCGCCGCCACGGTCAAGCGCCTCGATCGGGTCGCCAAGGTCCCCGGCCTGCCCACCCTCCCGTTCACGAACGTCGCGCGCGCCCTCGTCGAGATCGTCGGCGACCGCGGCCTCGCCGGGCAGCGGGTGCTGGTCACGACCGAGAAGGGGTGGAAGCCGCAGGAACACGCGGCCTGAGAGGGGTGTTCGTGGGGGCGTTACGCGCGGTCGGTGGGAATCCCTGCCGATCGAATCGAGTGGAAGGAGGGGCACCCTGGGACCGTCGCACGAGCGGGGCTTCGACCATGCGGCGGCTGAGGTCGCATCGTAGCCAGGTGGTTGCGAGGGACGGCGTCCGGGGTGGTTCATGGATGCGCCGTGCCCGCAGCGAACCAGTCGCGAGCTGTGGATTCGGCTCCGTCCGGGAGGTTGTTGACGAGGCTGCGGCCAGGCCGCGTCGGGTTCGTGAGCAGCAGACGTGGAAGAGGTCGGGTGACCGTTGGGCGCGGTCGGGTTCGTCGGTGCCGGCGAGCATTTTGCCGATGCCGTACATGGTCCGGACGGAGTCGTCGATCACGACGATGAGGTCCAGAACGTCGCCGATGGTCTCGCCGGCGCGCACGGTGTCGAGCTTGCGGATGGCGTCCCTGATGGTTCGCGTGTCGGCGTGCTGGGGGATGCGTCTCTTGCCTTGGGCCGGCAGGCCGGTCAGTGGCGCGAAGTCCCTGGTGTGATGTGGCTCGTTGCGGGCTGTGAGGTCATCGGGACCGTGACTGCCGAGCTGCCGGTACTGCTCCTGACGGCACGGCCGATCAACGTCCGCCCGAAACGCCACGCCGTGGACGACCGGGCACTCCGATGAAGGCGGTCCGCGTACTGACCGGCCGTCTGCTGCCTCCCGCATGGGGCGAGTTCAATGAGCGACTGCGAGTCGTGGCGCAGACTTTTCCCTCCGTGGCCGAACTGCTCCCCACGTATCGGTGCGTCACCACCGACGAGGACGGTGAGCCCGCGAGTCCGGCCGAGCGGTGCATTCCCGACCTTGACGGGCAGGTGAGCGTCGTAGTGGGCAGGGACGGGATCCGCTTCGCCCGGCGGCAGCGAGGTGAGGACTTCGGCGGTGACGGCACTGTGCCCCGGTTCAGCAGTGTCCCACCCCGGTGGAGGGACGACTCGTCGGCCAGTTTCCATCCCGCTGGCCGTCGGAGGTGCGCTCGGTCCCGCTGTTCCCCTCCTGCCGGACAACAGGGGCAACTACTTCAACCAGGTGTCCCTGGCCCCCGGAGCATGGCGGGTGGGCGGCGGCCCGCTCCGGTCGGAATGCGGCATGGTTTCCCGCGGCTCCAGGAGTCACACTGACAGGGTGGACGCGCTTCGCACGGGTGACCAGGGACTGTTCGGACCCTCCTCGGTGACCTGGCAGATGCACGGTGATCCCATGATGTGGGTCGCCGGGATCCGCGCGCTCTACCTCCAGGCCCTGCACCCCCGCGCGGTCCGGGGCGTCCTGCAGAACTCCGACTTCCGGCGCGACGCCTGGGGCCGGCTGATGCGCACCGCGAACTTCGTCGGCACGGCGACGTACGGCACCACCGAGGCCGCCGAGAAGGCCGGTGCCCGGGTCCGGAAGATCCACACCCTGCTCAGGGCCACCGACCCGGACACGGGGGAGCGGTACCGGATCGACGAGCCGGAGCTGCTGCTGTGGGTGCACTGCGCCGAGATCGACTCCTATCTGCACGTCCTGCGCTGCTCGGGGTTCCCGATGACGGACGCGCACGCCGACCGGTACATCGACGAACACCGGGTCAGCGCACGCCTGGTCGGCCTCGACCCCGCCGACGTACCGGCGAATCGGGCGGAGCTGGCCGCCTACTTCGAGAAAGTGCTGCCGGAGCTCGCCGCCGGGCCCGAGGCACGGGACGTGGACGACTTCCTGTCGCGCCCGCCGACCCACCCGCTGCTCGTCCCGGCGCGCGCCCTGCTGTGGCGGCGCGTGGCGCAACTGGCGTACGCCGCCCTGCCGCCGTACGCCCACGAGCTGTACGGCCGACCCGCACCGGCCCCCTCGACGGTGACCCGGCGCCTGCGTGTCACGGGCACCGCGCTGCGCTGCGTTCCCGCACGTCTTCGCTGGCAACTCCCGCCCAAACACATTCTGCGGGCCATGGCGCGGCTCGGCCCCGGCTCCCGACCGGCACCGTACAAAGTCGGCAGATAACTCGCCATACTGGACGGGCCAGGGGAGGGCGCGGCGAGCAGCGACGGGGGCGATCGCACGAGATGGCGGAGACCAGGCTGATCCAGAGCCGGTACCGACTGCTCGATCTGATCGGGCGGGGAGGTATGGGTGAGGTGTGGCGCGCCCGCGACGAGTCGCTGGGGCGGCAGGTGGCCGTGAAGTGCCTCAAACCGCTCGGCCCGCACCACGATCAGTCGTTCACCGGTGTGCTGCGGGAGAGATTCCGGCGCGAGGCCCGGGTGGCCGCCGCGCTGCAGCACCGCGGGGTGACCGTGGTGCACGACTTCGGTGAGTCGGAGGGCGTGCTGTACCTGGTCATGGAGCTGCTGGAGGGCCGCAACCTCAGCCAGCTCCTGGAGGACAACAAGCAGCATCCGCTCCCCGTCGCCGATGTCGTCGACATCGCCGACCAGGTGTCCGGGGCCCTCGCCTACACCCACCAACAGGGCATCGTGCACCGCGATCTGAAGCCCGCCAACATCATGCGGCTGGCCGACGGCACGGTGAAGATCTGCGACTTCGGCATCGCGCGCCTCGGCCACGACATCGGCTTCACGGCCCGGCTGACCGGCACCGGCATCGCCATGGGCACCCCGCACTACATGTCGCCGGAGCAGATCAGCGGTGCCCAGGTCGACCAGCGCAGTGATCTGTACTCCTTCGGATGTGTGCTCTACGAAATCGCCACCGGGGCACCGCCGTTCGACCTGGACGACGCGTGGGCGATCCTCGTCGGCCACCGTGACACGCCTCCCGAACCGCCGCGCCACCACCGCGCCGAGCTCCCCGAGTACTTCGAGCGGATCATCCTGGATCTGCTGGCCAAAGAGCCGGAGAGCCGCCCGCAGGACGCGCGCGAGCTCGGCCGGCGGATCGGCACGGGGCGTACGACTCCGGTGTACGTCCCGACGGTCGTGTCCCCCGCGGTCGGCCGTCCCGCCGGCGAGCGGCGCATGTTGGAGCCGTCGACGAGGGCTCCCGCACCCACTTCCTCGCGTGAACCCCGGCTGCCCTCCTGGACCCGGGGCATGACCACCGGTCACAAGGCGACCGGAGCCGGACTGGGCGGCGCCCCGCCGGACGCGGCGGCGGGCCTGACCGGCGAATGGACGGCGCGCCCGAGCACGTCCGCACCGGAGCTGCCGGAGCACGTCGAACGCCCGACCCCCTCACCGGAGTTGCTCACCACCCTGACGGGCCGGCACAACGCCGGACTGAGCCTCGGGAGGCTCGGCCGATGGACCGAGGCGGGCGAGGTGCACCGCGCGGTCGCCGCCGAACGCGAGCACGTCCTCGGCCCCGACCACCCCGACACCCTCGCCAGCCGCTACGAGGTCGGCTTCACCCTCAGCCGCACCGGACGCGCCGCCGAAGCGCTGCGCGAGTACGCGCGGGTCGCCCGGGGCAGGGAGCGGGCGCTCGGCCCCGACCATCCCGACACCCTGGCCGCGCGTCAGGAAATGGCGTACGTACTGGGCCAGTTGGGCCGTCACTTCGAGGCGCACCAGGCGTACACCGCGGTGCTCGCCGTCCGGGAGCGCGCCATGGGCCCGGACCATCCCGACACCCTGCGCTGCCGCCACAACCTGGCCTTCAACCTGAGCAGGCTGGGCCGCCTGGAGGACTCGTACCGGATGGCGAGCGAGGTCGCCGCCGCGCGGACCCGGGTGCTCGGTGCGAACCACCCCGACACGCTCGTGACACGGTACGAAGTCGCGTACGCACTCGGTCAGTTGGGCCACTGGCCGGAGGCGTTGCAGACCTACCGGGAAGTCGCCGAGGCGCGGACCCAGGCCCTCGGCCCCGACCACCCGGACACCCTCTCCGCCCGCTACGAGGTCGGCATCAGCCTCGGCCGGCTCGGCCGCAGCGCGCAGGCCCTGGAGCTGTACCGGGACCTGATCGACGACCGCACCCGGGTGCACGGCCCCGCCCACCCCGAGACACTCCGAGCCCGGCACGGCCTCGGCGTCAACCTGGGCCGGATGGGGCGCTGGGAGGAGGCGCTCGCCGAGTCCCGTGACGTGTGGGCCATCCGCGAGCGCGTGCTCGGCCCCGACCACCCGGACACCCTCGTCAGCCGCCGCGAGGTCGCGGTCGGCCTCGGCTGGCTGGGCCGCTGGTCCGACGCCCTCACCGAGTACCGGGGCGTCGCCACCGCCCGCGAACGCGTCCTCGGCGCCGACCACCCCGACGCCCTGGCCAGCCGCAACGACGAGGCACACTGCCTGGAGCAACTGGGTCGGGGCCAGGAGGCGGTGGAGCTGTACCGCAGAGTGGCCGCGTTGCGCCAGCAGCGGGCGGCACGGGGAGGCTGAGGGGCTCCGCGTGCGGGTGATGTGCTCGCCCTGTCCGAGGGGCGGCACCGGCCATACGGCGGTGTCGTGGCCGACAGCGCCGAAGGCCACGCCGGGGCGGGTGCCCGTGCTCGTGCCCCGTCCGGACGCCCGCCGGGTGCCGCGTACCTCTGGCCGTTCTAGATCATCGCGTGCTACGAAGAACCATGCCTGCACACGAGGGATACGACGTCGTGATCGTCGGCGGGGGCCACAACGGACTCGTCGCCGCCGCCTACCTGGCCCGGGCCGGCCGGTCCGTGCTGGTGCTCGAGCGCCTGGGGAGCACCGGCGGCGCCGCCGTGTCCACCCGGCCGTTCGCCGGAGTCGACGCCCGGCTGTCGCGCTACTCCTACCTGGTCAGTCTGCTGCCCCGGAAGATCGTGCGGGATCTGAGCCTCGACTTCCGCGTGCGTGGCCGCACGGTGTCGTCGTACACGCCCGTCGAACGCGGCGGACGGCCCACCGGCCTGCTCGTCGGCGGTGGCGAGCGTCGCACCCGCGAGGCCTTCGCGCGGCTGACCGGCTCGGACCGCGAGTACGAGGCGTGGCAGCGCTTCTACGGCATGACCGGCCAGGTCGCCCAGCGGGTCTTCCCGACACTCACCGAACCGCTCCCCACCCGCGAGGAACTCCGCGCCCGCATCGACGACGAGGAGGCCTGGCGGGTCCTCTTCGAGGAGCCGGTCGGCGTAGCGGTGGAGGAGAACTTCGCCGACGACCTCGTACGCGGTGTCGTCCTCACCGACGCGCTCATCGGGACGTTCGCGGACGCCCACGACCCGTCCCTGCGCCAGAACCGCTGCTTCCTCTACCACGTGATCGGCGGCGGCACCGGCGCCTGGGACGTACCGGTCGGCGGCATGGGCGCCCTCACCGACGCGATCGCCGCGGCGGCGCGCGCCGCGGGCGCGGTGATCGCCACCGGCCACGAGGCGGTGCGCATCCAGACCGACGGACGGGCCGCCGAGGTCACCTACCGCACCGCGGACGGCGAGGGCGTCGCCGCGGCCCGGCACGTCCTCGTGAACGCCTCGCCGCAGGAACTCGCACACCTCACCGGAGACGAACCGCCCACCCCCGCCGAGGGCGCCCAGCTGAAGGTCAACATGCTGCTCAAGCGGCTGCCGAGGCTGCGCGACACCTCGGTCGACGCGCGCGAGGCGTTCTCCGGCACCTTCCACATCGCCGAGGGTTACGAGCAGTTGGCGACCGCCCACGCGCAGGCCGCGTCCGGCGAACTGCCCACCGCGCCGCCCTCCGAGATCTACTGCCACTCCCTCACCGACCCGAGCATCCTCGGCCAGGACCTGGTCGAGCAGGGCTATCAGACCCTCACTCTCTTCGGCCTCCACACACCCGCCCGGCTGTTCGAGCGGGACAACGACGCCGTACGGGCGGAGCTGCTGAAGTCGACGCTGGCGCAGCTGGAGGCGCACCTTGCCGAACCCCTCGCCGACTGCCTGGCCACCGACGCGGACGGCCGCCCCTGCATCGAGGCGAAGACCCCGCTCGACCTGGAGCGCGACCTGCGGCTGCCCGGCGGCAACATCTTCCACCGTGACCTCGCCTTCCCGTACGTCCAGGAGGGGACGGGTCGCTGGGGCGTCGAGACCCGGCACGCGAACGTCCTGCTGTGCGGGGCGGGCGCGGTGCGCGGCGGGGGCGTGAGCGGGGTGCCCGGGCACAACGCGGCCATGGCCGTACTGGAGGGCGCGAACGACTAGCTCCGCCGGTCGGTCGTGTGCCGCCGGCGCGGCGAGTGCTGGAACTTCGTCGAGGGACCGGCCAGAAATCTGACGGAGCATCAGAATAGGCCTTCCCTCGTCCGGAGGACTGCGGCATTCTGCGGCCATGCAGACGGAGCTGAGCAAGAAACTGGGAGTCGAGCACGCCATTTTCGGCTTCACGCCGTTTCCCGCCGTCGCCGCGGCCATCAGTCGCGCGGGCGGATTCGGTGTGCTCGGCGCGGTCCGCTACACCGCACCCGAGGACCTCAAACGCGACCTCGACTGGATCGAGGCGAACGTCGACGGCAAACCGTACGGCCTGGACGTCGTCATGCCCGCCAAGAAGGTCGAGGGGGTGACGGAGGCCGACGTCGAGGCGATGATCCCGGAGGGGCACCGGCAGTACGTCAAGGACACCCTCGCCAAGTACGGCGTGCCCGAACTCGCCGAGGGTGAGGCGTCCGGCTGGCGCATCACCGGCTGGATGGAACAGGTCGCCCGCACCCAGCTCGACGTCGCCTTCGACTATCCGATCAAACTGCTCGCCAACGCGCTGGGCTCACCACCCGCCGACGTCGTCGAACGCGCCCACGAGCGCGGGGTGCTCGTCGCGGCCCTCGCGGGCAGCGCCCGGCACGCGCGCAAACACGCCGAGGCGGGCATCGACGTCGTCGTGGCGCAGGGCTACGAGGCGGGCGGCCACACCGGCGAGATCGCCTCGATGGTGCTCACCCCCGAAGTCGTCGACGCCGTCGACCCGCTGCCCGTACTGGCGGCGGGCGGCATCGGCAGCGGACAGCAGGTGGCCGCCGCACTCAGCCTCGGCGCCCAGGGGGTGTGGCTCGGCTCCCTGTGGCTGACCGTCACGGAAGCGGACATGCACGCGCCCGCCGTGACCCGCAAGCTGCTCGCCGCCGGGTCCGGAGACACCGTCCGCTCGCGCGCGCTGACCGGCAAGCCCGCGCGCCAGTTGCGCACCGAGTGGACCGACGCCTGGGACGACCCGAACGGCCCCGGCACGCTCCCCATGCCGCTCCAGGGGCTGCTGGTGGCCGAGGCGGTCTCCCGGATCCAGAAGTACGAGGTGGAACCGCTGCTCGGGACGCCGGTCGGGCAGATCGTCGGCCGGATGAACAGCGAGCGCAGTGTCCAAGCCGTCTTCGACGACCTGACGAGCGGCTTCGAGCGGGCCGTCGAGCGCGTCAACCGGATCGCGGGAAGGGGAGAACAGTCATGAGCACCTCACCCAACGGCTTCTGGGCCCAGGCCACCGCCGACCCCGGAAGGACGGTCCTCATCACCCCGGACGGGGACGAGTGGACCGCGGGCCGGCTGCACGCCGCGGCCAATCGACTCGTCCACGGTCTGCGCGCCGCGGGACTCGAACGCGGCGACGCCTTCGCGGTCGTCCTGCCCAACGGCGTCGAGTTCTTCGTCGCCTACCTCGCCGCCTCCCAGGCGGGCCTCTACCTGGTGCCGGTCAACCACCACCTCGTCGGCCCCGAGATCGCCTGGATCGTCTCCGACTCGGGCGCCAAGGTGCTGATCGCCCACGAACGGTTCGCCGACGCCGCCCGCCACGCCGCCGACGAGGCGAAGCTTCCCGCCGCGCAGCGGTACGCGGTGGGCACGGTGGCGGGCTTCCGGCCGTACGCCGAACTCCTCGACGCACAGCCCGACTCGGCGCCCGCCGACCGCACCCTCGGCTGGGTCATGAACTACACCTCGGGCACCACGGGCCGCCCCCGCGGCATCCGGCGCCCGCTGCCCGGCAAGCTCCCCGAGGAGTCCTACCTCGGCGGCTTCCTCGGCATCTTCGGCATCAGGCCGTACGACGACAACGTGCACCTGGTCTGCTCGCCGCTCTACCACACCGCGG
Source organism: Streptomyces sp. NPDC111507 (assembly GCF_055638955.1). Classification (NCBI taxonomy): domain Bacteria; kingdom Bacillati; phylum Actinomycetota; class Actinomycetes; order Kitasatosporales; family Streptomycetaceae; genus Streptomyces; species Streptomyces sp. NPDC111507. The sequence continues at coordinate 210,839 of NZ_JBVKBU010000014.1, read as the reverse complement.
TACTCCAGTTCGCGGGCGCCTCCCTGCACATCGGTCACCGTCTGGTGCTGATGGACAAGTGGACGCCCGAGGAGATGCTCCGCGCCATCGACGCCCACGCCTGCACCCACACCCACATGGTCCCGACCCAGTTCCACCGGCTGCTGGCACTCCCCGACGAGGTGAAGGCGCGCTACGACGTCTCCTCGATGCGGCACGCCATCCACGGCGCCGCCCCGTGCCCCGACCATGTGAAACGGGCCATGATCGAGTGGTGGGGCCACAGCGTCGAGGAGTACTACGCGGCCAGTGAGGGCGGTGGCGCCTTCGCGACCACCGAGGACTGGCTGAAGAAGCCCGGCACGGTCGGCAAGGCCTGGCCCATCAGCGAACTCGCCGTCTTCGACGACGACGGCAACCGGCTGCCGCCCGGTGAACTCGGCACCGTCTACATGAAGATGAGCACCGGCGGATTCTCGTACCACAAGGACGAGAGCAAGACGAAGAAGAACCGCATCGGCGACTTCTTCACCGTCGGTGACCTGGGCTGTCTCGACGAGGACGGCTATCTCTTCCTCCGTGACCGCAAGATCGACATGATCATCTCGGGCGGGGTCAACATCTACCCGGCCGAGATCGAGGCCGCGCTGCTCTCCCACCCCGCCGTCGCCGACGCGGCCGCCTTCGGCATCCCGCACGACGACTGGGGCGAGGAGGTCAAGGCCGTCGTGGAGCCCGCCCCTGGCCACGAGCCCGGCCCGGACCTCGCCGCCGACATCCTCGGCCACTGCGAGCGCCTGCTCGCCGGGTACAAGCGCCCCAAGAGCGTCGACTTCATCGAGTCGATGCCGCGCGACCCGAACGGGAAGCTGTACAAGCGGCGCCTGCGGGATCCCTACTGGGAGGGCCGTACGCGAGCGGTGTGACAGCGGAGGGGCTGTGACCGGGGTGGTCCCCGCCCGCACGGGCAGGGACCACCCCGCTGCCGTCAGCGGTGCTCGCCCACGCGGATCACCCGCAGCCCGGGCGAGGACAGGATGTCCTTCTCGCAGAACCGGGAGGTGACCCACTTCCCCTCGGAGAACAGCCGCGTCTGGTCGCTGAAGTGCGACGAGTCCGGGTTCGACGACTGGGAGTAGGTCAGCAGCGTACGGGCGACCGGGCAGCGGCCGCCGTCCCAGCCGACGGCCTGGATGTACGAGGACCCCGTGGTGACCTCGGTGTAGCCGCCGGCCGCCGCGTCCCACACCGGCTCGACCTTGTTCCACACACCGAGCGACTCCGTGCCGCCCGGCACGGGGATGCGCTGACCGCCCCGGACGACGACCTGGTGCGCGCCGAGCGTCGCGTCCAGCGCGATGCCCGCCGCCCGCAGCTCGCTCACCGCGTCGGCGAGGGCCGTGGCCACGCCGGGCGCTTGCGTGTTGAGCGTGTTCGGCGTGCGCACGGGGTCCGCCGCCGAGAACGGGACCTTCCAGAGCTGCGCGGGCACGGTCACGGCGGTCAGCCGCCGCCAGAACCGGTCGAAGAGCAGTGCGCCCCGGCTGCCGGTCTTCATGGAGCGGTCCCACGTCTTCAGCACACCGCACGCCTCGCTCACGTCGACGTCCTTGCCGTCACTGCCCGTCGCCGTCCCACCGGGCAGCGCGGCACAGGCACGGGCCGTGTCCTCGGCGATGAGGTCACCCGAGGTCGCCCGGTTCGCGAACTGCTGCGCCTGCAGGTCCCGTACGGTCAGCTCCCCCTTCGCGGCCATCGCGGACACGTCCGCCTTCGCGCCGCGCGCACGGGTCGACAGCTGCGAGCCGATCGGCCCGAAGACCCGTTCGTACCCGGTGAGCGGCCGGTCCGTATTGGCCAGCCAGGCGCTGTCGTTGGAGTTCTCCGCGTACGGCGCGTCCTTGAGGACCGGCATGCTCGCGGGCCCGAAGACGCCGGGCTGTACGGCGTCGGGGTCGCCGCCCAGCGCGCAGTCGCCGCGGGAGCCGTCGAGGACCGCGATACCGGACGACGGATAGAGGGCCTTGCCCAGCGCCGTCGAGCAGCGCTGCGCCAACTCGTCGGTGATCCGCGGAAGCACCTGCGACTGCGTGAACAGCGAGTGCCCGCCCGAGTCGGCGGCGACCGTGTTGATCCAGGGCAGCCCCTGTGTGCGCCTCAGCGTCGTGAGGACGTCGGCCGTGCCGCGCGCCCGGCCGAAGCCGAGGGCGGTGTCGGGGGCGCGCAGGTTCTCGGCGTTGGGGTCGTTGAGGGCGTACGCCGTCGTGGACGTCCAGGGCAGCGGGAGTCCCGCGCCGAGCGAGGTGACGACCGGGCCGTAGCGGGTCCACCACTGGGTGCGGGTGACGGGCGGACCGCCCCGCGCCTCGACGGTGACGGTCCGCCTCGTCATCCGCTGCGGCCGCCCGTCCACCAGGTACGTCGTCGGGTCGGCCGGATCCAGCGTCAGCTGATGGAGGTTGAGCGTGACGCCGGTGGCGACGGTATGGCTCCAGGCGAGCCGTGCGTTGTGCCCGATGGAGACCGTGGTGGAGCCGAGCAGCGCGCCGCCCGCCACGTTCAGTTCGCCGGGGATCGTCTGCTGCGACTGCCAGAAACGACGGCCGCCCTGCCACGGGTAGTGCGGGTTGCCGAGCAGCAGCCCGCGGCCGTTCGCCGTGGTGGCACCGCTGAAGGCGACCGCGTTGGACCCCATGTCGGCGGTGTCGAAGAGTGTGTGGGCGGCGCGCGCGGCACTGCGCGCGTCGGGTATGCCGACGGCCGTACGCGCGGCGGCCGTCACGGGCGGCTGCGCGGCCGTGATGCCGTCGACCGCGCGGCCCTGACCGCCGAGCACCGCCAGCGCGAAGGTACGCGCGGCCACGTCCACCGCGGTCACGGGCCGGACCCAGGAGGCGCCCCGGCAGGACGGATCGGTGATCCGGTTCTGGGCGAGCCAGGCGTTGTAGCCGGCTGCCCAGCCCCGCATCAGATCCTTGGAATCGCGGCTCGGACCCCGTGGCGCGGGCACCGCGAGCAGCTTCTCGACGGTGCCCGTCGCACGCACGCCGCGGAAGTAGAGGTCGCTGGAGAGGTTCCCGGCCGCCGAGGACAGCGAACCGTCCGGCTCCGCGTCGGGACCGAAGAAGCGGGAGCGTTCGCCGCGTACGGTCACGAACCCGTCGGCGAGGGTGCACACCTGGTCGGCGGCCTGCGCCCAGCCGGTGCCGAAGCCGAGGTCCGCGTAGTTCTTCGCGAGGATGTGCGGAATGCCGTACTCGGTGTAGCGGATCACGGCGGACAGACCGCCGGCGGACGGGTGGGACGGAGAGTGCTGACGCTCCTGGCCGTTCGCGGCGGTAGCGGGCAGCGCGGCCGAGGCGGTGAGAAGGGCTACGGCCAGGACGGCGAACCGTCTGGGGCGGATGCGCATCGTGCCTCCCGACATCATTGAGGGAAGGGGCGGTTGAGCGTAACAACAGCCACAGACGTGTGACCTGGTGTCCGTACGGTTCACGGCGGGGTTGATCCTCTTCGCGCCAAGGGCGCGGGACGCTTGACCCCGTTCGCGGGCCGGAACGAGGATCACGGCACAGCAGTCGGACGAAGGAGCAGGTCATGACGGCGGGTCACAACCCCACGGTGGCGGCGGGACGGAGCGTCACGGTCGACGGGGTGCTGCGGCGCAGCGCCCGGCGGACCCCCGAACGCGTCGCGATCCACTACCGCGACCGGTCCTGGACCTACGCCGAACTCGACGAGGCCGTCTCCCGCGCGGCCCAGGTGCTGCGCTCCTCGGGACTGGCACCGGGCGACCGTGTCGGCGCCTACGGCCACAACTCGGACGCGTACCTGATCGGCTTCCTCGCGTGCGCGCGCGGCGGGCTGGTGCACGTGCCGGTCAACCAGAACCTGACCGGTGACGACCTCGCGTACATCGTCGGACAGGCCGGCTGCGGACTGGTCCTGGCCGACCCGGACCTGGCCGGGAACCTCCCCGAGGGAACCCGCGTTCTCGCCCTGCGCGACAGCGACGACTCGCTGCTCGCGCGACTCGACACGACCACGCCGTACGACGGACCGGAGCCCCGCGGCGAGGATCTGACGCAACTCCTCTACACCTCGGGCACCACCGCGCTGCCCAAGGGCGCCATGCTGACGCACCGTGCGCTGGTGCACGAGTACCTCAGCGCGATCACCGCCCTCGATCTGCAGGCCGGCGATCTGCCCGTGCACTCGCTGCCGCTCTACCACTCGGCGCAGATGCATGTGTTCCTGCTGCCCTATCTCGCGGTCGGCGCCGTGAACGTCATCCTCGACGCGCCCGACGCCGGGCAGATCCTCGACCTGGTCGAGGCCGGTCACGCGGACAGCCTGTTCGCGCCGCCCACCGTATGGATCGGGCTGTCCAACCGGCCCGACTTCGCCACCCGTGACCTGAGCGGACTGCGCAAGGCGTACTACGGGGCGTCGATCATGCCGGTGCCGGTCCTTGAACGGCTGCGGGAGCGGCTGCCGAAGCTGGCGTTCTACAACTGCTTCGGCCAGAGCGAGATCGGACCGCTGGCCATGGTCCTCGGACCCCACGAGCACAAGGGGCGGATGGACTCGTGCGGGCGGCCGGTGCTGTTCGTCGAGGCGCGGGTCGTCGACGAGTCGGGCACGGACGTGCCCGACGGGGAGCGGGGCGAAGTCGTCTACCGCTCACCGCAGTTGTGCGAGGGCTACTGGGAGAAGCCGGAGGAGACCGCGGAGGCCTTCCGTGACGGCTGGTTCCGCTCCGGGGACCTCGCCGTGCGCGACGAGGAGGGCTACTTCACCGTCGTCGACCGGGTGAAGGACGTCATCAACTCCGGTGGCGTGCTGGTCGCCTCGCGCCAGGTGGAGGACGCGCTCTACACACACGACGCCGTCGCCGAGGTGGCCGTGGTCGGGCTCCCGGACGAGCGGTGGATCGAGGCGGTCACGGCCGTCGTGGTCGCCCGTATCGAGGTCTCCGAGGCCGAACTCCTCGGCCACGCACGCGAGAAGCTCGCCGCCTTCAAGGCGCCCAAGCAGGTCATCTTCGTGGACGCACTGCCACGCAACGCCAGCGGGAAGATCCTCAAACGCGAGCTGAGGGACCGCTTCGCGGACGCACGGGCCGAAACCGCCCAGGGGTAGGGCGCCCTGGCGGAGACGGCCGACGACCGTCGTGTCCGACCGTCTCCGCTCGTCCCGGGACGGGCCCGGCGTGGGCGCTCTCCCTGACCTGGGCCTCCACGGAGGGCTGTTTCTCGCCCCACTCTGCTTCGAGTGCGTCCGCACGTCGATCGCGGGCCACCTGGTGCCGGGGCCGCGGCTGTCGGTCGCGCTGGCCGCCGCGGGTAGCGCCGCATGCGTCAGCGGGTCGCCTCCGTCGCCACCGAGCGCGCCCACCGGTAGTCCGCCTTGCCGCTGGGCGAGCGCTGGATGGTGTCGGTGATGACGAGCTGGCGGGGGATCTTGTAGCCGGCCAGGTGACCCCGGCAGTGGGTCTGGATGTCCTCCAGCGAGGGCCTGCCCGCGCCCTCGCGGAGCTGGACGACCGCCGCCACATGGTTGCCCCACTTCTCGTCCGGCACCCCGGCGACCAGCGCGTCGTACACGTCCGGATGGGACTTCAGGGCCTGCTCGACCTCCTCCGGATAGACCTTCTCGCCACCGGTGTTGATGCACTGGGAGCCGCGGCCGAGGACGGTGACGATGCCCTCCTCGTCGACCGTCGCCATGTCGCCGAGCAGCACCCACCGCTCGCCGTCCTTCTGGAAGAAGGTCTCGGCGGTCTTCTTCGGGTCGTTGTAGTAGCCGAGGGGCACATGGCCGCGCTGTGCGACCCGGCCGGGCTCACCGACGGCGACCGGCTTGTACGTGGCCGGATCCACCACCTGTGTACGGGAGTTGACCCGCAGCCGGAAACCCTGTCCGGCTCCCGAGTCCGCGGTCGCGGTGCCGTTGAAGCCGGACTCCGAGGAGCCGTAGTTGTTGAGCAGCATCACGTTCGGGACCAGTGACTGGAACTGCTCACGCACCGTCTCCGACATGATCGCGCCGGACGAGGACACGCTGAACATCGAGGAGCAGTCCGTGCCCTTCATCGGCCCCCGCAGTGCGTCGATCAGCGGGCGCAGCATCGCGTCGCCGACCAGCGACATGCTGGTGACCTTCTCCTTCGCCACCGTCCGCAGGACCTCTTCGGGCACGAACTTGCGGTGGATGACGACCCGTTGTCCGAAGTTGAACCCGATGAACGCCGTCAGTGTCGAGGTGCCGTGCATCAGCGGGGGAGTGGGGAAGAAGGTGATGCCCTCGCCGCCGGCCGCGACCCGCTCGGCGAGCTCCTCCGGCTTGCTGACCGGCTCGCCCGTCGGGGCTCCGCCGCCCAGCCCGGAGAAGAAAAGGTCCTCCTGGCGCCACATCACACCCTTGGGCATGCCGGTGGTGCCTCCGGTGTAGATGATGAACTGGTCGTCCGCCGAGCGCGGCGGGAAACCCCGCTCGGGGGATCCGCCGGCCTCGGCCTCGGCGAAGTCCAGGGCGGGCAGGGAGGCCCCGTCGGTCTCCGCGCTCCCCACCCGCAGGAGATGCCGCAGCGCCGAGGCCCGCGGCAGTGCCGCCGCCACCCGGTCGGTGAACTCCGCGTCGAAGACCAGCGCCACCAGATCCGCGTCCCGGTAGAGGTAGACCAACTCCTCTTCCACGTAACGGTAGTTGACGTTGACCGGCACGATCCGTGCCTTCAGGCAGCCCAGCACGGTCTGCACGTACTCGACGCCGTTGTAGAGGTGCAGTCCGAGGTGCTCGCCGGGGCGGATGCCGCTGTCGATCAGGTGATGGGCGACGCGGTTCGCCGCCGCGTCGAGTTGCGCGTACGTCAGACGGCGCTCCGCGCCCGTGCCCGGATGGTCGATGTAGACGAGGGCCTCGCGGCCCGGAACCACGTCGACGACCGACTCGAACAGGTCGGCAAGGTTGTACTCCACCGCTCCTCCTGACGTCGTGCGTCCGGTCCCGCCCCTCGGCTCGACGGCCATCAGAGCAAAGCCCGCCACAACTGGGAAGGGCCCGCGCAGAAGAAATCTGACTGTCTGTCAGAAAACTCTTGTACTGGTCCCGCGCCTACTGCAACCTGTTCTCGTTCCAGAGAGCCTGTCTGACGGGAGGACGGCAATGGGTGGTACGGAACACCTCACCGTGCAGCGCGAAGGCGCCACACTGGTACTCACGCTCAACAGGCCCGAGGCCAAGAACGCGCTCTCGCTGCCGATGCTCGTCGGTCTGTACGACGGCTGGATCGAGGCCGACGAGGACGACGCGATCCGCTCGATCGTGCTCACCGGTGCGGGGGACGCCTTCTGCGCCGGCATGGACCTCAAGGCGCTGGCGGGGCGGGGCATGGAGGGCCAGCAGTACCGGGACCGGCTGAAGGCCGACCCCGATCTGCACTGGAAGGCGATGCTGCGCCACCACCGCCCCCGCAAACCGGTGATCGCCGCCGTCGAGGGTCACTGTGTCGCGGGCGGTACCGAGATCCTCCAGGGCACCGACATCCGGGTCGCGGGGGAGTCGGCGACCTTCGGGCTCTTCGAGGTCAAGCGCGGGCTGTTCCCCATCGGCGGCTCCACGGTCCGCCTGCAACGCCAGATCCCACGCACGCACGCCCTCGAGATGCTCCTCACGGGGCGTCCGTACTCGGCCCGCGAGGCCGCCGGGATCGGCCTGGTCGGACACGTCGTGCCCGACGGGACAGCGCGGCAGAAGGCCCTCGAGATCGCCGAACTGATCAACGCCTGCGGTCCGCTGGCCGTCGAGGCGGTGAAGGCGTCCGTGTACGAGACGGCCGAGATGACGGAGACGGAGGGCCTCGCGGCCGAGCTGACCCGCGGCTGGCCGATCTTCGACACCGCCGACGCGAAGGAAGGCTCCCGAGCCTTCACCGAGAAACGCCCACCCGTCTATCGGCGCGCGTGACGTCCGGGGTCGTGACGGTGCGCGGGGCCGTGGCGGGCGTGATCCTCGCCCTCCCCCCGACGGAGTCGTGACGCGCACGATCCCCCTCCCCTAAGGAGACAACCGGGATGCCCGAAGTCCTCAAAGCCCCCCTCGTCGTCGAGTTCCCCTTCACCCGGTCGCTCGGCCCCGTCCAGAGCGCGTTTCTCACCGGGCTGCGTGAGCGTGTCGTCCTGGGTGTGAAGACCGCCGACGGCCGGACGCTCGTCCCGCCCGTCGAGTACGACCCCGTCACCGCGGAGGACCTGGGCGAACTCGTCGAGGTCGCCCCCACCGGCACCGTCACCACCTGGGCCTGGAACCACGAACCCCGTCGGGGCCAACCCCTCGACACCCCCTTCGCCTGGGTCCTGGTCCGGCTCGACGGCGCGGACACCGCCCTCCTGCACGCCCTGGACGCGCCCGGCCCCGAGGCCGTACGCGCCGGTATGCGCGTGCGGGTCCGCTGGGCGGCGCAGCGCACCGGCGCCATCACCGACATCGCCTGCTTCGAGCCGTACGACGGAGACCGCCCGCGGATCGCGGGCCACGACGGGCGGTTCGAGGACATGGTCACCGGCATCGTCGCTCCCGCGCGCCTCGACTACGTCTACTCGCCCGGCCGCGCCCAGTCCGCCTACATCAACAGCCTCTCCTCGCGCCGCACCGTGGGTGAGCGCTGCCCGTCCTGCCGCAAGGTGTACGTCCCGCCGAGGGGCGCGTGCCCCACCTGCGGTGTCGTCACGTCGGAGCAGGTGGAGGTGGGCCCGCGCGGCACCGTGACCACGTACTGCATCGTCAACATCAAGGCCAGGAACCTTGACATCGAAGTGCCGTACGTCTACGCGCACATCGCCCTCGACGGCGCCGACCTCGCGTTGCACGGCCGGATCGGCGGCATCCCCTACGACCAGGTGCGCATGGGGCTGCGGGTGGAGCCGGTGTGGACGGAGGGCGGCCGCTATCCCGACCACTACCGGCCCACCGGCGAACCGGACGCCGACTACGACACGTACAAGGAGCTGTTGTAGATGCCGCCCATCAGGGACATCGCCGTCGTCGCCTTCGCGCAGAGCGACCATCTGCGCACCACCGACGAGCTCTCCGAGGTGGAGATGCTCATCCCGGTCCTGCACGCCGTCCTCGACCAGACCGGGCTGAAGACCAGCGACATCGGTTTCACCTGCTCCGGTTCGAGCGACTACCTGGCGGGCCGCGCCTTCTCCTTCACCATGGCCCTCGACGGGGTGGGCGCCTGGCCGCCGATCTCCGAGTCGCACGTGGAGATGGACGGTGCCTGGGCGCTGTACGAGGCGTGGACGAAACTGCTCACCGGGGACGCCGACACCGCGCTCGTGTACGGGTACGGGAAGTCGTCACCCGGATCCGTACGGGATGTTCTGACCCGGCAGCTCGACCCGTACTACGTCGCGCCCCTGTGGCCCGACTCCGTCGCCCTCGCGGCCCTCCAGGCGCAGGCGCTCATCGACGCGGGCGAGACCGACGAGCCGGCGCTGGCGGGGGTGGCGTCCCGCAGCCGCGCTTTCGCCGCCACCAACTCCCATGCGCAGCTGCGGGGTTCGGTGGCCCAGGGCGAGTACCTCGTACGGCCCCTGCGCGTCGGCGACTGTCCGCCCGTCGGCGACGGTGCCGCCGCCGTGATCCTCGCGGCGGGGGAGCGGGCCCGCGAGCTGTGCGAGCGGCCCGCCTGGATCCGGGGCATCGACCACCGCATCGAGGCGCACGGCCTCGGCGTGCGCGACCTGACGGACTCGCCGTCGACCCGCCTCGCCGCCGAGCGGGCCGGAGCCTTCGAACGGCCCGTCGACACCGCCGAGTTGCACGCACCGTTCACCTCCCAGGAGGTGGTCCTGCGCAAGGCGCTGCGGCTCGGCGAGGAGGTGCGCGTCAACCCGTCGGGCGGCGCCCTCGCCGCCAACCCGATCATGGCCGCCGGGCTCATCCGTATCGGTGAGGCCGCCGCCCGTGTCCACCGGGGCGAGTCCGACCGGGCGCTCGCCCACGCCACCTCCGGGCCCTGCCTCCAACAGAACCTGGTCGCCGTACTCGAAGGGGATCCGCGATGAGCAAGGAGCCCGTGGCCGTCGTAGGCATCGGCCAGACCAAGCACGTGGCGGCCCGACGGGACGTGTCCCTCGCCGGACTCGTCCGTGAGGCCGCCGGGCGGGCGCTCGCCGACGCCGAGTTGACGTGGGCCGACATCGACGCCGTGGTCATCGGCAAGGCGCCCGACTTCTTCGAGGGCGTCATGATGCCCGAGCTGTACCTCGCCGACGCGCTCGGCGCGGTCGGCAAGCCGATGCTGCGGGTGCACACGGCGGGTTCCGTCGGCGGCTCCACGGCCCTGGTCGCCACGAACCTGATCGCGGGCCGCGTCCACGGCACCGTCCTGACCCTGGCCTACGAGAAGCAGTCCGAGTCGAACGCCATGTGGGGCCTGTCCCTGCCGATCCCCTTCCAGCAGCCGCTGCTGGCCGGGGCGGGCGGCTTCTTCGCACCGCACGTACGGGCGTACATGCGGCGCACCGGCGCGCCCGACACCGTCGGCTCGCTGGTCGCGTACAAGGACCGGCGCAACGCGCTGAAGAACCCGTACGCCCATCTCCACGAGCACGACATCACGCTGGAGAAGGTGCAGGCCTCGCCCATGCTGTGGGACCCGATCCGCTACTCGGAGACCTGCCCGTCCTCGGACGGCGCCTGCGCGATGATCCTCACCGACCGGGCGGGGGCGGCCCGCTCGTCGAGGCCGCCCGCCTGGCTGCACGGCGGCGCGATGCGCAGCGAGCCGACCCTGTTCGCGGGCAAGGACTGTGTGTCGCCGCAGGCGGGCAAGGACTGCGCGGCCGATGTGTACCGGCAGGCGGGCATCGCGGACCCGCGCCGTGACATCGACGCCGTGGAGATGTACGTGCCCTTCTCCTGGTACGAGCCCATGTGGCTGGAGAACCTCGGTTTCGCCGAGGAGGGCGAGGGCTGGAAGCTCACCGAATCCGGTGTGACGGAGCTTGACGGGGACCTGCCCGTCAACATGTCGGGCGGCGTCCTCTCCACCAATCCGATCGGCGCTTCCGGCATGATCCGCTTCGCCGAAGCGGCACTTCAGGTGCGCGGTCAGGCGGGAGAACACCAGGTGGAAGGGGCTCGCAGGGTGCTGGGACACGCCTATGGAGGGGGATCCCAGTTCTTCTCGATGTGGCTGGTCGGGGCCGAGCCACCCACCTCCTGAAAGCGTCCCCCTCACGTGGCCTGTCCGCCGCCGGAACCGATCGCTAGGCTGGCGGCGGACGACGAACCGGGAGGAGCACGGACGTGGCCGAGAGCACCATCGAGCAGCACCCGCTGGCGGGGTGGGACAAGCCTGAGCTGGACCTCAGCAACGCCGAATGGCAGTCCAGCAGCCAAGGGCGGGGAGACGTCCAGATCGCTTTTGTCGAGGGTTTCATCGCGATGCGCAACAGTGGCCGCCCCGCGAGCCCTTCCTTGATCTTCACACCGGCCGAGTGGGGCGCGTTCGTGTCGGGCGCCCGCGAGGGAGAGTTCGACCTGACCTGAGCCGACCTGACCCGTTCTGACGTCGAGACGACGAGCCGACGCCCCGTACGAGGAGGCGATACGCGACGTGGGTCCCGTCCAGGGGCCGGTGCCCGAGCCGGGGTCCGGTCCCAGGACGAGGCTTCCTCCTGAGGGGGCGGGCGATCCGTGAACGGCACGGCGGCCCCGAGCGACCGAACGGCGTGGCGGCCCCGACCGGCTGAATGACACGGCGGCCTCGAACGGCTAATGGGTGCATGGGTACCTATCATTAGCGTCATGGCGGACTCGATCGACGCGGACACCCGGCTCGCCCTGGACCTCGCCCTCACCATCCGGTACGACGGACAGGGCGGAGTGGCCGACGACCTGACGGAACCCGGTGGACTCACCACCTGGGTGCGCGGGCACGCCGACCTGCTGCCCGGAGCCGACGCCTTCCTCGCCGACGCCACCGCGCTCGCCGCCGTACGCGACCTGCGCGCCGCGGTCCGCGCCCTGTTCGCCCGCGCCGTGCGCCCCGGCGACCCCAGCCCGGCCGACGCCGCCCGGCTGCTGCCCGTACCGCAGGCCGTGCTGCGCTTGAACGCAGCCGCCGCCCTCGCGCCGACCGTCCCCGTCCTCATCTGGGACGACGGCGCCGAACCCGTCGTACGCCGGCAAGCCGTGGGCGGCACCGCACCCCTCCCGGCACTGCTCGCCCGCGCCGCCCTCGCCTTCCTCGCGAGCCCGGACCGGTCGCGGCTGCACGCCTGCCACGCGCCGCGCTGCGTGCGCTACTTCATCAAGGAACACCCGCGACAGGAGTGGTGCAAACCCTCGTGCGGGAACCGTGCACGTGTCGCCCGCCATCACGAACGGCACAGGAAATCCCCGCAGGCCGTAGGGGATTGACCGAAGAATCCGGTCGGTCGGCCGAAGCCCGCACCGGTAGCGGCGCAAAGGGCTCCCCACGAGGCGCTACGAGCGTACTCTGAGGTCCCTGGAGGTCACGGTACGCATCCGCTCCCCGCGTGGACCGCACCACCGTGGCCAGGGGGTGGATCATGGGACAGCGCGCTGCACGCAGCAGAAGGACTCTCTTTGAACGGGAGGGTGAACTCGCCGCGGCCGACGAGGCGTTGAACGAGCTGACCGGTCTGCGCGAGGACGGAACCGAAGCATCCGAGCGGCCCCGCGGCGCGCTCCTCGCCTTCGCCGGACGTGCCGGAATCGGCAAGACCACGCTCCTCGCCGAGGTACGGCGGCGCGCCGCGGCCCAGGGCTGCACCGTCCTGTCCGCGCGCGGCGGCGACCAGGAACAGGGCGTCGCCTTCCACGTCGCCCGCCAGCTCCTGCAACCGCAGCTCGCCGGGCTCGCGGAGGCGGAACTCCGCACTCAGCTGGGGAGTTGGTACGCGATCGTCGGCCCCGCGCTCGGCCTGTGTGCCCCGTCCGAGGGAGCCCCGCCCGACCAGCAGGGTCTGCGCGACGGCCTCGACTGGGTACTTACCCACCTCGCGGTGCAGCGCGCCCCGATGGTGCTCGTCCTCGACGACGCGCACTGGGCCGACCCCGAGTCACTGAGCTGGCTCGCCGCCTTCGCGCCGCGCGTCGAGGAACTCCCGCTGCTGCTCGCCGTCGCCTACCGGCCCGACGAACTCCCCGACCACGCCGAGGCGTTCAGGGGCCTTCCCGGACGCGCGGGCCAGCGCCCCCTCGACCTCGAACCGCTCAGCGCCGCCGCCGTCGCCGGACTCGTCCGCGAGGACCTCGGCACCCAGGCCGACGACGTGTTCTGCCGTGAGTGCTGGGCGGTCACCGCGGGCAACCCCTTCGAGGCGGTGGAGCTGACCGCGAAGGTCCGCGACCGCGGGCTGGTCCCGACCGAGGAGGGGGCGCACCTGCTGCGCGACCTCGCCGCCGCCGTCAAGGGCAGCGGCCTGATCGCCCGCCTCGAACGCCTCGGCGCCTCCACCGTGCGCTTCGCCTGGGCCTGCGCCGTCCTCGGCACCGAGATCCCGCCGACCCTGGCAGCCGCCGTGGCCGGCCTCGGCACCGAGGAGGCCGCCGACGCCGCGGACGCCCTGCGCGGCGCCCGTATCCTCGCCGGCGCCGACACCCTGGAGTTCGTCCACCCCCTCATCGCCACCGCCGTCTACCGCGCCATCCCCGGCGCCGTCCGCGTGGCCCTGCACGGCCAAGCCGCCTGGTGCGTCATCAACGAAGGGCTCGGTCCCTCCGCCGCGGCCCGCCACCTCATGGAGACCCACCCCGAGGGCGACAACTGGGTCGTCCAGCAGCTGCGCGCCGCCGCCCGCGAGACCCAGCGCGCCGGAGCCCCCGACACCGCCCGCCGCTACCTCGCCCGCGCCCTGCGTGAACCGCCGCCCCTCAAGGAACGGGCCGCGGTCCTCCACGAACTGGGCTGCGCCTCCCTGCTCACCGAACCGGCGACCACCGTCAACCACCTCCGGGCCGCCCTGGAAGAACCCATCACCGACCCGGAGCTGCGCCACAACATCGTCTACCGGCTGTCCCAGGTCCTCGCCCACAGCGACCGGCTCGCCGAGGCCTCCGAGACGCTGGCCCGTGAGATCCGCGTGACCGGCGACGCCCGGGTGCGGCTGCGCATGCAGTCCGAACAGTTCATGTGGGACGCCTTCCGCGCCGACGAACCCGACTCCCCGGCCCGCTCCCGCCGCCTGGCCCGCCTCGCCGACCGGCTCACCGGCCGCGACCTCACCGAGCGCTATGTCATCGGCCTGCGCGCCTGGGACGCCACCCTGCGCGGCGAGCCCGCCCACGTCGCGCTCCACCACGCCGAACGCGCCCTCGCCGGAGGGATCCGCTGGGCCGAGGCCGACCGCGGCTTCGAGGTACCCGTCCTGGTCGCCCTCACCTTCATGTACGCCGACCGCCCGGGCCGCACCGAGGAACTGTTCGCCGCCGGGATCGCCGACTTCGAGTCCCAGGGCTGGCACGGCGCCCACCTCTCCTTCGGCTACACCCTCCTCGGATACGTCCGCTACCGCCGCGGCCGGCTCGCCGAGGCCGAGGACTTCGCACGCGCCGGCCTCAGGCTCGCCGAACGCGTCGGCGCCGGAACCCCCGTCCACTGGTACGCCGTCGGCGTCATCATCGAGATCCTGCTCGCCCGCGGTCGCGTCACCGAGGCCGCCCAGATCGGCGAGGACCACGCGTTCGGCGCGCCCTTCCCGGCCGCCGTCACCTTCCCCGACGTCCAGACCGTGCACGGCGAACTGCTGCTCGCCCGCGGCCTCACCAAGGAAGCCGCCGCCGAGCTCGAAGCGGCCGGACGCCGCCTGGATCCGCGCGGCATGCGCAACCCCTCCTGGTGCCCCTGGCAGCTCCACCTCGCCCGCGCCGAACGGCACGACGCGCCGGAACGCGCCGTCGCCACGGCACTCGAAGCGGTGCACCGCGCCCGCCAGTTCGGCGCCCCCTCGGCCGTCGGACAGGCGCTGCGGGCCGCCGCCGACGTCTCCTCCGGCTCGACCCGCGTCAAGCTCCTCGAAGAGTCCGTCAGCCATCTGGAGCGCTCCCCGGCCGCCTACGAACTGGCCTGTGCGCTGGTCGCCCTGGGCACCGAACTGCGCCGCTCGGGCGCTCCCAAGGAAGCCGCCGAACACCTGTACCGGGGACTGGACGCGGCCATGCAGTGCGGCGCCGACGGCCTCGGCGACGAGGCCCGTGTCGAACTGGCCGCCGCCGGACTGCGCCCGCGCCGCCTGCACAGCACCGAGACGGACACCCTCACCGCCCGTGAACGCGCGGCCGCCGCGCTCACCGCCCGGGGCCGCACCACGACCGAGGTCGCCGAGGAGCTGGGGACCGAGGAGCCGGCCGTCGTCCGCCTGCTCTCGGCGGTCTACCGGAAGGTGGGCACGGACCGTACGGGACTGGCGGCGGCGCTGGGCCAGCAAACGGTCCGGTAGCCATGCGCGACGGCCCCGCCCACCCTCCACAACCGGTCCGGCCGCCATCGGCAACCGGTCTGGCCGCCCTCCACAACCGGTCTGGCCGCCATCGGCGACCGGTCTGGCCACCCTCCACAACCGGTCTGGCCGCCACCGGCGACCGGTCCGGTCACCGTCCACAACCGGGTCCGGCCATCCTCCACAACCGGGTTCGGCAACCGTGCGCAGCCGGGTTCGGCAACCGTGCACAGCGGGGTCCGGCGGCCACGCACAGCCGGGTCCGGCGGCCACGCGCGGGGGACGCCCCCGAGGCCCGGTTCGCGCCCGGGCACGTACCATTGCGGCATGTCCTTCCTCCGCCGCCGCAGCGCCACGCCCGCCGGGCCCGAATTCGACGTTCTGGCCATGGATCCGGGTGACTGGCCGGGCAATCTCGGTGCCGGTCTGCTGCCCGCCCCCGACGGCAGCTGCCAGGGTGTCTTCCTGCGCTACGACCTGTTCGGCGGCCGTGGCCCCGCGATGATCATCGGCAATCTGCCCGAGGGCTCCCCGGCCCGCGAGGTCGCCGAGGACGAGATCCCCTTCGAGGTGGCCCAGCTGCTGCTCGCGCTGGAGAACGACGAGGAGGTCACCGTCACCGGGACCGAGGACATCCCGGTGATGCAGGGTGACGGCCTCCTCATCGTGCGCCGTCTCAAGCTCTCCGAGACCCGCATCTCCTGCGTGCAGTTCGACCGCAGCGACAACGTCCTGGTGACCATCGCCGCCTGGGACCGTCCCATCACCGACGACCTGTACGCCCTGCTCAAGCCGCTGCCCCCGGAGCTTTTCCAGCAGGGCTGAGGCCCCGGCGCCGCGTTCAGGCGGCCGGCTGCCACCCGAGTGCCGGACCGAGCCGGGTGGCGATGTCGGTGAGGATCTGCACGTAGTCCTCGTGCCCGAAGGTGAACGGCAGCGCGAACGCGACCTCGTCGACCTCCCGGAACGCGGCGTGGGCGTACAGCCGTTCGGCGATCTCCTCGGAGGTGCCGACGAGATCGGGCGCGAACATCATCCGGGCCGGGCCCTGCGGGGCCGCGGTGCGAGGAGTGCGTTTCAGGGCGTACTCCTCGTACTTCTCGCGCTGCTCGGGTGAGGCGCTGTCGGTGGGGATGACGACAAGGCCCTGGGAGACCCGGGCACGGTCGCCCTCGGGGTGGTGGGCGCGGAACGTCCGGATGTGCGACCGCTGGATCTCGGCGAAGTCCTCGGACCCCTCTGCCTTGACGACACTGCTGGTCAGCAGATTCATCCCGTGCTCGCCCGCCCACTGCGCGGAGCGCAGGCTGCCGCCCCCGTACCACATGCGCCGGCCCAGTCCCGCGGCGTGCGGCTGGACGCGGTCGGAGAACACCTCGAAGCCTTCGACGCCACTGAAGTCGGTCGCCGATGTGCCGCGCACGAAGTCCAGCAGTCGTTCCACGCGGGCGTAGCTGAAGTCCTCGATGTCGCCGGTGTCGGGGTAGAGGGCCTGCTTGACCTGGTCGTAGTGCATCGGCGGGCCGACGCTGACGCCCGGGTTGAGGCGGCCCCCGGACAGGATGTCGACCGTGGCGAGGTCCTCGGCCAGCCGCAGCGGGTTCTCCCATCCCACCGGGATGACCGCCGTCCCCAGCTCGATCCGGCTGGTGCGCTGCGAGGCCGCCGCCAGCACGGCCACGGGGGAGGAGATCCCGTACTGGAGATGACGGTGTCGCAGCCACGCGCTGTCGAATCCGAGCCGCTCACCGAGTTCGATGATTTCCAGCGTCGACTCGTGACCACGCCGCGGGTCGGCCTCGTCGAACAGCCCGATGGTCAAGAAGCCCAGCTTCCGCAAGGGGCGTGAGGGCAGTGGCACGGGGCTCCTCCAACGTTCGCGACGATCTCTGTTGAACAGATGATCTCTGTTGAACAGTCGAACGTCAGCGCCGCGGCGGCTATGCCCGGGGTGGCAGGCGGTTGCCGCGCTTCCGCCCCGACGTCCGAGGAGTCCGCCGGGTGGCGCGGTTGCGACATGTCCCATCCGCGCCACCGGGAAACGGTGACATCGCGTCCGGCGGCAGCGGATTCTGTGCAGCACCCGAATGAAGATCTCCGCACGCGCACAACCGTGCACGGAAGGGTGCTGATCAGATGAGACGCATCCGCCTCGCGGCGGTGATATCGGCCGGCCTGGCGCTGACCGCCGGCGGCATGCCATCGGCGGCCGGCGCGGCTGGTGTGTCCAGTACGGCCGGGACGACCACGACGACCACGACACCAACGGCAGCCACGGCTGCCTCGGTGGGAGGCTCGCCCGGCGGAAGCGCCACCGTGCGGCTGATCACCGGCGACCGTGTGACCGTCACGACGGACGGTGACGGCAAGCGGATCGCCGCCGTCGAGCCCGGCAGCGGCAGGCGCGGCATTCTGTTCCGTACCGTCGAACAGGACGGCGACCTGACGGTGCTGCCCTCCGACGCCCAGGACCTGGTCTCCGCCGGGCGCCTGGACCGGCAGCTGTTCAACGTCAGCGCACTCATCAAACAGAAGTACGACGCGGCGCACACCGACACGCTCCCCCTGATCATCGGCAGGCCGGACGGTGTCCCGGCCTCCGCGGTGCGCAGGCTCACCACGCTGACCGAGGGCGACGCGCCCGCCCGCACGCTGGACAGCATCGACGCGCAGGCGGTTCGGATCCCCGACGGCGACCTGGACCGGTTCTGGAAACAACTCGCCCCCGCCCCGAACAGGGTGAGCGCCGCGGGCGTGGCCGCCACGCCCAGGATCTGGCTGGACGGCCGGGTGGACGCCGCCCTCGACCGCAGCACCGCGCAGATCAACGCCCCGGCGGTCTGGAAGGCCGGGTACGACGGCAGGTCCGTCAAGGTGGCGGTCCTCGACACCGGTGTCGACCAGACCCACCCGGACCTGGCCGGACGCATCAGCGAGGCGAAGGACTTCTCCGGCAGCTCCGGCACCGGTGACGCCTTCGGCCACGGCACCCACGTCGCCTCCACGGTCGGCGGCACCGGCGCGGCGTCCGGCGGCCTCCGCAAGGGGGTGGCCCCGGGCGCCGACCTGCTGATCGGCAAGGTCCTGGGGGACGACGGCTCCGGAACCGAGTCGCAGGTCATCGACGGCATGGAGTGGGCCGCCGCCGAGGGCGCCAAGGTCGTCAACATGAGCCTGGGCTCGGACGAGGTGAGCGACGGCACCGACCCGATGAGCCTCGCCGTCGACGAACTCAGCAGCTCCAGCGGCGCCCTGTTCGTGGTGGCGGCCGGCAACAGCGGAGAGCAGGGCCAGGAAACCGTCGGCTCACCCGGCGCCGCGGACAGCGCACTGACCGTGGGCGCGGTGGACCGGGACGACTCACTCGCCCCGTTCTCCAGCCGCGGTCCGCGCCACGGCGACCGCGTGGTCAAGCCCGACATCACCGCGCCGGGCGTGGGCATCGTGGCGGCACGCGCGGCGGGCACCACCATGGGTGACCCGGTGGACCAGTACTACGTGGCGGCATCCGGTACGTCGATGGCCACTCCGCATGTCACGGGCGCCGCCGCGCTGCTCGCCCAGGCGCATCCGACCTGGAGCGGACAGCAGCTCAAGGACGCGCTCATCAGCACGGCGCACACCGTCGAGGGACAGCAGGTGACCGAGGAGGGCGGCGGCCGCGTCGACGTGGCCGCGGCGGCTCTCGGACCGGTCACCGCCACCGGGAGTGTGGCCCTGGGGCCCTACGGGACCGGTGGCGACGACAACGGCGCCCCGCGCACGGCCGCCGTCCGCTACACCAACACCTCGGACAAGGAAGTCACCCTGGCCCTCGCCGCCCACCTGGCGACCAGCGGCGGCCGGGACCTCACGACCGGTGCGCTGCGACTCGGCTCCGACACGGTGCGGATCGCCGCCGGCGCCACGGTGGACGTGCCGCTGACGGTGGACCCCTCCCTGGCCGGCCGGGGCGACTACTACGGTTATGTCACCGCCGCCACGACCGACGGCGCGGTCAAGGTCCACACCACGGTCAGCATCGTGGTGCACGGGCCCGTCCACAAGCTCACCGTCACCACCTATGACCACGAGGGCAAGCGCGTCCAGGCACTGCCCACCATCTGGGGCCCGGACGGATTCGTCGGCTACGTCAGCACCGAGCCGGCCGTCGCCGAAGTCGAGGAAGGCACCTACCAACTCGACTACTCCAGCCTGGACACGGCCGACGACGGACAGGAACTGCGCCAGGTCGTCCTGCCGGAGGTGAAGGTCACCAAGGACATGGCGGTCACCCTGGACGCGCGCAATACCACCCAGGTCGACATCCGCACGCCCCGGCCCGCCGAACAGCGCGGCATCCTCAACTACCAGACGTACCGGAAGATCGACGGACACAGCCTCCTCCAGGGCACGATGTACTTCGACCTCGCCAAGCGGCTCTACGTCAGCCCCACCACGGCCGTCACCGACGGCACCTTCGAGTTCGCCTCGCGCTGGCAGCTGGTCGCCCCGCTGATCGAGGCGAAAGTCTCAGGCAGTGACCTCGCCCTGAACCCGTACTACATGCCGAGTTCACCGCTGTTCGACGCCGGCGGCGCCACCTTGACCGCCGTGGACGCGGGCACGTTCGACAATCCCGAGTTCAGCCGGGCCCGCGGCAAACTCGCGATCGTCCGCAACGAAGAGGGCACGAACGAAAGAGAGTTGGCCCGGCAGGCGGCCGCCGCGGGTGTACGCGGACTGCTGATGACCCACTTCAGCGACATCGGCTGGACGCGCTGGAGCCCGGACGGCGAACGCAACGCCGTGCCGACCGTCCGCATCGGCAAGGCGGCGGGCGCCGCCCTGCTCGACCGGCTGAAGAAGCACCCGGGCACCACCATCAGATTCACCGGAACGGCGAAGAGCCCGTACCTCTACGACGTCATGCAGACGTCGTCCCAACAGATACCCCGGCAGGTGGTGTACACGGTCTCCGAGCGCAACAGCGCGGTGCTGCGGACCACCTACGCCGACAACGGAGGAGCACCCTGGGCCAGTGAGCAGCGGTTCGCCTGGCGCCCGTACCAGGACACCGCCTGGCTGCAGTACACCCGCTACGTGCCGACGGGCTTCGTCCGCACCGAGTACGTCAGCGCGAACGACACGACCTGGCAGCACCTGGTGCATCACACCACCACGTTCGACGTCGACATGCCGCTGGCCGTGGGCATGAAGGACGAGCCCCGCACCTACCGGGCGGGCCAACGGCCGGCAGAGCGCTGGCAGGGGGCAGTGGTGCGCCCCTCGATCCCCCGGGGCACCACGACGCCCTCGGTACGGACCGGAGACGTACTGGCCCTGCGCATCCCGGAGTTCACCGACTCCACGGCGGGTCACTGGTCACGGCTGCTCGCCGGTGGCGGCGGCGGGGTGGGCGGACTGGCCACGGCGGCCGACGCGCCGGGCGGTGACACGGCAGCCGCGGCACTCTACCGCGACGGGGTGAAGGTCGCCGACGCCGGCAGCGCCTGGACCGATGTCGAGGTCTCCCCGGGCGCGGCCGACTACCGGCTGGACCTGACGACCTCGCGCGTGGACGACGAGTGGGCGTTCGCCGCCCGTACGGACACCTCCTGGTCCTTCCGCTCCGCGACCACGGCCATGGCGACACCGCTGTCCCTGCTGCAACTCGACTACGACGTACCGGTCGATGCGCACAACGCGGTGGGAGCCGGGCGGACGCACACCATCGGCCTGGCCGTGCGCGCCCAGGACGGGCAGCCCGCCCCGCGTGGAGTGTCCCTGCGCGTGGAGGTGTCCTACGACGACGGCAGGCACTGGGGCGGTGCGGCGGTCCAGAACCGCGGGCACAACGCCTTCCGGGCCACCATCACCAGGCCCTCCGGCCATGGCGACGCGTATGTGACCTTGCGGGTCACGGCGAGGGACCGGCTCGGCGACACTGTCCGACAGACGGTGCAACGCGCCTACCTGCAACGGGGGTAGACACGGCTGCGCCCAGCGCGCACGGCGGGTGCACGGCGGAGTGACGCTGCCGTGCACCCGCCGCCCGTCCACACGGATGCAGTACGGTGTTCAACGGTTGGACGGGGTGGGACCAAGGAGAGCGCCGTGACGCTGGAAGCCGCCGGGGTCACCGATGCCGAGGAGTCCGCCTACCGGATCCTGGTGACGATGAGCAACGCCTCGGCGCGCGAATTCGCGATGCGCTCGGGTGCCACCATCGCGGACGCCGCACAGACCCTCGAGGCGCTCACGGCCAGGGGACTGGCCAGTCACACCGACGGATCACCACGGCTCTACCGGGCCACGCCACCCGATGTGGCCCTCATGCCCCGGCTCAGACGCAACGCCGACGCCCTCGACCAGGCCCGCGCCACGGCCACCGCCCTGCTGGCGACCTACCGGGACACCATGCGCCGGCGCGACGCAGGCGAGCTCATCGAGGTGATCACCGGGGCGGACGCGCTGCGCCAGCACCTCCGCCGCATCCAGGCGGACACCCAGGACGAGATGCTGTGGTTCTGCAAGGCCCAGTACGTCGCCATGCCGTCGGGCAGCAACGAGGCGGAGTTCGACGCCCTGGCCCGCGGGGTGCGCTATCGGGTCCTCTACGAGAAGGCGTTCTTCGACGACGAGGGAGCCGTGGACAACGTTATCGAGGGCGTACGGGCGGGTGAGGTCGCCCGCGCGGTACCCCATCTGCCCCTGCGGCTCGCCGTGTCCGACCGTGCCATCGCCATCTGCCCCCTCGTACCCGGTGGTCCGCACGGCAGCCCCGAGGAACCCACCACGGCCCTGGTGCGCGACAGCAGCCTCCTCGCCGCGCTCATCGCACTCTTCGAACGCTACTGGGAC
Organism: Streptomyces sp. NPDC111507; assembly: GCF_055638955.1. Lineage (NCBI taxonomy): Bacteria > Bacillati > Actinomycetota > Actinomycetes > Kitasatosporales > Streptomycetaceae > Streptomyces > Streptomyces sp. NPDC111507. The sequence goes on along the minus strand of NZ_JBVKBU010000014.1, from coordinate 188,538 downwards.
GACGCCGTACCCCTGCACGTCGACGACACCGGAACGGTCAGCGGCACCGACGGGACATCCGGCGCCGACTCCCTCTCCACCACGGACCGACGGCTGCTCTCCCTGCTCGTCGCAGGCGTCACGGACAAGGCGATCGCTTCGCAACTGGGCCTGAGCAGGCGTACGGTCCAACGTCATATCCAGCAACTGATGACGTTCGCCGGGGCAGCCACCCGTATGCAACTGGCCTGGCAGGCCGCTCGCCGGGACTGGGTGTAGCGGAGACGGGCCCGGCGCCCGTCTCCGGGCAGCACGCCCGCCACCGACACCGGGGGCGGGGGCCGGGGGCGCTGTCCGCGGCCCGGCCCCCGCCCCTCGGCACCTATGCGCGCGAGCGCGTCAGGTTCACGTCCGCCGCCCGCACGAACGCCACCCGGTGGCCGAACTGGATCTCGTAGTACATGTCCTTGCCGATCACGACCCTGTGCGGGGCCGTGTCGAACGTCGGCGCGTAGAAGTACTCGCCCGGCACCTTGTCACCGACCGCGTACTTCTGGCCTGCCAGGATCTTGTACGGCAGCGCTGAGACGGCCTGGACGGGCACGCCCGCGGGGTACGCAGCCGCTTCCGGGTAGGCACGCCCGTACACGGGGATGTCCGTGACGCCGGCCTTGGGGGTCACGACCTGACCCGAGGCGTTCACCGCCGTCGGCCGGCTCTGAGGGTTCTTGAACCAGGCCTTCTGGCCCAGGTACCAGATCGCCGTCCAGTCGCCGTCACGGTCCGCGACCGCGTACCGCTGTCCGGTGGAGACCCGTGAACCCACGTCGTTCACGTCGATCGTCGAGTCGTCGCCCTTGGGACGCAGCCCGATGTCCTTGATCAGGGGCGAGGTCTCGTCCGGCCGGGAGTAGAGCCGCACCTCGCTGGAACCGTGCGCCGCGCAGGGCTCGCCGCTGGTGACACAGCCCGTGTATGGGGGCTGGTTCTCCGCGAAGTCCGGCAGGACGGTGACCAGACCGCCACTTGTCCTCGTCTTCGCCTTCGTCGCACCCTGGAAGGGGTGGCCGAGCAGCGTGAAGTAGTGCTGCCAGTCCCAGTAGGGGCCCGGGTCCGTGTGCATGCCGGGGATGGTCGACGTCGTCGGGCCCGGCACATTGTCGTGGCCCAGGATGTGCTGCCGGTCCAGCGGCACGCGGTACTTCTCGGCGAGGTAGGTCACCAGCCGCGCCGAGGCCCGGTACATCTCCTCCGTGTACCAGGCGTCCGGCGAGGCGAGGAATCCCTCGTGCTCCAGGCCGATCGACTTGGCGTTGATGTACCAGTTGCCCGCGTGCCAGGCCACGTCCTTCGCCTTCACATGCTGGGCGATATGACCGTCGGTCGAGCGCAGGGTGTAGTTCCACGACACATAGGTCGGGTCCTGGACCAGCTTCAGAACGCCGTCCCAGCTGCCCTCCGTGTCATGGATGACGATGTACTTGATGCTCTGCGACGTGGGCCGGTCACCGAGGTCGTGGTTGCCGTAGTCACCGTCGCCGAACTGCGCGTACGGGGCCGGAATCCACTCGCAGGACACGGTCGTGGGGCACTGAGTGTCCTTGGCGGAGACGGTACGCAGCCCGACCCGCCGCAGCTGCGCGGTGTCGGGGCGCAGTCCGGGCCGGGCGGCGAGCGCGACCTGCTGACCGGCGTCCGTGGTGCGCTCCTCGCCCGCGCGGATCACTCCGTAGACGTCATTGGCGTACGTCGCCGCGGTCGCGGTGTCGTCCGCGCCGGAGAAGCGCGCCACCGCGCCGTACCAGTCGGCCGCGTCGTCGCTCAGCGGCTCGCCGAAGTCCTTCTGCGCGGCGGCCAGGAGCGCGGCCCCGCCCGCAACGTTCGCGGCTGCGTCCGTGCGCAACCGCTCCTCGGGCAGGCCGGTGAGCCGGGCAGCCTTCGTCAACGTCTTGAGCCGAGGCGGGAGTTGAGAGTTCTGCGGCACCTTGGTGGTGGGCAGCAGGGTCGCGCGCGAGCCGTCGCCGCGGGCGTCCTCCGTGCCCTCACTGTGGTGCGGTGCCTCCGCGATCGCCGTCCGCGCGTCGGTGAGGTGCATGGGGCCGTAGCCGCCGCTGACGCTCGGCGCGCCTGCGTGCGTGTCCCAGCGGGACTGGAGGTAGGAGACGCCGAGCAGGACGCTCAGCGGCACGTGGTACTCGGCGGCGGCGCCGGCGAAGGCCCGCTGGAGTCCGGCGGAGGACGCCTGCGCGGTGCTGTTCGACGGTGCCGCGCCGAGCAGCGGCAGCAACATCGCCGCCGAGGCGACGGCGCCCGCGGTACGGCGCGCGCGTCTGTGCCTGGCGGTGGCCTCGGGGTCGATGAAGGATCCTCGCAATGCAGCCTCCTGGGACGGTCGAGCGCGGTGGGGCGTGCGGGCCGAACGTGGGTCAGTGGTATCGGCTCTCCGACGATCCGTCAATCATGCCCAGGAACAGGCGGTTTCCCATGCCAGCGAGGGACGAACGGGTTTTCGTGGCGGCAGCGGGACGGCCTGCAAGGCGTCAGTGGAGTGGACCGGTGGCGCGAACGGGTGAACACGCCCCGGAAGGGATACCGGCGGGGAAGCGCCGCTCGCCGTACATCGGCGCCCCGGCAGTGCCCCCGCATGGCGAAGGCCCGCGGTGCGCCGCCGTTCAGGCGCACCGCGGGCCTTCGTCCCCGTCAACGAGTGCCGACCGCCGCTCGAACGGCCCGACGGGCCATCTGGCAGTCGTCGTGCAGCCGCCGCAGCAGCAGCCGCTGTTCCTCGCCGGACGGCGCAGCACCCGGATGGGCCGGTCCCGGTGCCGCCGGGGTCGCGTCGTGCATCGAACGCTGCACGGCCGTCTCGTACGTACGGATCTCCCGGGTCAGTACGAGCATCAGGTTCACCAGGAAGGCGTCGCGCGCAGCGGGACCGGCGGACTGCGCGAGCTGGCTGATCTGGCGGCGCGCCACGGGAGCGTCACCGAGGACGGCCCACAGCGTCGCCAGGTCGTAGCCCGGCAGGTACCAGCCCGCGTGCTCCCAGTCCACCAGCACTGGACCGGCCGGTGAGAGCAGGATGTTCGACAGCAACGCGTCCCCGTGACAGAACTGGCCCATGCCCTGACGGCCCGCCGAGTGCGCGATGCCGTGCACCAGCTTCTGCAGGTCGCCCATGTCTCGGTCCGTGAGCAGACCCAGCTCATGGAAACGGGAGATCCGCTCCGCGTAGTCCAGCGGGGCGTCGAAAGTCCCCGCCGGCGGCCGCCATGCGTTCAGGCGGCAGATCGCACCCAGTGCCGCCCGGATGTCCGCGCGGGGCGGCGCCTCCGCCGGGTGCCGCTGCAGCGCGGCCACCCGCCCCGGCATCCGCTCGATCACGAGGGTGCAGTTGTCCGGGTCCGCCGCGATCAGCCGGGGCACCCGGACCGGCGGCCGATGCCGCACGAACGATCGGTATGCCGCTATTTCGTGCCTGATCCGCTCCGTCCAGATCGAGGAGTGGTCCAGTAAGCACTTGGCGACCGCCGTGCTGCGCCCCGTCGTGCCGACGAGGAGCACGGAGCGCCCGCTGCGGCGCAGTACCTGGACCGGAGCGAACTCCGGACAGATCCGGTGCACCGACGCGATCGCCGTGCGCAGCTGCGCGCCCTGGGGGCCGGACAAGTCGATTCTCCCGCTGAGCGGTTGGGTGCCGAGCCCCGGAACGCGCCGCGTCCTGCCGGCGCCGAGCACGGGGGCCGCCGGTCGAGCGGGGTCGAGGTAGGGGCCGCTGCCCGCCGCCGGGCGGGGGTGAAGCGACCGGGGCGGAGCGGACACGGAGGACGATGCTGTGTACATGGGCGAAACAGATCCCTTCGTGTGCCTGCAAGTTGCTGCGCTACCCGCCCCGGCCGCCCTGGTACACCCTGGGGGAATGTCCCTCGGCAACCGGGTCGGGGTGGCGCTTTCCTACCTGACACCGGATGCCCAGTGGCAGACCATCTGGCGCACCCTGGCGAACCCTGGCGAATAGTCGCTCAGCAACTGACAGAGGGTTACTGTCAACTCAGCCGAGAACCTGGGGGCTTGACGTGAACGGACAACCCAACACTCGTCTGTCGGATCTGTTCGGCCTGGCCGGCTGGTCCAAGGGCGAACTCGCGAGGCTGGTCAACAAGCAGGCGGCGGCCATGGGCCACCCTCAGCTGGCGACCGACACCTCACGGGTGCGGCGTTGGATCGACATGGGAGAGATCCCGCGCGATCCGGTTCCGCGAGTGCTGGCGGCTCTTTTCACCGAGCGTCTCGGCCGTGTCGTGACCATCGAGGACCTCGGTCTGGTGCGGCACGGGCGTGTGGGGAAACGGCCGGGCGGCGGGAATGTGGAACATCCCGACGGTGTGCCGTGGGCGCCCGAGCGAACCGCTGCGGTCCTCACCGAATTCACGGGAATGGACCTCATGCTCAACCGACGCGGCTTGGTGGGCGCGGGTGCCGCGCTCGCCGCGGGATCCGCACTCAGCAGTGCCATGCACGACTGGCTCCACACCGATCCGGCCCTCATGGCCGACGCCCCTGTAGTCGACAATCCCCTGCACGCCGACCCCGCTGGGTTCGACCGTTACGAGGCCGCCCCCATCGGGTCGCAGGAGATCGAGGAACTGGAGCGCTCGGTCGAGGTGTTCCGGGCCTGGGACGCGGCCCGCGGCGGCGGGTTGCAACGCAAGGCCGTGGTGGGCCAGCTCAACGAAGTGGGAGGCATGCTCTCCTACCGACACCCTGACCATCTGCAGCGCCGCCTGTGGGGCGTCGCCGCCAATCTCGCCGTCCTCGCGGGCTGGATGTCGCACGACGTCGGCCTGGAGCCCACGGCCCAGAAGTATTTCGTCATCGCCGCGCACGCGGCCCGAGAAGGCGGCGACCGGCCGCGCGCCGGGGAGGCGCTCTCCCGTGCCGCCCGTCAGATGGTGCACCTGGGTCGGCCCGACGACGCCCTGGACCTGATGAAGCTCGCCAAGTCGGGCTCGGGTTCCGAGATGTTGCCGCGCACCCGCGCCATGCTCTACACGATCGAGGCCTGGGCTCAGGCGTCGATGGGCAAGGGCCAGGCCATGCGGCGCACCCTGGGGGAGGCGGAGGACCTCTTCGTCTCCGACAAGGGTGATGTGCCACCGCCGAGCTGGATGCAGATGTTCGACGAGGCGGACATGCACGGCATGCAGGCGCTGGCCTACCGGACGCTCGCGGAGCACGACCCGGCCGCGGCGACCACGGCGCAGCGCCACGCGAAGGAAGCGTTGCATCTGCGGGAGAACGGGCGGCAGCGGTCACAGATCTTCGACTGGCTGTCGCTGGCCTCGGCGTGCTTCATCGCGGACGACCCCGAGCAGGCGGACCGCTATGCCCGGCTGGCCCTGGTGTCGATGGGGGCGAACTCCTCCCACCGCACCTGGGACCGACTGCGCGAGATGTACCGGCTCACCGCCGAGTACTCCGGCTACCCGAAGATCCACGAACTGCGTGAGGAGATCCAACTCGCCCTCCCCAAGGGCTCGCTCAGGCCGAAGCGCGGGGGCACCACCACACAGGCATGAGTACTCCTTGCCCGTGTGCACAGAAAGGGTTCCAGGCAGGGGTCGTTTCCAGGTCGGTCTGTGAGCCGGTCCAGGCGAGGTTTATGAGCCGATCCTGGCGATGAGCACGCAGGCGTCGTCCTCGCGCTCACTCTCGCCGAATTCCTCGACAACCGTCCGTACGCAGTCCTGGGCCGTGCGGGCTCCGCGGAAGCGCGGGGCCAGGTCGAGCAGCCTCTGGACGGCTTGCGCTCCATAGTGCCCGGGGACCAGTCCATCGGTGTGCAGGAGCAGCAGGTCGCCGTCTTCGAGGGTCTCTTCGGCCTGCCCGTAGACGGCCCCCGAGGTCGCCCCGAGCAGCACGCCGTCCGGCGCTGCCAGCATGCGCCCCGTCCCGTTGCGGAACAGCAGCGGGGCGGGGTGTCCTGCCTGTGCCCAGGTGAGGGTGCGGGTCTCGGGCCGGTAGCGGCAGCAGACGGCGCTGCCGAGCGAGGGCTGCACCGAGGCGTCGAGCAACTGGTTGAGCCAGGACATGAGCTGCCCGGGCTGGGTGCCCGCGACGGCCATGCCGCGCAGGGCGCCGAGCAGCATCGCCATGCCCGAGGCGACGGTGACTCCCTGCCCGGTGAGGTCACCGACACTCAACAGCGTCGCTCCGTCGGGCAGTTCCATCGCGTCGTACCAGTCGCCGCCGATCAGCGCGCTGTTCGAGGAGGGCAGATGGCGGGCGGCGAGGTCCAGGGCCTCGGGGCCCCGCTGCGGGAACCGCAGGGAGCCGCGCCAGGGCGGCAGCACGGCCTCCTGCAGCTGGACCGCGAGCCGGCGCTCGCTCTGCGCGTGGTGCCGGTGCAGCTGAAGCGACTCACGGCTTTCGCTCACCGTCCGCTGGCTGCGGCGCAGTTCGCTGACGTCGCGCAGCACGGCCCACATCGCGGCGGTGCTGCCGTCGGTGTCGAGCACGGGCTCGCCCATCATGTGCACGGTCCGTACCCCGCCGTCGGGGCGCACGATGCGGAACTCGCCGTCGATGGGTTTCGCGTCGATGAGGCAGTCGGTGACCATCGCGGTCAGCATCGGCCGGTCCTCGTCGAGCATCAGCGACGGCAGTTCGTCGAGGGTGAGCGGGGGAGCGGCGGGGTCGCGGCCCAGGATGTCGTAGAGCTCTCCGGACCAACTGGCCTCGTCCGTGAGCAGGTTCCACTCGGCACTGCCCACCCGGCTGAGCAGCGAGCCGCGCCGGGGCGCGGCCGACACGGCCGGTGCGCCGGCCGGCTCCGCGGGCACCGGCGGGGGTCCGTCCCGCAACTGCGCCAAGTGCTCGTCGAGGTCGTCGAGTTGGTGCACCGCCAGATCGCAAAGCGCCCGCTGCCAGCGTCCTTGGGGGTCCGTGCCGTCGAAGGGAGCGTCCCGCCGTACGGCGTCCATCTCGCCGCGCAGCCGTCGCGTCTGCGAAATGAGCGCGTCGACCGAGCCGCGCGGGGGCGGCTGGGCGGCTGGGCGGTCCGCAGAGAGATGGGACGGCATGACGCACTCCGATGGGGGACGGTACGACCAAGGTTGGGGGGAAGGACCGTTACGACTGTTGCACAGCCCGCGACGCCCTGTAAGGGATTTGGCAACACACGATCCGGTGGTGCTTCTGGCATATGCCGCAGTCCAGACGGACGGGTCGACCGGCCTGGATTCGGTACACGGATCGCGCGCCCAAGTCGTAGAAAGCGTACGTGACTTGAGGGGTTCCAGGGGTGGCCGGGACCCGCCTTCATTTCTTTGTTCGACGGTCATATGTACGCCGCGTGTCCATGCCGGGGAACGAGGGGCCCGCGTCCACAGTGAACGGACGAAAGGCGGCGGCGTTCGGCCGCTGTTCATTCGTCCCTCACCGCATCGGTATGACCCTTGGCGATTGCCGCGTGCACGCTGGCGCGCGGTGTGCCGCAGGGGCACTCCGGTGACGAGGGGGCGGGCGAATGACACCGATCAGCCGAAGAGGCTTCGTGGGACTCGGCGCATCCGTGGCGGCGGGCGCCGCGCTGGGCGTCGGCTCGCGCCCGGCGGCGGCCGCCGGCGCGACGACCGGCACCATCTCGGACGTACGGCACGTCGTCGTCCTCATGCAGGAGAACCGCAGCTTCGACCACTACTTCGGCCGCCTCAAGGGCGTCCGTGGCTTCGACGACCGCAGTGGCATCACCCTGTCCGGCGGGTACTCCGTCTTCAACCAGCCGAACGGCGTGGGACGGCAGTACCCGTGGAAGCTCAGCTCCACGCCCGCCGCGGGCGGCAAGGACGGCGAGACCCTCGCACAGTGCAACGGCGACCTCCCGCACTCCTGGTCCTCGCAGCACTCCGCCTGGAACAAGGGACGCCTCGACAACTGGGTCTCCGGCGTCGGCAACGTCCGCTCGCTCGGCTACCTCGACCGCTCCGACATTCCCTTCCACTACGCGCTCGCCGACAACTACACGATCTGCGACGCCTACTTCTGCTCCGCACTCAGCGCGACCGGCCCCAACCGCACCTATCTGTGGAGCGGCAAGGTCGACGGCTCCAGCTACGACGGCGGCGACGAGTCCGGCCTGACCTGGCAGAACTACGCCGAGGCGCTCCAGGCGGCCGGAGTGACCTGGAAGGTCTACCAGAACGCGCAGGACAACTACGGCGACAACGGCTGCGCCTATTTCAAGAAGTTCGCCTCCGCCAAGGCGGGCGACCCGCTGTACGACCGCGGCATGGCCTCCGTGCCGAAGGTCTCCGGCTCCACTCCCGACGACATAGCCGCCGCCATCAAGGCCGACGTCCTCGCGGGCACCCTGCCCCAGGTCTCCTGGGTGGTCGCCAACCAGGCCTTCTCCGAGCACCCCTACGCCCCGCCCGGGGACGGCGCCCACTTCGTCGACCTGGTGTACAAGGCCCTCGCGGCCGACCCGGACGTCTTCGACTCCACCGTCCTGTTCCTCAACTACGACGAGAACGACGGCTTCTTCGACCACGTGCCGCCCCCGGCCCCGCCCGCGAACACGGCGGGGGAGTTCCTCAACGGCGTCCCGTACGGTCTCGGCTTCCGTGTCCCGATGCTCGTCATCTCGCCCTGGACGCGCGGTGGCTGGGTCTCCTCGGAGGTCTTCGACCACACCTCGGTCCTGCGATTCCTGGAGACGTGGACGACGGCGCTCGGCAAGCCCGCCGCCTGCCCCAACATCAGCGCCTGGCGTCGCAAGGTCACCGGCGACCTCACCGGAGTCTTCGACTTCGGCAACCCGTCCTACGGGACGGTCCCGCTGCCCGCCACGAGCGTGCTCGGGATCGCTACCTGCGGCCCCCTGCCCAACCCGGTGCCGACCACCAACGCCCTGCCCGCCCAGGAGCCCGGCACCCGGCCCGCCCGCGCCTTGCCCTACCAGCCGAACGGTTACCTGGACCACCTGGAGTTCGGGACGAGCGGCAAGATCCTCGCCTGGTTCACGATGGCCAACCAGGGCACCCCGGCCGGCCGGGCCGCGCACCTGTCGATCCACCCGAACGCCTACCGCGACACCACGCCCTGGCAGTACACCGTCGACGCCGGCGCCACCGCCTCCGATTCCTTCAACATCGGCTCGGGGTTCGGCAACGGCAAGTACGACTTCGCCATGGCCGGCCCCAACCGCTTCCTGCGACGCTTCAAGGGCGACGCGACTCAGGCGGGCAAGTCGGCCGAGGTCAGCACCCGTTACGCCACCGAACCCGGCACCGGCAAGACCGCCCTCTACTTCAAGATGACCAACTCCTCGGCCGCCCCGGTGAAGTTCACGATCACCTCGACCCAGTACCGCGGCGACGGGCCGTGGACGTACACCGTCGCCGCGGGCGGTTCGACCGAGGACTTCTTCAACGCCGTCGCGTACCAGAACGGCTGGTACGACTTCACGATCACCGTCGACTCCGACGCGAGCTGGTCGCGCCGGTTCACCGGGCACATCGAGACGGGCACGGCGAGCGTCAGCGGCTGATCACGCGTAGAGGTCCGGGCGCGGGGCGAGTTCGACGGTCACCCGGGCGCCGCTTTCCAGCGCCCGGACCCCGGCCTCGGCGACGGCCGAAGCCGCGTACCCGTCCCACGCGCCGGGCCCGGTCACCTTCCCCTGCCGGGTGGCGTCCACCCAGGCCTGCACCTCGCGGTCGTAGGCGTCGGCGAACCGTACGAGGTAGTCCTGTGCCACCTCCTCGCGGGCACCGCCCGCCGTCGTCACCACCATGGTGTGCTCGTCCCCGATCCGCGCGCTCCCGGACTCGCAGACCGCCTCGCAGCGCACCTGGTAGCCGAAGCCGGAGTTGACGAAGACCTCGACGTCGACGAGAGCGCCTTCGGCCGTCTCGAACACCACGAACTGCGGGTCGAGAAGACCCTCGGGGGCACCCGCGGACGGCCGCGGGCGCAGCACGGTCACGGCGGTGAGCTCCTGGCCGAGCAGCCAGCGTGCCACGTCGATCTCGTGCGAGACGGAGCTGTTGACCAGCATCGCCGAGGTGAAACCGGGCGGGGAGGACACATTGCGGTGCGTGCAGTGCAGCATCAGCGGACGCCCCAGCCGCCGACTGTCCAGCAGGGACTTCAGGCGCTGGTACTCGGCGTCGTACCGGCGCATGAACCCGACCTGCACCAGCCTCCGGCCGAGCCGCGCCTCCGCCTCCACCACCCGCAGTGCCCCGGCCGACTCCGGCACCATCGGCTTCTCGCACAGCACCGGCAGGCCACGCTCGAAGGCCGCGAGCAGCGCCTCCTCGTGCGCGGGCCCGGGGGAGGCGATCAACACCGCCTGTACACCGGGCGCGTCGAGGGCCGCCGCCACCTCGGTGTGCACCGAGACACCGTCGATGCCGGCGACGGCGTCCTTGGCGCGCCTGGTGTCGGGATCGGCCACCGCCGCGACCCGGGCGCCGTTCACCACCCGATCGATCCGCCGTACATGGTCGGCTCCCATATGACCCGCACCCAGGACCGCGACACCCAACAGCTCACTCACGCGCTCACCTCTCCGGCAGACAGCTCTGGAGGCGATTGTCTGCCGGAATGATCAGTAGCGCAGCACCCCGGCGATGCCTTTCGCGTCACCGAGACTGCCGTCGGGGACGAAGCGGACCTCCGCTCCGGTCTCCAGACACTGTTCGACGATCTCGTCGACGATGTCCTCGCGGGCGTCCAGATCACCGCTCTCGGCCGGGATCAGATGGTCGCCGCCGTCGTCGCGTACCGTCACGCGGTAGTTCTCCTCGACGGCCAGCAGCCGGACCCGGCCCTGGGAGGCGTTCTGCCACACCTCGTCGACCCCGGCCGCGAACTCCTTGCGGCCACGGGCCGACTCGAGTTCGCGGGCCACCGCGTCGGTGTCCCTGCGCTCCTCGGCGCTGATCAACGGACGGACCGCCTGCCACACGGCGTCGGAGGTGCCGTGCGCGAGTCCGCCGTGCGGGATGTGCGTGGCGTCCTTGGTGACCGTGCCGACCTCGTCGAGGAGGGAGAGCGCGGCGGTCTCGCCGGTGACGTACAGCGGACGCGGATCCTCGCGCAGGACGGCGCTCATCGCGGTGTCGGCGTCCCGCACGAAGTGCTTGGTCCGTTCGTCGCGGAAGGTGCTCGGCAGGTCTCCGATGCGCTCCTTGCGCTCGGCGTTCGGGTCCTCGAGGCTGCGGGTCCGCGGGAAACCGCCGATGCGCTCCTCGGTGACCCGGTCGGCGCCGCCGTTCCACAGCGTCACCCGGTCCGCCGACACCGCGAGCACCCAGAACGGCCGCTCCGAGACCTGCGCGGCGACGAGGTTGCGGGTCAGGAAGGTGTCCGAGAGCACCACGCGTTCGGGCACCGTGCGGGCCAGCGACCACACCTGGTGCTCGCCGGGTGCCGCGAAGATCGCGAGGCCCTCCTCCGCGTGCGCCAGGTCGACCTCGGCGAGGGCCTGGTCGAGCTGCTGGACGAGGTCGGTGCGCCGTTCGCGGGTGACCGCCGGATCGGACTCGATCTGTTTCTTGGCCTCGGCCACGACATTGCGCAGCCGGACCGGATCCTGGGCGTTGTCGGGTTCGCGGCGGTGCGTGGGCGTCAGCACCGACACCGCGGGATAAGGCCGCGGCCTGCGCAGCATGGTGAGGGTCCCTGGGCTGAGTGCGTGCTCCATAACAGCACGATAGAGCCGATTCGGTTATCGGGCATTTGGGGCAATTGATTGTTAGTGTCGCTCGGGTCGCCAGATGACGTTCCCCGCGTCGTCGTCGCACGACGACGCCCGCCTCCGCAGGACGCCCATGACGCAGGCCGACACCGAAACCCATGCGCCCCCGGCCGCCAAACTGACGCTGCCGACCCTCACCACGATGGTCGTCGGCTCCATGGTCGGGGCCGGGGTCTTCTCCCTGCCGCGCCTCTTCGCCCAGGAGACGGGCGTGGCGGGCGCCCTGATCGCCTGGGCCGTCGCGGGCACCGGAATGCTGATGCTCGCCTTCGTCTTCCAGCGGCTCGCGGTCCGCAGACCCGACCTCGACGCGGGCGTGTACGCGTACGCCAAGGCCGGTTTCGGCGAGTACCTGGGCTTCTTCTCGGCGTTCGGCTACTGGGCCAGCGCCTGCGTCGGCAACGTGACGTACTGGGTGCTCATCATGTCGACGATCGGGGCCGTCGCCCCCGCACTCGGCGACGGTGACACCCTGCTCGCCGTCGCCCTGTCCTCGGTGGGCCTGTGGTGCTTCTTCTTCCTCATCCGCAGAGGCGTGAAGGAGGCCGCGGCCATCAACCGGATCGTCACCGTCGCCAAGGTCGTGCCGATCCTCGTCTTCGTCGTCCTGGCGCTCTTCTCCCTCAAGCCCCATGTCTTCGCCGAGAACTTCGCCGGCGCCGACTATGCCGGTTCGCTGTTCAACCAGGTCAAGGGCACCATGCTGGCCACCGTCTTCGTGTTCCTCGGTGTGGAGGGCGCGAGTGTCTACTCGCGGCACGCCCGGCGCCGCGAGGACGTCGGCCGGGCGACCGTCCTCGGCTTCCTGAGCGTCTTCGCCATCTTCGCCTCCGTCACCATCGTGTCGTACGGACTGCTGCCGATGAGCGAGATCGCCGAGCTGCGGCAGCCCTCCATGGCCGGGGTCCTGGAGAGCGCGGTCGGCACCTGGGGCAAGGTCTTCGTGAGTGTCGGCCTGATCGTCTCGGTGCTCGGCGCCTATCTCGCCTGGACGTTGATGGCGGCCGAGGTGCTCTTCGTCGCGGCCGAGGACGAGGACATGCCCCGCTTCCTCGGCCGCTCCACCGCCGCCGACGTGCCGGTGCCCGCGCTGCTGATGACGACGCTGCTCACCCAGGTCGTGCTGGTCGTCACGCTGTTCTCGGACGACGCGTTCAGCTTCGCGCTCGACCTGACCAGCGCGCTCACCCTGATCCCGTTCCTGCTGGCGGCGGCCTTCGCCCTGAAGACCGCACGGGGGAGTCCCGGCGGTGACCTGGCCGTCGCCGCGCTCGCCACCCTCTACACCGCGTTCCTGCTCTACGCGGCCGGACCGAAGTACCTTCTCGTCTCCTTCATCGTCTACGCGCCCGCCACGGTGCTGTTCGTGATGGCCCGGCGCGAGCAGGGCAGACGGCTGTTCTCACCCCGGGAGCTCGTCATCCTTCTCGTCTCGATCGCCGGCGCGGTCCTGGGGATCGCCGCCCTGGCGCTGGGCTGGATCAGCCTCTGACCCGCCCGTACCCGCCCCGGAGAAAGGCACACCGTGACCAGTCAAGACACCACCGGCCGCCCGGCGTACGGCGTCCACTCCGAGGTCGGCAGACTGCGCAAGGTACTCGTCTGCGCGCCCGGTCTCGCGCACCGCCGGCTCACTCCCACCAACTCCGACGACCTGCTCTTCGACGACGTCATGTGGGTCGAGAACGCCCAGCGCGATCACGCCGACTTCGTCAACAAGATGCGCGAACGGGGCGTCGAGGTCGTCGAACTGCACGATCTGCTCGCCGGGACCATGGCGCTCCCGGTCGCCAGGGACTGGCTCCTGGACCGGAAGATCACCCCGAACGAGGTCGGTGTCGGACTCGTCGACGGCACCCGCGCCTTCCTGGAGACACTGGAACCGGCCCGGCTCGCCACGTTCCTGATCGGCGGTCTCGCCACCGCCGACCTGCCCGAGGACCACCGCTCCGCCTACCTCGCACTGGCCCGCGAGTCCACGGGCGTACGCGAGTATCTGATGCCACCGCTGCCCAACACCCTCTACACCCGCGACACGACCTGCTGGCTGTACGAGGGCCTCACGCTCAACCCGCTGTACTGGCCGGCCCGGCACGACGAGACGCTCCTGATGAAGGCGATCTACACCTTCCACCCCGACTTCGCGGGCTCGACCGTGTGGTGGGGCGATCCCGAACGGGACTGGCGGGAGGCCACGTTCGAGGGCGGGGACATCATGCCGGTCGGCAACGGCGTCGTGCTCATGGGCATGAGCGAGCGCACCTCACGCCAGGCCATCACCCAGGTCGCGGCGGCCCTGTTCGAGAACCGCGCCGCCGAGCACGTGATCGTCGCGGGCCTGCCGAAGCTGCGCTCCGCGATGCACCTCGACACGGTCTTCACCTTCGCCGACCGTGACCTGGTGACCCTCTATCCGACCATCATGGACGCCGTCCGCACCTTCTCCCTGCGCCCGAGCGACAAGGCCCCCGGCATCGACATCACCGACGAGGGCGCACGCCCCTTCACCGAGGTCGTCGCCAAGGCCCTCGGGCTGTCCGAACTGCGGATCGTGGAGACGGGCGGGGACGTGTACGCCTCCGAGCGGCAGCAGTGGGACAGCGGCAACAACGCGGTCGCGCTGGAGCCGGGCGTGGTGGTCACCTACGACCGCAACACCCAGACCAACACCCTGCTGCGCAAGGCCGGGATCGAGGTCATCACCATCGTCGGCGCCGAGCTGGGACGTGGCCGGGGCGGCGGCCACTGCATGACCTGCCCCCTCATCAGGGACCCGGTGGAGTTCTGAACGCTCAGAACGCGTCCGGATCCGCCGCCTTCCAGTCCGCCTCCCAGGACGCGGGCGGCTCCGCGAGCAGTACCCCGGGCTCCAGCCACTCATAGAGCTGCGCGTACGACCGTACGGTCGCCGGGTCCGTACGCCGCAGCAGCTGATGCGGTCCGAGCTCGGCCGGATCGCGTACCCCCATGGCGGCCATGATCCGGCTCGCGCTGCGGACCGTGGCCCGCTGGTAGCGGTGCACCCGCACCGACTTGTCGGCCACGTCCAGCGCGCGCACCCGGCGCGGGTCCTGGGTCGCGACCCCGACCGGGCAGGTGTTGGTGTGGCAGCGCCGGGCCTGGAGGCAGCCGAGCGCCAACATCATCGCGCGGGCCGCGTTCGTGTAATCGGCGCCCTGTGCCAGCCGTTTGACGATGTCCGAGCCGGTGGCGACCCGGCCGCTCGCGCCGATCCGCACACGGCCGCGCAGCCCGCTGCCGACCAGCGCGTTGTGCACCGTGATCAGCCCTTCGGTCAGGGGCGTACCGAGGGAGGCGGCGAACTCCGGCGGCGCGGCCCCCGTACCGCCCTCGGCGCCGTCGACCACGATGAAGTCGGGCGAGACCCCCTCGGCGAGCATCGCCTTGCAGACGGCGAGGAACTGGCGGCGCGAGCCGACGCAGAGCTTGAATCCGGTCGGTTTGCCGCCCGCCAGCTCCCGCATCCGGGCGAGGAAGCACACCAGCTCGCGCGGGGTCGAGAAGACCCGGTGGTACGGCGGTGACACCACCGCCTCGCCCTCCGGGACGCCGCGGGACCGGGCGATCTCGGCGCTCACCTTGGCGCCGGGCAGCACCCCGCCGATGCCCGGCTGCGCCCCCTGGGAGAGCTTCAGCGACACGCACTTGACCTCCGGCAGCGCGGCCTTGTCCGCGAACTCCCGTGCCTCGAAGCCCCCGTCAGGGGTGCGGCAGCCGAAGTACCCGGTGCCGATCTCCCAGATCAGGTCGCCGCCGCCCCGCAGATGGTGGTCCGAAAGGCCGCCCTCGCCGGTGTCGTGCGCGAAACCGCCGAGTGCCGCGCCCCTGCTGAGCGCCAGGATCGCGTGCGAGGACAGCGCCCCGAAACTCATCGCGGAGACGTTCAGCAGGGCCATGTCGTACGGCTGGGTGCAGTCCGGGCCGCCGACACGCACCACGGGCGGCTCGTCCGGCATCTCGACCGGACACATCGACGGTTCCAGGTACTCGTACCCGTCCCCGTACAGGTCCAGCCCGGTGCCGAAGGGCTCCTCGGCCTCGACGCCCCCGGCGCGCTCGTCCACGATGGCGCGCACATCACGGTCGCCGGGCCGCAGGAGGAAGCGGAGGTGGCCGAGCAGGGGACGGTTGCGCAGGACCGCGTGGCGGCGCTGGGCCAGGTCCCGGACGGCGAGCGCGGTCAGGGCGAACAGTACGGCGGCCGCCCACCACCACCAGGGCGAGACGGCCCATGCCAGGACCAGCGCCCCGGCCGTACCCAGGGCGACGAACAGCGGCAAGAGCATCCGGCGCACACCATGAGTCAAACCCATGGGGCGCAAAGGGGCGAAAGCGGGCATGTCGCTCGGGTCTCCGAGGATCCCCCCACGGGCGCCCCGGCGGATGTTGAGGAAGACTTTGCCTGTGGCCGATTCCCGTTCGCAGACGCCCGGCAGTGGGCCGATCCGCCCGTCCGCGGGATGCAAAGCGCGGCCGAAACCGTCGGGGTGACTGGTCCGGTCAGGTTACGCACGTGTTGACGTCACTTGCGCACATGACACAACCTCGTCATATAGCTGCTCAATACAACTGGTTTTGCGGAGGCGTCGGCCCGCCTATGAAACCGCAGGCAGGCGCGGTGTTCCCGGCAGAACCGGACGCGGGAGGTAACACATGTGCGGCATCACCGGCTGGGTCTCCTTCGACCGCGACCTGCACGCCGAGGCGGAGACATTGGATGCAATGACGGAGACGATGTCCTGCCGGGGCCCCGACGACCGTGGCACCTGGACCGAGGGGCCCGCGGCCCTAGGGCACCGCCGGCTCGCGATCATCGACCTGCCCGGCGGACGCCAGCCCATGACCGCCGAGACCCCGGACGGCACGGTCGCGCTCGTCTATTCGGGGGAGGCCTACAACTTCACCGAGCTGCGCCGCGAGCTGACCGATCGCGGGCACCGTTTCTCGACCGACTCCGACACCGAGGTGGTGCTGCGCGGCTACCTCGAATGGGGCGAGGCGCTCCCCGAGCGGCTCAACGGGATGTACGCCTTCGCGGTCTGGGACGGCCGGCACGACAAGCTCGTGATGATCCGCGACCGCATGGGCATCAAGCCCTTCTACTACTACCCGACCCCCGACGGCGTCCTCTTCGGCTCCGAACCCAAGGCGATCCTCGCCAATCCACTGGCCCCGGCCCGGGTCCGCCTGGACGGACTGCGCGAGCTGTTCACCTTCGTCAAGACGCCCGGACACGCGATCTGGGACGGCATGCGCGAGGTGGAGCCCGGCACCGTCGTCACCGTCGACCGCTCCGGTCTGCGCCGCCGCGTCTACTGGCAGCTGGAGACCCGGCCGCACACCGACGACCGCGACGCCACCATCGCCACCGTCCGCTCGCTCCTCGAGGACATCGTGCGCCGCCAGCTCGTCGCCGACGTGCCGCGCTGCACCCTGCTCTCCGGCGGCCTCGACTCCTCCGCCATGACCGCGCTGGCCGCCCGGCAGCTCGGCGAGCACGGCGAGAAGGTCCGCAGCTTCGCCGTCGACTTCGTCGGCCAGACCGACCACTTCGTCGCCGACGAGCTGCGGGGCACGCCCGACACCCCCTTCGTGCACGACGTGGCCCGCGCCTCGGCCACCGACCACCAGGACATCGTCCTCGACGCGCACGCCCTGGCCGACCTCGACGTCCGCGCGAAGGTGATCAGGGCCCGCGACCTCCCCATGGGCTTCGGCGACATGGACGCCTCCCTGTACCTGCTCTTCCAGGCCATCCGAGAGCACTCCACGGTCGCGCTCTCCGGGGAGTCGGCGGACGAGGTCTTCGGCGGCTACCTGCAGTTCTTCGACGAGGAGGCCCGCAGCGCCGAGACCTTCCCCTGGCTCGTCCGGTTCAGCCGGGACTTCGGCGACGACGCCGACGTACTGCGCCCGGACCTCACCAAGGCGCTGGACCTGGAGTCGTACGTCGCCGACGGATACCGCACGGCCGTCGCGGGCATCCGGCGGCTCGACGGCGAGAGCGACTTCGAGTACCGGATGCGGCGGATCTGCCACCTCCACCTGACCCGCTTCGTCCGCGTCCTGCTCGACCGCAAGGACCGCGCGAGCATGGCCGTCGGCCTGGAGGTGCGGGTGCCGTTCTGCGACCACCGGCTCGTCGAGTACGTCTACAACGCGCCCTGGTCCCTGAAGTCCTTCGACGGACGGGAGAAGAGCCTGCTGCGGGAGGCGACCGCCGACCTGATCCCCAAGTCCGTGTACGACAGGGTCAAGAGCCCCTATCCGTCGACGCAGGATCCCAAGTACGCGATCGCCCTCCAGGAACATGCCAAGGACCTCCTGGCCCGGCCCGCGCACCCGGTCTTCGACCTCGTCGACCGGGAGCGGGTCCACCGGGCCGCCCACCGCGACAGCCCGCAGGTCACGCAGGCGTCGCGGCGGGGCCTGGAGCGCACCCTGGACCTGGCGCTGTGGCTGGACCTGTACGCCCCGGACGTGCTCCTTACCTGAGCGCCCGGTCGGCGGCCGCCTGCGAGGGCTTCCACCACGAGGTCACCGGCTCCCACACCAGGACGACGCGACCGACGCCCAGCTCACGCGCGGTGAACGCACGTCCGAAGCGCACGGGGTCCGCCGAGACACTGATCCCCTCCACCCGGCGGGCCTGCGGGTCCGCCGGATCGGCGATGGTCCGCAGGGCGGCGTAAGCCGTCCGTCCCGCCTCGAGCAGGTACGGCCCGCTGCGCCCCGCGGGCACCGGCAGGGCGGCGCCGTCGAGGTCCCCGAAGACAACGGTCGGGATGCGATCGACGGTGCACGCCCGGGTGGAGCGGTTGGTGACGCCGAGGTGCAGCAGGGTGGGGTCGGCGGAGCGGTGGGCATGGACGGCGACGGCCTTCTCCGCGCACTGGGCGGGCCGCGCGGCGGCCGAGCCGCTCTGCGGCACGGTGAGCAGCAGCGTCACGGCGACGGCCGGGAGGGCGAGAACGGGTCGGATGCGCATCGGTGGGTTCCCCCTGTTTCGGTCACGAGCGGTGTGACGAGCGATGTCACGAGCGGTGTCATGCGTGGTGTCACGATCGGTGAGCGACACCTGCTCAGTGTGACGGCCCAGGTGTCCTTCGGGTTGTGTCCGACCACTCAGGGCGGCGTCGCGTCCTCCGGACCGCAGGAGCTGCCGTTGTCCGGCAGTGAGCCGTACAGCAGGAAGTCGGTGACCTTCTGGCGCACGCACCTGGACGACGCGTACCCGGTGTGGCCCTCGCCCTTGTTGTCGAGCACGACGGCCGCGGAGCCGAGCCGCTCGGCGGTCTCCTCGGCCCAGCGGTACGGGGTCGCGGGGTCCCCGCGGGTGCCGACGAGGAGCATCTTCGGCGTGTGGACATCGCGTACCTTCTCGCGGATGTAGTCGCTGCCCTTGGGGCGGCCGTAGCACATCAGCAGCTCGTTGAGGCGGAGCGGGCCGAAGATCGGCGACGCCTCCTGGTAGGCGGCCTTCAGCTCGTCCATCTCCTTGGTGAGCTGCGCGGCGCTGGGCCGATCGGGATCGTCGGCGCAGTTGATCGCCAGGAGTGCGGTCTCGAGGTTGTCCGGGGGCACGTTCGCGGGGTCGACCAGCCCGCGGTACGTGGCGTGAGGCAGGGCGATGCCCCCGGCCGCCTGCAACAGTGGGCTCGGGTCACCGTCCTGGACGAGTGAGGCGAGGGACCGCTCGAGCTTCGGCCACTCCTTGCGGTTGAAGAGTTCGAGCCCCATGGTCGCCGCCAGGTCCTGGCCGGAGAACTGCTGCCCGAAGGTCGTCGGCACCGGGTCCTTGTCCAGCGAGTCGACGAGCCGGGCGACCCGCTGACGGGCATCGCGCGGATCCTGCCCGAACGGGCACGAGGTGTCCTGGGCGCACCAGGTGAGGAAGTCCTCCAGGGCGGTCTGCTGTCCCTCGGCGCTCACCAGGCCCGACTCGGACAGCGGCTCGGTGAGCGTGTCCACGCCGTCCAGCACCATGCGGCCCGTCTTGTCGGGGAACTGGCTCGCGTACACCGCGCCCAGGCGTGTTCCGTACGAGAATCCCAGGTAGTTGAGCTTCTTGTCGCCGAGAGCCTGGCGCATCACGTCCAGGTCCCGGGAGGCGTTGACCGTGCCGATGTGGGCCAGTACCGGGCTGGAGTGCCTGGCACACGCGTCGGCGTCCTTCCGCACCTGCTTGAGGAGTGCCTCGGGGCTGCTGTCGTGGGTGGCGGGGCCCGCCGCATCGGAGGCCTGGCCCATGTCGCCGCCGCAGCTGACGGGAGAGGACCGGCCGACACCGCGCGGGTCGAAGGTCACCACGTCGTAGCCGTTGGTGAGCGGCATGTAGTCCTTGCCGCTCACGGCGAGTTGCGGGACTCCCGGGACGCCGGGGCCGCCGAAGTTCAGCAGTACGGATCCCCTCGACGCGCCGGTGGCGCGGTAGCGGGCCAGCGCGAGGTCGAGCGTCCCGGCCCCCGGGTGCGCGTAGTCCAGCGGGACGGTCACCTGCCCGCACTGCAGATCCGCGGGCATGCCGTCGCCCTTGCAGGTGCCCCACTTGATCTGCTGGTGGTAGAAGCGGGACAGGTCGGGGCCCTGGGCGGCCGTCGCCACCCCCGAGGGCAGCCCCGCCGCCAGCAGGGCCAGTGCCACGACGCCGGCTCCGGCGTACGCCCAGCGTTGGTGCGCGGACAGCATGGATGCCTCCAGGGACGCCCGGCGTCGTACCGGGCGCCAGGGGATAGCTCCTCGCTCACGATATGCGGGTGGCCGGGGGCGCGCCTCTGGGCGGGCGTTCGATAAGCGTGACCCTCGATGGGGTGAAAACACGATCAGCCATAACGTCGGATGGTTCTCCCGCGTTTTACGCGGTGCGGGCGAGTGCCCGCGTCCATGTCTGGAAGGCAGGGAACCTATGAAACGGGTTACCCGAAATGGTTTGATCGCCGCGGCCGCCGCCTCGGGCGCGGCGATGGCCGTGACGATGCCGGCGCACGCAGACGCCTCGGCGGACGGCGGCACGGCGGCTTCGCCCGGGTTGATCTCCGGCAACACCCTCCAGCTCCCGGTGCACGTCCCCGTGAACGTGTGCGGGAACACCGTGAACGTGGCCGGGCTCCTGAACCCCGCCGCGGGCAACGGCTGCGCGAACGTGAGCGAGGGCGGGGGCCCCGGCGTCGGCGGGCGGAGCCACGGCAGGAGCGGCGAAGGCGCTGGTGGTGTGGCCCGTGGCGGTGCCGTCACGCGCGGCGGTGCCGATGCGGTCGGGAGCGGAAAGGATTCTCCGGGCGTGCTCTCGGGCAACGGCCTGCAGCTCCCGGTGCACCTCCCGGTGAACGTCAGCGGCAACTCCGTGACCGTGGTCGGTCTCGGCAACGCGTCCGTGGGGAACACGTCCACGAACACCTCCGGCGACCACCCCCAGCCGGTGAAGACCGCCCCGAGGCCGCACACGCCCAGGGCGCAGGGGACGCCGTACCAGGCCCCGCCGCGGCCCATGGCCTCCCTCGCCCACACGGGCGCCGACCAGACGATGCCGGCGGTCGCCGCGAGCGCCGCCCTGCTGCTGGGCGGGGCCGTGCTGTACCGGCGGTTCCGGCCCACGGGGGTCCGCTGACGCGCCAGGCCCCACCGGGCTCACGACCGGTGGGGCCCCGTTCGGGTGGCTTCCGCGAGCGGTGCCCGGGCGGGGTCAGCGCATCTCGGGAAGGTCGTCGCGCAGGATGCTGTAGCGCACGCCGTCGCGCCACCGACCGTCCCGGAACGTCACACTGCGCAGCACGCCCTCGCGGGTGAACCCGGTCT
This sequence comes from Streptomyces sp. NPDC111507, assembly GCF_055638955.1. Lineage (NCBI taxonomy): Bacteria > Bacillati > Actinomycetota > Actinomycetes > Kitasatosporales > Streptomycetaceae > Streptomyces > Streptomyces sp. NPDC111507. The sequence continues at coordinate 166,976 of NZ_JBVKBU010000014.1, read as the reverse complement.
TCTCCAGGGCGCGTTGCTCGGCGATGTTCTCCGCCTCGGTGTCCGCCTCGATCCGCACCACGGTCGTGTGCGCGAACAGGTAGCGGACGAGCTGCCGGTGGGCTTCCGTGCCCCAGCCCTTGCCACGCGCCTCCGGCAGCAGGCCGATGCCCATGTTCCAGTAGTACGTGCTCGGGGTGGGTCGGATCTTGCGCCACCCGACGAAGCCCAGGCGCTCCTCGCCGCGCACGACCATCAGATGCCCCGCGTCGTCGCCGAGCATGCGGTCCTCCGCCCACTTGCGCTGCCAGCGGTCCGGGTCCCGCCAGCCGAACCACTGGAAGGGTGTGGCGGTCTCGGGTTCCGTCAGGAACCGCTCCAGGACGGGCAGGTCGTCCTCGGCCACCGGGCGCAGGGTCACGTCGTCGACACTCATGGACGGCAAGCCTATGAGTGACGGAGGCTGAAATCCCTGTGGAGATCGGGAAGGATGCTGCGGGCGCGGGCGACCGCCGCGCACCCCGCCGTAAGCGAATGGAGCGCACACATGACTTCTCCGGGTCCCGCGGATCTCGTCGTCGCCCGGGCCTCGCTCGACGACTGGTCGGTGATCAGCGGGTGGGCGGGGGACGAGGGATGGAATCCGGGGCTGTCCGACGCACCGAGCTTCTTCGCCCAGGATCCCGAGGGTTTCTTCATCGGCAGGATCGACGGGCAGCCGGTCTCGGCGGTCTCGGTCGTGACGTACGACGCCGACTACGCCTTCCTGGGCTTCTATCTCGTACGACCGGATCTGCGCGGCCGCGGCCACGGCCTCACCACCTGGAAGACGGCCCTCGCCCACGCAGGCGGCCGGACCGTCGGTCTGGACGGTGTGGTGGCGCAGCAGGACAACTACCGCAAGTCCGGCTTCGAACTCGCCCACCGCACCGTCCGGTTCATCGGAACCGTGCCGGCGGAACAGACGCCACCGGGGGTGCGGGCCGCCGCAGCGGCCGACTTCGCGTCGATCGCGGCGTACGACAGCGCCTGCTGCCCGGCCGACCGCCCCCGCTTCCTGGCGCGGTGGCTCACCGGTCCCGGCCACCGCACCTTCGTCCGCGTCGCCGACGGCCACCTCACCGGCTACGCGGTGGTCCGGCCCGCCCTCGACCGCCCGCGGGTGGGCCCGCTGTTCGCCGACACCGCCGAGGATGCCCGCGCCCTCCTGCTGGCGCTGGCAGCCGACGCTCCCGGGGGCGAGGTCGCCATCGACATCCCCGAGTCGAACGCGCCCGGCGTCGCCCTCGCCGAGGAGTTCGGCCTCACCCCCTCCTTCGAGACTGCCCGGATGTACACCGGCCCGGTCAGGCCGTTCAACGGCGAGCGCGTCTTCGGGGTCACCACGCTCGAACTCGGCTAGGTCCTGTCGGCCCTGGGCCTGTCCGGCGGATGAGGTCGGGCGTGGGTTCAGGCGGCGGAGCGTTCGGCGGGCAGGCGGCGGCGCAGGGCGGTCTGCTGGACGGCGGGTGGGTGGTAGGCCATGTCGAGCGTCCCGATGTCGGTGCCGGGCGGCACGATCGCGTCGATCTGGTCGAGGATCTCGTCGGTCAGAGTGGTCTGCGCGCCCGCGAGGAGGTCGTCCAGGTGGGCCATCGTGCGCGGTCCGATGATCGCGGAGGTGACGCCGGGGTGGGCGATCGCGAACGCCATGGCCAGGTGCGTCAGCGGCATCTCCGCCTTCTCGGCCAGGGGGATGAGCTGTTCGACGGTGTCGAGACGGCGTTCGTCACTGAGGTGCCCGAAGCCGAAGGCGGCACGGTGGCTGTCGGCCTGCCGGTCCTTGCGGTAGCGGCCGGTCAGCAGGCCGCCCGCGAGCGGGCTGTAGACCAGAGTGCCCATGCCGTGGCGCTCGCAGACGGGCAGCACCTCGCGCTCGATGCCGCGGTTGAGGATCGAGTAGGTCGGCTGCTCGCTGCGGAACCGCATCAGGCCCCGTCGTTCGGCGACCCACTGCGCCTCGACGATGTCCGAGGCGGGGAAGGACGAGGTGCCGATGGCCCGGACCTTGCCCGCGCGCACCAGGTCGGTGAGGGCCGAGAGGGTCTCCTCCACGTCGGTGTCCGGGGCGGGCCGGTGGATCTGGAACAGGTCGACGTGGTCGGTACCGAGCCGGCGCAGCGAGTCCTCCAGCGCGCGGACCAGCCAGCGCCGTGAGTTGCCCCGCTGGTTGGGGTCGTCCCCCATGGGGAGGTGGGCCTTGGTGGCGAGTACGACGTCGTCCCGGCGGCCCTTGAGGGCCTTGCCGACGATTTCCTCGGACTCGCCGCGTGAGTAGGCGTCCGCGGTGTCGACGAAGTTGATGCCCGCGTCCAGCGCCTTGTGGATGATCCGGACGGAGTCGTCGTGGTCGGGGTTGCCGATGGCGCCGAACATCATCGCGCCCAGACAGTAAGGGCTGACCTTGATGCCGGTTCGGCCCAGTGTGCGGTACTTCATGAGTCTCCTTGTACGTAGGCCGGCGCCCGCCGCTGCGCGTTAGGCTGGCGGAAACGGAACAGCGTTCAGCCCGGACAATACGGAACCGTGTTCCGGTTAGCAAGGGGAAGCATCGTGGGCGAGGAAACGACTCGGGAAGCCGACGCCGCCGCGGCGGAAGGGCAGCCCCGCAAGCGGCTGCGAGCCGACGCGCGACGCAGCACCGACGCCCTGCTCACGGCAGCCGCGGAAGTCTTCGCCATCTCGGGAGTGGACGCACCCGTGCGGGAGATCACCGCCAAGGCGGGCGTGGGGGCCGGCACCCTCTACCGCCACTTCCCGCAACGCTCGGACCTCATCGCCGCGGTCTTCCGCCACGAGGTCGACGCCTGCGCCGACGCCGCCCCGTCCCTGGCGGCGCGGTACGAGCCGGCCGAAGCGCTCGCCAAGTGGCTCCAGCGCTTCGCGGGCTTCATCGCCACGAAGCGGGGACTCAGTGCGGCCCTGCACTCGGGGGACCCGACCTACGACACCCTGCCCGCCTACTTCGAGCAGCGCTTCATGCCCGTCCTCGGCGCGCTCCTCGACACTGCGGCGAAGGCCGGCGAGATCCGCTCCGACGTCGATGCGGAAGACCTCCTGGTCGCCACGCGCAATCTGACCCTGCCCGCCCAGGAGGACGACAACGGCCACACCCCCCGCATGATCGCCCTGCTCGTCGACGGACTCCGCTACGGCGCCCCCGCCGGGGAAGCCCGCTGAACGAGGGGCGTCCGGAGGGGTACTGGTGCCCGGTGGGCGGGGTGTCAGGTGGGGCGCCGCACGGGAAACGCCCGCCGCCGCCCCACCGCCACCACACCGACCGCGGCGGCGATCAGCGGGAGTGACGTCCAGGGCAGAGCCGGGGCTCCCGCGCTCTGCAGGACAAGTCCTCCGGTGAGGGAACCGGCCGCGATACCGGCGTTGTAGACGGTGGTCTGCAGGGAGGTGGCCACGTCGGCGTGGGCGGGGCCCGCGGCGTCGACCAGCGCGGTCTGGATCAGCGTCGGCGCCCCGCCGAACGCGGCGCCCCACAGGGCGACCGAGACGAGGAGCACGAGGGTATCGCCCGCGGACACGGCCAGCGCCGCCATCGCGCAGGCGATCAGGGCGAGAGCCGTCAGCAGGACAGGGCGCAGGTGCGCGTCCACGAGGGCGCCGACGATCCAGATCCCCACGACCGTGGCCACCCCGAACACCAGCAGGACGAGACCGGTGTGGCCAAAACCGGTGTGCTCGGTGAAGGGGGCGACGTACGTGTACATCACTTGGTGCCCCAGAAGCAGGAGGAGGGTCACGGAAAGGACGGTCACGATGCCGGGCAGTGCGGCCACCCGGCGCACGGGTATGCGCCCGCCCGCCGGTTCGCCGGGCAGGCCCGGCACCCGCCACCGCACCCAGAGCACGAGCAGTGCGGCGAGTACGGACAGCACGCCGAAGGCCGCGCGCCAGCCGACGGCGCCCGCCAGCGCGGTGCCCGCGGGCACGCCCAGCGACAGGGCGAGGGTGATGCCCCCGAGGACGATCGCGAGGGCACGGCCGCGCCGTTCGGCGGGCACCATCCGGGCCGCGTAGCCCACGAGCATCGCCCACAGCGTGCCGCCCATGACCCCGGCCCCGAGCCGGGCCGCGAACGTGAGCGCGTACCAGGACGACAGCGCGGTGACGGCGTTGCAGAAGGCGAAACCCAGGAGGGTGCCGGTCAGGACCCGGCGGCGCGGCAGCCCGCGCAGCACGGCCGTGAGGGGCACCGCGGCGAGGAAGGAGGCGAGCGCGTATCCGGTCACCAGGAAACCGACGCGCCCCTCGGACACCCCCAGGGCCGGAGCCATCCGCGGCAGCAGACCGGCGGGCAGCATTTCGGTCAGTACGGCGGTGAAGGCGGCCGTGGACAGAGCGAGCAGCCCCGAGAGCGGCAGCCCGGAGGCGGGCGGAGCGGTGCCCTTGGCGGGCGGTGCGAGCGACATGCGACCATGCTGAAACCTTCACATCAGTGTGAAGGCAAGCGCGTCCAACCCGGGGAGCGGAGTCATGAGGATCGGTGAGCTGTCGCGCCGCACCGGTGTCCCCACCCGGATGCTGCGCTACTACGAGGAACAGGGCCTGCTGTGCCCCGAGCGGGCCGCCAACGGCTATCGCTCGTACGGCGACGGTGCCGTCCCGTGCGTACGCCAGATCCGCGGGCTGCTCGACTCCGGGCTCACCACCGAGATCATCCGTGTCATCCTGCCCTTCCTCTCCGACCCCGGTGAGATCCATCTCCACCCCGAGTGCCTGAGCCAGGAGACCGCCGCGCTCCTGCGGGGCGAGATCGACCGCATCCAGAGCCGTATCGACTGCCTGGCCCGCAACCGGGACGCGCTGCGGGCCTACCTCGACACCGTCCAGCCGGGAACCCCGCGGATGTGAGCCGGCCGGCTCACGGCGGCCGTCAGTTGGCGAGCGCCCCGGCGCGCTGGGCGGCCTCGCTCACGGATCCGCGGTGCACCGGGCCGTGCCCGGGCAGCAGGACGTCCGCCGGGAGTGCCTCGATGAGCTTCAGCGACGCGAGGGCGTTCGCGCGCTCGGCGTGGAACATGGCGGGCAGCAGTTGCGGGCCCTGTATGCGCGAGGTGGGGTGACCGCTGACCAGGGCGTCGCCGGAGATCACGATGCCGGCGTCCGGCAGGTGGTAGACGCAGTGTCCGGCGGTGTGCCCGGGTGTGTGCACCGGCACCGGACCGCCGGGAAGATCGAGCGCCCCCTGGCCGGGGAACGGCTCGGGCCGGGTCATCCGGACGTCCGCCGTGCCGCCGGACCTGATCGCGTGCATGGCCCAGGGCAGCACGCCGGGACGCCAGGCCTGGCGCATCACCTCGCCCACGCTCACCTGCTGGAGGAACTCGCGGCGCGCGTGCGGCACCTCCTCCTCGTGCAGATGGACCGGGACGCCGAAGGTGCTGCTCAGATACTCGGCCGACCCGAGATGGTCGTTGTGCGCGTGGGTGATGAGTACGGCGCTGATGGCCTCGGGGGAGTGGCCGAGCGCGTCGAGGGAGGCGAGGACGTCCGGACGGTCGCCCGGGTATCCGGTGTCGATCAGGGTGACGGCGTCCCCCTCGGTCAGGATCACCCAGTTGGTGTTGCTGCCGTGAACCAGATGGACTCCGGCGGCCACCTCGACGATCGCGTCCTCGCGCATGACCATCCCGATGTTTGAGATCTTTGCCGGCCAGGTCGGACCGGATCGCACTGAAGGTACCGCGTGCGGGTGACGACGCGACGGGCGGCCTCCGGGACACGGACGCGTTCACCGACGGCGTGGCCGAACGTGAACGGGCCCTGCCGGCAAAGGACTTGACGCGCCCGCGGAGTGGCGGCTCCCATATGGCGAGTCTCGTTGACTTTTGTTCGAGTCTGCGAACAAACCGCTCAAGGGAGAGCCGTATGTCCCCCCATTCGCACACCAAGCGCCTCAGAGGCCTCCTGAAGCGCGCAGCCGTTCATGGTGCCGTCCTGGGCCTGGCCGTCGCCGCACTGGCCGGAGTCGGACGCTCCGCCACTTCGCTCACCGCCGAGCCGACCGCCGTCAGCACCAACCAGATCGGGGTCGCCCCGGCCCCGATGGGCTGGGCGTCCTGGAACACCTTCGCCAGCGTCATCGACTACGACACCATCAAGGCCCAGGCTGACGCCCTCGTGTCGTCGGGCATGGCCGCCGCGGGCTACAAGTACGTCAACATCGACGAAGGCTGGTGGCTGGGCACCCGCGACAGCAACGGCAACATCACCGTCGACACCGCCAAGTGGCCGGGCGGGATGAAGGCCATCGTCGACTACATCCACAGCAAGGGCCTCAAGGCCGGGATCTACACCGACGCGGGCAAGAACGGCTGCGGCTACTACTATCCGACGCCCTCGGGAACGCCCGCCGCGCCCAACACCGGTATGGAGGGCCACAACCAGCAGGACCTGGAGACCTTCCAGAACTGGGGCTTCGACTTCCTGAAGATCGACTGGTGCGGCGGTGACGCCGAGGGCCTCGACCAGGAGACGACGTACAAGGCGATCCGCGACGCCAACACCGCCGCGACCGCCGTCACCGGCCGCCCGCTCGTCCTGTCGCTGTGCGAGTGGGGCACGGGCAACCCCTGGAACTGGGCCGCCGGCACGGGCGCGATGTGGCGCACCAGCACCGACATCGTCTACTACCCCGACAACCCGTCGATGACCAACATCCTGGCCAACTTCGACAAGTCGCTGCACCCCGCCGCCCAGCACACCGGCTACTACAACGACCCGGACATGATGACGGTCGGCATGAACGGCCTGAGCGCGGCCCAGAACCGCACCCACATGGGGCTGTGGGCGATCGCCGGCGCCCCCCTGCTCGCGGGCAACAACCTGGCCACCATGAGCTCGACGACCGCCTCGATCCTCACCAACTCCGAGGTCGTCGCGATCGACCAGGACCCGCGCGGCCTCCAGGGCGTCAAGGTCGCCGAGGACAGCACGGGCCTGCAGGTCTACAGCAAGATCCTCTCCGGTACCGGGAAGCGCGCGGTCCTGCTGCTGAACCGTACGTCCGCCGCGGCGAACATCACCGCCCGCTGGCAGGACATGGGTCTGACCACCGCCTCCGCCGCCGTGCGCAACGTCTGGTCGGCGTCCAACGCCGGTTCGTTCGCGACGAGTTACACCACCAGTGTCCCCGCGGGCGAGGGTGTGCTGCTCACCGTCTCCGGCACCGAGGCGTCCGGGACGACGTACGAGGACACCACCTCCGCGACGACCCCGGCCTTCACCGGAGTCACGGCGTCCGCCGCGGGCACCAAGCTGATCGACATCACCTATGCCAACGGCGGTACCGCGGACCGCAGGGCGACGCTTCAGGTGGGTGGCCAGTACGCGCAGACGCTGGCCTTCCCGCCCACCGGCTCGGCGACCACCTACCGGACCGTCTCCGTCCTCGCGTCCCTGGCGAAGGGCTCCAACACGCTGACCTTCGGGGCCTCGGGCACCGCGCCCGACATCGACGCCGTGGCCGTGCGCGCGGTCCCGGGCACCAACGGGACCGCGGTTGTCGGCACCGGATCCGGACGGTGCCTGGACTTCTTCAAGAGCACGATCACCAACAACAGCCAGGCCGAACTGTGGGACTGCGGCGGTGGCCAGAACCAGACGTTCACCTCCACCTCGCGCGGTGAACTGGTGGTCTACGGCAACAAGTGCCTCGACGCCTACAACAGCGGTACCGCCAACGGCACCAAGGTCGTCCTGTGGGACTGCAACGGCGGCACCAACCAGAAGTGGACCTTCAACTCCAACGGAACCGTCACCAACAACGTCTCGGGCCTGTGCCTGGACGCGCTGGGCGCCGCGACGGCCAACGGAACCCTGATCGATCTCTGGTCGTGCAACGGCGGATCCAACCAGCAGTGGACCCGCAACTGAACCACGCCTGACCAGCGACGAAACACCGGGGTGGGGTGGCCCGATCGACTCCGCCCCGGTGCGGAGCCGTTGCCCTATGCGCTCCGGGGTGCTGGAGTGACCTCATGGATCACGTTGCGGTACTGGCCCTGTTCGACCGGGACATGCGGGAGGGCGCGCGGCCCGACAGCCCGGGAGCCCGGGTCGAGCGCGTCGGCAAGGTGGTGCGCCAGGTCGGCACCGAGCAGGGCTGGAACGGGGTGATCTGGTCGGACCTGGACGAATCGATCGCCGATGCCGCGATCGCCGAGCAGATGCGCTACTTCGGCGAGCTCGGCCGCGAGTTCGAGTGGAAGCTGTACGGGCACGACAAGCCCGAGGGCCTGGGAAAGCGGCTGCGCGCCGCCGGGTTCGTCGCCCAGCCCGAGGAGACCCTGATGATCGCCGAGTTGGGCGACCTCGCGCTCGACGCCCAGCCGCCCGAGGGTGTACGGCTGCTGCCCGTCACCGACCGCGCGGGCGTCGACCTCGTCGCGGACGTCCACAAACAGGCCTTCGGTACGGAAAGCACCCGGATGCGCCACCAGCTCCTCGCCCAGCTCACCGGCGACGAGGACAACGTCGTCGCGGTGGTGGCCCTCGCCGGTGACGTCCCGGTCAGCGCCGCCCGCATGGAGATGGTCCCCGGCACCCGCTTCGCCGGTCTCTGGGGCGGCGGCACCATCGACTCCTGGCGCCGCCGCGGCATCTACCGTGCGCTGGTCGCCCACCGCGCCCGCGTCGCCGCCGAGCGCGGCTACCGCTACGTCCAGGTCGACGCCACCAGCCAGAGCCGCCCGGTCCTCGCCCGTCTGGGCTTCGAACCCCTGACCACGACAACGCCGTACGTGTACGGGTGACCCCGGACGCCGTCCGGGCGGGGACGGCGTCACCGACCGCAGGCCGGCCCCGTCAGCGGCGCACCTTCACCCGGTCGAGCGCCGCGACGCCCACCGCCGCGAGTCCGATCTGAATGACCCACTCGATCCAGTCGATGCCCTTCGTGTCCGCCACGCCGAACGCGGCGGCGATCCCCGAGCCGATGAACGCGGCCACGATGCCGACGAGGATCGTCCACAGGATGCCGATGCGCTGGCGTCCCGGGACCACGAGCCGGCCCAGTACGCCGATGATGATGCCGATGAGAATGGCACTGATGATGCCTGAGATCTCCATCTCCGCCCCTTTTTGTCAGGACCCCCGCAGTTAGGTGTGTTCCCCCTGCGGGCGAAGACAGTCCGTTCCGCTTTCCGGCCGTCCCGCGTCCGCTCCGGCGGGCTCCTGTTCAGTCGCGTTCCTGCCATGTACCGTTCAAGAATCTGTCGCGCGGCAGACGGCCAACCACCGTTCTACGCGCGCAGACTTGGCGCCCGCACCGCCTCTCCCCACCCCTCACGGAGGTTTGCAGGATGCTCAGATTCAGACGATCCCGCCACAGACTCACCACGGCCGCGGCCGTGTTCGGACTGCTCGTCGCGGGTGCGGCCGTCCAGGCGTCCGCGGCCGCTCCGGCCGCCGCCGCGACCCCGCACCGCATCCTGTTCGACAACGCCCACGCGGAGACGGCCGGCAACGCCGACTGGATCATCTCCACCAGCCAGCCCGACCCACTGGGCCAGGACTCCTCGCCGTCGGCGGAGACCGACTGGACCGGAGCCCTCTCCTCCTGGGGTGTGGCCCTGCAGAAGACCGGCGACTACAGCCTGAAGACGCTGCCTTCAGGCTCCAGCCTGGCCTACGGCGGCTCGACGGCCACCGACCTGTCGAACTTCGACACGCTGGTGCTGCCCGAGCCCAACACGCTCTTCACGACCGCGGAGAAGACCGCGATCATGACGTTCGTGAAGAACGGCGGCGGTCTGTTCATGGTCTCCGACCACACCGGAGCCGACCGCAACAACGACGGTGAGGACGCGGTCGAGATCCTCAACGACCTGATGACCAACAACAGCGTCGACTCCACCGACCCGTTCGGCTTCTCCATCGACTCGCTGAACATCAGCTCGGGCTACCCCGCGGCGATCAGCGACAGCACCAACCCGGTCCTGCACGGCCCCTTCGGCACCGTCACCAAGAGCCTCATCGCCAACGGTACGACGGCCACGCTGAAGCCCGCCGACAACTCGGCGGTCACGGGCCTGCTGTACCGCTCCGGTTACTCGGGCAACACCGGGGCCTTCTTCGCCACCAGCACCTTCGGCAGCGGCCGAGTGGCGTTCTGGGGCGACAGCTCACCGATCGACGACGGCACCGGCCAGTCCGGCAACACCCTGTACGACGGCTGGAACGACACCGGCGCCACCAACGCCGCCCTCGCCCTGAACGCCACCGAGTGGCTCGCGGGCGGCAGCAGCAGCGGTGGCGGTGGAGGGGGTGGCGGTACCTGCACGGCCGCCCAGCTGCTCGCCAACCCCGGCTTCGAGTCCGGCAACACGTCCTGGACCGCGACCAGCGGTGTCATCACCAACAGCTCCAGCGAGGCCGCCCGTACGGGCTCCTACAAGGCCTGGCTGAACGGCTACGGCTCGGCCAACACGGACACGCTCGCCCAGTCGGTCACCATCCCGTCCGGCTGCGCGGCCGCCCTGAACTTCTATCTCCACGTGGACACGGCCGAGACGACCACCAGCACGGCCTACGACACCCTCAAGGCCCAGGTGCTCAACAGCAGCGGCACGGTCCTGTCGACGCTCGCCACGTACTCGAACCTGAACGCCGCGTCGGGCTACACGCTGCGCAGTTTCGACCTGTCCGGCTATGCCGGGCAGACGGTCACCGTCAAGTTCACCGGCACCGAGGGCTCCACCCTGCAGACGTCGTTCGTCCTCGACGACACGGCTCTCAACGTGAGCTGAGCGCGAACGAGCGAGAGGGCGGGCCCGGGAGCGGGCCCGCCCGTCGTGTGCCGGAGTCCGACGGGTCCGCCGAATCAGGCGCGGCGCACCTTGACGCCGTCGGCCTCGAAGTCGTAGACGTACTGATTGATCCGCAGTCCGTCCACGGCTCCGGTCCACAAGTGGTCGCGGCCCTTGCCCACGGCGGCGGAGTAGATGACCGGCACCGCGCCACCGTCGTCGAGTGAGGTCTTCACCTGCGCGAAGGTGCAGTGGGCGGCGTCGTTGCAGGCGGTCTCGCCGCCGGTGAGATACCAGTAGCCACTCGTGGTGGCATTGATGTAGCCACTCCAGCGGTTCGTCACCGTGAGCGCGTCCGGCACCCATACCAGCGTGGAGTAGGTGTCGCCCGGATGCGCGCTCACGTTCGGATTGATCTCGAACTTGATGTTCGGGAGGTTCGCCGGGCCGCCGTAGTCGACGTTCTCGCCGGTCTGGAAGACGTGGAACCCGACCTTGTTCAGGCCGAGCACCGGGTCCCCGAAGAAGTCGACCTCGTTGCCGAAGTCGACCTTCTCGCTGTGAGGAGTCAGCGAGGTGGAGTTGTCCGCCACTTCGATTCCGAGGCTGCCCCTTCCGTAGGGCGGCCTGCCTGAGGAGTCCAGCACGCCGAACGAGCCGTAGGGGCCGTTCCTGAGAGCGGCGACGGGGGAGCCGATCGTGTTGCGGGTGATCACGCCCCAGTGCTCCGAGCGCACTCGGCTTCCATCAGCGAGAGCGGGCACCGATCCCGGGACGGTCGAGGCGAGGATCGCGGCCAGTGCGGTGACCGCAAGCGCCTTTCCTCGGCTCACGCCAAAACGAGCTTTCACGCTCACTCCTTGCAGGTAGTCGAAGGGTCGGACGTGCGCCGGTGTTCGATCGGCGCGACGGCCGTCACGCTATTCGACTCTCCGTGACGAAAGCGGTAGCGACATACCGTCGGCATATGACTATTCAGGTCATAATGCATTGGAAGTGCGGGCAAATGTCACTCTCCGTGTTGGTCGGATTCGGCGTCGGCCGCCGGGACGGTCGTCTCCGGCGTGTTCCATCCCGAGACCCGTACCCGGGGCACCGAACCGTGCAGATCGGCCGTGCGGTAGGTGGCGGTGAGCGTCGTGGACTCGCCGGGCCACAGGCTGACCTGGTTGTCGGACCACTGGACGGGCAGGACGGGCTTGCCGGCCGAGTCCACGAGGTGCACGTCGGTCAGCAGCGACGGCGTCCTGCCGGTCCCGGTGTTCCGCAGCGTGACCGTGGTCATCGAAGCGCCGTCCGCACCGGCCGAGGTCGAAGCCGTCGCGGAAACCGGGACCTGTGCCATGGAGTCGAGCCCCTTGAGGTCCGCGTAGCTCGTCGTCGGCGTGTAATACCAGTCGGTCTTGGCCCAGTCGAGGGTGTCGGACTTGGTGGACAGCCAGTAGACGTTGCGGCTGACCTCCTTGCCCTCGGCATCGGTGAGGACGAGGCGTGCCAGATAGGTCGTCGACAGGCCGCTCACGGAGGACGGCACGGTGAGGGGAGTGCTGTGGGCGCCGTCCCCGTCCACGTCCACCCCGGTCGCGGTCCTGTCGTACTTCTGCGTGCCGTCGGTGTTGAAGAGCGTGACCCGGGCCGTGAGTCCGGACGCGGCGGCGTGCCGGTTGTTCACGACGACGATCGAACGGGTGTCGTAGGAGTACTGGATGTGCAGCGGCTCGTTCGCCTTCCTGGCCCCGAAGTAGGCACCGCCCTGGTCGAGGTAACGGTCCATCAACTGCCAGTGCAGCGACGTCCATCCGCTGTTGAACATCCAGTAGACGACCCCGGTCGCGGGCTTGGCGGAGTCGGTGGCGTTGCGCCCGTACGCCTCGTACTGCGCGCGTACGTTCTCGTACTGGGCGAGCTGCGCCTTGCGCACGTAGTCGGTCAGGCCGCTCGGTGCTCCGTACCGTCCCGCGAGCGCGGCGTCGTACAGCTTGAGCGTGCCGAAGGTCGACGACGGTGAGCGGTGGTACTGCTTGGTGGTCGGGCTCTTCCACAGGGTGTCCAGCTCGGCGGGGGACATCATGCGGCGCAGGGTGTCGAGGGTGGGGATGTCGGGGCCCGCGCTGGTCTCGGAGTTGAAGCCGGTGGCGCCGCCCTCGCGCTTGGCGTACCAGTAGTTCGGCGGGATCCAGTCGTAGGGACCGGTCATCTTCATGCCCGAACTGCCGCTGACCGGGGAGGACTTGTCGGAGGCGGCGGCGACCACGGGGTTCGGCCAGTCGGCGGCGGCCAACGCGTCGAGGTAGTTCTTCTCGATCGTCGCGTCCGGCGCGAAGTCGCTGCCGATGAGGAAGGAGATGACGCTCGGGTGGTCGCGCAGCCGGGCGGCCTCGGCGGCCATCGACGCCTTGGCCACGGGGTAGTCGGCCGCGGTCCACTTGTCGCCTGCCTCGCTGCCGTTGACGTTCCCCTCCCACTTGTCGCAGCATTCCCAGCCGGGCAGCGTGAGGATGCCGTACCGGTCGGCGAGGTCGAAGAACTCGTCCGGCTCGATGTGGCCCTCGAGGCGGATGGTGTTGAGGCCGAGGTCGAGCGCGTACTTCAGCCGGTCCTCGACATACGTCCGGTCCCAGCGCAGGAACTCGTCCGGGGACCAGCCGCCGCCCTTGATGAGCAGCCTGCGGCCGTTGACGCTGTACTGCCGGGCGCCGTCGGAGTTGAGGGGCGCCTTCACCTCACGGATACCGAAGTCCTCGTGCGCGGTGTCCGAGGCGGTGCCGCCGACGGAGGCCGTCAGGTCGAGGCCGTACAGCGGCTGTCCGCCCATGCCCGCGGGCCACCACACCTTCGGCGCGCTCAGCTGCAGGCCGGGGGTGTCGGCGGGGGAGAAGGTGACGGTCTTCGTCTCGTGCGCGGCGAGGGAAACGGTTTTGCTGAAGGAGGCGTCCGAGCCGATGCTGCCGGACACCGTCGCCGTGACGGGAGCGCTCGTCTCGTTGCGGGCCTGTGCCTTGACCGTCAGGTCCGCGGAGGCGAGCGAGGGGACGGCGAGCTCGGTGACGACGTGCGCGTCGCGCAGTGCGACCGGACCGCCCCGGCGGACGAGAACGTCACGCACGATGCCCATGTTCTGGTCGGGCGGGGGCTGGAGCCAGTCCAGCCAGCCCATGGTCAGGTGCTTGTTGGGCTCGTTGGGCCGGATGCGGAAGGCGACCGTGTTCGTGCCCGATCGCACCAGCGAGGTGATGTCGAGTTCGTGCCGCGTGTAGGCGCCCGTGACATCGGCGGCGGTGGCGACCTGCTTGCCGTTGACGTAGACGTCGGCCGCCGAGATCACCCCGCTGAAGTCCAGGTAGCTGCGCTCGGTGGTGTCGGCGACCGTGAAGTCCGAGCGGTACCACCAGGGGACCTGGAAGTCGGCCTTGGGGATCTTCTGCTGGTTGGTCGAGAAGAACGGGTCGGCGTACGTCCCGTCCGCGAGCAGCGCCGCGAGGACGGTGGAGCGGGAACCCGCGGGGTACCAGCCGCTCGCCGGATAGCCCGGGCTCGAGACGTCGGACGCCGCGTCCGTGACCTTGGCCGTCGACTGGATCGCGTACCCGGACAGCGCGGTGGTGCTGCCCGCGATGGCGGGCACCGGGGTGAGGGGCACGCGTGCGGGCGCGTCGGGTCCGGCGCTCCGGGACCCGGCCCACGCGCTGGTCGAGAGGGTGCACAGGAGGCACAGGGCGACGGCGGCCGTGGTGGAACGCCGTCTTGGGGCAGGGTGATGGAACACGGTGGTCTCCTTGGGGGTGGGGAGCATCCGCGCTACGAGACTGCATGTCGGCACTGCGAGGCATGAGCAAGGCAGGAGCAAGGAGGCGCGAGCCGGGCCTGCAAGTTAGGAAACTTTACTAACTGGCCCACAAGCTAGGCGGCCCAGCAATCCGTGTCAATCACCGAAGGCGAGTGCCCGGTTCAGGACGCCGAGCGTCGCTCGAACACCACGTCCCTCGCGGTCCCGAGGGCCGTCGCCACCGCGCCCAGCAGAACCGCGTCCTCGCCCAGCCGACTCGGCACGATCTTCGGACGCAGGGGCGTGAGCGTACGCAGGGTCTCGCGCACGGGTCGCAGCAGCAGGTCGATGCTGTGGCCCACGCCGCCACCGAGCACCACCAGATCGGGATCGAGCACCGCGGCGGCCGCGGCCACCGTGTAGGCGATCCGCTCGCCCTCCAGCCGTACCGCCCGCACCGCGGCGGAGTCCCCCGCGCGCGCCGCGTCGAACACGGCCTTGGCGGTGAGCTGGCCGGTCATGCCGAACTGCCGCGCGGCCTCGACGACGGCCTCCCCCGACACCGCGTCCTCCAGCGTCTCCGGCTTCTGCAGCCCCGGCCACGGCAGGAACCCGATTTCCCCGGCCCCGCCGCGCGCCCCCGTGAACAGCCGCCCCTCGCTCACCACGCCCATGCCGAGACCGGTGCCGATCAGGATGTACGTGAACAGCCGGCTGCCCGCGCCGACGCCGTACGTGTACTCGCCGAGCGCCGCGAGGTTCGCGTCGTTGTGCACCTCCAGCGGGATGCCCAGCTCCTCGCGCATCCGGTCGAACAGCCCCGCGCGGCCCCACCCGGGCAGATGCATCGCGTACCGCACCCGGCGCCGTTCCTCGTCGTACACGCCCGGCGTGCCCACCACCGCGTGCGCCACCTCGTGTGCTCCCGCACCGGAGTTGGCGACGACCTGACGGGCGGTGGAGACGACGAGGTCGGCCATGGCGCCCGAACTGCGCGCCCGATTGCGCACATCGGCGCGTGCGACCACGCCGCCGTCCAGATCGGCGACCGCCACCCGCAGCCAGCTGCGCCCGATGTCGATGCCGAGCGCGTACCCGGCCGCGGGATCCGGGGCGTAGAGCACCGCCACCCGGCCGCGCTCGGGTGCGTGAGTGCCCGCCTCACGCACCAGCCCCGCCTCCTCCAGTGCCGCGAGCGCGCTGGAGACCGTCGGCTTGGACAGCCCCGTCTCCCGTGCGAGCTGAGCCCGCGAGGCGGCGCCGCCCGTACGCAACCGGTCGAGCAGGAGTCGCTCGTTGGTACTGCGCAGACGCTGCCGGTTCCAGGGCTGTTCGGGCTGCGCTATGGCGTCGCTGGCGGGCATCGCACCATTCTCACGCATGCCTTATACCCTCTTGACGCATCTAGTAAGTCTCCTTAACTTTATCGCCCAGTCAGCCTCGCCGGGCCGGCCGAAGGGGAGCCCGCCTCCCCGCGTCCCGATATCAGGAGACCCCTATGTCCGGTAGCCCGCCACCCACCGGCGGTTTCGTCCGCCGCGTCGGCCTGTTCCAGGCCACCGCCATCAACATGAGCCAGATGTGCGGCATCGGCCCGTTCGTGACGATCCCGCTGATGGTCGCCGCGTTCGGCGGCCCGCAGGCGATCATCGGCTTCGTCGCGGGCGCGCTGCTGGCCCTCGCGGACGGCCTGATCTGGGCCGAACTGGGCGCGTCCATGCCCGGCTCCGGCGGCAGTTACGTGTATCTCCGCCAGGCCTTCCAGTACCGCACCGGACGCCTCATGCCGTTCCTCTTCGTCTGGACGGCCATGCTCTTCATCCCCCTGATCATGTCCACCGGCGTGGTCGGCTTCGTCCAGTACCTCGGCTACCTGGCCCCCGACATGGGCAAGACGACGGGCGACCTCATCGGCCTGGCCGTGGTCGCCCTCGTGGTGCTGCTCCTGTGGCGCGGAATCGAACACATCGCCCGCATCACGGCGGTCATGTGGGCGGTCATGATCACCTCGGTTTTCCTGGTGATCATCGCGGCGGCCACCGACTTCAGCGCCCATCTGGCCTTCACCTACCCGGCACACGCCTTCGAACTGACCAGCAGCCACTTCTGGATCGGCTTCGCCGCGGGCCTGACCATCGGCATCTACGACTACCTGGGCTACAACACCACCGCGTACATGGGCGCCGAGATCAAGGATCCGGGCCGCACCCTGCCCCGCTCCATCGTCTTCTCCATCCTCGGCATCATGGCGATCTACCTCCTCCTCCAGATCGGCACGCTCGGTGTCATCGACTGGCACCGCATGACCGATCCGACGGACATCGCCTCCACCTCCGTCGCCTCGGCCGTCCTCGAAAAGACCTGGGGCAAGGGAGCCGCCGACACGGTCACGATCCTCATCCTCATCACCGCGTTCGCCTCGGTCTTCACCGGACTCCTCGGCGGCTCGCGCGTCCCCTACGACGCCGCCCGCGACCGCGTCTTCTTCCGCCCGTACGCCAAGCTGCACCCCAAGCACCGCTTCCCGATGCTGGGCCTGGCGACCATGGGCGTCATCACGGCGATCGGCTTCCTCATCGGCCGCCACACCGACCTGGCCACCCTGATCCAACTCCTCACCACCGTCATGGTGATCGTCCAGGCCCTGGCCCAGATCGTCGCCCTCTCCGTCCTGCGCAAGCGCCAGCCCACCCTCCACCGCCCCTACAAGATGTGGCTCTACCCGATCCCCAGCCTCCTCGCCCTCGTCGGCTGGCTCACGATCTACGGCTACGCCGACAAGAACTCCCCGGGCCGCCACCCCATCGAATGGTCCCTGGCCTGGGTGGCCCTGGGCTGCGTCGCCTTCGTCATCTGGGCGAACCTGGAAAAGGTGTGGCCCTTCGGCCCGAAGGAGATCAAGGAGGAGTACCTGACCCCCTCGACCCCGGACCCGGAGCCCGCCGGAGCCTGAACAGCCCACCGCCCGCACCCGACGACGCACGGAAGGGGCCGTGTCGGTACCGCAGCCCGTCGCTTACGCTCGGATCTGGAAACGGCTCCCTCCAGGGCAACGCCTGATCCGGCGGCGACGGGCTCGACGTACCGGCACGGCCCCGAACCACCCACGACCGCGTCGGCGCCCGTCACCCCTCGATCCCCGCGCAACGCAACGCCGCCCGGACCTCGTCCGCCGGATCCCCACGGTGGTAGGGCCGCTCCGAGGGCTCGATGCCGTCCAGGAACTCCTGATACCGGACGGCGTACGTGAGATGAGCCAGCGGCGCGGCGAGGTCGAGCGCCCGAGCCGGGTCACTGCCGGGCACCCGCGATTTCCAGGCCGCCACCCAGCCCCGGGCGGCTGCCGCACGACCCGACTCGGGAAGGAAGCCCTGGACGCGCAGACCGTCGAGCACCGGATTGCCCCAATAGGCATCGGCGAAGTCCATCACGACGGGCGCCCCACCGTCGCTGCGCCAGTTCCCGGGGTGGAAGTCGCCGTGCACCAGCGTGTCGGGCAGTCCGCACTCCGACAGAAGCTCCCACCGCCCGGCCAACTCCCGCGCTCCCCGCACCTCCCGCTCGGTCAACTCCTGCGCGAGGGGCCCGTCGAGCAGATCACGAACCGCCACCTCGAGAACCGGCGCACGCCAGTCCCGCACCCCCGCCACGAAGCCGCTCTCACCCGAACCCCCGGAGGCGACCGCGGCCTGCGCTTCGACGAACCGCTCCATCGCCGCACCGACCGTCTCCGGCGAGGCCCCCCAACAGTCCTCACCGGGAACGTGCTCCATCAGGACGCGCCGCTCACCCGCGCCGAGGAGCGGGGGAACGAGCCCCGGGTCGACCCCCGCGAGCGCGGCGATGACGGCGGCCTCGTCCGCCGCGAAGCGCGGTGTCGCCTTGAGCCAGACCGGACCGCGCGCGGTGGGCAGACGAAAGAGCCCGGCCAGATTCCAGGTACGCCGCTGCACGACCGGACCGTTCACCGGCCGCCCCGCCGAAGCCAGCTCCCCGGCCGCCCAGTCGAGCAGCTCGCGCAGCCCTTCCGCCCGGGCCCACGGCGACCTGAGCGCCTCGGAGCCGTCCAACACCCCTGGTTCGAAGGGTCGTTGATCCAGCAGACCGCTCGCCGGACGCTCCAACGCCTCGACGTGGTACGTCACATGGCCGTCCCGCCCGCCCGCACCCCCCACCACGTCCAGCAGACGCAGTACCAGCACGGGCACCCCGAGCAGTCCCTCCAACCACCCGACGACCGGCCCCACTTCGGACCACCAGGGAACGTCCACGGCGAACGGCCCCACGCTCCCGAGGAACTCGTCACCCGAAGTCACCCGCGCACTCACAGTTCTTGTCACCGCGCGAGTGTGAACGACCGGATGCGCCCCCGGCCAGCGATTATCGGCGGCCGGGAGGCGCGCGTCGGAAGGCACAGGTATCGGACGACACACACATCGGAAGGGGAGCGGAGCCGATGCGGCGACTCCGCTCCCCTTCCCCCGGGTCCCCCAACCCGGTCCCCCCTCGGGCCCTGTGGCCTTCCGGGCCGGAGCGCCCCCCGCGCGCCCCGGACCGAAATCCTTCTGTCCGACCCGGACCCGGGGGCCGGACAGCACATCGAACGAAACCCCCGGCGTCAGCCCTCGGCCTCGGTGTAGACGAAGGTCTCCAACAGCCGGCGGTCCGCCGCCCGGTACCCCGGACACACCACGAAGGCGACCGGGCGCCCGGCCTCGCACGAAGGCCAGAGAGCGTGTTGGTCCGGATCCGCCGGGGCGCCGGACTCCACCGCGAAGTCGAAGTGGCCGGCATGGCCACTGCCGGTCATGGCCCGGAACAGATGGGCGGCCTCCGTGCCGACCCGCTCCAACAGCCGCTGGTGGCGCGCGTCGAGCCCCACCACCCCGGCGTCGGTGGCGATGCGGGCCAGTGCGGCGAGGTCGGGCTCGCCGAGCCCACCCTGCTCGTCGGGGCCGAACAGCACCACACACAGCCGGCTGATCAACTGCGCCTGGCGCCGTACGACATCATGGGGGTGCTCCGCCGTCAGCCGTGGCTGGATCAGATCGGGCATCCGCTGGGTGTACAACGCCCGCAATCGCTGGGCGAGTTCGTAGTGGACGAGAAAATCCTCACGGGTGAGATCGTCCCGCTCCGCCACCTGGGTGACCCGCACCAGGTCCAGTGCCTCGCCCTGCTCGTCGAGCACGCGGCGGACGTCCGCGACGGCCGTCTCCAGCGTCCGGGCCCGTTCCTCCGCGCGTTCTTGGCGCATCCTCAACTCGATCAGCCGGTCACCCAGCGGGTCGAGCGCGGCGAGCGCGGCCCGCTGGTCGTCCGCGGCGGCCTCCAGCTTCCGGATCCGCGACTCCAGGGTGTCCAAGCCGTCCAGCCTGATACTCACTTCCTGCGGCCGCTTGCCCTTGTCGCGGTTGAACAGCACGTCTCCTCCTTCGGGGCGGTAGGCCATGGCTATACGCGGTCGAAGTCGACGGAGACCCGGCTGGTCTCTCCGGTGGCGGGGTCGAACACCTCGACCCGGAGTTCGGCGGCGCCGAAGTAGAACAGCAGCATGATCGGACGCTCCCGCAGCGGTCTGCCGACGGTGCCGGACAGATCGACGGTCAGCCGGCCGATCTCCTCGGACCCGTCCTCGTCGACGTACCGGGGATCGGCCTTCGCGGAGCGGTACAGGCGTACGTCCAGCTCGTCCTGGTCCTCGCGGACCGGCACGATCCGGAAGGGGTGGGCGTCGTCCACCCGCACGCTGTCCCTGCGCCGGACCGCGACACCGAAGCGGCCGACACACAGGAGGTCGCCCTCGTCGTCGCGGTACATGCGCATCGTGGAGTCGACCCCCTCCTCGAAGGGCTTGGCCGTCTCGAAGCCGTAGGTGTACTTGGCCTGCCGGGAGACGAACACGTCCGGCCGGTAGGCGAAGTGGACGGCTCCCTCCAGGACCGCGAGGGCCGGGTCCGGCGGGACGAGGATGCGGTGCCGCTCGCCGAAGCGGGCCCGCATCCGCTCGCGCAGCCACGGGGAGCGGGCGAATCCGCCCACCAGGACCAGGGTCTCCGGCTCCGCGCCCGCGCCGCTGGTCCGGCCGATGGTCGCGAGCTGCTCCGCGACCTTGTCCAGGATGCCGTCCACCCGCTCGTCGAGCAGCCCCTCCACCTCCTCGGGAGGCAGGACGATCTGCCGCGGCAGGCCGGCGGCGTCGTGTGTCAGCCGCGCCCGCACCTGCTCGTCCAGGAGCTCCCACACGGTGACCGGAACCTCGATCCGCACCGGGTCCAGCACATGGGCGACCGGATCCGCCTCCTCGTCCAGTTCCACCGTCGCCTTGGCCCGCTCCCACTGCCCGGACAGCTTGAGCAGCTCGCTGGGGTGATCCCGTTCGATCCGCTTCAGGGCCGCGGGGCCGAAGCGGTCGCCGAGCGTCTTGTCGAGGAAGGCCTGGTTGACGTACTCCGAACCCAGCCACCCACCGGTGGCGAGGCCGATCTCGCGCAGCGCGATGGACCGACCGGCGTCGCCGTGCGACTCGTACGCCGTGATGTCGACCGTGCCGCCGCCGCAGTCGACGACCACGGACCGGAAGCCGTCGAGGTGCAGGGGCAGCCGGGCCCGCCCGTGCGGACCCGAGGCGGCGTCGGGCATCCGCACATGGCAGTACAGGGCCGCCGCCTCCGGCTCGATGGCCAGCAGCAGCCGCTCGGGATCACCGGGGAACCCCGCGTCCACGGCCAGCCGCCGCAGCACCGCCTTGTCCTCGTCGTCCCAGATCGCGGGGACGGTGATGCACCAGCGGACCTCTCGTTCCGTGTACGTCATCCTCTTGATCTCCGCGGTCGCCAGTTCGCGGATCTCCTTGAGGTAGGCGGTGACCAGTTCCCGTATCAGACCGCGGTCGGAGCGGTCGACGAAGCCGCCCGTGATCGGCAGGTCCGCCATCGAACCGCCGCTCTTGAGCGCCGCCTTGAAGGCGTAGGCGTAGCCGAGCCCTTCGGTCTCCCCCTTCGCCAGGGCCTCGACCCACCGAGCGCGCGCCTCGTGGCCCCAGGCGACCGTGTCCCCGTCCTCTGTCACCAGGATCGCGGTCAGGTTCTTCGGACCGTCCAACTGCCGGCCGGGGAACCGGGTGAAGAACTGGACCCGCCTGGTCAGCGGATCGTCGTTGAGCGGCGTTCGCACCGTCCAGGCGAAGCCGGTGCCGTGCGTGCCGAAGTCGACGGCCGCCACCACCTTGGCTTCGTCCGATCCCATGACCAGTGCTCCTGTCCGCCGGTGTTCGCACCCTTGCTCGCTGTAAGCTCGCTCACAGACAGAGTGGTGGGTTTCCGCGGCGACGTGGAGCGGTCGGCTGTTGCCAACGCTTTCTGGCAACACAGGGCGGGGAGCGGACCGTTGGGAGGATGGCGATCGAAGAGAACGCGTTCGGCGCAGAGCTGCGCCGACGTCGGACGGCGGCCGGCAAGTCACTGAGCGAGCTGGCCGAAGAGGTGCACTGCAGCCGCAGCTTTCTGAGCAGGATCGAGACGGGCCAGCGCCGTGTCACGCACGAGCTCGCGCAGCTGTGCGACGAACGGCTGGAGGCGAAGGGCGCGCTGCTCGCCCTGGTTCCCGATCCGTCCACCGAGCGGATCTCGAAGACGATCGGCCCGGGCCCGGGGGAGCGGGCGGCCAAACTGGTCAAGTCCGGTGCGGGCAGGGGAGGTTCCGCCGCCCGGCAACGGGACGAGTTCGACCGGCTGTTGCGGCGCGGCGACCTCAGCCACACCGCCGGCGACATGCGCGAGGCGGACCGGCTCTACCGCGCGGCGTACGCGAGCGCCGAGGGGGATCCCACGGCACGGGCGGAGGCCGTCATCAGGATGGCCCGCCGCTGGTCGGACCCCGGACAGGTCGACCACGAACTGCTCCAGCTGATCAGGGAGAGCCTGGCCGCGCTGGGCGACGACGGGAGCGCCGAGGCCGCCGGACTGCGCCTCAGGCTCAACGCGCATCTGGCGAAGAAGCTGTCCATGGCGGTCAGCCAGGACACCGCCGCCGGCCAGGCGGGCCCGGAGCAGGGCGCACGGCTGGCACGCAGCACGCTGCGCAGGCTGTCCGTGGACGGCAAGGACGACGAGGTGGCCTGCGAGGTGCTCACCGAATGCCGGTGGGGACTGTACGACTTCATGTCCACCGCCGAGTCCCTGACGCTCTCCGAACGCCTGCGGGACGCCGCGGCCCGGCACGGCTCGGCCTACTTCCGCGGCGAGGCGCTCATGGCCGTCGCCCTCGACCAGCTGCGGGCCGGCAAGGTGTACAGCGCACTGGCCACGGCGAACCAGTACCGCAAGCACGCCGCGGACACCCGCGGCGTGCTGACCACCTGGCAGCAGCACACCCTGGACGCCCTGCTCGACCTCTGGCACGGCCGGTTCGACAAGGCGGCGGGCTGGATCTTCGGAGACGCGCTGACGTTCGTCGAGCGATTACCCGCCGATCTGGCCGTCCCCGCCGACAACCTGCACCAGACCCGCCTGGGCCAGGCCTACTGGCTGCTGCGCGAACAGGGCCGGATGGCGGACCTGTTCGCCTCCGGTCTGGCCGACACCGTCGAACGGCACGGCTACTTCCCCGTCTGGCGGGCCGGACTCGCGCTCGCGCTGTGCGAGACGGGTCAGTACGCCGAAGGGGCGGACCGGCTCGTCGGATTCGCCCACGACACCGCCGGCTTCAGCCGGTTCCCGCCCTCCGGATGGGCGGTGCCCACACTGGTGCTGCTCGCCGAGGTGAGCGCCGCGCTCGACGCCCGGGGTGGATTCGAGGCCGAGCTACGCCAGGTCCTGCCGGTCCTGCGGGAGCGGCTCGCCGCCCACGACGGCGAGCAGATCGCCCTCGCGGGCTGGCCCACCGTGCTGATCGGACCGACCGCCCGCGCCCGCGGACTGCTGGCCCTGGCCGCCGGAGAGCCGGACACCGCCCTCGCCCACTTCCGCACCGCGACCGAACCGGTCCGCTCCTCCCAGCCCCAGCTCGCCCGCCTCCGGCTGGCCCAGGCCCGCGCGCTGCGCAGGTCCGACCGCCCCGGCGCCGCCGCCCACGCCTCCGGACTGCTGCGAGAGGCACTGCGCGTGGCCCGGACGTACGGCATGTCGGCCCTCGCGGCCGAGTGTGCGGCCCTGCTGGACTCCACGGCGGACGCCTGAGCCTGTCCGGCGGATCACGCCGGACGGAAGCGACGGTGCCTCATCGGCACAGGGTGCCGTGCCAAGCCCCGCGTCTTCGGCACGATCCGCCGGACAGGCCCCGTACCGCCGTCCCCTTTCGCGTGGGACTGACGGCACGGGTGGTGGGGAGCGGACGGGCTACGGCTTGCGGGCCACCACTCCGTACATCGCGATGTCTTCGTCGCGGATGCCCGTCTCCGTGCCGTCCGGGTGCCACCTGTGGACCTGGACGACGCCGGGCTCGACGAGTTCGAGGCCCTCGAAGAACTCCTCGGCCTCCGCGTGGGTGCGAAGCCGCATGGGCATGTTGCGGGCCGCGTACTCACGGGCGACCCGGGCCACCTCGTCGGGCGCGAACTCGGCGGTGCCGATCGACATCGCCAGATAGCTGCCCGAGGGAAGGGGCTCCAGGAGGCGCCGGACGATGCCGACCGCGTCGTCCTCGTCCAGGACGAAGTGGACGATCGCGATCACCGTGAGGGCGACCGGCTGGGTGAGGTCGAGGGTGTCGCGCAGTTCCGCCGCGCCCAGGATCGTCGCCGGGTCGAGCATGTCCGCCTCGACGTACGCCGTCTTGCCTTCGGGGGTGCTCGACAGTAAACCCTGCGACAGGGTGAGGACGATGGGGTCGTTGTCCACGTAGACGACCCGGGAGTCGGGGGCGACCGACTGGGCGATCTCATGGAGGTTGGGGGAGGTGGGGATGCCGGTGCCGATGTCGAGGAACTGGCGTATCCCCACCTCCTTGGCCAGATAGGCCACCGCGCGGTTCATCCAGTCGCGGTTGGCTTTCATGTGGATCGGCAGGGCGGGCCACTCCCGCGCCATCGCGTCGCCGGCCTCCTTGTCGGCGGGGTAGTAGTCCTTACCGCCCAGGATGTAGTCGTAGATGCGCGCGGAGTGTGCGCTCTCGGTGTCGATACGGTCGGCAGGCCATCCGTTGTCGGGCAACGCCGCCCCTCCCATCAAGTCGTAGGTGCACAGCGGGGGTTCGTGGGGGAAAGAGAACTTCGTGGGGAACGAGAACGTCGTGGGGGAAAGAGCAGGGCATAGGAATCAGACAAGGTTGTCAGAGGAGGAAGTCGGCCTCCCCCGCCTTGACGCCCGCAAGAAAGCTCGTCATTTCACGGGGCGTGAAAACCAGGGCGGGCCCTTCGGGATCCGTGGACTGACGCAGCGCGATCCGGCCGTCGCCCAGCTTCTTCGCCTCGACGCACGCGCCGCCCGCGTCGTCGCTCCACGGCTTGGACCAGCCCTGCGTGCCCAGTTCACGGGACGGCATACCGTTGCGTATGTGGTGGTGCACTCATAGCTCCTTGCGAATCGCACCGAGAAGTTCCTCGGTCTTCCTGGCGGGCGCCGACTGTGCGCCCAGCCGGTCCAGGGCCTCGCGGTACACCACGACGTCGTCGTCCTTGTCGAGGTAGACGGCGCCCACCAGACCGCTCAGATAGACGATGTCCGGCAACTCGCGTGCCCTGAACCGGAAGAGATGGAACGCGCCGGCCCGCATGGCGGGATGCGGGCCGTTTCTGAACGGCATGATCTGCAGGGTCACATGGGGGAGTGCGTTGACCGCGATCAGATGGTCGATCTGCGCGCGCATCACCTCGGGTCCGCCGACCGGCCACCTCAGCACGGTCTCGTCCATCACCACCCAGACGCGCGGCGGAGCGGGCCGGGACAGCAGCTCCTGGCGGCGCATGCGCAGCGCGACCCGGCGCTCGGTCGCCTCGGCGGAGGCGTGCGGATTGCCCGCGCCGAGCAGGGCGCGGGCGTAGGCCTCCGTCTGCAGCAGCCCGTGCACGAACTCCGCCTCGTACGCGCGGATCTGGAGGGCCGCCTGCTCCAGGCTCAGATACGCCGAGAACCAGTCGGGCAGGACATCGCGGTACGTGTGCCACCAGCCGCGCTTGTTGGCCTCGCGGACCGACTTCAGGAAGGTGTCGATCTCCTGCTGGTCCGTCACGCCGTACGTCTGGAGGAGCTTCTCGGCGTCGGTGAGCCGGAGCCGGGCCACTTTGGCGGCTTCCATCCTGCGGATGGTGGAGTGGCTGACGCCGATCGCCTCGCCGGCCTGCTCGTATGTCAGCCCGGCCTGGGTGCGCAGCTCCTCGAGCTGCTTGCCGAGAATCATGCGCAGGACGGAGGGGGCGCCGCCCCAGTCGGTCTCCGCGGACACGCCTTACCCCCTCACAGCGGGCTTCGAGGTCGCAGTCTGTCACGATCATCCGTCAACGGGGGAAGCATGCACCTGGCACATTGCAATTTTCAACTTGTCGGTTGCGAGGTGTTGTTGGCAGCTGCCACAGTGGTCCTATCGTCCCTGACCCGGTGAAGGGAGTGGTTGTGCGGCCCAGTTGGGGGAGACGGGGCTGCAACGTGATGTCTTGCGCGGCGAGTTGTGTACATCTCGCGGCAGTGCGAGGCCGCGGGGGACGGCATTGGCACCACTTGTGGTGTGAAGGCAGACGAAAGGCGAACGGCGATGACCCCGCCCTCCCTCCCCCAGCCTTTGGGCCTACCACCAGGGGACGAATATCCCCATCGGGCAGGTGTGTTCGCCCTGCCCGCGGCCCCCGCCTCCGTGGGTATGGTCCGAAGAGACGTCCGTGAGTGGCTCACCGAGTGGGGCATCGACCCCGAGACCCGCGACAACGCGATCCTCGTGACCTCCGAGCTCGTCACCAACGCCCTGACGCACACGGCGAGCGAGTGGATCGTGTGCAGGGTCCACATCGCCGAGGAGCGGCTCCATATCGAAGTCGAGGACCAGCACCGCGGCTGGAGCCTTCCGGCCCAGCGCAGGCCGGGGCCCAACGACCAGGGTGGACGAGGGCTCCTTCTGGTCGGCGCCCTGAGCAGCGACTGGGGCGTCAAAGACACCGCCGACGGCTCCGGGCGCATCGTCTGGGCCGTACTGCCGTCGAAGGGAGGAGACACCGTGTCGACCGGCTCGCCGGCGACCGTGACCATGGCCCGGCCCATCCCCCACTCGGCCGAAGGATCTTTATCTGATGGAACGACAGCACATTCCTGACCTGCGCGATCACCAGCCCGCCGGACACCCGGGCGACCACCTTTCCGCCCTCGACGGCCAAGACCGTCTCCCGGCCCCCGACGGCCGAGGCCCTCTCCTGGCCCCCGACGGCCGCGATCACACCGCCGCCGTCGAACCGCGCGCGTATCCCGCCGTCCTTGGCCTGCGCGTGTACCTCCCCACCGCGCCGCCGCACGAGTCGCCGGCACGACTGGCGATACCCGCCGAGTTGTCCGCCGGCCTGGGATACGACGCCGTGGGCACCCCCCCGGAACACGGGGAGCGGATCATGGACTGTCTGCCCCGTGTCGGTTGTGTCTTCGCCGACGACGAGCGGTGGTGGTGGATCGTCCCCTCCGGCTCCCACATAGGCGTCACCTGGCCGCCCTCCACCAGCTACGCGGTGGGCGCCCGGCTGGCCGACCCGTCCTGGACACGGGCCCTGCCGCGCTCGCGGTCCGCGCGCCCCCGTCTGATCCACCGGCCCGAAGGTGACTCGCCGTACACGCCGCCGATTCCGCTGTACTTCCTCACCTGCCGCCTGGCGGGCAGCGCCCCGAGCTGGTCGCTCGGCGCGGGTATCTAGAGGCCTGCGGCTCTTCGGCCCGCCCACACGCAAGCAATCACCTGTGCAACTGTCCGTGGCCGGTCGACTGCCTGGGTCGGGATGTGCGCGGGGTGGGCGTGAAGGAGGCCGGTCCGTGTGGGCGGGCCGGCCTGTGGGGTTGTCCGTTTCCTTTCGTGGGCCTGGGCTCAGCCTGGGCATCGACTCGCGGGGCTGAGCCCGGGTAGGGGGCCTCCGGCGGTGGTCCCGGGAGTGTCCGTCGGGACCGCTCCGGAGGATGTCCGTCGGGCCTACGCCCGAGGAGTGTTCCTTGTCGTCGTGACCGCGCACAGCGCCCCGAGCACCACGGCCAACGCGCCGATGATGATGTTGTTGAGGACGACGCCGGTGTCCGGGCTGGTTCCGACCACCCACGGTGAGATGATCAACCACGCGCCCATCGCGCAGATGGCCCAGCTCAGGCCGTACATCCTTTCGGGGGCCATGGTGAATCCGAGGGCCAGCAGGCCTATGGCGATGCCCATGATGAGGTTGTGTGTCGCCAGGGCGGGCTGGCTCGTCGTGTAGTGGAGTATCCATGGGGACGCAGCGCAGTACAGACCGAGCAGGAACACCGGTCCGTCCACGAGCGCCACATCGCGGCCACCGAGTATGCGGTCGTACCGCTCCCGCATTTCGGATGTATCGGGGTGGGTCGTGATGTCACTTCTGGGGTGCGAGACGTTGGCCATGAGTCGTCTCCTTCGTTCCGTGCAGGCCTGACCGCTTCTGGTGCGGTATGCGGTTGGCGCCGCTTGTTTTCATTGTGCGCTTATTTCTTCTTTATGTGTAGAGGTGGCCTTTCGCTCCGCCGGGGCGGGATCCATCCTCAGGGGGCGATGAGGAGGCGGGCGACGGCGCGGCGGGCCCGCGTGGGTGCCTGTGGGTCGCGATGGAGCTGGATGGACTGATTGGCCGCCAGGGCCACACCGTTGAGCTCGAAGGCGAGCTGTTCCACATCGGTGTGCGGCGGCAGTTCGCGGGCCTCGACCGCCATGCCCAACTCCGCCGCGACATATGCCGACCACGAGGCGAGCGCATCGAGCACCGCGTCGCGGACCGGACCGGGCCGGCCGTCGAACTCGCTCGCCACCGAGGTGAGGAAACAGCCGCCGTGCCCCTCGCCCTCCGTCATGTAGTCGATCCACTCGTCGAAGGCGCGCGTCAGCCGCTCCGTGCCGGGTCTGGCGCCGACGGCACGGGCCGGCACGCGTAGCCGGAACCTCTCGACGGCCGCGGCCAGAACGGCGAGTTGGAGCGCTTCCTTGCTGCCGAAGTGGCCGATCACTCCGGCCTTGCTCATCTCCAGATCGGTCGCCAGACGGCCGATGGTGAGGCCTTCGAGGCCGTCCGTGGAGGCCAGCGTCAGGGCGCTGTCGATGATCCGGCTCCGCGTGGCGGCGGTTTCGGCAACGGACTTGCGGGGGCTCATGCCGTCACTTTAACCTAACGACCGTTCGCAATTAGCTGACGATCGTTCGGTAGCTATGTGCTCGGGTTCGTGAGCGGGCGGTACCGGGCGCGTACGAGGGACCCATCGAAGCGATTCACGAAGCGATTCACCGAAGCGACCCACCGAAGGGACTGACCGTGAAGATCCATCACCTGAACTGCGGCTCCATGCGGACGATCGACACCGAGGAGGGGAGCCTTCCCGCGGTCTGCCACTGTCTTCTCGTGGAGACCGACCGGGACGGGCTCGTCCTCGTCGAGAGCGGCATCGGTACGCAGGACGTGGCGCGGCCCGAGGAGAGCCTCGGCCCGGACTTCCTCGGCCGGGCCCAGCCCGTCCTCGACCTCGCGGAGACCGCCCTGCGCCAGGTCACCGCGCTCGGCTTCCGTCCGGAGGACGTCCGGCACATCGTCCTCAGCCACCTCGACCTCGACCATGCCGGGGGACTGCCCGATTTCCCCTGGGCCAAGGTCCATCTCAGCGAGGCCGAACACCGCGCGGCGATGGCGGCCCCCGGGGCTCACCCCGAGGACCGCGTCCGCTACCGCCCCGCCCAGTGGGCGCACCGGCCGCACTGGGTGACGTACGCGCAGCCGCACGGCGAGGCGTGGTTCGGCTTCGACGCCGTGCGCCCGCTGGAGGGCCTGGACGCCGAGATCCTGCTGGTCCCGCTCGGCGGCCACACGCGCGGCCACAGTGCGATCGCCGTCCCCGACGGTGATCGCCGGCTGCTGCACTGCGGGGACGCGTACTACTTCCACCACGAGATCGACCCCGACCACCCCCGGGGACACCCCGGCTTGGACGTCCTCCAGCAGATCACCGAGGTGGACCGGCCGCTGCGCCTCGGCAACCATGCCCGTCTGCGGGAACTGGTGCGGCTGCACGGCGACGAGGTGGAGGTCTTCAGCGCACACGACCCGTGGGAACTGGCGCGCTACGCGGGCGGGGCCGAGGGTCCGGGAACGACTCCGTCGTGATCGCGGTCCACCCCGGCCAGGCCCCGCTGCTGGGGCGGACCGGCTCGCGGGGGCGAATGCAGGCGTTCAGCGGACGGCCTGCGCGCGCAGACAGCGGCGCAGTTGGTGCAGTCCGCGCCGGGAGTGGCTCTTGACGGTGCCCAGTGGCCAGCCGGTGCGCTGGGCGATCTGGGGCTGGGTCAGATCCTCGTAGAACGCGAGGTGCAGCACCCGGCGCTGGGGCGCGGGAAGTCTGGCGAGCTCGCCGCGCAGGAGGACGCGGTCGAGCACGGTCTCCGGGCGGCCCTGGGTGTCGTCGACCGGGCCGAGGAGGGCTCCGGCGGCGGCGACCAGATCGGTACGGCGGGTGCGCGCCGAGAGCGCGTCGGCGATCTTGCGGCGGGTGATGCCGACGAGCCAGCCCACGAACGCGCCCCGCTCGGGGTGGTACCCCCGACGGCCCTGCCAGGCGGCAAGGAACACCTGCTGGGTGACGTCCTCGGCGTCCCGGGCGTCGCCCAGCGAACGTCCGGCCAGCGTCTGCACCAGGGTTCCCCAGCGGTGGTAGGCGGCGGTCAGACACTCCTCGTCGCCGTCCACGAGGCCCTGGGCCAGATCCGTGTCGGAGAGCGCCTCCCACCGCCCGTCGACGCACTGCTCGGTGATGGAATCCACGGTCATGGCCACGGCTCCTCGGTTCGGGCGGGCTCCCGGTCACCGTGCGCTTCCCGCGACGCGCCCGGTGATCCCCATCGTGTGAACCGAGGCACAAGACGGACAACTCGCATCGTTTGTGCGTCGTATAGTCGCCGCATGGGCGAGAACCAACCGGCACAGCGGCGGGAGGCGGCCTCGCGGCCCGTCGAAGCGGGCGTCACGACGGGGTCCTTGGCCCGCCGCCTCGGGGTGTCGCCCACGACCCTGCGCTCCTGGGACCGGAGGTACGGAGTGGGGCCCGCGGTGCGTTCCGACGGGCGGCACCGCCGCTGGGCGCCGCAGGACGTGGCGATGCTCGAGGAGATGTGCCGGCTGACCGCGGCCGGGGTACCGCCCGCCGAGGCGGCCAGGACCGCCCAGGAGGGCGTCGGGCGGAATCGGCCCGAACCGGAGCCCGGGGGAGGTGGCCGGCCCGGTGGGCATCGTTCGCAGGCGGCCGGCGTGCTGCCGCTCGGTGACGTCCGCCAGGAGTGCAGGGGTCTCGCGCGCGCCGCGGTCCGCCTCGACGCACCGACCGTGGGCGACCAGCTGGCCTCCCTCGTGGCGCGCTACGGCGTGGTCCTCGCCTGGGACGAGGTGATGGTGCCGACCCTGCACGCCGTCGGACGCAAGTGGGAGTCGTCCGGCGACCGTTACGTGGAGGTGGAACACCTGCTGTCCTGGCACATCTCACGTGCCCTGCATCGTGCCGCCGCGCCGGTCGGGCCCGTGGGAACCCAGGCCGCCGCCGCCGCGGGTCCGGTGGTGCTGGCGTGCGTCCCGGGCGAACAGCACAGCCTGGCGCTGGAGGCGCTGCACGCGGGGCTCGTCGAACTCGGCCTGCCGACCCGGATGTTCGGCGCGGCGGTTCCGACGGAGGCGCTGACCGCCGCCGTACGACGGCTGGGCCCGAAGGCCGTACTGCTGTGGGCCCAGACGCGTTCGACGGCCGACCTGCCTTTGGCCCGGCATGTCGCGGACACCCGGTGGGGAGTCAAGGGGGCCCGCAGTCACCCGGCCGTGCTGCTCGGCGGGCCGGGCTGGGCGGGCCGCCCGGTGCGGGGGATGCTCCGCCCGCCCGGGCTTCGGGACGCCCTCGGGACCCTCTCGGCCCTGTACGGCCCGCCCGTCCCGGTCACCCGGAGCTGATCGCCCGCGCGCCGTGGGGCCGGGACGGCTCAGCCGACCGTGCCGGTGGGCGAGGGGGAGCTGCCGGCGGGCGGAGTGAGCACGACGGTCGGCTCACCCGGCGCGGGCGCGGGCGGCGTGAGATCGGAGGCGGGCAGCTTCGGTGGGCTGGTCTGCTGGAACAGCGTCTGGTCGAAGTTGACCAGCCCGGTTTTCTCCATCACCGTGATGTGGTCGAGCACCGTGACGTTGGCCTGGTCGGCCAGCTGGCGGACCAGCGAGTTCTTGGTGGTGGACCGGATCTTGGCGACGGTGTTGAAGATCGAACCGTGGGTCATCCGCAGGATGTTGGCGAAGTCGGTGTCGAACTGTTTGCCGGATTCTCCGCTCAGCGTCGACACGAAGCCCTGCTGCTGAGGAGACGGCTTGTTGGGGATGGTGATGCCGAGTGCGGCGGCGACCTTGCGGTCGGTATCGTCCAGCGCGGCATGGCCCTTGACCAGGTGGTCACCGGCGGTCCGGACCGCCGGGGTGGTGCCCTTCTGCAGACCCAGCATCCCCACGGGGTACTCCCACAGGCCGGCCGCCCGCACCTTGACGACGAAGTCGCGGTCGGCCTCGGTCACCGGGCCCGTCGCAGTATTTTCGATGACGCGGCTCTGATCAGCGGCCGTGGTCTGCAGTCCGAGCATGCTGGGATACGCGAGCGCGGCGAGAGTCATGACCAACGCACCTGCCACGAAGACGGTTCCTGCGGTTCGTGCAATGCGCATTGCGCCTCCTGGCGGGGCGGCGGCCCGGAGTGAGGCTCCGGTGGGCCGCTCGGTGGATCCGGTGCGTGGATCCGGTACGGGTGTGTCGGACGTTCACCAGTACGGCTGTGCGGGCCGGAGGAATCTTTAGGGAAAGTAAAACATGTGCCGCCACGCGCGCAGTCGCGAACCGCTGAGCCCCCGTCTCATCTGCGGTCCCACCCGCCGCGATGCCGCTCAGCCGCGATGCCGCTCAGCCGCGATGCCGCTCAGCCAAGATCCCGGGCGGCCCTGAACCGGGCCAGCCCGTCGGAGAGTTCGACGACGGGCTCCGGGTAGTCGTACGCTGCGCGCTCCAGGCCCTGGAGTTTCCAGGGTTCGTGCACCGCGCCGCCCGCGAGCCCCGCCAGCTCCGGCACCCAGCGCCGGACGTACTCCCCGTCCGGGTCGTACCGCTTGGCCTGCGTCACCGGATTGAGGACGCGGCCCGGCCGCGAGTCCGTGCCCGTTCCGGCCATCCACTGCCAGTTGAGCTGGTTGTTCGCGACATCGCCGTCCACCAGCAGGTCCAGGAAGTGCCGGGCCCCGATCCGCCAGTCCACGTACAGCGTCTTGGTGAGGAAGCTGGCGGCCAGCAGCCGTGCCCGGTTGTGCATCCAGCCCTCGTGGCGCAGTTGGCGCATCGCCGCGTCGACGACCGGATAGCCGGTGCGTCCTTCCTTCCACGCCCGGATGTCCCCGCGCGCGGTCCTCCCCGAGCGCCAACGGTCGTGCTTGGTGCGGTAGTCGGCCACAGCCGCGTCAGGCCGGGCGGCGAGCACCTGGTGGTGGAAGTCCCGCCAGGCCAGTTGGCGTACGAAGGCCTCGGCGCCCGGGCCGCCCGCCGCGCGCGCCCGGTGCACGAGTTCGACCGGGGAGAGGGTGCCGAAGTGCAGATGGGGGGAGAGCCGGGAGGTGGCGTCGCCCGGCAGGTCGTCACGGCCGTCGTCGTACGAGGTGATCCCCGCCCGCAGCCAGGCCGTGAGCCGCTGCCTGCCCTCCCGCTCGCCGCCTCGCGCCAGCCCCGGCGACAGCCCGGACAGACCCGTGCGGGAGGGGATCTCCTCCGAGCTGACGCCGTCCGGCACCCGGATCGCCCGGGGCGCGGCGACCGCGTTGCGCAGCGGCTCCTGCGACCAGCGCCGGTAGTACGGCGTGAACACGGCGAAGTGGTCCGAGCTGGACGGCGTGACGGCGCCGGGCGCGAGCGCGGTGATCACGGCGTCGTGGACATGGAACCGGCACCCCTCGCCCTCCAGGGCAGTGCGCAGCCGCTCCTCACGGCGGCGGGCGTAGGCGCTCACCCCCGCCGCCATGTGCACCTCGTCGGCGTCCGCCTCGGCGACCACCTTGCACACCTGCGCGACGACATCGCCGGAGCGCACCACGAGACGGCCGCCGCGCTCCCGCAGTCCGGCGTCCAGGTCCGCCAGACAGTCCGCGAGGAACGCCATGCGGTTGGGCGCCGTGAACCCCGCTTCCGCGACGCCGTCGTCCCGTACGAACAGGGGCACCAGCGCGGCCGAGCCGTCCCGCGCCGCGCGCAGCGCCGGATGGTCGTGCAGGCGCAGGTCCGAGGTGAACAGGACGACCGAGACGTTCATGGGGTGACTCCGGGACAGGGGGAGGCGGTGCTGTGACGGCGCGGCGACGAGTGCGGCCATGACTGCTTCGGGCCCGCGGTTCCCGGCGGATGCGGTCATCGGCGAGTGGATGCGGGACTCAGCGGGACGGCGCGACGGGCTGCCGCGCTCCGGACAGTACGTCGGCCTCGGCCGCCGCCCTGGCGATGTTGCGGGCCATGCCGCCGAACACGACGGCGTGGAAGGGCGAGATGCTCCACCAGTAGGCGTGTCCCAGGAGGCCGTGCGGATGGAACAGGGCCCGTTGCCGGTAGCGGGACCGGCCCTCGGCGCCGGGCTCGGCGTACATCTCCAGCCAGGCGAGGCCCGGCAGTCGCATTTCTGCGCGCAGCCGCAGCAGACGGCCCGGCTCGATCTCCTCGACGCGCCAGAAGTCGAGCGAGTCGCCCACGCGCAGCCGGGCGGCGTCGCGCCGTCCGCGCCGCAGGCCGACACCGCCCACCAGCCGGTCCAGCCGGCCCCGGAGCGCCCAGGCGGGCGGGAAGGAGTACCAGCCGTTCTCACCTCCGACACCCTCGATCACCCGCCACAGCGCCCAGGGCGGCGCGTTCACCGCCTGTTCGCGTCGATCGGTGTAGAGGCTGCCGCCCGCCCAGTCGGGGTCGGTGGGGAGGGGATCACTGGGCGCGCCGGGCACGGAGGCCGAGGACCACCGGGTGGTGACCTGGGCGTCCTGCACCCGTTGCAGGGCCAGCGACACCGCGTCGTCGAAGCCGATCGGACGCCCCGGGGGATCGGGGACGTACCGGGCGATGTCGTGTTCGTGGCAGACGACCTCGTGGCGCAGCGATTCGGTGAGCGGGCGCGCGATGGACGCGGGCACCGGGGTGACCAGGCCGACCCAATGGCTGGAGAGCCCGGGGGTGAGCACCGGCACGGGCAGGATCAGCCTGCGCGGCAGCCCGGCGACGGCGGCGTACCGCTGCATCATCTCCAGATAGGTCAGGACCTCGGGACCGCCGATGTCGAAGGCGCGGTTGACGTCGGCGGGCATCCGCGCGCAGCCGACCAGGGTGCGCAGCACGTCGCGTACGCCGATCGGCTGGATCCGGGTGCGCACCCAGCGGGGCGTGACCATGACCGGGAGGCGTTCGGCGAGGTGGCGGAGCATCTCGAAGGAGGCCGAGCCGGAACCGATGATCACGGCCGCCCGCAGGACCGTGGTCGGCACGCCCGACTCCAGCAGGATGCGGCCGACCTCGGCGCGCGACCTGAGGTGCGGCGAGAGGCGTTCCTCGGGGACACCCGCCGGGGTGAGGCCGCCCAGGTAGACGATCCTGCTCACCCCGGCGGCGCGGGCCTGCTCGCCGAAGATCCGGGCCGCCTTCCGGTCGGTCTCCTCGAAGTCGTGGCCCGTGCCCAGGGCGTGCACCAGGTAGTACGCGACGTCGATGCCGCGCAGCGCCTCGGCGACCGAGTCGGCGTCCGTGACGTCGCCGCGCACCACCTCCGCGTCGCCCGCCCACGGGTAGTCGCGCAGCTTGGCGGGGGAGCGGGCGAGACACCGTACGGGGTGACCCGCCTCCAGCAGCTCGGGGACCAGCCGGCCGCCGATGTAGCCGGTGGCGCCTGTCACCAGACAGCGCGGGCCGGGGCGGGGATCGTCGTCGCTCATGGGTCCCTCCGTCGTTCACCGGGCCACCGGCTTTCCGTGTTCCCTCTCTCATCTCTTCCACGCGAACACGGCGGTCGGATGCGCCCAGGAGCTGTCCGGCGGAGTCTTTGCGGACATGTCCGGGGGAATCGCGGGCAGACGGGAGAACACGAGAGTCCGAGGTCACAGCTGGAGGTGTCTGCCGTGAGGGGCACGAAGGTGTTGGAGCGGTTTCCCGCGGGAGGCCCGCGCGGATCCTGGACGGCGGAGGAGTACGCGGCCCGGCGCCGCACCGAGGGGCAGCCCGCGACGGTGGTGATGGACCTGAAGTCGGACGCCTTCCTCGTGGTGGTGCCGGTCGGCGACGAGGACTGAACGACCCCGGTCAGGACCGACCCGAGAGCAGGGTGCCGAGCTCCGCCGCCCTGCGCACGAACGCCTCGTGCGGGTCGTGGGCCTCACGAGGCACCGACTCCGCCCGGCGGCGCCGCAGCATCGGCAGGACCCGTGTCGTGTCGTCCGTGAGCGGCCGGTGGGTGATCGCGCCGCACCGCTCGAAGGGATCCCCGATCACCCTGAAATCGGGCAGGACCGTCGCACCCAGCCCCTCGGCGACCATGAGCTTGCCCGTCTCCGCGCCGTCGGTCGTGTACGAGAGGGCCGGGCCGTGGCCCTCCAGGAACCGGTGGAGACAGCGGTGCATGACGTACCCGGAGCGCATGGCGATCAGTGCCTCGCGTCCGTCCAGCAGGTCCGCCGCCGACACCGCGGCGAGTGCGGCGAGCGGACTGTCCGGGCGCAGGCACACCACCGGTCAGCGGCGCAGCAGTTCGGTGGTCTCGAAGTCGGCGGGCAGGTCGTCGCCGTCGAGATGGTTCACCGGGCCCAGGTCGAGGCGGCCCTCCGACAGCGCCCGGTGGATCTGCCGTCTGCTGGGCGGCGACCACCTCGACCTGCGTCAGCGGATGCGCCGCGCGGAATTCCCTGACCGTCGGGGCACGTTGATGAGGTGAGGCAGCAGCTCCCGCCCCTCGGCGCGCATCCGCGCTCCGGACCGCTTGCGCTCCAGCAGATCGACGCCGAGTCGGCGCTCCAGGTTCCGCACGGTCTCGCTCAACGCCCGCTGGGGGAGGCGGATTTCCTCGGCTGCCCGGCGCGGTGAGCCGAGCCGGGTGACCGCCGCGATGTATTCGAGTTGTTCTGTCCGCGCGCCGGCGGAATGCGGGCCATTTCACGGCCCGTTCAAGGGCTTCCCTGTCACATGTTCGTGAAATTCGGTGGTCCGCGATACGAGACCGGTCGGGTTTTCCTTGACTGCCCTCGCGGCAGGCTGCCACGATCGACGGCATGATGATGCGACTGGACCTCACGCGGCGACGCCATGTCGACCTCGCGCGCGTCTCCAGCGCCTCCTGTTGCATCGCGGCCTGAGTCCCCGGATCCGCCGCACCCCATCGGCCCCACCGCTGTCGTCGGACAGCCGTGTGCGGCGTTCTCACAACACCGCCTGAATTCCGCGATCCCGTGCGCCGTCATGAACGCGCCCTCTGAATTCGGCGTACCCGCAATCCGCAACAGGAGTTCCGCATGTCCGCAGGGCCCGTGAATCCCCTGAACCCCGTGAATCCCGTGAATCCTGTGAAATTCGCGACGGGGTTCCCAACGCCCTTGGCGGCCTGGTCACCAGCAGGAGCGGGCAGCGCACCGCCAGGTCCGTTCGCTCCGAGGGGTTCATCCGCGCCCCGCGCCAGATCTGGACCGAGGACCACACCGAACTCGCCGGGGACTTCTGGAGGAGGTGGAGACTTCGGCCGTCGGGTGCTGCCCCTGGTGCGCGGACTGGTAGCGCGACTGCCGGACACAGGGACCGCGACCGAGACCGCGACGGAGCCCGAGTCCGTCTCCGCGCACGTCTGAATCCGTTCCCCACTCCGTTCCCCACCCAGCTCCCGCTCCCGAAAGAGGACCTCATGGCCACCGTCCTGTCCGTCTCCGGCAGTCCGTCCGTCTCCTCCCGCACCGCGAAGCTCCTGCGCCATCTGGACACCCGGCTGACCGCGCAGGGACACGAGGTGATCCCGCTCGACGTCCGCACGATCCCCGCCGACGCCCTGCTCGGCGCCGACTTCAAGCACCCCGCCATCGTCGCGGCGACCGAACTCTTCGCCCGCGCCGACGGCGTGGTCATCGGCACCCCCGTCTACAAGGCCGCCTACTCCGGTGTCCTCAAGGCCCTGCTCGACCTGCTCCCGCAGTACGCCCTCACCGGGAAGACCGTGCTGCCGCTCGTCACCGGTGGCAGCACCGCGCATGTCCTCGCCCTCGACTACGCCCTACGCCCGGTCCTCAACTCCATGGGCGCCGCGCACATCGTCCAGGGCTGGTTCACCCTCGACAAGGACATCACCACGGGCGAGGACGGCGGCATCACCGTCGCCCCGGCCACGGCCGAGGCCCTCACCCAGGTGGTCGACCAGTTCTCGGCGGCCCTCGGCAGCGCGCCCCTGCTGGCCGCGGCGGGCTGAGGCGATGTCCGCCAGAGCGATCGCCGACGACGTCGAGGCCCTGGCCGTCGCCGCCGCGCTCGCCGAGGAGCCGGACCGTCTCTCCGCCTCCGGACTGGTTCGGCGAGGGCGTCCTGCCGCGCCTGGCCGCACAGGGCCTGTGGCAGCACCCGTTCGCACCTACGTCCGTCCCCGCCGCGCAGGTGCCCTTCACGGGCTGAGTGAACCGGGTGAGCCGAGCGAACCGAGCGAACCGAGGTGGGCGGCGCGCACCTGGGCGGTCTGCCCCTGCACCAGCAGGAACATCCCCTCGCGTGCCAGCCGTTGCGCCGGGCTGCCCAGGTCCATCGCGCGCCCGCCACCGGCCACGACCGCGGCGGTCGTGGCCGCGCGCATGACGTCGTACGCCCGCGTCTTGACCGCCAGCCGCTCCTCGATCCGCTCGGTGGGCACCGGGTGGTCGGCGAGTTCGTACGCCTGCCGTCTGACCTCGTCGAGGCGGGCGCGCAGCACCTGCCCGGTCTCCTGCGCCGCGGGATCGCCGTCCAGCAGACCGAGCGCCGACGCGGTGATCCCGAAGACCGCCGGCGAGGCGTTGGTGTTCTTGGGGCGATCGGTGACCGCCCAGCTCTCGTACGGCGTGCGCAGGGCCACGGCGTCGTCCGGGAGCCACAGCCCGTCCAGTTCCAGGGACACCGTGCGCGAGGCGGTGAGCGCCGCCAGCCGCATCGGCGGCGAGGGGCGCAGTCCGGGCTGCTCACGCGCCTCGGTGAACGCGAACAGCGCCTCGTCCGCCTCCGTCACCCCGGCGAGCATCAGCACGTCGTTCAGTCCCCAGCCCGTGTACCAGGGGACCGTCCCGTCGAAGCGCCAGCCACCACGCTCACGGGTGACCCGGACAGGGATGCGCGGGTAGGCCCGCAGTTGTGCGTACGCGACGCCGGACAGCAGCTCCCCGCTCGCCAGCGGTCCCAACAGCCGTTCCCGCGCCGCGCGTTCGCCCTTCGCCAGGGTCAGCACCGGAGTGTGGTGCTGGGTCTGCACGAACCAGGTCGAGCAGCACGCCCCGGCCAGGATCTCGGCGGTCTCCCGGACCACCGCGGCGGGCGCGGCCGACCCGCCGTAGGCCACCGGCGCGCTCACCCCGAGCAGCCCCGACCGCTTGACCGCCTCGATGCTGCTCGCCGGCATGCCCTCCTGGTCCACGCGTTCCGCCCGTGGGGCCAGCACCTCGGCCGCCAGCCGCCCGGCCGCCGCGACGAGCGGATGCGGTGCGGTGGTCATCGAAAAAAATCTCCCGCTGTCGTCGTGTCGTGTGTCGATCCGGCCGTCTCCGGTTCGTGTAGTCAGTGAAAGACCACCCGAGAACGAGCCGAGAACGACACGGCCGAGGAGCACACATGAAGTACTACCTGCTGAGCGTGATGCAGCCGCCCGGTGAGCCGCCCGCGCCCGAGATCCTGAAAGAGATCATGCACAATCTCGACGTCTTCCACGCGGAGCTGCGCGAGGCCGGTGCGTGGGTGTTCGCCGGGGGACTGCACGGACCGGAGACGGCCACCGTGGTGCGTGCCAAGGACGGCGACGTGCTCGTCACCGACGGCCCGTACACCGAGAGCAAGGAGTACCTGGGCGGGATCTGTCTGATCAAGGCACCCGACCTCGACACGGCGCTCGCATGGGGCCGCAAGGCGACGGTGGCGACCACGCTCCCCATCGAGGTGCGGCCCTTCATGGGCGAAGCCGAGGACGGATGACCCCGAACGCCGACATCGAGGCCGTGTTCCGCGCCGAATACGGCCGCGCGGTCGCCGTCCTCGTCCGCTTCCTCGGCGACATCGACCTCGCCGAGGAAGCGGTCCAGGACGCCTTCACCACCGCCCTGCGGAAGTGGCCGGAGTCGGGCATACCGCCCAGCCCGGCCGGGTGGATCATCACCACCGCGCGCAACCGCGCCGTCGACCGGCTGCGCCGCGAGTCCACGCGCGAGGCCCGGCACGCCGAGGCCGAGCGGCTGTACGCCCGGGGCGACCCGGCCGAGGAGGGCCCCGTGCGCGACGACCGGCTCCGCCTGATCTTCACCTGCTGCCACCCCGCGCTCGCCACCCAGGCCCAGGTCGCCCTCACCCTGCGCCTGCTCGGCGGTCTGACCACGCCGCGGATCGCCCACGCCTTCCTCGTCCCCGAGCCGACCATGGCGCAGCGGATCGTCCGCGCCAAGGCCAAGATCCGCGACGCCCGCATCCCCTACCGCATCCCGCG
This sequence comes from Streptomyces sp. NPDC111507, assembly GCF_055638955.1. Taxonomy (NCBI): domain Bacteria; kingdom Bacillati; phylum Actinomycetota; class Actinomycetes; order Kitasatosporales; family Streptomycetaceae; genus Streptomyces; species Streptomyces sp. NPDC111507. The sequence continues at coordinate 126,555 of NZ_JBVKBU010000014.1, read as the reverse complement.
CGACGCGGACCTCCCGGACCGTGTCAGGGGGGTGCTCGCGGTCGTCTACCTCATCTTCAACGAGGGCTACGGCGGCCGGGAGGACCTCTGCGCCGAAGCCGTCCGGCTCGGCCGACTCCTCGTCGAGCTGATGCCGGACGAGCCCGAGGCCCTCGGCCTGCTCGCCCTGATGCTCCTCATCGAGTCGCGTCGGCCCGCCCGCGCCACACCGGACGGCGACCTGATCCTCCTCTCCGACCAGGACCGCTCACGGTGGGACCACGATCTCATCACCGAGGGACAGACCCTCGTACGCCGCTGTCTGCGCCGCGACCGGCCGGGCCCGTACCAGATCCAGGCCGCGATCAACGCCGTACACAGCGACTCCCCGACCGCGGCCGCCACGGACTGGGGCCAGATCCTCCAGCTCTACGACCAGCTGGCCGCGCTCGCCCCGAGCCCGGTGGTCACCCTCAACCGGGCCGTCGCCGTCGCCGAGGTCGAGGGCCCGGAGCCGGCGCTCGCCCTCGTGGACGCGCTCGACCTGGACGGCTACCACGCCTTCCACGCCGTACGCGCGGACCTGCTGCGCCGCCTCGGACGCCACACCGAGGCCGTACGGGCGTACGAGGCGGCCATCGCGCTGACCGACAGCGCACCGGAGCGCGCCTACCTCGAACGGGCCCGCGCGGCACTCCCGCGAAGCCCGCCCTCCGACCTCCGTCCGTGACGCCGTGATCGCGGAACGTGTTTCTCGTGCACCCGGAATTTATTTGGGCACATGAAAGGTTGGCGTTTACACCGAGCCCTCCGGCTCAAGACGACCGCCCGTGGGCCGCCAGGTCCGCACCGATCAGCGAGGCACTGTGAACGACCGCACCCCCGAGCAGCCCGCCGGCATCGTGGCCCGGCTGCGCGCCACCTTCCGCTCCGGCCGCACCAAGCCCCTCGCGTGGCGCACCACCCAGCTGCGCCGACTGCGCGAACTGCTCACCACGCACGGCGCCGAGCTCGCGGAGGCCCTCCACGCGGACCTCGGCAAGAGCTCCACCGAGGCCTTCCGCACCGAGATCGACTTCACCGTGCGCGAGATCGACCACACCCTCGACCACCTCGACGAGTGGCTGCGCCCCGAGTCCGCCCCGGTCCCCGCCCACCTCGGCGCCGACGCGACGGCCTGGACGCGGTACGACCCGCTGGGCGTCGTGCTCGTCATCGCCCCCTGGAACTATCCGGTACAGCTCCTGCTGACGCCGATGCTCGGCGCGCTGGCCGCGGGCAACGCAGTGGTCGTCAAGCCCAGCGAGCTCGCGCCCGCCACCTCGGCGGCCGTCGCGCGGCTGCTGCCGCGCTACCTCGACACGGACGCGGTCGCCGTCGTCGAGGGCGCGGTTCCGGAGACCACCGCGCTGCTCGCGGAGCGTTTCGACCACATCTTCTACACCGGCAACGGCGCGGTCGGCCGGATCGTGATGCGGGCCGCCGCCGAGCACCTCACCCCCGTCGCCCTCGAACTGGGCGGCAAGTCCCCGGCGTTCGTCGACCGGGACGCCGACCTGTCCGTCGTCGCCGACCGGCTCGCCCGCGGCAAGTTCCTCAACGCCGGGCAGACCTGCGTCGCACCGGACTACGTCCTCACCGACCCGCAGACCGCCCGCGCGCTGGAGCCCGAGCTCGCCCGCGCCGTCGAGGCCCTGTTCGGTGCCGAGCCGCGGCGCTCGGGCGAGTACGGGCGGATCGTCAACGAGCGGCACTTCGACCGGCTCAGTTCGCTGCTGGACTCCGGGCGCACCGTCATCGGCGGCACCGGAGACCGGGCCACCAAGTACCTCGCGCCCACCGTCCTCGCCGACGTCGATCCCAAGGCCCCCGTGATGCAGGAGGAGATCTTCGGACCGATCCTGCCGATCGTCACGGTGGCGGGGCTGGACGAGGCCATCGACTTCATCAACGACCGCGACAAGCCCCTGGCGCTCTACGTCTTCACCGAGTCGGACACCACCCGGGAGCGGATCGCCGAGGAGACGTCCTCCGGAGGCCTCGGTCTCGGTCTGCCGCTCGCCCATCTGACCGTCTCCGACCTGCCGTTCGGCGGGGTCGGCGAGAGCGGCATGGGCCGCTACCACGGCCGCTACTCCCTCGAGACGTTCAGCCACCGCAAGGCGGTGCTGGAGAAGCCGCTGGGCTAGGGCCTGTCCGGCCCGGCAGTGCCCCGGATGGCCCCGGCGGTGCCCCGGCAGATCGTTGAGGATCTGCCGGGGCACCGTTGTGCGAGCCTCTCTGCCAACGTTGTCAGATCTGACTGGTCTACACCCTTGACTGGTACATACCAAAGCGGTTGAGTGTGGCTCCACACCCCCCACCACGGCCGCCCCCGATGCCGTGGCCGGCCCCGCCGGCACGTGCGTACAAGGCTCAGCTCCGCGCTGCCCTTGACGGGGAGCGGCCGTGTCCCGCAAAGGAGTTGACCTGTGTCGAGGCGCCGCATCTCCGCAGTCCTGACAGCCCTCGCCCTCGCGTCCGCCACCCCCGTGCTGCTGCCGGCCGCCGGCGCCTCCGCCGCCGCCTGTTCGAGCTATCCGAGCTGGGTGGCCGGGAGGTCGTACGTCACCGGTGACGTCGTCCGCTACACCGACGGGAAGACCTACATCGCCGAGCACGACAACCCGGGCTACGACCCCACCATCAGCACCTGGTTCTGGGACCCCTACGCCTGCGACGGAGGTTCCACGCCTCCCTCCGACGGCTTCGTGGTGAGCGAGGCGCAGTTCAACCAGATGTTCCCGAACCGGAGTTCCTTCTACACCTACAGCGGCCTGCGGGCGGCGATGAGCGCCTACCCGGCCTTCGCCAACACCGGCAGCGACACGGTGAAGAAGCAGGAGGCCGCGGCCTTCCTCGCCAACGTCAGCCACGAGACCGGCGGCCTCGTCTACGTGGTGGAGCAGAACACCGCCAACTACCCGCACTACTGCGACTGGAGCCAGCCCTACGGCTGCCCGGCCGGACAGTCGGCCTACTACGGCCGCGGCCCGATACAGCTCAGCTGGAACTTCAACTACAAGGCCGCGGGCGACGCGCTCGGCATCGACCTCCTCAACAACCCCTACCTCGTACAGAACGATGCCGCCGTGGCCTGGAAGACCGGCCTCTGGTACTGGAACACCCAGACGGGTCCCGGCAGCATGACGGGCCACAACGCCATGGTCAACGGCGCGGGATTCGGCCAGACCATCCGCAGCATCAACGGCTCCCTGGAGTGCGACGGCAAGAACCCGGCCCAGGTGCAGAGCAGGGTGGACGCCTACCAGCGCTTCGTGCAGGTCCTCGGGACCTCGGCCGGCGGCAACCTCTCCTGCTGATCGGCTCTCGACGGCAGCCGCCCGGGCCCGCACAAGGTGTGCGAAACTGCCGCGATGACCTCGGAAACGATCACCGCGGCAGCTTCCGGCGCCTGGACGCTCGGAGATCTCCCCGTCCGCCGGATCGGCTTCGGCGCGATGCGGCTGACGGGCAGCGCGGCCTTCCACCTCGGCACGCCGAGCGACCGCGACCGCTCGATCGCCGTGCTGCGCCGCGCGATCGAGCTGGGCGTCGACCACATCGACACCGCCGCCTTCTACTTCTCGGCGGTGCGCTCGGCGAACGAGCTGATCAACAGCGCGCTGGCCCCGTACGCCGACGACCTGGTCATCGCCACCAAGGTCGGGCCGTTCCGAGACTACGCGGGGGAGTGGGGCACCCCGGCCCGGCCGGACCAGCTCCGTGCCCATGTCGAGGAGAACCTGCGGCAGTTGGGCCGCGACCACCTCGACCTCGTGTATCTGCGGCGGATGGGGCAGGACTCGATCGCCGAGCACTTCGGCGCGCTGGCCGAGCTGCGCGAGGCGGGGCTGATCCGGCACCTCGGCATGTCGAGCATCGGGCTCCGGCACCTCGAGGAGGCGCTGGCCATCGCGCCGGTGGTGAGCGTGCAGAACCGGTACGGGCTCGACTCCCCGGACGCCGGGACCGACGAACTCCTGCGCAGGTGCGGGGAGCTGGGCGTCGCGTTCGTGCCGTTCTTCGCGATCGCCGGCAAGGGCGGTGAGCAGGGCGCAAGCGGCAGCGACGGCGACGAGGAGGTGCTCGCCGTCGCGCGTGCGCACGGCGCGACGCCCGCGCAGGTACGCCTCGCGTGGACCCTGCGGCAGGGCCCGCACGTGCTCGCCATCCCCGGCACCGGCAGCCCGGACCACCTCGTCGAGAACGTCGCCGCGGGCGCGCTGCGGCTCACCGACGGCGAGATGGTCCGCCTCGACGCACTCCATCGGTCGGGCGAGTGACCGATGGGCCCCGTCACGGGGGCGGTCCTCGTCGGGCCGCCCCGGGTGACCCGCTCAGCCCAGTTGCTCGTGCAGGAAGGGCACCGTGCGCTCCCAGGCCCGCGCGGCCGACTCGGGGTCGTACGTCTCCGATCGGCCGTCATTGAAGAAGGCGTGGTTGGCAGGGTAGAGACGGAAGTCCGCGGAAATGCCGGCCTGCTGCCGGACCGCCTCCCTCAACTGGTCCAGATTCTCCTTCGGGATGCTCGTGTCGAGTTCGCCGTAGTGACCCAGGATCTGTGCCTTCAGGCGGGAGAAGTCGGGCAGTTCACCCTGGATCACGCCGTAGAACGGCACCGCCGCGCTGACCCGGGGGTCGGCCGCGGCCAGGTAGAGGACGAAGCCGCCGCCCATGCAGAAGCCGACCGCGCCCACCGTGTCCGAGGTGACCTCGGGCAGCCCGAGCAGATGATCGACCGCACCGGAGAGCAGCTCGACGCCGCGCGACACCGGCAACTCCTTCATCATCCGGAAGGCCTCGCCGCTGTCATGGGCGACATTGCCGCCGTACAGGTCGGGCGCGAGGGCCACGAAGCCCTCCGCGGCCAGCCGGTCCGCCACCTGCGCGATGTGGTCGGTCAGACCCCACCACTCCTGGATGACGATCACCCCGGGGCCCTGCCCGGACGGCGGCAGTGCCAGATAGCCGTGGGCCGTGGTCCCGGCGCTGGGGAAGGTCACGTTCTGATGGGCGGGGGCTCCGGTCGGCTTCGGCAGCTCGGACATCGCACTCAACTCCTGTGGGGCAGCGCTGGGCAGGAGCCGGCGGGGCCGGCCCCGAGTCGATCTCCACGATGTCATGCGCGGGCGTCCGGCCTGCCCCCGGCCCGCACGACGCGCCCCGCGGCCACCTTCTGCAGCAGGCTGTACGCGAGCACCGGCAGCAGGACGTGCGGCCGGTCGGGCAGGGTCGTCGTGATGAGGACCGCGCTCGCGCTGCTGTTGTTCATCCCGCAGGCCAGTGTCACGGAGGCGCCCGCCGGAGCGTCCAGGCGCAGCGCGCGGGCCGTGATCCCGCCCAGGGCGAACGACAGGCCGCAGACGGTGGCGGCGACGACCAGCGCCGCCACCAGCAGCACCGGTTCGGGACGGGCGAGGAAGGGGCCGAGGACACCGCTGGCGTTGACGTACGTCAGAAGCAGTGAGCCGATCATCGCCGTGGGGACCGCGGCGGCGAGGAGGCGGGTCAGCGCGCGGTCCGGCAGGGCGAGCCGGCACAGGATTCCGGTGCCGCAGGGCAGCAGGACTCCGGTGAGCGCGAAGGCGTGTCCGGCGGTCCGGGCGGCCCCCGACAGCGTGTTCGCGTAGTCGCCGCTCAGCAGGGGGCACAGGGCCGTCATGGTGACCGGGATCGTGAGCGGGCTGACGATCGTGGACGCCAGCACCAGGCCCACGGTCGTCGACTGGTCGCCGTCCCCCTTGCTCGTCCACACGGTGGCCCCGGCCGCCACCGGCATCGCGACGATCAGGATCATCGCCGCGATCATTCCGCTGCCCCCGTCGCTGTCGGGCGACCGGCTCAGGGCGAAGGCGACGCCCGGAATGATCAGCAGGGGTGCGACCAGATGGAGGACGAGCCCGGTCAGCAGTGCGGCGGGGTGCCTGACCAACGCCCGCAGTGCGTGGACCGGCACCTGCAGGCCGGCGGTGAACAGGAGCAGGGACAGCAGGAGACGCGGGGTCTCGAAGGCGATGTGCGGTAACCCGGCCGCCCCGATCAGGTGCGGATGACGCAACCACCGCCCCGGCGCCGGCAGGGCCGCGGCGGCGAGGTACGACGCGCCGACGGCCCAGCCGAGGCGGTCACGGAGCCGAGTGAGGGGGGACTTCGCGGTGCGGGTGGGAGTCATCGGGGCGCTCTTCCGTCGGCGTGGGACCAGGGCGGAGACGGAGCGCCGATATGGAAGAGAACGTGTGCGGGGCGATGCGGGCGAGGACATAGACGCTGAGGCTCAGCCAGCACAGGGCGAACAGCCAGCCGCCGAGCACGTCGGAGAACCAGTGGACGCCCAGGTAGACCCTGGTGAGTCCGACGAGGACGGCCCAGCATGCGAGGAGCGCCGCGAGGGCCCGCCCGCCGCGGGGCGCCCGCGAGAGCACCGCGAGGACGAGCAGACCGCCGGTGATGGCGGACGTGGTGGTGTGGCCCGAGGGGAAGGACCAGCCTGAGGCTTGCGTGGCCCACTCCACCGTCGCGGGGCGGGGGCGGGCGACGAGGGACATCACGCCGTACCGAACGGCCTGGGCGGCGGCGAGACAGCCGACGCAGCCGAGGGCGAAGAGGATGCGCTGTCGTGCGGTGCGACCGAGGACGACACCCGCCAGCGCGACCAGCAGGTACGGCAGGACGCCCGTGCCCGTGTAGGTCAGCCCGCGGGCCACGGCCAGCGCCACGGGTGGGCGGTGGTCCGCGGACCAGGCGTTGAGGTCCTGGTCGCCGAAGAGCGGGGCGCCGTCCCGGCCGGTCACGACCAGCGCCAGCAGCACGAAGGCGACCAGGCTGCCGACCGCGGTCGATCCCGCGAGGTCCGACGCGTCCGCACGCCTCATGACAGGGCCCGGAGGACATCGACCGCGTACGGCGGCGCGGCGCGCAGGGCTGCGGACATCGACGGAGGCCCCTTCCATGATGGGCGTGCGGGCGCGTCGGAAGACCGCGTCCGCGGTGACTACAGTTCTGTAGACGGTCTACAGAACTGTAGACGATTGGCGCGCCGAGATCGTTCCCGCGGCGGCCGCGAAAGATGAACGCCGCGCGTGGGGCGCGGCCTTGCCGGACGCCGGCGGGCGACGGAGGCCCAGGGTGTGCCCAGCGTCCCGCACCCCGCCGCACCTGGCGACTCGGCATGGGCGGGGCGGGCGGGAGCGTGCGGCAGGGCGGGCGGGAGCATGCGGTGGGATGCCGTACCCTAGCGTGTTACGTATAACTACCTAAGGGGTCCCGATGCGACGCATCGCGCTGGTCACGCTCGTCGTCGACGACTACGACGAGGCGATCCGCTTCTACACCGAAGCCCTCGGGTTCCGGCTCGTCGAGGACCAGCCGCGGCCCGACGGCTCCCGCTGGGTCGTCGTCGAGCCGGGCACGGAGGGCGGCGGCAGCGGACTGCTGCTGGCCCGGGCCAAGGACGAGGCGCAGCGCGGCCGGGTCGGCGACCAGACCGGCGGGCGCGTGGGCTTCTTCCTGCACACCGACGACTTCGCCCGCGACCACGCCCGCATGCGCGAGGCGGGCGTCACCTTCCTGGAGGAGCCGCGCCACGAACCGTACGGCTCGGTCGTCGTCTTCCAGGACCTGTACGGAAACCGCTGGGACCTGCTCCAGCCCGCCACCGCCTGACATCCACCCATCTGTTCAGAACCTGCCGAGGAACGACACGCATGACCGCGCCCCGCATCGACATCGACACCATCCGCCGCCTCCCCAAGGCCGTGCTGCACGACCACCTCGACGGCGGCCTGCGCCCCGCCACGCTCGTGGAGCTCGCCGAGACGGTCGGCCACACGCTGCCCACCACCGACCCGGACGCGCTCGCCGCCTGGTACTACGAGGCAGCCAACTCCGGTGACCTGGTGCGCTACATAGCCACCTTCGAGCACACCCTCGCCGTGATGCAGACCCGCGAGGGCCTGCTGCGCACGGCCGAGGAGTACGTGCTCGACCTGGCCGAGGACGGCGTCGTCTACGGCGAGGTCCGGTACGCACCCGAGCTGATGGTGAACGGCGGGCTGACCCTGCCCGAGGTCGTCGAGACCGTGCAGGAGGGCCTGGCGGCCGGTATGGCCAAGGCGGCGGCAGCGGGCACCCCGGTCCGGGTCGGCACCCTGCTGTGCGGGATGCGCATGTTCGACCGCACCCGGGAGATCGCCGACCTCGCGGTGGCGTTCCGGGACGGCGGCGTCGTCGGCTTCGACATCGCGGGTGCCGAGGACGGCTTCCCGCCCGCCGACCACCTCGCCGCCTTCGAGCACCTGCGCGGCGAGAGCGTCCCGTTCACCATCCACGCCGGTGAGGCCCACGGCCTGCCCAGCATCCACCAGGCCCTCCAGGTCTGCGGTGCCCAGCGCATCGGCCATGGCGTCCGCATCACCGAGGACATCGTCGACGGCAAGCTCGGTCGCCTCGCGGGCTGGGTGCGCGACCGCCGTATCGCCCTGGAGATGTGCCCGACCTCCAACCTCCAGACGGGCGCCGCGACCTCCATCGCCGAGCACCCCATCACCGCCCTGCGCGACCTCGGCTTCCGTGTCACCCTCAACACCGACAACCGTCTGGTGTCGGGCACCACGATGACGCGCGAGATGGCGCTGCTGGTCGAGGAGGCGGGCTGGACGGTGGAGGACCTGCGCACGGTCACGGTGAACGCCGTGAAGAGCGCGTTCATCCCGTTCGACGAGCGCAAGGCCCTCATCGAGGACGTCGTGCTGCCCGGCTACGCCCGCTGAACCAGCCCCCGTACATAGGCGGCCTGTCCGACGTGCTGCAGATCGTCGGACAGGACGCTGACCAGCCGTACGCCCAGCGTGACCGCGGGATCCCAGCGCTCGTCCACGATCCGCTCGAAGTCCTTGGCGGTCAGCCCGCGCAGGAACTCCAGCGTCTGTTCGTGCACGGCGTCGTAGTAACCGGTCAGCAGGTCACCGGAGTCGACCCGCACCTTGGCGACCTTCGCGGAGCTGTGCCCGTACCCCGTGTCCCGGCGCGGCAGATCGAGCCCGAAGCGCTTCTCCCAGTCCTGCGTGAGCCAGACCTGCTCGAGCCCGGCGGCGTCCGCGACATGGTCGTCCTGGACGCGGGTGAGGTGCCAGACCAGCCATGAGACGGAATTGGCGTCGTCCGAGGGGAGGGCGTTGAGAACGTCCGGCGGCAGGCCCCCGACGGCGGCATGGACCTCTTCCTGGATGCGGCTGTACGCGTCGATGAGGATGTCCTTTGCATGCATGCGTCCACCATCGCGCATCGCGGTCCCTCACGCGTCCGGAATCCAACTCCCGTGGAAGCCGAGCGGCACCCGCCCCGGGAGATGGATCCGGGCGACCGGCTCGCCCGTGAAGTCCTGGGCGGCCAGGATCACCAGGTCGGCGGCTCCGCGATCGGGATTGTGCACATAGGCGATCGCGTAGCCGTCGTCCTCCGCCCGTGCGCCCTCGGAGGGGACGAAGACGGCTTCCCCCGCGGCGGCGTCCCGCGGCAGCCGGTGGACCTGAGTGGTCCCGCGCAGCAGGTCGTGCTTGATCAGCGCGTTGGCGAAGGCCCGGTCGGGCGGGTTCCCGTCGGGTGTCAGATACGCCAGGGTCATGTCCGCGGCGGCGACCGTGTAGGCGTAACGGTGCCGCCTGGACACCAACGCCTCGTGGACGCGCGGGAACTCCTGGGGGCGGTCGTCGAGCGTCCTGGTGCGCACCCGGCCGTGCGCCACGTCGATCGTCCAGCGTTCGAGCGAGGCGGTGCCGGCGCCGTACGGTCCGTCGGAGCCGCGGCCCGCGACGTAGAAGGGCGCCGGGTAGGTCGTCATGTCGACGACCACGGACGAGCCCTCGTCGTACGCGTTCAGGGTGTGCGAGTAGTAGACCGGATCCACCTCGAACCAGCGGACCTCGCCCCCCGCGCGCGGCAGCAGACCGACCCGCGTCGGGTGCTTCTCGTTCCAGACGTAGGGCACCAGGTCGCCGCGCTCGGCTCCCGCGGGGTCGAAGGTGATGGGCAGATCGAAGATCACGACGTACTTCTCGGTGAGCGCGAAGTCGTGCATCATCGGCGCGTCCGCGACCGGGATCCGCGTGGTCCGCGCGACCCGGCCCGTGTGGTCGATCACCTGGTGCCGGACGTGGTCCCAGGTGGGGTAGTAGGCGATCGCGTGCAGTTCTCCGGCCGCCGCGTCGAACTTGGTGTGGGCGGTGAAGGCCCCTTCGAGGGTGCCGCGGAAGTCGTACGTGCCCACCGTGTCGAGCTCGTGGTCGAGTTCGTACGGCAGTGGCCCGCTCTCCTGGAGTGCGAGGATCCGTCCCCTGTGCCCGATCACATGGGTGTTGCACGGGAAGTCGTCCGGCGGGACGGGCCCGGGGTACGGCTCGCCGAGCTTCTTCGCCACGGAGGCCGAGCGGACCCAGCGGTTGCGGTACCACTCCGCGCGCCCCTCCCGCAGCCGCACGCCGTGCACCATGCCCTCACCGAGCATCCAGTGGTGGGCGCGCGGGTCCTCCAGGCCCAGGACGTTGGGGCCGTTGCGCAGGAAGCGGCCGTTCAGCTCGCGCGGGATGTGTCCGGTGACCGGTAGGTCGAACGCCGTCAGCTCCTCGGTGACGGGCTTGAACGCCCCCTCCAGGAAGGGGAACCGATGCCCGCCCTGTGCCGCAGTGCCCGGCACCGGTGCCGCCGCTGCCACCCGGCCTCCCATCGCGCCGACGAGCCCGCCCGCCGCCGCGACCGCCGTCCCGCGCAGGACCGTCCGCCGTGTGTGATCCGTCATCTCCGTACTCCAGCCTCGCAGTTGCCTTCGTGGACGTCCACGAGTCTGCGGCCGGGCAGCGGGCCGGGTCAGGAGTGCTGGAGCCCCTCCGGGGGTGGTGTCAGGCCCCCTCTTGCGGGGTGTCGAGAAGCACCATCAGCGCCCGCGCCGCCGGGCTGGTGGCGTCCGGCGGCGGCAGCATGGCGACCGTCTCGTACGAGGCTTCACAGGCGCCCTTGAAAGGGAGGGCGGTGAGATCCCCGGCCTCGCGCTTGTGGCCGAAGTGGCGGGGCACGACGGCGATGCCGAGGCCCTCGTGGACCAGCTCCAGCAGGCTGTGCACGTCGCTGACCTCCAGCGCCACCGTCCGCCGTACGTCTGCCGCCGCGAAGGCCGCGTCCGTGGTGCGGCGCGGCCCCCAGTCGGGGTGGAAGTCGACGAAGGCCTCGCCGCCCAGTTCCTGGGGCGTGACCACGGCGGCGGTCGCGAGGTGGTGCGTGGGATGGCAGAGCACGGTCATCGGCTCGCTGGTCAGCGGGACCGACCGCAGCTGGTCCCCGTCCGCCCGCGTCCTGACGGCGAAGGCCAGGTCGAGACGGCCCGCGGCGACCTCCTCGGCCAGCGCCTCGGAACCCGCCTGCCGCAGCCGGATCTCGACGTCGGGATGGCGCCGCCGGAACGCCGCGAGAAGCCTGGCCACGTCGACGCCCGCGATGCACTGCTCGGTGCCGAGGGAGAGCGTGCCGCGCAGGACGCCCTGTACGGCGGCCACGGCGTCCTGCGCCGAGCGCACCTGGGCGAGGATCCGCTCCGCCTCGCCGAGCAGCGCGCGACCGGCCTCCGTGAGCGTGACCCGGCGGGTGGTGCGCACGAACAGCGGGGCCTGAAGCTCCCGCTCCAGGGCACGGATGGAGGACGACAGTCCCGACTGCGACACCATCAGCCGTTCCGCCGCCCGGGTGAAGTGCTGGTCCTCGGCGACCGCGACGAAGTGCTGAAGGTGGCGCAGTTCCATGGGGCACCACAGTAGTCGCCGATTGAGAAGCGCCGTCGCTCAGTCCCATCCGATTCTCCCGTTGGACCTCTGCACCGTGCCCGCGCGAGAGTGGAGACCTGTTTTCCCGGCCTTCCAGGAGTACGCGTTGTACACCGCACACCCCGACCGTTACGCGGACATGCCCTACCGGCGCACCGGACGCAGCGGCCTGAAGCTGCCCGCGCTGTCGCTCGGCCTGTGGCACAACTTCGGCCCCGACCGGCCGGTGGCGACTCAGCGCGCGATCCTGCGCCGCGCCTTCGACCTCGGGGTCACCCACTTCGACCTGGCCAACAACTATGGTCCGCCGCCCGGCGCCGCCGAGTCGGCGCTCGGCGACGCCCTGACGGCGGACTTCGCGCACCACCGCGACGAGCTGGTCATCTCCACCAAGGCCGGTTACCTGATGTGGCCGGGCCCCTACGGCGAGTGGGGCTCTCGCAAGTACCTGCTGTCCTCGCTCGACCAGAGCCTGGCCCGGATGGGCCTGGACTACGTGGACATCTTCTACTCGCACCGCCCCGACCCGGAGACTCCCCTGGAGGAGACGATGGGCGCCCTGCACTCGGCGGTCCAGCAGGGCAAGGCGCTCTACGTCGGCATCTCCAACTACTCCGCGGAGCAGACCCGGGAAGCCGCCCGCATCCTGGACGAGCTCGGCACCCCGCTGCTGATCCACCAGCCGCGCTACTCGATGCTCGACCGCCGCCCCGAGGACGAGGGGCTCCTGGACACGCTGGACGAGCTGCAGGTCGGCTCCATCGCCTACTCCCCGCTGGAGCAGGGCCTGCTCACCAGCCGCTACCTCGACGGCATCCCGGAGGGCTCGCGCGCCGCGAGCGACAGCCCCTTCCTGAGCGCCGACACGGTCACCGAGGACCTGGTCGGGCAGCTGCGCGCCCTCGACGAGATCGCCAAGTCCCGCGGCCAGTCCCTGGCGCAGCTGGCGCTCGCCTGGGTGCTGCGCGGCGGCCGGGTGACCTCCGCGCTCATCGGCGCGAGCAGCCCCCAGCAGCTGGAGGACAGCGTCGCGGCGACCCGCGCCCTGGACTTCACCGCGGAGGAGCTGGCGCGGATCGACGCGATCATCAAGGCCTGAGCCCCGCTGGTCAGGCCGTGGCAGAAGCCGACCCGGCCGTGCGGTCCGGTCGTCAGGCGGTGAGCCGCTCGCTGAGCTCCCAGAGGCGGTCGACCGCCACCGGGTCCACGGCGTAGGGCACGACGCCGGCCTTCCACGACCTGTTCCCGAGGGACCACTCACGGCCCTCCTCCGCGGACATCGGAGGGGCGATGTCGCTGTTCTCGCAGTAGACGCCGCCCCTGCCCTCGAGCAGGGGGCTGGTCGCGCACCACACGCTGGTGGCCGCCCCCTGCTCGACGGTCTTCAACTGCCGCTCCGGGTCGAGGATCGGCCGGCCGTCCGCGTCGAGGACGCCGACAGCCCTGAGGTCCTCCTCGGCCAGGTACTTCTTCAGGCCGGTGGCGACGATGCTTCCCGGGTGCAGGGCGAAGGCCCGGATCCCGTCCGCCCTGCCCCGCTCGTCGAGACCGAGCGCGAAGAGGATGTTCGCCGTCTTCGACTGCCCGTAGGCGACCCAGCGGTCGTACGCCTGGTGCTCGAAGTGCGGGTCGTCGAACAGGACGGGGGAGAACCGGTGGCCCCACGAGGACACCGAGACGACCCGGGCCCCGTGCGCCCGGCGCAGTGCCGGCCACAGGCGGGCGACCAGCTGGAAGTGGCCGAGGTGGTTCGTGGCGAACTGCACCTCGTACCCCCGGGCGTCGCGCGTCAGCGGCGTCGCCATGACGCCCGCGCTGTTGACGAGGATGTGCAGCGGCCGCCCGGAGTCGAGGAAACGCTCGGCGAACGCGTCGATCGAGGCCGGATCCAGCAGATCCATGGGCGCGGTCTCGACGCCGTCGATCCCCTTGAGGGCGGCCCGCGCCCTTGCGGTGTCCCGCGCCGGTACGACGACCTCGGCGCCCACGGCCCGCAGGACGCGCACGGTCTCCAGGCCGATGCCGGAGTAGCCGCCGGTGACGAGGGCGACCTTGTCGGTCAGGTCGATGCCCTTGATGACGTCCTCGGCGCTGGACGCGGCGTCGAATCCGGAGTGGAGGGGCTGCTGCTGTTGCTCGGTGGTCATGGTTCGGCTCTCCTCATGTGTGCCTTCCCGACCACCGTAGAACCGCGTCTCCGTACGATGAATGCTTGATAGTCCGCATTACTTGCGCGATAGTACGGACATGCCTGCGGATCCTCTCTCCGACACCCTCGGCCTCATGGACGCCCGGTGCGTCATCTCCGGCGGTTTCACGGCCGGTGGCGACTGGGCGCTGCGCTTCCCGCCGCCCGGGATGCTCAAGATCGCCGCGATGGTGAAGGGCGGCATGTCGGTGTCCCTGCACGGACTGCCGGAGTTCGCCCGGCTGGGGCCGGGCGATGTGGCCGTGTTCGACGGCAGCCGGGCGTTCGTGGTCGCGAGCGATCCGTCCGTGGAGCCGGCGGACGCCGCGACACTCTTCGCGGACACCTCCGGGTCCGTGATTCGTTACGGCGGAGGAGAGGACGCCGTCTTCGTCGGCGGGCACATCGAACTGGGCCGGGCGGGCGAGGAGCTGCTCCTGCACGCCCTGCCGCCGCTGCTGTGTGTGCGGTCCGGCGCCGAGGAGGCGCCGGTCATGCGCTGGCTGCTCGACCAGCTGCTGCGCGAACTGACCACCGAGCGGGCCGGGGCCGACTTCGCGGCCGACCAGCTCGCCCAGCTCATGTTCGTCCAGGTCCTGCGCGCCTATCTCACGGATGCTGACGCCCTGCCTGCCGGACGTCTGCGCGCCCTCGCCGACGAGCGCATCGCCCCGGCGCTGCGGCTCATGCATGCCGACCCGGGCCGCCCCTGGCAGCTGGAGGAGCTCGCCAGGGCGGCGGCCATGTCCCGGACCACCTTCGCCGAGCGCTTCCGGGCCGTGGCCGGGGTGCCGCCCCTGACGTATCTGCTGGACTGGCGGATGAGTCTGGCCCGCCGGGCCCTGCGGGACGGTGAGACGTCGGTGTCGGCCCTGGCCCAGCGGGTCGGCTACACGTCCGAGAGCGCGTTCAGCAACGCCTTCAAACGAACGACGGGTGTCGCGCCGCGGCGCTACCGTGACGTCGCACGGGCGGCCCTCACGGGCTGAGGCGCTCCTCCAGACGGACCGTGACGGTGTCGCCCTCCTGCTTCCCGATCGCCTTGCGCACATCGGCCTTCACCGGCAGCTTGTGGGAGCCGTCCCCCAGGGCCATGAAGGAACTGCGGAAGGGGTGCCCGTCGATCGTGCCGCTGACCTTCACCAGCCCGCGGGTTCCGAAGAAGGCGACGGACTCAGGCCAGACGACATAGGTCCAGCCGCCCTTGGCGGGGCTCTTGCGCAGCACCGCGCTGAACTGCTGGTCCAGCCTGCCCGCCCTGTCCTTCTTGCCGACGCTGTTCATGTGGTCCTCCGCTTCCGGTGGGTGTCCTGCTCAAGAGACCACCGGAGGCGGGAAAACTCATCGGACTCCGCGCTGAAGCAGTGGAGGCGCGGGAACGTCACTGGGTCGGCACGCGGTCCAGGAATCCGTGCACGCCGCGGATCCGGTCGTCGCCGTCCAGGGTGATCACGTCGAATCCCGCGACGGGCGCCGTGCCGTCGGCCTCGTTGACCAGTTCCCAGCCGAAGCGGGCGATGTCGTGGTGCCCGTCGACCGGCCCGGCGGGCCGGAAGGAGAACCCCGGGAACTGCTCGTGCGCCGCCGCGATCACCGCCGCGATCCCGTCGTGCCCGCGGACCTCGGCCAGTGGGTCGGTGTAGCTGCCGTCCGCGCTCCAGGCGGCGGCGACCGCCTTGGCGAGCGCATCGCGGTCAGTGGCGTTCCAGGCCTCGAAGTAGCGGGCGACGGCGTTCTCGTAACGGTTGTCGACTGCGGACATGGTGGATCAACCTCCGTGGAAAGTAGGGTAGTTGCTGCTCAGCCAGTGGATTCCGGGCGGTGGTTCCCCGCCGGGATCCGATACCGCAACCATGCCCGCCGATGCCCGAGGGCGTCGATTACCTCCCGGGTAAAGGACAGCGAGTCGCGTTTCGGCCAAACCGGGCAGTGAATATGCCAGGAGACTGGCTGGAATGGCATGGTGACAGAGTGTCAGGAGTGGCGATACTCGAGTGACAGGGCGATTCAGCCACGCCCGCGCGCTGCACGACCATGCACGACGCGCGCAGCACCACCGTGCACCACGAACGAGCCGCACGTAGTGAACGAGGCCGCAGGGAAAGCGAGGCCGGGCCGGCGGAGAGCGTTGCAATGGGGGAGCGATCGTGCACGACGAATTCCTGTGCCATGTGACCGCATACGGAATATGCGGAGGTAGACGCATCGGCGTCCCGTTGGGGACCTATCGCGCGCCCACCCTGGCGCTGGCCCTGTGGTGGATGCGGGACCGTGCCTCCTGGATGGCGTCGCGGCTCGATCCGCAGCCCGACGATCCGACCTTCCCGCCGAACTCGATCGCGCCTGTGGCGGACACCGTCCCGGACGTGCCGAGCGTCCTGCGCGCCTGGTGCGGTGACACCCTCCAGCAGGAGCTGGTCGCCGAGGAGTTGGCCGCCGGAAAGCTCGTCCGCATCGCCACCAGCGACGACACCACCGAGTACGAACTGCTCGCCGAATCCGTCGACGCGCTGCGCATGCAGCGGACCGCCGCCGCCCTCGGCAGCTCCGCCGCCTGACCGCCGCCTGACCGCCGCCGGGCGGGTCCCGGAGGGTCCCGCCGACCAGCAGCGTCAGGTCGGTGATGTCGGAGACGAGCGTGCGCCGCCGCGGGTCGTGGGCGTACGGGTGCACGCCGAGGACGATCGTGACGTCCTCGCCGGTCGCCGGGGCGGCGATGATCATCTTCGTCTCGCCGCCATGAGCCGCTGATCAGGCGCATATGTGAACGAATAGCTAGAATTCTGGGCATGGGAGAGCGGTCGGTCGCGCCGACGGCGCCCGAACTCGTCCTCGAAACGGAGACGGGCTCCACGGTGCTGAGTCCGAGCCGCGACTATCACGTCGGGCGTGACCCGTCGAGCGAGATCGTCATCGACGACGTCCGGGTCTCGTGGCACCACGCGGTCCTGCGGCCCGAGGCCGACCACTGGACGATCCAGGACGAGAACAGCACGAACGGCACGTACGCCGACGGCAGGCGGGTCCGCGAATGGGGCGTCGGACCCGGCAGCGTCATCCACTTCGGCAGCCCCTCCGACGGCCCCCGGGCGGTCTTCGCCGACAAGACCCCGCAGCGGCTCTCGGGCGAATTCCAGCCTTGGGCCAGCGGCTCCTTCCCACGGCCGACCACCGTACGACCGCTGCCCACCCGCACCGTCCGCATCGGCCGCGGCGCCGACAACGACCTGGTCATCGACGACCTGGTCGTCTCCCGGCGGCACGCCGAACTGCTGGCCCACCCGGACAGGACGTACGAGATCCTCGACCTCGGCAGCCACAACGGCACGTTCCTCAACGGGCAGCCCGTCACCCGCGCCGCGATCACCCCCGGTGACATCGTCGGCATCGGCCACTCCGCGTTCTGCCTCGTCGGAGACGAGTTGCAGGAGTACGTCGACACCGGCGAGGTCTCCCTCGATGTCCAGGAACTGACCGTCGCCGTCGACCGTGGCCGCAAGATCCTCCTCGACCAGGTGTCCTTTCCCGTCGGCGAGAAGTGCCTGCTGGCCGTCGTGGGCCCCAGCGGCGCCGGGAAGTCCACGCTCCTCAACGCCCTCACCGGGCAGCGCCCCGCCGACCGCGGAGCGGTCCTGTACGACGGCCGCGACCTCTACCGCGACTACGCCGAGCTGCGCCAGCGCATCGGCCTCGTGCCGCAGGACGACATCCTGCACGCCCAGTTGACGGTGCGGCGCGCCCTTGCGTACGCCGCCGAGCTGCGCTTCCCGCAGGACACCGCGAAGGCGGAGCGCCAGGCGCGGGTCGACGAGGTCATCCAGGAACTGGGCCTGGAGCAGCGCGCCGGCCTGCCCATCCACAGTCTGTCCGGCGGTCAGCGCAAGCGGGTCAGTGTGGCCCTGGAGCTGCTGACCAAACCGTCGCTGCTGTTCCTGGACGAACCCACCTCCGGTCTCGACCCCGGCATGGACCGCTCGGTGATGCACATGCTGCGCGGCCTCGCGGACGACGGCCGTACGGTCATCGTGGTCACCCACAGCGTGCTCAGCCTCGACGTCTGCGACCGGCTCCTGGTGCTCGCTCCCGGCGGCAAGGTCGCCTACTTCGGACCGCCCGAAGACGCGCTCGCCTACTTCGGCTACGAGCAGTGGCCCGAAGCCTTCGAGGCCTTCGAGCGGGACCAGGACCGGGACTGGGCGCGGGAGTACCGGAGCTCGCCGCTCCAGGGCCGGTACATCGACAGCTCCAGCCCACAGCCTCATCTGCTCCGGCCCGGCCCGGCCGCCCCCGTCGGACCGCCGCCCAAGGCCCAGAGCTGGGGCGCGCAACTCGGCACCCTGGTGCGCCGGTACGCGGCCGTGCTCAGCGCCGACCGGACCTTCCTCGCCGTCATGATCGCGCTGCCGTGCATCATGGGCGTGATGGCCCGAGCCGTCGCGGGCAGCAAACTGACGCTGGAGACGTCGATGAACGCGCTGCTCACCCTGTGCATAGGCGGAGTCCTGGCGGGCGCGGCCAACGCCGTACGCGAAGTGGTGAAGGAACGGGTCATCTACCAGCGGGAGCGCGCGGTCGGCCTGTCCCGGTCGGCGTACCTGATGTCGAAGATCGTGGTCCTCGGCACCATCACCGTTCTCCAGGCCGTCGTCCTCACCCTCGTCGCGCTGTTCGGCGTCGACCTCAACGCGCCCCGCGGCAAAGGTGTCCTCATGTCGCCGCTTCTCGAGCTCACGCTGGCCGTGGCCCTGCTGGCCTTCAGCGCGATGATGCTCGGCCTCCTGGTCTCCGCCGTGGTGACCAAGGAGGAGGTCACCATGCCGCTGCTGGTGCTGATCGCCGTCGTCCAGGTGGTTTTCAGCGGCGCGCTGCTCAAGCTGCACGGGGTGCCCGGCATGGAGCAACTGGCCTGGCTCGTCCCCGCCCGCTGGGCCCTGGGCGCGATGTCGGGGACCATCGCCCTGGGCCGGATCGTCCCGGGGTCGCTCACCTCCGACCCGCTGTTCCGGCACGAGCCCAGCGTGTGGCTGGTCAACATGAGCATGCTGGTCGTGCTGTCGATCGTCTTCGGGTGCGTGGTGGCCCGGCTGCTGCGGCGGCACGAACCCGAGGTCATGCGGAAGTAGGTGCGATGACGACTCCCGACCCGGCGACGACCGACGAGTTCCGCCCGACGCACGTCGTTCCGCCGGACGGCCTGCCCGCCTGGGAGGCGCCGGACCCCTCCCGGCCCACCGTGCCGCTCGACGCGCTGCTCCCCGTGCAGCTCGTCGAGCGGCTCGGTGACTGGGGCCGGGTCGTCTGCGCCAACGGCTGGTCGGCCTGGGTCGACGGCCGGCTGCTGGTCGCCGTACCGCAGCCGCCGCCCGCGGAGGGCGACCCCCTCACCCGAACGGCCGACCCGCGCCCGCTCCTCGCCCGCGTCGAGCAGGCCCTCATCCGCTATCGGAGCGCGGCCGAGGACCTCGCGGCCGGGCGGCTGGACGGGGCGTCCTTCCGCGGCATCACGCGCGGGCAGCGGATCGGGGTGGTCGTCGACGGCGAGTCCCTCTGGCTGTACGACGCCGAGCACGAGCGCTGGGTGTACACCGACGGGACGCGGCTGAGCACGTACGCGGTCGCGGACGAACCGGCGGCGACCGGGGAGCGGAACGGGAGCGTTCCGGGCCGGGCGCGCACAGGTGTCGTACGAGCGCCCGACGACCATGAACCGACCCGTCTGGTCCCGGGGGTGGCGGACGAGCCGGGTGACCGCTGACGGCGCGGGAGCCGACCGCCCTGGCCGCCGGTGTCCTTCCTCGCCGCCTTTCTAGCCGACCGTGTCCTGGACGACCTCGCCCTTTCGGCGGATTCCCCTCGCCAGCAGGGCGCCGAGGAACCCGGTCACCAGGCCCCACACGACGGCGAGGCCGAGCGCGCTCCAGAGTTTCGGCTCGAGGAAGAGTTCGCCCGCGAGGCCGCCGCCGGCGTCACCGATGCCGATGAGCGACAGGCCGTAGTGCGCCGAGATCCTGCCGACCAGGCAGATCATGAGCACCGCGAGCGCCAGCGCGAGGGCCATGCGGACGGCGTGCTGCCAGGCCCGCATCCGGGCCGGTGAGCGGGCGGCCATCAGGAACGCGGCGCCCAGAAGCAGCAGCGCGTCGACGACCGGCAGCCACCACACCCTGCCGTCGTAGTGGCCCAGGGCGCGCAGGTTGACCGCGGAGACGTCCGGGGTGCGCAGCACCTGGTCGAGGACGTGCGGCACGGGCAGCCCGAACGGCCCGTCCACGCGCCCCCGCCAGGTGGCGCCCAGCCCGATCGTGAAGGCGAGCCAGGCGAGGTTGGGCAGCCCGAGGAAGATCACCGCGAAGGTCTCGGGGACGTGTCCGCGCGTCGCGGCCACCACCAGCGCGACGACCGTTCCCGCCGCGACGCAGGCGAGGAGCAGGACGACCATGGCGTACGCGGCCGGGCGCACCGACTCCTGGAAGCGCAGCAGCCGGGCCGGGAGCGGAGCTCCGCGCGACACCAGCAGGGCGAGGACGAGGACGCCCGCGAGCCACAGCACCCCGTAGAACAGCGTCACGGGCACGGCTGTCTTGAAGCCCACCTCGGGCGAGACCCCGATGAGGTCGCCGATGTCGCTGATCGTCCCGGTACCGAGGGAGATCTTGAAGTTCTGGTGGGAGTAGAGCGCGAGTCCGAGGAGGGCCAGCAGCCACAGGACCGCGATCCTGGCGGCCCAGCCGGCCAACTCGGCGGCACCCGCGACGGCCCGGTGCCGCAGCGGCCGCAGGAACCCGGCGGCGATCATCAGGGCCCCCACGAGCGTGACCGACAGAGGGATCACCGTCAGTCCCGCCCGGGTGTCGGCGATCACGCCCGCGTCCCCCGCGAGCTCGATGGTGCCGCCGACCGCGGTCACGACGGAGGCCGCGACGACCCGTGGGTAGGCGTGCTCGGGCAGGCCCGTCGCACCGGCACCCCACAGCCCGAGGGCGGCGACCGCGAGCATGACGATCACCCCGGCCACCACCGCCAGCAGGGCCTGGACCCAGCCGTGACGGGCGGCCGTCCGCTCGCCTGGAGTGGCGATGACCTGGTCGGACGGTGTCTGCATGCGCACGCTGCCACGCTAAGCAGCACCGGGGTCCACCGCCCGTCGGGAGGGCCGACCGCGTCAGCTTGCGGGGGACACCCGGCCGGAGCACACAATGGGCTCGTTGTGGAATGAAACGGCATATAAGGCGTGAGATGCCGCGAGATCCCTACGCTCGGAGGAAGAGTCAGTGAGCGTCGACCCGCCGTCCTCCGACCGGCCCACCGGCCCTCCCTCGGGACCGCTGTCGGGCTCCCCCCGGCCGGGTGCCTCCGACGACGCTCCGACCCAAGGGATGGGCCGCCCGCTCCCGCCACCGCCGACCGGTCCGCCGACCGGTCCGCCGACCGGTCCGCCGACCGGTCCGCCGACCGGTCCGCCGACCGGTCCGCCGACCGGTCCGCCGAGCGGCGCCGGTTCCGGAGGTGGCGGTCCCGGCGGCTGGCCCCGTCACGGCGGCGGCCCGGACCGTCCCTGGTGGAAGTCGGCGCCGCGGGTGACGCTGATCACCGGGGTCGTGGCGGCCGGGGTGGTGCTCGGTGTCGTCCTCTCCCGCTCGGGCGGCACGTCCGGCACGGCGTCGGGCGGTGAGTTGTTCCTGCAGGCCGCGAGCAAATCGGGTCCCGCCCCGTTCACGGAGTCGACGGCGAAGGACAGTTCCCTCGCGCCGGTGACACCGGCGGCGAACGCGCCGGAGTCCGCCAATGTGACGCGCGGTGTGTCGGGTTCCGCACCCGGGCTCTACGGCGGCACCCGCAACACCGCGAGTTGCGATGTGGAGAAGCAGGTCAAGGCGCTCGAGGCGGAGCCGGCGAAGAACAAGGCGTTCGCCTCCGTGGAGGACGTCCGGCCCACCGAGGTCCCCGCCTACCTGCGCTCGCTCACCCCCGTACAGCTGCGGATGGACACCCGCGTCACCAACCACGGCTACGGGGGCGGCGCGGCCACCAGCTACCAGGCGGTGCTCCAGACGGGCACGGCTGTCCTCGTCGACGGCCACGGGGTGCCGCGCGTGCGCTGTGCCTGCGGGAACCCCTTGACACCGGCGGTCGCACAGCAGACCGTGCCCAGGCGGACCGGTGACACCTGGGCCTCGTACCGGTCGCAGAACGTGGTGGTCGTCGTGCCCGCCGCCACCACCATCGACGTCTTCGTCATCTACGACCCCCACCGCGACGCATGGGTCGGCCGTCACCGGGGCGACTCCGACGGCAGCCGGGACAAGGAGACGTCTCCTCCAGCGAAGCCGTCCCCCGCGGTGAGCGAGTCGTCGGCGCCACCGAAGTCTCCGGCATCGAAGTCTTCGCCCCCTTCCGTCTCTGCCTCCCCTTCCTCCCCCTCGGCGTACCCGTCGTCGCCTGATGCGCCGTCCCCGACCACTTCTTCGTCATCGGATCCGGAGTACCCCTCCACCGCCCCTGCCACGACGGCATCGGAGTCGGCGGGGGCGTACTCCGGTCGCACGTCTCCTGACACGACCACCGACATCACGGCGAGTGCGGGCGCCACGACGCCGGACACCTCGTCGTCCTACGACGCGCCGGAGCCGGCCCTGACGCCTCCCGGGTACTGAGGCGACCTCAGCCGGTCCGTACGACCAGGGCGTAGTCCCCGAGCCCGACCAGCCGTTCGCCCGGGATGTCGCCCAGGGCCGTGCACATCTTCTCGACGAGGCCGGTGACCGGGTCGAAGGCGATGTCCCGCACGGTGCCGCGCTCGTCCCCGTCCTCGGTCAGGACCCGGACGCCCAGGATGTCCACGGGCGCCGGGGCTGGGGCGGTGTCCAGGGCGGTGCCCGACCGGACGAGGAC
The DNA here is from genome assembly GCF_055638955.1 of Streptomyces sp. NPDC111507. Taxonomy (NCBI): domain Bacteria; kingdom Bacillati; phylum Actinomycetota; class Actinomycetes; order Kitasatosporales; family Streptomycetaceae; genus Streptomyces; species Streptomyces sp. NPDC111507. The sequence continues at coordinate 103,647 of NZ_JBVKBU010000014.1, read as the reverse complement.
GGCGTCCGGGCCGATCACGTGCACGGCGCTCCAGTCGATCGCGAACTCCTTGCGACCCCGGGCCGGCGACAGCCGTACCTGGCCGATCAGCCCCGATACGACATCGATCGTGAGTGACCTGACGACGCCGAGCTCGTTCGCCTCGCCGAGCGTGACGACCGGCAGGCCGCGGATCCCGGAGAACAGCGTCACGGTGTGGGTTCCGTCCGGTCGGCGGTGTCCCGCAGCCGGAACGCCTCGACCTGGGTGGCGAAACCGGCCAGGTCGTCCGCGACGAAGCGGGTCGCGTCCGCGGGGATGACAAGAGCCTGTCCCGACACGGCGATCGTCTCGCCCCGGGGGACGTACACCTTGCGGCGGCGGCGCTTCGAACCGGACTCCAGGGACTGACTGGCGGCGATCTTGAACCCCACCACGCGGCCGCTGATACCGGCCTCGACGACGAGGTCGAGCACGCTCCCCACCTCCGTGCCGCCGTCCGTGAGCACCCTGGCGCCCAGCACCCGGCCGTGCGCCGCCTCGTCCCGGGCGATCACCGCGGCCGGTTCGGCGAGGGCCCCCCGGCCGAGGATCATGACGGCGTCGCGGCCCAGCGAGTGGACCGCGCTCCACGGCAGGCTCTGCTTCAGCGGGCCCGCGAGCAGCCCCCGGCCGTTGAGCGTGAAGCCGGTGACACGTCCCGCGGGCCCGTCGAAGACGGTGTCCTTGACCCGCGCCACCGCCTCACCGCCGAGCGTGACCACCGGCCGTCCGCCGAGGTCGCGCGCGGACATCAACTCGCTCATCACACCTCCCGCTTCCCGAACCGGTGCCCGCGCCGCACGGCGATGACGGTCCCCGACCGTCTGCTCGTCTGCACCCAGACCGCCGCCGCGCTCAGCAGCACCAGGGCCGCGACCACGACGACCGGCCACATCCACCAGTCCACCGTCCACCTCCGGGTCTTCGGGCCCCGGCCGCCGTCGGCCGGATTCCGCCCGGTCCGGGTGCCCCGAGCGGACCGGGGAATGCGCGGTGGCCACCGCCATTTCGGCGGCCGAACCCGGGCGAGACGTCAGCCGGACGGCGTGCCGACCGGGCTGCCGGACCAGTCGAGACACACGATCAGCGCGTCGTCCAGCGGTTCGGTGACGCGGTACCGGGCCAGCTCGTCGAGGACGGCGCGCGGTACGTCGGCCGCGGGCAGCAGGGCGGTGGCCGACACGGCACGGGCCAGCGCCCGCTCCCCGAAGACCTCGCCCAGCGGGGACAGGGCGTCGTACACCCCGTCGCTCACCACCAGGAGTCGGTCACCCGGCAGGACGCCGAACTCCTGCGCCACGTAGTCGGACTCCTCGAACATGCCGAGCGGCAGCTGCGCCTCCAGCTCGATCCGCTCCACGGCCGTGCCCCGGCGGCGCCACATCCGGGGCGAGCCCGCGTCCACCGCGAGCGCGCTGCCGGTGGCGAGGTCGAAGGAGAGCAACAGCGCCGACACGTGCTGGTCGCCGTGGTGCTGGGCGTAGAGGGCCTGATCGGCGAGTCTGGCCTGGTCGGCGACCGGGAGCCCGGCGCGGCGGGCGTTGCGCAGGGCGCCGACGGCCAGGTGGGTCAGCAAGGACGCGTGGATGCCGTCCCCCATCCCGTTGATGATCGACAGGGTGAGCCGGTGCGCGTCCGAGGACCAGTCGAAGTTGTCCCCGCGCACCGCGTACGCGGGCTCCAGCTGGGCGCCGACGGCGAACTCCTCGCGGGCACAGGCCCGGCCCGGGAGCAGCTCCCACTGCATTTCGGCGGCCAGCGTCAGCCGGCCGACCCGCCGGGCCTGACGGTAGACGTCCGTGTCCCGTTCGGCCACGACGATCGCGTGGCCCAGCAGATCGGCGACCTGCACGAGTTCGTCGGTCACCGAGGGGGCCACGGGCCCCGGGGGCAGCAGGACGGTGAGGATGCCCAGGCGCTCGCCCCGGGCGGTGACCGGCAGATGCAGGCGCGTCCGTTCGGCGTTGCGGGGGTGTTCCTCGTGCGGCTCCTGACTGCCGAAGGCGCGGCTCTCGGGGGTGTTGTGCAGGGACACGGCACGCGCGGGGTCGCCGGGCTCCTCGACCGGCTGCAGCACGGTCATCCCGTAGTCCGCCAGCAGCAGGTCGGCGTCGATCGCCCCCCAGACATCCGTCAGGAGGGGGCGCAGGGTGTCGAGCAGCGCGTGCGGCGGTGCCGCGCGCAGGGCTCTGTCGACGTCGTTCACAGAGGTCACGGTCGTGATGACTTTCTCGTGCGGTGGTCGTGCGAGGGCGTCTGCGTGGTCGCGGGGGTCTGTTTCGAGGGCTCCGGTGGACCGGCGCGGCTGGCAATGGCCTTGAGTTGATGACAAGGTGGATCGGTGCCTCGCTCGATCCGTCCACCCGTCTCCCGAGACGAAGCCGCGCACACCCTCGACGCCGTCTCGGAGCTCCTCGAACTCCTGTGGGGTCGAGGGCAGGAGTCCGCGCCGTCCGGACCGGTGCCGCCCTCTCAGCTACGGGCCCTGATCGTGATCGAGCAGGGCGGGTCCATGAATCTTCGCTCGCTCGGTGACGCCCTGGCCTCGCGTCCCTCCTCGGTCAGCCGTCTGTGTGACCGGATGGAGGCAGTCGGCCTGATCCGCAGAGTGCCGAGTTCGACGAGCCGGCGCGAGGTCGAGGTCGGCCTCAGCCCGCTCGGCGAGCAGGTGCTGAGCGAACTGCGGGAGCACCGTGCGCGCGAGGTGCGGGCCGTGCTGGAGCAGATGTCCTCGGCGGACGTCGCCCGGCTCACCGAAGGCCTCGAAGCGTTCCGGGCGACCGCGCTGGACCAGCTCGAAGAGCGCTCCGGCGGGTCCGGCCGGGAGCCCGGGCATGCGACCGGTACCGGTTAGCTCCATCTGCGTCCCTTCGGTGCGACCCATCACTGCGACCCCATCACTGCGACAACCGGCCCACGGGTCGCCGGACTTGGGATCGCAGGAACACCAGATTGTTGCCTGACGGCAATTGTTGTCAAATGACAACGATCGGCTACGGTAGGGCCTGACACCGCTCCATCGCGGCGTTGTGGCGCACCGTCCCCATGCGGTTACCCCACTCTCCGCGGATTCGACAACATTTCGAGGGATCGCTGTGCATTCAGGCCGGAGTCCAGGTCAGGCGGCCATGTCGCTGTCGATGCGCGAGGCCGGTCGTTCGACCGTCATCGCGGTCCGCGGCGAGGTGGATCTCGACAACGCGGGTGAGCTCGACGAGGCCCTCGCGGCGGCGGGCCGCGCCGGTCCGGGAGCGGTGGTCCTCGACCTGGCCGCGGTGACCTTCCTGGACTCGACCACGATCAACGTCGTCCTGCGGGCCCACGGGGTGCTCGGCCCGCGGCTCCGGCTGGCCGCTCTCTCCCCGTTCGTGGAACGGGTGCTGGGCATCACCGGCGTCTCGGACGTGCTGCCGGTCTTCCCCGGCGTGGGGGAGGCACTGGAGGCCGATGCGGTCTGAGAGCGTGTCAGGCGGGCCGGTCGGGTGGCCCGGGTGTCTGCACGTGCTCCGGATGCCCATGGGCCAGGGAGGGGCCGAGCGAACGCAGCGCGGCCAGCAGTCCGCTCAGATCGGACTCCGGCATCCGCAGCAGCGCGTCCTTGATCCAGGCGGCGCGCCGATCCCGCACCCGGTCGAGGGCCGAGCGGCCGCGGCCGGTCAGACTCAGGCCGACGCCCCTGCGGTCCTCGGTGCGCGGCGAACGGGCCAGCAGCCCTGCCTCTTCGAGCGTGTCGCACACCCGGCTCGCCCGGGAGCGGCTGATCTGCGCCCGCTCGGCGAGTGCCGCGAGCGTCAGACCCGGATCCGTGCCCACCAGGGTCAGGGCGCGCAGCAGCGGCGGCGAGAGTCTGCTGTCGACCGCGACCGCCGTACGGGCCGACACGGAGACCAGGATCTCCGCCGCGGCGGCGAGCCGGTCGGCGGCCTGGAGCAGGGCGTTGTCCCGTTCCCGGGGCGGTATGCCGTCCCGTACTTCGGGGTCCTGTCCGTCCATCCGTCCGCGCCCCTTGCTCGTACCGAGAACTCGGTGACCGGTCATGCCTCGCCTGGAGGCCCTGCCCTGCCGCGTCGGGCTGACACCGTTCCCTTGTGGGAATCGTGTGCGGAAGCCACCGGGACGGGGGAACATCGGGGTGACTGTGGAGGACTTCACGGGGTACGAGCCCCTGTGCAGCAGCGTCCGGACGCGCAATGTCCCGACGTACCGGCATCCGAGAGAGACCCACATGACCGAGCGCTTGGACGGAGCGGTGATACCGACTGGCTTCGACGTGCCCGTGGAACCGCTTCGGCGGGCGGCGCACTACACCGGCGAGCCGGGGTGCATCGCCGAAGCGCGCCATTTCGCCGAGCTGTTCGTCGAACAGCTCCGTTCGGAGTGGTGTGCCGAGATCGGTACACAGGCCACCGGCGACCTCCTGCTGGTCGTCAGCGAGCTGGTCACCAACGCGGACCGGCACAGCCATGGGCCGTACATCCTGGAACTGGAGGGAACCGACACCTCCGTGACCGTCATCGTGTACGACAGCAGCGCCGCCCTGCCCCGGCGCTATCCCCGGGATCCCGAACGCGTGGGGCGGCACGGCCTGGAGATCGTGCACGCGCTCGCGACGGAGGTGACCGTCGGGCGGGTACCGGTCGGAAAGTGCGTCAAGGCCCGGCTCGCCCTTCGCCGTTGACCCGGAGGGACGTACCAGTAGGCTCACAGCGGACCATGGCCGTCGTGGGTCATCCAAGGGGGGCGAGCGTGGCGGATCGCCTGCCGCGGACAGGTGAACGAGGCGCGGTGCCCCGGCAGGGGAGTGCGGATCCCCGCTGGGGCCTGGACGCCACCGCGGTACTGCTGCTGGTCGAGGACGACGCCGGAGACGCGCTGCTGGTGCGGGAGGTGCTGGCCGACAGCGGACTGCCGATGGAGGTCACCTGGTGCAAGTCCCTCGCCGAGGCACGCGTGTTCCTCGACGCCACGCCGTACTCCGTGTGCGTCCTGCTGGACCTGCATCTGCCCGACACCCACGGACTCAGCGCGGTCCGTCAGGTACGTGACGCCGCGCCCGACGCGGCCGTCGTGGTGCTCACCGGAGTCGCCGAGAACGAGGCCGGGCTCGCCGCGGTGGCCGAAGGAGCGCAGGACTTCCTGGCCAAGGACGGCCTGGACGCCGAGGCGCTCAGCCGCGCGGTCCGGTACGCCCTGCAACGCAAGCAGGTGGAGCGTTCGGGCGCCGAACTCCAGGCGAGCCGGCTGCTGGCCCGGGAGAACGCGCGCCTGGAGCGCGGACTGCTGCCCACACCCCTGCTGCGGGGCGCCGGTTGCCAGGTGGCCTCGCGCTACAGCCCCGGACGGGACCACGCCCTGCTCGGCGGCGACTTCTTCGACGTCGTCGAGAGCGAGGACGGTACCGTGCACGCGGTGATCGGGGACGTCTCCGGCCACGGCGCGGCGGAGGCCGCCCTCGGCGTGTGTCTTCGGGTGGCCTGGCGGGCCGCCGTGCTCTCCGGATGCGTGGGCACGCGTCAGCTCGAGCTCCTGGAGGAGATCATCGGTGCCGAGCGCGCCGCGGACTACATCTTCGCCACCCTCACCGTCCTGCGGATCGCCAAGGACCGCAGCCGTATGAGCGTGATCCGCGCCGGACACCCGGGACTGCTCGTGAGCACCTCGCGTGGCATCGAGCTGTTCGAGCCGGCCCCGGGCCCCGCGCTCGGACTGCTTCCGGGCCGGACCCACTGGCCGGAGACCGAGCTGCCCGCGCACGACATCAGCGCCGTGACGCTGTTCACCGACGGTCTCTTCGAGGGCGTCGTGGCCCCGGGCCGGCGGCTGGGAGAGGAAGGACTGCTCGCGGTGGCGAGGAAACACCAGGCCCTGCGCGGGCGCCCGTTCGCCGACGCGGTGGTCGAGGACGTCGCCGCGCTGACCGCCTCCCACGGCGGACTCGCCGACGACGTGGCCGTCCTGCACCTGGCGACGGACGGGATGTCATGACCCGTACGCCGAACGCCCCGGGGCCGGACGACGCCACGGCGGACACTCCCGAGGACGCGAAGCCCCCACGCGTCGCCCGGCTGACCGTACAGGGCTGGATCCACGTGGTGCTGGCCGCCAACGTGCTGCTGGTGATCGTCTTCGCCGTGTCCGGCGGTGTCCTCCAGGCCCGCGCCGACGACCGCACCGATCTGCTCACCGACCGCATCCAGCCGGCCCGCGCCACCGCCTACCAGTTGGAGACCTCGCTGGTGGACCAGGAGACGGGCGTACGAGGCTACGTACTGAGCAGGGACGCCGGTTTCCTCGATCCGTACGCGTCCGGAGCACGGGACGAGAAGACCTTCGAGGCCCGCCTGGCGACGCAACTCGCCGACCACGCCAAGGCCGCCGCGGACCTGAAGACGGCCGGACGCCTCAGTGATGCCTGGCGCCGCGACTACGCCGAGCCGCTGATCGAGGCGGCCCGCACGCCCGGCAGCGCCCAAGCCCCCTCCCTGGAGGCGAGCAAGGCCAGGTTCGACGAGATCCGGGGTCAACTCGCCACCCTGGAGAAGGACATCCAGCAGTTGCGCGACCGGACCCGCGTCTCAGCCGACGACAGCCGCCGGTCCCGCAACCTCCTCTTCGGCGGCATGCTCGCCGCCTTCCTGGCGAGCGGCCTCGCGCTGACCCTGCTGCTGCACCGGATCGTGGGGCGCCCTCTGCGGGTTCTGGAAGCGGCCTCGGTGGACGTCAGCGGCGGCGCGTTCGAGCGCAGGATCCGGCTCGACGGGCCACGCGACCTGGAAAGGGTCGCACGGGCCGTCGAGGAGATGCGCCGCCGCATCGTCGAGGAACTCTCCGCCTCCCAGGCCCGTGAGGTCCTCCTGGAGCGGCAGGCCGAGGAACTCGACGCCCAGACCCTGGAGCTGAAGCGCTCGAACGCGGAGCTGGAACAGTTCGCCTACGTCGCCTCGCACGATCTGCAGGAACCCCTGCGCAAGATCGCGTCCTTCTGCCAGCTCCTGGAGAAGCGGTACGGCGACCAACTGGACGACCGGGCCAAGCAGTACATCGACTTCGCCGTCGACGGCGCCAAACGCATGCAGATCCTCATCAACGACCTGCTGACCTTCTCCCGCGTCGGCCGCGTCGGCGAGGAGCTGGTCCCCGTCGCCCTCGACGACGTACTGGACCGGGCACTCGGCAACCTCAGCGTGGTCCTGGAGGAGACGGGTGCGCGTGTCGTACGGGAGGGTCCGCTGCCCACCGTGACGGGCGACGTCACCACCCTGACCATGCTCTGGCAGAACCTGATCGGCAACGCCGTGAAGTTCCGTCACCCCGACCGGCCGCCCGAGATCGCCGTCCGCTGCGAGGCGGAGCCGCAGGACGGACCGTGGCGGCTGTCCGTACAGGACAACGGCATAGGCATCGAACCCGAGTTCAGGGAGAAGGTCTTCGTCATCTTCCAGCGGCTGCACGGGCGCGACGAGTACGAGGGCACGGGGATCGGCCTTGCCCTCTGCCGCAAGATCGTCGAGCATCACGGGGGCGCCATCACCCTGGACGGCGCCGCCGGTGCGGGCACACGCGTGTCCTTCACCCTGCCCATGGCGCGACCGGAACCCGCCCTGGGGGCCGAGGAGGCAGCGCGCCCAGCCGAAGGAGCACACCCGTGAGCACCCCCGCCGTACCCATTCAGGTCCTGCTCGTCGAGGACGACCCCGGCGACGAGCTGATGACCCGCGAGGCGTTCGAGGACAACAAGATCCGCAACACCCTGCATGTCGTACGGGACGGCGAGGAGGCCCTCGACTTCCTCTACCGCGCCAACCAGTACACCGAGGCTCCGCGCCCCGACCTGATCCTGCTCGACCTCAACCTGCCCAAGTACGACGGGCGCCAGGTCCTGGAGCGGATCAAGTCCGACGACCAACTGGCCCACATCCCCGTCGTCGTCCTCACCACCTCCTCCGCCGAGGAGGACATCCTGCGCAGCTACAAACTGCACGCGAACGCCTATGTGACCAAGCCGGTCGACCTCGACCAGTTCATCGCCGCGGTCCGCCAGATCGACGACTTCTTCGTGACCGTGGTGAAGCTGCCCAAGACCATCTGACCCCCGCACCGGCCGGGGTCCATGAATGCGCGAAGTCGGGGAACAGGGACAACGGCGGCACAACCTTGCCGACCAGGAGATCTGTTGTCGAGACGCGAGGGGTGGGCCTCAGATGAGAAGGCGCGGGACGGGGCGACGAACAGGCGGTGGCACGCCGTGGTGGCCGGGCGGGGCGGGCACGGGACCGGCCGGGCCCTCCGGATGGCGGCGGACCGTGGCCGGCGGACTCGCGTGGGGCGCCGCCGCCGCGGCCCTCGGCGCGTCGGGGAACCGGACCGCGCGCCGGGCCGCGCTGCGCGGCATCGGCACCGTCGCCATCGCCTCGGCCGTGACCCGCGTGCTGGCGCGCCCCGCGGCCCGCAAGGCGCAGCCGCCGGGCGCGGCCGGCCGGGTCGCATCGGCCGCCGCGTTCGCCGTCGGCGTCCTGCTCGAAGCGCCCCGGTACGGCCTGTTCGCGGTGCCCGGCGCCGCGGCGCTGACCATGGCCCGCACGCGCTCGGGGGACCGGCGCCCCGGCGACGTGGCCGTGGGCGTCGCGATCGGTGTCGGCGCCGCCGCGCTGACCGCCCGCTGGTGGCCGGTCAAACCGGAGGCGGCGGCCGCGGCGGCACCCCCGCGGCGGCCCGCTCCGGCGCTGCCCGGGGGCGCCGGACTGCACATCGTGGTCAACCCGTCCTCCGGGCTCTCCTGGAGCGCCGACACCCCCGACGCGAGCGCGTATCTGCGCGCCGCGCTGCCCAAGGCCGAGATCACGGTGCCGCAGGAGGACCAGGACCTGGTGGAACTCCTGGAACAGGCCGCCCGGCGGGCCAAGGCCGAGGGCGGCGCCCTCGGCGCCTGCGGAGGCGACGGCACGATCAACGCCGCGACGGAGATCGCCGCCCGGCTCGGCCTGCCGCTCGCGGTCTTCCCCGGCGGCACCTTCAACCACTTCGCCGTCGACCTCGGCAACCAGACCCTGGAGGACGTCGTACGAGCCGTGCAGGCGGGCGACGCGGTCGTCGCGGACCTCGGGCGGGCCCGCGCCCCCGGCGGACCGGAGCAGGTGTTCCTCAACACCTTCAGCCTCGGCGTCTACTCGGACCTGGTCGGTGCCCGGGAGAAGCTGGAGCAGCGGATCGGGAAGTGGCCCGCGCTGGTGGTCGGACTGGCCAGGGTCCTCACCAAGGGCAGCCCCGTGAACGTCTCGGTCAACGGCCGCCCCAAGCGCCTGTGGCTCCTCTTCGCGGGCAACGGCATCTACCACCCCGCCGGGTTCGCCCCCACCTACCGCACCCAGCTCGACGACGGACTGCTCGACGTCCGTGCCGTCGACGCCGGCACCCCCTTGGCCAGGACCCGGCTGCTGCTCGCCGTCCTGACCGGCACCCTGCACAACAGCCGGGTCCTCACCACGGCGCAGGTGCGCGGCCTGCGGCTCGAAGTGCTGCACGGCGACCCGCGGTTCTCCTACGACGGCGAAGTGACCCGGGTCGCGGCGCCGAGGCTGGTGCTCGACAAGGTGACACGCGCCGTGACGCTGTACCGGCCCGCGGAGAAGGACCAGTGGCTGCGCTGACGGGGCTGAAGGGCCCCGGCCACCCGGTTCCTCCCGATCGACGTGGGCCGGGTCCCGCCCCGACTCCCGGGTACGGCGGGCGACTTGACATCGTTTCGGGGCGGCGGAAAACCGGTGGCGGATCGGGTTCGGTGCGCCGATGCTCGTAGGCATGGCCGACACCACACTTCCCCAGCCTCCTCAGCCTCCCCAGTCCGGGAACACCCCGTCCGAGCGGAGCTTCGGGTGGTGGGACATGTTCGTGCACCCGGACGACGATCCGCGCTCCGACGGGGGGTTCGTGGGGGAGCGGGACACGCTCGTCGGGTATCTGCGCGACCAGCGGCTGACGTTGGAGATGAAGTGCGCGGGTCTGGACGCCGAGGCGATGGCCCGGCGTTCCGTCGAGCCCTCGAACATGTCGCTGCTCGGGCTGGTGCGTCATCTGGCGGGGGTCGAACAGGCCTGGTTCCGCGGGGTGCTGGCCGGCCAGGACGCGCCGCGGCACTACCGCTCGGACGGCGACCCGAACGGCGACTTCAACGGCGCGGTACCCGACCCCGAGGTGGTGGCGGATGCCTGGGACACCTGGCGCTCCGAGGTGGCCTTCGCCGAGCGGTTCGTGGATGAGGCCCGTGACCTCGACATCACCGGCACCCACGACGACGAGCCGATCGCGCTGCGGGAGGTGCTGGTGCACCTGATCGAGGAGTACGCCCGGCACAACGGCCACGCGGACTTCCTGCGCGAGCGGATCGACGGGCGGGTCGGACAGTGACGGCGCGTCGGGCAGTGACGCACGGGTGACGTGGCTCGATTCCCCCGAGAGCGGAATGCCGAGCCGATCCCTTCCGTCGTGGCTCGGCGCTTCTAGGCTGAAGGGGTGAACAACCAAGCGCCGAACGAAGCCCGCGTCATTCCCCTCCGCCCGGCGACCGCACCGGCTCCGGCCACCGGCCCGGCGACCCGTCCCACCGGCCCCGCCGCCCCCGTGGCCGACGCGCCCCAGCGGCCCCGCCCGGCCCTCGCGCCCCGGCAGACGCCACGGGCGCCCAGGATCAGGGAGCCGCTGTGGCGCGACGTGGTGGGTGACGTCCTGCGGCGCGAGCGGCTCGCGCAGGAGCGGACGCTCAAGGACGTCGCCGACGCGGCTCGGATCTCGATGCCGTACCTCTCGGAGCTGGAGCGCGGCCGCAAGGAGGCCTCGTCCGAAGTCCTCGCGGCCGCCGCGCGCGCCCTGGGCCTCGGGCTCACCGATCTGCTCTCGCTGGCCCAGGGCGAACTCACCCGCCTCGCCCAGGTGCGGCCCGCCCGCCGCCGCACCCCGTCGGCCTCGCACCACAACGGCATGTGCCTCGCCGCCTGACCGGGCCGACCGGCCAGGGCCTGCCCGGCGAACCGCGCCGCGGACGCGGGCCCTGGCGGTGGTCCGGTCTCAGACCGTCGCGAGCCGTCGGCTCAGGACCTCGTCCGCGAGTCCGTATGCCACGGCCTCCTGCGCGGTGAACACCTTGTCGCGGTCCATGTCCGCGCGCAGGGTCGGCACGTCGTGGTGCGTGTGCCGGGAGAGGACCTCCTCGACCTGGGCGCGGATACGGAGCATCTCCTTGGCCTGGAGAGCGAGGTCGGACACCGTCCCCTGCCGGCCGCCACTCGCGGGCTGGCCGAGCAGCACACGCGCGTGCTCCAGCACGAACCGCCGCCCGGGATCGCCGCCGGCCAGCAGCACCGCCGCCGTGGAGGCCGCCTGGCCGACGCAGAACGTCGAGATGGGCGCCTGTACGAACGTCATCGTGTCGTAGATCGCCATGAGCGAAGTGAACGACCCACCGGGCGAGTTGATGTAGATCGCGATCTCGCTCTCCGGGCTCGACGACTCCAGATGGAGGAGTTGCGCGATGACGACGTTGGCGACCCCGTCGTCGATCTCGGTGCCGAGAAAGATGATCCGCTCGGACAGCAGCCGGCTGAAGACGTCGTAGGACCGCTCACCCTGCGGGGTCCGCTCGACGACGTTCGGAATCGTGTACGTACCCATGTCAGAGCCCCATCCGTCGCCGTGACGCGGCCGGGCGGACGTCGTCGAGCGACTCCACGACCCGGTCCACCATGCCGTACTCCTTGGCCTGTTCGGCCGTGAACCAGCGGTCGCGGTCGCCGTCCCGGGAGATCGTCTCCTCGCTCTGGCCGGTGTGCTCCGCGGTGATCCGCTCGATGGCCTGCTTCGTGAACTCCAGGTTCTGCGCCTGGATCTCGATGTCGGCGGTGGTGCCGCCGATGCCCGCCGACGGCTGGTGCATCATGATCCGCGCGTTGGGCAGCGCGTAGCGCTTGCCGTGGGTGCCGACGCTGAGCAGGAACTGTCCCATGCTCGCGGCGAATCCCATGGCGAGGGTCGCGACGTCGTTGGGGATCAGCCGCATGGTGTCGTAGATCGCGAGCCCCGCGGTCACCGATCCGCCCGGGCTGTTGATGTACAGGCTGATGTCGGTGCGCGGGTCCTCCGCCGACAGCACGAGCAGCTGGGCGCAGACCCGGTTCGCGGACACCTCGTCGACCTGGGTGCCGAGAAGGACGATGCGCTGCGCGAGCAGCTGGGCGGCCAGATGGTCGTCGAAGCGGGTCGCGGGGGTGTCGCCGTCCTCGGCGCGCGGTGCGTGGGCCGGGTACCGGCCGGTGATGAGTGGAGTCATCGGTCCTCCTCGTGGTGGCGCGGCTGGCGTCGCCGCGCTCCCCACTCTCGGACCGAAGGGCCTGGCGGATCAGCTTTCTCGGCCCGCAGCAGATTCGCCACGGGCAGAGGGGCTACGGGGTTGCCGTCACGGGTGCCACCCGCGTCACCGACGTCACCGGCGGCCCCGGCGGGGACCGGGGCTCAGGTGTCCGACCCGTGCTCAGGCGTCGGTGCGCAGGTCCCGGAAGAAGGACCGCACATCCTCGACCAGCAGCTCGGGCTGCTCCGCCGCGGCGAAGTGTCCGCCCCGGTCGAATTCCGTCCACCGCACGATGTTGTTCGTACGCTCCGCGATGTGCCGCAGCGGTACCTGGGGCTCGTGCGGGAAGACGGCCAGGGCGGTCGGCGTCGTCGACGGCTCGGGCGCGGTGCCCCAGTAGTGCGCGTGCGCCCGCTCGTAGTAGATGCGGGCCGAGGACCCCGCCGTGGCGGTCAGCCAGTACAGCATCACGTTGGTCAGCATCAGGTCCCGGTCGACGGCGTCCTCGGGGCGGTCCTTCGCGTCCGTCCATGCCCTGAACTTCTCTGTGATCCAGGCGAGTTGACCGACGGGAGAGTCCGTCAGCGCGTAGGCCAGGGTCTGTGGCCGGGTGCCCTGGAGTTCGGCGTAACCGGCCTCCTCACGGCGCCATTCCAGACTCCGTCGCCACGACAGCAGCGTGCGCTCGCGTTCTTCGGGGCTCAGCGAGGCCAGTTCCTCGGGAGTCGGCTCGGTGGCCGCGGACGATCCGGGCAGCAGGTTCAGGTGGACACCGACGAGCCGTTCGGGGTACGCCCGGCCCAGCTCCCGGGAGATGGCCCCGCCCCAGTCGCCGCCCTGGGCGCCGAACCGCTCGTAGCCGAGCCGTGTCATGAGCTCGGCGAAGGCGGCGGCCACCCGTTGGAACTCCCAGCCGGTGTCCCGGGTGGGACCGGACAGCCCGAAGCCGGGAATGCTCGGTACGACGAGATGGAAGGCGTCGGCCGGATCGCCTCCGTGCGCGCGCGGATCGGTCAACGGGCCGACGACGTCGGTGAATTCGACGATCGAGCCGGGCCAGCCGTGCGTGATGACCAGCGGGGTCGCGTCCGGCTCCGGGGAACGGACATGCGCGAAGTGGATCCGCGCGCCGTCGATCTCCGTCGTGAACTGCGGCCATGCGTTCAGCCGTGCCTGCGCCGCCTGCCAGTCGTAGTCGTGCCGCCAGTACCGTACGAGTTCGCGCAGGTACTCCCGCGGGACGCCGTAGGCCCAGCCGACCCCCGGCAGTTCGTCGGGCCAGCGGGTGCGATCGAGTCGGTGGTGCAGGTCGTCGAGGTCGCTCTGCGGGACGTCGATACGGAACGGCTCGATGCGCGCGCTGTCCGAGGCGGAGGAAGGGCTGGAGTGATCAGCGGAGGAAGTCATGTCCGCGCATGCTATAGCGCCCCTTGGAGTGCGCGGCGAACGACGCGATCGGCCGCCGCCTTCCCCCCCGGCGAAAGAATCCCGCGCGACGCCGATGAGTTTTGGGACGACGATCGGTCGAAAGAGATGACGAAACTTTTCCCGCCGCAGGAGGTACGTATGTCCGCCGACGGATTCACCACATGTCTGTGGTTCGACGGTCAGGCCGAGGAGGCCGCGCACTACTACGTCTCGATCTTCAAGAACTCCCAGCTCGGCAGGATCGTCCGCTTTTCCGAGTCCGAGCATGGCACCGCCGGTTCCGTGATGGCCGCCGACTTCGTGGCCAACGGACAGAAGTTCGTCGCGCTGAACGGCGGCCCGCAGTTCACGTTCGACGAGGCCATCTCGTTCCAGATCCACTGCGACGACCAGGAGGAGGTGGACCACTACTGGAACAAGTTCGTCGAGGACGGCGGCGAGGCGGGTCCCTGCGGCTGGGTCAAGGACAAGTACGGCCTGTCCTGGCAGGTCGTCCCGAGCCGGCTCATCGACCTGATCAGCGACCCGGACACCGAGAAGGCGGTCCGGACGACCCAGGCGATGTACAAGATGTCCAAGCTGGACATCGCGGTCCTGGAGAAGGCGTACGCGGGCGAGTAGCGGACCGCCGGCACGACGGGCCGGCCCGCGTGGGGCCGGTTCCCGGGCTCATGCCCGGGAACCGGCCCGAATTCGTCGGCGTGTGCCGAGCTCTTACTGGCCGAAGCCGTAGGCGAACAGGTGGCCGGTGCCCGTCGAGCCCGTCACGGGCAGCGTGATCGACGCCACCTGCTTGGATGCGTCGAGCGGGACCTTCGTGGCGAAGACGTAGGTCTTCACGTTGTCCCGGCCTCCGCTCCCGGTGTTCCGGTAGGCCGTCGTGACGGCCGTCGTGTCACCCGGGAGCGGCTTGCTCGACCCGCCGTTGAGTGTCCAGTCCGAGAAGCCGACGGTCGCCTGGGAGGTGGTGCCGTCGGTGTAGGCGACGGTCACCGTGCCTGAGACCCCGCTGCCGTCGGTCGGCGCGTTGGCCGCCGAGCCCAACAGGCCCAGCGACGCACCCGACGTACCGGCCGGCATCGGGATGGTCTGGCCGGCCATCTCCAGGTTGTCCAGCTGACCGGACGTCACCGTCGGCCAGGTGTAGGAGACGCCGTCGACCGTGGCGGTGGACCCGCTCGTGACACCCGCCGCCGACAGCGCGTTCTGCGAGAACGCCCAACCGCCGCCGTCGAAGCCGCCCGAGTAGCGGGCGCCGTCGGGGTAGATGCCCTCGTTGGTGTCGTACGGCCACAGCGCACCGGCCTTGGCCACGGCCACGCGGAGGGTGGCCCCGCTCACGGCCGTACCGGTGCCGTGGTCGGTCAGCGCGAAGGTGACCGGGAAGGTTCCCTCGTCCGCGCCCGCTGTCACGTGGACCTTCGCTTCGCCGCTGCCCGAGGCGGGCACCGTCACCGAGCCGGATGTCGTGTCCAGCGTGACGCCGGAGGGCGCCGTCGCCGTCCAGTCGACCGTGACGGCCTTGCCGCCGAGGTTGGTCAGGTCCAGTGTGCCGTCACCGGACGCGCCCGGCTGGAGCACCAGGCCGTCGCTGGAGGGGCCGGTCGCCGCCAGGACCCGGTCGCCGCCCGTGGTGTCGGACGGCGGCGCCGCCGACGGGTCGGACGCCCAGGACGTGTCGGGTTCGGTGCCGAGCGTGAAGTCGACCGTGCCCGCGCCCGCGAACTGCTGGTACGTCAGCCAGGAGGTCGTCCACTCCTTGTCCTTGACGTCGAGCGACTGCACGTACGGCGCGTCGGGTGCGGCCTGGGGCGCGGTGATCTGCACCGACTTGCCGTTGCCGAAGGTCACCTTGGCCACCGGGAACGCCGGGCTGCCGAGCGCCAGGGTGTCCGTGCCCGGAGTCTCCGGGTACATGCCCAGCTCGGACCAGACGTACCAGGAGCTCATCGCGCCGAGGTCGTCGTTGCCGAACGAGCCGACCGGAGCGTTGAAGTACAGGTTCTGCTGGGCCTGACGGACGGCCGCCTGGGTCTTCCACGGCTGGCCCGTGTAGTCGTACTCCCAGGGGATCTCCACGCTGGGCTCGTTGCTCAGGTCGGCGTCGGTGTTGCCGGGGCGCGTGATGTTGTCGAGCAGGCTGTCCAGGAAGGACGAGTACGCCTTGGCGCCGCCGCGCGCCTGGATGAGCTGCTGCAGGTTGAACGGGACCATCGGCGTGTACTGGGCCGAGGTGCCCTCCACGAAGCCGTTGGAGGTGCCGGGGGTGAAACCGGTCGCGAACTGGCCGTCCTTGTTCTTGCCCTGGACATAGCCGGTCTGCGGGTTGAAGACGTCCATCCAGTCCTGGGCACGAGTGGCGAACTTCTCGTACACGGCCGTCTTGCCCAGCGACTTCGCGAAGGCGGCGACGGCGTAGTCGGCGGAGTCGTACTCCAGCTGCGTGGAGACCGGGCCGTAGAAGTTGCAGCAGCCGTAGTCGTTCTCGTCCAGCGGGAGGTAGCCCTTGGAGTCCCGCACCGACTCGCCGGGGCGGTCGTTGTTCGGGGCGGTGGCCTCGTGCTGCAGGGCGGCGAGTGCCTTGTCGGTGTCGAAGCTCCGGGCGCCGAAGGCGTACGCGTCGGCGATGATGCCGGCGGCGGGGTCGCCGACCATCACATAGCTCTCGCCGTTGTTCGAGGCCCACTTGGGCAGCAGGCCCGTCTCGTCGTAGCCGTTGAGCATCGAGGTGACGACGTCGCTGGTGACCTTGGGCTCGACCATCGCCATCAGCTGGGTCTGGGAGCGGTAGGTGTCCCAGCCCGAGTAGTTGGCGTACTGGGCCTGCTGGCCTTTGGCCAGCTTGTGGACCTGGTTGTCCATGCCCATGTACTGGCCGTTGTCGTCCGAGAAGACGTTGGGGTGCAGCAGCGCGTGGTAGAGCGCGGTGTAGAACTGCACCTGCTGGTCCGAGGATCCGCCGCCGGTCCGGATCTTGTTCAGTACCGCGTTCCAGGCGTCGTGGTTCGCCTGCTCGACGGCGCCGAGGTTCCAGTTCTTGATCTCGGTGGTGAGATTGTCCGCGGCGTTGGCGTCATTCGTGTACGAGATGCCGACCTTCGCCCTCACCGTCGGGGTCGAGGAGGTGTCGAAGGTCAGGTACATGCCGTTCGCCCCCGTGGTGGGGGGCTCGACGGCGGCCTTGCTCGTGGTGGATGCCCCGGACCCCGCATCGGCGCTGGGCGCCGGGGACGGCCTGCTCGAGGATGTGGTGCCGCTCCCGTGCACGGTCGGGGAGGGCGCCGCGGGAACGGTGAAGTGCTTCTCCTTGAGCGGTCTCGACGGATGCGTCTGCAGGTTCTGCTGAGCCTTGCCCGCCTTCAGCGACGTCGCGCTGGGGTTGATGGTGCTGCCGACCCAGGTGCCGCTCGCGGTGAACGGCCGATCGAACTTGATGTCGAAATGCAGCGTGTACCTGTTGCTCGCGCCGCAGAAGTGACCGCTGTCGATCGAGCCGCTGATCTCCTTCTTGTTCACCACCTGGACTCGGGTTCCGTCCACCTGCGTGGCACCCCCGCTGAGCTTGAACAGCAGGTTCGCCTGCTGGCCCGCGGGGAAGGTGAAGGTGCCCAGCCCCGCACGGGTGGTGTCGGTCAGTTGGGTCTTCACCCCGTTCGCGTCGGTGACTTTGTAGTACCCGATACCCGCTTGCTCGTCGCCGTGGCTGAAGCCGACGGACGTGTCGCCGAGTTTGCCCGACAGCGCGCCGGTCACCGGCAGGACGGGCAGGTCGCCCGCGACGCCGCAGCCGGGGCCCGAGACATGGGTGAGGCTGAAGCCGGAGATCTTGTTGTCGTTGTACTCGTAGCCGCCGCCGGAGGGCCGGTCGGGCGTCGTGTCGGGACCCCACTGCACCATGCCGGCGGGCATGTCGGGGCCGGGAAAGGTGTCCACCGCACCGGAGGTACCGATGAGGGGGTTGACGAGGGACGCGGGGTCCTTCACCAGGGCCGGCGTCGCGGCGCTCGCGGCATGGGCGCTCCCGATCGCCGGGAGTGGGAGTACGGCGATGCCCAGGACGGACACCACCGCCAGGCGTTGGCGGAATCTCATTCGGTCACGTGGCGCCGTAGAACGTCGAGGTCTGACCATCGGTTGCCTCCGCAGCGGTTCACGATTCGCACATCGGTGCTGACGTCCTCGGGGAACGGAAAACGCCAGCGAGGGGCAACGGCGTCGGTCGCTCCGACGGCCTGACAACGTTGCCATGCACGAGAGTCGAGTGAAACGCGAGTGCTTGCGGCATGTCAACGAGGCCAACAAGACTTTCTGAGCGCGAAGTTCACAGAGGGATGCTCCGAGTGTCGTGATCCCGAGGCCGGCCGGACCGGCCAGGTGCCGTGCCGAGCCCTGAGGGAGTGGCCGTCTCGGCGAAGGCTCCTTGCGCTCGCGGCCACGAGCACACCTCACCAAAGACAGGGGCAAGGCGCGGTTGTTCGCGTCGCGACCCCGCTGCCCGGACCCAGCGCCTTGCACCCGGGGAACATCAGCGCCGGGAGTGTGGCGTCGTGTGCCCGGATGATGCCGGCCACGATGGCCAGACCCAGACCCAGACCCAGACCCAGACCCAGACCCAGACCCAGACCCAGACCCAGACCCAGACCCAGACCCCAGACCCAGACCCAGCCATGGCTATAGCCATAGCCATAGCCATGCGACGGGCCAGGACCCGGACCATGCTTTCGCCCGCGGTCAGGCCGAGTGCTACGACGCCTGGCGCACCCAGATCCGCGAACTGGCCGAACGAGGTGTCACCGAAGGGGAGTTCGGCTCCGACGGCCTGGACGGCTGCACGGTCCGCTGCCCGCCCTCGCTGACGGTCTTGCCCCGCAACGGCTGCGGCAGGCACCCCCGCCGAGCACCGAGGACGCGCGCCGCCACCTCAACCGTCTGATCGAAACGCAACCCTGACGGTGGTCGTGAGACGGTCGCGGGGTCCCGCACAATGGTGCCCGGCACCGAGCAGGAGGACCCCGCATGTCCCGCAACCCCGAACGGAAATACCGCGTCGTCACGTCGTTCCAGCGGTGGATCGGCAATCCGCTCCTGAAGCGCCTGCCGATCCAGACCCTGCTGGAGACCAAGGGACGCAATTCGGGGCTGCCGCGCCGGACCCCGGTCGGCGGACGTCTGATGGGACGGGAGTTCTGGTTCGTCAGCGAGTACGGCGAGCGTTCGCAGTACGTGCGCAACATCCAGGCGGACCCGAGGGTCCGGGTCCGCGTCCGGGGTCGCTGGTACACCGGGACCGCCCATGTGATGCCCGACGACGACGCCCGCGCGCGACTGAAGAGCCTGCCGCGGTTCAACAGCGCCGCGGTGCGGGCGATGGGCGCCGGTCTGACGACGGTGCGCGTCGATCTCACGGACTGATCACCGGCGTGCGGGGAATTGCGAGCCCGGCACGGAATTCCCATGTGCCTGTTCCGGAAAAGTGTGGGCACGGGCTTTGCGTGTCTTTCCGTGCCCACACTTCGGAGCTGTTCGGCAAGTGCGAGATCGATCATATTCAAAGGGATTGAACGCGCCCGGAGCGGCGCCGAAAGAACGCTACGGTTGAGCCTCGTCCCGAGCCCGGATCGCGTGCCGTATCGGCACCCTGGCCGCGCCGGGCCTATGACCTACGCGGCACGGTAAAGGCCGCGGCCCGTGCGACGGATCCGCGCGGTGCCGACCAACCGGTCGAGAGTGCTGCGGACCGCGTTGATGCTCCCACTGTCCGTGGCCCGGCCGAGCGCCGCCGCGACATCGCGGGCCCGTACGTCGGTGTCGCCGGCCCCGGAGAAGTAGTCCAGGATCTGCTCGGTGAGCTTGCCGTACTTGTTCTGCTCGCCCGTCACTTCGGAGGACTCCGGCGCGACTCCCTGGTCCTGGGGTGCGGCCGTGGGCACAGCCGGGTCCACCACAGAGGGGCCGGGCGCGGGCGTCGCGGCCGCAGCATCCGAAGAGCTCGATCCGGCGGGCGGCATGAGGATCTGAAGGGCGCTGAGAGCCCGCTGGACGGAGCCGAGGTGGGCGACGACCGCGGCCAGTTCCCTCTCCAGCGCCTGCTTCTGGACCTCCAGGCGGGCCAGGTCCCCCTGCAGGCTCTCGGCGGTGACCTCGATGTGATGTGCCGCGTGGGTGACAGACACCATGCGTTCCTCTCGTCCTCAACCCGTGTGATCGGGTCCGGGCACGGCTCGCCTCGAATTGTCCGCCCCCCCCACACGTACCACTCCCCATCATATGGGGGATCCATCTTGTGCCGTGAAGACGTCAGATCCATGCACACGGTGCCTGGGGCTGTACCCGGTGAATCCGCTTCTCCTCGAAGTCGCAGCCAGGGTTGGGAGCGTCCTGTCGCCGCGATTCCGGCCGATGCGAGTCCTGGTTGCCGACGGTGGTCCGGGCCAGGAGTTTCGCGGTGACGCCAGGGCCGCCCGGACACGTTGTGACAACGTTTCGTTCCGATGATGGTGGGCGCAGGGGCCGACCTCGGCGCGAACGAGGTGTCCGAACATCCCCTCTGTCCGATTCCGATCGACGGCGCCAAAATTTCCCGGCGGATCTGTCACAAACCTGGGATGCCCGTTGCGCGCCCACGTCCGGATCGCTGCTCGTGTCGAGCGGTTCCGGCATCCACGGGCCGATGTAGGTCTCCCAGCGCACACGGGCGGACTAGCCACGTTGATCGCCAGCCGGGTCGTCGCGCTCGACAGAAAGGCCACGGGGCTGAGCCGGGCGCGCAAGCACCTCGCGTCCGAACAGCGCGAGAACGTCGACGCGGGGGAGCACAGGCGCCTGCTCGAGGCGTTCGTGGCGGCGGCACGGCAGGGTGACGTCGCCTCGCTGGAGGCGCTGTTGACACCCGGGGCCGTGAGTCTGCCGAAGGCAACGGTCTGCGCGGCGCCGCTCGCGTTCCGGTGCTGGACGTGCGCGGGTGGCGAATCTGTCGACCGCGTTCCCGAGGTTCTGGGGCGAGGTGGAGGTGCGCTTCGTCGAGGCGAACGGACGTAGCGGGGCGCTGCTCTTCCGGGGTGGCCGCCCCACGACGTTCATGACGGTGGCGGCTTCGACTGAAGGCGTTCACCGGGTGATGTGGGTGTTCAACCCGAGCAAGATCGCCGCGTTCCTCGACTCGCCTTCGCGGTACGAGACCGCGCTCGGCGTGTGAGGGGAGCGATCCCGGTCAGATGTGGGCGAGGCGGGCCGCTCCCGCGCCGGTGCGGCCGCCGTGGCATGTCCTCGCCGGCCGCACCGGCATGGCGTGGGTGCGTCAGCGGTAGCTGGGAGCGGCCTCGTTCCAGGGACGTAGCTTGTCGGGGTTGACGACGACCCAGACCTGAACGACCTGAGGGCCGGCGAGGTCGAGGCTGATGACCGCGGCGACCCGCCGGTCGTAGCGCACGACCAGCCCGGTCCGCCCGTTGACGGAGTGCGGGTCCACCGTTGTGCGCGGACGCGGGGCCAACAGTGTCAGCAGACTCCGTGCAACCTTTTCCCGCCCGTGCGCGGGCCGTACCTGGGCCCGCACCTTGCCGCCGCCGTCGAAGAACGCCGTCACGTCCTGCGCCAGCGCCTCCATCAGCCGCTCCGGATCCTGGAGCGTGCACGCCTCGCGCACCTCGCACACCACCGCGTCCTGCTGCTCCGGTGTCGTCGGCCGCCCGCGCGTGGCCCGTAGACTCCGCCGGGCCCGTTCCGCCAGCTCGGAACACTCCGGCTCGGACTGCCCGACGATGGTCGCCACCGTTCCGGGCGCCATTCCGAAGACATCATTGAGCACGAACGCGGCCCGCTCGGCCGGGGACAACGCGTCCAGCGCCCCCAACAGCACCGTGCTGACCTCCTGTTCCAGCATGCGCCGCTGCTCACCGGCCGCGTCCTTCGGCTCCGTAGCGGGCCCGCCACGCCGCCGCCTGCCCGGCCGCGTCAGGCGCTCCAGGCAGATCCCGCCCACCACGTGTGACAACCACGCGCGGGGTTCCTCGATGACCGCCTGCTTCGACTCGGGAAGTCCGTACCACTGCCGATAGGCCTCATCCACCACTGCTTCGGCCTCACCGCCACTGCTCAGCATCCAGAGCGCAACATCCAGTAGATGACGCCGCTCGGCCACCAATTCCCCGATCGGCAGCGCCCCGTCGGTAAACTCCATGCCCGCCTCCTTCTCCGTCTCGAAAAGACGAGACCAGGCAGGCACAGGTCTTGTGACATCGCGGCGGCGACCGCGGCGGTGTGCCTCGGATGCCGAACCGGCCGGCGCTTCGGTGTCACACAAGCACGGTCCGCCCGGTCTCACGTGTCAGAGACCGTGACGCTGTTCTGAGCGGCACAGGCAGGATTGCGCCCCCAAGCGACCTCACAGCCATGGCCACAACGGTTCAGCGCAAAGAACGTGTCACCTGTCGTGCACGCGGGCGAACGCCGGGAGCGGCTTCCACGTGGTGCGGGGTCCCGCGCTCGCGTCTCCCCGGCGTGGGGCACAACACCGCACCGTGCGCTTGCGAACCCATCCACCTTTCCGCACAGGAGGAAGCTCATGGACTGGCGTGAATTGGCCATCTGCCGGGGCATGGACCCCGAACTCTTCGTTCCCATCGGCGCGAGCAGCAGCGTCGCGGCACTCGACCAGATCGACGAGGCGAAAGCCGTGTGCCACACCTGCCCCGTCATGCGGGAATGCCTGGGCTGGGCGCTGAACGTGGCAGCCGTGGAGGGAATCTGGGGCGGAACCACGGATGCCGAACGCCGTGCCGTGCGACGTCGCAGGGCACGCGGCGACCGCGCCGAGGCGAGCACCTCTGCTTGAACGCCGGCGCCGCCCCGGCATCACTGGTCCCTTTTCCTTGGGGAGACCTGTCTGTACGGCTTTCTCAGCTCTTCGTCGTGACCAGACGTCAGGCCCTCCTTCTCCAACCGCATGACCGCGACCTCGTCCTGCACGCTCGCGCGAACGGCATGCCGATCCGTGCGCGCGGAACAGCAGAAGGAAGTCGCCTACTGATAGCACTGACAAACACCGTTTCACATCGATGTCACACCTTCGACGGGTCAACGGTCATGACAGTAGACGCGGTACGTGATCCCACTGATACATGGAGGAGGAACATGAACCGTCCCGTACTCGAATCCTCTGCCCAGGCGATCGCCGATGCGACGGCCACCCCGCCGTTCCTGTACGAACTGGGCCCGGACGGCGCGCGGAAGGTGCTCGACGATCTGCAGTCCGCGCCCGTCGAGAAGCTCGATGTGCAGGAGAAATGGATCACGGTGCCCGCCGACGTCGGTGACGTCCAGGTCCGCATCGTCAAGCCCGCCGACACCGAAGGCACCCTGCCGGTCGTGCTCTATGTCCACGGCGGGGGCTGGGTCATCGGCAACGCCGGCACCCACGACCGTCTGGTCCGCGAACTCGCCGTCGGCGCGCGGGCCGCCGTGCTGTTCGTCGAGTACGACCGGTCCCCGGAGGCCAAGTATCCGGTCGCCATCGAGCAGGCGTACGCGACCGCCCAGTGGGTCACCACGAACGGCGCCAGGGAAGACCTCGACGCCTCCCGCATGGCCGTGGCCGGAGGTTCCGTCGGCGGCAACATGACGGCCGCGCTGACCCTCATGGCCAAGCGGCGTGGTGACGTGACCTTCGTCCACCAGTCGCTCTACTACCCGGTCACCGACGCGGGCCAGGACACCCCGAGCTACCGCGAGTTCGCGGACGGCCCCTACCTCACGGCGAAGGCGATGGCCTGGTTCTGGGACTGCTACACCACCGACCCGGCGCAGCGCGCGGAGATCACGGCGTCGCCGCTGCGGGCCCGGCTCGAGGACCTGCAGGGACTGCCGCCGGCGCTCGTGCTCGTGGACGACAACGACGTTCTGCGCGACGAGGGCGAGGCGTACGCCCGCAAGCTGACCCAGGCCGACGTGCCGACCACCAGCATTCGCTACAACAGCAGCCTGCACGACTTCATGATGCTCAACCCCGTGCGGGACACGCGAGCCACCGACGCCGCCGTGCAGCAGGCCGTCCGCTGCCTGCGCACCGCCCTCCACGACGACTGACACGCACCCGGCGTTCTCCTCGGCGCGGCCCTCCCCGGCCGTGCGCCAACCCCTCACCCGCGCTTCCGTCCGACCGGACGGACGAAGCAGTCTCCAGTCCGAAAGGCCCCGCCATGCAACGACCTTCTCTGCCCCGACGCGCCCGCGGCCCTCTCTCCCTCCTGGCCACGGCAAGTGTCGCCGCGGCTCTGCTTGCCACGTCGGTCGCGCCGGCGCGCTCCGGCAAGGGTTCTCCGCCGCCCGGCCGAAAGCCGACCGTCGTTCTCGTCCACGGCGCGTTCGCCGACTCCAGCAGCTGGAACGGTGTCGTGCAGCGGCTGTCGAGGGAGGGCTATCCGGTCGTGGCCGCGGCCAACCCGCTGCGCGGGCTCGGCATCGACGCCGCCTATCTGAAGGAGGTCTTGGCAGACATCGACGGGCCCGTGGTGCTGGCGGGACACTCCTACGGCGGGTCGGTCATCAGCGACGCCGCCCAGGGTGTGAAGAACCTCAAGGCGCTGGTCTACATCGCTGCCTTTCTGCCGGAGAAGGGCGAGAGCGCGGTCGAGCTGTCGGGCAAGTTCCCCGGCAGCACTCTGGGCGAGGCCCTGCGCCCCGCCCCGGCCACACTGCCCGACGGTTCCCAGGGCACCGACCTCTACATCGAACAGGTCACGTTCCACGACCAGTTCGCGGCCGACGTCCCGCGCAGCACCACCGACATCATGGCCGTCACCCAGCGACCGGTGACCAGTACCGCCCTGGAGGAGGCCGCGTCCGAGCCGGCCTGGAAGACCATTCCTTCGTGGGTCCTCGTGGCCACCCAGGACCGCAACATTCCTCCGAAGGCCCAGCTCTTCATGGCCGACCGTGCCCACGCGTACACCACCGAAGTACGGGCGTCGCACGCCGTGAGCGTCTCGCGGCCGGGTGAGGTCGTCCGCGTCGTCGAGGCGGCGGCGGGAGCCGCGCGCTGACGCGGCATCAAATTCTGAGGGTGGGGCTGCGAGTTGGCAGCCCCACCCTTCGTTGCCCGCGTGCCCACGGCGTCGACTCGTGAGCGGAGCTCAGGGCGCGCCGCGAGGGTGTGGTGACGCGGGCGCCTTCTCGGCGTCGGCGGCCCGAAGCTGCTTCAGGGCGTCGGACACCGACTGCATCTGTACGTCGAGCCGTGCGAGGGTGCCTCGCAGTTCGGAGATGCGGGCGGTGAGAGAGACGGCCTCCGCGGCCAGAGACCTCGCGAGGTCCGCGACGGAGAGCGGGGTGGGGGAGGTGGTCGTCATCGTGTGGTCCTGTCTCGGCGGGACGGCGGGAGAGAGGGCTGGTACGGGCTGAGGCGGAAATCCGCGACGGGGTGACTCTGTCGACGGGCCATCGCGGGAACGCTCACGCCTGCTGCTGTGCGAGCGCTTGGTCCGTCATTGACTCCGACCGGGGCAGAAGGCTGTTCAGCGGTACGGCGGGATCGGTGAGGGCGTCGTCGTCGAGCTCGGCCCCGGACTCGATGAGCGCGCGGATCGGGTCGATGACGTCCCATACGTTGACGCTCATCCCCGCGACGACGCGGTTCCCCGACATCCAGAAAGCGATGAACTGGCGCTTGTCGGTCGAGCCCCGGAAGAGCACACGGTCGTTTCCGCCGGGTTCGGTGTGGCCCGTGTACTCCATGCCCAGGTTGTACTGGTCCGTGTAGAAGTACGGGAGGCGGTCGTACACGGCGTGCTCGCCGAGCATGCTCGCCGCCGCCGTGCGGGGCTGGTGGAGTGCGTTGGCCCAGTGCTCGACGCGCAGATGACGGCCGTACCGAGGGTGGTAGGCGTTGGCGACGTCTCCCGCGGCGTAGATGTCGGGCGCCGAGGTGCGCAGATGCTCGTCGGTGACGATGCCGTCGCGCACTTCCAGGCCGGCTTCCCGCGCGAGGCGGACGTTCGGTGTGATGCCCACCCCCACGACGACGGCGTCGGCCGGCAGGTGGGTTCCGTCGGCGAGCAGCACCCCGTCCGCGCGGCCGTCGCTCGCGGTGATGCGCTCGACCTCCGCGTGGGGGTGCAGGCGCACTCCGTGTTCCGTGTGGAGACCGGCGAACACCTGGGCCGCCTCCCGGCCCAGGACCTTCTGCAACGGCAGCTCGGAGTGCTCGAGGACCGTCACCTCCGCCCCGGCCAGGCGGGCGGCGGCCGCCGTCTCCAGGCCGATCCAGCCGGCGCCGATCACCACGATTCGCGCGCCTTCGGTGAAGGCGGCCCTGAGCCGATCACTGTCGCCGACCCGGCGCAGGTACAGCACGTTCTCCAGGTCGGCTCCGGGGACCGGCAGACGGCGCGGCGTCGAGCCGGTGGCGAGCAGCAGCCTGGCGTACGCGATGCGTCGGCCACCCTCCAGTTCGACCAGTGTCGCGCGCGGGTCGACGGTGCGCACGGTCGTGCCGAGCAGCAGGTCGACGTCGTGGTCGGCGTACCAGTTCTCGGGGTGGACGTAGATCGACTCGCGGTCCTCCTTGCCCAGCAGATAGCCCTTGGACAGCGGGGGCCGGATGTAGGGCCTCTCCCGTTCGTCACCGATGACGAGGAGGCGGCCGTCGTAGCCGCGTTCGCGCAGGGCCTCCACGGCCGTGCCCGCGGCCAGGCCGCCTCCGACGATCACAAAGGGATTCACACCAGACATGGAGTTCCTCGTTTCCGGTCGTGCCATGGCGGGAGGCATGGTGCGCGACTCAACCTTCAGACCGGGTGATCGTCCATCTTGTGACAGGAGCGGCGGGCGCGAGTGTGAGGTGAGGGCAAGCGGGGATCACACGGTTGTCACACTTTTACGTGTTGCTTGGTCATACAGGTGCCGAGAGGGCTGCGCCGGCCGGCCCCGCTGACAGCCGATGTTGCTCCGCCACCTCGGGGGCGCCGCCGTCCACGGTGACTGGGGCGCGGTCCGGGCGGACGCCGGCGACATCGCCGACGCCCTCCCGCACCGCCGCGGCGGCCGGGTCCGCGCGGCCACCGGTGTCGGCGAACGGTGGCCGGCAGCCCGCCCTAGGAAGCCAGCCTGATGGTGGTCGGAGTGCCGCGCCACGCCATACGCGCGTAGGGACAGAGCGAGTCGGCCTGCTCCAGCAGCGGGGTCGCGATCTCCGGATCCACCTCCGGCCAGTTCACCACCAGAGCGATGTGCAGCAGATAGCCGCCGTCGTCCGGATCCCGTCCGAAGGAGACGGTCGCGTCCACCGAGATGGCGGCGGGGTCGAGTTCTTCCTGGCGCGCCACCAGGCTCAGAGCTCCGTGGAAGCAGGCCGCGAAACCGGCGGCGAACAGCTGCTCGGGATTGGTCGCCCGGCCGTCCCCGCCGAGTTCGGCGGGCATGCGCAGGTCGAGATCGAGGGCCCCGTCGGACGAGACTGCCCGGCCGGAGGCGCGCCCGTGGGAGGCGACGCCGCCGCTCACGGTCACGGTCGTCGTGTAGATGGGGGAGAAGGCCGTGCCCACGTAGTCCTTCTCCGTGGACAGGTTCGGCAACGGGAACTGCTCGGTCACAGGATGACTCCGGCGTTGTCGTGGCACGGGCACGGGCCTATGCCTGGTGACACG
This sequence comes from Streptomyces sp. NPDC111507, assembly GCF_055638955.1. NCBI lineage: Bacteria > Bacillati > Actinomycetota > Actinomycetes > Kitasatosporales > Streptomycetaceae > Streptomyces > Streptomyces sp. NPDC111507. The sequence goes on along the minus strand of NZ_JBVKBU010000014.1, from coordinate 76,218 downwards.
TACAGATAGGGCAGGGACGCGGTGGGGTCACCGCCCGCGGGTGGGGGGATCTTCTCTCGGCCGGCGAGGCAGAAGTCCCGTTGCCGGGCGGGCGCCTGCGCGTCGCTCACGACATGTGTCACGTTGCGCTGTCCTTTGGTCAGGGGACATCCGGATGCCGGATGACTGGTTGACCGACGAGTACGCGTTCTTGTGACATCCGGGCTGCCACGAGGTTGTGGGCGAGTGGCATTCCTGCCCGGAGGGGGACGGTCATCCCGGCGAGCCGGGCCCTGAATTGTCGAGAGCGAGGGCGAGCACGGACTCGTCGGTGGGGTCGGGCAGCGGCACGAAGCCGTGCGCGCGCAGTTCGCCGATCACTTCCGCGCGCGAGGCCGGCCACATCCAGAACGTCTCCGTGTGCTCGCGCAGTACGCGCCGTCCCGCGCGCACCCAGTAGTCGAACCGTGCGCGGATCCGCGCACCGTCGGCCGACATCACCATGCGCCCTCCGTACTCGTGCCGGCCGACCTGCTGCGCAGGGAAGTGACGCACGACGTCCTTGCCGGGGAGGCGAGTTGGTGGGAGCTGGAGGAGGAGCGTGCCGCCGGGGACGAGGGCGTGGGCGAGCGACGGCCACAGGGCGCGGCGCACGGCAGGCGCCAGACAGGCGACGGTGTTGTGGCAGACGGCCACGTCCGCGACGTCGCACAGCCCGGCCCGGTCGAGCGGGTGGGGATGAACCGTGACGCGTGTCCTCGACTCGGCGGGCAGCGAGGCCAGATGTGTCATCAGAGAGGTCCGCATGGCCCGAGCGGGTTCGACGGCGTGCACGCCCACCCTGGATTCGCGCAGACTCATCCACGTGACACGACCGGTTCCGGCGCCCACATCCAGGACGCCGAGGCGGGCACCGCGCACGGCGTCGCCGTAGAGGTGGTGGACCCGTAGCTCGTCCTGCTGGGCCTGGAGCACGTCGTAGAACTCGGCGCTGACGGCGTACTCGTTCAGCGCGGGCGCAGGATCCGGCGCCACGGAGATGACTGTGTGCATACACACCAAGACCGGCGGCACTTCGCTTTTGTGACAACCGTGTGTTTCGGTAGGGAACCGACGCACGCGCCGCGAAGGCCCCGGCGCCATGAGACGACCGGGGCCTTCGAAGCAGCGCGGATTCCGCTGCTCAGCAGAGCGGATTGCGACGTCAGGACCGCGTGACCGGCATGAGGTCCGCACCGAGGGCGTCGGACTCGAGGATCGTTTTGACAGTGCCGAGATAGCGAGCCGCGTCGGCACCGTCCACCAGGCGGTGATCGTACGAGAGCGACAGGAACACCATGTCGCGGATGCCGATCGCCGCCGCGCCGTCGGCAGCCTCCACGATGGCAGGACGCTTCACCACGTTGCCGACACCCAGCGTGGCGACCTGGCCGGGGGGCACGATCACCGTGTCGAACAGGGCGCCGCGGGAACCGGTGTTGGAGACGGTGAACGTGGCGCCCGAGACGTCGTCCGGGGTGAGTAGGCCGGTGCGGGCCTTGTCGGCGAGTGCTGTGGTCGCGCGGGCGATCCCCGCGATGCTCAGGTCGCCCGCGGCCTTGATGACCGGGGTCGTCAGACCCTTGCCGGTGTCGACCGCGATGCCGATGTTCTCCGTGTCGAAATAGGTGATGGTCCCCGCGTCCATGTCCAGCCGCGCGTTGACGACAGGGTGGGTCTTGAGCGCCTGGGCGGCCGCCTTGACGAAGAACGGGAAGGGGGACAGCTTGACGCCGGTGCGCGCCGCGAAGTCCTCCCGGGCGCGCGAGCGCAGCCGCATGAGCGAGGTGACGTCGGCCTCGACGAAGGTGGTGAGCTGCGCCTGCTCCTGCAGCGCCTTCTTGAGGTTGTCGCCGATGAGCCTGCGAATGCGGGTCAATGGGGCGGTCTGGCCCCGCAGCGACGAGGAGGGGGCGGCCGGTACGGGTCGGGTCACCGCCGTGGGCGCCGGGGTCTCGGGCAGGAACAGTGGTGGCGCCGAGGGCTGCGGCGCAGGTGGCACGGGCGGTGCCACGTACGGGACGGGCGCCGGCGGTGCCGCGTCGGGCGCGGGCACGGGCGGTGCCGCCTCGGGGACGGGCGCCATGGTCTCGTCAGGGCCCGGAGACTTGAGGTCGCCGGCGGGCAGTGGCGGAGCCTCTTCCGCTGGGCCGATGACGGCGAGCTCGGCTCCGACCTCCACTGTCTCGTCCTCGGTCACGGTGATGCTGATCAGGACGCCCGCGGCGGGGGAGGGGATCTCGGTGTCGACCTTGTCGGTGGCGATCTCCAGAAGAGGTTCGTCGGCCTCGACGGTGTCTCCGACATTCTTGAGCCAGCGCGTGACAGTGCCTTCGGTGACACTCTCGCCCAGTGCGGGGAGGGGAACGGAAACGGTCATGATGGTGCGTGCTCCTCGTGTCGTCGCGGGGCGCCGTCGCACCCCAGGTCCTCGTCCGGCGTCGGCGACCGCAGGCCCGGTCGGGCCGGTCATCCCTTCCAGCCGTAGCGATCGCGGGCCTTGGCGACCATGGCGGGGTCGATCTCGTCGGCCAGGGCCAGCCGGTCCAGCGCCGCGACGACGATGGACTCGGCGTCGACCCGGAAGTAGCGGCGCACCGCGGCCCGGGTGTCCGACAGGCCGAATCCGTCGGTCCCCAGCGACGAGTAGTCCTGCGCGACCCATTGGCTGATCTGGTCGGGTACCTGACGCATCCAGTCGCTCACCGCGAGGACCGGACCCGCGGCCCCGTCGAGCGCCCGGGTGACGTACGGGACGCGTTCCTCGCCGCGGAGCCGGGCCCGGTCGGCGTCCAGCGCGTCCCGGCGCAGCTCCGTCCAGGAGGTCACCGACCACACGTCGGCGCGAACACCCCAATGCTGGCTGAGGAGTTGCTGTGCCTCGAGCGCCCAGTGGATCGCCGTGCCCGAGGCGAGCAGCTGAATCCGGGGCCCGGTGGCGTCCGCGTCCGCCTCCCGGAAGCGGTACAGGCCGCGCAGGATGCCCTCTTCCACCGTGGCGCCCGACGGTATGGCAGGCTGGCGCTTGGGCTCGTTGTAGACCGTCAGGTAGTAGAAGACGTCCTCGGGTCGCTCCCCGTACATCCGCCGCAGACCGTCCTTGACGATCACGGCGATCTCGTAGGCGAAGGCCGGATCGTAGCTCACCGTCGCCGGGTTGGTGGAGGCCAGCAGGTGGGAGTGGCCGTCGGCGTGCTGCAGACCTTCGCCGGTCATCGTCGTACGGCCGGCCGTCGCACCGATCACGAACCCGCGCCCCATCTGGTCGGCGAGCGCCCAGAACTGGTCGCCGGTGCGCTGGAATCCGAACATCGCGTAGAAGATGTAGAAGGGGATCATCGGTTCGCCGTGGGTGGCGTACGAGGTCGCCGCGGCGGTGAACTCGGCCATGGAACCGGCCTCGGTGATGCCTTCGTCGATCAACTGCCCGTTCCTGGCTTCGCGGTAGTGCAGCAACTGGTCGGCGTCCACCGGCTCGTAGTTCTGCCCCTGCGGGGCGTAGATCCCGGCCGTCGGGAAGAGCGACTCCATGCCGAACGTCCGGGCCTCGTCGGGGATGATCGGCACCCAGCGCGGCCCCGTCTCCTCGTCCCGCATCAGGTCCTTGACCAGGCGGACCAGTGCCATGGTGGTGGCCACCTCCTGCTGGCCGAACCCCTTGTACAGGGCTTCGAAGGGTCGCGCGGGAGGCTGCTTCAGCGGCTTGGGGACGACGATGCGCGCGGGGGCGGGGCCGCCCAGAGTGGTGCGCCGGTCGCGCAGATACTGCACCTCGGGAGAGTTCTCGCCCGGATGCCAGTACGGGACCAGGTCGCCGCTGAGCGCGCTGTCCGGGATGGGCAGATCCAGTGTGTCGCGCATGTCGCGGAACTGGTCCATAGTGAGCTTCTTCATCTGGTGGTTGGCGTTGCGCGACGCGAAGCCCTGCCCCAGGGTGTGGCCCTTGACGGTCTGCGCGAGAACGACGGTGGGCTGTCCGCGGTGTTCGGTCGCGGCGCGGTATGCGGCATACACCTTGAGCGGCTCGTGGCCGCCGCGTGATTCCCCGAAGAGATCGAGGAGTTGGGCGTCACTCAGCCCTGCCGCGATGCCGGAGAGCGGGTCACCGGTGAAGAAGTGCGTGCGGATGTAGGCGGCGTCGCGGGTGGCGTACGTCTGCATCTGCGCGTCGGGCACCTCGCCGAGGCGGCGGACGAGTGAGCCGTCGGTGTCGTGGCGCAGGACAGTGTCCCAGGCCTCGCCCCACAAGGACTTGACCACGTTCCAGCCCGCTCCGCGGAAGCGTCCCTCCAGCTCCTGGACGATCTTGGAGCCGGACCGTACGGGCCCGTCCAGGCGCTGCAGATTGCAGTTGACGACGAAGGTGACGTTGTCCAGGCCCTCCCGAGCGGCGAGCGCGAGCGCCGCCGTCGACTCGGGCTCGTCCATCTCCCCGTCGCCGAGGAAGGCCCACACCCGGGAGCCGGACGTGTCCTTGATGCCCCGGTCGTGCAGATAGCGGTTGAAGCGGGCCTGGTAGACGGCGGCGAGCGGGCCGAGCCCCATGGACACGGTGGGGAACTCCCACAGCCACGGCAGCCGCCTCGGGTGCGGGTACGACGGCAGTCCGTGGCCGTCGGTCTCGCGGCGGAAACCGTCCAACTCCCTTTCGTGGAGGCGCCCTTCGAGGAACACCCGGGCGTAGATGCCCGGCGAGGCGTGCCCCTGCACGTACAACTGGTCGCCGGATCCGTCCCGTTCCTTGCCGCGGAAGAAGTGGTGGAAGCCCACCTCGTAGAGCCAGGCCGCCGAGGCGTACGTGGCGATGTGGCCGCCCAGGCCCAGGCGGGAACCACGGGTCACCATCGCGGCCGCGTTCCACCGGTTGAGTGCGGTGATCCGGGCTTCCATGGCGAGGTCGCCGGGGTAGTCGGGCTGGGCCGACGCGGGGATGGTGTTGATGTAGTCGGAGCTCAGCAGGGCCGGCACGGGGACGCCGGCCTTCGTCGCGTAGGCGTGCACGCGCCGCAGGAGATACGCCGCCCTGTCCGGTCCCGCGGTGCGCACGACGGCCTCCAGGGAGGCCTGCCATTCGGCGGTCTCTTCGGCGTCGCGGTCGGGCAGTTGGTCGAGTTCGCTGGTCGAGGGCTCAGCGGGCCGGGCCGGGTCAGTCATGTGGGTCTTTCCTGTCGTGGCGCGTGGGGTGAGGAGGAGCCGGTGCGGGCGCGGGAGCCGTGTTCCCGCGCTGGACAGTGGTGGAGAGGGCGCGGGTTTTGGCCGCGGCGGTCAGTGCCGCGCGAGCCACTGCGTGAGCGTCTCGTGTCCCGGGTGGGCCGTCGCGCCGGGCAGCAGCGACCGTTCGCCGACCACGGCGCCGAAGAACGGAGCGCGTGTGTCGGTGACCACGCCGCGCGCGTCGCCGCGGGCGGCCTGCAGTTCGGCGGCGAGTTCGTCGAGGCGGTATTCCTCGGGCCCGGCGATCTCCAAGGCACCGAACTGCGGCAGTCCGACGGCCACATGGGCGAGTCGGGCCGCGACGTCGTCCGTCGACATCGGGCGGATCAGTACGGGCGCGACGCGGACCCCGTCGGCGTGGCCGGTCGAGCGGGACAGGGCGTCCACCGACTCGAAGAACGGTGTGGCGCGCACGAGGGAGTGCGGGGTCGGCGAGCGCCTGGCCCGCTCCTCCTGCACCGCCTTGGCGCGGAAGTAGCCCTGCTTGATCCGGTCGACGCCCACGAGGGACAGCGCGACATAGTGCTCGACGCCGGCCGTGGCGGCGGCGTCCAGCAGGTTGGCGGTGGACGTGTCGAAGAACGCGACGCTCGTCGCCTCCGTACGGGAGGGTGCGTCGGTCACGTCCACGACCACGTTGGTGCCGTGCAGGGCCTCGGCGAGCCCTTGTCCGGTGATGACATCGACACCCTCGCGGCGTGACACGGGCACGACGTCCACACCGTGGTCCCGGAGCCGGGCGACGGTCCTGGATCCGATCACACCGGTGGCCCCTGCAACAACGACCCTCATCTGCGTCTCTTCCCGTCAGGGGGTCGGCGACCCCGCGGTTGCGTTCGTGACGGCGACATCAGCCACCCACCACACCTAGGACCGTCGTTGCGTCGCTGTTGTGACACTTTCCGCGAACACGGCCGCGGAGCGCCGACTCCGTGTCACAGATCCACTCGCTGCCCGGTCAACAGGATCGAAGGGGTGGGGAGTTCTGCCCCCCGGCCACCTGGTGACTCACGAAAGGTGCACAACAGTGTCGGACCATCACGCAGAGCACATGCACGGAGCCGGCGGCGAAGGGGCGACGGAAAGCTGGATGAAGGCGGCGCAGCTGCTGCAGGACGCCTCCCCACTGACGATCCCCGAAGGTGCCTCGGCCATGACCATCCAGGTCGAGTGGGAGCCGGGCGACGCGGGAAGCCCGCCGCACCGCCACTCGGGTCCCGCCTTCGGTTACGTCGTGGAGGGCGCGGTCCGCTTCGAGCTGGAGGGCGAGCCCGAGCGGGTGGTGGAGGCCGGCGGCACGTTCTGGGAGCCGGGCGGCGACGTCATCCACTACCAGGACGGCAACGCGCTCGGTGACGCGCGGACCCGGTTCGTCGTGACCATGATGTGCGCGCCGGGCAAGCCCATGCTCGAACTCGTCTCCGAGGAGGAGTTGGAGCAGCGCGCCCATCTGCGCGCCCCGCGGCCCACCGAGTGAGGCGCTCGATGGGTGGCCGCCGCGCGGGAGGGCACGCCGGGTGATGAACGCCGCCGACACCGTGCACGCCCTGCTGACCGCGCTGTTCGTGGGCGCGGCAGGCTACGCCGTGCGGCACGCGTGCGCACCGTCCGGCGGGGCGTGGCGCGGCCGCGTCGACCATTTCCTGCACGCCGCCATGGCTGTGGCCATGGCAGCGATGCCGTGGGGGCCGGTGCCGTCGCGGATGGGACAGACCGTTCTCTTCACGGCCGCGGCTCTCTGGTTCCCGCTCACCCCCGTGCGCAGGGCCGGTGAGTCCCGCTCGGCGGCGACGGTGCGGCGACTGCCCTCCGCGCTCGGCATGACCGCGATGGTCTGGATGCTGCGCGCTCCGCACGCCCTGCACGCCCTGCACCACGCGCCACCCGCCGGATCACGGGTGGCGGTCTTGCTGGCCCTGTGCCTGCTCGTCTGCGCGCTGTGGTCGCTGACCCGGGACATGCCGGTACTGCGTGCAGGACCGGGGACCTCGGCGGTACTTCGGTCCCCGTACGGCCACTTCTGGGACGGGTCGATGGCCCTGGGCGCGGCGGTCATGCTGGTCATGCCGCACTGACCGGCGCGACCGCCGGCGCCACGTCACCGTGCGTCCCCCTTCGGGCGCCATCCAATAGGTCGGGTGATCGCCGATGTACACGTTGGCGATGGTGGGCTCCGCCAGCAGCTGATCCAGAAGTGCCTGGTCGCGCGTCAGTGCCGACAGCACGAGCGTGTCACGCAGCGGGGCGATGCCGTCCGACCGGCTCCAGGGCGCCAGCCACACGCGAGGGAAGGGGAGTTCGGTGCGCAGCACGGCACTTCCGTCGCCGGCGAGCCAGGCCCGCGCGCCCGCGGCCACCGACGTCGGACAGGTGCTGAGCGCCCGGGCCCGGCTCAGTGGGACCACCGGCAAATCGGCCCGTTCGTCCTGCGGAGGCAGACGCGGCAGCATCGCCAGGCGTTCGGCAACCGCCCGAGCGAGCGGCGCCGGGTCGCCCTCGACGAGGATCGCGGTGGCGTTGACGCACGCAGTGCCGCCCTCGTCGCCGCCGTACACGATGGCCCGGTCGGCTCCGTCTACGAGGGTGTCGGCGGCGCGGTGGTCGGTGGGCAGGAGTACGACCTGGTCCTCGCCCACCCCTGCCTGACGCAGCGCCCCGACCAGCCGGTGCGGTGTGAACGGCTCGCGCCGCGAGGGGCGGACGGCGACGCGATACACCCCGCACGGCAACGCCTTCCTCACCCCGCTCGCCGCCCCACAAGACCCTGGCAGGGCGGCTCCGAGGACCGTCAGCCGAAGCGGTCCGCTATCACGCGGGTGATCTCGCGCGTGATCCGTGCGATGCCGGGGGAGCGGACCGGGCAGGGCTTCGGGGTGGATGTGGTCGGGGCCAGGCAGAAGTGCAGATAGTCGTCGTCGCGGTGGAGGGCGGTACGGTCGCGGCCCGGCTCGGTGCAGTACGACGGATGGTCGTGCTCGTACGCGGTGCACGGCAGGTACTGCGCCCACGTGTAGCGGGCCGTCGCCGGGCTCACCGTCCTCCCGGCGTCGGCGACCAGGTCGTGGGAGGCCGCGGCCCGTGCCGCGTAGAGCGCGTTCACGGTCCGGATCCGCTCGGGGGTGATCGGGTCCGGACCCTGCGACACCCAGACGATCCGGGGCCGGCGGGCGCCGCCCGCGTCCGCGATCTGCTCGGTCAGCCGCTGCATGTCCGCCGCGTACCGCTTGACGTACGTGGCCGGTTCCTCGTCGTACGTGATGCCGTCCATACAGGGCGTGTAGCCCCAGGAGTTGCCCCAGAACTGGAGCACCACGAAGTCCGGACGCAGCGAGCGCACCAGCGCGGCGGCCTTCGCCGCGGGTGGTACGAGGGATCGCTCCCCGGTCCCCTCCAGGTAGTCGCAGAGGGTGGTGCCGGAATAGGGGGCGCTCGTGTAACGGGCGTTCACCTGCTCCCGGAGCGAGTGTCCGAGCACCTTCTGGCTCTCCATGGCGAGCGAGTCCCCGAGATAGAGAACGGTGGGCGCCTTCGCCGTTGCGTCAGCTGCCGTGGGAGCGGTGGGTGAGGCGGCGGGGCGCTGGGCGGTGGTCGTGGTCGGTGACGGAGCGGCCGTGGGCAACGCGGGATCCGGCGGCGACTGCTCCGGCCCCGACGCGGGATCCCCGCACGCGCCGAGCAGCAGCCCGGCCAACAGCACCCCCACGATCCACGGCCTCCGCATGAAGCAACTCCCGCCCCGCCCGCCGAAAGGGGTCCCCAGGCAAGCACAGCGGGCCAGAAGGGGGAAGACGTACGTCGGTCACGGCGGCGTCGGGCCTCAGGCCGGGGGACGGTGGCGGATGCGGGCTGCCAGCAGCGCCACGTCGTCCTCCGCGTGCCGGGCGTCGAGCCCTACGAGGACCCGGTCGACGGCCGCGTCGACACTGGTCCCGGGAGGCAGCCGCAGCCCGGCCAGCCGGGCGAGCGAGGCGTCGATGTCCTCACCGCGCCGCTCCACCAGACCGTCGGTGAACATCATCAGGGTGTCCTCGGGAGCGAGCGCGCGCATGACCGCCTCGTAGCCCCCCACGCCGGTGCCCAGCGGCGGACCGACCGCCAGCTGCAGGAGTTCCCCGGTGCCGTCCCCGGCGAACACGACCGGCGGCAGATGCCCGGCGCTGGCCAGCGTGGCCGTGCCCCGGGCCGGGTCGACCTGGACGAGCAGACAGGTCGCCGGACGCCGGGCGCTGTCCTCGGAGACGGCCGCGTCCAGGCGGCGCAGCACCCGGTGCGGCGGCAGATCCGTCGAGGCGACGTAGCGCAGCATCGAGCGGTACGCGTTCATGTCCACCGCGGCGTCCAGCCCGTGCCCCATGACGTCGCCCACCACCAGCAGAGTGCGCCCGAAGTGCAGCCGTACCGTCTCGAACCAGTCCCCGCCCACCAGGACGCTGCTGCCGGACGGCAGATAGCGGGTGGCGAGGTCGAGGTTGGGATGCGGGCGGCCCGGTTCGGACAGCAGGGCCCGCTGCAGGGAGAGCACGGTGTCCCGTACGGCGTCGTGCTGCCGTGAGTGGCCGAGGTGGACCGCCGTGAGCCGTGCCGCGTAGTGCGTGACGGCGGTTCCCCGGTCGCTGAAGGCCCGCCCCTGCCGGACGGCCAGCAGCACTCCGAAAAGGTGGCCGTGCGCCAGCAGCGGCACCGTCATGACCTCCCGGGGGGCCGTGCCGGACAGGTCGAGCGACGCCGTGATCGGAAGCCCCTCGTCGAGCGCCTGGACGGACAGCGGGCGGGCGCCCTGCGGGGTCCAAGGGGTGAGCAACTCAGTCCGGCCACCCGTGGCGACACGGGTCAGGTTCGGCTCGTGCGCGTGCTGTGCGGCCGGGACGTCCGTGGGCAGCAGATCCACCGCGGCGGCGTCGCAGACCTCCCGGCACACGTACTCCGCGAGCTCCTTGCAGGTGGTCCGCTCGTCCAGGGTGGTGCCGATCGCCTCGACGGCGTCCTCCATCGCGGCGAACGACGCCCCTGCCCCCGTAGCGTCGTCACCGCCTCGGCCCGTCATGCCACCTCCACCGTCGCACACACGTCTGGTTCCATCCACGCACGTGCGTCGCGGGCGCGCATGCTCAGCTGCGCGCCGGGAATTCGTTCACCAGCACGGCCGCCCCGTCGAAACGGCCGGCCTTGAGGTCCCGCAGGGCCCGCTGTGCCTCGGACAGCGGGTAGACGTGCGTCGTGGCACGTACGCCGTGGCGGGCCGCCAGCGCCAGGAAGTCCCGCCCGTCCCGGCGGGTGTTGGAGGTGACGCTGCGCAGCTCCTTCTCGTAGAACAGGTCGCTCTCGTAGTGCAGCGGCGGGGTGTCGCTCAGATGGATCCCGGCGACCGACAGGATCCCGCCCCGGTCGAGGGCCCGCAACGCGACCGGGACCAGGTCGCCGACCGGAGCGAACAGGATCGCGCTGTCCAGCGGCTCGGGCGGCTCGTCGTACGCGCCCCGGGCGGACGCGGCCCCGAGTTCCAGCGCGAGCCGCCGCGCGGCCGGGTCACGCGTCAGGACGTGCACGGTGGCGCCCTGCGCGAGGGCCAGCTGCGCGCACAGATGGGCGCTGCCGCCGAACCCGTACAGGCCGAGCCGTCCGGCGTCCGGCAGCGCGGCCCGCAGCAGCGCGCGGTAGCCGATGATGCCCGCGCACAGCAGCGGCGCCAGCGCGATGTCGTCCACCTCGCCGGGCAGCCGGTAGGCGAAGGCCGCCGGGACGGTCGTGTACTCCGCGTAGCCGCCGTCGGCGTCCCAGCCTGTGTATGCGGAGGCCGGGCAGAGGTTCTCGGACCCGCGCGCGCAGTACCCGCACGTGCCGTCCGTACGGCGCAGCCAGGCGACGCCCACCCGGTCGCCGACCGCGTGGTCGAGCACGTCCTCGCCCGTCGCCGCGACCACGCCGACGACCTCGTGCCCGGGCGTGACCCGGGGCCGGCGCACCGGCAGGTCTCCCTCGGTGACGTGCAGGTCGGTGCGGCACACCCCGCACGCGCGCACATGGACGAGAAGCTCGTCGGCCCCCGGCACCGGGACGGGCCGCTCGACGAAACGCAGCGCTTCCCCCTCGATCGGCCCGGGCCGGGCCACTTCCCACGCGTGCATCATCCCGTGTCCCCGTCCCGTCGAAGACCACCCGAGGCCTCTCTCCAGTGTCGTCCAGGGCGTCCCGCTCGGCGCGCGGCCCTGAGGGAGGCTGGCTAGCGTGAAACCGGAATGAACCGTAACGAACCGGGGAGAGTGGAACGCCATGGCCGTACAGCCCGAGGGAACGCCCTGCTGGGCGGACGCGATGTTCAGCGATGTCGAGGGAGCGAAGAGTTTCTACGGTGAGGTGCTCGGCTGGACGTTCGGCGAGTCGTCCTCGGAGTACGGCAACTACACCCAGGCCTACGCGAACGGCAAGGCGGTGGCCGCCGTCGTCCCGCCCATGCCCGGCCAGGAGGGCCAGTCCGCCTGGTGTCTGTACCTCGCCTCGCCCGACGCCGCCGCCACCGCCCAGAAGATCCGGACCGACGGCGGCGAGGTGCTGATGGAGCCGATGCAGGTCGGCGACTTCGGCACGATGGCGATCGCCCGGGACCCGAGCGGGGTCGTCTTCGGAGTCTGGCAGCCCGGCCGACACGAGGGCTTCGAGGCCCGGGGCGTGCCCGGCGCGTACTGCTGGGCCGAGGTCTTCACCCGTGAGCCCGAGAAGTCGGACACCTTCTTCTCGGCCGTCTTCGGATACCGCATGAAGCAGCTGGACGACGACGCCGTCGACTTCAGGCTGTACGACCTCGGCGAGGATCCGGTCCTCGGCCGGATGCGGATGACGGACGACTTCCCGCCCGAGGTCCCGCCGTACTTCAACGTGTACTTCACCGTCGAGGACTGCGACGCCGCGGTCGCGAAGGCCACCGAACAGGGCGCGATTCTCCGCTTCGGGCCGATGAGCAGCCCGTTCGGCCGCTTCGCCGCGCTGAGTGACCCGCAGGGCGCGGCGTTCTCCGTGATCGACGTCAAGACGACCGAGGGCGCGATGCCCAAGGCGACCGACGTGTCCTGATCGGACCACGGATCCCCCACGGACCGGCCCCCCGGAGAATGGCGGAATTCCTCCGGGGCGGACCGGGCCTTTTGCCTCCCGGGCAACCATGCGCATGCGGTTACTCGTCCCCTCTTGTGGTTGCGGCACGTTCGAACGGCCGAACCCCCCACAAGGATTGCGAGCGAAAGAGACCTCATGCTCCGCATTCACTTCACTTCGGACGACCTTCAGAACATTCGAGTGGCCCGGCAGCCTGATCCCCTGTGGGAACTGATGTGCAGCGTCTGCCGTCTGGAATCCGGCCAGGGACCCCTGGAATTCGGACATTGGCGTCGCTCGGCGCGGCAACGATTCTCCGGTGACTCGAACCTGGTCCGCGCGCTGCGCCCCTTGCGCGCCCTGATCCCCGCCACCGGCTATATTCCGGACTTCCTCACCCCGCCGGTCACCGGCGGCGGTCTTTCCGCCGGACTCGACCAGTTGCTGCGCACACCGCGCGTGCAACTGGTCCGCGAACTGTCGCGGCTGGCCGAGTCGCGTCCGGTCCCGAACTGGGCCGCCTCGCTGGGCAGACCGGGCAGCGACGCGCTCAAGGTGCTGGCGAACTCCCTGGGGATCTACTTCCGCGGTCTCCTGGAACCGCACTGGCTGCATATTCGTACGGCGGTCGGCAACGATGTCGGGGTGCGCGCCCGAGCCCTCCTCGACGGCGGCACCCAGGCACTGCTGGAGAGCCTGCGCCCGGTCGCGCGCTGGAATGCCCCCGTGCTCGAAGTGGACTATCCGGTCCAGCGCGACCTGTATCTGGAGGGCCGCGGACTTCTCCTGGTGCCCTCCTACTTCTGCTGGCGCAGACCGACCGCGCTGGCGGACCCCGGTTTGGATCCCGTGCTCGTGTACCCGGTGGCGAAGACTCCGCTCGCCGTCGCGGACGGTACGGACGGCGGGGTCGAGCGCCTGCTCGGCCGCACCAGGGCCGCCGTACTGACCGAGGTCGCCGGACAGAGTGCCCGCACCACCTCCGAGGTGGCCGAGGCCGTGGGGATCGCGCTGCCCAGCGCCAGCTACCAGATCGGCGTGCTGCGCGACGGGGGGCTGGTCGCCAGCCATCGTGATGGCAAGTACGTCCTGCACACGGCGACGCTGCTGGGTATGCGGCTGCTCGGCACCAGCCCCCGGATGCGGGAGAGCGTGCTCCGGCCCGTGCGGGGAGCCGCCGCCGGACCGTGGCATGATCGGGGACATGCTTGAACGTGTGGTGGCCGCCTGTGACGGGGCTTCGAAGGGAAACCCGGGACCGGCCGGATGGGCGTGGGTCGTGGCCGACGGCGCGGAGACGCCCACCCGCTGGGAGGCGGGAGCGCTGGGCACGGCGACGAACAACGTCGCCGAACTCACCGCGCTGGAGCGCCTGTTGACGGCGATCGCGCCGGACGTCCCGCTGGAGATCCGGATGGACTCCCAGTACGCGATGAAGGCCGTCACGACCTGGCTGCCCGGCTGGAAGCGCAAGGGGTGGAAGACGGCCGCCGGAAAGCCGGTCGCCAACCAGGAACTGGTCGCGCGTATCGACGAACTCCTCGACGGCCGCGCCGTGGAGTTCCGTTACGTCCCCGCCCACCAGGTCGACGGCGACCGGCTGAACGACTTCGCCGACCGCGCCGCGAGCCAGGCAGCCCTCGCCCAGCAGCCCGCCGGCAGCGACCTCGGCTCCCCGGAGCCCCCGCCGTCCCCCGACACCCCGGCCCCCTCCGGCGCCGGCCGCCGCCGCACCACGGCCACCGCCTCCGCCAAGACGCCCCGGCAGGGCACGTCGGCCCGTACGATCAAGGCCAAGTTCCCGGGCCGCTGCGTCTGCGGCCGCTCCTACGCGGCGGGCGAGCCCATCGCCAAGAACGGTCAGGGCTGGGGGCACCCCGAGTGCCGTACGGCCGAGCCCAGCAACGCCTAGTACTCACCCTGCCTCGGTCTCCTTCGGGGGCTGTCCGCCGAACGTCCGGCGGACAGCCCCCGAAGTGCGTGGCGGACACTGGTGCGAAGACGGGGCGCGTCGGGGAGGGTGCGGGATCTTCGGCACCGGCCCGGGGCTTGGGGCCTTGCAGGGGGTTGCGTGGAGGCGTTCGAGGCTCCGGAGGCGGGGGACCCGCGTCAGGTGGGGCGCTACCGGATCGTGGCGCGGCTCGGTGCGGGCGGGATGGGGCGCGTCTACCTCGGGCGTTCGCCGGGAGGGCGGGCGGTCGCGGTCAAGGTGGTGCGCCCCGGAACTGGCGGACGACGGTGACTTCCGGCGCCGGTTCGCCCGGGAGGTCGCCGCGGTCCGGCGGGTGAACGGCGTGTTCACCGCCGGGGTGGTCGACGCCGATCCGGAGGGTTCGCCCGCGTGGCTGGCGACCGCGTAGGTGCCCGGGGTCCCGTTGGGCGATGCCGTGGCGGCGCACGGCCGTGGCCCGAGGGCCCGGTGCCGGCGCGCGGCGCGGGACTTGCCGAGGCCCTGGAGGCGATCCACGCGGCCGAGGTGGTCCACCGGGACCTCAAGCCGCCCAGCATCCTGCTCGCCCCGGACGGACCGCGGGTGATCGACTTCGGGATCTCGGTGACCGGGGAGGCGAGCGCGCTGACCCGGACCGGCGTGGCGGTGGGCACGCCTGGGTTCATGTCTCCCGAGCAGCTGACCGGCAAGCCGGTCGCCGGCCCGTGACGTCTTCTCCCTGGGCGCGGTCCTGGCCTTCACCGCCACCGGGGCCGGGTCGTTCGGGACCGGTTCGGCGCACGCCCTGAGCTTCCGGGTCGTCTACGAGGAACACGACCTGCGCCGACTCCCGCCCGACGTACGGGACTTGGTGGCGGAGTGCCTCGTCAAGGAGCCTGGCGGGCGGCCCACCGTGCCCACGTTGCTGGACCGGCCGGCCCGAGCGGCCGGCGGCGCACCGGCTGTCAACTCCGGCCCGTTGGGGGACGGTTGGCTGCCCGAGCCGGTGGCCGCAGCCGTGCATACCCGTGCCGCCTGGCAGCCCTCGTCCGAACCGTCGGCACGGGCGGCGCCGGCCCTGCCGGCGGAGTTGCCCGACGGTGACGGGCGCACCTGTACCGGATGGCCCCCCTGATCCCGGCTGCCGGGAGGGCAGTCGGCAGGCGTCCCCGTGGCGTCAAGCCCGCCACCGCAAGGCAGGCAGGAATCTCCCTCGTCCACGAGGGAGAACACTTGTACCAGGTGGGCGCCTGGTGGCCGTGGGAGGACGCCGTCGTGCTCACCGAGCGCCCCGTCGTCCTGCTGCATCAGGACGGGACGGAGACCACCGCACCGCACGTGCGGATGGGGTACGCGGACGGCTGGCAGGTGGAGGACGTCCAGACGAGCGGCGTGGGGTCACGTTCGCCCCTCCCGGAGAGGAGGGGCGAATGCGACCGGACCTGTGAACGCGCGGTCAGACGGTGTCGAAGGTGTAGAACGCGGTGTGATCCAGCAGGTCCGCCGGTTTCACGTCGTTCCACGGCTTCATGGTCTCGTCGAGGTCCACGACGTCGGGGGTGCCGGCGAGTGGCAGATAGCCGGAGGCGGGGTGGCGGCGCTGCCAGTCGGCCCAGAGCTTGTCTATGTAGGCGTGGTGCAGCCAGAAGACGGGATCGTTGGGGGAGACACCGGTGGCCATCTGGCCGCCGACCCATACGTGTACCCGGTTGTGGAGGTTGACGCCGCGCCACCCTTCGAGGTGATTGCGGAAACCGTCCGAGGAACTGTTCCAGGGCGCCATGTCGTACGTCGCCATGCCGAGCACGGAGTCCACCTCCGCGCGGGTCGGCAGCTCACGGGCACCGCTGCCGAGCGAACGCCGCAGATACGTACGGCCGTCGACGCGCACGCTGATCGGCCAGTTGCCCGCGGAGGCCGCGAAGGGGCCGTCCATCACCCGGCCGTCCAGGCTGCGCCCGGTGCCGCCGAGGAAGTCGGGGGCCCACAGGGTGGAACGGGGCGAACGGTCGGTGCTCCAGTCCCAGTACGGGAGGGCGACGGAGGCGTCCACGGACTGCAGTGCCCGCTCGAACTCCAGCAGGAATCTGCGGTGCCAGGGCAGGAAGGAGGGCGAACGGTGGCCCGTCCGTTCGCCGTTGTCCGTGTCGCCGAGGATGAACGCGTTGTGCGTGGTGACGAAGGCGTCGTACCGGCCACTGCGCTTCAGCTGGAGGAGCGCGTCGGTGAAACGCCGCTTCTCGTCGGCGGTCAGGTTCGCCTGGTTCTTGCGTACGGTCATGTGCGGGACTCCACGGTGTGCTGACGGGGCTGGGTCACTGCTGGGGCATGGGCATGCCGAGGGGGACGAGCGGTGCCCCCTGGAGTTCCACGACCGCGGCGCGGGCGGCGACCCGCGGGGTGGGTACCGGGTCGTAGTGGCTGACGACGCTGATCCAGCTGCCGTCGGCGTTCTGCATCACGTGCAGTTCGACCCCGTCGATGAACACGGCGTACCCGGCGCCGTGTTCGTGATGGTGACCGCCGCCGGCGACGGCGCGGCCCGTGATGCGACGACCCCGGTAGACCTCGTCGAAGGCCTCGGGCCCGCCGTGGTGTCCGGTGTCCGAGGCCCTGGCCACGGCGACGGTCTGGGTGCCGGCTGCGGCGGCGAGGGCGGCCGCGGCCCCGAGGGCACGGCGACGGGTGAGTTCCGGCATGCGGAGACCTCCTGCGATCAAGCTCGGTCGATGACCCGATATGCCTATCGGTTCGTCGGAGAGCGGGAGAAATCGCCGGATGTCGGTTGGCCGCGATCAGGACAATTAAGTAAATGTCGTGCAAGGTTGAACCAAGATGATCTTGCTGTAGCGCGTGTCCGTGATCGACCGGAAGGCGGAATTCCTCCGGCCGGCGGACGCTCCGCCGATGATCTTCCCGGGGCGGCCGGTGGCGGGTGGCGCGGCTCACGCCCGCAAGCTGGCGCGAACCGCGGGGGTCACAGGCGCCTGCTACTCTACGTGATCAATCGACCGCTTTGTGTGACGAATTGGAGTGCGCGTGAAGATCGCGTGCGTCGGTGGCGGACCCGCGAGCCTGTACTTCTCGATCCTGATGAAGCGCCAGGACCCGTCCCACGACATCGCCGTCTACGAACGGAACCCGGCCGGATCGACCTACGGCTGGGGAGTGACGTACTGGGCGGGCCTGCTCGACAAACTCCACGAGGGCGACCCCGAGTCCGCGCGCGCCGTCCGCGACCACTCGGTGTGCTGGAGCGACGGAGTCGCCCACGTCGGCGACCGGACGACGGTCCATCACGGTGACGAGGGGTTCGGCATCGGCCGTCGGCCCCTGCTCGACCTCCTCGCGCAACGGGCCCGATCCCTGGGCGTACGCGTCGAGTTCGAGCACGAGGTCACCGCGGACCGGCTGCCCGAGGCCGATCTCGTCGTCGCCGGTGACGGAGTCAACAGCGCACTGCGCGCCCGTCACGCCGACCACTTCGGCAGTGACATCACCCTGGGCCGCAACTTGTACATCTGGCTCGGCACCACCAAGGTCCTCGACTCCTTCACCTTCGCCTTCGTGGAGACGGACCACGGCTGGATCTGGTGCTACGCCTACGGATTCAGCGCCCGGCAGAGCACCTGCGTCGTCGAGTGCGCGCCGGAGACCTGGACCGGTCTCGGGCTGGACCGGGCGAGCGAGGCCGACGGCCTGGCGCTGCTGGAGAAGCTCTTCGTCGACCTCCTCGGCGGACACGGACTGATCGGGCGGGCGCAGGCCGACGGCAGCGCGCAGTGGCTGAACTTCCGCACCCTGACCAACCGCACCTGGAGCCGCGGCAACCTCGTCCTGCTCGGCGACGCCGCCCACACCACGCACTACTCGATCGGCGCGGGGACCACCCTCGCCCTGGAGGACGCCATCTCCCTGGTCGGAGCCCTGGGCGAGCACCGGGAACTGTCCGCCGCCCTCGCCCACTACGAACAGGAGCGCAGGACGGCGCTGTTGTCGGTGCAGAGCGCCGCCCGGCACAGCGCCCAGTGGTACGAGAACCTGCCGCGTTACATCCGTCTCCCTCCGGCGCAGATGTTCGCCCTGCTCGGCCAGCGGCACTCTCCACTGCTCCCGTACATCCCGCCGCAGCTGTACTACCGGATCGACCGCGCGGCCGGGCAACTGGAGGCGCTGCGCCGGTTCAAGCGCTGGCTGGGTCCGCGCGTGGCGCGCACGGTGCAGGCCCGCTCGCGCCGGTAGCACCCACTGAAGTAGGGCGCCCCTTGGGTGAATAGCAATTCACCAGCTATGGTGAATTGCTATTCACCCTTCTTCTTCGCGCCGATTTCTGGAGTGTTCATGGTGGCACTGCGTGACCGACTGACGGTCCCGGTCCTCGCGCTCGGCGGGAGCCTCATGGCCGTCATGCAGGTGGTGGTGGTGCCGCTGCTGCCCGACCTGCCGAGGCTGACGGGTGCGTCGGCGGGTGCCGTGTCCTGGATGGTGACGGCGACGCTGCTGACCGGAGCGGTGCTCAACCCCGTGCTGGGCCGCGCCGGCGACATGTACGGCAAGAAGAAGGTGTTGCTGATCTCCCTCGGGATGATGACGGTCGGCTCGCTCATGTGCGCCCTCACGTCCGACATCCGCATACTCATCGCGGCCCGAGCCCTGCAAGGGGCCGCGGCCGCCGTCGTACCGCTGTCGATCAGTCTCCTGCGGGACGAACTGCCGCCCGAGCGCACGGGTTCCGCGGTGGCGCTGATGAGTTCCACCGTCGGGATCGGCGCCGCCCTCGGCCTGCCGATCGCCGCGATGGTGGTTCAGTACGCCAGCTGGCACGTCATGTTCTGGGGGACGACCGCGGTCGGCGCCCTCGGGACGGGGCTGGCCTGGTGGGCGGTGCGCGAGTCGCCCGTCCGCGAGCCGGGCCGCTTCGACATGACCGGCGCGCTGGGTCTGGCCCTGGGGCTCTCCTGTCTGCTGCTGGGGGTGTCACAGGGCGGCCAGTGGGGCTGGACCAGCCCCCGGATCCTCGGCCTGTTCGTAGGGAGCGTCTGTGTCCTCGGCCTGTGGTGGGCGCAGCAACTGCGCGCCGCACGCCCCCTGGTCGACCTGAAACTGGCGACCAGTCCCCGCGTCGCCCTGCCTCATATCGCGGCGCTCCTGACCGGCTTCGCCTTCTACGCCAACTCCCTGGTGACGGCGCAGCTGGTGCAGGCGCCCAAGGCGACCGGCTACGGCCTCGAGCTGTCCATCGTGGCGACGGGCCTGGTCCTGCTGCCCGGCGGGGTGATCATGCTGCTGCTCTCGCCGGTCTCGGCGCGTATCTCGGCGGCCCGCGGCGCCCGGGTGACGCTGGCCCTCGGCACCCTGGTCATCGCCGCCGGTTACGGCATACGCATCATCAACAGCCACAGCCTGCTGGTGATCCTGCTGGGCTCCGCGGTCTGCGCGACGGGAACGGCGTTCTCCTACTCGGCGCTGCCCACCCTCATCCTGCGCGCCGTGCCCGCCGGGCAGACCGCGTCCGCGAATGGCGTCAACGTGCTGATGCGCACCGTCGGCCAGGCCGTGAGCAGCGCCGCCGTCGCCGCCATCCTGGTCCACCACACCAGCCTCGTCGGGGGTGCCCCGATCCCCACGCTGCACGGCTATCTGCTGGCCTTCGCCATGGCGGGTACGGTCGCACTGGTGGCCTGTGCCGCCGCCCTCGTCATACCCGCCGACCCCACACTCCCTGACACCCGACGGGCCTCCAGCAGTTCGGACGTACCTCGGGACGAGGCATTCGAAGGAGCCTGAGCACCGTGTCCACTCCGCCCCCCGGACTCAGCGCGGCCCCGATCGACCCACCGCGGCGCGACGCCGAGGCCACGAAGGCGGCCATCCTCCGCGCGGCCCGCCATCTGATGGCCCGGCACGCCCACGCGGACATCACGCTCAAGGCGATCGCCGACCGCGCGGGGGTGAGCGCTCCGCTGATCCTCAAGTACTTCGGGAACAAGGACGCGCTCTTCGGGCGCGTGATGTCCTTCGAGACGGACGCCGCCGCCCTCCTGGACGCACCCCTGGACCAACTCGGCGCCCACATGGTCCGCCAGGTGCTCGTCGGCCAGACCGAGCGTGGAGCCGACCCCGTCCTACGGATCATCTTCGCCCCGCGACAGGGCGACCAGGGCGACATCATGCGCGCCAACTTCCGCACCCAGGTCAGTGACCGCCTCGCCCTGCGGCTGAGCGGCCCCGACGCGGGCCTGCGCGCCGAACTCGCCGTCGGCACACTGCTCGGGCTCGGCGCGATGTACGGCATCGCACGCGGCACCCGGCTGCGCGCCACCGCGATCGAGGACATCGTCGACCGGTACGGCCCCACGGTCCAGGCACTCCTGACGCCGTGAGGCGAAGGGCCCTGCCGGACCGGAACACCCGCCCCCGTCTCAGTTCACGCCGTTCGGACGGAACTGGACGCTGATCCGCGGCCCCGCCGCCCGCGCCGTCTTGGGAATGGCGTGCTCCCAGGTGCGCTGGCAGGAGCCGCCCATCACGATCAGGTCGCCGTGTCCGAGCGGGCGCCGCAGGGTCTCCCCGCCGTGGCGCGGGCGCAGCAACAGGTCGCGCGGAGCGCCCACGGAGAGGATCGCGACCATGGTGTCCTCCCGTGCGCCCCGCCCGATCCGGTCCCCGTGCCAGGCCACGCTGTCGCGGCCGTCCCGGTAGTAGCACAGGCCCGCGGTGGTGAACGGTTCGCCCAGCTCGCGGGCGTAGTGCGCGGACAGCGCCTGTCGCGCCTCGTCGAGGACCGGGTGCGGCAGCGCGTCGCCCGCCCGGTAGTACGCGAGCAGCCTCGGTACGTCCACCATGTGCTCGTACATCTGCCGCCGCTCCGCCCGCCACGGCACCTCGTCGACGAGCCGTGCGAACAGGGCGTCGGCGCCGCTGAGCCATCCGGGCAACAGGTCGATCCAGGCCCCGTCGCCCAGGACCGTCCGGCGCAGCGCGTTCAACTGACTGAGGTGGAGCTCGTCGGTCTGGTCGAACAGCGAGCCCTGGAGGTGCGTGGACATGCCTCCAGCGTACTCCGTATTCGAATATACGTTCCATTAATGTCTCAGGGTCTGCCGTCGGCCTCCGTGAGGACCGCGTGGATGACGTGCTCGGCGTTGGCGGCGATCACCGGATTGGTGACGCGGTAGTACGGGAGCTGGAGGAGCGCCATGGACAGGGCCCAGCCGCGTCCCCGTGCCCAGGTGGCGTCGTCGGCGCCCGCCGCCTGCCGGAAGGTGTCCCGCGCCTCGGCGGGGAGCAGGTTCCAGGCCGGGATGAGGTCGCAGGCCGGGTCGCCGACGCCGACGGTGCCGAAGTCCAGCACGGCGTCGAGCCGGCCCCCGCGGATGAGCAGATTGCCGGGCATCAGATCGGAGTGGACCCAGATGGGCGGACCGGTCCATGCGGGCGCGGCGAGCGCCGCCTCCCAGGCGGCGGTGGCGGCGGAGGTGTCGATCGTGCCGCGCAGCTCGTCGAGCGCGGCGCGCGTCATGGCATCGGCGGTGGACAGGGGCACGCCCCGGTAGGCGGTCGGCCCGTCGGGCAGCCGGACCCGGCGCAGCGCGGCCACGAAGGCGCCGAGGCCGGCGGCCAGGGGCAGCGGGTCGCTGAGACGGCCGGCGTGCGGGGGTTCGCCGTCGAGCCAGCGCTGCACCATCCAGGGCCACGGGTAGCCCTCGCCGGGTGTGCCGGTGGCGAGGATCTCGGGGACGGTGGCCGGGAGCAGCGGGGCGAGCCGCGGCACCCAGTGCGCTTCTTTGGCCACGTCCTCGGAGCCTCCTTCGATCCGGGGGAGGCGTACGGTCAGGTTGTCGCCGAGCCGGTACAGGGCGTTGACGGTACCCGCCGACGGGAAGCGCTTCAGGGGCAGCTCGGCCCATCGTGGGAACTGCGCGGCCAGCAGTCGTCGCACGAGCGAGGCGTCGATCGGGAACTCGCCGGGACGCATCGGGCCCTCGGGGATCGTTTGCGCTTCTGGTTCTCTGTTTGACACGGGGCCCAACTATGCCTGGGGCGACGGAGGTTCGCGCTTCTTTTTCGCGACAGGCAACCTGGTGGACGCCATCACCGTCTTGATCGGCAACGGATGGGCGGCGCGGCAGCCGCGATACGGCAGGGATTCCCGAGTGGAAATCCAGCACACTATACGCTCCATGTATACAAGGTGTGTATACAGAGTGTGTATACGTAGGTGCGCAGTCGAGTCGTCGGGTGCCGCCGATCCGTGCAAGTCAGCCGATCGAAAGGGATCCATGTACGGCAAGGCCTTCGCCCCCGAGTACCAGGGCGCTTTGACCACCCTGTCCGTGAACTCCTCGCTGACCGATGTCCTGGCGGCGGGTACCGAGCAACTGCGCGCCGCCGAGCGCGAGGGCGCCCGTGCCGAGGCGGCCCGGTCGGGCCTGGCGGTCGCCGAGGCGCACCGCAGGCTCGGGCAGGTGGCCGACGCCGACCGGGCATGGAAGGCGAGCTACCGCACCGCCCGCGCGGCCCGGGACACCGGCGCGATGGCGTGGGCGCTGTGGAGCGGCGGCACCCTGGCCCGCCAGCGCGGGGCGTTCCCGCTGGCCTGGCGGCTGCTGCGACTGGCCGCCGAACTCGGCGAGCGGTCCGGGGACGTCGTCGTACGCGGCTACTCCCTGGCGGGCCTGGCGGAGACCGGCCGCATCCAGGGCGACTACGCCGCCGTGACCGCCCTGCACGAACAACTGCTGGCCGAGGCCCGCAAGCGCGGCGAGGCCCGCCACACCGTGTGGGCCCTGGAGGGCATCGCACAGATACACCGCAACACCGGCGCCTACGACACCGCGTACGCCATGTTCGAGGAAGCGGCCGAGATCGCCGCGCGCGCCGAGGACCGGCGCGGCCACGCCTGGGCTTTGCGCGGCCTCGCGGACATCGTCTCCGTACGCGACCGGGACCCGGACCGCGCGCTGGCACTGCTGAGCGAGGCGGAGGTGTCCTGCCGGGCGATGAACCTGTCCGGGGCCCTCGCCTACAACCACAAGATGCGCGGCAACGTCCTCTACCGGGCGGGGCGTTATGAGCGGGCCCGGGACCTCTACGCGCAGGCACTGGCGGAGTTCGAGGCGATGAGCGAGCCGCGCGGCCGGGCGCTGTCCCGGCTCGGGCTGGTCAAGTCCCTGGCCAGGCTCGGCCGCGACCACGCCGAGACCGCCGCCGAACTCACCGAACTGGCCCGCGTGTTGGAGGGCATCGGGCTGCGGCACGCCCGGGAGATGGTCGAACGGGCGCGGACGGAGCTCGGCCTCACCCCGGCGGAGGGCGTGGACACGGAGGCAGGCCGATGACCTCTCCCCGTACGGTCCTGACGGCGCCGCCCGCCGCCCCGGAGATCCTGGCGCGCTGCCGCGAACTGGTCGCCCCGGCCCTCGCGGAGGCGGTCGACGGGCTGCACCCCTGGGTGGCGGAGATGGCCGGCTACGCGCTGGGCCGCTGCGAGGTCGGCGGCGCCCCCGCGGCCCACCGCCAGGGCAAGGGCGTACGACAGGCACTCGCCGTACTCGGGGCCGAGGCGGCCGGAGGCTGCGCCGAGGCGGGCGTGCCGGGCGCGGTGGCGGTGGAACTGCTGCACACCTTCTCGCTCCTGCACGACGACATCATGGACGACGACGCGCTGCGCCGCGGCCGTCCCGCCGTGTGGAAGGCCTACGGCACCGGCCCCGCCGTCCTCACGGGCGACGCGCTCTTCGCCCTGGCCGTCGAGACCCTCACCGCGGCGCCCGCGACCGCCCACGCCGCGGCGGCAGTGCGGCGGTTGACGAGGGCCTCGCGCGACCTGGTCCGCGGTCAGGCCGACGACCTGCTGTTCGCCCACCGCCCCTGGACAGGCCCCGACGCGGTGAGTGCGGGGGAGTACGAGGCGATGGCCGAGCACAAGACCGGTGCCCTGCTCGGCTGCGCGCTGGCCGTCGGGGCCGGGTCCGCGGGCGCGCCGCGGGAGACCGCCGCCGCCCTGGACCGTGCCGGACGTCATCTCGGGGTGGCCTTCCAGATCGCCGACGACCTGCTCGGCATCTGGGGCGATCCGGCCGTCACCGGGAAGCCGGTGCACGGTGATCTGCGGCACGGGAAGAAGACCCTGCCCGTTCTCGCCGCCCTGGCCGCGCCGGGCCGCTCCCCGCTCGCCGAACTCCTCGCCTCCACCGCCGTCCTCGACGACGGTGCCGTACGCCGGGCGGCGACCCTGGTCGAGCGGGCCGGTGGTCGCACGGCGGCCCTGGGCGCGGCGCGCCGGCATCTCACCGCGGCGGACACCCTGCTGGCGGGAGCCTCCCTGGCCCCGCGTCCCGCCGCGGACCTGCGGACGCTCCTCTCCTCCCTCGCCCACCGCACGATCTGACACCTGCGCCCCTCCGGCTCCCCCCGCCGTGGGCCGGAGGCGCTGCGACATCGATCACATGTGCGGGTCGGTGGACCTCGTCGGGCAACCAGCGCCCCCCTCGTCGCATCTGTCGGAAGGGCCCGACAGCCTCCACGGCGTTCAACGGCGCCGTGCTCCAGGGCGGTTGGTGACGCCGGCCGCCCCCGTTCGAAGGAACTCAGTGCGTAGACCCCACATACGCCGCGTGGCGATCGCCGTCGCGGTGACGACGGCGGCCACGCTTCCGGCGGGCCCCGCCTTCGCGACGCCCGACTCGCCCGCCCGCGCCGCGACTTCGGCCTCCTCGCCGGTGGAGGCCGCCCGGGCCGCCGCGTTCGCCCACGCCCCGGCCACCGGTGTCGGCCCGGGTGACACCCTGCGGGCCACGGACGTCATGACGGACCCGGACGGCAAGCAGCACGTCCGCTTCGTCCGCAGCCATCAGGGACTCCCGGTGCTCGGCGGCGACCTCGTCGTCCACCTCGGCAAGCAGTCCGCCTACCTGGGCGTGACCAGGGCCGCCGACCACGCCGTCAAGCCGGCCACGACCGAGGCGAAGCTGACGCCCCAGCAGGCCGAACAGAAGGCCGCCGCGGTCGCCCAGGGCGACGCGGGCAGCGCCGAACTCGTCGTCGACGCCCGCGACGGCGCCGCCGCCCTCGCCTACCAGGTGCGCGTGATCGACAGCGACACCACCGAGGCCGGCGGTTCCCGCACGGTCGTCGTGGACGCGCAGAGCGGGCGGATCCGCAGCAACACCCCCGACAGCGACGAGTTCATCTCGCCGCACCTGGAGAGGACGCTGCGGGAGAAGGGCGAGACGGCGAGCCCGGTGACGGGCGTGGCCACCCAGCCGTCCGGCCTCCTCGGCGCGACGGCGGCTGCCCGCTACCCGGTCAAGGCGACCGGCAGCGGCATTTCCCTCTTCGCCGGCAAGGTGACGCTGACCACGACCCGGACCGCGCGCACCAGCTTCCTCCTCAAGGACCCCACCCGCTGGAACACCGAGACCCGGGACGCCAAGGGCGCGGAACTGGAAGCCTTCTCGCGCGGCACGAAGTTCACCAGCACCACCAACAAGTGGGGCACCGGCACCACCGCCAACCGGACCACCACCGCGGTCGACGCCCAGTACGGCATCACCCAGACGCTGGACTTCTACAAGAAGACCTTCGGCCGCAAGGGCATCAAGAACAACAGCACCGGCGCCCGCGCGATGGTCCACTTCGGCCGCAAGGTCGGCAACGCCTTCTGGGACTCGACGTGCGGCTGCATGCTCTACGGCGACGGTGACGGCGCCATGTTCAAGAAGCCGCTGGTCGTCCTGGACGTCACCGGCCACGAGCTGACCCACGGCGTCGTCGACGCCACCGCCGCCCTCGAACCCACCCGGGTGGACGCGGACGGCAACCAGTACGGCGAGCCGGGCGCGCTCAACGAGTCACTCGCCGACATCTTCGGGTCCAACGTCGAGTTCTCCGCCAACAACCCGAAGAACCCGCCCAACTACCTCATGGGCGAGAAGCTGGGCCTCGCCCAGAAGTTCCTGCGCCGCCTCGACCACCCCTCCCTGGACAAGCTGGAGGGCACCATCGACTACTGGTCGCCCGAGGCGTACGACACCGAGGTGCACGCCGGTTCCGGCGTCTCGTCGCACGCGTACTACCTGCTCGCCGAGGGCAGTGGCCGCAAGACGATCGGCGGTGTGACGTACGACTCGCCGACGTACGACGGTTCGCGGGTGACCGGCATCGGACGCGCCAAGGCGACCGCGATCTTCTACCGCGCGCTGACCCGCTACATGGTCTCCACGACCGACTTCCACGACGCGCGGACCGCGACCCTCAAGGCCGCCGCCGACATGTACGGAGCGACCAGCGCCGAGTACCGGGCGGTGGACGCGGCGTGGGCCGCCGTCAACGTCACCACCGCCAACACCCCGGCCGCCGGACGCTGACGGCCGGTACGAGCAGGACGGCACCAGAAGAAGGGGCCCCGCCTCCGGGCGGGGCCCCTTTCGCCGTTCCCCCCGGCGTCAGTGCTGCTGTGCCTTCTGCGGAGTCGCCTCACTCGGCCGTACGACGACCAGGCCGTCGCCCTCCAGCTTCAGCTGCACGGCCTCGCCCGAGCCGCCGCGGATCATCGAACCGATCGACTGCGAGCGGTGCAGCGAGGTGTGGAGCTGCGCGGTCCAGCCGACGACCGCGTCCGTGTCGACGTACACCGGCTGCTGCGGCGAGACGGGTATCACCAGCGGGTTGCCCTCGCAGATCAGCCCCAGTCTGCCGTGACCGCTGAAGACGCTGTTGAAGATGCCGCCGCCGGTGACGCCCGCGCCCTTCACGGTCTTTATCTCGTACGACAGCGTGGAGTCGAAGCACAGGACGTTGCGCCCGTTCACGGTGAACAGGTCGCCCGGCTCGATGTCGATGATGAAACAGTTCTGCGCCTCGTGCGCGAACCAGGCCTCGCCCTGCCCGCGCACCGTCATCAGCGGCAGTCCCTCACCGGTGACCGCCCGCTTGAGCATGCCGCCCACGCCTTGGCCCTTGCGCTCGAACTGCAGATTCCCCCGGTAGGCGATCATCGCCCCCTGGCGCGCGAGCATGTCGCCGTTGACGGCGTACTTGATCGATTTGGCGTTCTGGATGGTCATGCCCGGCGTGACGGCGGGCTGCACCATGTGGTCACTGGAAAAGAGATCACCCTTCATGCGGGCATCTTGGCCCGGAGGGTTCGGTTCCGCCAAGATCGCTGACAACCGGGGGTCGTTGGGGGCGGTCGGCGGCTGCCGGGAACGCGCGAAGGGCCGGTCCGGTGGCACCGGACCGGCCCTGGGGGGAGTCGTCAGGCGGCGCTGGCGGTGCCGACCTGGCTGTGCAGGCGGGCGACGACCTCGGTGAGCTGGGCGGCGACCTCGGCGTCGTCGACCGGGTGGGTCTCGGCGAAGCGGGTCACGGAGCCGGGAACGGAGAGCTTGAGGTCCTCCAGGACGGCGGCACCGGCGATCCCGAGGGCCTTGCGGGCCTCGTCCTGCGCCCAGACGCCACCGAACTGACCGAACGCGGTGCCGACCACGGCGGCGGGCTTGCCGGTGAAGGCGCCGGCGCCGTACGGACGCGACAGCCAGTCGATGGCGTTCTTCAGGACAGCGGTGATCGTGCCGTTGTACTCCGGCGAGAAGAGCAGGAAGGCGTCGGCGCGGCCCGCGGCCTCACGGAGGGCGGTGGCGGCGGCCGGCACCTTGCCCTCGACGTCGAGGTCCTCGTTGTAGAACGGGACCTCGGCGAGTCCCTCGAACAGCTCGATCTCCGCGCCTTCGGGGGCGAGCTTGACAGCCGCCTCCGCGAGCTGGCGGTTGTGGGAGCCGGCGCGAAGGCTGCCGACGAGCGCGAGGATGCGTACGGACATGGGGAACTCCCGGGGACGAAACATTGCGGCAATAAAGCGGACCGAGGTCCGCTTGCTGGTCTGTTTAATGTTGTAGCACCTAAACGGACCAGGGTCCAGTTGCCCCCTTCTGCCGTTACGCTGTGTTCATGTCCACCCCACTTCCGCCCTTCCCGAAGGGGCAGGAACCCTCGGGAGCCCCGGTTCCGCTGGAGCTGACCGTCGGGCCCGCCGCGCCGCAGCTCCGCGCCGACGCCGCACGCAACCGCGCCCGGCTGCTGGAGGCCGCCACCCGCCTGGTGGAGGAGCACGGGGTCGCCAATGTGACCATGGAAGCCGTCGCCGCCGCGGCCTCGGTGGGCAAGGGAACCGTCTTCCGGCGCTTCGGTGACCGCACCGGCCTGCTGATGGCCCTGCTCGACCACACCGAGCAGCAGTTCCAGGCCGCCTTCCTCAGCGGCCCGCCACCTCTCGGCCCCGGCGCGTCAGCGGCGGACCGCCTGCACGCCTTCGGCTGCCGGGCCCTGCGCGAGATCCACGACCGGCTCGACCTGTACATCGCCGCCGAGCCGGACGCCTCCCGTCGCTTCAGTTCCGCCCAGTACCGCGTCCGCTTCACCCATGTCGCCATGCTCCTGCGCGAGGCCGTGCCCGGCGCGGACGGCGTTCTCCTCGCCCAGACCCTCATGGGCTACCTGGAACCCGCCCTGGTCCACCACCTGACGCGCCAATACGGGATGCCCCTCGAGCGCCTGGAGTCCGGCTGGCACGACCTCGTGCAGCGGACCACCTGCCCGGTGCCGGACAGGCCCTAGCTCTTCCGTGTGCGTCAGTTGAACGGGTCCAGCGTGACGTACGCCTGTCGGGGGTTGCCGTCGTGGACGAGGGACTCGTGGTTGCCGACGTCGTCGAAGGCGAACGCATAGGCCTTGCCGTCGGCCATCTGCGCGTGGATCTTGCGGGCGTACTGGTTGGTCACCGTGTCCTGGTAGAAGTTCGCCGAGCTCGTGTCCGGCTGGTTGGGGTTGGTGAGAAGGGTCGAGCGGTTGAAGCCCGCGCACAAGGTTCGTGAAATGGGCCCGCGTACCAGGTCGTTGGGGGCGTCCAGCCGCTTGTAGCAACCGAAGACGCTGTCCGAGTCGGGCTTCTGGAAGCTGGTGACGACCGCTCCGGCGCCGTTGGTGAAGTTCATGACGTCACCGGAGACCCGCCCGAAGTACTTGGTGTTCGGCTGATCGGTGAACGGCGTCACCGTCAGCGTCGACGAACTGTACTTCTGCCACACGCGGTTGATGTAGTCGTCTATGACGGTGCCCGGCAGCGCGCCCGCCTCGATGCCGTGGCCGGGAGCCAGTGCCCGCAGGACGGTGCCGTCGGACCGGGTCTGGATCAGATTGGCCCAGCCGCCCGGCTGACCGCGCAGGGCGTTGAAGAACCCGGTGTAGCCGCCCGTTTTGAGGTGGCCGGTGTTCTTGGTGCTCCCGTCGGCGAGCTGGACCCCGACGGCGTACGGGGCCGAGAACATGTCGACCTGGGTGCTGTTGATCCATAGCCCGGAGTCGTTGAGCGTGTACTCCGACCAGTTGAAGAGGATGTTGTGGTTGGGGTCGCTCGGGTTCTGCACGGCCGGCTGCACCAGGCCGCCGGTGGTCAGGCGGAAGTCGAGTTTCCGGCCGTAGGAGAAGTAGATCCGGCCGGAGAACTTCGGCATCCGGATCGTCATCGACTGGCCGCCCGCCGGTCCCGTGATCGAAGCGTCGGGCGCGGGCGTCGGCGGATTGCCGCCGGCGGGCCAGGCGTGGAACGTGCCGTTCGCGTCGGCCCAGCCCTGCTGGCCCGTCGAGAGGAGTGTTCCGAGGTCGTAGATGTACACGGGTTCGCTGCGGCCGGAGTTGTTCGTGAGCTTCAGCGGGATTGTCGTGGGGACGGCCGCGTTCGCGTCGGAGGGGGCGCCGAACGTGAGAAGCGCCGCGCTGGTGGTGGCCGCCGCCACCGCCAGGGCATGCCATTTAAGACTCCTGAGCCTTCTGGGCACTCGCTCTCTCCTTGAGTGGGGGGATTGCAACGAGGTGGATTCCGGCGGAGTGGAGCCGTCCGGTTCTCGTTGAGAGCGCTCTCAGAATTGCGGCGGGTGCCGTACATGTCAACGATTCCGGCAGGATTGGTCTGGTCCAGCTGGGGTCCATCCCCCTGTGCGCCCGGGTCGTGATGTGTCCGGGTCGCGTGCGGGTGATCGTGAACCGAGACGGGGCGGGCCGAGAGCCTTTGAGGCGGCGTCACGGCACCGCTCGGCGTCGAACGCGGTGGTGCTGGGGCTGGTCGGTCCGGGCCATGTCGAGCCGATGGCACTCGAGTATCCGGCGCGGGTCGGCCGCGAGCTGTCCCGTGCAGGTCGGCGGCGAAACTGTCTGACGCAGGTCGGCCGCGAGACCGATGTCCATGGAATGCGAGACCGCCTCGCTTCCACCGCGGCCGATCCCCAACTGCCCCCCCGGGCGGCGCCGATCCCAGGCTCCGCCTGATGTTGTGGCGCTCAGCCCCTGGGGAGGGGCTGAGCGCCACGGGTTCAGAAGCCGATGGTGGTCTCGAAGGTGTCCCGGGCTTGGGCCAGTTGGTACCAGCGGTCGGCGATGGCGTCGGGGTCGCCCTCTCCGGCGCCGGGCAGGATGGGTACGCCCACGCTCAGGTGGCCGACGTAGACACCGTCGGAGGCCAGTTCGGTGTGGGCGCCGCCGGCCCAGTTGCGCAGGCCCGCCTGGGCGATGCCCGCGTTGCCCAGGAACGGCAGGGGGTCGACAGCGGAGCGACCGGTGGTGAACAGCAGCGCTCCGTCGCGGGCTTCGCGCATCGCGGGCAGCACGGCGGCAGCGGCGGTCAGCGCGCCACCGACCGTGAGATCGAACTGGGCGCGGGCGGAGGCCGGGGTGGTCTCCAGGGTGCTGGTGAAGCCCATGGCGGCCAGGTCGGGCAGGCCCTCACCGGCGTGGTTCCACACCGGGGCGGGGCTGTAGGACAGGACGCCGATGCGGCCCAGGTCGCCGGAGGCGGCCTCGAGGGCATCGGTCAGCGTCTTCTCGTCGCTGGCGTCGGCCGGGTAGACGCCGGCGGTGATGCCCTCGTCGGCGAGGGAGGAAGCGAGGGCCTCCAGATTGTGCCGGTTGCGGGCGATCAGGGCTACGCGGTGGCCCACGCTGCCGAATCGGCGGGCGATGGAGCGGCCCAGGTTGGCTCCGGCGCCGACGACGGCGATGGTGGACGGGGGTGTGGGCATGAGGAGCCCCTCTCAATAGTTACCCTTTGTAGGTAACGCCACGGTAGTAACTCAGGACGATGCTCACAAAAGGCACACGCATGTTCGGTAGTAACACCGCTGATCCCCACGACGCCCCTGCCGCCTCCCACGCTCCGGCGGCCGACGACTCCTCTGAGACTCCGCCCGCGTCCTCCGAGACTCCGTCTGCGCCGTGGACAGTCCCGCCGCACCCGTGCGCGGCCTGGCCGGACAACGGCGCCGGGATCCGCGAGACCCTGGACCGCGTCGGTGACAAGTGGTCGGTGCTGGTGGTCGGCATCCTCGCGGCAGGCCCGCTGCGCTTCGGAGTCCTCCGCGATCAGGTCCCCGGCATCTCCCAACGCATGCTCACCATCACCCTGCGCCACCTGGAGCGCGACGGCCTGCTGACGCGCACCGTCTACCCACAGGTGCCACCCCGGGTGGAATACGAGCTGACCCCTCTGGGGCACGGCCTGCGCGAGACCTTCTACACCTTCGTGCAGTGGGCGACCGACCACAACGACGCGATCGAAGCGGCCCGCCGCTCCTACGACGAGGCAACGTGAGTGGCGAAGACGGTCGAGAGGCGCGCGTGAGCGGCTGGCAAGTGCGAATGATCGCCCTGTAGGGAATCGACAGCGAGGTCGTCCGACGAGGCCGTCCGCCGGGAGGTACCGAGCACACTCCACCGCACGGAGGCACCGTGGCCGCGATCCGGGCCGGAATCGATGCAGGCGAACCCACCACCACTGCGTCGCGATCGATGGGAGTGGATGTCGGTGGTCAGAACCTTCACCAGGGCCTCAACAGCGACCACGGCCTCCGGGGTGGGCAGCAGCACCGGGTCAGGGGTCTGCAACAGGAATCCGCTCCCGACCCGGAAGGCAGCACTGCCGTCCGCCCGCTCCTTCGCGAAGGAGATGCATCCCGGCAGACAACTCGCGTCGTTGCGCCCTCCAGGTATCCAGGGCGGAGGGCCGTCCGAGAACCGGAGGTAGTGGTGACCGGTAGATGCATGCCACTGGCTCAACGCGCCTGCCCGGGCGGCCGGCACCGGTTCCTCCGCAACGGGAGGCACCCACGAGTCCTTGCCGCGCACCGACGCTCCCTCGCGCACCGGGCCGAGATGGTCGCCCACCTCGTCGAGCCGCCCGTCGGCGCCGCCACCGGGCCTGGTTCGGCCGAAGGGCTTGCCGGACGGCTTCATGACCGTCGACGAGTTCCCGCGCTGCCCTCCACAGGGCGACGCACACGGCCGTGGTGCGGGCGGTGACCGGCCGGGCCGTCACTCCTGCGACGTCTGCTGGATCTTGGCAAGCGTCAGGACACCGCCGCCGATGCCCCATCCGGCGTCGGCGACCTCTTCGACCAGTACGAGGGTGGTGGCCCGGGCGCGGTCGCCGAAGATCTCGGCGTACAGGTCGGTGGTGCGCGTGATGATCTGCTCCTTCTGCTCTGCGGTGAGGGTGCCGGCGGGGACCTTGAAGTTCGCGAATGGCATGGTGCTCTCTCCTCTTCGTGCGGGGGCGTCGGAGGTGCTCACAACGAGCAGGAGGTCGACCCCGATGGGGCAACCATCTGTCCGAGTCACCTGCTCCGGCCAGGGCTGAGCCCACCCGGGGGTCACCAGCCCCTGGCTCGGACCCCGCCGGAGAGGCGACGATGAGCGGGTGAACCTTCCCGAGCTTGCGGCGTTCCTCAGGTCCCGGCGTGATCGGATCCGGCCGGCCGACGTCGGCCTGCCCGCCGGGCCCCGGCGCCGGGTGCCCGGTCTGCGGCGCGAGGAGGTTGCGCAACTGGCGGGTCTGTCGGCCGACTACTACACCGAGCTGGAGCGGGGGCGCGGCGCCCAGCCCTCGTCCCAGACACTGGCCGCTCTCGCCCGGGCGCTGCGGCTGGGCGGCGACCAGCGCGACCACCTGTTCCACCTCGCCGACCGGCCGCTGCCCGCATCGGCGCACGGCGCGAGCGCGCGGCACGTGCAGCCCGCCCTGCTCGGGCTGCTGGACCGGCTGGCCACCACCCCGGCCCAGGTCATCACCGACCTGCACGAGACCCTCGTCCAGAACGAGCTGGCCGCGGCACTGCTCGGCCGGGCTCCGGAGCCGCGCGGCCCCGCCACCGGCTTCGCGTACCGCTGGTTCACCGATCCGGCCGCCCGCGCGGTCTACCCGCCCGAGGACCATGCGCACCACTCACGCGTCTTCGTCGCCGACCTGCAGGCGGTCGCCGCCCGCCGGGGCCGCGACACCGAGGTCGCCGGGATGACTGCCGCACTGCGGCGGCGCAGCGCGGAGTTCGCCGCCCTGTGGGACACCCACGATGTCGGCCTGCGCCGCACCGATCACAAGCGCATCGTGCATCCCGCGCTGGGCGTCATCGAGTTGGACTGCCACAGTCTGTTCAGCGAGGACGGCCGCCAGCGCCTCCTGTGGTTCACGGCCCCGCCCGGCACCGAGGGCGCCGCACAGCTCGAGTTGCTCGGCGTCATCGGCACGCAGGACATGGCGGCGACCGAGGGTGCCTCCCACACCGAAGGCGGCGTCCACGCGGACTGAGAGTGGATGCCCCGCGGAACGGCGACCCTCGTGATGGCGAACCGCACCAGCCGACTCCCGAAGGTGCCACGTTCGCGGCTCCTCAGTCGAGACAGAACTCGTTGCCCTCGATGTCCTGCATCACGAGGCACGACTCGTTGTTGGCATCGGCAAGCAGCAGTCGCCCGCGTACAGCGCCGAGCGCGACCAGTCGTGCGCATTCGGCCTCGAGTGCGGCCAGGCGCTCTTCACCCACGAGCCCGGTGCCGACCCGCACGTCCAGATGCACCCGATTCTTGACGACCTTGCCTTCGGGGACGCGCTGGAAATACAGTCGCGGGCCCACACCTGAGGGATCAATGCAGGCGAACGCCGAACCCTGACGCTCGGGCGGCAGTGCGCGATCGAAATCGTCCCACGTGGCAAACCCCTCCGGCGGCGGCGGTACGACGTACCCCAACACCTCGCACCAGAAACGAGCGACGCGCTCAGGTTCTGCGCAGTCGAAGGTGACCTGTATCTGCTTGATCGCTGCCATCGGTCCATCGTAGAGGCGGGGTCCCTCGTCGTGTCCACGTGCTCGCCCCTGGCCAGGTTGTGGCGCACGCAGCCGACGAGAGACCCACGCCAGGACGACGTCTCGGGTGCGGCCCGGGCCAGTTGCCGTCAGCCGCCGACCGGGCCGGTGTAGGTGCCGGGGTGCGTGGCGCCGTCCTGGAGCAGGACGCTGCCGCCGGGCCAGGCCAGGGTGGTCGAGGTGGTCTCGTTCGGCGGGGTGATGACGACCGAGGTGGCCTTGAACTCGGTGCCGCTGCCCTGGTTCCACGGCAGGAAGGTGAGGGTGAACGTCGTGCTGCTGCCGGCGGCCACGGTGACCTTCTTGGGCGTCGCACCGCTGCGGGTCAGCGACCAGCTGCCGCCGGAGGACTTCAGGTCGACCCCGGGGAAGCCCTGGATGGTGCACGCGGCGGACGTCTTGTTCTTCAGCACCACGGCCAGCTGCTGCTGGTCGTCCGAGCTGCTGACCTTGCCGTCGCCGGAGCCGAACGAGAAGCCCAGCCCGGCGGTGTGGCAGCGGCCCGCGCCGGTGCCGCCACTGCTGCCGGTGCTGGTGCCCGTACCGCCGCCGGTGCTGCTGCCCGCATCCTTGGTGGCACCCGCGTTCTCGGCCGGGCCGCCGCCGGTCGCAGTGGCCGAGGGAGAGGAAGCCGGTGCGGGCGACTGGTCGCCCGAGGCGTCGTTGCCGCTGCCGTTCCCGCAGGCGGTGAGCGTCAGGGCCAGGGCGGACGTGGCGGCGAGAGCGGCAGCGGCGTGGAACAGGCGCATGGTGGTTCTTCTCCGTTGCATGAGGGGCGCCGACGAGCGCCGTGTTGATCACCACGATACGAGGTGATCATCAACAGCCCTGTAACGGAGGAGTCTTGACCTCGCGTCAGCCATCCAGAAGGCTTTCAGGGCACTCGTCAGGAATCCCCAGGTCGTCGCGCGAGTGAGGGTGCGAATTTCTTCCAACCGCTCTGGTTTTAAAGGGACTTGAATGTATGGTCGGCTGCGGCCTCTCACCGGGAGGGGCCAACACAGGGGGAGAACTGTGTCAGAGATTTCCCGGCGGACCATGCTGGGCGCCGCGACCGGCACGGCCGCAGCGGCAGCGCTTCTCACCGCGGCAGGGACAGCGCAGGCAGCCACCACCGTGGACGACAACAGCGACGACACCCGGCAGGCCACGAACCAGGAGACCGGTACACCCATGGCCGTCACCACCGAAGCGCAGAAGTACGAAGCCTACGTGGCCAACGACGAGGGCGAATGGCTGACCCACGCCATCTTCGACGCCACCGCCGATGTCGGCGACATGTGGGCCTTCGTCGACGCGGCCCTGACCCGTCTGCGGCCGAGGTACCCCAACTACACGTTCACCGGGAACGTTCGGCGGTACGACCAGGTGATCACCGACATCGCACACCCGTAAGGACTCGCTTCCGGAACGGACACCATGCGAGCCGGGGCGAGCCCGGCAGTGCCGTACCGACTGTTGGGCGTGCCGGTCCCGACAGTCGGCCGGCGGCTGTGGCACCGGCGCTGTGGGGACCGAATCCGCCTGATGCGGTCGGTCTCTCATCGCCGGACCGTTCCCCACTCAGGGTGCGCCCCCCGCGCTGTCCGGCCGTGATCACGACTGGCGACGGGGGATTCGCACCGCAAGCCGCCAGGCTCTCCTTACCGGCCTCGGGCCTCGCTGCTTGGCGTTGTTCAGCATGATCTAGCGGGCAACCCCGGGTGTTCAGGCCCGGGAGGAAGCGCTTGTGTGGACTGCTCTGACCCGCGCGCGTCCATGGGTCTGCACTGTTTTGGCCTCAGCTGTCTACTGCGGGCGCTTCTGGTTCTCGATGTACTCCTTGATGATGCTCAGCGGGGCGCCGCCGCAGGACGCGGCGAAGTAGGACGGGGACCAGAAGTGGTCGCCCCACAGGTACTTGCGGATGTGGTCGGGGTACTCCTGGCGGAGTCTGCGGGCGGAGACGCCTTTGCGGGAACCGACCAGCTTGGAGATGGAGACCTTGGGTGGGTAGTGCACGAGGAGGTGGACGTGATCCTTCTCGCCGTTGAACTCGACCAGTTCGGTTTCGAAGTCGGCGCAGAAGGCTCGCATGACTTCCTCGCAGCGTCGCAGGATCTCGTCGGTGAACGGCCCGCGCCGGTACTTGGGCGTGAAGACCAAGTGGGCGTGGAGGGTGTGGACGACCGTGCGGCCCCTGCGGATATTGGGGTTTGGTTCCCAGCGTGGTGACATAGACCACCTGAGTACGATGACTCACATGAAGATCGTCGTGCAGGTCAAACTGGCGCCGGATGCCGCGCAGGCTTCCGCTGTCGGCGCGACCTTGCACACGGTCAATGACCGGGCCAACTGGGTGTCCGGGGTGGCTTTCGCCCGTGGTGTGCCGCGTGAGTACGAGCTGCGCAAGCACACCTACGCCGAGCTGAAAGCGGCCGGTCTCGGAGCGCAGGCCGCACAGCACACGATCAGGAAAGTCGTGGACGCCTACACCACGCTGCGGGCGAACCTGCGGGCGGAAAACCTCGGCAAGCCCGGCTCCAAGCGCCGGAAGAAGGCCGAGTCCAAGCCGGTCGCCTTCCGCCCTGAGGCCGCGCACCCGTTTGACGACCGGTGCTTGTCCTGGCAGTACGACGCGCAGACCGTCTCCATCTGGACCACCGCCGGACGACTCAAGAACGTCCGCTTCGCCTGCTCACCGGACGCGCTCAAGACGCTCCGCGAGTACCGCAAGGGCGAATCGGACCTGATCGAACGTGACGGCGTGTTCTACCTGATCGCCACCTGCGAGGTCCCCGAGGCCGAGACGTACGAACCGGACGGCTTCATCGGCGTGGACCTCGGCATCGCCAACATCGCCACCACGTCCACCGGCTACCAGGCCGCCGGGCGCGGTCTGGGCCGCTACCGCAAGCGTCAGCTTGCCCTGCGGGCCAAGCTCCAGAAGAAGCGCACCCAGTCCGCCAAACGCCGGTTGAAGGAGCGCTCCCGCCGCGAACAGCGGCACGTCAAGAACACCAACCACATCATCGCCAAGACGATCGTGACCGAGGCTGAACGCACCTCGGCCGGCATCGCCCTGGAAGACCTGGGCGGAATCCGGCAGAGGGTACGGCTTCGCAAGCCCCAACGGGTCACGCTCCACTCCTGGGCCTTTGCCCAGCTCGGAGACTTCATCGTCTACAAGGCCAAGCGGGCCGGCGTGCCCCTGGTCTTCGTTGATCCCGCGTACACGTCGCAGACATGCGCCGAGTGCGGCCACATCGACAAGCGCAACCGTGTCGACCAGGGGCTTTTCATCTGCCGGGGGTGCGGGGTCGTTGCCCACGCCGACCGGAATGCTTCCCACAACATCGCCGCTCGCGGTGAGGCTGTGTGGATTGCGGGGCGTGAGTCACGCGTCCCAGCACCTTTCTAGGTGTCTGGACGGAGGAGGCCACACCACAGCCTGTGGTGCCCTACTTCCAAGCCCGGTCGTTCACGGCCGGGTCAAGTTGACTCGGAAGCTACGGATGGGGCTTCCCGGTGTGGTCGGTCAAGGCAGGATCTCGACGTACCCGTCGGTTCCGTGCACGCGGATCCGCTGCCCGTCCCGGATCAGCCGGGTGGCCTGCGCCACGCCCACGACGGCCGGCAGGCCGTACTCCCGGGCGATCACCGCGCCATGGGTCATCTGGCCGCCCACCTCCGTCACCAGGCCCGCGACTGCGACGAACAGCGGCGACCAACTGGGGTCCGTGAAGGTCGTGACCAGGATGTCGCCCGCTTCGAGATCGGCCTCCGCGATGTCAAGGATGACGCGGGCCCTCCCCTCGATGGTCCCGGCGGAAACCGGGAGGCCGACCAAGGCGCCGGCCGGCACGTCGTCGCGCCGGTACGCCCCGGTGACGGCCTCACCGTCCGAGGTGAGCACCCGGGGCGGTGTGAGCGCGTGGTACGACCGGAAGGCGTCCTTGCGCTGCTGGATGAGCCGGTCATCCACCTGGTTCGAGCGCACGACGTCGTGGAGTTCCTGGAACGTGAGGTAGAAGATGTCCTCCTGCTCAGGAAGCAGGCCTGCCTGCACGAGGCGCTCGGCCTCCTCCAACAGGGCCTGCTTGTAGACGAAGTAGCGGCTGATGATGCCGTACTTCGGGTACTCCCGGTACCCGATGAAGGTTCTGACCCGATCGATCATCCGCTTGGCCTCGTCGGCTTTCCGGTCCCCGTCCGGCAGGGCCCGCAAGCGTGACAGCACGTCCTGTTCCTTCTTCCGCGCCTTCTGCCGCCCTTGTTCGAAGCGCCGCTCGGCGGCGCCCGGCTCGAAGTTCCTGACGTTGTCGAGGATCACGGGCACGAGCGTGGTGGGGCGCTCGCGCCAACGTGGCCTCGTGATGTCGATCTCGCCGACGCAGCGCATGCCGTATCGGTCGAGGTAGGCCTCGATGGCGTCGCGCGCTTCGGTCCCGCCCGCGAGCTTCGCCAACTCGTCCAGGAAGCCCTCGTCCTCGACGCCCTGGAGGAAGGCCACCACCTCCGAATGCGGGCGGATCACGTCAGCGACGTCGAGCAGCGCCAGTCCCATCTCCGACGTGACGTTGTCGGGGGCGGACAGCGTGAGCGTGTCAGCCGCGTTCTTCTCGCCCAGCCACTCCTGCAGCGTGTCGTTGAGCCACCAGGTGGCCTCCATCCCGGCCATGATCGCCTGCATGCTCAGCGGATCACTGAGGACTCGCTTGTGCTCCTCGAAGGCCTCCAGCAGGAAGTCGAACAGCGCCGGTCCGGTCTTCGTCCGGATGTCGCGCTGCAGGGCGGCGATGGACGCCTGGCTGCGCTCGATCAGCTCGGTGACGATGGCCGGATCGTTCTCGATCGGGGCGGACGCGCTGCTGGCCGGCGGCCTGCCGGGGCCCGCGTCCGGGAGCGACGGGACGAAGTCGTCGCGGTCGAGGACGGTCTCCAGAGCGTCCCTGACCAGCGGATCGCCTCTCCCCACGAGGTCCAGGAAGCCGGCGCGGCTCGCGGGCGAGGCCAGGCGCCGGGTGGCGTCCACGAACAGCCTCCCGCCGGCCTCGTGCATGGGCGCCATGGCCGTCAGCTGCCACATGGAGATCCCCAGGGGCTTCATGGGGTCGGTCATCATCTGCTGATGCCCCACGGAGAGGTAGACGTGATTCTCCTGGTCACCGCTTTCCGGGATCGGGAACAGCGTGGTGATCGGCCGGCTCTGAACGATCTGGAAGTCGTCATCGACCAGGCACCATTCGATGTCCTGCGGGCGGCCGAAGTGCGCTTCGATCCGCCGCCCGAGCTGCACGAGCCGTACGACCTGCGCATCCGTCAGCGCCGGCTCCTCCTGCCGCTGCGCGTCGACCGCCACTTCCTGCGTACCGCCGACCGGAAGGGCGTGAACGGCACGCTGTTTGGCGGCGATCACCTTGGCGACGATCTCGCCGTGTCGCACCTTGAAGACGTCCGGGTTCACCAGGCCGGAGACCAGGGCCTCGCCGAGGCCGAAGCCGGCGTCCACGGTGGCGACCTTCCGGTTGCCCGTGACGGGGTCGGCCGTGAACAGGATGCCGGCCGCATGCGGGAAGACCATCCGCTGCACGACCACGGCCATGTGGACCGTACGGTGGTCGATACCGTTCCGCTGGCGGTAGGTCACGGCCCGTTCGGTGAACAGCGAGGCCCAGCACCGGCTGATGTGCTGGAGGATCGCCGTCGGCCCCACGACGTTCAGGTACGTGTCCTGCTGGCCGGCGAAGGAGGCCGTCGGCAGATCCTCTGCCGTCGCGCTGGACCGTACGGCGCAGGCGGCCTGCTCGCCGAGCTGGGCGAGCGCGCCGGTGATCGCCGCCGCGAGATCGCCCGGGATGGCGATCCCCTCGATGGTCCGGCGGATCTGCGCGCTGAGCGTGCGGATCGCCTCACGGTCGTCCGGGTTCAGGCGCGACAGCTGATCGAGCCGATCGTCGATCGACGGCGCTTCCGCCATGATCCGCCGGAAGGCGTCCGTCGTCACGCAGAAGCCACCTGGCACGCGGATGCCTTCGATCCGCGACAGCCCGCCCAGGTGCGCGCCCTTGCCGCCGATGACCGCGACCTGCGTCTCGTCAACCTCTCGAAGGTCCGACACGTACCGCTCAGTCATCGCGATACCTCCGAGGCAGCCGTGCTCCGTCGCGGTGCGGCGGCCGATCGCATCACCGGCGCCTCGAACTCCGTCGAAGTTCTTGTCGAGCACGTCCTCCTCCCTGGTTGCCGTCCCTCTGACGAGTCGGCCGACCGCTCCGCCCGGCCGGGCCCATACGTCGACAACAACACACGCACGTCGTGTCCCCATTTCCGCAGGTTGTGGCATCGGCCGACGATTCTGCGCCGTGACCCGGGTCTTGCGGCAAGCCCCCCACTGCGCTATATGTTGAGAGTGGCAAGGAGAGAGCTCTCCTTGCCTTCTCCTTTTGCCGTCCACTGGAACTGACAAGAAGTTCTTTTCCGGACGCCTGCCGGTCGCCGTGGCTCACGTCTCCCGGCACCGCCGTCAGGTCAGGCCGGTGATGCGCCGGCCCGGCCGAGATGCCGCAGGAAGAACCGGGCCGAGTTGTCGACCTCGTATCCAGGCACCTGATTGTGCCTGCCCGGGTAGGCGTGCAACGCCTTCTCCTGCGAGGCGCAGGCGTCGAACAATGCGAGACCGGACTGGCGGTTGATCTC
Source organism: Streptomyces sp. NPDC111507 (assembly GCF_055638955.1). Taxonomy (NCBI): domain Bacteria; kingdom Bacillati; phylum Actinomycetota; class Actinomycetes; order Kitasatosporales; family Streptomycetaceae; genus Streptomyces; species Streptomyces sp. NPDC111507. The sequence continues at coordinate 35,097 of NZ_JBVKBU010000014.1, read as the reverse complement.
CTCGTCGTCCCACGGGAGCAGGAACTCGACCGGGATGGTGATCTGCCTGGCCGCCTCGGTCAGCGCCTCGTACACGAAGACCCCGCCGAAGGTCGCGGCGGTGATCCGGGGTTCGATCGCCGTCAGCAGCAGTCCGGTCGCGGTGCCCAACGTCATGCCGCCATAGCCGACCGGCGCCTCGGTACCGATCTCGGGCAGTGCCTGGAGGGCGTCCAGGGTTGTCTGCCATTCCGGCACGGCGCGCTGGACCAGTGAGCCGTTGAAGTCGACGATGATCGGGCCGATCGGCTCTCCTGCCGCCCGGGCCCGCAGGAGAGCGGCGACCCACTGCTTGTCCTCCGCGTTTCGCGGCCGGTCGCCGTGTCCGGGCGCGTCGATGGCGGCCACGGTGAATCCGCAGGTGGTCACGTAGTGGTGTGCACGGGCCAGGATTCCCGGTGCCTTCTTGTGCAGGCCGCCACTGTGCCCCATCAGGACCAGGGGTGCGCCGGCCGAGCCGGATGCGGGTGACCAGAGCACGCCGGTGACCTCATCCAGAGTGAAGTTGCGTTCGACGACACCGTTCGACGATGTCTCCGCGGTGAAATGCATGAGTTGTCGCCTTTCGGGAGTGCCTTGTCGAGGCGCTCCCGGCGACAGCTACGTCAATCGCCCAACCGTGAAGAAGACGGGGAGCACCCATGGGGTACGGCGTTCATGGGTCTCACCTCCTCGCGCGATGTCACGGTGTCCCGGACGCTAGCAGCCCCGGCATCGTCCCGCCCCACCCTTTTCCGCCGAACCGGGAGTTCTCGAGATCCTCATGCCTGCGCCCGGGCGGGAGCCGAGGCGACGACGCCTCGTGCCGCCCCGCGCCGAGACCCCGGTTCGCCGGGGGCCGGGCAACCCCAACGGGTCAGCACCGATCGCGGACGCGGAGCCGGGCACGGAGCATGGGGGAGGCCCACAGACCGGGTTTTCGGACCGGCAGGAAGAGGACGAGCTTCATGAGCAGACGCACCCACGGTGGCCCGGCACGGACCGGCCGCGGCCGCGCGACCGCGGCCCTCCTGGCCACCCTGACCTGCGGCGCCGCGCTCGTCTCGTGCAGCACGAACAGTGGCGGCGACAGCGGCGCCGCCGCCGTCACCCCGCGAGCCACCCCGCCGGACACCTCGTCGTTCAGCGGCACACCGCCGTCCGCCCTGGCCTCGGCCGCCTCATCGATCATCGGCTCCGCCCGGGCCTCGGCCTCGGCGGCGGCCTCCTCGCTGTCCGCCGCGGCCTCGGAGTTCGAGGCGTCCGTCTCGGCCGACACGGCCCGCGCGAGCGCGCAGGCACAGGCGGAGCTGAAGAAGGTGCAGGGCCCCGGGAACGCGCGGTCCGACGTCGCCATGAGCGGCTTGCCCAGGGCGAAGACCGGCGGCCTGCTCGCCGTGCTCCTCAACATCACCAACAACACCGATCGCACGGCCTCGTACGCCGTCCAGGTCGACTTCAAGAACGCCGACGGCAAGGTCGTCGAGACCAGGTTCGTGGGCGCGGAGAACCTCAAGCCGGGTCAGCGCGCCCAGCCCGTCGCCATCAGCAGACAGCCCACCCAACCCCAGCTGACCCCGGTCCTGGCGAAGGCCCAGCGGTACTGACGGGCGCCCGACGGGCGAGAGCGACATCGGGCGGCCCACCAGCACATTGACGGGGTGTCAGTCCTCCCGGACGAGGTGCACTGCCGTGCTGGACCAGTCGCCCGCCGGCAGCTCGACGTCGAGACCGTACTCGCCGAGCACCGTGGAGTGGTGCACGGCGCCGGAGCGGACGTCGCGGTAGCGGCCCCCGGGGGTCAGACCACGCGGCCGGACCGGCAGCCTCGGCGCGCCGTGGCGGGAGACACGCCGGTAGGCGAGCAGCAGGGTCTCCGAGGCGTCCGCGGCGGTGTACTGCACCACGCAGACCGAGTCCTCGGCGGGCGGCGACAGCCGGTCAAGCCTGCCGTGCTGGACGAGATGGCGGACCTTCTTGTACGTGGCGACCAGGTCGGCCCCCTCCCGCAGTTCCTCCTCGGACCAGCGCGTGAGATCGCCCCCGATGCCGAGCGCCCCGGCCATCGCGACGTGGAAGCGGAAGCGCAGCGGGACCGTACGGCCGGTGAGCTGGTTGGGTACGTCGGTCACCCAGGCGCCCATCGTGCGGGCGGGGTAGATCTGGCCGTAGCCCTGCTGGATCCCCATCCGGTCGGCGGCGTCGGTGTTGTCCGACGCCCACGCCTGGTCAGTGCGGGAGAGAATGCCCAGGTCGACGCGGCCGCCGCCACCACTGCACGTCTCGATCCGCAGCGCCGGATGGTCCGCGCGCAGACGGTCGAGGACGCCGTAGAGATTGCGTACGTACGCGGGGCCCAGACGGTCGGCGCCGTCCTGCCGGTCGGGCCAGCCGGCCTCGCTGAACGCGCGGTTCATGTCCCACTTGAGGAAGTCGATGCCGTGGTCGCCGACCAGCCGGGTCAGCCAGCCGTGGGCCCAGTCGGCGACGTCACGGCGGGCGAAGTTGAGGACCAGCTGATTGCGCAGCTCGGAGCGGGGGCGGCCGGGGAAGTGCAGGACCCAGTCGGGGTGTTCGCGGTACAGGTCGCTGTCCGGGTTCACCATCTCGGGCTCCACCCAGAGGCCGAAGCGCATCCCGAGCCCGTGCACCGCGCGGACCAGCGGGGTCAGCCCGTCCGGGAAGCGGTCGGGCGCAGGTGTCCAGTCGCCGAGGCCCGCCCGGTCGCTGCGGCGCGCCCCGAACCAGCCGTCGTCGACGACGTAGAGCTCCACCCCGAGCGCCGCCGCCCGCTCGGCGAGCGCCTGCTGCCCGACCTCGTCGACGTCGAAGCCGGTCGCCTCCCAGGAGTTGTAGAGCACCGGGGCGAACTCGTCGGCGTGGGGCAGGACATGGGCCAGGACGTACGCGTGCCAGGCGCGGCTGGCCGCGCCGAAGCCGCCGTCGGTGCACAGTCCCGCGAACGGAGGAGTGGCGAACTCCTCGCCCGGCGCCAGCGGCACGGCCGTACCGTCCTGGCCGGGGCCGCCGGTGAATCCGGCCCGCCCGTCGGGGGTGCGCTGCACGGTGACGCGCCAGCTCCCGCTCCACGCGAGGGCGGCGCTCCACACCCGCCCGTGCTCCTCCGTCGCCTCACCCGCGTCGAGCATCAGCCACGGGTTCGCGTGGTGACTGGTGATCCCGCGACGGCTGGTCAACACGGTTTCGCCGTACGGCAGCCGGTCGCGTCGCAGCTGGCTCTCGGCGGACCACTGGCCCGTGACATGGCTGAGCCGGTAGTCCCGCTGCGGCGGCAGGGTCCAGGCGGCGGAGTCGGCACGCAGCAGGGTGACGGGCTCGTCGCCGTCGTTGCGGACGACGGTCCAGCGCTCGATGACGTCCGTGTCCTCGCGCACCCGGTAGTGGAGCGCCACCCGCAACGGGTAGCGGCGGTCGCGGAACGACAGGGTCAGCTCGCCCTCGTCGACCTGGTGGCCGGTCGGCTGCCACTCGAAGGCGCGGGAGCCGTCCGCGAACCGGACCTGCAGCGACGGCGGTCCGTAGCGCGTGCCGCCGTCGACCGGCAGCTCCTCCCCGACGGGCGGCCTGCCCTCGAAGCTGCTGGCCTCGGGCGCGGGTGGCACGGCGAGCTCCTCGGCCTCCGCCGGCGTCAGTCGTGGACCCCACGCGACATGGCAGGGCGCTCCGGTCTCGTCGATCCGCAGCGCGTACGAGGTGCGCGGTGTGGACAGCAGCCAGACCCCGGTGTCCGGGGCGAAGGAGATCGGCGACATGGATCCTCACGTTCAGGTGGTGCTCACGTACGAGACAAGGAAAAGCCAACCCTGACCTTGGATCACGTGTCAATGCTTGCTCGCATTCTGGAATTCATAGGTCACAGGTGCCTCATGGAGCGTCCTCAAGAGAATCCTGCTTCTTTCATTGACAGCAGAAAATAAGGGCCTTAGGTTCCGGCCATGCGCTCGACCTCTCCCACCGAGGCGTTCCCGGCCCATACGCCGGCCGCTTCCCAGATCTTCACCACCGTGCTGTCCCACGGCCCGCTCACGCGGTCGGAGATAGCGGGGCGGACCCAGCTGTCGGCAGCGGCGGTCACCAAGGCGGTCCGGCCGCTGATCGAGGCCGGCTATCTAGTGGAGGACATCGCGGAGGACGCACGGCAGCCCGTCCTCGGGCGGCCCGCCAACCCGGTGCGGGTCGACGGCGGGAGGGCCCTGTTCCTGGGGATCAAGGTCACGGGCGACGAGCTCATCGCCGTACTCACCGACCTGTGCTGCCGCATCCGGGTCGCCCGGCGCGTTCCGCTCACCTCCCGCGAGCCCAAGGCGGTACTGACCTCCGTCGCGGGACTCGTACAGGAACTGCTGACGGAGGCGGACGGCTTCGGGGTGCAGGTCCGCGGGCTCGGCATCGCCGTCTCGGGTGACGTGGACCGGGCGGCCGGGGTGGTGCGTTACTCGCCGTTCCTGGAGTGGCGCGACGTTCCCCTCGCCGAACTGGCCGCGACCACGACCGGACTGCCGGTCACCCTCGACAACGACGTTCGGGCGCTGACGGTGGCCGAGCAGTGGTTCGGGGCCGGGGTGGGGCTGTCCGACTTCGCGCTGGTGACCGTCGGCGCGGGCATCGGCTGCGGCCTGGTGGTGCACGGACAGGTGGTGGCGGGAGCGCACGGCGTGGCCGGTGAGATCGGGCACGTGGCGATCGACCCGGCCGGCCCGCGCTGCCACTGCGGCAACCGGGGCTGCGTCGAGGCGATCGCCTCGGACCCCGCGATCGTCGGCCGGATCCGGGAGGTCACCGGCGCGCGGGTCGCCGACGCCACCGCGGCCCTGGCCCTGGCCCTCGCCCACGACGGCGACCCCGGCGCCCGGGAGGTGTACGCCCGGGCGGGAGCGGCGATCGGCCGGGGCATCGCGACCGTGGCCAACCTCCTCGGCCCCGAGCGCGTGATCATCTCCGGCGAGGGCCTGGCCGCCTACGACCTGTTCGCCGAGCAGATCCGTGACGCGTTCGCCGCGGCCGCGTTCGGTTCGGCCGCGGACTGCGACGTACAGACCAGGCCGCTGCCCTTCGAGGAGTGGGCACGTGGCGCGGCGGCCACCGCCATCCAGTCCTTCACCACCTCGGACGCGCGCTGAGGAGCACGACGCCCTGAGGGGCGAGCAGCGCCGACGAGCGCACCACGCACCGACCAGCACGTACTGAACCACAGCCACGCACTGAAGATCAGACATGTACGGACACGCGTGAGGAGCAACAATGACGCAGCAGAGCCGCAATCCCCTGGCTGCGCGTAACCCGGGCCGCCGCAGAGTCGTCGGCGGACTGTTCGGACTCGGCGCCGCCGCACTGGCCGCGCCCGTTCTGACCGCTTGCGGCGGGGGAGCGGGGGCCGACCCGAAGACGGTCACCTTCGGATCCAACGGCGCCGACGCCACCCCCAAGAAGGCCTACGCCTCCGTCACCGACGCGTTCGCCAAGGACAGTGGTCTGACGGTGAAGACGAACACCGTCGACCACGACACCTTCCAGAAGAGCATCTCCACCTATCTGCAGGGCACCCCCGACGACGTCTTCACCTGGTTCGCCGGCTACCGCATGCAGTACTTCGCCAAGAAGAAGCTCTGCAGCCCCCTCGACGACGTGTGGGACACGATAGGCGCCGACTTCAGCGAGGCCACCAAGCAGCTCTCCCGCGGCGAGGACGGCAAGTACTACTTCGTGCCGCTGTACAACTACCCGTGGGCCGTCTTCTACCGCAAGAGCCTCTTCAAGGAGCGCGGCTACCAAGTCCCGCAGAAGTGGAGCGAGTTCATCGCGCTCACGAAGCGGATGAAGAAGGACGGGCTCTCCCCGATCGCCTCCGGATACGGCGGCGGCGACAGCTGGAGCATCCTCGGCGCCTTCGACTACGTGAACCTGCGGACCAACGGCTACGACTTCCACATGTCCCTGATGCGCGGCAAGGTTTCCTGGACCGACAAGCGCGCCCTCGCCACCCTCGACCACTGGCGCGAACTCGCCCCCTACTACCAGCAGGGTGCTGCCGGCCGTTCCTGGCAGGACGCCGCCCAGTCGCTGCTCGACAAGAAGTCCGGGATGGCCGTCATCGGTCTCTTCCTCGGACAGCAGATCACCGACGAGAAGATACGCGCCGACATCGACTTCTTCCCCTTCCCCGAGATCGACGCCGCGCACGGTCAGGACGCCGTCGAGGCACCCACCGACGGCTTCATGCTCAGCCGCCGGCCCAAGAACGAGGCCGGTGCCAAGAAGTTCCTGGAGTTCCTCGGCGGCGCCCACACCGAGGAGCTGTACATGGGCGTCGACCCGAGCAACCTCGCCGTCAACGACAAGGCGAGCACCGGCTCGTACAACGCGCTCCAGAAGAAGTCCGCCGACCTCATCGCCTCCGCCAAGCAGATCAGCCAGTTCGCGGACCGCGACAGTGACCCCGGCTTCATCTCCACCGTCGTACTCCCCGGCCTGACCGAGTGGCTCAGCCACCCCGACGACGGCTCGGGAACGCTGACGAAGATCGAGTCCCAGCGCTCACGCTTCTTCACGGCCTGACCAGGACCGGAAAGGTCTCACGCACCGTGTCCTCCGCGCCCACCACGCCCCCCGCCCCGCGGGGCGCCCGCCCGCGCCGCCTCGGCACCGGCGACCGGATCTTCCTCACCGTCATCATCGGCATCCCGCTGGCGGCCCTGCTCTTCTTCGTCTGGCTGCCCGCACTGGCCTCCCTGGGGCTGTCCTTCACCACCTGGGACGGCATCGACCTGGCCGACATCCACTGGATCGGCCTGGACAACTACAAGGAGATCTTCACCAACTACCCGCCGTTCTGGCCCGCGGTGCGGCACAACGTGATCTGGCTGCTGTTCACGGCCCTGCTGCCGACCCCGTTCGGCATCTTCCTCGCCTACCAGCTCGACCGGAAGATCCGCTTCACGCGGGTCTACCAGACCGCCATCTTCCTGCCGATGGTGCTCTCCCTCGCCGTCGTCGGCTTCATCTGGGAGATCATCTACAACCCCGACACCGGGCTCCTCAACGGCATCCTGAGCGCCGCCGGTTCCAGCCACCACATCGACTGGCTGGGCAACCCCGACCTCAACCTGTGGGCCGTCCTGGTCGCCTCCAGCTGGCGGCACACCGGATACATCATGATCCTCTACCTGGCCGGCCTGAAGGGCTTCGACCCGGCACTCAAGGAGGCCGCCGCGCTCGACGGCGCCAACGGACGCCAGACCTTCCTGCGGGTGGTCTTCCCGGCCCTGAAACCGGTCAACGTCATCATCCTGGTCATCACGGTCATGGAGTCCCTGCGGTCCTTCGACGTCGTCTACGTCCTCGGCGGCGGCGTCGGAAGCAAGCCGGGCATGGAACTCCTGTCCCTCCTCATCACCGACAACATCATCGGCGAGTCCAGTCACATCGGTTACGGGTCCGCCCTCGCGGTCGTCCTGCTCGTGGTCTCCCTTGCCGCCATCGGGACCTTCCTCGTCCAGAACTTCCGCAAGGAGGACCAGTGACCACGACCGTGCCGCGCCCGGCCTCCCGACCGCGGACCCGGCGCGCGCAGCAGACGCCGAAGACCCCCTCCGGGCCGCGGCGCCAGACCGGCCGCCATCTGATGCTGGGCGGCATCGCCCTGCTGTGGCTCGTCCCGCTGCTGTGGGCCATGTACACCTCGCTGCGGCCCTACTCGGACACCGCGAAGCACGGCTATCTCTCCTGGCCCCACAGCATCGGCCTCGGCAACTTCAGCGACGCCTGGAGCCAGTCCGGGATGCCGCACTTCTTCTGGAACTCCGTCCTCATCACGGTGCCGTCCGTCCTGTGCACCCTGCTGTTCTCGGCTGCGGTCGCCTTCTTCGTCTCCCGGTTCGACTTCCGCTGGAACATCGTCCTGCTGATGCTGTTCACCGCGGGCAACCTGCTCCCGGCACAGGTCCTCATCACCCCCCTGTACCGCCTCTACCTCCTCATCCCGCTGCCGCAGTGGATGAGCGACTCCCTCCTCCTCTACAACTCGGCCTGGGGCATCATCGCGATCCACATCGCCTACCAGTCGGGGTTCTGCACCTTCGTCCTCAGCAACTACATGAAGACGATCCCGAAGGAGATCTCCGAGGCGGCGCTCGTGGACGGCGCCCCCGCCTGGCGCCAGTTCTTCCAGATCATCCTGCCGCTGTGCCGCCCCGCGTTCGCGGCCCTCGCGACCCTCGAATCGATCTGGATCTACAACGACTTCTTCTGGCCGCTCGCGCTGATCGAGAGCGGCGACAAGCGCCCGATCACCTCCGCCCTGGCCAACCTCCAGGGTGCGTACTTCACCAATCCCAACCTCATCGCGGCCGGTGCCCTGATGACGGCGATCCCCACCCTCCTGGTGTACTTCGCGCTCCAGCGCCAGTTCATCAGCGGACTCACCATCGGCTCGGGCAAGGGCTGAGCCGCCCCAACCCTGACCCCACAGGAGGCACGACCCATGCGGTCATCCTCGTATTCCGTCCTGCCCGCACGCACCCTGAGAGCCGTGGTGGTGTTCGCCCTCACGGCAGGACTCGCGACGACCGTCCCGGCCGCACAGGCCAAGACCCCGGTGCCGCGCGAGACCACCGCCACCGCTCCCGTCGCCGCCAAGCCGTACATGGGCTGGTCGAGTTGGAGCATGCAGTCGTCGAAGTACCCGGGCCTCAACCCGGACGGCGACTACAGCTACCTCACCGAGGCGAACGTCCTGAAGCAGACGGACGCCCTCGCCGCCAAGCTGAAGAACTACGGCTACGACCATGTCAACATCGACGCCGGCTGGTGGATGGACAAGACCTGGAAGACGGGCTTCGACCGGTACGGCCGCCAGACGCCCGACCCGGTCCGCTTCCCCCACGGCATGAAGTCGGTCGCCGACCACATCCACTCCAAGGGCCTCAAGGCCGGCATCTACCTGCCCGTCGGCCTGGAGAAGGGCGCGTACGGCGACGGCGGTACGCCGATCTGGAACACCCCCGGCTGCACCACCGCCGACATCGTCTACCCGGACCTGCGCACCACCAACGGCTGGGACAACGCCTACAAGATCGACTTCGGCAAGCCCTGCGCGCAGAAGTACATCGACTCGCAGGCGCAGCAGTTCGCCGACTGGGGCTACGACTTCCTCAAGCTGGACGGTGTGGGCCCGGGCTCCTTCAAGTCCGGTGACAACTACGACAACGTGCCCGACGTCGCCGCCTGGCAGAAGGCCATCGCCGCCGCCGGGCGCCCGATCCACCTCGAACTCTCCTGGTCGCTCGACATCGGCCACGCCGCCGACTGGAAGAAGTACTCCAACGGCTGGCGCATCGACACCGACGTCGAGTGCTACTGCAACACCCTCGTCACCTGGGAGAACTCGGTCAATGACCGGTGGGACGACGCCCCCGCGTGGAGCCGCAAGGCGGGCCCGGGCGGCTGGAACGACCTGGACGCCATCGACGTCGGCAACGGCGAGATGGACGGCCTCACCAAGGCCGAGCGGCAGAGCTACATGACCCTGTGGGCCATCAACAAGTCGCCGCTGTTCACCGGTGACGACCTCACCAAGCTGGACAGCTACGGGGTCTCCCTGCTGACCAACAAGGAAGTCATCGCCGTCGACCAGAACGACTCGCCCGTGGCGCGTCCGGTCACCCCCGTCGGCGACCAGCAGGTCTGGGGCACCAAGAACGCCGACGGCAGCTACACCGTCGCCCTGTTCAACCTCGGCGACTCGCCGGCCTCCGTCACCGCCCAGTGGGCCTCCCTCGGATTCACCGGAAACGCCTCCGTGCGCGACCTGTGGAACAAAGCGAACCTCGGGACCTACAAGAACAAGATCACCGAGGCGCTGCCCGCCCACGGCTCACGGCTGTTCACCGTCAAGCCCGCCGGCGGCACGCCGGCCACCACGAGCTACGAGGCCGAGTCCGACGCCAACACCCTGTCGGGCAACGCCTCGGTCGCCGGCTGCGACGCCTGCTCCGGCGGCAAGAAGGTCGGCAACCTCTACACCGGCGGCAAGCTGCGGTTCAACAACGTCACGGTGAAGAAGGACGGCATCTACACCGTCCAGGTCGCCTACGTCAGCGGCGACCCCCGCTCGGTGACCGTCTTCTCCAACAGCGGCAACGGCACCAGTGAGAAGTTCCCCTCCACGGGCGACTGGAGCACGGCTGAGACGGTCAGCGTCCAACTGGCGCTGAAGGCGGGCTCCAACACGATCACCTTCGACAGCGGCAGCGGCTACGCCCCCGACATCGACAGGATCGTCGTCCCGCAGTCGGTCTGAGTTCCGTAGTCGGTCCGAGTTCCGCACTCGGTTCCCGGTCCGGCGGCTGGTTCTCGGTCCAGCGGTCGGTTCTCAGTCCAGCAGTCCGTCCGACCCGCTTCCCGCGGGGCCCGGTGACACGACCCGGGCCCCGCGGGGACCCGCAGCACGCCGACGGTCCGCAGCCGTCGTTCCCGCATGAGCAGCTCCCGGATATGGAGTGCAACACCGTGGACGTTCAGCACACCGCATCACGCGACAACACCCCCAGCCGCAGAGGCTTCCTCGCCCTCGCCGCCGCAGCCGGCACGGTCACCGCACTCGGTGGTCTGCCCGCCTTCACCGCCTCGGCGGCCCCCCTGCGCCCCACCGCGTCGCCCATGCTGTCCGCGGCCGACGCCGCGAAGAACCAGCTGTGGTGGTCGGCTCCCGGCTCCGCCAAGTCGATGATCGAGCAGGGGCTGCCGGTCGGGAACGGGCGCCTCGGCGCGCTCGCGAGCAACGACCCCTCCGGCGAACTCCTGATGATCACCGACGCCACCCTGTGGACCGGAGGCCTCAACGACAAGCTGCAGAGCGACGGTCAGTTCCCGTACGGCCGGGACGACTTCGGCTCCCTGACGATGCTGGCCGAACTCACCGTCGCCCTCCCCGACCACGACCTGGGCAACGTCAACCACTACCGGCGCACCCTCGACCTGGCCCAGGGCCTGATCAGCACCTCGTACGACATCTCCGGCGTCACCTACCGGCGGCAGATCTTCGCCAGCCGCCCCGACGACGCCATCGTCCTGTACTTCTCCCAGCAGGGCGGCGGCACCTACACCGGTACTGTCTCCCTCGCGGGCACCCACGGCGAGTCCACCACCGCCAACAGTGCGGGCCGCTACGCGTCGTTCGGCGCCTCCTTGGCCAACGGCCTGAAGTACGGCGCCGCCGTCACCGCGTACAGCGGCACGGGCCGAGTCCGGGTCGACGGTACGTCGATCACGTTCAGCGGCTGCAAGGATCTCACCGTCGTCGTCAGCGGTGGTACCGACTACGCGCCCGACGCCGCGGCGAAGTTCCGCGATCCGTCCCTGGCCCCGGAGCGCCTCGCCAGGACCAAGGTCCTGAACGCGGCCGGCCACTCGGCGAGCACCCTGCTGCACACACATGTCGCCGACTTCCGGGCCGTGTTCGGACAGCTGGACATCGACCTCGGTACGTCCTCCGCGGCGCAGCGCGAACTGGACACCTGGGAGCGGCTGCAGGCCCGCCACCGGGACGACGTCCCCGACCCGGAACTCGAGGCGGCCTACCTGCAGTTCGGCCGCTACCTGATGATCTCCGGATCCCGGGGCGGCCTGCCGATGGGCCTCCAGGGCCCCTGGCTGGACGGCAACGACCCGGACTGGATGGGCGACTACCACACCGACATCAACGTCCAGATGAACTACTGGATGGCCGACCGGGCGGGCCTGTCCGACTGCTTCGACACCTTCACCGACTACTGCCTCGCGCAGCTGCCCGACTGGTCGGACGTCACCCAGCGGCTGTTCAACGACTCCACCAACCGATACCGCAACTCCAGCGGAAAGATCGCCGGCTGGACCGTGGCGATCTCCACCAACCCCTATGGCGGGGGCGGCTGGTGGTGGCACCCGGCAGGCAACGCCTGGATCTGCCAGAGCCTGTTCGAGCACTACGAGTACACGCAGGACCGCGCCTACCTCAAGAAGATCTACCCTCTCCTCAAGGGCGCCGTGCAGTTCTGGGAGGCCCGCCTCATCACCACGACCGTCACCGACACGTCGGGGGACGAGCGGGAGGTGCTCATCGCCGACAGCGACTGGTCGCCCGAACAGGGTCCGCTCGACGCCAAGGGCATCACGTACGCCCAGGAACTGGTGTGGAACCTCTTCGGCAACTACCGCACCGCGAGCCAGGCACTCGCCAAGGACGCCGCCTACCGCAAGACCATCGACGGTCTGCGGGCGCGTCTCTACCTGCCCGTGGTCAGCCCCAAGACCGGTTGGCTCGAGGAGTGGATGTCGCCCGACAACCTCGGCGAGACCACCCACCGGCACCTCTCCCCGCTCATCGGCCTCTTCCCCGGCGACCGGATCCGTCCGGACGACTCCACGCCGAAGGACATCCTCGCCGGCGCGACGGCCCTCCTGACCGCTCGTGGCATGAACAGCTACGGCTGGTCCAATGCCTGGCGCAGCCTGTGCTGGGCCCGGCTGAAGAACGCGGAGAACGCCTACCAGCTCGTCGTCAACAACCTGAAGCCGTCGGTGAGCGGTGGCAACGGCACGGCGTCGAACCTCTTCGACATCATGGACATGGGGGAAGGCCGCGGCATCTTCCAGATCGACGCGAACTTCGGCACCCCCTCCGCGATCATCGAGATGCTGGTCTACTCGCGGCCCGGACACATCGAGCTGCTGCCCGCCCTGCCCGCGGCCTGGGCGGCATCCGGCTCGGTGTCCGGCGTGGGCGTCCGCGGCGGGTTCGTCGCCGACCTCAGCTGGAAGAATGGCAAGGTGACCCGGGCCACGCTGAAGAGCGTCGGGGGCCGCGAGACGACCGTCGTCTCGGGCGGCGCCTCGCGCAAGGTCAGTCTCAAGCCCGGTGAGTCCGTCACCCTGAGGGGCCTGCGGTGAGCGGCGCCCGGTTCCGACGCCGCGCCGTGGGCGTCGTATCGGCGCTGCTCCTCGCGGTCTGCGGACCCCTGACCGCCTCGGCGGCGGCGCAGCCGGGGGCCTCGTCGGGCGCGCCGGTGACGCCCGCCGCCGAGGCGCGGGCGAAGCACTCCGTGGTCACCTGGGGCGCCAGCGCCGACCGGCAGGGGGCGGGACCGGCCGACCGCAGCTACCGACTGATCGTGCGCACCAGCGTCGGCGGCACGAACATGCGGATCCGGCTGTCCAACGCCTTCGGCGAGCACCCGGTGACCTTCGCGAGCGCGTACGCCGGGCTGCGGAAACAAGGCGCGGAGCTGGTCCACGACTCCAACCGGCGGCTGTCCTTCGGCGGGGCCGCGTCCGTCACCGTCCCGGCCGGCGAAACCGTGCTCAGCGATCCGCTGCCCGGAACACTGGCCGCCCAGAGCGACCTGGTCATCAGCCTGTATGTGACCGGCGCCCAGGGACCGACAACCGGCCACGGCATGGCCATGCAGACCAACTACGCGACCGCGGGCGACCACGCGGCCGATGAAGGCGCGGCCAACTGGACCGATCCGATGGGCTCCTGGTACTGGCTGGACGCCGTCGACGTACAGACGTCCGCCGCGGTCGGCTCGGTGGTGACCCTCGGCGACTCCATCACCGACGGATGGGCCTCGACCACCGACCAGAACCGCCGCTGGCCCGACTATCTGTCCCGGCGGATCCAGGCCGCGTCCGGTCTCACCGTGAAGGGAGTGGCGAACGAGGGGATCTCGGGCAACAAGGTGCTCGCGGACGGCGCCGGGCAGGCCGCCCTGAACAGACTCCAGCGTGACGTCCTCTCCCAGCCCGGGGTCCGCACGGTCTTCCTCTTCGAAGGCATCAACGACATCAAGGCCCATACCGGTGTCACGGTGGACGACATGATCGCCGGCTATCGGCAGATCATCGACCGGGCGCACGCGGCGGGCAAATGCGTCGTCGGCGCGACCGTCATGCCGTTCAAGGGCTGGTACGAGTACGACGCCGCCTCCGAGGCCGTGCGCCAGGGCGTCAACGACTGGATCAGGAACAGCGGCGCGCTCGACGCCGTGACGGATTTCGACAGGATCACGCGCAATCCCTACGATCCGCAGCTGATCCTGCCGTTCTTCGACGGCGGCGATCACCTGCACCCCAACGACAAGGGGATGCAGGCGATGGCCGACGCGGTGGACCTCGGGAGCCTGACGTCCTGCTGATCTCGGGCTCCGCGCGGGGCGGTCAGGGGTACGAGACCACGGCGGACGGCACCGTCGAGGTGCCCGACGTGGGTGCGCTGGTCTCGTTGACGACGTGCTCGTACCGACCCTGGCCGCCCGGCGAGACGACCAGCAGGTCTTTCACCTTCACGTCCGGTGTGTGCGGCGCGGCGAAGTCCTTGTGCCGCACGGGCCCTGCGCCACCAGGCGGTGACGGTGACCGACACTGGAGCGGTCAGCAGGATCGAGGGACCGGCAGCGCGGGCGAGCCGGCGACGGAGGGCAGGCGCATGACCGACAGGATCACCGTGGGCGTGGACGGATCCCCGGAGAGCCGGGCCGCGCTGGCCTGGGCGGACAGGGAAGCCGTCCGCCGCGGGCTGCCCCTGCGCGCGGTGTACGCCTGGCAGTGGTCCCACCACGAACTCCTCGGCGGCGCGGACCGGGACGAGCAGGCGCGCTGGGCGCGGGACATGGTCGAGGACGCGGCCCGCACCGTCACCGACCGGCACCCGGACCTGCCGGTGACGACCGAGGCACTGGACGGCGGCGCCGTCGACTCGCTGCTGGCCGAGGCCGCGGTGGCTGGGACGCTGGTCCTCGGATCCCGCGGACACGGCACGATCGTCGGCTTCCTGCTCGGTTCCGTCGCCCAGCAGGTGATCGCCGCGGCCCCGTGCCCGGTCGTCCTGGTGCGGGCCGGTGACCGCGCCGCGTCCGAAGCGGGCGGCCGGGAGATCGTCGTGGGCCAGCAGGGCGGTCCGGACGACAGCGCGGCCGGCCTTCGGTTCGCCTTCGAGACCGCGGCGGCGCGGGGTGCCGGGGTGCGCGCCGTACGGGCGTGGAGCCTGCCGCCGGTGTTCGCCTACAGTCCCGGCTCCCTGAAGCTGCTGGACGAGGCCGGGGGCCTGGAGCCGTACGAGAAGAAGGCGCTCGCCGAGGCGCTCCAGCCGTGGCGGGAGCGCTTCCCCGAAGTGCCCGTCACCCCGCACGTCGAGATGGGCAGCGCCGGGCAGGTCCTGCTGTCGCTGGCCGACCGGGCCCAGCTGATGGTCGTCGGCCGCCGCGCACACCACTCGGCGGTAGGGGCACGGATCGGTTCGGTGACCCACGCGGTGATGCACCACGCGCCCTGCCCGGTGGCGGTGGTTCCGCACTCCTGAGCCCGGGGTACTACGGGCTGACCCCGCGCCGGCACGGGCCGGGCCTGGACGATTGTTGTGGCCGTGCCCATCGTCGATGGGGCCCAGGCGGGCGGCGCGAGGAGGACGACCGGCGCGCCGGCGTTGCGCACCGAGGAACGTCCGGGCCCCGAAGTCCTCGCGCCGGTCTCACTCCCGGATCGGGAAAGTCCTGACAGGTCCTAGGTGTTGTCGGCCCTCGACATGCGCAGGGCGAGGTCCTGGAGCAGGTCGGCCGTCTTGACGTCGGTACGTCCGGAGTCGTGGAGGTCGGCGAGTTCGGAGAAGAGGAACGCGAAGGCGCCCACGAGCGAGATGGTGGCGGGGAGGTAGGCGTCCGCGACCGCCTGCCCGGCCTCCGCGGGACCGGCGTCCCCCGGCACCTCCACCCTGGGGAACACCTCCGTGACGAGCGCGCCCAATTGGGTCTCGGCCGAGTCGACCTCGGCGTTCTCGTCCTGGGCGATCCTGCGCACCATCGCGTTGGTCTCGGTGAGCACGCCGATGGCGCGCAGGATGATCTCCGTCTGTTCCATGCCGTGAGCCTAGACGGGCGAAGCCCCGCTGTGGCCTCGATGTTCGGGCCGGGATGGTAGACAGTGGTCATGAACCACTTCTCCCGCCCCCGCCCGGTCCGCACACGATGACCGCAGGCATCGACACCCCGGACCGCCGGGGCCGCACGGGACTTGACCGCGTCGGCCACGATCTGACCGGCAACCCCCGGGTCAAGGTCCGCGAAGTAACGCTCCTGTCCAGCCACTGGTACGTGGAGCGCACCACCACCTTCGACTTCCAGCACGCCGACGGCACCTGGAGCACCCAGGAACGCGAGACGCACGACCGCGGCAACGGAGCCACCCTCCTGCTGTACGACGCCGAGCGCGAAACCGTGCTGCTGACCAGGCAGTTCCGCTACCCCGTGTACACCAACGGCCACCCCGACGGCATGCTGGTCGAGACCCCGGGCGGCCTGCTCGACGAGGACGACGAGCATCCCGAAGTCGCCGTACGGCGCGAGGTCATCGAGGAGACCGGGCACACCGTCGGCGACGTGCAGCACGTCTTCGACGTCTACATGAGCCCGGGCTCGGTCACCGAGCGGGTCAGCTTCTACGCCGCCACCTACGGCCCGTCCACCCGCACCCACGAAGGCGGCGGCCTCGACGAGGAGGGCGAGGACATCGAGATCGTCGAACTGCCCTTCCGCACCGCACTGGCCATGATCCGCTCCGGGGAGATCGCCGACGCCAAGACGATCATGCTGTTGCAATGGGCGGCTCTGGAAGGACCGTTCAAGGCCTTGCCTTGAACTGCGCTTTCAGGTTCCACGACAACCGTCGCCGAGCTCGGCGCGTCAGTGGCGGACCTCGCGCGTGGAGCGGCGGGTGGTGAGCAGGAGTGCGATGTCGTCGGGGCGCTCGGTGGCCTGCCGGGCCTCCTCGGTCAGCAGGTCCGCGGTGCCGGACAGGGAGGAGGCGCCGGGCCGGGCGTGCGGGGTGCCCGCGCGGGACAGCGTCGCGCGGATCTTCTCGATCCCGTCGTCGATGTCGGCCCCGGGGCGCTCGACCAGACCGTCCGTATAGAGGGCCAGCACGGCGTCGGGCTCCAGCATCAGGTCCGTCACCGGGTAGCGGGCCCGCGGAGCCACGCCGAGCACCACGCCACCAGGCAGGTCGAGGAGCTCGGTGCGGCCGTCGGGGTGGCGCAGCAGGGGCTGCGGGTGACCGGCGCGGGCAGCCCGGGCGACTCCGGTCACCGGGTCCAGCCGCACGTAGCAGCAACTGGCGAACTGGCCCGGGTCGAGGTCGATGAGCAGCCGGTTGGTATGGCTCATCACCTCGTCCGGAGGGTGGTCGCTGAGCGCGAACGCCCGCACCGCGCTGCGTAGTTGGCCCATGGTGGCCGCCGCCTGGACGCCATGGCCCTGGACGTCGCCGATGACCAGGGCCAGCGCGTCACCGGCCTCCACGACGTCGTACCAGTCGCCGCCCACGTCCATCCCCTTGGTGCCGGACAGATAGCGCCCGGCCGTCTCCACCTGCGGGTGCGACGAGAGCCGGTGCGGGAGCAGCGCCTCCTGGAGGCCACGGGCGAGGGCGGCCTCGGAGTCGTAGCGCCGCGCTCTCTCCAGGGCCTGCGCGATGAGTCCGGTGAGCGCCGTCAGCACGGAACGTTCCTCCGTGCTGAAGTCGCGCGGACGGTCGAAGCCGAGGATGCAGGAGCCGACCGGCCGCCCCGAGGCGATCAGCGGCAGGAAGGCCCGGGCGCCCTCCTTCGCGTCCAGTGGGATGCCGGGGTAGGCGGCGGCCAGTTGGGGCATCGACTCGAAGAACAGTGGGCGGCCGGTGGTGAGCGTCTCCACTCCGGGCAGCTTGGCGTCCAGACCCACCCCGTCGAACGGCGCGAGGAACCCCTGCGGGAAGCCGGTCTCCCAGGCCAGGTACAGGCGCCGGTCCTGCAACAGGTAGATGGCCAGGCGCCGTCCGCCGAACGCGGGCAGCAGCTCCCGCATCACGGTCTCGGACACCTGCCGGGCCGTCACGGCCTCGGTCAGGGCCATGGCCAGGACGACGGGCCGGTACAGCGCCGTCGTGGTGATGCCGGTCGCGGGCTCGGCGATGCCGGACCCGTTCGCCACGGGCCGGCCGTGGAGCGGTGCGGCCTCGGGGGCCTCCGTGGTGTCCGCGACCCGCCCCATCGGGATCAGCTTGCAGGTCAGACTGCCGGGGCCGGGATACACGGACATCGTCAGCCAGGTGTCGCCGTGGGCCGCCGCGGCCGTCCGGCGGCCCACGCTCGGGCGGGCGACCTGGAAGTGCACCGGCTCCGGTGACAGCAGCGCGCCGCGCAGATGATCCTCGTAGGACGGCTGGTTCAGCCAGGGCACGGCCTGCCACAGCGGTCGCCCCAGCAGTTCCGGCCGAGGCCGGCCGAGGAGCTCGGCGGCGCGCGGATTGACGTAGGTGATCAGCCCGAGCCGGTCCAGTGCGAACACGCCCTCGGGGAGCAGGTCCGCGGCACCGTCCGCTGCCGAGCCCGGGCCCGGATCGACCACCGCTCCGCCGACCGCGTACGGCGCCACGAGCGCGTTGCCCGAGGTCCACAACTCCAGCAGCCGCAGCCCGCCGTTGACCGTGTGCACGGGCAGCGGGTGGGCCGGGGGACGCCCCGCCGCGGTCTCGTGCAGCGCGGCCAGCAGCACATGCGGATCGTCGAGGGCCAGTGTGTGGGTGAGTGCCTGTGGCGTCCCGGGAAAGGCACCGGCGCCGGTGCCGAGCAGGGCCCACAGGGCGTCGTCCCCGGTGACCTCGTCCGTGACCGGGTCCCAGGTGAACCGCCCGACATAGCGACGCGGCAGACGCTCGGCGGGCGGCCGTACGCACATCGGCTCCTCGTCCCAGAAGACCTCGGCGCCGTCCTTCTCCAGGACCGACAGAGCCGTCCCCAGGTTCTCCGCCACCGCCGTCATCCGGTCACGGTCCGGCAGTACGTCGGTGGCGTCCGAGGCCGAGGGACGCAGCACCGTCAGGACCCCGAAGGACGAGGAGGCGTTCACGACGGGGACGTACAGCGAACCGAACTGGAACGGCAGCCCCGCCGCGAGCTGCGGATAGCGGCGCATCGTCTCGGTGGCGTCGGTGAGCAGCACCTCCGTGCCCGTCCGATGGGAGTCGGCGGCCGGGAACGGCCGGTCCAGGGGCATGCGCCACCAGAAACGGAACAACTGTCCCGGCAACCCGGCCAGCACGGCCAGCCGCAGCAGTTCGGGGGAGCTGGAGCGCAGGTACACACCCCCCGCGAAGCCACGGGCCGCCCGGATCGCGTCCGCAACGGACCCGCTGAGCAGGGCGGCCAGGCTCTTCAGCGCCTGGTCCTCACGCTCGGCGCTCCCAGTCATCGGTCTGCCCTCGTCCGCCCGCCGTCAGGGGGATTCCACAGCAAGAATGCGCCCTACGGGTACCCACCCGCACCTCGACGCCTCAGCCGTGATGGTCGCTTGGAGTTGCACTCGGCCGCATCCGGCCGTGTGCGGCCGTACTCAGCTTCGCCCAGCGCGAAGATACCGCGCCCGCGCCCTGTCCAGGAGCCCCGCGTAGATGTTGGTTCACAGCGCTTTTGGGCCTCGGCGTCCGTGAATCCCGGACATTTCGGTGCTCAACGTCTCAAGGTCTCCGCGGCGACGGCCGCCACGGCCTCGGCCACCGCCGCGAGGGCCGGGAAGTCGAGTTTCCACTGCTGCCAGAAGAGCGGTACGTCGACGGTCCGGTCCGGCGCGAGGCGGACCAGCCGCCCGGCCCGCAACAGCGGGTCGGCCTGCACCTCGGGCACCATGCCCCAGCCCAGTCCGGCGACGACGGCGTCCACGAACCCCTCAGAGGTGGGCATGAAGTGCCGCAGTGCGCTCGCTCCGGGACCGGCCCCAAGGCCCCGGACGAACTCGTCCTGGAGATCGTCGTTCCGGTCGAAGGCCACTACCGGAGCGTCGGCGATCAGCTCGTCCGGCGCCGCGTCCGTCCCCGCGCCGAGCCACCGCCCGGCGAAATCCGGCCCGGCCACCGCGAGGTAGCGCATGCGGCCCAGGGCGCGCACGGAACAGCCCGCCACCGGGTCCGGCCACGAGGTCACCGCCGCCATCACCACCCCCTCGCGCAGCAGGGCGGCCGTGTGGTCCTCGTCCTCACGGCGCAGTTCGAAACCGAGCCGCAGCTCGCCCGGTACGCGGGTGAGCGCGGGCAGGAACCAGGTCGCCAGCGAGTCGGCGTTCACCGCGATCGACAGCCGCGTCGGCTCCCCGGCCTCGCTCATGCCGAGCTCGGTACGGGCGTCGCGCTCCAGCCGGGCCAGCCGGCGCGCGAACCGCACGACGACCTCGCCGGACTCGGTCGGACGCACCGGCTTCGTCCGCATCAGCAGGACCCGGCCGGTGCGCTGTTCGAGTGCCTTGACGCGTTGGCTGACCGCCGAGGGCGTCACATGCAGGGCGGCGGCCGCCGCGTCGAAAGTGCCCTCGTCGACCACCGCGAGCAAGGTGCGTACCTGGTCGAGCGGGAGATCCGTCATCACGGTTGCTAATGATACGTAAGAATCTTTAGTTGTACTCTTGACGGCCGTGTTCCTAGCGTTTCTGGCATGAACAACGCCCTGACCGCCGCGGCCGCCGGGTTCGGCACCGGCCTCACCCTCATCGTCGCCATCGGCGCCCAGAACGCCTTCGTGCTGCGCCAGGGGATCCGCCGCGAGGCGGTCCTGGCGGTGGTGGGCATCTGCGCGGTGTCCGACGCGCTGCTCATCGCGCTGGGCGTCGGCGGGGTCGGCGCGGTGGTCGTGGCCCGGCCCGAGGCGCTCACGGTGGTCGGACTGATCGGCGGCGGATTCCTCCTCTGCTACGGAATCCTGGCCGCGCGGCGGGTGCTGCGGCCCTCGGCGCTGGAGGCTGCGGCCGGTGCGGCGGGCTCCCGGCGGCAGACCGTCCTCGCCTGTCTGGCGATGACCTGGCTCAACCCGCACGTCTATCTCGACACCGTGTTCCTGCTCGGCTCCCTCGCGGCCGACCGCGGGCCGCTGCGCTGGACCTTCGGGCTCGGGGCCGCCCTGGCCAGCCTGTGCTGGTTCGCCGCGCTGGGCTTCGGCGCCCGGCTGCTCGGCCGCTTCCTCGCCCGGCCGTCGTCCTGGCGGGTCCTGGACGGTGTGGTCGCCGCGACGATGATCACCATGGGCGCCCTGCTGATCGCCGACGCCTGAGACGGCGTACGCGATAGTGAACCCTGACAACTGAAAGATGTATCGAGCAGCCAGGACGGTCGTGGACACGAGCAGGAGCAGTACGGACGGGGCGGACGGCGGGACGCGCAGCGGGACCGACGGTGGGACGGACGGCGGGGCCGGGAGCGGTTCGGCGGCCGGATCCGCCGGACACGACGAGGCGGCGGGGGCGGACCGCACCGGCTGGCGTCGCTGGGCGATGGACACCCGCCCGCTGCGCCGCCCGGCCTACCGCAGGCTCTGGTCCTCCACCATCGTCACGGCGGTGGGCAGCCAGCTCACCGCCGTAGCCGTGCCCAAGCAGATCTACGACATCACCGGCTCCTCGGCCTGGGTCGGCTACGCGAGCCTGGCCGGACTGCTCCCGCTCGTGGTCTTCGCCCTGTGGGGCGGCGCGGTCGCCGACAGCATGGACCGGCGCAAGCTGCTCCTCATCACCAACACCGGCATAGCCGTCACCTCGGTGCTGTTCTGGATACAAGCCGTCGTCGGACTCGATTCGGTGCTCGTCCTCATGGCGCTGCTCGCTCTCCAGCAAGCCTTCTTCGGACTGAACTCCCCGGCCCGCAACGCCTCCATCGCCCGGCTCGTCCCCGAGGACGAACTGCCCGCGGCGAACGCACTCGGATCGACCGTCATGCAGACGGGCCTGGTGGCGGGACCACTGCTCGCGGGTGCCCTGATCCCCGTCATCGGCCTGGGTGAGCTCTATCTGATCGACGCCCTGGCGCTGTGCGTCACCGTGTGGGCCGTGATGCGGCTGCCCGCGCTGCCGCCCCTGACCGGCTCCGCGGCCAAACGGGCGGGCTGGCGCGAGGTCGCCGCCGGCTTCCGCTACATCGCGCTGCACAAGGTGCTGCTGCTGTCCTTCCTCGCCGACATCATCGCCATGGTCCTCGGTATGCCCCGGGCCCTGTTCCCGCAGCTCGCCGCCGAAACCTACGCGCCCTACGGGGAAGGGCTCGCGCTCGGCCTGCTGTTCGCGGCGATCCCGATCGGCGCGGTGATCGGCGGACTGATGTCGGGCACGTTCTCCCGGGCCCGTCGGCACGGGCTCATGGTGATCGCCGCGGTGATGGCCTGGGGAGCAGCGATCACCGGCTTCGGCCTGAGCACCAGCCTCTGGGTGGCCGTCGCGTTCCTTGCCGCCGCCGGGGTCGCCGACATGGTCTCCATGGTCTTCCGCGGCGCGATCCTGCTCTCGGCCGCCACGGACGAGATGCGCGGCCGGATGCAGGGCGTGTTCACCGTGGTGGTCGCGGGCGGCCCGCGGCTGGCCGACGTCCTGCACGGAACGGCCGGCTCCGTCCTGGGCGCCCGCGCCGCCGTCGCGGGCGGCGGACTGCTGGTGGTCGTCGCCATGGCGATCCTGGCCGTCGCGGCGCCGGCGCTGCGACGCTACTCGTGACCTTCCGTGCCGGGCGTCAGCTCTCCGAGGCCTGCGCCATCAGGGTCTGGAGGTGAAGTCCCCGGTGGACGTCGAGCTCGCCGGACACCCCGGTGCGTACGGCCGTGGCGAACTCCCGGCGCAGCACCGGCCAGGTTTCCTCGAGGTCGAGTTCGGCCGCGTCGTACACCAGCGGAGCCTGCGGACCGAAGAGTTCGATACGCGTGTTGCCGTGCTCGACGTGGACCGCTCCGGACAGTGAGGCCTGACTGACGACACCATTGGCGTGCTCGCAGGTCAGCTCGATCCAGCGGCGGGGGTCACCGGTGCCGCGGACCCGGACGATCGGTCCGACGGCGGCGTCCAGGAGATCCAGAAGATGGGGACCCAGGTCGAGCAGGGCGCCGTGCTCGAGCCGCCAGGTGGTGGCGAACTCGCCGCCCAGGAACGCCCCGTGCAGGAGACACGAACGGGCCCCGGTGATCTCCAGCTCCCGCGCTCTGTTCAGGAACTCCCGGGTGGCCGGGTGGTAGCGGTTGGTCAGAACGAGCTGGGAGACGACCCCGGCCTCGTCGACGGCGTCGGCGAGGCGCCGCGCCGACGCCAGATCCACACCGAGCGGTTTCTCCAGAAGCAGTGCCTTGCCCGCCTTCGCGGCCAGCGGAGCGAGTTCCGCCTGCACCGCGGGCGGAACGGCGAACGCGACCGCCTCGCAGCCGTCGAGCAGCTCCTCGAAACGTGTGACCGCCGCGGCCCCGTGGGGCTCGGCCGTCTCCCGGGCCGCCTCGGCGCGGCGCGCCCACACCGCGGTCAGCCGTGTCTCGGGCCCGGCGGCGAGCACGCGCGCGTGCACGGCGCGCGCCCAGGGCCCGGCACCGACCAGTCCGACCTTCACCGGGGGATGGGGCCACGGCAGCGCGGCATCGGTCTCGATCGCGGTCACGGAGGTCTCCTTCTCCTGACGCCCGGGGTGGGCTGGGGGAAACTCCATCACGGGGGCTGGTCTCTCTGCCAGGGGGTGCGGTGATCGGCTACGGTCGGCTCTTGACCGTCCCTTTCCCTCATTACCTCTGATACAGAGCTATTCCCGGAACGTGGAGTCGGAGAGTTTTCCGGAGGTACCGGAATGACCGTCCTCGTGACGACCACATCGCCGGAAGCGGCCTCGACGAACAGTCTGGAGACTTCAGCGAATTCTCGCGAGGAACCCCGGGCGTTTACGACTCCGTTGGGAAAAGGGCGAACCGCCTACCGCATGGATCGAGGCGACTCGCAAACATGCAGGTCGAGTGATCCACTTCTGGTGGGCTGGGAGGCTGCGGTGTCCGGCCTGTCCTTTTCCCAACGGAGTCGTTTACGCCCGGGAGGAATCGCATCCCGGTGGCTGCGGCGCGGAGCGCCGCAGCATGATTGTGTTTGCCCGGCCGTGGAGGCGGCCGGGTGTCTTCCCTGGTGGAGTCGGGTGGTGCGAATGAATGGCCGGTCGGTTCGCTCATTGTGGTGAACGGCCCCGAACGTGTGGTGGTGTCTCGTACGGGTGGCTACGATCGGTGATCGTGAAGCTGGTCGTGCAGGTCAGGCTGGAGCCGACGCCGAAACAGGCGGCGGCACTTGAGGCGACCCTGCGCGCCTGTAACGAGGCCGCCACCTGGGTGAGTGAGATCGCTTTCGAGCGTGGGGAGTTCAAGAACTTCGCCTTGCGCAAGCACACCTACGATGCGGTCAAATCCCGCTGGAATCTGGGTGCGCAGGCCGCACAGTACTCGATCAAGAAAGTGTGCGACGCCTACACCACGCTGAAGGCGAACTTGAAGGCCGGGAACCTCGGCAGGCCCGGCTCACGCCGTTACCGCAAGGCTACTGAGAAGCCGATCGATTTCCGCCCGCGGGGCGCGCAGCCCTACGACGACCGCATGCTGTCCTGGCAGACCGTCGAGCGCACGGTGTCCATCTGGACGGTCAGCGGCCGGGTCAAGAACGTGGCTTTCACCGCCTCGGTGGAGCAGCTGGCCACGCTGGCCCTGTACCGCAAGGGCGAGTCGGACCTGCTGGAGCGGGACGGCATGTGGTTTTTGAACGCGACGTGTGAGGTTCCTGAAGCGCCGCTCAATACCGGTCCGGTGGACTTCCTCGGCATCGACCTGGGGATCGTGAACATCGCCACCACCAGTGACGGCGAGGTCATGGCCGGACGCGAACTGAACCGCACCCGCCTGCGCGAGCGCGGCCTGCGCACCAAACTGCAGAAGAAGAAGACCCCATCCGCCAAACGCCGCCTGAGGAAACGGCGGCGCAAGGAGGCCCGGCGGGCGCGGGACATCAACCACAAGATCGCGAAGCGTGTGGTGGCTGAGGCTGAACGCACCGGTCGCGGGATCGCCCTGGAAATCCTGACGGGCATCCGTGAGCGGGTACGGCTTCGTAAGCCCCAACGGGCCACCCACTCCAGCTGGTCCTTCCGTCAGCTCGGGCAGTTCATCGCGTACAAGGCCCGCAAGGCCGGGGTACCGGTGGTGCACGTCGATCCGGCGTACACCTCACGCACCTGCGCCGAATGCGGGCACATCGACAAGGCGAACCGGGTCTCACAGGCCTGGTTCGCATGCCGGAACTGCGGATTCGTTGATCACGCGGACCGGAACAGCTCCCGCAACATCCGGGCACGCGCCTGGGAGTTGTGGCGATGCGGGGCCCCGTCAACGGCCCCTGCCCCACCTCGAACACCGCGGAGTGAGGCTGGACGCAAACGCAGCATCACCGCCAGTGATGCCCGTTGTGCAAGCCCGTCGCTTTAGCGACGGGTAGTTTGACCGATGTCCGAAGCACCCGTCGTACAGCGTCCCGTGTCGGCTGAGCGCATCCACCCGGTCGGCCTCGACCTGCTCGTCGTCGTCCCACATCGGGCCCGTACCGGCTGGCGGGTGCTGCCCGCCCGGGTCGGCGCGATGTGCGCGGTCGAACTGCAGAAGCTGCGCCACGACCGCACCGAGCTGTACACCAGGGCGGTCCAGCCGGCGCTCTGGCTGCTGATCTTCGGCGAGACCTTCACCCGGATCAGGGCGATACCCACCGGCGGCATCCCCTATCTCGACTATCTGGCGCCCGGCATCATCGCCCAGTCCGCGATGTTCATCGCCATCTTCTACGGCATCATGATCATCTGGGAGCGGGACGCCGGGATCCTCACCAAACTGCTCGTCACCCCGACCCCGCGCTCGGCGCTCATCACCGGCAAGGCCTTCGCCGCCGGGGTCAAGGCGCTGATCCAGGCAGTGGTGGTCGTCGTCATCGCGGCGCTGCTCGGGGTCGCGATGACCTGGAACCCGCTGCGTCTGCTGGGCGTGGCGGTGGCCGTCGTCCTGGGCTCCGCCTTCTTCTCCTGTCTCTCGATGACCATCGCGGGCATCGTGCTCACCCGGGACCGGCTGATGGGCATCGGCCAGGCGATTGCCTGCCCATAAGCTTTTTCCATGGACGCAGACGAGCAGCAGACAGACCGTCAGGCACTGGCGGACCGCAGCATCTCCCGGTTATCCCTCCCCCGACAGGCCCGCCGCAGCGCTGCTGACTGGAGCGGAGAGAAGGCCGCGATCTACTGCCGCATCTCGCATGCGGATGACGACGACCAAACGGGTGTTGACCGTCAGGAACGGATCTGCCGAGACACCGCCGAGCGCCTGAACCTTACGGTGCCGAACCCTCTGGTGTTCGTGGACAACAACCGGTCCGCGTGGAAGCGCAACCGCAAGCGCCCGGGGTGGGACGCGCTGCTCGAAGCCGTCAGCGACGGACAGGTACGGCACATCCTTACCTACCACCCGGACCGGCTCATGCGGCAGCCTCACGACCTCGAACAGCTCTTGCACATTGCCGACCAGCACGACATCACGTTGCACGGCCAGGCCAACCGGCGTGACCTCGCCGACCCTGACGACCGGTTCTTTCTCCGCATCGAGGTAGCGCACGCTTGCCGCTCCAGTGACGACACCTCACGGCGGTTGCGCGACGCCACGGTTGACCGAGCCCGGGATGGCCAGCCGCACGGCGGTAAGCGTCGCTACGGCTACGACAAAGCGGGAACGTTGATCATCGCGGCGGAGGCCGTCATCGTCCGAGAAGTCTTCACCCGCTACCTTGAGGGCGAGACCCCGACCGCCCTGGCCCGCGACCTCAACGAACGCAACGAGCGGACGGCCCTCGGACGCGAGTGGAACGCTGATAGCGTCCGAGCGCTTCTTGACAGTCACCATGTCGCAGGCATCCGTGTCTTCCGAGGTGAAGAAGTCGGCCGGGGTCAGTGGCCCGCGATCATCAACGAAGGTCTCTGGCAGGAGGTACGCGACCGGCGGACGTACCGGGCTCCGGCCGTCCCGAGCAGCCAGAAGGGGGACAACCGCTTCTACCTGCTGCGCGGCATCGTGATGTGCAAGCGGTGCGGCGTGCGCATGGCCGGGTCCCTGGACAAGTACCTGTGCGGACGCAGCCAGCGCGCGGACAGCAAGTTCTGTGGGCGCAGTGTCTCCGCGCCGACGTTGGAAGCGTTCGTGACAGACGCGGCAATCAATCTGTTGGAGCGCCTGGACGTGACCGGCAGCACCGAGCCGCCGAGCCTGACGGCAGCCGACCAGGCAGCCATTGAGGCTGACCAAGAGGAGCTTGCCGAGCTGAAAGACATGTGGGAAGCCGGAGAACTGAAAACGCGCGAGTATCGCGCCATGCGTAAGACGGTTGAGGACCGGATTGCTCAGGTCCGCCGTAAGTTGGTCGTCCGACCGGCGGTTGAGGTGCTTGAGGGTTTGGTGGGCTCCAACGCGCGGAGCAGCTGGGAGGAGCTGGAGGAGGGGAAGCAGTACGAGCGCATGAACGCCGTTCTCCGCTTCCTGTTCGGCGCAGTGATCATCAATGCCTCATCGACACGGGGCCGCAGCTTCGACTTTGGCCGCGTGGACATCGAAGCGAACGAGCTGTAGCGGATGAAGCGAAGGGGCCGCTGCCGGGCTCGGACCATCGGGGTCTCGTCGTCGAGCTGGAACTGCACGCGGAATCCAGGTAGTCATGGGGTGCCGGACCTGTAGTGATGGTGTGCCGCGCGCAGGGCGCGCAGCTGGTCCTCGAAGCTGAACGCGTCCACGGAACCGGCGTACGGCACCGGAAGCCAGACGGCTTCGCCGCTGCGCAGCTTGGCCACGACACGGAGGTTGTGGGTGCTGAGGCGGCGGTCGCCGGGTTGTACCCGCACGTCCTCGAAGCGGTCGATCTCGTCCCATTCCAGTCGGTGCCACCGCAGCACCGTGCGGTACCGCAGCCCGTCCTGGCCCGCCTCCAGGCGGCGCCCGAGGAATCCGAAAGTCGTCAGGGCCCCCACAGCGAGGACCGAGGACCAGCCCACCCACTGGTTGTGCCCCGGAACACCGAGACCGGCCGCGACCCCTGCCCCGATCGCGGCCACCGCGGCCAGCGCGGTCGCCCAGCGTGCGGACGTACCCATGATGCGGAAGGACAGCTCAGCATTGCTTGCCATCCTCGTGATCTTTCCATCCACCTGTCGCCCTGTGTAGATCCCGTCAGGCCGCAATTTGATGTCCATGCCCCCGAGGCTGCTATGTCGTGCCACCGCGTATGGGCCGAAACAGAGATCACGATCTACGGCTGGTACCAGTCCCTGGAACTTCGGACGTGGGTTGCAGAAGCCGAGCGAGACGCCGCGCCCCCTCAGGGCTGATCTTGGTTGGGAACTTGGCGCACACTCGCTCCAGATGCCGAGCACGATCCGCGTCACGATCACGCCGTACCGTCAGGTGATCATCTCCCTCCGGCCGGAGGTGATCACTTCTCGGGCGATCTCGCGGTTCGCGGCGATGTCTTCGGCGACGCCGGCGGCCAGGAGCGCGGCGCCGGGGGTGTGGCCGGAGCCCATGTAACGCCAGTGCCTATGTGTCACCGTGTCGGGAAGGTCGACGTGACCGGCGTGGTGGGCGCGATGCGCGCAGTGCCGCGTATGTCGTCGAGTAGGCACGGGATTTGGTGAGGATGTGGCCCCGGTATCCGAGCGTGTGAGTCCAGTCCCGGAGACGTAGGGGTGCGTACTCGGGAAGGTCGCCGAGGTGCCAGCAGGTACGCATGAGGGTGCGGACGTGGGCGCTCACCGGGGCTGTGTCGATGTCGTCCCAGGCGGTGACCCTGTGGTCGATGCCGGCGCCTGTCTCGCTGGCTCCCTTCGTGACGTACTTTGCGACGTACGCGGCGACGGCGTCATCATCCGGTCCGTCGCCGTCGGCGCGCAGAGGGCGAGCGTCGATCTGGGCGCCCCAGCGAAGGGCGAGTTCGCCGACGGCCGGGGTGTAGGGGGTGCGGACCAGCCGCACCGGCCCACTACTTTTCAGCGCTGGCCTGTAGGGGGCCGTTCACCTGCGTTCATGTGTGGCTGCAGACCGTGTTGGGCGCTGTAGTTCCGAGTCCCGCCTGAGCGGCCGTGAACGGCGCGGAATGAGACGGAAACTGAGACGGCCTTGGCCGGGGCACCGTAGCTCCCTCTACGAGACGAGATCGTCGCAGTACTCGGCGAGCAGAGCGATGGTGCCGGCGCTCGCTGGGGTGGCGACGGCGTCCAACTGCTCTTTGAATGTGGCTATGTCATCGGCTAGAGCCAAGTCCGCTGCATCTGCTGCGCTCTCCGCTTCCGTCTGCGCTCTCAAGCCACCGTTGCGGTCCAACTCCTTGGCCGCCTGGCACGCGGTCTCTCTGTTCGGTTTGCCGCTGCTGCCGGTCTCAAGCTCGCATACGGCTTTGGAGACGCTGTCCAGGCCTTGAGCCTGCTTCACGATCTTTGCCGCTGCGGTCAGGGCTTCGTCGCTCACGGACACGGCGGTCACCAAGAGCTCACCAGACTTGGACAACGCTTCGTCGGCCTGGGCAGATGCCTCGCACGCTGGGATGGTGGGGGACGCGGGCGCGGCGCTGCTGGCCGACGCCGCAGTGGTCTCGGCAGACGATGTCTGGGATGCGGGCGCGGGTGAGCAGCCCGTAGTGCAGATGCCTGCCACCAGCACGACTATGGTGAAGCGATGCATGGCTCACTCCCCGGAGCAGATGTGGAAGTCGGCTGAGCATATGGCCTGCGTGGGCCCGCCGCTGCCCTCTTCTGCACTGCTGACGCCTCGGCCATCCAGGAGATCCGTCGGCACTACCCGGACGCCACCGCAACTCCTGAGGATGTTCCTCAGAAGTTGCGGCGGCGGACCAATCAACGGGACCTGCGATCCCGGCTCTTGCTAGCGCCGGAGGAAGTCAGGAACTCCGTGATGCCCTCTTCGTCCCGAAGCAACTTGGGTGAGCGCTTCACCTTAGGTCGGAGTGCCTCGCACCTGCGGCGATGGTCCGCACGTCAGTGCCGTACCGCGAGCATCCGCTCCGGGAGGTTGGCACTTGAAGAGCCAGTCACCGCAGAGCAGCGATGACAGCTCCGATCCCGGTGAGCAGGGTGCCTACCCCTACCAAGATCGCTTCGATGGTGCGGGAGTTGACGCCTATAAGGGCTGTCCCGTAAGTGATCTCGAGTAGCCTTGGGCATGAGTGGAGTGCCGTACGGCTTGGTCTCTATCCGGCGAGGGCGAGGTTGTGCATCCTGGCGATGCCGAGCATGGCGTGGTGGACGCCGTCGCCTTTGAGACGGCAGTCGCGGAGGATCTTCCAGGTCTTCATGCGGGCGAAGACGTGCTCGACGCGGGCGCGGACCTGCTTGTGGGATTTGTTGTGTGCCTGTTTCCAGTCGGGCAGCTCCTCGCCTTTGCGGCGCCGGTGGGGCATCACGAGCCCGGTGCCTGGATAGCCGCCATCGGCGATGGTCACGGTCTTGCCAACGGCGCCCTTCGCGCCGGATTCCGCCCACGCCCTGCAGTCGTTGCGGTTGCCGGGCAGCGGCCGGCCAACCACGACGACGAGCCGGGTGTCGGCGTCGATGACGACCTGATGGTTGGTCGAGTAACGGTAGTTCTTCGACTGCTCGGCCACTGCGTGGTCGCGGGTGGGCACAAGGGTGCCGTCCGCGATGAGCACGGTGTCTTTCGCGAACCGCTTGCGCGGCCGGAGCGCGAGCTTGGGACCGAGGTGATTGATGATCCGGTCGGCAGCGGACTTGGAGACACCGAAGAGCGGAGCGATCTGTCGCAGCGTCAAATTCGTACGCCAGTAAGCTGCGACGAGAAGCACCCGATCCTCCAAGGACAGGCTCCACGGCCGCCCGCGGCGTGCCTCGCCCGGGATTTCGCGGCGCACGACGGTCATCAACTTGCCGAAGGAGCGCGGGCTCAGCCCGGTGAACGGGGCTATCCAGGACGGTTCCGCCGCCGTGATCACACTAGCCATTCCAAGATCATCTCATCGTAACCACCGTGCCTGTCCGCGCATCGAGCCAGACTTGACGCATGGAGACAAACGCCCCGTGGTCACTGGCAGTTGCATGGGACTGGATGGAGGAGTCCGCGCGGTCCGCCGACGCCACGGTGCGCGGAACCGACTCGTGGGTTCCCCCTGTTGCAGAGGAGTTGGTGCTGGCCGCCAGGGCGAGCGTGTTGAGCCAGTGGTATCCGTTCACCAGCCACAACTATCTTCGGTTCGTGGACGGACCCGCGTTCTGGATGCCTGGCGCACAAGACGACGGGAACGAGCTGGCGGGGTCCATCTCCTTCGACACCGGCGGGCCGGAGAACCGTCCCGCCTTCCGGGTCTGGAGCGGCCTCCTTCTCCGGAAGCCCGACCCCGTACTCATACTCGCAACTCCGAATGCTGTCGAGGCCGTAGACGCACTGGTAGGGCTACTACCAGCTCACGGCGCGGAGAGCCGACCGTAGCAGCGCCGTATCGCACAGCAATTTCGGGACAGCCTTTTAGGCGTTGGTCATTAGGCTCAGGCTCGGTAGGGGTGTCAGGCATTGCCGCAAAGGCTCCTTACTGTCGGCTGCCCACTTGGGCTCAGGTCGACCGCGCCCCGCCCCCTGAGTCTTGTCCGGACTGGGGGCGGGGCGCGTACGGCGACCGAAAGTAGCAGCGAGTCACGGCCGGACGCGGACTCCGCACGCCGGATTCAGATTTTGTCTCGGCTCATTTGGTGAGCCCTGAGAGACAAAGCAATTTGAAAAACCCAAGCTAACGTGAAGCGAGCTGAGCTGGGCATATGCTGATGGCATATGCCAGAAGCGTCCAGAAGTAGTAGCTCGGCATATGTCACAGCAGCACGCTTCGGCAGGACGATCTATACAAAACGCTTAAATCAACCTTCCGTAAGGCATTAAATTTTGGCCGAAAAGTGCCCCGTATGGCTGGACAAGTTAAAGCCAGGTGGAACGGAGTCGGCGCTCCCGCTTCTCGGTGCGCGCCCACAATCTGGGCGGCAAGCACCTCGGGGCAGCGGCCTTTTGGGCGCCCTATGGCAATGTCCATGCCATGGCAGTCCAGGCCCCTGTCCGTCGGCTCCCGCCGCCGGCAGTCTCCGTCGGGTCGCCAGGTGAGTGCTGCTTTGTAAGGGCGGATGTGATCGGTGGCAGGGACGCCCAGGTCAGTCCCGCTGCGGCGGCTGCCCAGGTCATCGGTGCATCTGGACTGCGGCGAGCCGTCGTTGACCGTGGTTGACCGCACGATGTGGCACGGCTGTGGCACGCCTCTGCCAGACTGCCTGCTACTGGGCCCTGTGCGCAGTCCAAGGGTGCGATCACTCTGTCGTCCAGGAGTCGGAATTGCAGATTATGGGACTGATCGTCTCGGCTATCGCTCTACTCGTGAGCGGTGTCGCCGTTCGCTACACGACGCGGACAGACAAGAGGGACGTGTTCTTGAGGCTACACGAGACACTTATTTCTCCAGAATTGCAGAGAGGGAGAAAGGTGTTGTTCGATCTCTATCGTCGGCAGGGTGTAGTTGAGGATCTCAATCAGGAAGACTATGAACTCGCCAATCGAGCCCTGGCAGCTCTAGACGTTGCCGCATATTACTGCGGGAAGAAGTACGTGAGTGAGCAAGATTTCTTGGATCTCTGGGCTCCGGCTCTAGGTCGGTTGAAGTACGCCGCCGCACCCTTTATTGAACATCGAGACAGGATGTTTCCAGGAATCCCTGTTTGGCCTCACTACAGGCGACTGATAAAACAAGCGGAGTTGCGTCTTGCATCCTCAGGTGTGGCCGCATCCGTCCTCTCTGATCGAAACCTGTAGCGGCAGCTTTTCATGAGGTCGGCGGAGTCTCACCGGCCCAGTCAAGCGCGCCGCCCGAGTTCTGGAGCCCCAGCTTGGAAGATCGCGTATGCGGATGTGCGGTGACCTGGTGAGACGCTGACCTGCGCGTTTCCAAACAGGCTGCCGTAACTCCCCGCTGTTCCCCGTGCGGTCCCCCTCATCGGGCACGCAAGGGGCACGTGTGGCTCTCTGCCGCGTTCTCAGCCCTCCAGGCGCTCTCACACCCTTGTGGGAGCCCTGCTCGGCTTCATATACCTTGTGAACCGGGATTGACCCAGGCCATCACGATGCCGCTGTTCTTCGGCTCCAACGCTCTCTACCCGGTCGCGGTCATGCCCGGCTGGCTCCAGGCCATCAGCAAGGTCAACCCGTTGAGCTATCAAGTGGACGCGCTGCGCGGCCTGTTGCTCGGCGCACATGCCCACCTGGCCCTCGACTACGGGGTGCTCGCCCTGGCCGCCGCCCTCGGCATCCTGTCCGCCTCGTCCCTGCTGGGCCGCCTGGCCCGCTGATCCGGGCGTGGCCTCGTACTTTCTGCCGGGTCCCTCCTGTACGACGGTGCGTGTGCACCGCCCCCCGCCGCGACTTGACCAGATGATGAGGGTCACCGGCCCGCGGGGCTCATAGGCTGTGCGTCATTGATCACTTGATCCCCTGATCACCTGATTGCCGTCGCACCGGAGGAGCCAACGTGACGCCACGTCCGCATCTGACCACCAGACGCACAACTGTCCTTCGAAGGGAGGCAGTTGTGGCCGCGGTTCCCCTCGCCGTCGCGGCCCTGCTCGTCGCGGCGGGCCCGGCGGCGGCCGGTACGGTGGGCTCGTCCGGCGCGGGGGACGCGTACTTCCCGCTCTCGGGCAACGGCGGCTACGACGTCCGGCACTACGACCTGACCCTCGGCTACGACCCCCAGAGCCGCCATCTCGACGGCAAGGCGGTCATCACCGCCCGGGCCACCCAGCGACTGACCCGCTTCGACCTCGACCTCAAAGGGCTGAAGGTCACCGGCGTCACCGTCGACCACGCCAAGGCGTCCTACCGGCGTGACGGCCAGGAACTGGTGGTCACCCCCCGCCACGCCCTCCGGCGGAACCAGGATTTCCGAGTCACCGTCACCTACTCGGGCACGCCCAAGCCGGCCACCGACCCGGACGGTTCCTCGGACGGGTGGATCCCCACCGACGACGGCGCGTTCGTGGCCGGCGAACCGCAGGGCGCCATGACGTGGTTCCCCGCCAACAGCCACCCCAAGGACAAGGCCTCCTACGACTTCACCATCACCGTCCCCAAGGGACACACCGCCGTGGCCAACGGAATCCTCCGCGGACAGTCGACCAGCCACGGCCGTACGACGTTCCGCTGGCGGCAGTCCGAGCCGATGGCGGCCTACCTCGCCACGGCGACGGTCGGGAAGTTCAAGGTCGAGCAGTACACCACTCGCGACGGACTCAAGGTCTACAACGCCGTCGACCCCCGTGAGGCGACCGCAGCGGCGCCCGTGCTGAAGAAGCTGCCGTCCGTGCTGGCGTGGGAGAGCGGTGTCTTCGGGCCCTACCCCTTCCGGGCCGCCGGGGCCATCGTCGACCGGGCTCCGCAGGTCGGATACGCGCTGGAGACCCAGACGCGTCCCGTGTACGACTCCGCGCCCGACCTGAGCACCCTCGTCCACGAAAGCGCGCACCAGTGGTTCGGGGACTCCGTCAGCCTCACCGCGTGGAAGGACATCTGGCTCAACGAGGGCTTCGCGACGTATGCCGAGTGGCTGTACGCCGAGCAGCACGGTGGGAAGACGGCTCAGCAGACGTTCGACTCCCTGTACGCCAGTCCTGCCGGCAGCGGTCTGTGGGCGTTTCCGCCGGCGGATCCCGGGAGTGGGGCGCACATCTTCGACACGCCCGTGTACGCGCGGGGTGCGATGGCTCTGCAGAAGCTGCGTACGGCTGTGGGGGACGGGGTGTTCTTCCGCATCCTGCGGACCTGGGCCACGGAGCACCGTGGCGGACATGGCACCACCGCCCAGTTCATTCGCCTCTCCGAGCGGTTGTCCGGGAAGGACCTCGGCGGGCTGTTCCACATATGGATCGGCACGGCGGGCAAGCCGACCTCTCCCTGACCGGCTCCTTCGCCCCCGCCGCCCCTGGCGCGGGGGCGAGAACGGTCAGGCGGGGCGCAGCCAGAGGGTGGCCAGGGGAGGGAGCGTCAGACGCAGGCCGCCGTCGTGGGCCCGGAGGTGGGGGTTGTGGATGTTGCTGCCGCCGTAGCGGGCGGCGTCGGTGTTGAGGACTTCGTGCCAGGCGGGGATGGATTCGGGGATGCCGAGGCGG
>NZ_JBVKBU010000013.1:0-269351 GCF_055638955.1 Streptomyces sp. NPDC111507 | reverse complement strand
ACGCCCGGTTACATTCCGAACCCGGAAGCTAAGCCTCACAGCGCCGATGGTACTGCAGGGGGGACCCTGTGGGAGAGTAGGACGCCGCCGAACAATCTTTGGAGGACCTCTGGTCCCAGCGACTCGCTGGGACCAGAGGTCCTTTTTTGTTTTTCCGAAGCGCGCCGGGTACCCGGCTGCGCGAGAATGACTTGCGGTACCGATGACAGGAGTCACCATGTCCACCAACTCTCCCGACGAGCGACCGGAGCGCGATCAGCGCCGCCGGGACAGTGGTGACCGCGGCGGTTACCGCGGAGGTCCGCGCCGCGACAACGACCGCCGTGACGACCGCCCCAGCAGTGGCCCGCGCCGCGACGACGACCGCGGTGGCTTCCGTCGGGACGACAACCGCGGTGACCGCGGCGGCTTCCGCCGCGATGACAACCGTCGTGACGACAGCCGTCGTGACGACAACCGTGGCGGTGGCGGTTTCCGTGGCCGTGACGACCGGCGTGAGGGCGACCGAGGCGGTCGCCCGCCGTTCCGCCGTGACGATCGACCCACCAGTGGTCCGCGCCGCGACGACCGTGACCGTGGGGTCCGTAGGGACGGGGACCGTCCGGCGTTCCGCCGTGACGACCGTCCCAGCAGTGGCCCGCGCCGCGACGACCGCCCCAGCAGCGGTCCCCGCCGTGACGACGACCGCGGTGGCTTCCGTCGCGATGACAACCGCGGTGGCGGTGGCGGCGGCTTCCGGCGCGACGACCGCAGTGACTTCCGGCGTGATGACCGTCGGGACGACCGGCGTGACGATCGCCGGGGCGACGACCGCGGTGGGTTCCGTCGCGACGATCGCCGTGATGACCGTCGTGACAGCGGCGATCGCGGTGGCTTCCGCCGTGACGACCGTGGTGACTTCCGCCGTGACGACCGTCGGGGCGACGACCGTGGCGGGTTCCGTCGTGAAGGGGACCGTCCGGCGTTCCGCCGTGACGACCGTCCCAGCAGTGGCCCGCGCCGCGACGACCGCCCCAGCAGCGCTCCCCGTCGGGACGACGACCGCGGTGGCTTCCGTCGCGACGATCGCCGCGATGACCGTCGTGACAGCGGCGATCGCGGTGGCTTCCGCCGTGACGACCGTGGTGACTTCCGGCGTGACGACCGTCGTGACAGCGGTGACCGCGGCGGGTTCCGTCGGGACGACAACCGCGGTGGTGGCGGCGGCTTCCGGCGCGACGACCGCAGTGACTTCCGCCGTGACGACCGGCGGGACGACCGCCGTGAGGGTGACCGTCCGGCCTTCCGTCGCGACGACAGGCGTGACGACCGGCGCGATGACCGTCGTGACGACAGCCGCGGCGGCGGCGGTTTCCGCGCCCGCGACGACCGGGGTCGCGACGACCGCGGGCGTGGTGGCCCCCGTCGTGACGACCGGGGTGGCCGCCCCGGTGGCACCGGTGGCTTCCGGGGCCGTGACGACCGTCGCGGCGACGACCGGCGCGGTGGTGGCTTCCGTGGCCGCGACGAGCGCGACCGGGACCGTGAGCCGATCAAGCGGCTGCCGATCCCCGATGACATCACGGGCGAGGAGATCGACGCGGACGTACGGCAGGAGCTCCAGAGCCTGCCGAAGGGGCTTGCGGAGGACGTCTCCAGGAACCTGGTGATGGTCGCCCGCCTCATCGACGAGGACCCCGAGGGCGCGTACGCGTACTCGAGGATCGCCCTGCGGCTGGCGTCGCGTGTGGCCGCCGTACGGGAGGCGGCCGGGTTCGCCGCGTACGCCAACCAGAAGTACAGCGAGGCGCTCGCGGAGTTCAGGGCGGCGCGCCGTATGACCGGGAACGTGGACCTGTGGCCCGTCATGGCGGACTGCGAGCGCGGTCTGGGCCGGCCCGAGAAGGCGCTGGACATGGCGGGTGCGCCCGAGGTGCACAAGCTGGACAAGGCCGGTCAGGTCGAGATGCGGCTCGTGGCGGCCGGCGCCCGGCGCGACATGGGGCAGCTCGACGCCGCCATCGTGACGCTCCAGAGCCCGGAGCTCGCCTCGAACTCCGTACAGCCCTGGACGGCCCGGCTGCGTTACGCTTACGCCGACGCGCTGCTGGCCGCCGGTCGTGAGGACGAGGCGCGCGAGTGGTTCGCGAAGGCCGTCGAGTCCGACAAGGACGGCAGCACGGACGCCTCCGACCGGCTCGCCGAGCTGGATGGTGTCGAGTTCGTCGACGCGCTCGTCGAGGACGAGGACGAGGCCGAGACCACGACGGACGCGGACGCCGACACCGAGGTCGAGTCCGACGACGATGAGGACGACGATGAGGACGACATCGTCGAGGCCGACGACGATGACGATGCTCCGCGGGGCTGACGTACAGCGGTTGTCGTAGGACACGGGCGGCGGGATTCCGGAAGGGATCCCGCCGCCCGTGGCGTTTCAGCCCCTGGTTTCGCCTGGGTGCCTCGCCTGGGTGCCGCAGAGGGGCAGCGCCCGCAGTACCAGCCCCGACGCCGGCTTGGGGCCGAACGACGTCGACTTGCGGGGCATCGTAACGCCCTGGCGGGCGAGGTCGCGTACGACCTCCTCGCGGACCGGGTGCATCAGGACGGCCGTGCCGCCGTCGCGCTCCGCCTTGTCCACCGTGGCGGCCGTGTCGTGGATGTACGCGATGTCGGCGGGCGAGTCCTCAGGGATGCCCCAGATGTGGGCCAGGAGTGTGGCGTGCAGGACGGTCGCGTCCAGGGTGCGCCAGGCTTCGGGGCGGTCCGGCGGGACCGTACGGGCGAGGAGGTCCGGGGAGGGGCGGTCGACCAGGTGGAACGAGCCGTCGCCCGCGAGGAGGAAGGCGTTGCCCTCGGCGGCGGCCGCGGCGAGGGCCTCCAGGGCCTCGGGGAGCGCAACGTCGAGGTGACGTACGCGGAACGAGTCCGTGAGGGCGGTCAGCGCCTCCGCGACCGGCAGATTGTGCAGCAGGCGGTGGATCGCGCGGACCCGGAGCGGGTAGCGCGCGGTGTCCACCAGGAGCACGAGGCCGTAGTCCCAGGGGCTCGGTGAGGGATGCTCGGCGCGTAGCCGCAGGTACGTCGCCCAGCGGTGGTGGCCGTCCGCGATGAGAGCCTGGTGCCGGCCGAGATCCGTCTGGATCTCGGCCAGGTCGGCCGGGTCGGTGATCGCCCACAGACGGTGACTGAAACCGTCTTCCGTGGTTGTCGAGAGCAGCGGGTCGCCCTCCGCGGCGCGCTCGATGACGGCGGCCGTGCCCACCCGGGAGCCGTTGCCGCGGTAGGTCAGCAGCAGCGGTTCGAGGTTGGCCGAGGTGGCACGCATCAGGGCCGCGCGGTCCGCGATGATGTGCGGCATGACGTCCTCGTGCGGGAGGACGACGCCGGCGGACGGCTCCGACAGGCGCAGGGCGCCGATGATGCCGCGTTGCAGCATGCCGTCGTCGTGCTGCTCGTAGACGTAGAGGCCCGGCTCGGGGTCGGCGGCCAGGACGCCTTCGGACACCCAGTCGTGCAGGGTGTCCGCCGCCTGGCGGTTGCGGGCCGTCGGGGTCGTGTCCTGGGGGAGGATCAGCCTGACGATGTTGTGCGGGTCGGCGGACTCGAGGTGGAGCAGACCGTCCGGCCGGACGATGACGTCGTACGGCGGAGATGTCACGGCGGCGAGGCTGCCGACCCGGTCGGGGTCGTAGCGCAGGCCCCGGAACGGGGTCAGTTCGAGGCCGCTGCGCGCCGGGGTTTCCTCCGCGGGACCTGCATAGTTCATTGAGGCATCGTAAGTGTGCAGACGCTGTGCGGGATGATCGGGGGAAAGAGATCGAACGAGGAGCGATGCGTAATGAGCCAGACCGCCAGGACCCGGCCGGAGGCCAGTGAACAGGCCCTGAGTGACGCCTACGACACGGCTCTGCTCGACCTCGACGGCGTGGTGTACGCGGGAGGCAACGCGATCGCGTACGCCGTGGCGTCACTGGGCACGGCCCGTTCTGGAGGGATGCACCTCGCCTATGTCACAAACAACGCGCTGCGTACGCCCGATGCGGTGGCGGAGCATCTCAGTGAGCTCGGCATACCGACGGGCGCCGATGACGTCATCACCTCGGCGCAGGCCGTGGCGCGGCTGATCAGCGAGCAGGTGCCCGCCGGTGCGCGCGTGCTGGTCATCGGCGGCGAGGGACTGCGGGTCGCGCTGCGCGAGCGCGGGCTGGAGCCGGTCGAGTCGGCGGACGACGACCCGGCGGCGGTCGTCCAGGGGTTCGGCGGTCCCGACCTGGCCTGGGGGCGCTTCGCGGAGGCGTCCTACGCCGTCGCGCGCGGGGTGCC
Organism: Streptomyces sp. NPDC111507; assembly: GCF_055638955.1. Lineage (NCBI taxonomy): Bacteria > Bacillati > Actinomycetota > Actinomycetes > Kitasatosporales > Streptomycetaceae > Streptomyces > Streptomyces sp. NPDC111507. The sequence goes on along the minus strand of NZ_JBVKBU010000013.1, from coordinate 265,046 downwards.
GTGGTTCGCGTCCAACACCGACCTGACGATCCCGAGCGCACGGGGGATCGCGCCGGGGAACGGGGCCGCGGTGGAGGTCGTACGCATCGCCACGGGCGCCGAGCCGCAGGTGGCGGGCAAGCCGTTGCCCCCGATGCACCGCGAGACGATCCTGCGGACCGGGGCCAGGCGGCCGCTGGTGGTCGGCGACCGGCTGGACACGGACATCGAGGGCGCGTTCAACGGCGAGGTGGACTCGCTGCTCGTGCTCACCGGGGTGACGGACGGCGCGCAGCTCCTCGCCGCCCCGCCGCAGCACCGGCCGACGTATGTGGACGCGGATCTGCGCGGGCTGCTCACCGGGCAGCCGGAGGTCGTGGCGGAGGGCGACGGGTTCCGCTGCGGCGGCTGGACGGCCCAGGCCGGGAGCATGGGGGTCCCCCCTGCTCGAGCGAAGTCGGGAGCTTGGGGGAGGCTGGAACTCGCGGGCGACGGTGAGGCGCTCGACGGGCTGCGGGCGCTGTGCGCGGCGGCGTGGACGGCCGCGGGCGACGGGGCGTGCGAGTTGGACGGGGGCAAGGCGCTGGCGCGGCTGGGGCTCTGAAGGCCCCGGGGGCTCGTCGGTGGTGGGGCGTAGTCACCCGGGATCGAAGCGTGAGCGAGGGTAGGCTAACCTAACTGCGTGTTGGTCGACAGTCCCCCCGAACCGCGCGCGGAGACCGCCCCCGCGCCCCCGAGCCGTCAGGCGATACGCGCCGTTGGGCTCCTCGCGTCCCTGGCCCTCCTGGTGCTCGTCGCGTTGGCGAGTATCGCGATCGGTGCGAAAGCGCTGCCGCTGGACCAGGTCTGGCACGGCCTGTTCCACGGCACGGGGACGTACTCCGACGTGGTGGTGGACGACCGGATCTCGCGTACCGTCCTCGGGCTGCTCGTCGGCGCGGCGCTCGGACTGTCGGGTGCCGTCCTGCAGGCGCTCACCCGCAATCCGCTGGCCGACCCCGGACTGCTCGGCATCAACGCGGGCGCGTCCGCGGCGGTCGTCACCGCCATCACCTACTTCGGTGTCACGAGCCTGAGCGGCTATGTGTGGTTCGCCTTCTTCGGCGCGGCCGCGGTCGGGGCGCTGGTCTGGTTCCTGGGCGGCAGCCGCGGCGCCACCCCGGTGCGGCTCGCGCTCGCCGGCACGGCGATCAGCGCCGCGCTCTACGGCTATCTGCAGGCCGTGATGATCATGGACGACGCGGCGCTCGGCAAGATGCGCTTCTGGACGGTGGGTTCGCTGGCCTCGGCCACCGACTCGACCATCAGGCAGGTGCTGCCCTTCCTGGTGGTCGGCACGGTCGTCGCGCTGGCGCTCGCCCGGCCCCTGAACGCCATGGCCATGGGCGACGACACGGCCCGCGCCCTCGGCGCCAACCTGAACCGCACCCGGGCACTGTCCATGGCCGCCGCCACCGTGCTGTGCGGCGCCGCGACCGCCGCCTGCGGGCCGATCGTCTTCGTCGGGCTCATGGTCCCGCACGTGGTCCGCTCCTTCACCGGGCCCGACCTGCGCTGGATCCTGCCGTACGCGACCGTGCTGTCGCCCGTGCTGCTGCTCGGCGCCGACGTCGTGGGGCGGATGGTCGCGCGGCCCGCGGAGCTGCAGGTCGGCATCGTCACCGCGGTCCTCGGCGGGCCGGTCTTCATCTATCTCGTACGACGGCGGAGGACGGCCCAGCTGTGACGACCACACGTACCCGAGCCGTGCGGACGCGCGGCGGTCTCTCCGTCCGGCTCGACGTCCGGGCGTTCACCATCGTCGTGCTGTTGCTGGTGGCCGCGCTCGCCGCGAGCGTGGTGCTGATCGGCACCGGCGACTTCCCGATCCCGGCCGTCGACGTCCTCAAGACGCTCGTCGGCAACGGGAACGCGGGCCAGGAGTTCATCGTCAACGACCTGCGGCTGCCGCGGGTGCTCGTCGGCCTGCTGGTCGGGGCCTCGCTCGGGCTCGGCGGGGCGCTGTTCCAGTCCATCTCCCGCAATCCGCTGGGCAGCCCGGACGTCCTCGGTCTCGGCCAGGGATCGACGGCGGGGGCGCTCATCATGATCGTGCTGTACTCGGGCAGCGCGAACCAGGTCGCGCTGGGAGCGCTCGTCGGCGGCCTGGTGACCGGGCTCGCCATCTATCTGCTCGCCTGGAAACGGGGCGTGCACGGATACCGGCTGGTCCTGGTCGGTATCGGAGTCTCCGCGATCGTCACGGCGGTCAACGGCTATCTGCTGACCAAGGCGGACATCGTCGACGCGGCCCGTGCGGTCGTCTGGATGACCGGCTCCCTCAACGGCCGTGACTGGGCCCAGGTCTGGCCGCTGCTCGTCCTGTGCGCCGTCCTCGTCCCGCTCGTCCTCGGCAACGCGCGCGGGTTGCGCATGATGGAGATGGGCGACGACGTGTCGTACGCCCTCGGAGTGCGCGTCGAGCGCGTACGACTGCTGCTGATGCTGGCCGCCGTGCTGCTCACCGCCGGTGCCACCGCCGCCGCGGGCCCGGTCGGCTTCGTGGCGCTCACCGCGCCGCAGCTCGCCCGTCGGCTGACCCGCTCGCCTGGCCCGAACCTGGTGCCGTCGATGTGCATGGGCGCGACCCTGCTGATCGTCGCGGACTGGGCCTCGCAGCGGGCCTTCGGCGCCGATCAGCTGCCCGTCGGCGTCGTGACGGGGGTCCTGGGCGGGATCTATCTGCTGTGGCTGCTGGTCACCGAGCGCAAGGCAGGCCGGATATGAGCGCCGCGGCGAACAGGAACACCCAGGCGCATAAGAACACCCAGACCACCCAGGCGTATAAGAACACCCAGGCGAAAAAGAACACTCGAAGGAGCACTGTGAACCGCCTGTCCGCCGACAACGTCACCCTCGGCTACGACCAGCGCGTCATCGCGGAGAAGCTGTCGGTGGAGATCCCCGACAACTCCTTCACCGTGATCGTCGGCCCGAACGCCTGCGGCAAGTCCACGCTGCTGCGCGCCCTGTCGCGGATGCTCAAGCCCTCCGAAGGACGGGTGCTGCTCGACGGGCAGGTCATCCAGTCGATGCCCGCGAAGAAGGTGGCCAGGACGCTCGGGCTGCTGCCGCAGTCGTCGATCGCGCCGGACGGGATCACGGTCGGCGACCTGGTCGGCCGGGGCCGCTATCCGCACCAGGGCCTGCTGCGCCAGTGGTCGACGGAGGACGAGCGGGTCGTACAGGAGTCGATGGCCTCGACCGGCGTCGCCGAACTGGCCGATCGCTATGTCGACGAACTGTCCGGCGGCCAGCGGCAGCGCGTGTGGATCGCGATGGCCCTCGCCCAGCAGACCCCGCTGCTGCTGCTCGACGAGCCGACGACCTACCTCGACATCCAGCACCAGATCGACGTGCTCGATCTGTGCGCCGAACTCCACGAGGAGCAGGGGCGCACCCTGGTCGCCGTCCTGCACGACCTCAATCACGCGGCCCGGTACGCCACCCACCTCATCGCCCTGCGCGAGGGCCGGGTCATCGCCGAGGGCGCGCCGAACGACATCGTCACGGCCGAACTGGTCGAGGAGGTCTTCGGGCTGCGCTGCCAGGTCATCGACGACCCGGAGACCGGGACGCCGCTGGTGGTGCCCGCGGCACGCAAGGCCCGCGTGAAGGCGGCCGCCGGAGCCGCTACAGAAGCTTCCTGAGGCGGAACAGGTCGAGCAGGGCCGCCTCCAGCCGCACCCGGCCCGAGCCCCAGGCCTTCGCGAAGTTCAGCTGCCCGCCGACCATGGCGACCAGATCGTCGCCTGACATGGCGAGTCTGATCTGGGCCTTCTCGACGGGTGGGCCCTGGAGGGTGTCGAGCACCTCGATCCGGCCGTCCTTGAGGCGACCGACGAAGGTGATGTCGAGGTCGGTGATACGGCAGCTGAGCGAGCGGTCCAGGGCCGCCGCCTCGCGTACGTTCCCGTCCGCGCCCGCCATGTTGTCCGAGAGCTTGTCGAGTGCGCTGCGGCACTCCTCAATCGTGGCCATCGCGGTCGACGGTACCGCAGCGCTTCGGGGTAGCGTCGGGGCATGAACGAGTCAGTGCCGGAGGTCGGGACTCCGCAGGGCCCGATGCCGGAGCCGGAGGTTCCGGCCGAGGTCGAACCCGAACTCGAGTACGACCCCGCCGCCCCGGCCCCACTGGGCGTGGACCGCACCCCCACCGGGAACGCCGAGGTCGACGCCCAGCTCGACCGGCTGGGCGACGCCGACCACCTCGCCACGGACGGACATGTCGAGGTGTACGAGGATGTACACCGGGGGCTGCGCGACGCGCTGACCGCGCTCGACGCCCGCCCGGGACCTCCGGTTCCCACCCGCCACCCGACCACCGCCCCTCAATGAGACCCTTCGGGTCACACCTATCAATGGCCGTACGACCGCAGGAGCTGAACCCAACGTGGCAGGAGTGGCACGCCGCCGCCTCGACGCCGAGCTGGTCCGCCGGAAGCTCGCCCGCTCGCGCGAGCACGCCGGCCAGCTGATCGCCGCCGGCCGGGTGAGCGTCGGCAAGACCCTCGCGACCAAATCCGCCACCCAGGTGGAGACCGCGGCCGCGATCGTGGTCACCCAGGACGACAGCGACCCCGACTACGTCTCGCGCGGCGGCCACAAGCTCGCGGGCGCCCTGGCGGCCTTCGTACCCCAGGGACTGACGGTCGAGGGGCGGCGGGCGCTCGACGCCGGAGCGTCCACCGGAGGCTTCACCGACGTACTGCTGCGCGCGGGCGTCTCCCATGTCGTCGCCGTCGACGTCGGCTACGGTCAACTCGCCTGGTCTCTGCAGAGCGATGAACGCGTCACCGTCAAGGACCGTACGAACGTACGCGAGTTGACGTTGGAGGCGATCGATGGGGAGCCCGTGGATCTTGTTGTCGGGGATCTGTCCTTCATCCCGCTCGGCTTGGTGCTGCCCGCCCTCGTGCGGTGCGCGGCGCCCGACGCCGATCTGGTGATGATGGTCAAGCCGCAGTTCGAGGTGGGGAAGGAACGGCTGGGGAGTGGTGGAGTCGTACGCAGTCCTGAACTGCGCGCCGAGGCGGTGCGCGGAGTGGCCCGGCGGGCCGCGGAGCTGGGGCTCGGGGTGAAGGGCGTGACCGCGAGTCCGCTGCCCGGGCCTTCGGGCAATGTCGAGTACTTTCTGTGGCTGCGTGCCGGGGCACCCGAACTCGACCCGGCCGACGTTGACCGTGCAGTGGCGGAGGGGCCGCGTTGACACAGACCCGAGCTCGTACTGTTTTCCTGCTCGCCCACACCGGGCGGCCGGCCGCGATCCGCAGCGCCGAACTCGTGGTGCAGGGGTTGCTGCGCTCCGGGATCGGGGTGCGCGTGCTGGCGGCGGAGGCGGCCGATCTGCCGCTGCCGCCCGAGGTGGAGCTGGTGAAGGAAGCCACTCCGCAGTGCCTCGACGGATGCGAACTGCTGATCGTGCTCGGCGGTGACGGCACACTGCTGCGCGGCGCCGAGTTCGCCCGCGCCTCCGGCGTGCCGATGCTCGGCGTCAACCTCGGCAGCGTCGGCTTCCTCGCGGAGGCCGAGCGTGACGACCTCGACAAGGTCGTCGACCGGGTGGTGACCAAGGCGTACGAGGTCGAGGAGCGCATGACCGTCGACGTCGTCGTCCACCAGAACGGCGACATCGTGCACACCGACTGGGCGCTCAACGAGGCCGCCGTGCAGAAGGTCTCCGCCGAGAAGCTCCTCGAGGTCATCCTGGAGATCGACGGGCGGCCGGTCACCGGCTTCGGCTGCGACGGCATCGTCTGCGCGACCCCGACCGGGTCCACGGCGTACGCCTTCTCCGCCGGCGGACCGGTCGTCTGGCCCGAGGTCGAGGCGCTGCTCATGGTGCCGATCAGCGCGCACGCGCTGTTCGCCAAGCCGATGGTGACCTCGCCGAACTCGGTGCTCGCGGTGGAGGTGCTGCCGCACATTCCGCCCGGAGTGCTGTGGTGCGACGGGCGGCGGACGGTGGAGCTGCCGCCGGGGGCGCGGGTGGAGGTACGGCGGGGGGCCGTGCCGGTGCGGCTGGCTCGACTGCACCACGCCTCGTTCACCGACCGGCTGGTGGCCAAGTTCGCGTTGCCGGTCTCCGGCTGGCGCGGGGCGCCGCACTGACGCTCCCGTCCGGTCCACTCCCGTGGGTGACAAGGCACCGTTTGTAGGTGCTTGTCACCTGCGGGTTCGCGGCTGCGGGGCGGGGGCCGTCGCACATCCGCGGCTGGACCTCGTAAGGTCGTGTCCGTGTTGGAGGAGATGCGGATACGGTCGCTCGGAGTCATCGACGACGCGGTCGTCGAGCTGTCGCCAGGCTTCACCGCCGTGACCGGTGAGACCGGTGCGGGCAAGACGATGGTGGTCACCAGCCTCGGGCTGCTGCTCGGCGGGCGCGCGGACCCCGCCCTCGTACGGATCGGCGCCAAGAACGCCGTCGTGGAGGGGCGGATCACCGTACCCACGGGCGGTACGGCGATCGTACGGGCCGAGGAGGCGGGCGCCGAGCTCGACGACGGCGCGCTGCTGATCAGCCGTACCGTTTCGGCCGAGGGGCGCTCACGGGCGCACCTGGGCGGCCGTTCCGTCCCGGTGGGTGTGCTCGCCGAGCTGGCCGACGAGCTGGTGGCCGTGCACGGGCAGACCGACCAGCAGGGGCTGCTCAAACTGTCCCGGCAGCGGCAGGCGCTCGACCGGTACGCCGGGGACGCGGTCGCCGTGCCGCTCGCCAAGTACGCGGGGGCCTACCGGCGGCTGCGGGCCATTTCCGCCGAGCTGGACGAGATCACCACACGCGCGCGTGAGCGGGCCCAGGAAGCCGACCTGCTGCGCTTCGGACTCGAGGAGATCGCGGCGGTCGAGCCGCGCGCGGGCGAGGACGCGGAACTGTCGGCGGAGGCGGAGCGGCTAGGACATGCGGAGGCGCTCGCGTCGGCCGCCACGTCCGCCCACGCCGCGCTCGCGGGCAATCCCGAGGACCCCGAGGGCATCGACGCGGCGACGCTCGTCGCGGGCGCGCACCGGGCCCTGGAGGCCGTACGGTCGCACGACGCCGCGCTCGCCGGGCTGTCCGGGCGGATCGGCGAGATCAACATCCTGCTGCGGGACGTGGCGGGAGAGCTGGCCGGGTACGCCGACGACCTCGACGCCGATCCCTTGCGGCTCGCGGCCGTGGAGGAGCGCCGCGCCGCGCTCACCCAGCTGACCCGGAAGTACGGCGAGGACATCGACGCCGTACTCGCGTGGGCCGAGCAGGGCGCCGCGCGGCTCCTCGAACTCGACGGCGACGACGAGCGGATCGACGAGCTGACCGGCGAGCGGGACGCGCTGCGGGCCGAACTGGGCGGGCTTGCCCAGGCGCTGACGGACGCCCGCACCGAGGCCGCCGAACGGTTCGCCGCCGCCGTGACCGCCGAGCTGGCCTCGCTCGCCATGCCGCACGCGCGCGTGTCGTTCGAGATCCGGCAGACCGACGACCCCGAGGGCGTGGAGCTCGGCGGGCGCACCGTCGCGTACGGGCCCGCGGGCGTGGACGAGGTCGAGCTGCTGCTCGCCCCGCATCCCGGGGCGCCGCCGCGGCCCATCGCCAAGGGGGCCTCCGGTGGTGAGCTCTCACGCGTGATGCTCGCGGTGGAGGTCGTCTTCGCGGGGACCGACCCGGTGCCGACGTATCTCTTCGACGAGGTCGACGCCGGTGTGGGTGGCAAGGCCGCGGTCGAGATCGGGCGGCGGCTGGCCAAGCTCGCCAAGAGCGCGCAGGTCGTCGTGGTGACTCATCTGCCGCAGGTCGCCGCGTTCGCCGACCGGCAGCTGCTGGTCGAGAAGACCAATGACGGGTCTGTGACGCGCTCCGGGGTGAAGGTGCTCGAGGGGGAGGAGCGGATTCGGGAGCTGTCCCGGATGCTGGCGGGGCAGGAGGACTCGGAGACGGCCCGGGCGCATGCGGAGGAGTTGTTGGCCACGGCTCGGGGCGACGGGTAGTTCCCTCTGCGCGCGGGGGCCGGCTTTTTTGCGTCACTCCGCGATAGGTGCCCTGACCGCTCCGCGGTCCTCTCCTCGCCGCTCCGCGGCAGCTTTCCCGCCCCTTCGGCCGCTCCGCGGCCCCCGGACCAGCCCGCTCCGCGGGCCCCTGGAGTTGTCGCGTGATCACCAGCTTCGGTACCGCCGTCGCCGTCACCCGAGCCACCATCGCAGGCCTGCGCACCAGGACCCCGGGCGGCCCGGAGCGCTGGCAGCGCACGAACTACGCCGGGCGCACCGTCGAGTTGTACGCCGGCCCCGCCACCGCCCTCGGAGCGGCGCTCGCGGCCGCGCGCGTCCACCGGGGCGCCGGGGCCGCGGTCCTGGCCGCCGGGGTGTGCGGCGCGTACGACGACGTGGTCGGGGCGGGGGACCCCCGCCGGGGGTTCCGGGCGCATCTGGGAGCGCTGAGGGACGGGGAGGTGACCAGCGGGGCGGTCAAGCTGTTCGGAATCTCGGCCGCGGGGCTGGTGGCGGGGGCGCTGCTCAAGGAGCGGCCGGTGGACAAGCTGCTCGCGGGGGTCGTGATCGCCGGGAGCGCGCACTTCGTCAACCTCGTGGACGTCCGGCCGGGGCGGGCCGCCGGTGCGGTGCTCGCGCTGGGGGCCCCGGGGCTGCTGCGGGGCGGGCCCGCCGGGCGCCTGTCGGCCGCGGCGATGGGTGCGGCGGCGGCCGTGTTCCCCGACGACCTCGGCGAGCGCGCGATGATCGGCGACACCGGGGCCCACGCGCTCGGCGCCGCGCTGGGCGGCGCGATCGTCGCGGGCAACGGGCGGGCCGGACTCCTCGTCCACGCCGCGGCGCTGGTGGCCGCGACCGTGTACGGGGACAAGGTCAGCGAGGCGGTCGCGCGACCGCTGGGGTGAGAGGCGGACAACTCGTAGCGAAGGACAACTCGTCGAGAGGGGCAATCCGTCGCGAAGGACAATCCGACGCGCAGGACAACCCGTCGCGAAGACACGCGACTTGTCACTCTTGTGGGTGACAGCTGTCGTCGAGTTGGGCGCTGCGCCGCAAGGCTTGCTCCGATGGCGGTCCCGGAACACTCGTACGGCCTGGCATCCTTGGCGTAGTACGCGGAGCACGACGTGCGGTACACCCCCTCTGCTTTTCCCTCTGTACGTTCTCCGTGCCCGTCCGACGCCGAACCAGGAGCCCCGGCCACGTGAGCAGCCACTCACCGCACGGTCAGTCGCCGCTGCGCACCGTGCAGGTGCTCGGCGGCGCAAGCGCGGGCAGCAGCGCGCATGTGCGGTCGCTGGCCTCGGGGCTCGTCGCCCGGGGGGTGCGGGTCACTGTGTGCGCACCCGCCGAGGCCGACCTCGCGTACGGGTTCAGTGGCGTCGGCGCCCAGCACGTTCCCGTGCCGCGCAGCAGCGATCCGGCCGCCGTGGCCGCGCTGCGGGTGGCCTGCGCGGACGCCGATCTCGTGCACGCGCACGGGCTGCACGCCGCGCTGCGGGCCGCGCTCGCGCTCAGCGGGCGGCGCATCCCGCTCGTCGTCACCTGGCACACCCGTTCGCACGCGGAGGGCGCGCGGGCGCATCTGCTGCGGCTGCTGGAGCGGCGGGTCGCCAGAGCCGCGGCGGTGGTGCTGGGTTCCTCGTCCGACCTCGTGGACCGCGCCCGCAGGCGCGGGGCGCGGGACGCCCGGCTCGCGGCCGTCGCGTTCCCGACGCCACGCAAGGCCGTCGAGTACGGGGACCCCGACTGGCTCCGCCACAAGGCGCGGGCCGAACTCGGCGCCACCGACCGCCCGTTGCTCATGGCCGTCGGTTCCCTCGACCGGCACCGCGGGTACGACACGCTGCTGGACGCCTCGCGCGCGTGGCGCTCGCTCGACCCCGTGCCGCTCCTGGTGATCGCCGGGGAGGGGCCGCTGCGGGCGGCCCTCCAGCGGCGGATCGAGGACGAGGAACTGCCGGTGCGGCTCGTCGGGCGGCGCGACGACGTCTCCGAGCTGCTTCTGGCCTCCGATCTCGCGGTGCTGCCGGGCGGTTGGGAGTCCCGTTCCGTGCTCGCCCAGGAGGCCCTGCACGCGCGTGTGCCGCTCGTCGCGACGGCCGTCGGAGGTGTCCCCGAACTGGTCGGCGACGCGGCCGAACTCGTCCCGTGGGCGGACGCCGACGCGCTCGCCGCGGCCGTCGTACGACTGCTCGGGGACGACGATCGCCGGGAGTTGCTCAAGGAGCGGGGGGTGCGGCAGGCCACGACCTGGCCGACCGAGGACGAGACCGTCGCCCAAGTGCTCAGCGTCTACGACGAGTTGACCCAGACCAGGCCTCTTGCCTAGGAGCCGTCCGGTGGCTCAGGGCACGTGCCGTCGCGCTCGCAGTGCCAGGCTCAACGCCAGTACCGTCTGCGGGTCGTCCAGGTCCGTGCCCAGCAACTCCCCGATCCGGGCGAGGCGGTTGTAGAGGGTCTGTCGGTTCAGGTGCAGCTCGCGGGCCGTCTCCGCCTTGCGGCCCGCGTGCGCCAGGTATGTCTCCAGGGTGGGCAGCAGCGGCGGCTTGGAGCGGAGGTCGTGGTCGCGGAGGGGGCCGATGGCGCGGTCCACGAACGCCGCCAGGTCCGGATGGTCGCGCAGCCGCCACAGGAGCAGGTCGGTGTCGAGGCGGCGGGCGTCGTACCAGGGGCGGTCCGTCAGGCCCTGCGCGGCCGTCGCCGTCTCCGCCGCGTGCCGCAGGCCCGCCGAGGCCGCCGCCCAGCCGCCCGCGACCCCGACCACCACCACGGGCGGCTGCGCGCCCGGCCGCTGCATGCCCGCGCGCTCCACGCCCGCCCTGAGGGCCGCCGCGACCCGGTCCGCGACCGCCGCCCGCTCGGACTCCGAACGCAGGCCCAGCAGCAGGGGGACGCGGCCCTCCACCGGGCGTACGCCCAAAAGGACCGGCACGCCCACCGAGGCCAGCTCCTCCGCGACCGCGCGCGCCAGGACGGCCCAGCCGCCGCCGGGGGAGGGGCCGTCGGCGAGCCGCATCACAACCGGCAGGAGCGGGCTGTTGCCGGGCTTGAAGCCGAGCACGCGGGCCTGTGCGGGGGCGTCCTCGGCGGCGATACGGCCCTCCGCGAGGTCGGTGAGGAAGTCGCCGCGTCCGCGTGCCGCGAGCTCCTCCTCCTGGCGGGCCTGCATGAGGACGACGGCCAGGATGCCCGCGGCCCGCTCCGCCGCGATCCGGTGCACGGGGGCGACCGGGGCGCTGACGGGCAGGAGGACCAGCCGGGCGCGTACCGAGCCGGTGCCGGGGCCGCCGCCCGGCACGTCCACGAGGGTCGTCCCGGCGGGCGGCTCCTCCTTGTGCTGGCCGCGCAGCCCTTCCCACACCTGGAGCGGATCGGCGCCGGCGGAGCCGGCCCCCGCGGCGTACAGGAGCTGTCCGTCGGCGGTCTCGAGGAAGACGGGGTTGCCGCTGAAGTCCGCGAGGATGCCGAGGACCTGGGGTATGCCCCCGCCGCCGAGCAGGGCCTCGGTACAGCGCCGGTGCACTTCCTCGGCCCGCTGCAGCAGCGCGTAGTGGCCGTTGACGATCTCGGTGTGGATCTCCTCCGTGACCGCCACGAAGGGCACCTCGCGGTGGAGCTGGACCAGCGGGAGACCGGCGGAGCGGGCCGTCTCCACGAGGGCCGAGGGCAGCCGGGTGAAGCGCGGGCCGAGCTCCACGACGAGCGCCGCGATACCGCGTTCCGCGAGGGTGCGGACGAACGCGCGCTGGTCGGCGGGGCGGGTGCCGAGGCCGTAGCCCGTGGTCAGGAGCAGTTCGCCGCCCTTGAGGAGCGAGGCGATGTTCGGGACCTCGCCCGCGTGCACCCAGCGCACGGTGCGGCCCAGCCGGTCGGCGCCCGCGAGGATCTCCGGCAGCCCGCTGCGCAGCCCGGGCAGCTCCAGCGCCCGCTGCACGGTGATTCCGGCGCCCTGGGTGTCGTATCGACTGTCCAAGTGGCTGTCCAAACGGCTGTCCATGCAGCGGACGGTACCCGGGGAGGCCTCCCGGAGGCATGTCCGAGGCCGGGCCGCTCACTACCGGGGCAGGATGTTGTGGTTGAAGCGGAAGACGTTGTCCGGGTCGTACGCGGCTTTCACCGCGGCCAGCCGGCGGATGTTGCCGGCGCCGAGGCCGGCCACCACGCGGTCGGCTCCCTCGTCGCCGACGAGGTTGAGGCAGACCGCGCCGGTGCTCCACGGCCGGAAGGCGGCACGCACGTCCTCGACCCACTGGACGCAGCGCCTGTCGTCTGCGGGGTCCTCCCACATCCCGAAGGGGTGCACGGTCCACCGGGCGTCCCGGAACGGCACCGGGAAGCGGTCCGGGCCTGAGGCGATCGCGCCGCCCTGCGGGAACAGCGAGTACCGGGTGTCCGTGGGCACGGGCATGGCGTTCCCCAGCTCGCAGAAGACGTCCAGGGCCTTGTCGGGCAGACCGGTCAGGGACTCCGCGGAACAGTGGTTCCTCAGGCCGGGCGGGCTGTCCAGGATGCGCTGGAAGGCGGCGTAGGGGAGGGGCGTGAGGACCACGGCCTCGTGCGGCAGCGCCAGCAGCGGCCGGGCGAGTTTGCGGAGGTCCTGTTCGGGGCCCGGGTAGGTCAGGAGTGCGTCCACCAGCTGGGTGCGGATGATGCCGCCGCCGGTCTCCGGTGGGGCGGCCTCGATGATCTCGCGGTAGGTGCGGACCACGTCCGGACAGGACTCCGGGCGGTATGTCAGCAGGGCGATCGAGAAATCCGGCAGTGGGTGCGGTCTGAGGGTCAGTGCGGTGGCGACGCCGAAGTTGCCGCCACCGCCGTGCAGGGCCCAGAAGAGTTCCGGGTTCTCGTGTTCGGTGGCCTGGATCTGCGAGCCGTCGCACGTGACCAGTTCGACGCCGAGCAGGTTGTCGACGGCGAGGCCGAAGGCGCGGTCGAGCCAGCCGGTGCCGCCGCCGAGGGCGAAGCCGGCGACGCCCGTGGTCGAGTTCCGGGCGCCGGTGGTGGCCAGGCCGTGGGGCCGGGTGGCCTGGTCGAGGTGGCTCATGAGGGCGCCGCCCTCGACCCGTACCGTCCGGGAGCCGGGGTGGACGGTCACCGCGTGCATCCGGCGCAGGTCGATGACCAGGCCGTTGTCGTTGAGCGACATCCCGGCCGGGCTGTGGCCGCCGGCTCGGATCGCGATGTGGAGGTCCAGGTCCCGCGCGAAGCGGACGCACTGGACCACGTCCGCCTTGGTCGCGCACTGGGCGATCACTGCGGGGTGGCGGTCGATGCGGGCGTTGAAGACCTTGCGGGCGTTGTCGTAGCCGGGGTCTTCCGGCCTGAAAGCGTCGCCGGTCAGGGCTGCGCGCAGGGCGGCGAGGCGGGTGTGGGCTTTTGAGAAGGGGGACATCGCAGGTGCCCCCTTTTTTTCAGGAGGGGACGGGACTGCTTTCAGCCTAGGGGCTTGTGGGAGGCTGCGGGCCGGTGGGGACCGGTCGCGTAGTTCCCCGCGCCACTTGAGGGCGGTTGTCGGCGCCCCCTGAAGAAGGCAGCGGCCCGTGTCGCTGAAGAAAGGCAGTGGCCCGCCACTCCCCCCGAAAGGGGAGCGCGGGCCGCCGTCGCGGTCGTCGTCAGCCGCCGTATGCCCCGCTCGCCGTCAGCCTGAGGGCCGTGTCGATCAGGGGCACGTGGCTGAAGGCCTGGGGGAAGTTGCCCACCTGGCGCTGGAGGCGGGGGTCCCATTCCTCGGCCAGGAGGCCCAGGTCGTTGCGGAGGGCCAGGAGCCTTTCGAAGAGCTTGCGGGCCTCGTCGACGCGGCCGATCATCGCCAGGTCGTCCGCCATCCAGAAGGAGCAGGCGAGGAAGGCCCCCTCGTCGCCCTCGAGGCCGTCCACGCCCGCGTCCTCGCCGGAGGTCGGGTAGCGCAGGATGAAGCCGTCCGGGGTGGACAGCTCCCGCTGGATCGCCTCGATGGTGCCGATCACGCGCTTGTCGTCCGGGGGGAGGAAGCCCATCTGCGGGATGAGGAGCAGCGAGGCGTCCAGCTCCTTGGAGCCGTACGACTGCGTGAAGGTGTTGCGCTCCTTGTCGTAGCCCTTCTCGCACACGTCCCGGTGGATGTCGTCGCGCAGTTCGCGCCACTTCTCCAGCGGGCCGTCCGCGTCACCGGACTCGATGAGCTTGATCGTGCGGTCGACGGCGACCCAGGCCATCACCTTGGAGTGCACGAAGTGGCGGCGCGGGCCGCGGACCTCCCAGATGCCCTCGTCCGGCTGGTCCCAGTGGTCCTCCAGGTAGCGGATCAGCTTCAGCTGGAGGAGCGAGGCGTAGTCGTTGCGGGACAGGCCCGTCATGTGGGCCAGGTGCAGGGCCTCGGTGACCTCGCCGTAGACGTCCAGCTGGAGCTGGTGCGCGGCGCCGTTGCCCACCCGCACGGGGCCCGAGTTCTCGTATCCGGGCAGCCAGTCGAGCTCCGCCTCGCCCAGCTCCCGCTCGCCCGCGATGCCGTACATGATCTGCAGGTTCTCCGGGTCACCGGCCACGGCGCGCAGCAGCCATTCGCGCCAGGCGCGGGCCTCCTCGCGGTAGCCGGTGCGCAGGAGGGAGGAGAGGGTGATCGCCGCGTCGCGCAGCCAGGTGTAGCGGTAGTCCCAGTTGCGTACGCCGCCGATCTCCTCCGGGAGGGAGGTGGTGGGCGCGGCGACGATGCCGCCCGTGGGGGCGTACGTCAGGGCCTTGAGGGTGATCAGGGAGCGGACGACGGCCTCGCGGTAGGGGCCGTGGTACGTGCACTGGTCGACCCAGTCGCGCCAGAAGTCCTCGGTGGCCTCCAGGGCCTGCTCCGGCTCGGGCAGCGCGGGGGGCTTCTTGTGCGAGGGTTCCCACGAGATGGTGAACGCGATCCGGTCACCGGGTGCCACCGTGAAGTCCGCGTACGTGGTCAGCGCCTTGCCGTAGGTCTCGCAGACGGTGTCGAACCACACCGAGTCGGGTCCGGCGACGGCGACCGTGCGTCCCTCGTGCTTGTGCACCCAGGGCACGACACGGCCGTACGAGAAACGCATCCGCAGCGCGGAGCGCATCGGGACCCGGCCCGTGACGCCTTCCACGATCCGGATCAGCTGGGGCGCGCCGTCACGCGGCGGCATGAAATCGGTCACTCGGACCGTGCCGCGTGGGGTGTCCCACTCGGATTCGAGGATCAGGGAGTCGCCGCGGTACGAGCGGCGCGCCGCCGTCGGCGGTTCGGCGTCGGCCGCGTGGGCGGGCCCGAGCCGCCAGAATCCGTGTTCCTCCGTGCCGAGCAGTCCCGCGAAGATGGCATGAGAGTCGAAGCGGGGCAGGCACAGCCAGTCCACTGTGCCGTCCCGGCAGACCAGTGCTGCGGTCTGCATGTCTCCGATGAGTGCGTAGTCCTCGATGCGCCCGGCCACGTGCATCTCCAGTCGAACGGCCACGTCGCCCCCGAGGGGCGGTCGCTCTGCGGTCAGGGAACAGGAACGTTAAAACGTTAGAAGAATGAACGTTAGAACGTTGGTAAAGCGTCGCTGCGGAACGTCAATTATCGGTGCGATTGTCGTTGCGAAACGAACTGACGAGCTCTCGTGGTTCCGGGATACGGGCGGGGATGGTGCCGTGTGCCGGCCGGACTCGGCAGCGAGTGTCCGAGCAGGATACGACGCACGTGGGTGGTCCGCGTGCCGCTCCAGGCAACCCGACTGGTCCGATCGAGTGAGTGCTGTGTGTGGTCTGTGCCGATGTGTGTGCGCAGCGTGGCCGGAAGCAGCCTCCTCGGGTCGCTGATACCCTGGTAGCCCGTGGACCGGTGGGCAAGAAACCCCCGAACCGCAGCGACGGCACCTCCGGAAATCTTCGGACACCACGCCGGTACGCACCCCAGACCGCGACCACGGGAGCCCCCTCTTGGCCATGCCGCCCAAATCCACGACGACCAAGCACATCTTCGTCACCGGGGGTGTCGCCTCCTCCCTCGGTAAGGGCCTGACCGCCTCCAGCCTGGGTGCGCTGCTCAAGGCGCGGGGCCTGCGGGTCACCATGCAGAAGCTCGACCCCTACCTGAACGTCGACCCGGGCACCATGAACCCGTTCCAGCACGGCGAGGTGTTCGTCACCAACGACGGCGCCGAGACCGACCTGGACATCGGACACTACGAGCGCTTCCTCGACGTTGACTTGGACGGCTCCGCCAATGTCACTACAGGGCAGGTGTACTCGACGGTCATCGCCAAGGAGCGGCGCGGCGAGTACCTGGGCGACACCGTGCAGGTCATCCCGCACATCACCAACGAGATCAAGCACCGCATCCGGCGGATGGCGACCGACGACGTCGACGTCGTCATCACCGAGGTCGGCGGCACGGTCGGCGACATCGAGTCGCTGCCCTTCCTGGAGACCGTCCGCCAGGTCCGGCACGAGGTCGGCCGGGACAACGTGTTCGTGGTCCACATCTCGCTGCTGCCGTACATCGGCCCCTCCGGCGAGCTGAAGACCAAGCCGACCCAGCACTCGGTCGCGGCCCTCAGGAACATCGGTATCCAGCCGGACGCGATCGTGCTGCGCGCCGACCGCGAGGTGCCCACCGCCATCAAGCGCAAGATCTCGCTGATGTGCGACGTCGACGAGGCGGCCGTGGTCGCGGCCATCGACGCCAAGTCGATCTACGACATCCCGAAGGTGCTGCACACCGAGGGCCTGGACGCCTACGTCGTGCGCAAGCTGGACCTGCCCTTCCGCGACGTGGACTGGACGACCTGGGACGACCTGCTCGACCGCGTCCACAACCCGCTCCACGAGATCAACCTCGCGCTCGTCGGCAAGTACATCGACCTGCCCGACGCCTACCTCTCGGTCACCGAGGCGCTGCGCGCCGGCGGCTTCGCCAACAAGGCCCGCGTGAAGATCAAGTGGGTCACCTCGGACGACTGCAAGACCCCGGCGGGCGCCGCGAAGCAGCTCGGCGACGTCGACGCGATCTGCATCCCCGGCGGCTTCGGCGACCGTGGCGTGTCGGGCAAGGTCGGCGCGATCCAGTACGCCCGCGAGAACAAGATCCCGCTGCTCGGCCTCTGTCTCGGCCTGCAGTGCATCGTGATCGAGGCCGCGCGCAACCTGGCCGGCATCCCGGACGCCAACTCCACCGAGTTCGACTCCGCCACCGCCCACCCGGTCATCTCCACGATGGCCGAGCAGCTCGACATCGTGGCGGGCGAGGGCGACATGGGCGGAACGATGCGCCTGGGCATGTATCCGGCCAAGCTCGCCGAGGGCTCCATCGCGCGCGAGGTGTACGACGGCAAGGAGTACGTCGAGGAGCGTCACCGCCACCGCTACGAGGTGAACAACGCCTACCGCGGCGAGCTGGAGAAGAAGGCCGGTCTGCAGTTCTCCGGCACCTCCCCGGACGGCAAGCTCGTGGAGTACGTCGAGTACCCGCGCGAGGTGCACCCCTACCTGGTCGCGACCCAGGCGCACCCCGAGCTGCGCTCCCGCCCGACCCGCCCGCACCCGCTCTTCGCGGGCCTGGTCAAGGCCGCCGTCGAGCGCAAGACGGGCAAGTAACACCAGGGCTGTACGGTGGCCGGGGTACGCGTCTTTTGGGACACGTGCCCCGGTTTTCGTTCGGTGCGTAGGAGGAACAGGGCGACATGACGATCAAGGACACCCCCGAGGAGTGGGAAGTCAGGGCCACCGCGACTCCCTTCGTCGGCAACAAGACGTCCGTCCGCACCGACGACGTGGTCATGCCGGACGGATCGGTCGCCCGCCGTGACTACCAGGTCCACCCCGGCTCCGTGGCCGTCCTCGCCCTCGACCACCAGGACCGCGCGGTGGTGCTGCGCCAGTACCGGCACCCCGTGCGCCACAAGCTGTGGGAGATCCCGGCCGGACTCCTCGACGTGCCCGGTGAGAACCCGCTGCACGCCGCGCAGCGCGAGCTGTACGAGGAGGCGCACGTCAAGGCCGAGGACTGGCGGGTGCTGACCGACGTCTACACCACCCCGGGCGGCTGCTCCGAGGCCGTGCGGATCTTCCTCGCCCGCGATCTCTCCGAGGCCGAGGGGGAGCGCTTCGAGGTCGAGGACGAAGAGGCCGACATGGAGCTGGCCCGGGTCCCCGTCGGCGATCTCGTGCGCGGGGTGCTCGCCGGCGAACTGCACAACAACTGTCTCGTCGTGGGCGTCCTCTCCCTGGTCGCCGCCCGCGGCGGCGACGGCCTCGACGCGCTGCGCCCCGCCGAGGCGCCCTGGCCGGCCCGCCCGTTCGCGTCCTGACGGACCCCGGACGCTCCTCTCCCACGACCGGATCCCCGACCGGACAGCATCAGTCCTACGATCGGCTGATCCGATCGGGGGACGTCCCCGCCGTGCTCCGCCCGGATCGTCGCAGAGCGTGAACTAGGCTCTGGAAACGCCCGAACCGGAGTCCCGGCGGGCTTGCGCGCGCAGTGGGACGGGAGCGTGGCCCGTGGCGGATCAGGCGGTGGACACAGACGGCACGAAAGTGTCGTCGGCGGGGCGGCCCCCGGCTGCCGGGTCCGCTCCTACGGAGGGTCAGTTCCTCGGCCGTACACGAGAGTTGAAGGAACTCAGGGTCGACATCGAGCGCGCGGGCCTGGACACCCTCGCGGGCCGCAAGGCACCCCGCGCGCGCGTGCTGCTCATCGCCGGCAGGCCCGGATCGGGCCGCACCGCGCTCGCCGAGGAGCTCGTACGGCAGGTTGCGGGGAGTTACCCGGACGGGGTGCTGCGCGCCCGGCTCACCGAACCCGACGGCACCCCCGTGCCCACCGAGCGCACCGCGCGGGAACTGCTGAGGACCCTGGAGCTGCCCGCGCCGGCGGGGGCAGCCGCCGACGACCTGAGCGAGGCGGTGCGCGAGGCCCTCGCTACCCGCCGCGTCCTGCTGCTGCTCGACGACGCGGCCGACGCCGAGCAGGTCGACGCGCTGCTCCCGGACACCCCCGAGTGCCTGGTCGTCGCGGTCTCCGGCGGGCCGCTGACCGGCATCGCGGACGTCCGCCCCTGCACCCTGGGCGGCCTGGACACCAAGTCCGCGCTCGAACTGCTCGACCGCTTCACCGGCTCGGTGCGCATCACCGTCGACCCGCTCGCGGCCGAGGGGCTGGTCGAGGAGTGCGCCGGTCAGCCCGCCGCCCTGCGCCTCGCGGGAGGCTGGCTCGCCGCCCGCCCCACCTCGGCCGTCGCCGACCTCGCCAAGCAACTGCGCACCGAGGGCGACGAGAGCACCCCGCTCGGCCGGGTCTTCCACCTCGTCTACACCGCGCTGTCCGCCACCGCCGCGCGGATACTGCGTCTGCTCTCTCTCGCCCCGGCCGGCCTCATCGACCCGCACACCGCGTCCGCGCTGGCCGGCTGCTCGGTGGACACCGCGCGGGCCGCGCTGGACGACTTCGTCGGCTTCGGCCTCGTACGGCCCGTCGAGTCGCAGGTGCCGCAGTACGAGGTGCCCGGCTGCCTGCTGCCGCTGCTGCGCTCCCTCGCCGAGAGCCAGGACCGCCCGGCCGAACTCCAGCTGGCCCGCGCCCGGATGCTGGAGCGGACCGTACGGCTGCTGGTGTCCTGCCGCGCCATCACCGAGACCGACAACGCGCCCGCCCGCGAGAAGCTCGCCGCGCTGCCCCGCGAACTGCGCTTCCCGACCCCCAGGGCGGCCGAGGACTGGCTGCGCGTCCGCCAGCCCGCGCTGCTGGCCGCGGCCCGGCTCGCGGTCGCGGACGGGGAGCTGGACACCCTGGCCAGGCGGCTGATGGCCGCGCTGGTGCGGGCGATGGTGGCCCACTTCGGCACCCGGGCCGCGGCGCCCGAGCTGTACGGCATCCACCGCCTCGTCCTCGATGTCGCCGAGCGCCGGGGCCTGCACCGCGAGCAGGCCGCGGCCCTGCTGAACCTCGCCGACCTGGACGCGCAGACCGGCCGTACGGCCGACGCCCTGACCCGCTACCGGGCCGCCCTGGACGCCGGACGCGAGGCGAACGACCCGTATGCGACCGGCCGCGCGATGGAATCCGTAGGCGGCGCCCACCAGGAGCTCGGGGACCACGACCGGGCCGCCGACTGGTACGGCAGGGCGCTCGCCCAGCGCCTGGCGCGGGACGAGCGGGTGGACGCCGCCCGGCTGTACGGCCGTATCGCCACCGCGCACACCTACGCGGGCCGCTACGGCGAGGCGCTGCGCAACTGGCGCGCCGCCGTCACCGGACACCGCAGGAACGGCGATGTGCCCGCTCAGGCACGGGCGTTGAGCGAGCTGGCGCGCGTCCAGGAGTACGCCGGACGGCCCGAGGAGTCGCTGCGCACCTGCCACGAGGCGGTCGAGTGGGCGCGCCGCGCCGAGGACCACCGGCTGCAGGCCGCGCTGCAGCTCCGGCTGGCCGACACCCTGGACCGGCTCGGCGACCCCGCCGCGGCGCGACTGCACCGCAAGGCGGCCGAGCGCATGCTGGGTGATGAGCTCCCGGAGAGCGCGACGGCCATGGAGGACCCAGAAGGCACAGAAGGCACGGAACAAGGCGCTAACACCTGCGAAATCCGTAGTGCATCCGTCGAAGATTGATGCATTGAAAGGCTAGACAGAGAGAACCCCTTCATTAGACTGGCTCCGCCGCGTTCTTTCGTGGTGTCTCCCGATGCGCCCTCGTGTATCCGGGTATGACATGCATTGCCCCGGCTTGCATCGCCCCGGCCGTGCATAGCCCCAGAACCCTCTGAGTCAAGGACCGTGATCGACGTGAAGGTCGGCATCCCCCGCGAGGTCAAGAACAACGAGTTCCGGGTGGCCATCACCCCCGCCGGTGTGCATGAGCTGGTGCGCAACGGCCACCAGGTCGTCGTCGAGCGGAACGCCGGTGTCGGCTCCTCGATCACGGACGACGAGTACGTTTCCGCCGGTGCGCAGATCCTGGAGACCGCCGACGAGGTCTGGGCCGCCGCCGACCTGCTGCTGAAGGTCAAGGAGCCCATCGCGGAGGAGTACCACCGCCTCCGCAAGGACCAGACCCTCTTCACCTACCTGCACCTGGCCGCGTCCAAGGAGTGCACCGACGCGCTGCTGGAGTCCGGCACCACGGCGATCGCGTACGAGACGGTCGAGCTGCCGAGCCGCGCGCTGCCGCTGCTCGCCCCGATGTCCGAGGTCGCGGGCCGCCTCGCCCCCCAGGTCGGCGCCTACCACCTGATGGCCGCCAACGGCGGCCGCGGTGTGCTGCCCGGCGGTGTCCCCGGTGTGCTGCCCGCCAAGGCGGTCGTCATCGGCGGCGGCGTCTCCGGCTGGAACGCCGCGCAGATCGCCATCGGCATGGGCTTCCAGGTGACCCTGCTCGACCGTGACATCAACAAGCTCAAGGAGGCGGACAAGATCTTCGGCACGAAGATCCAGACCGTCGTCTCCAACGCCTTCGAGCTCGAGAAGGCCTGCCTCGAGGCCGACCTCGTCATCGGTGCGGTCCTCATCCCCGGCGCCAAGGCCCCGAAGCTCGTCACCAACGAGCTGGTCTCCCGGATGAAGGCGGGAAGTGTTCTTGTCGACATCGCGATCGACCAGGGCGGCTGCTTCGAGGACTCCCGCCCGACCACGCACGCCGAGCCGACCTTCCCGGTCCACAACTCGGTCTTCTACTGCGTCGCCAACATGCCCGGC
This sequence comes from Streptomyces sp. NPDC111507, assembly GCF_055638955.1. Lineage (NCBI taxonomy): Bacteria > Bacillati > Actinomycetota > Actinomycetes > Kitasatosporales > Streptomycetaceae > Streptomyces > Streptomyces sp. NPDC111507. The sequence goes on along the minus strand of NZ_JBVKBU010000013.1, from coordinate 243,398 downwards.
GCCGTGCCCAACACCTCCACGTACGCGCTGACCAACGCCACGCTGCCGTACATCGTGGAACTGGCCAACCGCGGCTGGGTCGAGGCGCTGCGCCGCGACCCCGCGCTGGCCAAGGGCCTCAACACGCACGACGGCAAGGTCGTGTACCGGGAGGTCGCGGAGGCGCACGGCCTGGAGCACCTCGAGCTGGAGTCCCTGCTCGGCTGAGACACCGAAGGGTGACCGGACGAGTCGCCGGCTGACCCATCAATCAGCAAAAGGCGATACGTCAACACAGGTCGTCAACGCCCCGCACCCGGCCGGACCTTGCCCAGCGAGGTCCGGCCGGGTGTGTATCGGGTCACTTTGCGACACTCGTTCAACTCGCCACGAACGTAACCCTTTAACCGATTCGCACACCCGTGAAACCTGCTGTGCGACGGCCTTACGCCCTTGACAGAGGGGTGTTCGGTTGCCGACACATCGGGTCGGGTCCGGCGGATTGTGTTGCTGCGGACCGGTGACACGCCATAGAGTCGCCAACCGTCGGCATGGTGCCACGCTGACCTATCTAGAAGTTTCCTGGTCACCAAGGAGGTAAGACGACTTGTGAATGAGTCGACATTTACTCCCGGGGGTGGTCAACCAGGAATGCCGGCGCGGGGCCAGGGCCCCACGGGGCTCGAGGCTGTCGGCTCCGTCGCTGTCCGAACCTTCGCAGCGCAAAAGAGTCCCCGGATGACTCAGACAGCACACCAGAGCATGGATGGCCATCACGTGAACGCCATGGCCGGCAACGGAAGTGGCGGGAACCACACCCACTTCGCCGACTACGACGAACTGCCCGAGGGGCACTTCTACGACCCCGACGCCGAGTACGAGCCCGATCCGGAGTACGCGGCCACGCTCGCGCCCGACGCGGCCCGTCAGCGCCGTGAGCGCGTCGGACCGACCGGACGCCCGCTGCCCTACTTCCCGATCCCGGGTCCGCTGACCAGCCACGGCCCCGCGACGATCATCGCGATGTGCAACCAGAAGGGCGGCGTCGGCAAGACGACGTCGACCATCAACCTGGGCGCCGCGCTCGCGGAGTACGGACGCCGGGTCCTGCTCGTCGACTTCGACCCGCAGGGCGCGCTCTCCGTGGGCCTCGGCGTCAACCCCATGGAGCTCGACCTCACCGTCTACAACCTGCTCATGGAGCGGGGCATGGCGGCCGACGAGGTGCTCCTGAAGACGGCGGTCCCGAACATGGACCTGCTGCCCAGCAACATCGACCTGTCCGCAGCCGAGGTGCAGTTGGTGTCGGAGGTCGCGCGCGAGTCCACGCTCCAGCGCGCGCTGAAGCCGCTGATGGCCGACTACGACTACATCGTGATCGACTGTCAGCCCTCGCTCGGCCTGCTCACCGTCAACGCCCTCACGGCGGCCCACAAGGTGATCGTGCCGCTCGAGTGCGAGTTCTTCGCCCTGCGCGGTGTCGCGCTGCTCACCGAGACCATCGAGAAGGTCCAGGAGCGGCTCAACCCCGAGCTGGAGCTCGACGGCATCCTCGCCACCATGTACGACTCCCGCACGGTGCACAGCCGTGAGGTGCTCGCGCGCGTGGTCGAGGCGTTCGACGATCACGTCTACCACACGGTGATCGGCCGGACCGTCCGCTTCCCGGAGACCACCGTCGCCGGTGAGCCGATCACCACGTACGCCTCCAACTCCGTCGGTGCCGCCGCCTATCGCCAGCTCGCCAGGGAGGTGCTCGCCCGGTGTCACGCCGAGTGAGTCTGCCGGGGGCCGACGAACTGTTCCGTACCACCGGGGGCATGGCGCTCCAGTCCTCCACCCCCACCCGCCGTTCCAACGGCGAGGCCCGGGTACCGGCTCCGGCCGGTGAGAGCGACCCGGCCGCCGTCGCGGAGGACGCGCCGCAGTCGGTGCCCGTGCAGGGCGGTGACGGCGAGGGCGACGAACACGTGGCGGCGGACGCCGAGGCGGACGCGGGAGAGTCCCGCAGCCGGGGTACGGCCCCGGAGCGCTCGGCGCGGCGCCAGGCGACGCAGGAGGGCGCCGGTGGGCAGCCCGCCCGCGGCAGCAAGCGCTCCCGCGCCGCCAACCGGCGGCCCAGCGGGCGGGAGCGGCACGACGAGAAGATCACGGTGTACGTGTCCGCCGAGGAGCTCATGGACCTCGAGCACGCCCGGCTGGTGCTCCGCGGGGAGCACGGGCTCGCGGTCGACCGCGGCCGGATCGTCCGCGAGGCGGTCGCCGTCGTACTCGCCGATCTTGAATCCCGCGGGGACGCGAGCATCCTCGTACGACGGCTTCGCGGGCGGTAGCGGTAGCCTGCGACGGCTATGACCTCGAACGACACCTCTGTCCCCGCCGGCTCCGGCGGCCGTCGCCGTGTCCTGGGGCGGGGCCCCGGCGCGACGCCGGTCCCGACGGAGGAGCGGGACGGGCGGCCCGAGGAGCGCGTCGAGTCGGCCGAGGGGCCGCCGGCCGACGGTCGAACCGAGCCGGTCGAGGAGTCGGTCGAGAAGCCCGTCGAGGCCGCCGCGGAGACGGCGCCCGAGCCTCCGGCGGTGCACCCTCCGGCGGACACGGCGCCTGAGCCTTCGGCCGAGCCTCCCGCACAGGCCGAGGCCGGTGACGGGGTCTTCAAGGTGCGGCTCGCGAACTTCGAGGGGCCGTTCGACCTGCTGCTTCAGTTGATCTCGAAGCACAAGCTCGATGTCACCGAAGTGGCGCTGTCCAAGGTCACCGACGAGTTCATGGCGCACATCAGGGCGATGGGGCCCGACTGGGACCTCGACCAGACGACCGAGTTCCTGGTCGTCGCGGCGACGCTGCTCGATCTGAAGGCCGCGCGGCTGCTCCCGGCCGCCGAGGTCGAGGACGAGGCGGATCTGGCGCTGTTGGAGGCCCGGGACCTGCTGTTCGCGCGGCTGCTCCAGTACCGCGCCTACAAGCAGATCGCGGACATCTTCAACGCCCGGCTGGAGGAAGAGGGCCGCCGCTACCCGCGTACCGTCGGGCTGGAAGCCCACCACGCCGAGCTGCTGCCCGAGGTGGTCATCAGCATCGGGGCGGAAGGATTCGCCAGGCTCGCCGTGAAGGCGATGCAGCCCAAGCCCAAGCCGCAGGTGTACGTCGACCACATCCACGCCCCGCTGGTGAGCGTGCAGGAGCAGGCCGGGATCGTGGTGGCGCGGCTGCGGGAGCTCGGGGAGGCCAGTTTCCGCGCCCTCGTCGAGGACACCGAGGACACCCTTACCGTCGTGGCCCGGTTCCTGGCCCTGCTGGAGCTCTACCGGGAGAAGGCCGTCGCCCTCGACCAGGAGGAGGCCCTCGGGGAGCTCATGGTGCGCTGGACGGGCGGCGACGGCGACGGCCAGCCGAGGGTGACGGACGAGTTCGACCGCCCGCCGGAGGCGGCCAAGGACGACAAGATCAAGGACGGCGCCAAGGAGGACAAGGCGTGAACCAGGAGACCACCGACGTCCCGGCGGGCCTGCGTACCGTCGCCGACCTCGATCTGAAGCCCGCCCTGGAGGCCGTCCTCATGGTCGTGGACGAGCCCGCGACCGAGGAGCACCTCGCGAAGATCCTGGAGCGGCCCAAACGGCAGATCAAGGACGCGCTGCGGGAGCTGGCCGACGAGTACACCGTCCAGGGCCGCGGTTTCGAGCTTCGGCTCATCGCGGGGGGCTGGCGTTTCTACACCCGGCCCGAGTACGCGGCGGCCGTCGAACGCTTCGTTCTCGACGGGCAGCAGGCCCGGCTCACCCAGGCGGCGCTTGAGACCCTGGCGGTCGTCGCGTACCGCCAGCCGGTCAGCCGATCCAGGGTCTCGGCGGTCCGCGGAGTGAACTGCGACGGTGTGATGCGCACCCTGTTGCAGCGCGGTCTGGTGGAGGAGGCGGGCACGGAACCCGAAACAGGTGCGATCCTGTACGTGACGACGAACTACTTCCTGGAGCGAATGGGCCTGCGCGGTCTGGACGAGCTCCCGGAGCTCGCGCCCTTCCTCCCCGAGGCGGACGCGATCGAGGCCGAGACGCTGGAAGGGGTCCCGTCGTTCGATCCGGATGCACCGGATGCAGATGCAGACGACACGACGACGACGGAACTTTGATGCGAAGCAGTGGCAGCGGCAGTGGCAGGAACAGCGGGCGCGGCAACCCGCGGGCAACCGGCGGGGGCAGCAACCCGCGGGGGACCGGTGGGAGCAGTGGCTCGAGGGGGACCGGTGGGAGCGGCGGCGCACGTGGGACCGGTGGGAGCGGCTCCCAGGCGAGGAGCGCGGGAGGGCGCGACGACAGGCCGAAGCGTCCCAGCAAGCCCCGCCCTGAGGAGCGCCGCTACGACGTAGGCCCCGGGGCCTCGCCGGACGGCCCGAAGTCCGGGCGCGGCAACGCGGCGCGCGGCGGCGCCAAGGGCGGCCCCAAGCAGGGCCAGCCGCGCGGCGGACGTACGGAGCCCTCGCGCTCCCGCGAGTACGAGACGCGGACCGAGGAGCGCAACCGGGACCGGTACGCGGGCAAGAAGGACATCAAGCTGCCCAAGACCTTCCCGGGCGCCGAGCAGGAGGGCGAGCGCCTGCAGAAGGTGCTCGCGCGTGCGGGCTACGGCTCCCGCCGCTCCTGCGAGGAGCTGATCGAGCAGGCCAGGGTCGAGGTCAACGGCGAGATCGTCCTGGAGCAGGGCCTGCGCGTCGACCCGGAGCACGACGAGATCAGGGTCGACGGGCTGACCGTGGCCACGCAGTCGTACCAGTTCTTCTCGCTGAACAAGCCCGCCGGTGTGGTCTCGACCATGGAGGACACGGAGGGTCGGCAGTGCCTCGGTGACTACGTGACGAACCGCGAGACGCGGCTCTTCCACGTCGGGCGGCTCGACACCGAGACCGAGGGCGTCATCCTGCTCACCAACCACGGCGAGCTGGCGCACCGGCTGACCCACCCCAAGTACGGCGTGAAGAAGGTCTACCTCGCGCACATCGTGGGTCCCATCCCGCGCGACCTGGGCAAGCAGCTCAAGGACGGCATCCAGCTGGAGGACGGGTACGCCAAGGCGGACCACTTCCGCGTCGTCGAGCAGACCGGCAAGAACTACCTCGTCGAGGTGACCCTGCACGAGGGCCGCAAGCACATCGTGCGCCGCATGCTCGCGGAGGCCGGCTTCCCGGTCGACAAGCTGGTGCGCGTGGCCTTCGGTCCGATCACCCTGGGCGACCAGAAGTCGGGCTGGCTGCGCCGCCTGTCGAACACCGAGGTCGGAATGCTCATGCAGGAGGTCGATCTCTAGGCCTCGCCCGACGGCCCTGGAGGGCGCTGTGCGCCCTCCGCCCGCCTTCGCCGCCCGTGGGGAGCATGACGAGCTCCGACGCTCCCCAGGGGTCGCTGAGGGCTTCTGTCACGGATGTGTCGAGAGCCTGGATGTGTCGAGAGCGCGGATGTGCCGAGAGCACGGATGTGCCGAGAGCACGGATGTGCCGAGAACCGCGCCCGAGGTCTTGTAGGGCGCGGTTCGGCTTTTTATAGTCGTACTGACTCTTACTCGTGCCGGTCATGACCGGCCACGGCTCGTGCGGAACCGGGGGCGGGTGACTTGCGCGCAAGGGAAGGCCTCGCTCCCGAGGGCTACGACAAGTACGCCTTCGAACCCTTCGCCGTCACCGTCGACCTCGCCGTCCTGACCGTCCGCGCGGGCGCACTCGAGGTGCTGCTCGTCGAACGGGGGCAGGCACCGTACGCCGGCCGCTGGGCACTGCCCGGCGGCTTCGTGCTGCCGAAGGAATCCGCGGAGACGGCCGCCCGGCGTGTACTCGCCGAGGAGACCGGCATCCCGGACCTCTCCCGCCTCCACCTGGAACAGCTGCGGACCTACAGCGAACCCGACCGCGACCCGAGAATGCGGGTCGTCTCCGTCGCGTTCGCCGCGCTGCTCCCCGACCCTCCCGAGCCGCACGGCGGCGGTGACGCGGCACAGGCCCGCTGGCTGCCGTACGGCTCGGCCGGCCCGCTCGCCTTCGACCACGTCCGCATCCTCGCCGACGCCCACGAACGCGTCGGCGCCAAGCTCGAGTACACCTGTCTCGCCACGTCCTTCTGCCCGCCCGAGTTCACCCTCGGTGAGCTGCAGCGGATCTACGAGACGGTGTGGGGCGCCGTCCTCGACCGGCCCAACTTCCGGCGCAAGGTCCTCGCCACGCCCGGGTTCGTCGAACCGGTCCCGGGCGCCGCACGCCTCACCGGGGGCCGCGGTAAACCCGCCGCGCTCTACCGTGCGGGCGGCGCAACCACCCTGCTGCCCCCCCTGCTGCGCCCCCCTTCGGAAGGACGGCCCTCATGACCACCACCCCGACGCTCGCGAAGCACGCCGCCACCGGATCCCTGCTCGGTCTCGCCCTCGGTGACGCGCTGGGCTTCCCGACCGAGTTCAACGACGTCCCCTCGATCCTGGCCAAGTTCGGCCCCTGGCGGGAGATGAAGCTGCCGCGGCCCGCGATCGTCACGGACGACACGCAGATGACGCTGGCGCTGGGGCGGGGGCTGCGTACGGCGATGGACCGCGGCCTGCTCACACCGCTGCGGATGGAACGGCCGGTGCGCGAGGAGTTCGTGGACTGGTACCAGTCGCCCGACAACAACCGCGCGCCCGGCCGCACCTGCCTCGTGGCCTGCAACCTCCTGAAGACCGAGGGCCGGCCCTGGCAGGAGGCCAGCCAGATCGGCTCCAAGGGGTGCGGGGCCAACATGCGGGTGGCGCCCGTCGGGCTCGTACGGGGGCTGAGCGAGGAACAGCGTTCGGGCGCCGCGCAGTTGCAGGCGGCGCTCACCCACGGCCATCCCACCGCGCTCGCCGCCTCGGACCTCACCGCCCACGCCGTGTGGCTTCTCGCCGGTGGCGCCGAGCCGGCCGAACTGATCGGCCTCCTGCGCGCGTACGCCCAGGAGAACCGCGGCCGCTACCTCTCCCGCTGGCTGGGCGACCTGTGGACCCGGAGCCAGGACCCCACACCGGAGCACTTCATCGAACGCGGGTGGGACGAGTGCCTGGAGGTCCTCGACCGCCTTCAGGACGCCGTGCGCACCGCCTCGCCCGAGAGCGACCCGTGCCTGGCCACCGGTGCGGGCTGGATCGCCGAGGAGGCGCTCGCCACCGGACTGCTCTGCTTCCTGCAGTTCGTCGACGAGCCCGTCACCGCGCTGCGCCGCGCGGCCTGCACCTCCGGCGACTCCGACTCCATCGCCTGTCTCACGGGCGCGTTCGCCGGCGCCCACCACGGCTCCGACGCCTGGCCGACGGAGTGGGCCGACCGCATCGAGTACCAGAGCGACCTCATGTCGCTGGGGGCGCTCTGGGACGCCTGAGAGGCGGCTCTGGAATGCTTGGACGATGATCGACGACGTCCTGGACATCGACCTCGCGGGTGTGGTGGCCGAGCAGCCCGACCCGGTGCTGTTCGCCACCGTCTCCGGGGCGCACCTGTACGGCTTCCCGTCCCGCGACTCGGATGTCGACCTGCGGGGTGTGCACCTGTTGCCGACGGCCGAACTGGTCGGCCTGCGCGAGCCGGAGGAGACCCGGTCGCGGATGTGGCACCGGGACGGCGTCGAGATGGACCTCGTCACCCACGACCTGCGCAAGTTCGTACGGCTGATGCTGCGGCGAAACGGCTATGTGCTGGAGCAGCTGCTCTCGCCCCTGGTCGTGCACACCGGGGAGGCGCACCGCGAGCTGGTCTCGCTCGCCCCCGGAGTCCTCACCTCCCACCATGCCCACCACTACCGGGGTTTCGCGGCGACCCAGTGGCGGCTTTTCGAGAAGACCGGTGAACTCAAGCCGCTGCTCTACACGTTCCGAGTGCTGCTCACCGGCATTCATCTGATGCGCGGCCGCGAGGTGCAGGCCGATCTGCGCACGCTGGCCGCGGAGGTCGGGGAGGCTCCCGTGTATCTGGCCGACCTGATCGCGGCGAAGGCGGAGCGGGAGCACGGGGACGCGGACGTCGACCTCGTGCGTGTGGCGGCCGACGTGGAGCGACTGCACGGCGTGCTGGACCTGGCGCAGGACGCCTCAGCGCTGCCGGACGCTCCGTCCGCGTACGACGCCCTGCACGCGTTCGTCGTCCGGGTCCGGCTGGAGGGTCCGGGGAGCTTCGAAGTCCGCGCGGAGGGCTGAGGCGCGGCGGGTGCGCAGGAGGAAGTCCTCGACGCGGGCCTGGTCCGGTTCCGCGGGCAGGGGGCTGTGGACGGCCGCCTCGTCCGTCTCGGCCGCCAGCCGGGACATCCAGGCCTCGGCCTCGGGCCACGGGACCTCGCCGCGCTTCACCGCGAGCAGAGCCTCGCGCTGCGAGCCGACGTCGATCGTCAGCGCGCCGGTGCGCAGCAGGTCACGGGAGCTCATGAGGAGGCGCAGGAGGTGCATGGCGTGCTTCCAGCGCGGGGCGCCGTGCTGCCGGACGTCGGCGTCCAGCTTCTTGCGCTGACCCAGCGCGTAGCGGGCGAACGTGTCGTGCACCTGGCGGGAGAGGAACGCCTCGCGCAGGGCGAGGAGTTCGCGACCCGTGTCGTCGACGTACTCGACGAGAGGGGAGTGCAGGCACTCCAGGATGTTCGGGTTGGCGCGCAGCGCGAGGGCGCAGAAGCGCTCCAGTTCCCAGCTGAACTGTTCCTCGGCCGGCCCCTCGACGTGCGTCGGAGGCTTCTCGAAGCGCCAGAAGAGCGGGGTCGGCGCGAGGAACACACCCCGGCGGTCCGTGTCGCTGCCGTCCGTGGCCAGCCCGAAGGCGCGCGAACCCATCACGCAGGAGTAGATCGTGTGGTCGCGCACCAGGGACACCGGGGCATCGGAATGCATGCCCCGGAGCGTACGTGCCCGCTCACGCCAGGAAGATCGAATTTCCCTTCACCGTGATCTTCTTCGCGGGCAGGGGGCGTGGGGCCGGCCCATGGACCACCGAGGCGTCGGTGATGCGGTATTTGCTGCCGTGGCAGGGGCAGTCGATGGTGCCGTCGGCGACCTTGTTCACCGTGCAGCCCTGATGGGTGCAGATCGCCGAGAAGGCCTTGAACTCGCCCTTCTTCGGCTGGGTGACCACGACCTTCTGGTCCTTGAAGACCTTGCCGCCGCCGACCGGGATGTCGCTCTTCTCGGCGAGTTCCTTGCCGGGCGAGGGCTTGGAGGAGGCGATCGGGGAGGGGGTCGCGGTGGGAGCGGAGGCCGGCGAGCTGTTGCTGTCGCCGTACTTGCTGCACCCCGCGAGCAGGAAGGCCGCGCCCGTTCCGAGAACCGTGCGCCGAGCCGGGGGGTTCGTCATGTCGTCACTCCGAACGTACGGAAGAACCAGAGAGCCGACGTCAGCCAGATGGCCGTGAGGACGACGAAGACGAGTCCTCCGACCAGGGGCAGCAGCCAGCCGGGCAGTCGCTCCGAGCGGAGCAAGAGCATTTTGGCACTAAATGCACCGAAGAAGAAGCAACCCAGGAGCGAATGCCACATCACCCGCGGTTCGTACGTCTGATAGCCCAACGCGTACAGGCAGTGCACCGCGACCGGCACCGCCACCAGGAACGCGACCCGTCCCGACCAGCGATGCAGCGTCGGCGCCCAGCTGGGCCCGGGCAGCTTCCCGTAGACCATGAATGCCGAGACCAACTGGACCAGCGCGAAGCCGAAGGCCGTCGTCGCCAGCCACGACTTCACCGCGCCCGTGCTGCTGAAGCCCGCCAGGTTGAAGGCGGTCCCCGCCGGGTGGTGCCCCTTGCCGTAGGCGCCGAGGCCGACCGCGACCGCCGCGGCGACCAGGGCGGGGACGAGATAGCGGGCCGCGCCCGGGCGGCGGTGGGCGGGCGGGGGAGAGGGGAAGCCCTGGGTGGCGGCGTTCGGATCCACGGTCATATCGGCTCCCGATCAGGAAAGGGTTCACGAACGGGTCTTGGAGCAACGGGTCATGGAGTGACGGGCGAGGCGGTGAGTGTCTGTCCGTCGACCGTCACCGTGCCGGTCCGGGGGTCGATCGTCGGCGCCGCCGCGGGCTTGCCGTCCCGGTCGAGGATGCCGACTTGCTTGCCGCCGGGCAGCACGATCCAGCCGCCGTCGAGCTTGGCGCCGCGCACGCCGGCGGTCGCGCGGTAGAGCCCGGACGGCTTGACCGCCTTGTCGGCGGTGAACGCGTAGCGCTGCCCGCCGAGGTCGACGGTGCCGCGGATGCTCCTGCCGTCCTTGAGCGTGCCGTTCAGTTTGGCGCCGTTCTTGCCGGTGAGCCGCATGGTGCCGTCGTCCTTGACGTCGCCCTTCAGCCACGACTCCTTGCTCCGGCCGTCGCAGAAGTACGCGATCGCCCTGCCACCCCGCAGGGAGACCGCGACCGCGGAGGAGTTGTCGTCGGTGCGGCCCGCGTAGTCGGCGTTCGGCGGCGCGCTCTTCGTAGGGGGCGGGGGGCTCGACGACGGCGGCGTAGTGGTGGGTGGCGGGCTCGTCCGCGGCGTGGCGCTGGGTGAGGCCTCCTGGGACGAGGAGGACGCGTTCGTCGTCCCCGTCGTCGCGTTGAGCGTCAGCATGAACACGGCGAGCAGGAGCCCCGCCAGAAGGGTGAGCAGCGGTCCTGGGCGTTTCATACGGGCCATGCGGGCCTCCCCCGAGGCGGGTCTCCTGCCATGAGAGCGGACCCGTGCCCCGGCGTCCAGAGGCGCACGGGTGTGTTCTCACTACAAGTGGCGGAACAGGGCGATTCGGGTCACATTGGCGGAGGCCCGGGCCTGGCGGTGGTCTGCCTCCGGTCGCACTCCCGAAGGACACTCTCCAGACACTCCCCGAAACGCACCTCTCGAAAGGCGTGACCATGGCGGGTAACGATCTCGGCGGCCTGCTCGGCGGTCTCCTCGGCGGAGGCGGCCAGGGCGGTACCGGCGGTTCCGGCGCGGGCAACATCCTCGGCGCGCTGCTCGGCGCCCTGGGCGGCGGTGGTGGCCAGGCGGCCGGCGGCAATCCTCTGGGCGGCCTGCTCGACATGCTCACCAAGTCGGGTCTGATGGACCAGGCCCAGTCGTGGATCGGCACGGGCGAGAACAAGCCCGTCAGCGGTGAGCAGATCGCCCAGGCCCTGCCCGACAACACCCTCCAGGAGGTCGCCGCACAGGCCGGCGTCAGCCAGCAGGAGGCCGCGGACCAGATCGCCCAGCACCTGCCCCAGGCGGTCGACAAACTGACTCCGGGCGGAGAGCTGCCGCAGCCGGGCGCCTCCCTGGAGGACCTCATCAAGCAGCAGTCGCTCTGAGACGTGCTTCTTTCCGTGCGCGGCGGCCGTCTCGTCAGGCGGGCGTCGCGCACTCGCGCGTTGCGGCCTGACTACGCTGGTGTGACAAGACGAGACACGACGACATACGACGAGATACGACAGGTACGTAGCTCGGCTCAGCGAGGAGTGACACCGTGGCGGTACGAGCGGTCCGGGGCGCCGTCCAACTGGAACGGGACGAGGCCGGCCACATGGACGAGCAGGTCAGCGAGCTGCTCACCGCCGTCCTGGAGCGCAACGGTCTCACCACCGACGACCTCATCAGCATCTGGTTCACCGCGACGCCCGATCTGCACAGCGACTTCCCGGCCGCCGCCGCCCGCAAGCTCGGCATCGTCGACGTACCGCTGATCTGTGCGCAGGAGCTGGACATCGAAGGCGCGATGCCCCGGGTCGTACGGGTCCTCGCGCACATCGAGTCCGACAAGCCCCGCGCCGACATCGCGCACGTCTACCTGGGTGCCGCGGGCGCGCTGCGCAAGGACATCGCCCAGTGAGAACCGCGCTCGTCATCGGAACCGGGCTGATCGGTACGTCGGCGGCCCTCGCGCTCTCCCAGCGGGGCGTCATCGTCCACCTCACCGACCACGACCCGGAGCAGGCCCGTACGGCGGCCGCGCTCGGCGCCGGCACCGACGAGGCGCCCGGCGGGCCCGTGGACCTCGCGATCGTGGCGGCACCGCCGGCGCACGTGGCGGCGACACTCGCGGACGCCATGCGGCGGGGAGTCGCGCGCGGCTACCTCGACGTGGCGAGCGTCAAGGGCGGACCGCGCCGCGAGCTGGAGGCGCTCGGCCTCGACCTCTCCGCGTACATCGGTTCGCACCCCATGTCGGGCCGCGAGAAGTCGGGTCCGCTGGCCGCGACGGGCGACCTCTTCGAAGGCCGCCCCTGGGTGCTCACCCCCACCCGGGACACGGACACCGAGGTCCTGAACCTCGCCCTCGAGCTGGTGTCGCACTGCCGTGCCGTCCCGGTCGTCATGGACGCCGACGCCCACGACCGCGCGGTCGCGCTCGTCTCCCACATGCCGCACCTGGTGTCCAGCATGGTCGCCGCGCGTCTGGAGAACGCGGAGGAGGCGGCGGTACGGCTGTGCGGGCAGGGCATCCGTGACGTGACCCGGATCGCGGCCTCCGACCCCCGGATGTGGATCGACATCCTCTCCGCGAACCCGGGCCCGGTCGCCGATCTCCTCGCGGACGTCTCCGCCGACCTCGACGAGACCGTCCAGGCCCTGCGGGCCCTCCAGTCCTCCGACGAGGCCAAGCGGCGCGAGGGCGCGGGCGGCATCGAGGACGTCCTGCGCCGCGGCAACGCGGGCCAGGTCCGCGTCCCCGGCAAGCACGGTGCCGCGCCTCTGACGTACGAGACGGTGGCCGTCCTCATCGACGACCAGCCCGGCCAGCTGGCCCGCATCTTCGCCGACGCGGGGGCCGCCGGGGTCAACATCGAGGACGTACGCATCGAGCACGCGACCGGACAGCAGGCCGGCCTCGTCCAGCTGATGGTGGACCCGAAGGCGGCACCGGTACTGAGCACGGCACTGCGGGAACGGGGCTGGGCGCTGCGGCAGTAGGGCCGTCGACTGGCCCGGGGCGGACTGCTCCGGGGCGACGTCGGCTCTGCCCGTGCGGTGGGCCCGGGAAGGGCCAGTAATGCGGGGTCTGGGGAGACAGTAACCTTGTGCTGGGCGCGATCGTGCCCCGCACAGACCTCCACCCCGCACCAGGAAGGTGTTCCCACCGTGGAAAACGGCGCCGCCCGGCCCGCCCCGGCAGTGATTGTCGCCATCGACGGCCCCTCCGGCACGGGCAAGTCGAGCACCTCCAAGGCCGTGGCCGCGAAGCTGGGCCTCAGCTACCTGGACACGGGCGCGCAGTACCGGGCGATCACCTGGTGGATGGTGACCAACGGCATCGACGTCACGGACCCGACCGCGATCGCCGACGTGGCAGGGAAGCCGGAGATCATCTCCGGGACCGACCCGTCCGCGCCGGCCATCACGGTCGACGGGGCCGACGTCGCGGGCCCGATCCGCACCCAGGAGGTCACCTCCAAGGTCAGCGCGGTCAGCGCGGTACCCGAGGTGCGCGCCCGGATCACCGAGCTGCAGCGTTCGATCGCGGCCACCGCCGAGCTGGGGATAGTCGTCGAGGGACGCGACATCGGCACCACCGTGCTGCCGGACGCCGATCTGAAGATCTTCCTCACCGCTTCCCCGGAGGCGCGTGCCTCCCGCCGCAGCGGTGAGCTGAAGGGCGCGGACGTCAACAGCACCCGCGAGGCGCTGCTCAAGCGGGACGCCGCCGACTCCAGCCGTAAGGCCTCCCCCCTCGCCAAGGCGGACGACGCGGTCGAGGTGGACACCTCCGACCTCACGCTCCAGCAGGTCATCGAGTGCGTCGTCACCCTCGTCGAGGAGAAGCGGGCCGCCAAGTGACCGCACCCTCCGAGAGAGGCGCCGAGGTAGGCCGTCGTATCGGCGTCGGCCTGATGTACGGGCTGTGGAAGCCGCGCGTGCTCGGTGCCTGGAAGGTCCCCGCGACCGGCCCGGCGATCCTGGCCGTGAACCACTCGCACAACATCGACGGCCCGATGGTCATGGGCGTGGCGCCCCGCCCCACCCACTTCCTGATCAAGAAGGAAGCCTTCATCGGCCCGCTCGACCCCTTCCTGCTCGCCATCGGCCAGCTGAAGGTGGACCGTGAGACCACCGACCGCACCGCCATCACCGACGCCCTCGGCGTCCTGTCGTCCGGGGGCGTGCTCGGGATCTTCCCGGAGGGCACCCGCGGCGAGGGCGACTTCGCCTCGCTGCGTGCCGGACTGGCGTACTTCGCGGTCCGCTCCGGCGCGCCGATCGTCCCGGTGGCGGTCCTGGGAAGTTCCGAGAAGAGCAGCAGGCTGACCAAGGCGCTGCCCCCGCTGCGCAGCCGGGTCGACGTCGTCTTCGGAGACCCCTTCGAGGCGGGCGACGGCAGCGGACGGCGTACCCGCAAGGCGCTGGACGAGGCGACCGCCCGCATCCAGAAGCAGCTGAGCGCCCACCTGGACCACGCCAGGCGTCTGACCGGACGCCCGGAAAACGCCGGGCGCCCCACCGGGCACTAGGCGACACTTGAGTAGTGGATCACCCGATATGCGGGCGGTCCACCGATCACCACGATGAACGACGAGGTACGGACTTCATGAACGACCACATCCAGCCCGACGGCTCGGCCGGCCCGGCCGAGCACGAGCACGGGGCGCTTGGCGATGCCGAGTACGCGGAGTTCATGGAGCTCGCCGCGGAAGAGGGCTTCGACATCGAGGACGTCGAGGGCGCGATCGACGAGGCGGGCCACGGCCCGCTGCCCGTCCTCGCCGTCGTCGGCCGGCCCAACGTCGGCAAGTCGACCCTGGTGAACCGGATCATCGGCCGCCGCGAGGCGGTCGTCGAGGACAAGCCCGGCGTCACCCGCGACCGCGTCACCTACGAGGCCGAGTGGGCGGGCCGCCGCTTCAAGCTCGTCGACACCGGCGGCTGGGAGCAGGACGTCCTCGGTATCGACGCGTCCGTGGCCGCGCAGGCCGAGTACGCGATCGAGGCCGCCGACGCGGTCGTCTTCGTCGTCGACGCCAAGGTCGGCGCGACCGACACCGACGAGGCGGTCGTACGCCTGCTCCGCAAGGCCGGCAAGCCCGTCGTCCTGTGCGCCAACAAGGTCGACGGCATGAGCGGCGAGTCCGACGCCTCGTACCTCTGGGCCCTCGGTCTCGGCGAGCCGCACCCCGTGTCCGCGCTGCACGGCCGCGGCACCGGCGACATGCTGGACGCCGTCCTTGAGGCGCTGCCCGAGGCTCCGGCGCAGACCTTCGGCACCGCGGTGGGCGGCCCCCGCCGCATCGCCCTCATCGGCCGCCCGAACGTCGGCAAGTCCTCCCTGCTGAACAAGGTGGCGAACGAGGACCGTGTGGTCGTCAACGAGGTCGCGGGCACCACCCGTGACCCGGTCGACGAGCTCATCGAACTAGGCGGCATCACCTGGAAGTTCGTCGACACGGCGGGCATCCGCAAGCGCGTCCACCTCCAGCAGGGCGCGGACTACTACGCCTCGCTGCGCACCGCCGCCGCCGTCGAGAAGGCCGAGGTCGCGGTCATCCTGATCGACGCGTCCGAGACCATCTCCGTACAGGACCAGCGCATCGTGACGATGGCCGTCGAGGCGGGCCGCGCGATCGTCCTCGCCTTCAACAAGTGGGACACCCTCGACGAGGAGCGCCGCTACTACCTGGAGCGGGAGATCGAGACCGAGCTCCTCCAGGTGGCGTGGGCGCCCCGGGTGAACGTCTCGGCGCGCACCGGACGGCACATGGAGAAGCTCGTCCCCGCGATCGAGGCGGCCCTGGACGGCTGGGAGACCCGCGTCCCGACCGGCCGTCTGAACGCCTTCCTCGGCGAGCTCGTCGCCGCCCACCCCCACCCGGTCCGCGGCGGCAAGCAGCCCCGCATCCTCTTCGGGACGCAGGCCGGCACCAAGCCCCCGCGGTTCGTGCTCTTCGCCTCCGGCTTCATCGAGCACGGCTACCGGCGCTTCATCGAGCGCCGGCTGCGCGAGGAGTTCGGCTTCGAGGGGACGCCGATCCACATCTCCGTACGGGTGCGTGAGAAGCGCGGCGCCAAGAAGAAGTGACGTAGCGACAGGTGAGGGGCGGCTCCCGGGGGAGCCGCCCCTCACCTGTTCAACCGTTTCTGCTCACAGCCCCCTGCGGGGCGCGGGTGGCAGTGCGGCCGGGATGGGGTGCAGTCCCGTACCGTGCTGGCGCGCCACCGGCTGCCAGACGCCGGTCGTCGACGCGCCGTGACCGTGCTGGGAGCCGCCGTTGCGCGCGGAGTACGCCCCCGCGCTGTAGGAGCTGTACGACGAGGGGTACGAGGATCCGCCGTACGCGCTGGAACCCTGTGTCAGGATCCCGAAGGCCGTGAAGCCGAGCTGGTCCTCACCGTGGCGGTCGCCGGGCAGGGCCCTGAACGATCTGACCCACTCGGCGTAGAGCGCGTCATAGATCGGCGTGGCCGAGGGGCCGCCCGGAGGATCCTGAGCCGCTCGCGCGGCCGGGATCGGCTGGAAGGGCTGGCGGCGGGGGGCGTCGTAGGTGTGCACGTATGTGCCAACGACCCCACAGCCCAACAGATGCGGTCACACCTTTGCTTCCCCCCACCCTGCCAGGGGCGGGGCCCTTCAGGGGCGCGGGGAACTGCGCGACCAGCCGCACACGACCCGCAGCCGACCACGCACCCCCGCACCCGGCTCAACCCGGTGGAACGCTCACGTTCCGGCGAGCGGCATCGCGGCAGCCACCAACTTCCCGTTCGCCGCCGCCTTGTCCAGCGCGTCCCGCAGCAGATCCTCCCGCGGCTGCCGCCCGATCGACCCGACCGGCGCCGCGAACAGCAGCACCTGCTGGTGCTTGTTGGCGGCGGCCCGCCAGCTCTCCGCGACCTGGAGCGCCTGGTGTGCCTGCCACCAGGCGACGGGCGAGCCGCCCCCCGTGCCCGGCTGGAGCACGGCGTGCAGCTGCCCCATGGCGAGCAGTACGGACCACCCGTGCAGCACCGGCGGCACCGAGCTCAGCTCGGTCACCGGCATGAACCCCTGTTCGATGAGGAGCGGCAGGAAGTCGTCACCGATGTCCGTCGAGCCGGGCCGCACGATGGGCCCCGTGGGCTCGACGACGAGCGCGGGGTGCAACTCGCCGCTGATCAGGACGAGTCCGCTGGTGACGCCGAGCACGGCCTGCTCGGGCGCGGCCTGGGCGGGCACACCGTCGGGGTTGATCGAGCGGACGGCGCCCTGGAGTTGCTCCTCGGTGACCTGGACGACCTGTGAGGGCAGACAGGTGGCGTGGGCGAAGGCGAGGACGGCGGTCTCGTCGCCGATGAACAGGACGGTGCTGGTGCGCTCCTGTTCCGAGTCGCCCGGGGTGCGGCAGGACGTGCAGTCGTAACTGCCCGGGGTGTTCTCTCCGGCGAGCAGCCGGTCGGCTTCTTCGTCGCCGATCTCGGCGCGTACGTCGTCGCTGACGTCGAGCATGCGCGGCACGGGTGGCTCCTCGGGATGCGGTGCGTGGCGATGCCGGGTGGCTCCCGGCCCATGAATCCGGGGGTCCCGGCTCATGAAGATGACAACGGGCGATCTGTGGCCGGAGTCACGCCCGGGAGCGAACGGAATCGAACCATCCGACGCGCAGGGTGATCCCTTGTGCGGAATCTGTTACTCCGAGCCAACTTCGTTCGTGTTCAAGGAAGTTGGTTCCGTGAAGTGGGTCACAGGTCACTTGAGCGGCTGGTCGACAAATCCTGAAATCAGCCTATGAAGTGGGTGGCCGAAAATCGCCGATACTCGCGGTAACTGTGAACTGGCCTCGAATGACATGGAGTTGGTTGATATCGGGGCGACCGTGTCCATAGATTTCTCGGCCGTGTGCACAGAGCACCGCTCGGGTACGTCCGCCGGCCGAACCGTACGACTGGTTCGCAGCACCACCTCCGGCGGACGGGGCGGAGCACGACGACCGCGTCCTACGCGCAGGAAGTCGCGCCCCGCCTTGGGGGATCCCGGGTGTTTCGAGAGGGAACTACATGTCCGCATGTGCCGATAACACTCGTAAGGTTCGTACGACGCGTACGACGGCGGTCCTCACCGGGGCGGCTCTGCTCGCCCCGCTCGGACTGCTCGCCGCGACCGGCAACGCCGCCGCGGCCGACAGCGGAGTGTGGGACCGCATCGCCCAGTGCGAGAGCGGCGGGAACTGGCACATCAACACCGGCAACGGCTACTACGGAGGACTGCAGTTCTCCGCCGGCACCTGGCGGGCGTACGGCGGTACGGCCTACGCGTCGACCGCCGACAAGGCCTCCAAGGGTGCCCAGATAGCCGTTGCCACCAAGGTCCAGAACGCACAGGGATGGGGCGCTTGGCCCACCTGTTCGGCGCGGGCCGGAGCGTACGGCAACGCGCCCGCGTCCTCGGGTGCCGGGTCGTCCGGAGGGTCGGCCACCACGAAGTCGGCACCCAAGGCCGCACCCAAGTCGACATCGAAGTCGACTCCCACCAAGTCGACGACCAAGTCGGCCCCCGCACAGGCGTCCGAGGCCCCGGCGCGCGCATCCGGCCACACGAACCGCGCGGCGTCCCGCGGTGACTACACCGTCCGCGGCGGCGACACCCTGAGCGGCATCGCGGAGCGGCACGGAACGACCTGGCGGAAGATCTACGCCGCCAACCGGGCGGTCATCGGTGGTGACCCCGACCTGATCATGCCCGGCCAGCGGCTCGACCTCTGAGCCCCGGCTCCACCCCGCCGCCCCACCCGGTCCTCCGACCGGGTGGGGTCCCGGGCGCGGCGGGGCGGACGTGCCCGGTGTGCTGTCCAGCGTGACCCGATGCACCTCGAGCCGACGCCGGCGCCCCTGTTGAACAAGCGCATGCGGTACGTGGCCGCGACCGTGGTCGCCGCCACCCTGGCCGCCCTCGTTCCCGCGAGGGCGGCCGTCGCGTCCCGCGCGCGGATCTGGCCCGGCGGGAGGAACAGATCAAGATCGCCAGACTGGTGGTGGACGCCCAGGGGTGGGATGCCTGGCCCGTCTGTGCCAAGAGGTACAAACTCCGGGACCGCACACGCGTGGTGAACCCCGGTCGGACGTTCTAGGCCTGCCGGCGGCGCACTTCGGCCGCCTCTCCACTGAACGCGACCGAGCCCCGGCTCAGTTCATGGACGTAGGTCGTACGGCCCGTCCGTTCGCGCAGACCGGGCGGCAGCCGCTGCTCGGCGACCACCACGCACGCGTCGAGGCCGCCGAGGAGTTCGTACGTGCGGGCCGCGACCGCCGGTGACATGCCCTGCGCGGGCTCGTCGACGAGCACCACGCGCGCGGGTGCCAGCAGGGCGCGGGAGAGGGCGAGCATGCGCTGCTCGCCCCCGGAGAGGGTGCCGGCGCGGCGCGGAAGGAGGGGCTCCAACTGCGGATAGGCGACGAGGACGGGAGCGAAGTCGGGCGCGGTCAGCTCCAGGTGCTCGCGGACCGTGAGCGAGCCGAAGACGGCCCGGCGCTCCGGGACCAGGCACAACCCGCGCCGGGCCCGTTCGAAGGCGGGCAGCCGGGTCACGTCCACCCCGTCCCAGACGACCGTGCCGCCGGACAGCGGCACGGTTCCCGCGAGGGCGCGCAGGGCGGTCGTACGGCCCGAGCCGTTGCGGCCGAGCAGCACGGTGAGGCCGGGGCCGGGCGCGACCAGCGTCACGCCGTGCAGGGCTTCCAGGGGGCCGTAACGCACGCGCGCGTGGCGCAGGGAGATGTTCATCCGCGCCCCCGTTCCAGTACGTGGCCGGCGGGGCCGGAGGTGACGACGCGTCCGGCGGTCATGACATGGACGACGTCGGCGAGGCCGGCGACCAGATCGAGGTCGTGCTCGACGACCAGCAGGGCCGTGCCGTCCGCGGCGAGCGCGCGCAGCACCCGGGCCAGCGCGGCCACTTCGGCGGTGTCCAGGCCCGCGGCGGGCTCGTCGAGCAGCAGCACACGCGGACTTCCCGCGAGGGCCCGCGCCAGCTCGACGCGTCTGAGCGTCCCGGTCGGCAGTCCCCCGGCGGGCAGCGCGCGGACCGGCCCGTCGAGCCCGAACAGCCGCAACGCCCGTTCCGCCGCGGCGGGATCGGCGATCCGGCCCTGCTCCGCCCCCACCTGGACGTTCTCGGCCACCGTCAACGAGGGGAAGACGGCCAGTTGCTGGAAGGTCCGCGCGATGCCGAGCCGGGTCCGGGCGTGCGCGGTGAGCCGGGTGATGTCCCGTTCGCCGAACAGCACCCTGCCGTGCGAGGGCCGGAGTGTTCCGGCGAGGCAGTGGAACAGGGTGCTCTTGCCGGCCCCGTTGGGCCCTACGACAGCGGTGACCCACCCAGGCCGGACCTCGAGATCGACCCCGTCGAGCGCGGTGAACCCGTCGTAGGCGACCCGTATCCGTCGGGCGAACAGGGATCCGGGCATCGGCACGGCCGGAGTGTGCGGGGCGCTCGGCCTGCGTGCTGTCGTGTCCCGCCCGGATGGTGCGGCTCCCCGGCCTCGGGCCGTCCTCGTGCGTCCGTCGGGACCCGGACGGTCACCGACGCCCGGTGGCGCGGCGGCGGGTTGCGGTTCGGTGCCGTCCGGCCGTCCGGCGGCGGGCCCCGTCTCCACCGCCCGCAGGCGCCGCCGCACCCGCGCCCCCAGCGGGGTCGGCGTCGCCCCGCGGCGCGGCCGGAGCCGGGACGTCGCCGTGCGCACGGCCTCGTACGGGCCACCGGGGAAGCGGCCGACGAACACGGCGAGGACCCCGATCAGCGCCGCGGCGACCCCGCCGCGCGCTCCCGCGTCGAGCCCCACCAGCAACGCCGCCGCGGCCAGCGCGCCGAGGGCGCTGTCGGCGCCGAGGACCACGACCGCCGCGAACCAGAGCAGCCCGCGCACCGGGTCGTACGCCGTCGCGTCGAAGGCGCGCACACCCATGCCGAGCATTCCCCCACCCAGCGCGGCCAGGGCGGCGCCCGCCACGAAGGCCGTCAGCTTCAGCGCGGGGACCCGTACACCCGCCGCGGAGGCGCCCGACGCGTGGTCGCGCATCGCGGCCAGGGCACGGCCCGTACGGCCCCGGCGCAGCGCCCCCGTCGCCAGCAGCGCGGCCGCCAGCAGCCCCAGTTCGAGCACGTAGTACGCGCGGTCGCCGTCGAAGCCCGCCGGGCGGTCCAGGGACAGCCCCGAGGTCGCGTAGGGCTGGGCGAAGACGAAACGGCTGACGCCCACCCCCACGGCGAACGTCGCCAGGGCCAGCGCCAGGCCGTGGCGGCTGATGGCCGGCCAGCCGGTCAGGACCCCGAGCGGGGCGACCAGCACCACCGCCACCGCCAGCGCGGCCAGTTCGGGCAGCCGGGGCAGTCCAGGGAAGCGGCCGGCGGCCAGCAGCGCGGTGAAGAGGGCGCCCAGACCCGCGTACGCCGCCTGCCCGAGGGAGATCTGACCGCCGCGGCCGGTCACCACGACCAGGGACAGGAGCACCACACCCAGCGCGGGCACCTGCACCGACGTGTGCAGGTCCGAGCCCGCGAGGCCGAGCGGCAGCAGGAACAGCACGACCGCGACGAGCCACGCGCCCGGCGGCGTCGCCACCCGGGCCGTCGCCGTACGCGGCAGGGCGTCCCGGTCGCCGATCCCCGGCAGGACGAGCGCCGCGACCAACAGGGCCACCACGAACAGGTTCGCGCCCACCGCCTGGAGCAGCGGCTCCGCCCAGCCCGACGGATGCAGCCGCGTCAGCTGACTCTGCGCGACCCCGAGACCCAGCGCCACCACGACGGCCACCGGCAGGCTGCGCATCCGGGCGGCGACGGCCACCGCCATCACCTCCATGACGAGCAACGGCATGCCGTACGGATCGAGTCGTATGTACGGCGCCAGGAGCACGCCCGTCAGGCCCGCCGTGAAGGAGCCGAACGCCCAGCCCGCGGCGGCCACCCGGTCCGCGTCGATGCCGCCGAGCACGGCGAGCGAGCGGTCGTCGACCACGGCCCGCAGCTCCGTGCCGAAGCGCGTCCAGCGCGTCACACCCCCCACCCCGGCCGCCAGCGCGACGGCGACCGCCAACTGCCCCCACGGGTCCGCCGGCACCAGCGTCGGCGCGTCCGCGAGCGCCCCGGTGCCCCACACCAGCGCGGCCCCGCCGACCAGCAGCACGAAGACGCCGAGAGACGCGACCAGCGTCTGCGCCGGGTCGCCGCCGAGGACGGACAGGGGGCGGAAGACGAACCGTTCCAGGGCCACGCCGATCGCGGGGGCCACCAACAACAGCGTCACCGCGGCACCGAGCGCGAGCGGCCAGCCCCACACCACCGTGAACTGCCGCAGCAGATACGCGCACACCATCGCGATCGCGCCGTGCGCGAAGTTCAGCACCCCGGTCGCCCGGTGGGTGACGACCAGCCCGATCCCGGTGAGCGCCGCCGCGCCGCCGACCGAGAGCCCGGCCAGCGTGAGGTCGTACGTCAGGGAACCGCTCATCACCGCTCCGGCGCGGGCGACCGCTCGGCCGCGGGCGGCTCACAGATCGGGCACGGGCCCAACTCCCCGCTCGCCAGCACCCGGGAGTCCACCGGCACGGCGGCCGGCTTCCCCGCGACCAGCGGGCAGTCCGCGCGGTGCCACAGCGTGCCCCCGGGGACCATCAACAGCTCCCCGCTGACCGCGAGCGGCGCGACGACGGCCTGTCCGGACCGCTCCGCGTCGGCGGGTTCGGCCGCCACCAGCAGCCCGTACAACTCCTCGACGCGCGCCGCCGCCAGGGCGCTCCTGCCGTGCGTGAGCAGCACCGCGCCCGCGACGATCAGCGCGGCCCCGGGAACCGTGCAGGACGCCAGGAAGGGCAACTGCCGTTCCGCGTACCGCTCGCCCGAGACGCCGTACCAGCCGATGACGCACAGCACCGCCCCGGCGGCCAGCGCGGCGCACCCGGCCCACAGCACGGGGTGCACGGTCCGCAGTCGAGTTGTCCGCATCCTGGCTCCCAGACGTCGTGTGGCTGTCTGTCTTCCAAGTCCGCCAATGGACTTGCACTATGCCTTCTGGAAGCTGACCCTGAAACCTCCGGGCGCGGTCGGCCCGGACCGACACCCGGTGGTGAGCCAGCATGGTTCTCGGGAGCGACCTCAGGCGGGACAACGGCCGGGGGGTGGCGGCGCTGGTCGTGTTCGTCCTCGCCGGGGCCCTCACGGCGTGCGGCGACAGCAGCGGCGGCGGGAGTTCGACTCCCGTGCCCACCCCCACCGTGGAGCGGCCCAGCAGCGCGTCGCCCAGCCCGACCGGGCCGGACGACCCGGCGGCGGCCGAGAACCAGGTCAGGCGGAACTGGGAGAAGTTCTTCTCCCCGTCCGTCCCCGTCAAGGACAAACTGAACTACCTGGAGAACGGCGACAGGATGACCACGGTCGTCCAGGGCTTCAGCGGCGACAAGCGCGGTCAGCAGGTCGCCGCCCAGGTCCAGAAGGTCGTGTTCACCGCGCCGGCCGTGGCCGAGGTGACGTACGCGCTGACCCTGAAGGGCGCGACCGCCCTGCCGAACGCCTCCGGGACGGCCGTCTACGAGAACGGCACCTGGAAGGTCTCCGACAACACCCTCTGCGCCCTGGTCGCGCTGAGCGGCGACGGATCCGCGACCCCGTCCGGCTGCTGACCCGCCGTGCGCCCCGGGGGAGTTCCCGAAGGAGTCCTCGCCGCGGTCCTGCCGCTCCTGCTGGGCACGGCACTCGTCCTGGGCACGGCGGCCTGCGGCAGCCGCCTGCCCGAGAGCGACTTCGAGCACCGGACCGCGCCCGCCCCGCAGAGCACCGCCCCGCTGCGTATCGGCATCGTCACCAGCGCGACCAGCCCCGTCGGAGGCTCCGCCTTCACCGGCCCCCGCGACGGGGCCAAGGCCTACTTCGACCGCCTCAACGCACGCGGGGGCATCGGCGGCCGCCCGGTCGAGGTGCGCACCTGCGACGACGGCGGCAGCGGCGTGGGCGACAACGAGTGCGTGCACCGGCTCATCGACGAGGACAAGGTCGTCGCCCTCGTCGCCACCACCGCCCTCGACTACGCGGGCGCCTCCCGCGTGTCCGCCGCCGGGGTGCCCGACATCGGCGGACAGCCCATCGGCGCGGCCTACGACACCTATCCGCACCTCTACGGGATCTACGGCAGCCTCGCGCCCCGCGAGGGAACACCGGGCTGGGGCGGGAAGCTGTACGGCGGCACGGAGGTCTACCGCTACTTCAAGCGCGTCCAGGGCGCCCGTACGGCCGCCGTGATCTCCTACAACCAGTCCGCGTCGGCCGCGTACGCCCGGCTCGTCACCCGGGGTCTGAAGGCCGAGGGCTATCAGGTGGTCACCGAACAGGTCGACTTCGCGCTGCCCAACTTCCGCGCCGCCGCGGCCGATCTGAAGGACCAGGGCGCCGACCTCGTCTTCGACGCCCTCGACACGCACGGCAACGCCCAGCTGTGCAAGGCGATGGACGACGTCGGTGCCAAGGTCATCGCCAAGGTCACCAACGTGCAGAACTGGATCTCCACCGTCCCTGAGGACTACAAGGACGCCCCGCGCTGCCGCAACGCCCTGTGGGCGACCGGATCCAGCCGGAACTACGAGGACACCTCCGACGCCGCCGTCCGCGCGTTCCGGGACGCCACCAAGGGCCTGCCCGCGCACTCCCAGTGGCAGCTGGAGGGCTGGGCGGCCGCGATGTGGTTCACGGACGCCGCGAAGTCCTGCGCGAAAACGGGTGTCACACGCGCGTGTGTCGACCGCTTCATGAACCGCGGCGCCCCGTACACCGCCGACGGCCTGCTCATCCCCGTCACCTCCGAGCGCCTGCCCACGCCTCCGAAGACCCGCCGGACCTGCGTCTCGGTGGCCCGCTGGGAGGACGGCAGGGGCTGGGTCTCCCAGGGCGACATGAACAGCGACTGCTTCGAGGTACCGCAACTGTCGTACGAGCCCTGACGTGCCTCGACTGTCCTGCGCGCCCTGATGTGCACATGAGAAGCAACCCATCACCCGTGCCTGGGGTCTATCCCGACAGGAGGCGGATCCGACGGAGGACCTGGTGGTGCCGCCCCGCACGAAAGGGCGCTCGCATGATGACGCCGGTCCCGCGGACCGCTCGGCACCGCGCCGACCCGGACGCCGCCGTGCCCACGGACGCCGCCGCGCCCCCGTGCGCCGACTGCATCGCCGACTCCGCGGGCGGACTGACCTTCGACGTCACCGAGACCGGCGAGCCGGGCGCCGCGCTGCTGGTGCTGCGCCGCCGCGAGGGCCACGAGGAGGTCAGCCTGCCGCTGACCCCCACCGGGGACGGCCGGCTGCGCGCCGCGCTGCCCAGCGGCGTCGCCCTGCCCGAGGGTCGCTGGGACGCCTACGCCCAGATCGCGGGAGGCGAGCCGCGACGGCTGGCCCCGGGTGTCAACGACCTGCGCTCGCTCGTCGACCGGGTCCCCAGCGGCTCCCTCGGTCAGGTCGCCGTCCGTATCCCGTACGCGACCCGGCACGGCAACCTCTCCGTGCGCAGCTGGCTGCGGGCCCCGCACGCGGAGGCCGTCGAGCTGTACCGGGGGGAGCGGGGACTGGGCGTACGAGGCCGGGTGTACGGCGTTCCCCTCGCGCCGGACGCCTGTGCCGAGGTCGGCCACCGGGACGCGGCCGGTCCGCTGATCCGCGCGGAAGTGGCCGTGGAGCAGGCGGAGTTCGGCTTCACGGTGGCATACGACGCCCTGCGGCCCGGCGTCTGGGACCTGTGGCTGCGCCCGGCGGGGGAGGGCGGGCCCCGGGTACGGATCGCGCGGCTGCTCGACGCCATCGCCGACAAGCGCCCCTTCCTCATCCACCCGAGGGTGCCGGTGAAGACCCTGTACGGCCCGGTGGAGGCCGGGCCCTCCTACACGCGGGACAACGATCTGTCCGTGACGGTCACCGCGGCCGGCTGATCGCCCCCGGCGCCCAGGAGCGCCTTGCGGACAGTCGTTGTCCGCAAGGGCTGGCAGACTCGACGGCATGTTGGAGACATCGGCACGGCTGCTGCGGTTGCTCTCACTGCTGCAGGCCCACCGCGAATGGTCCGGGGCCGACCTGGCGGACCGTCTGGGCGTGACGCCCCGCACGATCCGCCGCGATGTGGACCGGCTGCGCGAGCTGGGCTATCCCGTCAACGCCAGCCCGGGCACGGGAGGCGGCTACCAGCTCGGCGCGGGAGCCGAGCTGCCGCCGCTGCTCCTGGACGACGACGAGGCGGTGGCCGTCGCGGTCGGGCTGCGCACGGCCGCCGGGCAGGGCATCGAGGGCATCGGCGAGACCTCCGTACGCGCCCTCACCAAGCTCGAACAGGTCCTGCCGAGCCGACTGCGCCGCCGCGTGAGCGCCCTCAACGCCTTCACCGTGCCGATGCTGCGCGGCCCCCAGCCCTCCGCCGTGGACCCGAGTGTGCTCACGGAACTCGCCAACGCCTGCCGCGACGAGGAGCGGCTGCGCTTCGAGTACCGCGACCACGGCGGCTCCCCGACCCGCCGGACCGTCGAACCGCACCGTCTGGTCTGCACCGAACACCGCTGGTACCTGGTCGCCTGGGACGTCGACCGCGACGACTGGCGCACCTTCCGGGCCGACCGCATCACCCCCAGGCCGCCGCACGGACCCCGCTTCACCCCTCGTACGCCACCGGCCGAGGATCTGGCGGCGTACGTCTCCCGAGGGGTCTCCACGCGCGCCTACGCCTCGCAGGCGGTCGTCCGGCTCTTCGTGCCCCTGGAAGAGGCGGCCGAGCGGATCTCCCCCTCGTCGGGGACGCTGGAAGCCTCCGGGGAGGACAGCTGCGTCCTGCGCACCGGCGCCGCCGGCCTCGACGTGATGGTGATTCACGTGATGCTGACGGGCTTCGAGTTCGAGGTCCTGGAGCCGGCCGGACTCACCGAAGCGATCAGGACGGCCCGGGACCGGCTGTCCCGGGCGCTGGAGCGCTCCCCTGGGGGATCGCCCCGTACTGGGGATGGTGCAGGTCGAACGCCGGGCTCTCGGAGCGGATCCGGGGCAGCGTGAGGAAGTTGTGCCGGGGCGGCGGACACGAGGTCGCCCACTCCAGGGAGCGGCCGAAACCCCAGGGGTCGTCCCTCTCGACCTTCGTGCCGTACCGGGACGTCTTCCAGACGTTGTAGAGGAACGGCAGCGTCGACATGCCCAGCAGGAACGCGCCGATCGTCGAGACGGTGTTGAGCGCGGTGAAGCCGTCGGCGGCCAGATAGTCCGCGTACCGGCGCGGCATGCCCTCGGCACCCAGCCAGTGCTGCACCAGGAACGTCGTGTGGAAGCCGACGAAGAGCGTCCAGAAATGGATCTTGCCGAGCCGTTCGTCGAGCATCTTGCCGGTGAACTTGGGCCACCAGAAGTAGAAGCCGCCGAACGTCGCGAAGACGACGGTGCCGAAGACGACGTAGTGGAAGTGCGCGACCACGAAGTACGAGTCGGTGACCTCGAAGTCCATCGGCGGCGAGGCCAGGATCACTCCGGTCAGACCGCCGAACAGGAACGACACCAGGAAACCGATGGCCCACAGCATGGGCGTCTCGAACGAGAGCGAACCATTGATCATCGTCCCGCTCCAGTTGAAGAACTTCACCCCCGTGGGCACCGCGATCAAGAACGACATGAAGGAGAAGAACGGCAGCAGCACCGCGCCCGTCGCGAACATGTGGTGCGCCCACACCACGATCGACAGACCGGTGATGGCCATCGTCGCGGCGACCAGCGTCAGATAGCCGAAGACCGGCTTCCTGCTGAAGACCGGCAGGATCTCCGTGATGATCCCGAAGAACGGCAACGCGATGATGTAGACCTCGGGATGCCCGAAGAACCAGAACAGGTGCTGCCACAGCAGCGCGCCGCCGTTGGCCGCCTCGAACACCACCGACCCGAAGCGCCGGTCCGCCTCCAGGACCAGCAGCGCCGCCGCGAGCACCGGGAACGCGAAGAGGACGAGGATCGAGGTGAAGAGGATGTTCCAGGTGAAGATCGGCAGCCGGAACATCGTCATGCCGGGGGCCCGCATCCCGACGATGGTCGTGATGAAGTTCACCGCGCCGAGGATCGTGCCGAAGCCCGTCAGCGCCAGGCCCATGATCCACATGTCGGCGCCGATGTTCGGCGAGCGCTCCAGGCTGTTGAGCGGGGCATAGGCGAACCAGCCGAAGGAGGCGGGCCCGTCGGGCACCATGAGCGAGCCGAGGACGATCAGGCCGCCGAAGAGGAAGAACCAGTACGACAGCATGTTCAGGCGGGGGAAGGCGACGTCCGGGGAGCCGATCTGCAGCGGCATGATCTCGTTGGCGAAGCCGGCGAAGGTCGGAGTGGCGAACAGCAGCAGCATGATCGTGCCGTGCAGGGTGAACAGCTGGTTGAACTGGTTGTTGTCCACGATCTGCAGACCGGGCCGGGCGAGTTCGGCGCGCATCACCAACGCCATCAGACCGCCGATGAGAAAGAAGGCGAAAGACGTGATCAGGTAGAGGTGGCCGATCTTCTTGTGGTCCGTCGTGGTGAGCCAGTCCACGGCGACCCGCCCCGGTCGCTGCCTCCTGTGTACGGGTCGCGCCGTCGCCTGCGCGGTCTCCGTGCCCATTGCTCGCCCCTTCGCTGTCGCGCCGTGGGCCTGCCTGAAGCTCACGCCGTGGTGCTCGCATCGCTCCGCGCTCCGACAGAGGGTGTGCGGGGGTTCTGTGCTGGAACCGTGCATTTCCTATGCGGTGTCAGCTTCCGCGACATGCCCCGGAATCGGAATGGAAAGGCGTCCCCCACGGGATCTCGACGGGTGACTCCGCACTTTCCATTGGGTTATTCGGGACGGCGTCAAGGTAGTCCCGAATTACGTTCGAAGGTGTGCGGGACACGTAGGGAACCCCTCGTACGTGTGACGGAGTTCGGCCGAAACGAGTGTCGTGATCCTGTGACAGAAGCGTGACCGGAGGGGCGCGGGTGACGCATGGTCCGCGGCCCGGACTTCCCCCGCCGCGGTCGTCCGCCTAACGTGGCGGTCATGGCACCCATTCCCAGCCCGCCCGCAGAGCCCCAGGACAGTCCGGAGGCCTATGTCGGCCTGGAGGCGAGGAGCGCCGAGCACCGCGCCCGGGAGCACGGCTGGTCCACGGTGCGCTCGCTGCCGCCCGGCGCGATCATCACCATGGAGTACCGCACGGGGCGGCTGAACTTCGAGGTCACCGACGGTCGGGTGACTCGCTGCTGGAAGGGCTGAGGCCACGGAGGCCGATCCACGGGGGCGGATCCGGACAGGCCGGTCCAGGAAGGCCGGTCCAGGCGGGCCGGGAGGCCGAAGAGTCCACGGAATGCGCGAAGGCCCCCGGCTCACGAGCCGGGGGCCTTCGCCGTGCGGGGAGGTTGTGCGTACCGGCCCCGCTGTTCTCCATGATCCGCCCGTTGTGCCTCAGCCGCCTGTCAGCGGCCGGGCGGACGACGTCGTGGTGGTGCGCGCCACGCGGTCCGCGTGCGGTGGACGGCGGCTGCGGACCGGGGTGACCGGGGTGCGCTCCGAGCGGGCCGTGTGGGGTCCGGGGGCCAGGTAGACCGGCGCCCGGGGCGGGCGGGCGGTGGGCACCGCACCCCGCGCCGGAGCCTCCTCGTCCACCGGGACCGACTGCTTGACCAGCACGGGCGCACCGACCGGGGCGCCGACCGGAGCCTCGGCCGGGACGGGCACCGCACGGCCGCGGCGGGCGCGCCAGGCGTCGCGCAGGGTGAACAGACCGGTCTCGGCGCGGGCGATCAGCGGCTCGCACCACGGCAGCGCCAGCAGGATCAGCAGACCGGCGGCCCAGCCCAGCAGCACATCGCTCAGCCAGTGCGTACCGAGGTAGACGGTGGTGAGGCCGACGCCGAGCGAGGTCACGGCGGACAGCGCCGACAGCCAGCGCCTCGCCCGCGGGGTGGAGGCCAGATAGGCGAGGATTCCCCAGGTCACGACGGCGTTCGCGGTGTGGCCCGAAGGGAATATATCGCCGCCCAGACCCATTTCGTTCGAGCCGATCGTGATGGCGTAGTGCGGGCCGAGGCGGCCCATGCCGAGCTTCGCGGCGCCGACCGTGATGTTGAGCAGCAGCAGTGAGGCGCCCAGCGTGAGCATCGGGCGCAGGGTGTGCTGCCGCCAGGAGCGCCAGCCGAGCCACGCGGCGACCATCACGGCGGTGGGGCCGCGCTGGCCCAGCACCACGTAGTAGTCGAGGAACGCGTGGATCTCCGGCCACTGCTGATAGGGCCGGAAGAACATGACCTGCCAGTCGAACCGGACCAGCCACGAGGTGATCGCAACGGCCCACACGATGGCCACGTAGAAGGCCAGGGTGGCTCCGAAGAGCACAACCCTGTGCCTGCTCATCTTCGGCACATCGATGTTCGCCGGCCGTTCCGGCTCACGGTCCAACCGGGCGAAGACCCGGTCCAGACGGGTGAGGTTTCGTTCGGTACGCACTCAATCGACGTTACAGCGAGTGAGCTGCGTTCCAGGCCGAATCACTCGCTTTGTGATGACGATGTGATGTGGGATTCCTCTCAGGGTGACGTTTAATTCCAATGATTCTCTAATCATCGACGCCCCGATCCTTCAATTCCATTGATCGGCTCGGGCTTCTGTTTTATGCCACTTTTGAATTCGTTCACCGAATCCTGGGGTGAAATTCTCCAGCCGCTCACCGAGCGTCAGCGGGTGGATCATGGCGGACCGGAGCCGTTCAGCCAGAACGCTCCGTAGAGCGCGGAGGCGAGCGCCACGCCACCGAGAATCAGCGCTGACCTGGACGTACGCAGTCGGGCGAGGGCCAGCGCGAGGGGGAGCAAGAGGGGGAAAGCGGGCAGCAGGAGGCGCGGTTTCGAGCCGAAGTAACTCGACGCGCACAGGGCGAGCGCGACGACGATCCCCGCGTACACCAGCAGCGCCGGTGGCTGGCCCTGTCGTACACACGTCACGTACAGCCAGACGATCAGTGCGACTCCGACGATCAGTCCGACGCCGGCCAGAGCGGACGGAAATGACGTGAACTTGTCGCCCACGAAGCGGGCGAACGCGTACCCGCCGTCGAATCCGTTGCGCCAGCCCGCCTGGACGTCGAGATAGCCGAGCGGCCCCTTGCCTGTGTGGTGGCCGACCCAGAGCACATATCCGGCGGCGCCGAGCGGCGCGAGGAGCATGCCGAGGGCGCGTCGGAGCACGGGCGCGCCGTGCGCGGGGTGCGCGCTCCGATCCCGCACGAACGAGGCGATGGCCGCCACCCACAGAGCCGCGACCACCGCGGCCCCCACCGGGCGGGTCAGGCCGGCGAAGGCGGCGAGCAGACCGGCCGTCACCCAGCGGCCGGTCAGCACCGCGTAGAGCGACCAGGCGGCGAGCGCCGTGAACAGGGACTCGCTGTACGCCATCGACTGCACGATGCCGACGGGCAGCACCGCCCAGACCAGCACCGCGAAGACGCCCACGCGGGGGCCGTACACGTGGTCCGCGACGGCGAAGATGCCCCAGGCCGCGGCGAGCGAGGCCAGCATGCTGACCAGCAGCCCGGCATCCGCGTACGACAGAGGGGTGAGCGCCGAGACGAGCCGCTCCAGCCAGGGCAGCAGCGGGAAGAACGCGAGGTTCGAGTGCACGTCACCGCCTGGCAGCCGCACCTCGTAGCCGTAGCCGAGATCGGCGACGCGGGTGTACCAGAGCGAATCCCAGCGGGCCGTCAGCAGTTTGTGGGCGCTCTTGCCGTTCGCCGCGCTCCACAGGGCGAGCGTGAGGACGCCCAGGGCCCGTACCGCGGCGTACCCGAGGAGGGCGGGCGCGGCCCGGCGTGGCGCGCTCGCGCCGGGCGGCGTCGCGAGGGGCGTCTCAAGATCGGTCACGGGCTCGATTATCGACGGCGGGCGGAACCGGACGGCCGTCCGGGGCGTGGTGCCCCAGGGGGAGCGTGTCGTACGCCACATGCTCGGCAAGGAGAACGTGAGAGGTCCGCCACGTGTATGCGACAGGAACTCGCGTACGCTGGCCGCTCACTCGCCTTTGATGCGTGCGTCCGGGACCCCGCTCCTCCTGGACCGCAGCCGCAGGGAGTCCCCACCCAGCGGATCGCCGAACGCGAGGGAACATCTGGGAGGTACGTACATGTCCGGGACGACCACGGCCGCCGCGCGTCGCCGTCGGGAGGCCGGGGCCGGTGCCAACCGCTGGGTCGTCCTCGTGGTGTTGTGCGTCAGCCTGCTCCTCGTGGCCCTCGACGCCACCGTGCTGCACGTCGCGGTGCCCGCCGTCACCGAGGACCTCAAGCCCGGCGCGATAGAACTGCTCTGGATCGTCGACGTCTACCCGCTCGTCTGCGCCGCGCTGCTGATCCTCTTCGGCACGCTGGGTGACCGGGTGGGCCGCAGACGTGTGCTCCTCCTCGGATACGGACTCTTCGGCATCGCCTCCGGGATCGCCGCGCTCGCCGACAGCGCCCAGGTCCTCATCGGCGCGCGCGCCCTGCTCGGCGTCGGCGGCGCGATGATCATGCCCGCGACCCTGTCGATCCTGCGCCAGGTCTTTCCCGACCGGCGGGAGCGGGCGCTCGCGATCGGCATCTGGAGCGCGGTCGCCGCGGTGGGCGCGGCGGTCGGGCCGTTGCTCGGCGGGTTCCTCCTCGAACACTTCTGGTGGGGATCGGTCTTCCTCGTCAACATCCCGCTGATGCTGATCAGCCTGCCGATCGGACGGCTGCTGCTGCCCGAGTCCTACGGCGACCGCGATGGTCCCTGGGACGTGGTGGGTGCCCTGATGGCCGCCGCCGGGCTCTTCGGGCTCGTGCTCGGAGTCAAGCGGCTCGGCGGTGGTGAGGCGCCGTTCGGTCCGTTCACGCTCGCGCCGCTGCTCGTGGGCGGCGCGCTGATGTTCGCCTTCGTACGGCGTCAGCGACGCCGTACGCATCCGCTGGTGGACCTGCGGATGTTCTCGCGGCCCGCGTTCAGTACGTCCGTGTGCTGCATCGTCCTCGCCATGCTCGCGCTGGTCGGGCTTGAGCTGATCGCCGCGCAGTACCTGCAACTGGTCCTCGGGCTCTCGCCCCTGCAGACCGGGCTGCGCCTGCTGCCGCTCACCTTCGCGGCGATGGCCGCGGGGCTCGCGGGGGCACGGCTGCTGCGGCGGTTCGGGCCACGCGCGATGGTCTGTTTCGGGTTCTGTGTCACGGCGGTGGCCGTGGTCACGCTCACCGCGATGGGAGGGAACGACAACACCGGGCTGCTGCTGTTCGGGTTCGTGCTGCTCGGGTTCGGGCTGGAGACGACGCTCTTCGGGGCGTACGAGTCGATGCTGAGCGAGGCGCCGCCGGCGCAGGCGGGTGGGGCCGCGGCGATCGGCGAGACCTCGTACCAGCTGGGGGCGGGGATCGGGATCGCGCTTCTGGGGAGCGTGATGAACGCGGCGTACGCGCCTGGACTGTCGTCCGTGCCGGGGATCTCGCCGGGGGACTCCGCTGCGGCGGGGCACTCGTTGGGGGAGGCGTACGACGTCGCCGCGCGGCTTGGCGGGGGGCGGGGGGCGGCCCTGCGTCATGCGGCTCGGGACTCCTTTGTGCACGGGCTGCATGTGACGTTGCTCGTCAGTGCGGGGTTGTTGTTGCTGGGGGCGGGGATGGCGTTGCGGTTGCCTCGGGTCATGGAGTGCGGGGCGCCTGCGGCGGGCTCGGCGGAGATTCCGGCGCCCCGGGGGGTCGCGGAGTCGCGCGTCTCGGCGTAGCGAAGGGTTCTCCGCCCACGCACCACCCGTTTCCACCCTGTCGATACGTGCGGGTCTCCCGTGGGGGTTGCCCGTCCGTCGGCGGCTGCGGCTTCTCGGGGACCGCCGAGCGCCCTGGATCGAACCGGAAGCCGTCGATGGCGCTTCACCCCCGCGGGGGACCCGTACTTGTCAGCGTGGTGGAAACGGGTGGTGCGTGGGAGAGGGAGGTACTGGACGTGCGGGACGCTGGGTCGTACCGTCGGGGCGAGACCGTAACTAGCGGTGCTAGTTTTAGCGTGCCGGAGGCTGCCCCCATGTCCGCGTCCCCGAAGCTCCCGCCCTTCGACCCCACCGACCCCCTCGGCCTCGACGACCTTCTGGACCCGGAGGACCTGGCGATCCGGGACACCGTACGGACCTGGGCCGCGGACCGCGTGCTGCCGTACGTCGCCGAGTGGTACGAGAAGGGCGAGCTGCCCGGGATCCGGGAGCTGGCGCGCGAACTGGGCGGGATCGGGGCGCTCGGGATGTCGTTGGAGGGGTACGGATGCGCGGGCGCGACCGCCGTGCAGTACGGGCTCGCCTGTCTGGAACTGGAGGCCGCCGACTCGGGCATCCGGTCCCTCGTCTCCGTACAGGGCTCCCTCGCCATGTACGCCATTCACCGGTTCGGGAGCGAGGAGCAGAAGCAGCGGTGGCTGCCGGGCATGGCCGCCGGTGAGGTCATCGGGTGCTTCGGGCTGACCGAGCCCGACCACGGGTCCGACCCGGGCGCCATGCGGACGTACGCGAAGCGCGACGGCGGCGACTGGGTGCTCAACGGGCGCAAGATGTGGATCACGAACGGGTCCGTGGCCGGGGTCGCGGTCGTCTGGGCGCAGAGCGAGGACGGGATCCGGGGGTTCGTCGTGCCCACCGACGCCCCCGGGTTCTCCGCTCCCGAGATCAAGCACAAGTGGTCCCTGCGGGCGAGCGTGACCAGTGAGCTCGTACTCGACGACGTCCGGCTGCCCGCCGACGCCGTACTGCCGGACGTGACCGGGCTCAAGGGCCCGCTCAGCTGTCTGTCGCACGCGCGGTACGGGATCGTGTGGGGCTCGATGGGCGCCGCGCGGGCCAGTTTCGAGGCCGCCGTCGAGTACGCGAAGACGCGCGAGCAGTTCGGACGCCCCATCGGCGGTTTCCAGCTCACCCAGGCCAAGCTCGCCGACATGGCGGTGGAACTGCACAAGGGGATTCTGCTCGCCCACCATCTGGGGCGGCGCATGGACGCGGGACGGCTCCGTCCCGAGCAGATCAGCTTCGGCAAGCTCAACAACGTACGGGAGGCGATCGAGATCTGCCGGACCGCCCGTACCATCCTCGGCGCCAACGGGATCTCGCTCGAATACCCCGTGATGCGGCACGCGACCAACCTCGAATCGGTGCTCACCTACGAGGGCACCGTCGAGATGCATCAACTCGTGCTGGGCAAGGCGCTCACCGGACTCGACGCCTTTCGGTGAGTCGAGCACCGGAGAGCAGGGCCGGTGAGCGGCCCTGCCTCAGCTCTGGTTGAAGAAGCCGTCCGTCGGGCGTCCCGGGGCCTCGCCGCTGACGATCTCGGTGTTGGCAGGGGTCAGCAGGAAGACCCGGGTGGCGACCCGCTCGATGGTGCCGCGCAGGCCGAAGGTCAGGCCGGCCGCGAAGTCCACCACGCGCTTGGCGTCGGCGGGCTCCATGGCCGTGAGGTTGATGATGACCGGGACGCCGTCCCGGAAGAGTTCGCCGATGCCTCGTGCGTCCCGGAAGCTGTCCGGGGTGACCGTGCCGATCCGGCGGCCTGTCTCTTCCGCCGTCTCGGACGCGACCTTCACGCGCGGGTCCGTGACCCAGGCATCGCCGGAGTCCTGTCCTTCGGCGTAGTTGTCGTCGTCGTAGTAACGCTCGTCATCGTTGTCGTCGACGAGGCCAAGCCAGGCACTCGCCTTGCGCACCGATCCCATGGACGCCTCCTCTCACAGCGGTCTTTCTTGCTTTCCGCATCCCCATGGTCGTCCATGATGCGGATGTCGCGCCAAGTGGATAGACGCCGCGCGGGGGTTTCGTGACGGTACTGGTGCACAGCGAATTCGTCGAGAGCCCGGGTGCCCCAAGGGTGTTGCCGTGTACGGCTGCTGACTGTGAGTGAAATATGATTCTCGACGGCGTTCGGGTGATGGGTAGGGCGTACGGGTGAACGAAGGGGTCGGTACGATGCCGCAGCTCAACGTCGTACGAGGCACGGGGGAGTGTCATGTTCGGAATCGTGAGGCCCTGCAGCCACCGCCTCGGTGAGGGGCTCAAAGCGCAGTGGATGGCGCATCTGTGCGGACTCTGTCTCGCGTTGCGCGGAGACCACGGACAGTTCGCTCGGGTTGTCACCAATTACGACGGGCTGCTGATATCGGTTTTGACGGAGGCTCAGGCCGAGCGCGCCACCGGGTGGCGGCGTACGGCGGGGCCGTGCCCGTTGCGCGGGATGCGGACCGCGTCCGTCGCGCAGGGTGAGGGAGCCCGCCTCGCCGCCGCCGTCTCGCTGGTGCTGGCCTCGGCCAAGGTGCGCGACCACGTGGCGGACGGGGACGGGCTGTTGGCACGCAGGCCGGTGGCGCTCGCGGCCCGCCGGGTCGCCGCGAGCTGGGGGCGCGCAGGGGCCCGCACCGGATCCGACGTGGGCTTCGACACCGCCGTACTCGTCGACGCCGTCGACCGGCAGGTCGGCATCGAGGCGCTCGCCGGTCCCGGGACGCCGCTGCTGACGGTCACCGAGCCCACCGAGACCGCGACCGCCGCCGCCTTCGCGCACACGGCCGTCCTGGCCGGGCGGCCGGACAACGCCGAGCCGCTCGCCGAGGCCGGCCGGCTCTTCGGTCGGCTCGCGCATCTGCTGGACGCCGTGGAGGACCGGGAGACTGACGCCGCGTCGGGAGCGTGGAACCCGCTCACGGCCACCGGCACCTCGCTCGTGGAGGCGCGCCGGCTCGCCGATGACGCGCTGCACGGGATACGGCTCGCGCTGCGCGAGGTGGCCTGGAGGTCCGGGGTCACCCCGGAGAAGCACGATACGGACGGCAACCTGGCGCATCTGCTGCTCGTGCACGAGCTGGGGCGGTCGGTGGACCGCGCGTTCGGGACCTCAGGGTGCGGGCACCAGGACCACACGGACGGCGCGCGGGGGGCTTTCGGGCCGCCGCAGCACGGTGAGCCGTACAACCCGCAGAGCCCGTACGACGGGCGGAATCCTTACGGCGGTGGCGGCAACCCCTTCGGTGGCGCTCCCTCCTTCCCGCCGCCCGGGCCCGGCAGGCGAGGCTTCTGGGCCGGGTGCGCGGCCGCGATCGGCGTGTGCTGCACCTGCAAGGCGTGCTGTGCCGACGAGTTCGAGGGGCCGTGGTCGCGAAGGAGGCGCGAGGGCTGCCTCGGCAACTGCGACTGTGACTGCAGTTGCTGCGAGGCCTGTGAGATCTGCGAGTGCTGTGAATGCTGCTCGTGCTGCGACTGCGGACTGTGACAGAACTCGTATACGGCGGCGCGCGGCGACCGGGCGTGTGCCCGGCGGCCGTGTCCGTGGCGGGAAGGGTTCTAGTTCTTCAGTTCCGGCGGCGAGATCTGTGACTTCTCTATCGCGGAACCCGTCGTCCCCCATTTCTTGAGGATCCTGTCGTATGTGCCGTCCGCGATCAGCTTGTTCACCGCTGCCCGGAAGGCCGGTGCCAGCTTCGTGCCCTTCTTGAAAGCGAAGCCGACGTCCAGGCGGTGGTACTCGTTGAGGAACTTGACGCCCTGTTGGTGGGCGACGGCGTAGCGCAGTCCGTTGATGGTGCTCATCACGAGGTCGCTGCGGCCCTGTTGGAGTGAGGACCAGATCGCGCCCTGTTCGCTGTAGGTCTGCACCTTGTACGCCTTCTTGCCGGCGTCGGTGCAGACCTTCTTGTTCTCCTCCAGCGTCGCCTCGAAGGTGGTGCCCGCTCCGGTCGCGACGTTCAGACCGCACAGCTGCCCGAGGTCGGTGATCTTGGCCAGCTTGCTGTCGGAGCGCGTGGCGAAGCCCTGGCCGTCGTTGATGTAGGTGACGAAGTCGATCGTCTTGCGCCGCTCGTCGGTGACGCCGAAGTTGCTGGCCCCGAAGTCGTACTTGCCGCTGTCCAGGGCCGGCAGGATCGCCTCGAAGCCGGCCTGTTCCGTCTTGAGTTCGATGCCGAGCGCCTTGGCCACGGCGTCCGCGAAGTCGACGTCCTGGCCCGTCAGCGTCTTGCCGTCGTCCAGATACGTCGTGCCGGGTGGCGTACCGCCGACGGCGACCGCCACGGTGAGGTGGGTGACGCCGGACGGGAGCAGCTTGGCGGCGGCCTCGTCCTTCGGGATGTCCGAGACGACGTCCGTGGTGGGGATCTTGTCGGCCTTGGCCGCCGCATGCGCGGCGGTGCCGGTCGTGTCGTCCGAGCCGGAGCCGCATGCCGTGAGGAGCAGGGCCGCCGAGGTGATGATGGCAAAGGGGGCAAAATGCCGATAACGGGTACGCGTGGACGTACGCATGGTGTGCGGTCTCCTGAGAGCAAGAGTGAGCAGAACCCGAGGGGAGGGTGCGCGTGTGAAGGCGAAAGGGAGGGAGAACGCGAAGGGCGCCCGGTCGGCCAAGGGATCAGGCGATCGGATTGATCAAGGGATCAAGCGATCGGGGCGCGCAGTGGGTCAGCTCAACAGGAAGAGGACCACACGCGACCGAAGTCGATGTGGGAGCGCTTGACCAGCCACTGCTGTGGATGCATGGGCCAAGTGGAACAGGCATCCGGTTGTGCGTCAACCGACTTGAGACGTACGGCTCACAGTATGGACAGCCTTGACAGCGGGGGGAAACGGGCCCGTACTCTCGGTGGACGGCCCTGCTGAGGGGCTCGGCCGTACTGCGCCGTGAGGCGCTTCGTGTGAAGGCATCCACCCGTGTTCGACTACGTCACGGAGTCTTCGCATGTCTTCCGACACCCTCGCCACAACATCCGCCGCACCGGACCTACCGGAGCAGGCAGACTCCCTGCGGATCGTTCCGCAGCGCCGTCTGGGCCAGTGGACGGCCGCCGTCGCCGTACTCGTCCTGCTCGGGCTCGCCGTCACCTCCGTCGTTCGCAACAAGGCGTTCCAATGGGGGGTGGTCGGTGACTACTTCACCTCGGACTCCGTGCTGCGCGGCCTGTGGCTCACCCTGTGGCTGACGGCTGCGGTGATGGTGCTCGGCTTCGCGCTGGGGACACTGCTCGCGGCGGCCCGGTTGTCCGGCAATCCCGTGCTGCGCGGCGTCAGTTGGGGTTATGTGTGGCTGTTCCGGTCGATTCCGATCCTGGTGCAGCTGCTGCTGTGGTTCAACATCGGGGCGCTGTATCCCGAGCTCCTCGGCGTGAAGACGGTCAATCTGTTCACCCCGATCGCGGTCGCGATCATCGGACTCACCCTGCACGAGGCCGCGTACGCCGCCGAGGTGGTGCGCGGCGGCATCCTCTCCGTCGACCGCGGGCAGATCGAGGCCGCGCAGGCGCTCGGTCTGAGCCGGTGGCGCCGCTGGTGGCGGATCGTGCTGCCACAGGCGATGCGCTCCATCGTGCCGCCCGCCGGGAACATGCTGATCGGCACCCTCAAGGGCACCTCGATCATCAGCGTCATCGCCGTGCAGGACCTGCTCTTCTCGGTACAGCTGGTCTACCACCGCACCTACCAGGTCATCCCGCTGCTGATGGTCGCCACCCTCTGGTACACCGTCGTCACCTCGGTCCTCGGCCTCGGCCAGTACTACGTCGAGAAGCACTACGCGCGCGGCTCGGAGCGCACCCGGTGACGCCCACTCTCGTGATCGTCGGGGCCGGGCCGCGGGGGACCGGTCTCATCGAGCGCATCGCCGCCAACGCGCCCGAGCTGTACGCAGGTTCGGGACTCGACATCCATCTCGTCGACCCCCATCCGCCGGGCGCCGGACGCATCTGGCGCGAGGCGCAGTCGCCGCTGCTGTGGATGAACTCGCACGCCGAGGACGTCACCATGTTCACCGATGAGACGGTGGTCATGGACGGGCCCGTGCGCCCCGGTCCCACGCTGCACGAATGGGCGGCCGTCGACGGCCGTACCTTCGCCGGCCGACAGCTGCAAGGGGCTTACCTGAGCTGGGTGCACGAGCAAGCCGTGGCCGCCCTGCCGCCGGACGTCACCGTCCACCATCATCCGTGCAGGGCCCTGCGTGTCAGCGGCCCGCGCGAGGGGCGCCAGCAGGTGTGGCTGGAGGGCCGCCCGCGTCCCCTCCTCGCCGACCTCGTCGTTCTCGCGCTCGGCCATCTCGACGCCGAACTCGACCAGGAGCAGGGCGAGTTGGCGACATACGCCCATGCCCACGACCTGGTCCATCTGCCGCCCGACTTCACCGCCGACAGTGATCTGTCCTCGCTCGCACCCGGCGAACCCGTCCTCGTGCGGGGCTTCGGGCTCGCCTTCGTCGACCTGATGGTGCTGCTCACGGAGGGGCGGGGCGGGCGGTACGACGGTGACACCTACCTTCCGTCGGGGCAGGAACCGGTGCTGCATGTCGGGTCGCGGCGCGGAGTGCCGTACCACTCGAAGATCGGTTACGACTGGACCGGTGAACGGCCGCCGCTGCCACGGTTCTTCGGGCCCGCCGAGGTCGACGCGCTGCTGGCGCGGCCGGAGGGTTTCGACTTCCGGCGGGACGTGTGGCCGTCGATCGAGAAGGAGCTGGGGTTCGCGCACTACCACCGGCTGTTCACCGTCCACCCCGAGCGGACGGCGATCGCCTGGAGCGACTTCGAGGAGAAGTACGCGGTCGGGGAGGCGGCGGAGCGCGAGGCCCTCGTGGCATCCGCCGTGCCCGACCCCGCCGACCGGCTCGACCTCGCGGCGCTCGACCGTCCGCTGGACGGGGTGCGGTACGCGTCGCACGAGGAGTTCCAGGAGGGTCTGCGGGCATACGTCGAGTCGGATCTGAGTCGTCGTCATGATCCCGGAAACAGCCCTGACCTCGCCGTCTTTCTCGGACTCCTCTCCGTCTACGGGCAGTTGATCCGACTCGGAGACGTCGGAGCCTGGTGGCACGGCTTCTTCAGCTACCTCGCCTCAGGGCCGCCCGGACCCCGGCTGCGGCAGCTGCTCGCACTGTCCCGGGCCGGCGTCGTGAGGTTC
Source organism: Streptomyces sp. NPDC111507 (assembly GCF_055638955.1). NCBI lineage: Bacteria > Bacillati > Actinomycetota > Actinomycetes > Kitasatosporales > Streptomycetaceae > Streptomyces > Streptomyces sp. NPDC111507. The sequence continues at coordinate 202,585 of NZ_JBVKBU010000013.1, read as the reverse complement.
GTGGGCGCGGACATGGCCGTGGTCGCCGAGGACGGGGTGTTCCGGGCGTCGAGCGCGACCGTGCCGGGTGAGACGGTCGAGGCACGGGCGCTCGTCGAGGCGCGGCTGCCCGAGCCCACCGTCGGGCGCGCCCTCGACCCGCTGCTGCGTGAACTGCACGCCGACGGGGCGGTCGAGACCCCGGAGGGGCTGCTGCGGGTGGACCGCTCCGACGGGCGGATCCTCGACCGGGCCGGCCGGCCGCATCCGCGGCGCTTCGCGCTGGGGCCCTACACCGACGTACGTACCCCCGGCGCCTTCACCAGGCCGCGCACCGGCGGGCCCGCGTTCCGGCAGAACGACGCCACCGCGCGAGCCGCGCTGACGTTCCTGCGCGATCTCGCGTATCGGGCCGCCGCGTGACCCCCGACCGTCAACTCCACTGCCAGCACAAGGGATTCACACGATGACCTTCATGGTCGACATCAGGTCCGTCCACAAGAGCTTCGGCCCACTGGAAGTGCTCAAGGGCATCGACCTCGCGGTGCGCACCGGCGAGGTCACCGTGATCCTCGGCCCGTCCGGCTCCGGCAAGTCCACGCTGCTGCGCACCATCAACCACCTGGAGAAGGTGGACCGGGGCCGCGTCAGCGTCGACGGCTCGCTGGTCGGCTACCGGCGCTCCGGCGACAAGCTGTACGAGCTGCGCGAGCGCGAGATCCTGAGGCAGCGCACCCGCATCGGGTTCGTCTTCCAGAACTTCAACCTCTTCCCGCACCTCACCGTGCTGGACAACATCGTCGAGGCCCCGGTCTCCGCGCTGAAGCGCCCGCGCAAGGACGCCGTCGAGGCGGCGCGGGCGCTGCTCGACCGGGTGGGGCTCGCGGACAAGACCGACTCCTACCCGAAGCAGCTCTCCGGCGGCCAGCAGCAACGCGTCGCCATCGCCCGCGCGCTCGCCCTGGAGCCGAAGCTGCTGCTCTTCGACGAGCCGACCTCGGCGCTCGACCCCGAGCTGGTCGGCGAAGTCCTCGACGTCATCAAGGACCTGGCCCACCAGGGCACCACGATGATCGTCGTCACACACGAGATCGGGTTCGCCCGGGAGGTCGCCGACACCGTCGTCTTCATGGACGACGGACGGATCGTCGAACAGGGCGCCCCCGGTGACGTACTCGACCGGCCGCGGCACGAACGGACGCGGTCGTTCCTGTCCAAGGTTCTTTGACCCCTCTCCAGAGGGTTCTGATCGGATTACCGGAGAAAGGTTTCACCCGACATGACCGCACCGCACGGCCGGGGACTGCTGCACCTGGCCGCCGCCCTCGATCAACAGGCGGCCTTCGACGCCGCCTCGTACGTCGGGCCGGCGCAGCTCGCGGAGCGTGGCGGGCTCGACTTCGTGACCCTCGGCGACACCTTCGCGCGCCCAGGGCCCGACGCGCTCGCCGTACTCTCCCGTGTCGCGCCCGCCACCCGCCGGATCGGCCTGGTGCCGACCGTGACCACCACCCACACCGAGCCCTTCCACGTCCAGGCGGCGGTGGCGACCCTCGACTGGGTCAGCCACGGCCGGGCCGGCTGGCGGCTCGAGGTGTCGACGACCGAGGGCGAGGCCCGCCTCTTCGGCCGCAGGCACGCGGCACCCGCCGACGCGCTGTGGCGGGAGGCCGGCGAGGTCGCCGAGGTGGCCGCCCGGCTCTGGGACAGCTGGGAGGACGACGCCGAGATACGCGACGAGGCCACCGGCCGTTTCGTCGACCGGGACAAACTGCACCACGTCGACTTCCGGGGCGCCACCTTCTTCGTGAAGGGCCCCTCGATCGTGCCGCGGCCCCCGCAGGGCCACCCCGTCCGGGTCGTCGACGCCACCGAGGGGCCGGCCCGACGGGTCGCGGCCCGGTACGCCGACGTGGCGCTCGTCCGGGTCGTGGGACCCGCGCAGGCCCGGGCCGTACGGGCCAAACTCCGGCACGCGGCAGCGGAGTTCGGCCGCGACCCCGACACCCTGCGGGTCCTCGGCTCACTCGTCGTCGACCTCGGCGACGGGGAGCACGCGGCGGAGCGGGGCCATGGCGGTGGCGGTCCCCGGCAGACCGCGCAGGGGCCGCTGTACCGGGGCGGCCCGGTCGACCTGGCCGAGCTGATCGCCGCCTGGCACGCGTCCGAGGCCGTCGACGGCTTCCACCTCACCCCGGTCGAGCCGCGTCGTGACCTGGAGCGGCTCGTGAACGGAACGGTGGCGCTGCTCCAGCACCGCGGTCTGTTCCGCACCTTCTATCCGGGCAGCACGCTCAGGGAGCACCTGGGGCTGGCCCGGCCCGCCAACCAGTACGCCGTGACAGGGGGAGCGTCATGACCGTACGCAAACGCATGCATCTGGCGGCGCACTTCCCGGGCGTCAACAGCACCACCGTCTGGACCGACCCGCGCTCGAAGTCCCAGATCGACTTCGCCTCCTTCGAACACCTCGCGCGCACCGCCGAACGCGGCCTGTTCGACTTCTTCTTCCTCGCCGAGGGGCTGCGGCTGCGCGAGCACAAGGGACGCGTCCACGACCTGGACGTCGTGGGGCGACCGGAGTCGATCACCGTCCTGGGCGCGCTCGCCGCCGTCACCGCACGGCTCGGGCTCGCCGCCACGGTCAACGCGACCTTCAACGAGCCCTACGAACTCGCCCGCAGACTGGCCACGCTGGACCACCTCAGCGGGGGCCGGGCCGCCTGGAACGTGGTCACCTCCTCCGACGCCTTCACCGGGGAGAACTTCCGCCGCGGCGGCTTCCTCGACCGCGCCGACCGGTATGCGCGCGCCGCCGAATTCGTCACCACCGCACGAGAGCTGTGGGACTCCTGGACCCCGGAAGGCATGGCGCGCCCCTTCGCCCACCAGGGGCAGCACTTCGACATCGCGGGGGAGTTCGGGCTGCCGCGCTCACCGCAGGGGCAGCCCGTCGTCATCCAGGCCGGGGACTCCGGCGAGGGCCGGGAGTTCGCCGCGGCCACGGCGGACGTGGTCTTCACCCGGCACGGGACCCTGGAGGCCGGCCGGGAGTTCTACGCCGATGTGAAGGGGCGGCTCGCGACGTACGGGCGGTCGCCCGAGGACCTGAAGATCATGCCCGGTGTCACCGTCGTGCTCGGTGACACCGCGGCCGACGCGCGGGAGCGGGCCGCCGAGATCCGCCGCCGGCAGGTCTCCCCGCAGAACGCGCTCCTCGCGCTGGAGCAGATCTGGGGCGTCGACCTCTCCTCGTACGACCCCGACGGGCCCCTGCCCGACATCGATCCGGAGCCGGAGCCGGCCCTCGCGCAGGGGCGGGTGCGCGTCGCCGACCCCCTCGCGGTGGCGGAGAAGTGGCGGGCCCTGTCGCGGGCGAAGGGGCTGTCCATCCGGCAGACCGTGATCGAGGCGTCCGGGCGGCAGTCCTTCGTCGGCACGCCGGAGACGGTCGCCGCCGAACTCGACGAGTTCGTGACGGCCGGCGCCGCCGACGGCTTCATCCTCGTCCCCCATCTGACCCCGGGCGGACTGGACGAGTTCGTGGACCGGGTGGTCCCGCTGCTCCAGGAGCGGGGCGCCTTCCGCACGGAATACACGGGCACGACGCTGCGCTCACACCTCGGGTTGCCGGAACCCATATGGAAGGGTTGATCACATGACGAAAGACGCATCCGAGGAATGGGAGCGGTGGCATGAGCGCCGCGTCGAGACGGTGTCCGCCTCCTACGGCCCGTTGGCGCTCACCGGCACGCACTGGCTGGAGGACTATCCGGACGGACGACTTCCGGACATCCCCGGGCTGTGGACCGACCAGGAGGCCGGGGTCCTGCTGACGGCCGCCCCCGAGGACGGTCTGAGCCTGGACGGGAAGCCCTTCACCGGCGAGGTCCGGCTCGACGCCGACCCCGGGCCCGCGGTCGAGTCCCGGGTCGGGCTCGGCGAGCGCCGGTTCGTCGTCCTGGTGCGCGAAGGGATCTGGGGCGTACGCGACTTCGACCCCGCCTCCGAGGCGCGCGCGGCCTTCAAGGGCGTCGAGGCGACGCCGTACGACCCGCGCTGGTCGGTGCCGGGGCACTTCACGCCGTACGGCGAGAGCCGGACCGTCCGTGTGGAGAACGCGGACGGAGTCGCCCGCGGTCTGGGGCTCGGCGGCATCCTCGCCTTCACCCTGGACGGCGAGGACCTCACGCTCCAGGTGTCGGTGGAGAGCGACGGCTCGCTGTGGGCCGTGTTCGCCGACACCACCAGCGGGGACAGCAGTTACCGCTTCCGGTTCCTGCGCCCCGCGGCACCCGACGGCGAGGGGCGTACGACGGTGGACTTCAACCGGGCCGTGCTTCCGCCGTGCGCGTTCGCCGACCACTTCATCTGCCCCTTCCCGCCGCCCGGGAACACCCTGGCCGTGGCCGTCCCGGCGGGGGAGCGCACGCTGCTCTGACGGTTCACTCCGCCGCGCCCTCCGCGCCCTTCACTCGCCCCTCCGAGCTCTCCAGGCGCTTCGAGTGCCCCGACGATCCACACGCAATCCGCACACCCGAATCTGGGAAGATCAACTACCGCTGGCGGTACGTCAGTTGAACGCTGCACGGCCGAAAGGCGCCCTTGCGCCCGTCGGCCGTGCGGCCGAATACTCCCCCACAGCGCTTGTCAGGAGCACGGCTTGTCCGGAATCCGGTCGGGCGGCTCCGGGCTGCGCCTCACGGGCCCCGACCCCACGCGGGCCCCCTACTTCCCTCGGGAGGAACGACAAGTGAGGATCAAGCGCACCACCCCCCGCAGCGGTATAGCGAGACGGACCCGGCTGATCGCCGTGACCACCGGACTCCTGGCCGCCGCAGCGTTCTCCGTCCCCACCGCGAACGCATCCGACGTCCATACGTTCAGCGCCACCCAGCTGAGCACGGTGAACAAGTCGGTACTCAAGTCCGACGTCGCGGGAACCGCCTGGGCGGTCGACGCCAAGACGAACCGCGTCGTCGTCACCGTCGACAGCACGGTCTCCAAGGCCGAGATCGCGAAGATCAAGAAGGACGCGGGCGGCAACGCCGCGGCCCTCACGATCAAGCACACCCCGGGCAAGTTCAAGAAGCTGATCACCGGCGGCGACGCCATCTACGGCGGTGCCTACCGCTGCTCGCTCGGCTTCAACGTGCACAGCGGGAGCACCTACTACTTCCTGACCGCCGGGCACTGCGGTCAGGTCGCCTCCACCTGGTACTCCAACTCGGGTCACACCACCACGCTGGGCACGAACGTCAGCTACAGCTTCCCGACGAACGACTTCGCGCTGGTGCGCTACACCAACACCTCGATCGCGCACCCGAGCGCGGTCGGCAGCCAGACCATCAGCAGCGCCGCCACGCCCAGCGTGGGCACGACCGTCTACCGTCGCGGCTCGACCACCGGCACGCACAGCGGCCGGGTCACCGCGCTGAACGCCACGGTCAACTACGGCAGCGGCGACGTGGTCTACCAGATGATCCAGACCACGGTCTGCGCCGAGGGCGGCGACAGCGGCGGTCCGCTCTACGGGGGTTCCGTCGCCTACGGTCTGACCTCCGGCGGCAGCGGTGACTGCACCTCCGGCGGTACGACCTTCTTCCAGCCGGTCACCGAGGCGCTGAGCTACTACGGCGTGAGCGTCGGCTGACCGACGGTACCCCGTAACACCCGCACGACCGGACCTGCGGCCAGCAGCAGGCGAGCCCCCGTACGCAACTGTCGTGCGGGGGCTCGCCCTTGCTCGGGTGACGGAGTTACCGTCGAAGTACACGCCGGGTACGCGCCTGATGCGGTACTTGCCCGATGCGCCCACTTCGGATCCTGGGGGGCCGTGATGGTCGAGGAACTGGTGGCGGCGGGAGTCTCCGTCGCATCCGTGGGGATCGTCTACGCGATGGCCGGGGCCCGTGTCGTCAAACAGTACGAACGCGGTGTGGTGTTGCGCCTGGGCCGATTGCGCTCGGACGTGCGCGGGCCCGGGTTCACCATGGTGGTGCCCTTCGTCGACAAGCTGCGTAAGGTCAACATGCAGATCGTGACGATGCCCGTCCCCGCGCAGGAGGGCATCACGCGGGACAACGTCACGGTGCGGGTCGACGCGGTCGTCTACTTCAAGGTGGTCGACGCGGCCGACGCGGTCATCCAGGTCGAGGACTACCAGTTCGCGGTCTCGCAGATGGCGCAGACCTCACTGCGCTCGATCATCGGCAAGAGCGACCTGGACGATCTGCTCTCCAACCGGGAGAAGCTCAACCAGGGTCTGGAGCTGATGATCGACAGTCCTGCCATGGGCTGGGGTGTGCAGATCGACCGGGTGGAGATCAAGGACGTGTCGCTGCCGGAGACGATGAAACGGTCGATGGCCCGGCAGGCCGAGGCCGACCGTGAACGGCGCGCGCGGGTCATCAACGCGGACGCCGAACTCCAGGCGTCGAAGAAGCTGGCGGAGGCCGCCGGGGTGATGTCCGAACAGCCCGCGGCGCTCCAACTGCGGCTGCTGCAGACCGTGGTGGCGGTCGCCGCCGAGAAGAACTCCACCCTGGTGCTCCCCTTCCCGGTGGAACTGCTGCGGTTCCTGGAACGGGCGCAGCAGCCGGCCGCCCCGGCACCCGAGCAGGCGGGGTCGTCGACCGCGCAGCCGGTGCGGGAATCGGTGGAGCAGCCGGTGCGGGAATCGGTGGAGCAATCGGTGCAGGAGCAACCGTCTTCCCTCGCGCCCCCGTTGGGATCGGACCCTGAAGGATCGAAAACAAGACAGGAGTAGACCTCACGGACTGCACATGGGTCACTCGCACGCGGTGTTTGCACTGCGAACGCACAGGGTGCGATCACGCAGGGTCAAGGCGCCGGGGGCGTACACCCGTTGCTGTGCGCGCGTCCTGAAGTCGACCTTGTGAGCCACCTGTGGGTCTCGGAATAGTGGGCGCCCGTACGCCTTTCGATTCCGTACGCCTTCCGGCCCCGGAGGTCCCCACGACCTCCCGGGCCGCCCCCCACAGGAGGACGCGAAGTGAAGCACCGACGTATATCCGGGCGGCGCGCAGCCGTGGCAGGCGCGAGTGTCGCCGCCCTGGTCGCCGCGGGAGTCACCTTCCAGACTGCGAACGCGAGCGAGACGCACAAGAGCGCGGCGCCCCGGCCGCTCTCGATCACGGCGGCCGGAAAGCTCGCCTCGTCGCTCGGCAAGGACCTGGGTCCCGACGCGGCGGGAACGTATTACGACGCGAAGGCCGGGCACCTGGTCGTCAACGTGCTCGACCGGGCCGCGGCGAGTGTCGTCGAGGCGGCCGGCGCCCAGGCCAGAATCGTCGAGAACTCCCTCGCCGAGCTGACGAGCGCCCGTACCACCCTCAAGAAGGACGCGACCATCCCCGGCACGTCCTGGGCGACCGACCCGGGGACCAACAAGGTCGTCGTCACCGCCGACCGCACGGTCGGGGGCGCGACCCTCGCCCGGCTGACCAAGGTCGTCGACGGTCTCGGCGCCAAGGCCGAACTCCAGCGCACGAAGGGGGAGTTCAAGCCCTTCATCGCGGGCGGCGACGCGATCACCGGCTCCGGCGGGCGCTGCTCGCTCGGCTTCAACGTGGTCAAGGGCGGCCAGCCGTACTTCATCACCGCCGGACACTGCACCCGGGCGATCTCCACCTGGTCGGACTCCAGCGGCAAGGAGATCGGCACGAACGAGCAGTCCAGCTTCCCCGGCAACGACTTCGGTCTGGTCAAGTACACCTCGACGGTCGACCACCCGAGCGAGGTCGATCTCTACAACGGCTCCGCGCAGCCCATCACCCAGGCGGGTGCGGCGACCGTGGGGCAGTCGGTGACGCGCAGCGGTTCGACGACCCAGGTGCACAGCGGCACGGTCACCGGCCTGGACGCCACCGTGAACTACGGCAACGGCGACATCGTCGACGGACTCATCCAGACCGATGTCTGCGCCGAGCCCGGTGACAGCGGCGGCTCGCTCTTCTCGGGCTCCACGGCCATCGGCCTCACCTCGGGCGGCAGCGGCGACTGCACCTCGGGCGGCGAGACCTTCTTCCAGCCGGTCACCGAGGCGCTGTCGGCCTTCGGCGCCCAGATCGGCTGACGCGCTCCCGTCCTGCCTGGTCAGGGCCGGGTGGACCGGTGTTTGCGCAGGTGGGACGGGCTCGAACGGATGTCGCACACGTGTTCGGAAATTGGTCTATGGTGGGGGTGAGGTCATTGGGAACGAATGTTCGAGAGCCGGGTGAGAGGGCCCTCGAACACGAACGGATACGGACGGGTACGGGAGGTGCGTGTGCCGGGGTTCACGCATCTGCACACCGTCTCCGGGTTCTCCCTGCGCTACGGCGCCTCGCACCCGGAGCGGCTGGCTGAGCGTGCCTCGGAGCGGGGCATGGACGCCCTCGCGCTCACCGACCGGGACAGCCTCGCGGGCACGGTCCGGTTCGCCAAGGCCTGTGCGAAGGCGGGTGTCCGTCCGCTGTTCGGGGCGGAGCTCGCGGTCGAGGCTCCCGCCCGGGAGACGAGGGCTTCCGCCCGAACGGCGGGGTCCTTCGCCCGGGCGGCCGGGGCCTTTGCGCCGACGGGCTCGGCTTCCGCCCGAGCGGCCGGGGAGCCCGTACGAGGGGAGCGGCGGCGCGCCCCGGTCCGTGGCGGTGCCTTCATCGATGAGTCGACTCCCCGGGTGACCTTCCTCGCCCGGGACGGCGCGGCCGGCTGGGCCGACCTCTGCAGAATCGTCACGGCGGCGCATGCGGGCGGCAGTCCCGACAGCGGCCCGGGGCGGCAGCCCCTGCTGCTCCGGCCGGACAACCACGCCGAAGGACTGACCGTACTGCTCGGCCCCGCCTCCGACGTCGGCCGCGCACTCGCCGCGGGGCGCCCCGACCGCGCCGCGAAGCTGCTCGCGCCCTGGCGGGAGATCTACGGCGACGCCCTGCGCCTCGAAGCCGTCTGGCACGGCCGCGAGGGCACCGGACCCGGGTCCCTGCGGCTCGCCGCCCGCACCGTCGGCTTCGCCGCCGAACAGCGGGTGCGCCCGGTGCTCAGCAACGCGGTCCGGTACGCCGACCCGGGCCTCGGTCCGGTCGCCGACGTCCTGGACGCCGCCCGCCGCCTCGTCCCCGTCGACCCCCGGCGCGAGCTGGACTCCGGCGAGGCCTGGCTCAAGGGCGAGGCCGCCATGCTGGGCGCCGCCGAGCGGATCGTCGAGGCCGCGGGCTACCGCCGTGACACCGCGTACCGTCTGCTCGAACAGACCCAGGCCACCGCCGCCGAGTGCCTCGTCGATCCCGAGGACGACCTCGGCATCGGCACCGTCCACTTCCCCGAACCGCATCTCGTCGGCGCGGGCCGGCGCACCGCCCAGCGCGTCCTGGCCTCCCGGGCGGCGGCGGGCATGGTGCTGCGCGGCTACGACCGCAGGCGGGACTACTGGGAACGTATGCACCGCGAGCTGGACATCATCGCCCACCACGACTTCGCCTCCTACTTCCTGACGGTCGCCCAGGTCGTGGACGACGTACGGGAGATGGGCATCCGGGTCGCCGCGCGCGGCTCCGGCGCGGGCTCCCTCGTCAACCATCTCCTCGGCATCGCGCACGCCGACCCGGTCGAGCACGGGCTGCTGATGGAGCGCTTCCTGTCCAAGCGCCGCTCGGTGCTGCCCGACATCGACATCGACGTGGAGTCCGCGCGCCGGCTGGAGGTCTACCGCGCGATCATCGGCCGGTTCGGCACCGAGCGGGTCGCGACCGTCTCGATGCCCGAGACCTACCGGGTCCGGCACGCCGTCCGCGATGTGGGCGCCGCCCTCTCCATGGACCCGGCCGACATCGACCGGATCGCCAAGTCCTTCCCGCACATCCGCGCCCGCGACGCCCGCGCGGCGATGGACGAGCTGCCCGAACTGCGGGAGCTGGCGCGGGAGTTTCAGCAGAAAGGGGAGAAGTACGGACGGCTGTGGGAGCTGGTCGAGTCTCTCGACGCCCTCCCGCGCGGCATCGCCATGCACCCGTGCGGGGTGCTCCTCTCCGACGCCTCCCTGCTCGCCCGTACGCCGGTCGTGCCGACCAGCGGTGAGGGCTTCCCCATGTCGCAGTTCGACAAGGAGGACGTCGAGGACCTCGGGCTGCTCAAGCTCGATGTGCTGGGCGTGCGGATGCAGTCCGCGATGGCGCATGCGGTGGCCGAGGTGCAGCGGGCCACGGGGGACCGGCCGGACATCGACGCGGTGGAGCCGGGCGACCCGGCGACCTATCGGCTCATCCAGTCCGCCGAGACGCTGGGCTGCTTCCAGATCGAGTCGCCCGGACAGCGCGACCTGGTCGGGCGGCTGCAGCCCGCGACCTTCCACGACCTCGTCGTCGACATCTCGCTCTTCCGGCCGGGACCGGTCGCCGCCGACATGGTGCGGCCGTTCATCGAGGCGCGGCACGGGCGGGCGCCGATCCGCTATCCGCACCCGGACCTGGAGGGACCGCTGAAGGAGACATACGGCGTCGTGGTCTTCCATGAGCAGATCATCGACATCGTCGACATCATGACCGGCTGCGGACGCGACGAGGCGGACCGGGTGCGGCGCGGGCTCTCCGACCCCGAGTCGCAGGGGCGGATCCGGTTCTGGTTCGCACAGAACGCGGCGGCCAAGGGGTACGACGCCGAGACCATCGCGCGGACCTGGGAGATCGTGGAGGCCTTCGGGTCGTACGGCTTCTGCAAGGCGCACGCGGTCGCCTTCGCCGTACCGACGTACCAGTCGGCGTGGCTGAAGGCCCATCACCCGGCCGCCTTCTACGCCGGGTTGCTCACGCACGACCCCGGGATGTATCCGAAGCGGCTGCTGCTGGCGGACGCGCGGCGGCGGGGAGTGCCGATCCTGTCGTTGGACGTGAACCGGTCGGCGGTCGCCCACCGTATCGAACTGGTGTCTGAATCTGCCGGCTCTGCCGGCCGCTGGGGTGTCCGCCTCGCCCTCTGCGACGTGCACGGCATCAGCGAGGCCGAGGCGGCGCGGATCGCGGACGGACAGCCGTACGCCTCCCTGCTCGACTTCTGGGAGCGGGCCCGGCCGAGCAGGCCGCTCGCACAGCGGCTCGCGCAGGTCGGCGCGCTGGACGCGTTCGGTGCCAACCGGCGTGACCTGCAACTGCACCTGACCGAACTGCACCGGGGATCCCGGGGTGCGGGCGGCGGCCAACTCCCGCTTTCCGGCGGACGGCAGACCGCCTCCGCCGGGCTGCCCGACCTCTCCTCGGCGGAGCGGCTCAGTGCCGAACTGGGCGTGTTGTCGATGGACGCCTCGCGCAATCTGATGGACGACCACCGGGAGTTCCTGGGGGAGCTGGGCGTGGTGACGGCACGTCGGCTGCGGGAGGCGCGGCACGGAGAGACGGTCCTGGTCGCGGGCGCCAAGGCGGCCACCCAGACCCCGCCGATCCGCTCCGGCAAACGCGTCATCTTCACCACCCTGGACGACGGCACCGGCCTGGTCGACCTCGCCTTCTTCGACGACTCGCACGATGCCTGCGCCCACACCGTCTTCCACTCCTGGCTGCTGCTGGTGCGCGGAGTGGTGCAGCGCCGGGGCCCGCGCAGCCTCAGCGTGGTGGGCGCGGCGGCCTGGAACCTCGCCGAACTGGTCGAGCTGCGCACCGAGGGCGGCCTCGACGTGGTGGCGGCGCGGCTGGCGGAGCCCGCAGCGGAGCCCCTGCCGGAGGGGGAGGGCGCGCAGGAGGGCCGGAAGATCCGGATGCCCACGGGGTACGAGATGCACCCCTGGGCCGATCTGCGTCCGGCGGGCGAAGGGCCCGCGGGAGGAAAGAAGTTGTGGCACCAGAGTCCGGGGAGTGCGGGATGACCATCCTCTGCGTACGTTTCCAGCTGCCTCCGATGTACGAGGCCGCCCTGCCGGGGCTCCTCGGGCTGTTGGAGGAGTTCACCCCCGTCATCGAGGCGCTGCCGCCCGATCGCGTGCTGGTCGATCTACGGGGCGCCGAACGGTACTTCGGGCGGACCGCCGTGGAGTTCGCCTCGCTGATCCGGGTGCGGGCACTCGCCCGGTACGGGATCGACTGCGCGATCGGCGCCGGACCTGGGCCGATGCTCGCGCGGATGGCACTGCGGGAGGCCGTGCCCGGAGTGACCCGGGTGGTGCCCGGAGAGCCGGACGCCGTCGCGGAGTTCCTCGCCGAGCGGCCCGTCGGCGCGCTGCCCGGGGTCGGCGGCGCCACCGCCCGCACCCTGTGCGAGTACGGCCTCGACACCATCGGCAAGGTCGCCGCCGCGCCCCTGTCCACGCTCCAGCGCCTGACCAGTGCCCGGACCGGCCGCGAACTGCACGAGAAGGCGTCCGGCATCGACCGCGGCCGGGTCGTCCCGAACGCCACCTCGCGCTCCCTCGCCACCGAACGCCCCTTCTCCCGCGACGAGCTGGACCCGTCCCTGCACCGCCGCGCGCTGCTCTCCGGCGCCGAGGAACTGGGCACCCGGCTGCGCGCCCTGGAGAAGGTCTGCCGCACCCTGACCCTCACCGTCCGCTACGCCGACCGCTCCTCGACCACCCGCAGCCGCACTCTCAAGGAGCCGACCGCCCACTCCTCGGCGCTCAGCGCCACCGCGTACGCCCTGTACGAGGCGCTCGGCCTCCAGCGCGCCCGGGTCCGCGCGATCGGCCTGCGCGCCGAGGGCCTCACCCCCGCCGAACAGGCCTCCCACCAGCTGACCTTCGACCCCGTGGACGAGAAGGTCCGCCGCATCGAGGAGGTCGCGGACCGCGCGCGAGCGAAGTTCGGCCCGCGTGCGGTGATGCCGGGGACGCTGGCGGCGTAGATCCGCTACGGGGATCAGTTCGCCCACGGGGGAGTGAGGACCGAGCCGTCGGCCAGTTCCGCCTGGAGGCCGATGGACGTGGTGACCCAGGCGGTGGCGGCCTCCTGGGTCGGGTTCTCGATGCCCAGGGGCACGCCGGGGTTGATGATCACCGTGTCGCCCGCGGTGATCCGCTCGGTGCGGCCATCGAGGGTGATCAGCAGTTCGCCGGTGAGGAGGTGGAAGATCTCCTCGCGGTTGACGGTGTGCACGGGGGCCTTGTGCCCCGCGGGTATCTCGCCGCGCCAGGCGCACAGCTCCTTGCTCCCGCTGAGGGGAGTGGCGTACGAGACGAAACGGGCGCCGTGGATCTCGTGGACGACGGCTTCGGACAGGCGGATGACGGGCATGGGTGCCTCCAGGCCAGATGGTCAAGCTGCTTGACTAAATAGCTGACCTCATGGTCAAGCCGCTTGACCAATTCGTCAAGGGTGTTTCAATGCGTGCGTGCACAACTCCGAGGCCATAGCCCTGTCCGCCGCCCTGCTCGCCGCCGCAGGCGAGCTGACGCAACGTATTCACGAGGGCGTCGTCGCCCGGGGGTTCGAGGGGGTGCGGCCCGCGCACGGTTTCGCGTTCGCACGGCTCGCCCCTGGCGGCGCGACGGTCACCGACCTCGCCGCGCATCTGGGGGTCACCAAGCAGGCCGCGAGCCAGCTTGTCGACGAGTTGGTGCGCAAGGGGTACGTGGAGCGGCGGCCGCATCCCGCCGACGCGCGCGCTCGGCTGATCGTGCTGACCGAGCTCGGCCGGGCCTGTACGCGCGCGGCGGAGGAGGCGGCCGCTGACGCGGTGCGGGCCTGGGGTGAGCTGCTCGGTGAGAGTGAAATGCGCGCGTTGCGCGACCGTTTGCTGCGCATCGCACCCTATGGTCCCATCAGGCCCACCTGGTGATGGTTGGTCAAGTGTGAGGTGGCGACCGAGACCGCCGCCGTTTCTCGCCGGAAGTTTTTTACTGACGCGTAACTTCACACTTGGGCTACTCGCCCGTAACTTGACGAGTGAACAGCATCCTCGTGATCCGGATCACAGGGCGTACGTCGTCGCAACTCCCTTGAGCCGCAAGGAGATCACCCGATGCTGCCCTGGAAGCGCCTGCTCAGACCCCTCACCGCACTGCTGTTGACCGCGGTGGTCGCCGTGGTCCCCGCCGCCACCGCCCACGCCGCCGCGCCGAGCAGCGGCTGGAACGACTACTCCTGCAAGCCCTCAGCCACCCATCCCCACCCCGTCGTCCTCGTCCACGGCACCTTCGCCAACTCGACCGACAACTGGCTGGCCTTCGCGCCCTACCTGGTGGACCGCGGGTACTGCGTTTTCTCCCTCGACTACGGGCAACTGCCCGGCGTCCCCCTCTTCAACGCCCTCGGCCCCATCGACAAATCGGCCGAACAGCTTCAGGTGTTCGTCGACAAGGTGCTCGCCGCGACCGGCGCGGCCAAGGCGGACCTCGTCGGCCACTCGCAGGGCGGCCTGATGCCCCGCTACTACCTCAAGTTCCTCGGCGGAGCCGCCAAGGTGAACACCTTCGTCGGCATCGCGCCCGACAACCACGGCACCACCCTCGACGGCCTCACCAACCTGCTGCCGTACTTCCCGGGCGCCGAGGACCTGCTGTCGGCGGCCACACCCGCGCTCGCCGACCAGATCGTCGGCTCCGCCTTCCTGGCCAAGCTCAACGCCGGCGGCGACACCGTCCCGGGCGTGCACTACACGGTGATCGCCACCAAGTACGACGAGGTGGTCACGCCGTACCGCTCACAGTTCCTCACCGGATCCGACGTCCACAACGTGCTGCTGCAGGACCTGTGCCCGGTCGACCTCTCCGAGCACGCCGCGATCGGCCTCCTCGACCGGATCGCCTTCCACGAGGCGGCCAACGCCCTCGACCCGGCACACGCCACCCCCACGAACTGCGCCTCCGTCTTCAGCTGACCGCCCCGGCCGGGGCCTGTCCGACCTGAGCCGCCGGACAGGCCCCGGAGTGCACCGGGAACTAGCGGCCGCGCCGGCCGTCGCTCGTCGCGCGGCGGCGGACCGAGGAGAACAGCGCCGCCGCGCCCAGCGCCAGCGCGCTCGCCCCGCCGATCGCGAGATATGAGCTGGAGGAGTCACCGCCGGTCTCGGCGAGGTGCCGCTCCGAGACACCCGCGGCCTCGGGCCGGTCGGCGGAGCCGCCGGGAGCGGCGTAGGAGGTGTTCGTGCCGGCCGCCGGAGTGGCCGTGCCGTCGTGGTGGTCGTGCCGCACCGTCGACTTGTCGGCACCGTCGGCTATCTGCTGCTCGGAGGGCGCGGAGGCGGTGGGTGCCGGGGTGGTCGGCGCGGGGGTGGTACCGCTTCCGGTACTGCCCGTGCCCGTACTGGTGCTGCCAGTACCGTCGCCACCGGCACCGGTGTTGCCGGAACCCCCGCCACCGAAGGTGACGTCCGAGCAGGAGTAGAACGCCTCCGGACTGTCCGAACGCTGCCAGATCGCGTAGAGGAGCTGTCTGCCCGAGCGCTGCGGCAGGGTGCCGGAGAAGGTGTAGTAGCCGTTCGTCGCGGTCGGGTCGGTCTTCGTGGCGACCGGGTGAGCCAGGTCCAGGTCGGCCCAAGCCAACGGCTTGGACGGGTCGTAGCCCGCCTTGGTGAGGTAGACGTCGAAGGTGCCCTTGTGCGGGGCCGTCACCCGGTACCTGAAGGTGTACGCGCCGCCGCTCACGCTCGTCGCCGGCCAGTCGGTGCGGGCCAGGTCCAGGCCCTTGAACTCGTCGTTGCCCGCGCTGCACAGCTTCCCGTCGGGGATGAGCCGCTGGTGTCCGCCGTTCGCGTCGCCGATCCGGATGCCGTTCCAGTCGTACAGGGCCTGGGTGCCGCCGGCCGTGACGGCCGCCTTGCAGGCGCCGGACTTCGGGCTCTCGGGATTCTCCGCGTAGCACTGGAAGACCCGGCTGACCGGGTCGCCCATCGTGCCGTGCGCGACGGCGGGCCCCGCGGCGAGCGCGGTCAGGGCGACCGGGGCGACACCGACACCGACGGCGACTGCGACGGCCTTGCGGCGAGCGGGCATGGGGGAACTCCTTGAAGCGGACCTTCGGGCGTACGGCGGACCCCGTGGGGGTGATCAGCAAGCTAGCCCGAAGAAACCGCGAAATCGCCTGTCGGAGGCGGGTGAGAGAGATCCTTATGGTCGGCTTAAGGGAGTGCTGAGCCTGCGCTCAGGTAGGTACCGTTCCGGCCATGACAGATGCCCCGGACGAACCGGAGATCCGCCCGGCCGTCGCCGCCGACGTGGCCGCCGTGAAGGCGGTGACCGACGCCGCGTACCACCACTACATCGAGCGCATCGGAGTGGTGCCGGGGCCCATGGAGGCGGATCACGCGGCGAACGTGGCCGCGGGGCGGGTGTTCGTCACGGGAGAGCCCTTGACGGGCCTCGTGGTGATCGAGGCGTACGAGGACCATCTCTTCCTCGACAGCATCGCCGTCCACCCCGACGCCCATGGCGAGGGCGTGGGGCGACGGCTGCTGGCGTTCGTGGACGCACACGCGCGTGCGCTCGGGCTGTCCGAGGTCAGGCTCTACACGAACGCGATGATGTGGGAGAACCAGAAGATCTACCCGAAGTACGGGTACGAGGTCGTGGAACGCCGCGTGGACGGCCGGTACGACCGGATCCACTACCGAAAGCGGCTCGACTGACGGATTCCGCGCCGGGGCGTGTCTCGGTGCCGGGGCGCGCGGCCTGGGCCGCTCACTCGTCCGGCCACCACGTGCGGTGGATGTCCTTGCGGACCTCCGGACGCTCGGCCGGGCGCTCGTCGGCCTTGTCCCGCACTCGGCGGGACTCCGACTTTCTCAGGGGCTTCTGCACGGTCACACGGCGCATGGCTGCCTCCTTGTGCCTACCGGGATCCGCGGTTGTACGGAGGTAGACCCTTTCCGGGAGAGTTGCTCATCAGTCGGGATCTGTCTGTGGCGGCTGTCACGATTCGACTGTCAGTGGCGGGTGTCACCCTGGGGCACATGACGGGTTACAACGAAATGAATCCAGGTCAGAGCCGTGTCACATCTTGTCCGAGCGAGGTGAGGCCGGAGCTCGGCGGCACGGGCGGGGGCGCGGCGGCGGTGGCCGACGCGGACCGGGTGGACTGGGACGCCGAGGCCGACACCTTCGACGACCAGCCGGACCACGGGCTGCGCGATGCCGTCGTGCGGGAGGCCTGGGCGGAGCGGTTGCGCGCCTGGCTGCCCGAGACCCCGTCCGACGTGCTCGACCTCGGCTGCGGCACCGGCAGCCTGGCGCTCCTCACGGCCGAGCGGGGCCACCGTGTCACCGGGATCGACCGCGCGCCGCGCATGATCGAGCTGGCCCGCGCCAAGCTCGCCGGACGTGACGCGGTGTTCCTCCTCGGTGACGTGACGGCACCGCCCGTCGGAGAGCAGCGGTTCGACGTCGTGCTCGTGCGGCACGTCCTGTGGGCGCTGCCCGACCCCGGGCGCGTCCTGCGGCACTGGCGCGGGCTGCTGCGCCCCGGAGGACGGCTCGTCCTGGTCGAGGGAGTGTGGGGAACGCTGAGCCCCGTCGGCATTCCCGCGGACCGGCTGGCCGCCCTGCTGGAACCCCTGGCCTCGGACCTGCGGGTGGAGCGGCTGTCCGACGACGCGCGGCTGTGGGGGCGCGAGGTGGCGGACGAGCGGTACGCGGTGGTGGCCCACGTCTGACCACCGGATACGCGGCGGTCGCCGAGCGGGCATCCGCCGGGTACCGGCCCTAGCCGAGCAGCGCCTCGAAGTCGCCCTCGCGGGCCAGGAGTTCGAGTGTGTCGAGGGCGTTCCGCGCGGCGGTCGCGGCCCGCGGATCGGTGGTCGCGAGGCCGCTCGCCGTGAACTCGTCCTCGTCCAGGCGCAGCACGTCCGTGCCGTCCGCGGAGCGCCACAGGTCCAGGTCGAGGTCCTCGACGACCAGTTCGCCGCCGGAGAGGGTGGCCGGGCGGGTGATGTCGCAGTACCAGCCCTTCCGCACGCCCTGGGCGTCCCGGACCTCCTTGACCGCGTACCAGCGGTCCCGCCAGTAGTACTCGGTGAAGACATCACCCGGCTCGAACCGTACGAAGCCGAAGTCACGGACGCCTTCGCCCGCCCACGGCGCGCGCACGGTGACGCGGGTGCCGTCGTCGGCGAGCAGTTCGGCGGGGTAACGGATCTTCGTGCGACCGGACTTGACGAGGACGACCTCCACAGTGCGAGGTGCGTCAGGAGAGTTCGCGGACATACCGCACCTCCGTCCCGCAGATCTCGTAGTCGAACCACTTGTTGATCGCGATCATCGGTTCGTTGCCGGCGTCGTTGCCCGTGAACGCCTCCGTGCACCCGGCGGCGCGGGCACGGTGCAGCGAGTCGTTCTTGGCGAGCTTGGCGAGGCCGCGACCGCGGAACGCGGCGGCGGTGCCCGTCATCACCGTGCCGTAGCGGGTGCCGCCGTCCGTGCGGGCCGCGCTGAACGCCGCCGGGCGGCCGTCGACGAGCGCGACCGTGGTCAGCTCGGCGCTGAACAGGGGGTGGTGCCAGGTCTCCCGGAGCCAGGCCTGGTAGTCCGTGAACTCGTGGGGGATGTCGCCGGGTTCGTCCGCCATCGTCTCCGCGTCCAGGGCGAACAGGGGGCGCGGGTCGTCGGCGAAGTCCGAGCCCTTGCGCAGTTCGACGCCCGGCGGCGGGCCCTGGAGCGGCGGCAGGGTGCCGCCCGCCAGGTCGAGGCGGAGGAAGTGGGCGGAGCGGCTCGCGCGGTAGCCGTGCTTCTCGGCGAATGCGCGGTTGCCCGGCTCGTCCAGGACCCAGGCGAAGAGCTTGGTCGCGCCCAGGGCCGCCAGGTGCTCCTCGGCGGTGCGCACCAGGAGCGAACCCGCGCCACGGCGCGCGCGGCCTGGGTCGACGTACACGTTGAGATAGCCCTGATTCGGCTCCGCGCTGTCGTGCGCGATGCCGACCTGGGCCGTGCCGATCGGTTCGCCGTCCTGCTCCGCGAGCAGCGGGCGGTAGTGGGCGTCGGGGTGCGCGTGCGTGACGTCGTACGCGATGGATTCGGGGGTGTACAGCACGAAGGGGAGGGCGCGGTTGCGGATGTGGGCGAAGCCCTCGGTGTGCCGCCGGTCGTCCGGGCGGACATCGCTGATGATCACAGTCATGGAGTCGAACGCTACGCGCGAGGTGTGTTCGAGTGCCTCTCATTTTCCGTTCCGTACGGGACAATCGCTGCGTGACGTTGAAGATCCACATCGATGAGGGGGCCGCGCCCTACGAACAGGTGCGTGCCCAGATCTCCGAGCAGGCGCGGTCCGGCGCGCTGCCGGTCGGCTACAAGCTGCCCACCGTGCGGGGGCTGGCCGAGGAGCTCGGCCTCGCCGCCAACACGGTCGCCAAGGCCTACCGGGCGCTGGAGTCGGACGGGGTGATCGAGACGCGCGGCCGCAACGGGACGTTCGTCGCCGCGGCGGGCTCGGCGGCGGAGCGTGAAGCGGCGTCGGCCGCACAGGCCTACGCCGAGCGCGTGCACCGCCTCGGTCTCTCCGAGTCCGCCGCGCTGGACGCCGTACGGGATGCCCTGCGGGCGGCCTACGGGGACTAGGGCCTGTCTGACAATTCGCGTCGGATCAGACCGCGGCGTCTGGTGCCGTGCATCGCAAGGCGGAGGGTCGCCCTCGTACTGGGCGTACTTGGGCGTGCCCGACAACGCAGCGAGGTGCGGTGCCAGGCGTCGCGGGCCCGGCGGGAATTGTCAGACAGGCCCTAGGTCTGGGCTAGGGCCTGTCGGCCGGCGTGCGGGTCACCGTCAGGCCCGTTGTCCTTGCCGCGTGGGCGAAGGCCACCGAGTCGTGGATCGCCGCCGCGTTCGGGTCGTTGTTGAAGTACGCGTACACGTCGTGGTCGTCGGACCAGGCGTCCGTGACGCGCCGTACCCAAGTCGTCAGGGACTGCCGGCCGTAGCGCGGCCACGGCTGGGCGCGGCCCTCGTGGAAGCGGACGTAGCCCCAGTCGGCGGTCCGCCACAGGGGTGTCACGGGGCGGGCCAGCACATCGGCCCAGCACAGGGCGGCGCCCCGTGACTCGAGCACCTTGCGCACCTCCGGTGTCCACCAGGAGTCGTGGCGCGGTTCGACCGCGACCCGGACGCCGGCGGGGAAGCGGCGCAGGCACTCGTCGAGAAGGGCGGGGTCGGCGTGCAGTGTGGGCGGGAGCTGGAGCAGGACCGGGCCCAGGCGGTCGCCGAGCCCGGCGGCGTGGCCCAGCAGTCGGTCGACCGGCTCCGCCGGGTCGCGCAGCCGTTTGATGTGCGTCAGATAGCGGCTCGCCTTGAGGGCGACGACGAAGCCGGGCGGGGTGCGCTCCCGCCAGCTCTCGAAGGTCTCCCGCGACGGCAGCCGGTAGAACGCGTTGTTGATCTCGACCGTGGCGAACCGTGCCGCGTACTCCGCCAGCCACAGCCGCATCGGCACCCCGTCCGGGTACAGGACGCCGCGCCAGTCCTTGTACTGCCACCCCGACGTGCCGACGAACAGGGTCATACGACCATCAAAGCACCGCGCGCGGTGCCGGGCAGCTACAGATACAGCCCCGCGTCCGCGCCCTCCCGCTGGTCCGGCACCGATGTCGGCGTCGTGCCCCGGCGCAGCGCGTACAGCTCGGCCAGGGTCGCGCCGTCGCGGCCGACACCCTCCTCCGTGCCCAGCCAGCTCACCGCCTCCGGGCGGGTCAGCGCGCCGACCTCGATCCGGGCGAGGCAGCGGCCGGGACGGACCACGGCGGGGTGGAGGCGCTCGAGGTCCTCGTTGGTCGTGACGCCCACGAGCACGTTGCGGCCCTGCCCGAGGAGGCCGTCGGTGAGGTTGAGCAGCCGCGAGAGCGCCTGGCCCGCGGTGTGCTTGGCCTCGCCGCGGATCAGCTCGTCGCAGTCCTCAAGCAGGAGCAGCCGCCAGCGGCCCTTGCCCGTGCCGTCCTCCTCGCCGATCGCGATGTCCATCAGATAGCCGACGTCGGAGAAGAGCCGCTCCGGGTCGAGGACACAGTCCACCTGGCACCAGTCGCGCCAGGAACGGGCCAGGGTGCGCAGGGCCGAGGTCTTGCCCGTGCCGGGCGGGCCGTGCAGCAGCAACAGTCGGCCCGCGATGTCCTCGGGCGTCGTCTTCATCAGCCGGTCCATGGCGTCCGCCACCGGCCCGGTGTAGTTCGACCGCACCTCCTCCCACGTGCCCGCGGAGATCTGCCGGGTGGTGCGGTGCGGGCCGCGGCGCGGGGAGACGTACCAGAACCCCATCGTCACGTTCTCCGGCTGGGGTTCGGGTTCGTCCGCCGCGCCGTCCGTGGCCTGGTCGAGGATCTTGGCGGCCAGTTCGGTGCTGGTCGCGGTGACCGTGACGTCGGCGCCGCGGTTCCAGCGGGACACCAGCAGTGTCCAGCCGTCGCCCTCGGCGAGCGTGGCGCTGCGGTCGTCGTCGCGGGCCGAGCGCAGCACGCGGGCGCCCGGCGGGAGGAGCGTCGCCCCGGACCGTACGCGGTCGATGTTCGCCGCGTGCGAGTGCGGCTGCTCGCCCGTCGCGAAGCGGCCGAGGAACAGCGCGTCGACGACGTCCGACGGCGAGTCGCTGTCGTCGACGTTGAGCCGGATCGGCAGTGCGTCGTGTGGGTTGGCAGACATGCCGCCATGATCCGTCACGCGGGCGCCCCGTGCACCCGGTTTCCGCGGTGCGTCCTGTGTGTCGGCTGTGTCTGCCCGTATCCCCTCCGTCCTGTTACACGGCTGTGGTCTTACAAGACCTGTCCCACGGCCGATCCCCGCCGTTACTGTTGCCCTTGATGGGACGTCATGGGTGGAATTCGGGGGCACGGCGGTGGCGGCTCACCGCGCTGCTCGGCGTGGGAGTGGCCGCTCTGGCCCTGGTGGTGACCTTGCTCAACACCCTGCCCGGAGGCGGCGCGAGCACCGCGGGCACCACCCGCGACGGGGACAAGGTGCACGGCACCCCCGTCACCCCGCCCGAAACGCCGCAACCCGAGGTGGGCTGGGGCTTCACCCACACCCAGTACAGCGCCGACCAGAGCAGTGACACGGCCACCCGGCGCGTCGAGGGGCTGCTGCAGAAGCAGTCGCTGCCGCAGATTCAGCACATCATGGGCTGGGGGGCGGGCAACCCCGAACCCTCCAAGGGGCGCTACGACTTCTCCGAGATGGACCGCCGTATCGACTTCATGCGGAAGTCCGGCGGGACCCCGGTCGTCACCCTGTGCTGCTCCCCGGACTGGATGAAGGGCGGCAAGGCCGGCGCCAACAACACGAACTGGAGCCAGGCCGCCCTGGAGACCGCCCCGGACCGCGCCCACTACGCGGACTTCGCCGCGCTCGCCGCGACCGTCGCCAAGCGCTATCCGGACGTCCGTCACTTCATCGTCTGGAACGAGTTCAAGGGCTTCTGGAACGACGGCAAGGCCCGCTGGGACTACGAGGGCTACACCGAGCTCTACAACCTCGTCTACAAGGCGCTGAAGAAGGTCGACAAGGACATCCTGGTCGGCGGGCCCTACCTCGTCATGGACAGCGTCGACCCGCGCCAGACGGAGGACGCGTCGACGACCCTGAAAGGCACCTGGGGCACCATGGACCAGCGGGTCCTCGACGCCTTCGACTACTGGAACAAGAACAAGGTGGGCGCCGACTTCGTCGTCGTCGACGGCTCCAGCTACACCAAGGACGACGACCTGCTCCCGAACGAGTTCGCGGCCACCGACAAGTTCACCGCCGTCAGCCGGTGGGTGCGCGAGCAGACCCACGGACTGCCTCTGTGGTGGGCCGAGTACTACGTCGAGCCCGCCGACGGCAACGACGAGCGCACGGGCTGGTCCGAGGCCCACCGCGTCGCCGTCCAGGCCGCCGGCCTGATCGCGATGGCCCGCGGCGGCGCCACCTCCGGCTTCTACTGGAACCCGGAGAAGGAGAAGGGCACCGACTGCGCGGGCTGCCTGTGGACGCCGACCGACCGTGCCGGCGGCGGCGCGGCCCTGCCCATGCTCGACCTCGTCTCCCGCTTCAGCCGGGCGTTCGCCCCCGGCTCCACGTACGCGACGGTGTCCGTGGCCCCCGACGACGTGCCCAATGTCCGCGTGCTCGCCACCGACAAGGCCGTCCTGGTCGTGAACACCCTGAACCGGTCCATCAACGCGCAGGTGGACGGCAAGCGGTTCGACATGAAGGCCTACGAAGTGAAGTGGCTCACCCGCTGAACCCGTGATCCCGGATCCGGGTGAGCCACTTCGCCCGGCTGGGCGTCGTCCTGCCGTCCTACTTCATGGTCAGGAACCGCTGTACGAGCGAGGCCAGCAGCACCGCCAGCAGCGGCAGCGAGAACCAGAAGCTGCTCTGCAGCCACCGCAGCTGCCGCACACCCGGCCGCACCGCGACCCGTACGACCTCCCGTGCCGCCAGCATGATGATGAGCGCCACCGCCGCCAGCGCGCCGATGACCGACCACGGTGTCCAGGTGACCAGGGGACCGATCGGCCCCGGACTGGGCTCGAGCACCTTGCCCGCGGGCTGCTTGCGCAGCGCGTACATCGTCACGTCGTCGTTGACGAGGACCTTCTTCAGGTCCTGCCGGTCGTCGAGGTTGCGGATGAGCCGCGACTCCCAGGTCGCCGAGTAGCCCACGTCCATCTGGAGGTAGACCACCTGGCTGCGGTTGATCATCAGGTACGAGTTCGGGCCGGCGTCCCTGAGCGACTTGACCAGCCCGGACACCAGCACCGGGTCGCTCGGCGCCAGCGTCGGCACGTACTGCACCTTCTCCATGTCCCGGGTGCCCCACGGCATCGCGGGCGTCACGTTGTTGACCGTGTCGTTGCTCAGCCACAGCAGCCGTACGGTCGGCTTGTCGTGGGCGTACACGTAGTTCATGGCCGTGACCTCGCCCGGCCGGATCCGCTCGAAGGACTCGTTGCCCCAACGGGCCACCAGGAAGCCGCCCATGAGCAGCAGACCCGCCATGAGCGCGGCCAGCGGGGCGAGGCTCACCCGGTCCTTCTCCCGTTCCTTCGCGGTGACGCCGGTGCGCGGGAACAGGGCGAGGCCGGCCAGCAGCGCCGCCCCCGGCAGGGCGAACATGAAGACCCGCAGGGCCATCTCGCCGCCGTACGACTGCATGCCGAAGCCCAGGAACGGGACGAAGGTCAGGACGATCAGCGACCGCTCGCGGTACTTGTGGTCGCGCCGCCGCCACCAGCCCCAGCAGGCGAAGGCCATCACACCGCCGGCGAGCAGCACGCGCGCGTAGAGAACGAGTTTGTGCGTCGAACTGCCGCCCTGGATACGGCCGGAGACGGAGGTCGACACATTGCTGCCGACGCCGCCGACCCCGCCGAACAGGTCGTTGAAGTGCCCCGACCAGTACGGCTCGGCCATGAAGCCGATCCAGACCGAGACCAGCACGGCGAACAGGATCGGCAGCCCGCGCAGTTCGCAGCGGCCCACGAGGACGAGGACCGCGAGCACCCCGAGCATCACGAACGGGGTGAGCTGGTGTGCCGGGACGCTCGCCGCGAACAGGCCGATCAGCACCATGAGGAGCACGGCCCGCTGGCGCCGGTCGGTCGGCTCGACCTCCGCCTCGCCCGGGCGCACCTTCGCCCACAGCACACGCGGCGCCCGGAACCACACCAGGAGGATCGCCACGAAGACGAGGTAGAGGAGGTAGGTGAAGCCCTGGGGGGAGAAGTAGTCCTGGCCCACCCAGCCGCTCAGCACGAAGATCCAGATGCCGGTCCACTTGGCGCGCCAGCTCGCCCGCATCGAACGCACGAGCAGGAACATCGGCGCCAGGTAGAGCAGCTGCATGGTCAGCGGCCACCAGCGGATCACCTCGGTGAGGTCGCTGACACCGCAGGCCTTGGCGACGAAGGCGGCCCCCGCGAAGAAGCCCGGCCAGCTCCAGCGGGCGTCCAGGTCGGGTACCGCGGATCCGGTGCGGTCGATGTAGTCGATGAAGCCGAGGTGCTGCCAGGCGGTGGCGAACCGTGGCTCGGTCTCGATGACCGCGGGGAGCGCGTGCAGGGAGATCACGGTGGCGAGCAGGGTGATGAGCAGCAGGCCCCTGTGCTCGCGGTTCATCCAGAGCAGCGAGGCGAAGACCGTGATCAGGAGGGCCGCGCCGATCAGGGTGGGCAGCGGCAGGACGGAGATGAGGCCGAGGCCGCCCATCCTGTCGAGGGAGGCGTCGTCGAGGCCCAGTGCCGGGACCCAGTAGAGGAGCAGTGCGGAGATCAGCAGGAAGCCGAGGAGCACGCCGGGTTTGGAAGGGTGTCGTAGGCGTTCGCGCAGGGGTGGCGTGGTGTTGTCCGGCGGCTGCGGGTCGTCCGGGGCCGGGCGCGCAGGTCCCCGCGCCTGGGACGGGGCGCTGTCCGTGCCCTCTGATTCATAGGAGGCCGTTTCGAAGGGGGCGTCCACCTCCGGGGCCTCCGCCGGGCCCAGGGAAGCCTCCGAGCCCGGCTCCCGCGCCTCCACCGGCAGCCCCACTGAGGGAAGTTGCGGCTTGAGCGCCCAGGTCGGGCGGTGGTCGGGGCGTGCCTTGGGCGTGCCCGTGGGCGGGGTGCCGGGGCCCGGGCGGACGTCCGGGCGGCGTTCCTGGTGGTCGAAGTCGACGTGCACGCCGAGGGCGAGGGTGTCGGAGTCGAGAGCCCAGGCGGGTCCCCGCCTCGCCTCGCGAAGCCCCGCCGCGGCCACGTCGCGTGCCCCCAGGTCGGCGAGGTCACCGTCCGGCGCCGCGCCCGCCGGGAGTTCGGCGGGCGGAGCGGTCCGTACGATCTTGAACAGCTTGGGCGCGGCGATCGACACGATCACCGCGAGGCTGGAGATCTCCGCGACGCCCGCCCCGGTCAGGCCCATCCGGGGCAGCAGGATCACCGTCAGGCCGAGGACCAGGACGCACAGCAGGCCCTGCAGATAGGCGAGTCCGGAGGTGCGGCTCTGGGCGCGCAGCACCGCGAAGTACGTCTCCATGACGACCCGCAGCAGCGCGCCGACCGCGAACCAGCGCAGCAGCGGGGTCGCCGCGTGCGCGTAGCCGTCGCCGAAGACATGCAGGATGAACGGAGCCCCGACGAACAGCAGTCCGCACACGGGCAGCATGATCCGGGCCATGCGCTTGATCGCGGCCCGGGTGTTCGCGGCGAGCCGCGCGGGGTCGTGCGAGCCCTCGACGGTCAGCGAGGCGCCCATGTTGATGGCGAGCAGGTTGACCGTGCCGCCGATCGTCGTGGTGATGTAGAAGTACGCGTTGTCGGAGGAGCTGACCTGCGAGGCGACGATCACCGGGACGAGATAGACCACGGCGAGCGAGAAGAGCGAGCCGGTGTAGTCGCCGGCGAGGAAGCGTCCGACCTCCTTGAGCGTGGGCGGGTTCGCGCGCTCCTCGGTCGCCTTGATGTGCCGGGGGACCAGCCGCCGGAACACCAGCAGGCCGAGCGGTACCACCGACAGGGCGATCGCGGCGACCCAGGAGACGAAGACACCCGTCGTCGGGATCGCGGCGGCGAGCCCGACCAGCAGCGCCAGCTTCACCGCGGAGAACACGGTGTTGCCCACCGGCACCCAGAGCGCGCTGCGCAGTCCGGTCAGCACGCCGTCCTGCAGGGTCAGCAGCGACCAGGCGACGACCGCCAGGATGAAGCCGAGGCCGTTGAGCGGGCCGTGCAGGAAGCGGTACGAGGGTCCCCATGCGTTCAGCGTCAGCAGGAAGACCACGGCGGCCAGCGCCACGACCACCGAACTTCCCGCGTAGGTACGGAAGATGAGGCGTCCGGTGGCGCGGCCCGCGACGGGGATGAAGCGGGCAAGGGCGCCGGTCAGGGTCACCGCGGTCAGGCCCGCGAGGAGTTTCATCGCGGCGATCGCGGCGGAGCCCTGGCCGACCGCGGCGTCGGAGTAGTAGCGGGCGGCGACCAGCCAGTAGCCGAGCCCGAGCACCGCGGAGATCCCGGTGTTGAGCATCAGGGCGTAGGCGTTGCGGAAGAGTTGGTTGCCTCCGCCGCCGCCGTCCTTGCGGCCCCGGCCGGGCAGGCGGAGGCGGCGCCCGGGCCGCTGCTCGGGCGCCTCGGCGGTGGGCGATGAGGCCTGGGCTGTGGTCGTCGTGTCAGACACGGGAACGGATGGCCTTCCGGCGGACCTGTCGTGCTCTTCGGACCATGGCGTACCCCTTGGTCAGGGCGCGGTCCCGGACGAAATTGCGAGCGATCGCGCGGCCTTCGACGAGCCGCTCGAACTCCTCGATACCGGTGGTGCGGCGCACGGTCACGCGTTGCAGGGCGTACGGGCCCTGGCGGCGGAGCGCCAGGCCGTTGCCGACGGCGAGCGACTGGGCGAAGCCCGTCTCCCGCACCACCTGGCGCACCCGGCGGCTGGAGTAGCCGTAGGGGTACGCGAACGAGGCCGGGCGGCTGCCCAGCTCGTCGGCGATGATCTCCTTGCAGCGCAGCACCTCGAACCGCAGCGCGTCGTCGGAAAGCTGGTCCAGCTGCGGGTGTGTGTGGCTGTGCCCGCCGATCTCGACCTGCTCGGTGGCGAGTTCGCGCACCTGAGCCCAGCTCAGCATGGCGTCGAGGCCGCCTCCGGTGTCGTACGCGCCCTTGATCCACCCCGTCGAGACGAACAGCGTGGCGGCGAAGCCGTGCTTGGCCAGCACGGGCAGTCCGTGCCGGTGCACGCCCTCGTAACCGTCGTCGAAGGTGATCAGCACGGGTCGCTCCGGCAGCGGTCCGCCGGACCGCCAACGCGCTGCCAGCGCCGCCGTGTCGACGGGGGTGAACCCCTGGTCCCCGAGCAGTGCCATCTGCTCGGCGAACGCCTCGGGCCCCACGGACAGCTCACGCGTCGCGTCATTGGGCGCGGCGGCGATGGAGTGGTACATGAGGATGGGTACGGGAGCGTCCTTCACCGGCCCGCACCTCCCTCGCGCACCCGGCCCGCCGCCCCCTCGCGTCCCGGACCGCTCTCGGTCCCGTTCCCGATCTCGGCCACGGTGAACGTGGCGCCGCCCCTGCGGGCCCGGACGGTGCCGAGTACGTACCCGCCGGCCGCCGTCAGGACACCGGCCACGATGGCGCCCGCACGGCCCGCGCCGCCCGGGCGGGCGAGCAGGGTGTCGCGCAGCCCGCGGGCCACCCCGGCCGGCAGGACGCGGGTCGCGTAGCGGCGCTCCGACTCGAGGCCCTTGTCGGCGCCGACGCTCCGGGCGACCAGGGCCTTGGAGAGGCCCTCGGCATAGGCGCGGGTGCGGAAGTACGCGAAGTGCTCGCGTGGTTCCGGTACCCGGTGGTGGATGACCGCGCGGTCGTCGATCAGCAGGATCGCGTCCGGGCGGGCGCGGGTGAGGCGGATGCACAGCTCCGTCTCCTCGCAGCCCAGCGGACGCTTGTCGCCGTCGCGTCCGATGCCGGTCGCGAAGCCGCCCGCCGCGTCGAACGCCGTACGACGGAAAGAAGCGTTTCCGCCCAGGACGTTGCGGACCTGGACCCGGCCCGGCGGCAGCCCCTTGTACGTGCAGCCCACCACCCAGTCGAACTCCTCGGGGAACCAGGCGGGCCGGCGACCCGACGCCCAGATCGGCATCGTACGGCCGCCGACGGCCATGACCCGTGGGTCGGCGTATCCCGAGGCGAAGTGGCGCAGCCAGTCGCGCTCGGCCACGGCGTCGTCGTCGAGGAACGCGATGATCTCGCCGTGCGCGACGGCGATCCCGGTGTTGCGGCCCGCGGACAGGCCGCGCGGGCCCGCGTTGGCGAGCACCCGCACCGCGTCGGTCTCCTTGTACTCCCTGCTCAGCCGGTCGAGCAGGGTGGCGTTGTGGTCCACGACGAGGAGCGTCTCCAGGGCGGGCAGCGACTGCGCCCGCACCGAGGAGACCGCCGCGAGGATGTCCTCCCACCGGTCTTCGGTGTAGACGCAGATCACCACAGAGATGTCGGGACTGCTCAAGACACCTCTCCCTGGCCCGAGTCGAGCTGGGCGGCGTGCGGCCTGCGGCGCAGAGCACGCCGGTTGGAACGCTCACCCATGATCACCTTGAGCACCCTGAACCCGTCCCGCACGGCCCGCAGATTGCTCGTGCCGTGGATGCGGAGGTACTCGTGGCTGGGTATCTCCTGCACCTTGAGCCCGGCCTTGACCACCCGGATGTTCATCAGGGTCTCGACCTCGAAGCCGGTGCAGTCGAGTTCGATCTGGTCCAGGCAGTGCCGCCAGAACGCGTTGTAGCCGTAGCAGAGGTCGGTGTAGCGGGCGCCGAACTTGGCGTTGACGGCCGCGCACAGCACCCGGTTGCCCAGCTTGCGGATCGGTGTCATGTCGGAGGTGCCGCCGCCGTTGGCGAACCGTGACCCCTTGGCGAAGTCCGCCCCCGACACCAGCGCGGACACGTACGACACGATCTCGTGGCCGTCGGCCGAGCCGTCCGCGTCGACCATCACGATGATGTCGCCGGTGCACGCCTCGAATCCGGTGATCAGGGCGTCGCCCTTGCCCTTTCCCTGCTGCTCGACGACCTTGACGTCGGGCCACAGTTCACGGGCCACCTCGACGGTGTTGTCGGTGGAATTGCCGTCGACAAGAACCACTTCATGTATCCAGGCGGGAAGGGTCTTGAAGACGTACGGGAGGTTCTCCGCCTCATTCATGGCGGGGATCACGACACTCACCGGTGGCGCGATGGCCAGGTGAGAGGAGATCGGCCGGTATTTGCCGGCCATTAACGGATCTTCGCCCGATACGGCTGGGCGCAGGACTGAGCTCATGAGTCTGGTCCCTCTCGTCCGGTGGACCGCCCGCCCCTGGGCGGTCCGGCTTTTAGTCCGGTTCGAAAGGGGGGTTCTCACTTACGGCATGACGAAATGGATCTCCGTGCATGCCGGGTGAGCTGGCAAAGCTGGCCGATTCCGAAGGCGGAAGTCCGAAGACGGAACCCCGAGGACGGAATTCCGGATGCGGAAACCGGTCGCGCGGCACGACTCGGCACAAGTGTGGTCACCGAGCACGGCACCCCCCTACCGCGCCCCGCGCCGGACCCTCTTCGCGATCTTGAGCCCTCCCCTAGATCGCATGTGCGTGATGGTCCGATGCGGGTGAGATGTATGACGGTATTGACGATTGCGTCCATATGGCAAGGCCTGGAACGACGTCTCACGTTTTTGTTGGTTTGGCCGTTACCTGATGACTCGAACTGATTTTCCCCGTCCGCTTGCGCAGTCGTCGTGCCACCACCAGAAGGAGAACAAGAGAGCTGATCGCCGTCACGGCCACGATTCCGCCATGGACCGACCACCGGTGCACCGCCAGCATGCCCTGGGCGACAAGGAGGTCGACGGCGATCGCTCCCGCGACGGACGTCACCGTGCGGGCGAAGGGATCCAGCCCGCGCAGCGCGGCCCCGATGGCGGCTCCTGGTGCGGCGAGCAGGAAGAAGAGCGTGAACGGGCCGCGCAGGGAAGAGCCCACGTCGGCGAGCGCGAGTACCGCGCCGACCCCCGCGACGGCCACCGCCATGCCCGCGAGCAGCGGGACCAGGTCCCTCCCCGGATCCTGTCCCGACCGCTGGTCACTGTCTGATGAAGGTGACTTGATGCCTATGGTCTGCATTGGCGACTTTGCCCCCTGAAGCGCCGGATGCCGGGCTTCAATGTCGCGCAGCGGGCTGGGGGCCGTCAAGACGCGGTGGGCACTCATGGGGCCTTCTTGGTCGACTTCAAACATGGAGCGCGAGTGTTCACCGCTTGTTCCCCGGAGGCGCCGGCCGCTTCCGGGGAACAAGCGTTGTGGGGCAAGCGGGTTGAGGTGTCGCGCGGGGTGATCTTCGGCGCGACCCGTATCGATGCGCGGCATGGGGCAGTCATCCAGGCTTCGGTGCAAGGGAGTTGACGCTCCGTCAAAACAGTGGGCGAAGGCCGTAGAGGTCGAAAAGTCTTGGCATGGACACTTCCTGTCAACACGCGTAGCTGCTACGACAGTTGTGGCAGAGATCCTGCTAAAGGGAGGTTCCATGAGACGTTCCCGAATTACGGCATACGTGACCTCACTCCTCCTCGCCGTCGGCGTCGCCCTCACCGGGGCCGCGACGGCGCAGGCGTCCGGAACCGTCGCGGCCACCGGCTACGTGGCCCTCGGCGACTCCTACTCGTCCGGTGTCGGCGCGGGCAGCTACATCAGCTCCAGCGGCGACTGCTTGCGCAGCACCAAGGCGTACCCCTACCTCTGGGCCGCCGCCCATTCACCGTCGTCGTTCGACTTCACGGCCTGCTCGGGCGCCCGTACGGGTGATGTCCTGGCGAACCAGCTGGGCCCGCTCAGCTCCTCCACCGGCCTCGTCTCCCTCAGCATCGGCGGAAACGACGCGGGCTTCGCGGACGTCATGACGACGTGCGTGCTCCAGTCCGACAGCGGCTGCCTGTCCCGCATCGCCACCGCCAAGGCATACGTCGACTCCACGCTCCCCGGCCAACTCGACTCCGTCTACTCCGCGATCAGCTCGAAGGCGCCCGCCGCCCATGTGGTCGTCCTCGGCTACCCCAGGTTCTACAAACTGGGCGCGACCTGCCTCGGCCTCTCCGACACCAAGCGCGCCGCGATCAACGGCGCCGCCGACTACCTGGACAGCGCCATCGCCAAGCGCGCCGCCGACCACGGCTTCACCTTCGGCGACGTCAGGAGCACCTTCACCGGTCACGAGCTCTGCTCCGGCAGCGCCTGGCTGCACAGCCTGAACCTGCTGAACATCACCGAGTCGTACCACCCCACCGCGGCCGGCCACTCCGGCGGCTACCTGCCGGTCTTCACCTCGGCCGTCTGACCGCCCCTCACGGAGACGTGGAAGCGGAGGCCTCGTCCGACGGGGTCTCCGTCACACACGTCACCGAGAACGGCACCGAGTTGGACGTCGTCCGGACGGGGCTGCGCACCTCCACGCTGATCTCGTTCTGGAAGGTCCCGCTCGCGTTGTACGTCGTCAAGAAGATCGACTTCTGTTTGGTCCTGTCACCGTCCGACGAGAACGACAGGGTCTTCCAGCCCGGGTCGGACACCTCGCCCGTCTTCAACACCCAGCGGTACTGGACGTCCACCGGTACACGGCCCACCCTGAAGGTCGCCGTGAAGGTCGGCGCCTGGGCCTGGGGCGGCGGGCAGGAACCGGAGTAGTCGGTGTGCGCACCCGCGACCGTCACCTGCACGGACTGCGCCGGCGGCGAGCTCGTACGAGCGCTGCTCGACGGACTGGCCGAGGGCGTGGAGCCGCCCGGGGCGGCCGTGTTGCCCTTGCTGCTGCTCGCGGACGGCGAACTCCCGCCGCCGGAACCGCTCTTGGTGCCACTCCCGCTGCTGCTGTCGTTGCTGCTCCCGCCGCCGTTGTCACGGTTGATCAAGGCGTACGTCAGTCCGCCCAGGGCGAGCGCGAGCGCGATCACGCCCGCGATCACGGCGGCGGCCGCGCGCCGGCTGCGTACGGGCTCCGTGGAGGTGGGGGTGTCGGTGTGCGGCGGATACGGCGTGTAACCCGGCTGCGGTCCCTGCGGAGAGGTCCGGGACGGCTGCGTGGGAGGTCCGAATCCCGGCGGCGGCTGCGCGGGCTGGGAGAACGAGGAGATCGTCGGCGACTGGGTGGTCGGCGACGGCGGTCCCGCGGCCGGGAAGCCGCCCGCGGCGACGAGCCGCAGATCGCTCTCCGCCTGCGCGGCGCTCAGCCGCTCGGCCGGGTCCTTCCTCAGCAGACCCTCGATCACGGGCGCGAGCGGCCCCGCGCGGCGCGGCGGCGGCAGGGGCTCGTCGACGATGGCCCGCAGAGTGCTCAGCGGGGTGTTGTGACGGAAGGGCGAGTTGCCCTCGACCGTCGCGTACAACAGGACGCCGAGCGACCACAGGTCGGACTCGGGCCCGGGCGTACGGCCGAGCGCCCGCTCGGGGGCGAGGAACTCGGGCGAACCGATGACCTCGCCCGTCATCGTCAGCGCAGAACTGCCCTCGACCGTCGCGATACCGAAGTCCGTGAGGATGACCCGGCCCTCGTTCGACAGCAGCACGTTCGCCGGCTTCACATCGCGGTGCAGCACCCCGGCCTCGTGCGCGGCCCGCAGGGCGGAGAGCACCTCGGCGCCGATGTCGGCGGCGCGCTGCGGCGACTGCGGGCCCTCGGAGTCCAGCAGGTCGGACAGGGCGATGCCACGGACGAGTTCCATGACGATCCAGGGGCGGCCGTCCTGCGTCGCCACGTCGTACACCGTCACCACATTGCGGTTCGCGACCCGGGCCGCGGCCCACGCCTCGCGCTCCAGCCGGGCGTACATCCGCTCCACGTCGTGCGCCGGGATCCCGGCGGGCGCACGGACCTCCTTGACGGCGACCTCGCGGTGCAGCACCTCGTCACGGGCGCGCCACACGGTCCCCATACCGCCCTCGCCCAAGGGGGAGAGGAGGCGGTAGCGGCCCGCGATCACACGTTCACTGCCCGGCTCTTCGGACACGGGTGTCCCCCATTCGTATCCGCTGTGCATCCGCGTGATGTCTCTTCGCGATGTCTCTTCGCGTGATTTCCCCACAAAAGTAGCTCAGCCGAGTGCGGATGCCGCCCCCTTGAACACCAATCCAGCCCCAAGAGCGACGACGATCAACGCCGAGCCCAGGGGGGCGGTCCTGCGGATCAGGGCCGCCTTCGGTCCCCCTGCCCACCGGGGACGCTTCGCCAGTGCCCGGTTCATCCCGTCGCCCAGTTTGACGACGGCGAACCCGGCCGCCGTGAGCGTCAGGGCGAGACCGACGCCGTACGCCAGGACGAGAAGGAGGCCGAACCACGCCTGTCCCAGCGCCGCCGCGCCCACCAGGACGACCACGGCGGAGGGGCTGGGCACGAGTCCGCCGGCGAATCCGAGCAGGATCGTCCCGCGGAGAGTGGGGGCCACCTCGTGGGTGTGGGTGAAGCCGCCGTGGGTGTGTTCGAGGGTGGGGGAGACGGCGGGGTCGTGCGAGTGGGGGTGGGGGTGCGCGTGATCGTGGTGGTGGCCGTGAGCATGGTCGTGGCCGTGGTCGTGGGAATGTCCGCGCTCGTGCCCGTGGGGGTGCGGCCTGCTGTCCGTCGCTGCCGTCGCGGCGGAAGCGTGGGCGTGGGCGAGGACCAGGGGGCGTTCGCGCTCTTCCGCGTGCTCGTGGCCCTGCTCGTGCTCGTGCTCGTCAGCGTGGCTGTGCACGTGGTGGTCATGGGCGTGATCGTGCGCGTGTCCGTGGGTGTGGTCGTGGGCGTGCTCAACTCCGGGTCGCCGCGGCCGGTTGCGCCAGGCCCGGCGTACGAGCGTGGCACCCGCGAAGGTCACCAGGACGCCGCTGGCGATGCCGAGCCACGCGATCACGGAGGGCGCCGCGGCCGAACCGGCCGTCACCAGGAGGCCGAGGGCGACCACGCCCAGGGTGTGGGTGACCGTGACGGAGGCGGCCAGCGGCAGTACGTCCCGCAGCCCCGCCTTGCCGCCGCGCGCCGCGGCCGTCGCGGCCATCAGGGTCTTGCCGTGACCGGGCGCGAGCGCGTGCATCGCGCCCAGGAACACGGAGATGAGCAGGGCCAGCGCGGCGAAGCCGACGGTGAGGTGATGGTGGGCCACCAGGTTGTTCAGCGCCTCGGTCCAGCGGTCGGCGCCCCGGGGCAGTATGGAGGCGCCGGGGGCCTGCGACCGCTCCTCGACGAGGGCGGGGCCGCCGGGGCGAATCCGCAGGGACGCGGTCGCGGTGTCGGCGGGGGAGGAGAGCAGCGCCTTGGGGTAGCTGGTCAGTTCGTGCGACACCGACTTGGTCGGTACGTCCGAGGCGGTCAGCGTCATCCGGTCGCCGCGCGCGGTGATCTCGCGCCAGCCGGGTCCCCGGTCGGCACCGGCGCTGTGGAAGCCGAGCGAGACCGTGCCCTGCGCGGGCAGCGCGGCCGTCAACCGGCACTCCACGCGCAGGGTGTTGAGTCCGGCCTGTCCGGGGCGCAGCTTCGCCCGGCTCGTGGCGACGGAGAGCGCGGCGGGATGTCCGTCGACGGTGACCTTGCTGCCGTTCGCGGCCGTCTCGCAGCGCTGCCGGGCCCAGTCCGTCATACCGAGCTTCTCGAGGTCGGGCTTGGCCTGGGTGGCCGGGATCTCGGCGAGGTCCTCGACGTGGTCGACGCGCAGCTGCCCGGGAGCGGCGACGAGTCCGTCGTACCGGTTGACGGTGAAGTTGCCGAGCGGATGCGCGCTCGCGGCCCCGGTGGGGACGAGGACGAGGGCGCAGGCGGCGGTGAGGACGGCCGCGCAGGAGGCGAACAGCCGACGCGACCTCACCCCCGGGGACTTCGCCCGCCGGCCGCGCGTGCGAAGGGGCTTCACTTGGCCTCCCCCAGAGCCTCGCGGGCCGCACGGGCACCCAGGGGTGAGAAGCCCGCGTTCAGGTCGAGGGCCGACTTCAGCGAGGCGTGGGCCTCCTTCTCATGACCGGTGGCGCGCTCGATCATGCCGCGGTGGTAGAGGAAGGACGCGTTGCGGTAGCCGGTGACCGTGGCCTGACGGGCGTACGGCAGAGCTTCCTTGTCGCGGCCGTTGACGTGCAGCGCCCAGGCGAGCGCGTCCGCGGTGTGCACGGTGTGGCGGCGCGCCCACTCGGCGCGGGCCGCCTTGAGCGCGTCCCCCCGGTTGCCGTGGTCGGCGGCGGCGAGGGCGGTGTCCAGATCGGCGTTGACACCGTAGGAGTGGGCCAGCGAGACCCAGGCGGTCACCAGGGCGTACTGGTCGTGGGCCTTCTGTGCGTCGCCGGCCCGGCCGCGCGCCTCGTACAACTCACCCAGTTCGACGAGCGGTTGGGGGAGCGGATAGCGCTCCACGACCTGTTCCATGCCCTTGATCGCCGCCGCCTGGTCGCCCAGCGCGGCCTGGGCGCGGGCGCGGCCCTCGAGAGCGGGGAGGTAACTGTCGTCGGCGGCCAGGGCTCGGGCGTAGTACTTCAGCGCGGAGTCGTAGTCGCCCTGGTTCCAGGCGAGTTGGCCGAGCGCCGCCGCCACGTAGGAGACGTCGCCCCGGCTCGTCGCCGTGCCGAGTGCCTGCTGAAGGACGCGGCGGGCGGTCTTCACATCGCCGCGCAGCTCGTGGACGTAGGCGTACCGGGTGAAGACGGGGACGCCCGGTCGGCGCGAGTCGGCCAGGTCGGCGGCCTTCGAGGCGTCGGCGTAGCGGCCGAGTTCGACGAGCGCGTCGATACGGGAGGAGAGGGCGCGCTCGCTGTACGGGTTCTCCTTCAGCACCTTGTCCGCGTAGGTCAGGGCGCCGGTGAAGTCGTGCCGCGCCGCGGCGAGGGCGGCACGGCCGGCGAGCGCCGACTCGTTGTCGGGACGCAGCTTCAGGGAGCGGTCCAGTGCCTGCTGCGCCTGGGGGTAGCGGGAGGGGTCGCCCTTGGTGCGGGCCTGCTCGACGTAGGCGAGTCCGAGGGTGGCCCAGCTGTCGAAGTCCTTGGGCTGGGTGCGGAGATGGGCCTGCAGCGAGGTGATGCTGGCGTCGAGGTTCCCGCCGGCCAGCAACTCCGGTGACACGGCGCCGGTCGTGGCGGCGACCGCGGTGCCCGAGCCGTCCCGCAGAGCCCCGACGATCACGGCCCCGGCGGTGAGAGCGAGGGCCAACGAGGCGGCGCAGAGGCCGAGTTGGACCGCCCGCCAGCGACGTGTCGAGGCGGATACCCGCCGGACGGCGGCGACGCGTTCGTCGGCCACGGGCAGGTCTTCCTCGGGTTCGGGGGCACCAGCGTCCTGTGGAGGCGGCGGACCGGCCTTGGCTGGTCGCGCAGTTCCCCGCGCCCCTGAAGGGGCGCTCCGCCCAGGCCCCTGTTCGTCGGCGGCCGTCGTCACCTCGTCGGGCTCGCCCTCCGGCGCGCCCTCGTTCGTACGCGGGGACATGCCCTCTCCTCAAAGTCCTGGGGGTGAACGGTCGTCGTGGGGGTGGGGCGGCGCGGCCCGCGGTGTGGGGGGTGGTGGGGTGCGGGCCGCGCCAGTCGGTGGACCGGGCCCGGTCAAGGGGCCCGGTCGGCAGGGCCGGTCAGTAGGCCCGGTTGTACATGCGGCGGCGCCACCACATGACGCCGGCGCCGATCAGCAGGACCCCGGCCACGCCCGCCGCCGCGGAGCCCGCGATCAGCATGATGTTCGTGCTGCCGGAGCCCGTCTGCAGGGCGTCACCCAGCTGGTTCTTGACGTTGCTTCCGGCGCCCTTCGCCAGCGGTCCGCGTGAACCCGAGGTGGGCTCGGCCACGTAGGGGAACGACTTCTCGAAGCTCTTGTCGTTCTTGTCGACCGAGTCCGACAGGCCGGTCTTCTGGCCGAGGAGCTCGCCCTCGACGACCCGCAGCGAAGCGTCGATCACGTCGTCGGCGAGCCGACGCCCGTTCGGGAAGCCCGCGTTGTCGCCGTCGAGCACACCGAGCCGCTTGGGGTGCATGCTGGGCTTGATCGAGGTGTTGAGTCGCAGCTCCTCCGCCGGGCGCACCTTGGGCGGCTGGTTGAGGCCCTTCACGCCCTTCAGGAACACGTCGACCAGGTCGTTGCGCGGCTCGGCGGGCGCCTTGATCTTGTAGATCGCCTCGATGAGCTTGGGCAGTTCCGGGTTGGTCACGTTCTTCAGGAACTGCGCGTCGTCCCAGGGCGAGGACGCGTTGAACTTGTCCTTGTCCTTCTGCGGGTTGACGACCTCGTTGACCAGCGGGCTGCCCAGACGCGAGACCTGCGTGTAGTAACCGCGGGCGTCCTTGCGCTGGACGGTGGACCAGATGCCGACGATCGGCTGGTGCGACGACTCCTGGATCATGTAGTTGGGCACCTGCAGGGCCAGCGTGTTGACGTTGTAGCCCTTGAGCGTGTCACGCCCGACCTCGGACAGGTTGCCGCCGTACAGCAGGTCGAAGACCCGCAGATCGGCGAAGAACGGGTCGTCCGCCTGGCCGGCGAAGGTCGTCGAGTCGCCCGCGAGCTTGTACACGGCCTGGTTGCGCAGCTTCGTGTAGTCCGGCATCGACGCCTTGCCGACGTTCGACGGCGCGACCGGGATGTCGTCCGCGACCTTCGTCTTGGAGACCAGCTTCTGGTTGTGCAGTCGCAGCAGATCGATGTCGTAGGTCTGCGTGATGTTCAGGTCCGGGTCGTCGAGGCTGTTGACCGGGCCCGTGTTGTAGAGGAACGTGTCGCCGTTCTTGCGGTGCGTCTTGAAGGTGTACCGGTACACCAGCTCGCTCTGCGCGTCACCGTTGTTGTCGATGTGGATGTCGTACTGGGCGTCGTCGGCGAACGTGTAGAAGTTCGGCCCGCCGGCCGGCTCCTCGAAGGGTATGAAGTTCGCGATGACCGTCGTTGTGTCCGGCTTGTCCGGGCTGACGAAGGCGTACAGGTCGGTGTTGTCGTACTGGGGAGTGCCCGAGATGAGCGGGGCCTCCCGGTGACTGGAGGCGGAGGCCGCCCCGGGGTCCAGCGCGGCTACGCCGGCGGCTACGAGCCCCCCGGCAGCCAGCGCACCGCAGACGAGGGTCGCGAGACTCCTGCGTCCCAAGCCACTCCTGGAGATAGGTGTCATGCCGTCCGTCCTCAGTTCCCAATTGCCTGACGCACGCCATTCGGAGCGGTCGCCGGGGTGGATTGGTCGAATCCCAAACGTTCTTACGGCGGGTTTCGCGGCTCGTTTCATCGTCGGGCCGGTTTCTTTCACGGCGTTCTCAGAGACCCCTCATCACTCTTTGGCAACCGACCCGCGTTTTGACTGTCGTGATCCGTAACCCATCCGGAGGCGCTCGCGCTGCGAACATGTAGGTGCAGGGACAGGCCGCGCGCGGCCGGAGAGGGGGGAACGAGTGGAGGCGGACGAACTTCTGGTGCTCGTGGCCGGAGGCGACCAGAAGGCATTCGAGGAGCTGTACGGACAGGTGTCCGGGCCCGTGTTCGGACTCGTACGCCGTGTGGTGCGGGACGCGGCCCAGTCGGAGGAGGTGGCCCAGGAGGTGTTGCTCGAACTCTGGCGCTCCGCCGCGCGGTTCGACCCCGGCCGGGGCAGTGCCCTGTCCTGGATCCTCACCCTCGCGCACCGCCGGGCCGTCGACCGGGTCCGCAGCGCCCGCGCGGCCACCGAACGCGAGCAGCGCGAGGGGCAGCGCGCCCATCATCCCGCCTTCGACCAGGTCGCCGAGGAGGTGGAGGCCGGGCTCGAACGCGAGTGGGTGCGCCGCTGCCTGGAGCGGCTGACCACTTTGCAACGGCAGTCCGTCACCCTCGCCTACTACGACGGCTACACCTATCGCGAAGTCGCCGAACGCCTCTCCCTGCCGCTCGGCACGGTCAAGACACGGATGCGCGACGGACTGACACGGTTGCGCCACTGCCTGGGGGGTGTGGCATGAGCGCGCGTCGAACACCGCGCCACGGGGACGGCGTGCCGGCCCGTCAGCCTGCGGCGCCGGATCGAGAGTTCGCCCATCGGTCTGCGGCGCTGGTTCAAGAGTTCGCCCGTCAGTCGGCCGCGCCGGATCAAGAGTTCATCTCCCGGCCTGCCGTGCCGGACCCCGAGTTCGCTCGCCAGGGCCGTGCTCCACACCCGCGGCGCCTTTCCCCCGGCTCCCGACACCCCCGTATCCGCGCCCTGGAACTGCCCAGCCGCGCCCCGCACCCCCAGGGAGGCGTCGTATGAGCGTCCTCGACCGTCTGCTGCGCCGCGATCTGCACTCGCTCGCCGCCCCCTACGCCCTCGACGCGCTGGAACCCGACGAACGCCGTCGGTTCGAGCGTCATCTGCAGGGCTGCCCCCGGTGCGCGGCCGAGGTGCGGGAGCTGGGCGAGGACGCGGTCCGGCTCGCCTGGTCCACCACGGCACCCGCCCCGGCCGCCCTGCGCGACCGGGTCCTGACCGCCGTACGCACGACTCCTCAAGAGGCGCCGGACCCGTCGCACCCCGCCCACCCGTCGCAGGCGTTGCCGAACGGAGTGCCCCGTGGGCGCGCGGCGCACGGGCCCGCGGCGCACGGGCCCGCGGCGCGCGGCCGGACTCCGCGCTTCCGGTCGCTGCTCGCCCCGCTCGCCACCGC
This sequence comes from Streptomyces sp. NPDC111507, assembly GCF_055638955.1. Taxonomy (NCBI): domain Bacteria; kingdom Bacillati; phylum Actinomycetota; class Actinomycetes; order Kitasatosporales; family Streptomycetaceae; genus Streptomyces; species Streptomyces sp. NPDC111507. Next base: position 162,636 of record NZ_JBVKBU010000013.1, on the reverse strand, counting down.
CACCGCCGCCGCGGCGCTCGTCGTGGCGTCCCTCTTCGCGGTGCAGGCGACACAGACCCAGGACAAGCTGGACCAGGAGCGGGCCCAGGCACGTGAGATCGCCCACGTTCTGGCGGCCCCCGACGCCCGGGCGACGAGCGACCGGGATGCACAGGGCCGCGGAATCGGAGTGGTCGCCTCCGCATCGGAGCGGCGCGCCGTCGTGACCTTGAGCGGACTTGCCACTCCGTCAGGGGGGCGCGTGCACCAGTTGTGGCTCATGCGCCCCAACGTGCAACCGCGCTCCCTCGGGCTCTTCGAGGGCGACACGCCCTTGATCGCCGACGGACTGAACACCAACGCCACGTCACTCGCTGTCACCGTCGAGCCGCAGGGGGGCTCGGCACAGCCCACCACCACGCCAGTTGCGCAACTCGCCCTGAAATCGGTTGGATTCGGAGAGTAACCGTCAACACCCTTACGGGGAAGGTGAATCCTGCCACCGTGATACACGAGTGCCACGCGGGAGCGATAGGGTTAGCCTGCCCGGGCCGGGTGGACTCGTACGGGTGGGGAGAGACATGGAACAGATAACAGTGCGCAGCAGGGCACGTGTCCCTGCGATCACCTGCGGGAGCAGCGCGACCAGTTCGCGCCTCGACCGCCATCTGGCGGTGCTGGGCGGCCCTGCCGTCCCGCAGCGCGAGACGGCCGAGGCGACTTCGCTGATGCGTGAGCTCACCGCGCGTGACACCGCGCGCGACAGCAGCGGGAGGGGCGCGCGCGTACGGCGGGTCTCGCTCTTCGCCCCCCTGAAGCGGCTGCGTCGTTCGCTGTTCGGCGGCCACTAGTACGGTCGCGCGGTACTCGAACCCGCGCTCGGGCGACCACACCGCCCCGGCGTAAGCGCTGCGTTCTCGCCGCCCGTCGTCCCCACGGCACGCAGCGCCGCCCCGGTGTGTTCCCGGAGCGCGGGTGCACCCCCGTTCGTCATTTCGTGCGCCTCGTTCCCACCCGGCGGCGCGCGATGGCTCTCGTCTTCCCCTCCTCCCGGCCCTCGGTCGTCGTCAACCCCGGATGTCCGAGCCCCCGTTGGGGTTCATCGCGCCCCGGTCGCGTACCGGCGCACGGCGAGCGGCACGAACACCGCGAGAATGACGGCGCACCAGGTCAGCGCCCCGGCCACCGGATGCGTCACCGGCCAGGCCCCCTCGTCCGGCACCGGTGCGTTCCCGAAGAGGTCCCGCAGTGCCGTGGTCACCGCGCTGATGGGATTCCACTCGGCCACCGTGCGCAGCCAGCCGGGCAGGTTGTCGGTGGGGATGTACGCGTTCGACAGCAGCGGCAGGATGAATGTCGCGCCGCCCAGTTGCCCGGCCGCCTCCTCGCTCTGTGAGGCGAGCCCCAGCACGATGCCGATCCATGTCGTCGCGAACCGGAAGAGCAGCAGGAGTCCGACGCCGGCCACCGCCCGGAGCGCCGACCCCTCGATCCGCCAGCCCACGGCCAGCCCGACCAGCATCAGCGGCACCGTGCCCACGGCGGTGACCACGAGGTCCGCGAGCGCCTGTCCGAGCGGCACGGCGGCCCGGCTCATCGGCAGGGTGCGGAAGCGGTCCATCACGCCCCGGTGCGAGTCCTGGGCGGCCTGGAACATGCCGGTCATGATTCCGTTGGCGGCGGTCGCCACCAGCAGTCCCGGCAGCAGGAAGGCGCGGTACTCCTGTCCGGGTGTCGCGAGGGCGCTGCCGAAGACATAGCCGAAGAACAGCAGCATCGTGATCGGCATGGACTGGGTGAGGATCAGCAGCCCGGGATTGTGCCGGATCCGCCGCAGGTGGCGCCCCAGCATCGCGGTCCCGTCGTACGCCAACGTGCTCATGTCACAAGCTCCTTGCGGTCGGTGCGGCCTCCGGTGAGGCGCAGGAAGACGTCGTCGAGCGTCGGCGGGCGCAGGCTCGCGTCGAGCAGTGGCACCCCCGCGGCGTCGAGTTCACGGACGAGCCGGGGCAGGGTCAGTGTCGGATCGGTGGTCACCGCCCCGACCGCGTGCCGCTCCGGGGCGAACGCCGGTTCGGAGCCGGTGAGCCGGTCGAGCACGGCCGCCGCGCCGGGCATCGCGTCGGTGTGCGCGACGACGACCTCCGCGTACGAGCCGATGAGCGCCTTGAGTTCGGCGGGTGATCCGGTGTGCGCGACCCGGCCGTGGTCCACGAGCGCGATGTCGTCGGCGAGCCGGTCGGCCTCCTCCAGGTACTGCGTGGTCAGCACCACGGTCGTGCCCTCGCCCCGCAGGGCGCGCACGGCCTCCCAGATCTGGTTGCGGCTGGCCGGATCGAGCCCGGTGGTGGGTTCGTCGAGGAAGAGCACCTCGGGGCGGCGGATCAGGCTCGCCGCGAGGTCGAGGCGGCGCCGCATACCGCCCGAGTAGGTGGACGCGGGCCGGTCGGCGGCCTCGGCGAGCCCGAAGCGTTCGAGGAGTTCACCGGCGCGTGCCGCGGCGTCCCGCATCCGGTGCAGCCGCGCGAACAGCCGCAGGTTCTCCCGGCCGGTGAGGTCGCCGTCGACGGAGGCGTACTGCCCGGTGACCCCGATGGCGCCGCGCACCGCGGCCGCCTCCCGTACGAGGTCGTGCCCGGCGACCCGCGCGGACCCCGCGTCGGGTCGCAGCAGCGTGGTGAGCAGGCGCACCGCCGTGGTCTTGCCCGTGCCGTTCGGTCCGAGCACCCCGCAGACGGTGCCCTCGGCCACCGCGAGATCGAGCCCGCGCACCGCGTGGACGACCTCCCCCTTGGTGGCGAAGCTCTTCTCCAGACCTTCACTAAGTACGGCGTACGTAGTTGTCATGGGGCGACCATAGCGCACTACGTACGCTGTACGTAACTAGGATGGTGGCGAGGTGATCGACGACATGACAGGGCGCAGTGCCGTACCCGAAGTGATCTGGGCCCGCCCCGAGCGCGCGGGTCGTGGTCCGCGGGCGGCCTACAGCCGGGCGGACATCGCGTCCGCCGCGGTGCGGATCGCGGACGCGGACGGGCTCGACGCGGTCTCGATGCGGCATGTGGCCACCGAGCTGGGCTGCGGCACGATGTCGCTGTACAACTACGTCCCGCGCAAGGAGGACCTGTACGAGCTGATGGTTGACGCCATCAGCGGTGAGCACGACTCCTGGGAGCCGACGGGCGACTGGCGCGCCGACATGCTCCGGGTCGCCCATCAGACCCGTGCCCTCATGCACCGCCACCCGTGGCTGCCGCGCCTGATGTCCCCGGTCTACGGCTTCAGCCCCAACGCCCTGCGCTACCTGGAGCACTGCCTCGTCTGCCTCGACCCGCTGGACGCGTCGTACGGCACGAAGATGGAGCTGATCGCGATGCTCAACGGCGTGGTGACGACGTACGTCGGCAACGAACTGGCCACCGCCGAGCGCACCCGCTCGCTGCCCTGGTCCGCGGAGCAGGAGCAGGCGATGCGGAGCGCCTACCTCGGCAGCCGGATCGCGACCGGCGCGTATCCGCGGATGGCGGCCGCCTTCACCGAGGACGCGGGCCCGATCGACCTGGAGGCGGTGTTCGAGCGGGCGCTGAGACGGATGCTGGACGCGTTCGAACCGAAGGGGTAGATCTACGCGGCTGTCGGACCTACGGGGTCAGATGAGCGCGAACTGCCCTTCTGGGCCCTCTTCGTGATGATCGAGGACGGACGCGGGCCGGTGCGCCGCCTTCGGAACCGGCAGCACGCCCGCCTCGCGCAGCTCGGTCCGCGTGATCGGCGTGCCGGTCGTCAACTCGGCAGGCTGGGGGCGGAGTTCCGCGAGCAGTGTCAGTACCGTGACGATTTCCAGCAGCTCGGACGTCCAGGCCTGCGGCCAGCCAACGGTCCGGATCGCCTCCAGAGTGCCCGGCTCGGGTGGTTCCACCGCGTCGGTCCTGGCCGCGAACCACTGCTCCAGGACGCGCACTCCGCCCACCTCGAAGTCCCAGGCCTCCGGCGGCACGGGCGAGATGCGGCCCTCGTCGAGGAGGAGGGCCTCCTCGTCGCGGTCGTAGCGCACGTCGACGGGGCGCGACGGGAGCGGGGCGCGGACGTAGGGGCGGCGGCCCCCGGGGAGCTTGGGGCGCTCGCCGTCGCGGCGCATCAGCCACAGCATCCGGCGCCCCAGCCCGACGCCGTGTGCCCACGCCTGCGGGTCCGCGGTGAGCGGGACGGCACACCCGTCACGGCCCGACCGAGCGACCGCGACCGTCCAGGCGAGGACGTCGACGGGGTCGGGGGAGTGGCCGAGGCGAGTGCCGAGGTGCTCCAACAGGCCGGGCGCCAGATTCGGTTCGCGGCCCCCGGGGCGCCGGTGGAGGGGGCGGACACGGCCGCCACGACCGGCGCTCAGCGGCAGCACGGACGCGACCAGCAGCACCGGCCCCGACGTGTCCGGCACCGCCGTCTGCTCCACCACGAACATCTGCCGCTCGTCGGCCACCCGCCACAACTCGGGGCGCGCCGCGTCGATCAGCCGGTGGTCCGGGATCAGCCACTGCTCGTCGAAGGGGCCGTGCAGGACGCGGACCGGCTCCGGACAGGGTCCCGACTCCCGCTCCAGCCGGGCCGTCCCGCCGGCCTGCCCCGGCAGCTGTCCGACGGCCGAGTGCGTGGTGCGCGAGCGCGTCGGGCCGAACAAGGCCTCGCGGGCCGGCCCCTCGGCCTTCATCAGCGTGTCCCAGCGCGCCTTCAGGGACGCCGCGTCGGGCGCCGTCGGCCACCCCCGGCCCAGCCTCGGCGGTGCGACGGACCACGGCATGAGGTCCGCGAGCAGCGGAGCGTCGTCGTGCGTCACGCCCGGCATCGTACGACGTGGGCGCCGCGCACCGGTCTCGTACGCCATCGTCAGTGGGCGTCGAGGGTGACCGTGAAGGAGAAGCGGTCACCGCGGTAGTGGATGCGGGCCACGTCCAGGGCGCGGCCGTCCTCGCCGTGCACGATGCCCGTGTAGTGCAGGATCGGGCTGAGCAGCGGCACCTGGAGCAGCCGGGCCGTCTCCGGATCCGCGAGCCGCGCCTCCACCGTGTCGGTGATCCGGCTGATGCGCACACCCACCACGTCCCGCAGCACCTTGGTCATGGGCCAGCGCACCAGGTCCTGCGGGTCGATCCGCGCGGCCAGTTCGGGACGGACGTAGTTGCGCGCGTGGTTCGTCGGCTCACCGGTCTTCTCGTCGCCGCGCAGCCGGTGGTACGTCCCCACCTCGGCCAGATCCGGGAAGTACTCGGCGAGTTCGGCCGGCACCGGCACGCTCCCGTGGTCCAGCAGCTCGGTCGTCATGCCCGACTGCTGAGCGACGATCGTGTCCACCGAGCCCAGCAACCGCACCGGAGCGCCCCGTTGCGCGCTCGGCTCGATGAACGTGCCCCGCCGCCGATGGCGGGTGATCAGTCCCTCGTCCTCCAGCTCCTTGAGCGCCTGCCGCATGGTGAGCACACTCACCCCGTAGTGGCCCGCCAACCGCTCCTCGGTCGGCAGGCGCAGCGGTTCCTGGGGCGAGCGCCCGAGTATCGAGGCGCGCAGGGACTGCGACACCTGGTACCAGAGCGGGAGTTTGCGGTTCAGGACGATCGAGTCCGGGGCGAAGGAGGTCACGAGGGATATCCGTACCGGTCGCCGACGCTCAGTGCAACGGGCCGAAATGCCGCTGGAGGCCCCGCCACACGTCGTCGTACCCGCGCTGCAGATGATCCGCGTGCGCCGCCTGCGCCGTGGCGGTCACCGGCCACCGGGTCTCGAACATGAACGCCAGCCCGTCGTCGATCTTCTGCGGCCGCAGCTCGGCGGCGCTGGCCCGGTCGAAGGTCTCCCGGTCCGGCCCGTGCGCCGACATCATGTTGTGCAGCGAACCGCCCCCCGGAACGAAACCCCCTGGACCGGAGGTCTTCGCGTCGTACGCCCCCTCGATGAGCCCCATGTACTCGCTCATCACGTTCCGGTGGAAGTACGGCGGCCGGAAGGTGTCCTCGCCCACCAGCCAGCGCGGCGCGAACACCACGAAGTCGACCCCGGCGAGGCCCGGGGTGTCGCTCGGCGAGGTCAGCACCGTGAAGATCGACGGATCCGGGTGGTCGTAGCTGATCGTGCCGATCACATTGAAACGGCGCAGGTCGTAGACGTACGGCACATGGTTGCCGTGCCAGGCGACGACATCCAGCGGCGAGTGGTCGTACGTCGCCGTCCAGAGGTTGCCGCAGAACTTGTTGACCACCTCCACCGGGCCCTCGACATCCTCGTACGCGGCGACGGGAGCGAGGAAGTCCCGCGCGTTGGCGAGTCCGTTGGCGCCGATCGGGCCGAGGTCGGGCAACTGGAAGGGCGCCCCGTAGTTCTCGCACACATAGCCGCGGGCCGCCGGGCTCTGCCCGCCCTCGGACGCGGCGTCCAGCAGCTCCACCCGGAAGCGGACCCCACGGGGAATCAGCGCCACCCCGCCCGGCTCCACGTGCAGCAGCCCGAACTCGGTTCGCAGCAGCAGCCCGCCCCGCTCCGGCACGATCAGCAGCTCCCCGTCGGCGTCACTGAAGACGCGGTCCATCGAGGAGTCGGCGTGATACAGGTGCACGGCCATGCCGGTGCGCTGGGTCGCGTCGCCGTTGCCGCCCAGCGTCCACAGGCCCGCGAGGAAATCGGTGCCCCGCGCCGGCTCCGGCAGCGGGTTCCAGCGCAGCCTGTTCGGGTCGGGCTCGGTCTCCGTGAAGGGCGCCGAGCGCAGCGCCCCGTTGTCCGTCCGCGTGAACGCGGGGTGCGCGGCCGAGGGACGGATCCGGTACAGCCACGAACGCCGGTTGTGCGCCCTCGGCTCCGTGAACGCCGTACCGCTCAGCTGCTCCGCGTACAGCCCGAGAGGGGCGCGCTGGGGCGCGTTGCGGCCGTGCGGCAGCGCCCCGGGGAGCGCCTCCGAGCTGTGTTCGTTGCCGAATCCGGTGAGGTAGGTCAGCCCCTCGGCCGTCTTCCTCGCGTCCCCGCTCATGATCGCTCCCTTGCGCCTGATTCCTATGCTTCACCGTAGGATTCAGTTTTTTCGCGCGCAAGAGGTACACCGAGGCGCGTGGCCGACGAACGCGCGGCGACGGAACCTCCGTGCGGAGTACATCCCAGGGCCGGCGGTACGGCCCAAGAACCCGACTCCAGGGGGATCCGCCTGTCAGAGCGTTGTTCTAATGTCCCCGGCATGTCGTGGAAGCGTGGAGTGCTCGCCGCGCTCGCGGTCTGCGCCCTGCTCGGCGGATCGGCGGGCTGCGGCACCGGCGCCGCACACGAGCGGAGGGACGCGGTGTCGCCCTCACCCGTGGGCAAAATCCTGGACGATACGGACAAAGAAGGACGGCACTACCGTGAGGTCGACAAGAAGAGCGCACCCGAGGTCGCCATCGAGGTCCAACCGGCCTCCGACGACGGCTGGGACGTCCGCCTGACCGTCCACCGCTTCCGCTTCTCGCCCGCCGCCGCCAAGGCGGAAGCCGTGGCCGGCCGCGGCGTCGCGCTGCTGTCCCTGGACGGCCGGACCCTCGCCACCCTGCGCACCGCCGAGTACCACCTCGCCGACATCCTGGTCCCACGCGGCACCCACCACGTCACCGCGCGCCTGTACGCCGACGACCGCACGGCGTGGGCCGTCCACGGCAAGCCCGTCGAGAGCACGGCGGACATCACCGCCTCCGGGGCCGCCGCATCGGCCCAGCCGTCGACGGCCGCCTCGCCGCCCCCGTCGAGCCCGTCGACCCCCGCCTCCACACCGACATCGACACCGAACGGAAACGACGTCGCGGGCCGTACCGGCACCGGAGGTTCACCGGATCCCGGCGGAAAGGCATCATGAAGCCTGTGCCCCAAGCGACCTCGCTGCGCCGCGCGCCCGTTCAGCGGCGCAGCGCCGAACGACTGACCAGGATCCTCGACGCCTGTGCCGACCTCCTCGACGAGGTCGGCTACGACGCCCTGAGCACCCGGGCCGTGGCCCAGCGCGCGGGCGTCCCCATCGGCTCCGTCTACCGCTTCTTCGGCAACAAGCGCGCCATGGCCGACGCACTCGCCCAGCGCAACCTCGAGCGCTACACCGAACGCGTCATCGAACGCCTCCGCGCGACAGGCGCACAGGGCTGGCGCGCCGCCATGGACGCCGTACTCGACGAGTACCTCGCCATGAAGCGCACCGCCCCCGGCTTCTCCCTCGTCGACTTCGGCAACCAGATACCTGTCGGCACCCGCGACGCCGAGCCCAACACCCGCGTCGCCGACCGCCTCACCGACCTCCTCTCCGACTACCTCGACCGCACCCCCGACGAGGACCTCCGGCGCACCTTCCTGGTCGCTGTGGAGGCCGCCGACAGCCTGGTCCACCTGGCCTTCCGGATCGCCCCGGAGGGGGACGACCGGATCATCGTGGAGGCGCGGGAGCTGCTGCGCGCGTATCTGGCCAGGGTTCTGGACTGAACCGCTCCACCGCTCTCATGCTCCACCGCCGAAGCGCGCGGACCCGGGGGAGAGGCACGCGATTTCCCGACCTCACCCCCGCAAAGCACTCCCTCCCATCCGTACCGGTCGGTATGCTCGGCCCGGTCCGTGTGCCACCGCCGCCACCGCCCTCCGGGAGGACCCGTGTCCCGCACCTCCGGCGCCACCCCCGACGCCCGCACCGCCCTGCGCGTCTGCCCCCTCTGCGAGGCCACCTGCGGGCTGACCCTCACCATCGAGGGCACCCGGGTCACCGGCGCCCGCGGCGACCGCGACGACGTCTTCAGCAAGGGGTTCATCTGCCCCAAGGGCGCCTCCTTCGGTGCGGCCGACGGCGACCCCGACCGGCTGCGCACCCCCCTCGTCCGCACGGACGGCGAACTGCGCGAGGCCACCTGGCAAGAGGCCTTCGACGCGATCGCGGCGGGCCTCGGCCCGATCGTCGAGCAGCACGGCCCACACGCCCTCGGCATCGTCCTCGGCAACCCGAACGTGCACACCATGGCCGGCGCCCTCTACCCGCCCGTCCTGCTCACCGCACTGCGCACCCACAACGTCTTCACCGCCTCCACGCTCGACCAGATGCCCAAACACGTCTCCAGCGGCCTGCTCTACGGCGACGCCAACGCGATCCCGGTCCCGGACCTCGACCACACCGACCACCTCCTCCTCATCGGCGCCAACCCCCTGGAATCCAACGGAAGTCTGTGCACCGCCCCCGACTTCCCCGGCAAGCTCAAGGCCCTGCGCGCCCGCGGCGGCACCCTGACGGTCATCGACCCGCGCACCACCCGTACCGCCAAACTCGCCGACCGCCACGTGACCATCCGCCCCGGCACCGACGCCCTGCTGCTCGCCGCGATGACGTACGTCCTCTTCGAGGAGGAACTCGTCGACCTGCGCGACCTCGCCCCGCACGTCCAGGACGTCGAAGAACTTGCCATCGCCGTACAGGACTTCACCCCCGAGGCTGCCGGCGAGGCCTGCGACGTGGACGCCGACACCATCCGCGCGCTCGCCCGCGAACTCGCCGCCGCCCCCACCGCCGCCGTCTACGGCCGCATCGGCAGCTGCACCGTCCCGCACGGCACCCTCGCCAGCTGGCTCGTCGACGTCCTCAACATCCTCACCGGCAACCTCGACCGCCCCGGCGGCGCCCTCTTCCCGCAGGCCGCCACCGACAAGACCCCCCGCCCCGCCGGACCCGGCCACGGCTTCGCGCTCGGCCGCTGGCACAGCCGGGTGAGCCGCCACCCCGAAGCCAAGGGCGAACTCCCGCTCGCCGCACTCGCCGAGGAGATCGACACCGCCACACCCGAGGGCAGCCCCGTCCGCGCCCTCATCGCCATCGCCGCCAACCCCGTACTGTCGGCACCCGACGGCAACCGCCTCGACAAGGCCCTCGACTCCCTCGACTTCATGGTCAGCGTCGACCCGTACCTGAACGAGACCGCACGCCACGCCGACGTCGTGCTGCCGCCGCCCCCGCCCTCCCAGAGCGCCCACCACGACTTCGCCTTCAACACCCTCGCGGTACGCAACCAGGTCCGCTACAACCGCCCCGCCGTCCCCCTCGAACCGGGCCGCATGGCCGAGACCGAGATCCTCGCCCGGCTGGTGCTCGCCGTCACCGGCATGCACGGCGCCGACCCGTCCGCAGTGGACGCCATGGTCATCGACTCCACCCTCGGCAAGGCCGTCCAGGACCCGCACGGACCCGTCCACGAACGCGACCCGAAGGAACTCGCCACGCGGCTCACCGGCGAGAGCGGACCCGAACGCAGGCTCGACATGATGCTGCGCCTCGGCCCTTACGGCGAGGGCTTCGGCGCCCGGCCCGACGGCCTGAGCCTGGAGAAACTGCTTGCCCACCCGCACGGCATCGACCTCGGACCGCTGCGCCCGCGTCTGCCGCGGCCACTGAAGACGCGCAGCGGAAGGATTGAGCTGCTGCCCGCACCGATCGTCGACGATCTTCCCCGGCTGCGCGCCGCCCTGCGCGAGCGCCCGGCGGCGATCGTCCTCGTCGGCCGCCGCCATCTGCGCTCCAACAACAGCTGGATGCACAACGTCCCGGCCCTCACCGGCGGCACCAACCGCTGCACCCTGCACATCCACCCCGAGGACGCGGCACGCCTCGGCCTCGCCGACGGAGCGGCCGTGCGCGTCAAGGGCGCCGGGGGAGAAGTGATCGCCGCGGCCGAGGTCACGGACACCGTACGACGCGGGGTGGTGAGCCTGCCGCACGGCTGGGGACACGACCGCCCAGGCACCCGGATGAGCCATGCGGCCCTCGACCCGGGCGTCAACGTCAACCAGCTCCTCGACGGCTCGCTCCTCGACCCGCTGTCGGGTACGGCGGTGCTCAACGGGGTGCCGGTGGAGCTCGCGGCGTGCCCGTAGCGGGCCTCCGCTCACCGAGACAAGCCTGTGACCTGGAGTTTTGCGCTTATTGCTCGCGTGTCAACATCTTGTTAACGCAATCTTGCGCGACCTAACGTCATCGCACCGCCGTCCCTGGTGGGAGTTCAAGGGCGAACGTTAGGTAATCCAACTCATGCTGACCATCCTCGGCTTCACCATGATCGCGACCTTCCTGGTCCTGATCATGCTGAAGAAGATGTCGCCGATCGCGGCGCTCGTGCTGATCCCGGCACTCTTCTGTGTCTTCGTCGGAAAGGGCGCCAAGCTCGGTGACTACGTCATCGACGGCGTCACCAGCCTCGCCCCCACGGCGGCGATGCTGATGTTCGCGATCGTCTACTTCGGTGTGATGATCGACGTCGGTCTCTTCGACCCGATCGTCCGGGGGATCCTCAAGTTCTGCAAGGCCGACCCGCTGCGGATCGTGGTCGGCACGGCGGTCCTCGCCGCGATCGTCTCCCTCGACGGCGACGGCTCGACCACCTTCATGATCACGGTCTCGGCGATGTACCCGCTGTACAAGCGCCTCAAGATGAGCCTGGTCGTGATGACCGGCGTCGCCGCCATGGCCAACGGCGTCATGAACACGCTCCCCTGGGGCGGCCCTACGGCCCGCGCCGCGACCGCGCTGAAACTCGACGCCAGCGACATCTTCGTCCCGATGATCCCGGCCCTCGCCGTCGGCCTGCTCGGCGTCTTCGCCCTCTCGTACGTCCTCGGACGCCGCGAGCGCAAGCGGCTCGGCGTGCTGACGCTGGACGAGGTCCTGGAGCCGGAGACCGAGACGGTGCTCGTCGGCACGGGTGCGGGCGCCTCCGGCGACGGCGCCACCACCCTCACGAAGAAGGCGGCGCGCACGGGTGGTTCGGGCTCCGGCACCGGAACCGGCGCCGATCTGCCCGAAGAGGACGACGACTTCCAGGGTCTCGACCCCCACCGCGCCACCCTGCGCCCCAAGCTCTACTGGTTCAACGCGCTCCTCACGGTCACGCTGCTCACCGCCATGATCATGGAGTGGCTGCCGATCCCGGTCCTCTTCCTGCTCGGCGCCGCACTCGCGCTCACCGTCAACTTCCCCCACATGCCCGACCAGAAGGCCCGCCTCGGCGCCCACGCCGAGAACGTCCTCAACGTCTCCGGCATGGTCTTCGCCGCCGCCGTCTTCACCGGCGTCCTCCAGGGCACCGGCATGGTCGACCACATGTCCAAGTGGCTGGTCTCCAACATCCCCGACGGGATGGGCCCGCACATGGCCCTCGTCACCGGTGTCCTCAGCATCCCGCTCACCTACTTCATGTCGAACGACGGCTTCTACTTCGGCGTCCTCCCGGTCCTCGCCGAAGCGGGCCAGGCACACGGAGTCTCGTCCCTGGAGATCGCCCGCGCCTCGCTCGTCGGCCAGCCGCTGCACATGTCCAGCCCGCTGGTGCCCGCCGTATACGTCCTTGTCGGCATGGCGAAGGTCGAATTCGGAGACCACACGAGGTTCGTGGTGAAGTGGGCGGCGCTGACTTCGCTGGTGGTGTTGGGGGCGGGGATCCTGTTCGGCATCATCTGACGGGCGGATGACGACTGACAGTTTCTGTTATCTGTTATCTGAAAACCGTCATCTGTTATCTGTCGGTCGATAGCGGCCAGTCGATACCCGTCATCTGCCAACTGTTCTCTGCAATCCGTCATCTGTAATCCGTCATCGGATGGAGGGGTGTCCCCGTGGGGCCCGGTCGGAACCGCGGCTGGCTGCTGCGCCTCGTCATCGCCTTCGGCTTCGCGCAGGGGGCGGTGTCGATGGCCCGGCCCGCCGTCTCCTACCGGGCCCTTGCCCTGGGCGCCGACGAACGCGCCATCGGTGTGATCGCCGGTGTGTACGCCCTGTTGCCCCTCTTCGCCGCCGTACCGCTGGGCCGCCGTACCGACCACGGACGGTGTGCGCCGCTGCTGCCCGTCGGGGTCATCCTCATCGCGGGCGGTTGTGCGCTCAGCGGTACGGCGGACTCGCTGGGGGCGATGGCTGCCTGGAGCGGGGTGATGGGCCTGGGGCACCTCTGCTTCGTCATCGGTGCCCAGTCGATCGTGGCCCGGCAGTCCGCGCCGCACGAACAGGACCGCAACTTCGGCCATTTCACCATCGGCGCCTCCTTGGGCCAACTGGTCGGGCCGATCGTCGCGGGCCTTCTGATCGGGGGCCCGGACAGGGCGGGCAGCAGCGCGCAGGCCCTGCTCGTGGCGGGTGCGCTCGCCGCGGTGTCGTTCACCTCGCTCTGGCGCATCGAGCACCGTACGCCCGCCGAGTCCCGTACGGCTCAGGGCGACCGTGTGCCCGTGCACCGCATTCTGCGGGCCCGGGGCGTACCCGCCGGAATCCTCATCAGCCTCTCCGTGCTGTCCGCGACGGACATCCTGACCGCGTATCTGCCCGTGGTCGGCGAGCACCGGGGCATCGCGCCGTCCGTGATCGGTCTGCTGCTCAGTCTGCGTGCGGCGGCGACCATCGCCTGCCGACTGGTCATGACGCCGATGCTGCGACTGCTGGGCAGGGCGGCGCTGCTCACCGTGACCTGTCTGGTGGCGGGTGTGCTGTGCGCGGGTCTCGCGCTGCCCGTGCCGGTGTGGGTGCTGGCCGCGATGTTGCTGGTCCTCGGCTTCTGTCTGGGTGTCGGCCAGCCGCTGTCCATGACGACGGTCGTGCAGGCCGCCCCGGTCGAGGCCCGCTCCACGGCTCTGGCCCTGCGGCTTACCGGCAACCGTCTCGGGCAGGTGGCCGCCCCGGCCGCGGCGGGGCTGGTCGCCGGGGTCGCCGGTGTGGCCGCGCCGTTCGTGATGCTGGGCGCGCTGCTGGTGCTGTCCTCGGGGGTCGCGCTGCGCTCGCCGAGGAAGGCGCCGGCAGGCCGTGCCGAGCCGGTACGGGCCGGAGTGCCCCTGCGTCGCAAGAGCGACATCTGACCTTCCCGGCCGGCCCGACGAGGGTGCCGCGACGTGTCCGTCGGGCCGGTAGGCGATCGTCCGTTTCCGCCGCGCCCGAACAGGGGCGGGAACCGACACGCCGGATCCCGCCGGGTGTCTTCCCCCGGGTGGTCGCGGTCCGTTAACTTCCGTGACTCATACGTCCCTTGCGGCCCGCTCGGGGCGTCTCGACCGCGGAGCGACAGCGCCCTTTGAGCCCCCGGGGGCACCCTTCATGACACGCGCCATCTCCCTGCACCAGGTCAGCAAGTCGTATACGCGCGGGGTCCGCGTGGTGGAGCGGCTGTCGCTGGACATCCGGCCGGGCGAGTTCCTCGTCCTGCTCGGTCCCTCCGGCTGCGGCAAGTCGACCGTGCTCAGGATGATCGCCGGCCTGGAGAACGCCACTGAGGGCGAGGTACGTCTCGACGGTGAGGACGCGGGCGATCTGCCGCCGTCCGAGCGGGACATGGCGATGGTCTTCCAGAACTTCGCCCTCTACCCGAGCATGACGGGCCGCGACAACATCGGCTTCCCGTTGCGCATCGAGGCCCCCGGCGAGGACCCGCGTCCGCGTGTCGACGCCACCGCCCGGATGCTCGGCATCGAGGACCTCCTCGAACGTTTCCCTCACCAGTTGTCGGGCGGCGAGCGCCAGCGCGTGGCGATGGGCCGAGCGATCGCCCGCCACCCTTCCGCCTTCCTGATGGACGAGCCGCTCTCCAACCTCGACGCCAAGCTCCGCAACCACCTGCGCGCCGAGATCGCCTCGCTCACCAGGAAGTTGGGTGTCACCACGGTGTACGTCACCCACGACCAGGCCGAGGCGCTGTCGCTCGGCGACCGGGTCGCCATCCTGCGGGGCGGCGTCCTCCAGCAAGTGGGCACACCCCGTACGGTCTACGCGCTGCCCGCGAACGTCTTCGTCGCCGCCTTCATCGGCACCCCGCGCATCAATCTGCTGCGCGGCCTGGTCCGGGCCCCGCTCGACGGGGCCATGACGATCAGCCTCGGCAAGCAGTATCTGCCGCTGCGCGAGCCCTGGTCGGTGGATCAGCGGTTGCTGCGGGTGCAGCAGGGCCGCGAGGTCATCGTCGGGCTGCGTTCCGAGGCCGTCCGCCTGGCCAAGCCGTCGGAGGCCCGGCCCGGCGAGGTGGCGATCAGCGGTCTCGTCGAGCATGTGGAGTTCCAGGGGCACGAGGTGCTCGTCCACTTCAACACCGGCTCGCGGCCCGCGTTCGTCCCGGATCTGGAGGCACCGCGCCCGGTCCGCCCGGTCAGGCGCCGCCGTCGCGAGGGCTCGCTCCTCGACCGTCTCCGGGACCGCCGCACCGGTCTGCGGGCCGGCCCGGTGGTCGACCTCGGCGACCCCGCCGACGTGGGTCCCGCGCGCGACGACGAGACACCGCCGGAGGGCCGGCTCCCCGGCGACCTGGTGGTCCGCACCACCCCCGACTTCGACCTCCGTCACGGCATGCAGGTGCCCCTCCTCGTCGACCTCGCCCATCTGTTCGTCTTCGACCGGCACGGCGAACGCATCTGCCCCGCTCCGGCGCGGCTGCCGGACCTGGACGAGTGAGCTGAGCAGGGTGAGTCGCGGGAAGACGTCTGGCGCCTGAAAACTAACACCGCTAGTTTGTGGGTCGGACGACGCCGCGAGGCGGACGGTACGCCCCCGCCCGGGAGGAACACGATGAAGGCACATGACGGCATGTACATCGACGGTGCCTGGCGCCCCGCCGCCGGGACGGAGACGATCGAGGTCGTGAACCCGGTGGACGAACAGGTTCTCGGCCGGGTTCCGGCGGGCACGGCCGAGGACGTCGACACCGCGGTACGGGCCGCCCGCGCCGCCTTCCCCGCCTGGGCCGCGACCCCGCCCGCCGAGCGGGCCGCGCGGCTCGCTGCCCTGCGCGACGTCCTCACCGCACGCAAGGACGAGATCGCCGAGACGGTCACGGCGGAGCTCGGCTCCCCGCTGTCCTTCTCGCAGGCGGTCCACGCGGCCGTACCGATCATGGTCGCGGGCTCGTACGCCGAACTGGCGGCCACCTTTGCCTTCGAGGAGAAGGTCGGCAACTCGACCGTCTACCAGGAACCGATCGGTGTGGTCGGCGCGATCACGCCCTGGAACTACCCGCTGCACCAGATCGTCGCCAAGGTCGCCCCCGCGCTCGCGGCGGGCTGCACGGTCGTCCTGAAGCCCGCCGAGGACACCCCGCTCACCGCCCAGCTGTTCGCCGAGGCGGTCGAGGAGGCGGGCGTGCCGGCCGGCGTCTTCAACCTCGTCACCGGCCTCGGCCCGGTCGCGGGCCAGGCCCTCGCCGAACACCCGGACGTGGACCTGGTCTCCTTCACGGGCTCCACGGCGGTGGGGCGGCGGATCGGAGCGACGGCCGGTGCCGCCATCAAGCGGGTCGCCCTCGAACTCGGCGGCAAGTCCGCCAACGTCATCCTGCCGAGCGCCGACCTCGCCAAGGCCGTCAACGTCGGCGTCGCCAACGTGATGTCCAACTCCGGCCAGACGTGCAGCGCCTGGACCCGCATGCTCGTGCACGCCGCCCAGTACGAGCAGGCGGTCGCACTCGCCGCGACCGCCGCGGCGAAGTACGCAGACCGCATCGGCCCGGTCGTCAACGCCAAGCAGCAGGCACGGGTTCGCGGTTACATCGGCAAGGGCGTCGCCGAGGGCGCCCGGCTCGTCGCGGGCGGCCCCGAATCCCCGCGCGAGCAGGGGTATTTCGTCCAGCCGACCGTCTTCGCGGACGTCACCCCGGAGATGACGATCGCGCAGGAGGAGATCTTCGGCCCGGTGCTTGCGGTGATCCCGTACGAGGACGAGGAGGACGCCGTCCGGATCGCCAACGGGACGGTGTACGGGCTCGCGGGCGCGGTGTGGGCGGGTGACGAGGCCGAGGCGGTCGCCTTCGCGCGACGGCTCGACACCGGGCAGGTCGACATCAACGGCGGCCGGTTCAACCCCAGTGCCCCGTTCGGCGGTTACAAGCAGTCCGGGGTCGGACGGGAACTGGGCGCGCACGGCCTGTCCGAGTACCTCCAGACGAAGTCCCTCCAGTTCTAGCCCGCTCCACTCCACTCCACTCCACTCCGTTCCACTCCATTCCAGTCAGTTCCAGAGTTCTGGGCCGAGGAGCTTTTACGTGGTTCGCGCTGCCGTACTTCCCGCCGTGGGCGCCCCCCTGGAGATCGTTGAGATCGACCTCCCGGCGCCCGGTCCCGGTCAGGTCCGTGTCCGGCTGGCCGCCGCCGGGGTCTGTCACTCCGACCTCTCGCTGTCCGACGGCACCATGCGGGTGCCCGTCCCCGCCGTCCTCGGGCACGAGGGTGCCGGAACCGTCGTCTCCGTCGGGGAGGGCGTCACAGGTGTTGCGCCCGGCGACGGAGTCGTCCTCAACTGGGCGCCCTCCTGCGGAAGTTGCCATGCCTGCTCGCTGGGGGAGGTGTGGCTGTGCGCCAACGCGCTGACCGGCGCGGGCGACGTGTACGCGCGGCGCGCCTCCGACGGGAGCGACCTCCATCCCGGCCTGAACGTCGCCGCGTTCGCCGAGGAGACCGTCGTGGCCGCCGGCTGCGTCCTGCCCGTCCCGGACGGCGTCCCCCTCACCGACGCCGCCCTCCTCGGCTGCGCCGTCCTCACCGGGTACGGCGCCGTCCACCACTCGGCGCGGGTGCGTGCCGGTGAGACCGTCGCCGTGTTCGGGGTGGGCGGGGTCGGGCTCGCGGCGCTCCAGGCGGCGCGGATCGCGGGCGCGTCGCAGGTCATCGCGGTGGACATCTCTCCCGAGAAGGAGAAACTGGCACGCGAGGCCGGTGCCACGCACTACGTCGTCGCCTCCGACACCACCGCCCGCGAGATCCGCTCCCTCACCGGCAAGCAGGGTGTCGACGTCGCCGTCGAGTGTGTGGGCCGTGCCGTGACCATTCGCGCGGCCTGGGACTCCACCCGCCGCGGCGGGCGTACGACGGTCGTCGGCATCGGTGGCAAGGACCAGCAGGTCACCTTCAACGCGTTGGAGATCTTCCACTGGGGACGTACGCTCTCCGGCTGCGTGTACGGCAACTCCGACCCTGCGCGGGACCTGCCGGTGCTGGCGGAGCATGTGCGCGCGGGGCGTCTGGATCTGGGGATGCTGGTGACCGAGCGGATCGGGCTGGACGGGATCGCGGGGGCGTTCGAGAACATGGTGGCGGGGAAGGGCGGACGAGCGCTGGTGGTGTTCTAGCCCCGGGTGGCTTGGCTGTCGGCGGGTGTGTGGGGGTTGGTCGCGGGGTTCTCCGTGTCCCGGAAAGCTGTGGACCGGGGGCGGGAGCGGGACACCGCGACGCCTGCCAGGCACAGTGCGCCGCCCGCGAGCGTGAGCAGCGCCGGTACTTCGTCGAGGAACAGCCAGGACATCGCGACGACGAGCGCGGGCACCGCGTAGGTCGTCGCGCCCATCCGGCTCGCGGTGGTCCGGGCCAGCGCGTACGCCCAGGTCGTGAACGCCAGCGCGGTCGGGAAGACGCCCAGGTAGAGCACGTTGAGGGTGGCGGTGGCGGGCGCGTTCGCCACGTCGTGGACGAGTTGCCCCGCGAACGGCAGGCACGCCACCGTCCCGACCAGACATCCGAACGTGGTCACCTGGAGAGCGCTCGCCCGCCCGAGCGCCGGCTTCTGCGCGACGACCCCCGCCGCGTAGCCGACGGCGGCGAGCAGACACAGGACCACTCCCAGCACCGAGGACCCGCCCCCGCCGGACATCGACAGCCCCACCGCGACCGCCCCCGCGAACGACACCGCCATGCCCGCGAGCAGCCGCGGCGGCATCGCGTCGCCGAGGAGCCGGGAGCCGAGGAGTGCGATGAGGATCGGGCCGATGTTCACGACCAGCGCCGCCGTGCCGGCGTCCACCTGCTGCTCACCCCAGTTGAGCACCACCATGTAGAAGCCGAACCAGAGCAGGCCGGATATCGCGATCCCGCGCCAGGCGGCGCGCGGCGGCCACCCCTCGCGGCGTACGAGACAGAGGGCGCCCAGCGCGACGGATCCCGCCAGCAGCCGCCCCAGTGCCAGCGCGCCCGGCGAGTACGCCGCGCCGGCGCTGCGGATCGACACGAAGGCGGAGGCCCACAGCACGATGGTGACGGTCGCGGCGCCCGCGGCGAGCAGGTCCGCGCGGCGGGCGGAAGCGGGGGAGGTGGCGTTCATCATGGTCCCGAGGCTAGGTGGGGTACGGGGCAGGGTGCTCGCGGCTTTCGGACACCGCGGTGGGACATGGCCGGTCAGAGGAGTGCCGTCGCCTCGATGCCCAGGAGTTGCGCGAAGGCCCGCTCGCCGTCGGGCGTGACCCTGACCGCGCGCTCCGAGCCGATGCGTACGCACCAGCGGGCGTCCAGGGCGTGGCGGCACAGGGCCGCGCCGGCGATCCCCGCGAGGTGGGGGCGGCGTTCGGTCCAGTCGAGGCAGCCGCGGGTGAGGGGGCGGCGGCCGGTGCGGTTCAGGTCGATGCCTGCCTCGTCGAACCATCGCAGGCCCGCGTCCGTGAGTGCGAACCCGGTGTCCTGGCGGAGCAGGCCGCGGTGGGTGAGGGCGTCGGTGAGGGTGATGCCGAGGCGGCCCGCGAGGTGGTCGTAGCACGTGCGGGCGCGGGCCATCGCGCAGCCCGTGTCGGCTTCCCGCAGGGTGCGGGGGCGTCGGGTGGTGTCGGGTGCGACCTGGGAGGCGAGGTCCTCGACGAGTTGGGCGACGTGGGGGTCCGCGAGCCGTACGTAGCGGTGTCGGCCCTGTCGTTCCTCGGTGAGCAGGCCGCCGGCGACGAGCTTGCCCAGGTGTTCGCTGGCCGTCGAGGGGGCGACGTGGGCGTGCCTGGCCAGTTCTCCCGCGGTCCAGGCGCGGCCGTCGAGCAGGGTGAGCAGGAAGGTGGCGCGGGTCTCGTCCGCGAACATCGCCGCCAGCGTGGCGAGTCCCGGTGCGACCGGATTCGTCGACCTCGTCATGCCTTTCATCATCCGCCCTCGACATTTCGGCCCCAGCCGAACGGTCCGGGCCGAGGGGGGATCTTGGGCTGCGGGTGGGTGGGGGCTGGTCGCGCAGTTCCCCGCGCCCCTCAAGTCCTCCAGTGCGTCCGGCGTGCGAGGACGAACCCCATGGGGCCGAAGCGATGGGGCGCCGGGGCGCAGCCCCGTGCCCCAGGGGCGCGGGGAACTGCGCGCCAAGCCCCCACCCACCCGCAGTCAACGAACCCGCCCGGGGGCTCATCGCCTCGGCGCCGTCAGTCCTCGCCCGTCGCCCTCCCGAACTGCTCCGTCAGCCCGTCCAGCAACGCTCCGAGTCCCACCTCGAAGGCCCGCTCGTCCACCTTCTCCTGCTGCTCGGCGAGCAGGTGGGCCTGGCCGAGGTGGGGATAGTCGGCGGGATCGTACGCGCTCTCGTCGTCGACGAAGCCCCCGGCGAAGGACCCGAGGGCGGAGCCCATGATGAAGTAGCGCATCAGAGCGCCGATCGACGTGGCCTGGGCCGGTGGCCAGCCGGCGTCGACCATCGCGCCGAAGACGGCGTCCGCGAGGCGCAGCCCGGCGGGTCGGCGCCCGGGACCGCGGGCGAGGACCGGGACGATGTTCGGGTGGTCGCGCAGCGCCGCCCGGTAGGACACGGCCCAGTCGTGCAGGGCGGTACGCCAGTCCCGCCCGTCCTCGAACATCGACAGGTCGACCTGCGCGCTCACGGAGTCCGCGACCGCTTCCAGGATCTGGTCCTTGGTGCGGAAGTGGTTGTAGAGGGAGGGCCCGCTCACACCCAGTTCGGCGGCCAGCCGCCGTGTGGAGACGGCGGCCAGACCCTCCGCGTCCACCAGGGCCCGTGCCGTGTCGACGATCCGGTCGGTGCTCAGGAGGGGCTTGCGCGGTCGGGCCATGGCGCACATAGTAGGGCTGCGGACTTAAACTAGCAGTGCTAATTTAGCTTTTCGAATGTACAGCTTTCACATGGGGTGACCGTCATGAACCTGGAGCTCAGCGAGGAGCAGACCGCCGTCCGGCAACTCGCCAAGGACTTCGTGGACCGCGAGATCGCCCCACACGTCGTCGAGTGGGACCGGGCGGAGGAGGTCGACCGCTCGCTCGTGAAGAAGCTCGGCGAGGTCGGCTTCCTCGGGCTCACCGTCGACGAGGAGTACGGCGGCAGCGGCGGCGACCACCTCGCGTACTGCCTCGTGACGGAGGAACTGGGCCGCGGTGACTCCTCCGTACGCGGCATCGTCTCCGTCTCGCTCGGTCTCGTGGCCAAGACGATCGCGTCATGGGGGAGCGAGGAGCAGAAGCGGCAGTGGCTGCCGGGACTGACCTCCGGCGCCTACGTGGGGTGCTTCGGCCTCACCGAGCCCGGCACCGGCTCGGACGCGGGCAACCTGACGACGAAGGCCGTACGCGACGGCGACGACTACGTCATCAACGGCACCAAGATGTTCATCACCAACGGGACCTGGGCCGACGTCGTCCTGCTCTTCGCCCGCTCCACCGACGCGCCCGGCCACAAGGGCGTCTCCGCCTTCCTCGTGCCGACCGACACCCCCGGCCTGACCCGCCGCACCATCCACGGCAAGCTCGGCCTGCGCGGCCAGGCCACCGCCGAACTCGTTCTGGAAGACGTGCGCGTACCCGCGAGCGCCATGCTGGCGCCCGAGGGCAAGGGGTTCTCCGTGGCCATGTCCGCCCTGGCCAAGGGGCGGATGTCGGTCGCCGCCGGGTGTGTCGGCATCGCCCAGGCGGCCCTGGACGTCGCCGTGCGGTACGCGACCGAGCGGGAGCAGTTCGGGAAGACCATCGCGCACCACCAGCTCGTCCAGGAACTGATCAGCGACATCGCCGTCGACGTGGACGCGGCACGGCTGCTGACCTGGCGGGTCGCCGATCTCGTCGACCGCGGACTGCCCTTCGCCACGGAGTCGTCGAAGGCCAAGCTCTTCGCCTCCGAGGCGGCCGTGCGCGCCGCGAACAACGCGCTCCAGGTCTTCGGCGGCTACGGCTACATCGACGAGTACCCGGCGGGCAAGCTGCTGCGCGACGCCCGCGTGATGACCCTCTACGAAGGCACCAGCCAGATACAGAAGCTGGTCATCGGGCGGGCGCTGACGGGGGTCTCCGCCTTCTGAGTACGCCGGCACGCGGACTTGAGTACGGGGGCGGATGCGGCGTCGGTCGCGTCCGCCGACCCTTGTTCCCATGAGTGAGACACCCGTCAAGCATCAGAACACGGCGGCCTTCTACGGGCAGGCCGTGGCCTCCTTCTCCGTCGCCATGGTGGCGACCGCCGTCGGTATCTACAGGCTGCACGCCGACGCCTGGGTGCGAGCCTTTCTCGCCATCGCCGTCCTCTACCTGGTGACGTCGTCCTTCACGCTGGCCAAGGTGATCCGGGACCGTCAGGACGCGGGCGCTGAGCGGGCACGCTAAGCGCCCGCTCAGCTTCGGCGGTATGGTGTACCTCCTGTCAGCGAGAGGGGCGAACCAGCGATGAGTACGGCGGAGGAGACGGCCGGCGGCGAGATGCAGCCGTGGGCCGAGGTCACCCCGGACGCGGCCCGGCGGCTGCTCGTCGCCGCCGTGGAGGCCTTCGCCGAGCGCGGATACCACGCGACGACGACCCGGGACATCGCGGGCCGCGCGGGCATGAGCCCCGCAGCGCTCTACATCCACTACAAGACCAAGGAAGAGCTGCTTCACCGCATCAGCCGGATCGGGCACGACAAGGCGCTCGACATCGTGCGCAGCGCGGCGCAGGGTGGCGGCAGCGCCGCCGAGCGGCTCACCGACGCCGTGCGGTCCTTCGTACGGTGGCACGCCGGGCAGCACACCACCGCGCGGGTCGTGCAGTACGAACTGGAAGCTCTCGGGCCCGAGGCGCGGGCGGAGATCGTCGCGTTGCGACGGCAGACCGACGCGGCCGTGCGCGGCATCATCGCGGACGGCGTGGCGGCGGGCGACTTCGACGTGCCGGACGTGCCGGGCACCACGCTCGCCGTGCTCTCCCTCTGCATCGACGTGGCCCGCTGGTTCAACGTCGACGGACCCCGTACGCCCGACGAGGTCGGCGCGCTCTACGCCGACCTCGTGCTGCGCATGGTCGGGGCCAAGGAGTAGCGGCCCCGGGGTGTGTGCGGGGTGCTCAGACGTAGTAGCGCGACACCGACTCGGCGACGCACACCGGCTTGTCGCCGCCCTCGCGCTCCACGGTGAAGGCCACGGACACCTGGACACCGCCGGGTACGTCCTCGACGCCGGTGATCTTCGCGGTGGCGCGCAGTCGTGAGCCGACCGGTACGGGGGCGGGGAAACGGACCTTGTTCGTCCCGTAGTTGACGCCCATCTTCACGCCTTCGACCTTGATCAGCTGCGGGCCGAAGAGCGGGAGCAGCGACAGGGTGAGGTAGCCGTGCGCGATCGTCGTGCCGAAGGGGCCGCTCGCGGCCTTCTCGGGGTCGACGTGGATCCACTGGTGGTCGCCGGTCGCCTCCGCGAAGAGATCGATCCGCTTCTGCTCGATCTCGACCCAGTCGCTGTACCCCAGCTGTTCGCCCACCGCGGCCCGCAGTTCGTCGACCGTCGCGAACGTCCTCGGCTCTGCCATCTTCCCGACCTCCCACGTCTCCATGTCTAAGCAACTGCTTAGCATGGTCGGGTACGGGGCGCATGTCAACGGACCGGGCGTGTGACGAAGGCGGTAGGGCGGATGACGAAGTAGGTAGGGTTGGAGGGGTGCCCCAGATCCCTGAGAAGATCCACGAGCTGACCGTCGGCCAGCTGTCGGCCCGCAGTGGCGCCGCCGTCTCCGCCCTGCACTTCTACGAGTCCAAGGGCCTGATCAGCAGCCGTCGCACCACCGGCAACCAGCGCCGCTACCACCGTGACGCCCTGCGTCGTGTCGCCTTCGTCCGGGCCGCCCAGCGCGTCGGCATCCCCCTCGCCACCATCCGCGAGGCGCTCGCCGAACTCCCCGAGGAGCGCACCCCGACGCGCGAGGACTGGGCCCGGTTGTCGGAGGCCTGGCGTTCTGAACTCGACGAGCGGATCAAACAGTTGAGCCGACTCCGGGATCACCTGACCGACTGCATCGGGTGCGGTTGTCTGTCCCTGGAGAACTGTGTGCTGTCCAACCCGGACGACGTCTTCGGTGAGCGTCAGACGGGCTCCCGGCTCATGGTGGAGCGCGTCACCGCGCGGCCGGAGCCGCAGCGGTCACAGGGGGCGCAGGAGTCGCCGCGCGCGGCCGAAGAGTGCTGCTGAGGGCACTGCCCGGCCCGCTCCGCGACCGCACGCACCGTCACTCGTACTCCGTGCCGCCCTTGCGCGTCAGATACGCCGGGCTGACCGCCTTCGCGATGGCCCGGCCGCCGGTCACGGGGCTGTAGCGCTCGACGGCAGGGCGTATCACGACGCCCTCCCGCAGATGCAGTGCGCGCCCGGACACGGTCTCCCGGCCCGAGGCGACCTCCAGGACGCGGTCGATGTCGTACGGGCCCTCGTACAGCCGTGGCACCAGCGGCAGTTCGCCGTCGAGGAGCACGGCAGCGTCCAGCCAGCGGACCTCGCCGGCGATCTCCGCGGACACGTCGAACACGGCGTAGCCGAGGGACGCGCGGCGGCCGTCGGCGCCGTACGACAGGTCCTGCACGCCCGCCCCGTACACCTCGCCGAAGATGCCGACCCGGCGGGCGCCGAGCCGTTCGGCGAGCCGGGCCGCGGCCGCCGCGACGCCGTGGGCGTGGACGGCACGCCAGTACAGATTGCGGGAATCCTCCTTGAGGGCGAGGGACTTGGCGCCGAAGCCCTTGGAGGAGACGTACACGCGGTCCTGGTCGGCGAGGTGGGTCAGCAGGCAGGCCGAGCCGTGCAGCTTCTCCGTCAGGACGACGTTCTCGCCCGGCGCGAAGATGTCCGGGTACCGCTGGATGTTCTCGATGTCGACCCAGGGCAGCAGATCGGGCGCGGACTCGACGTCGCCGTTCATGGTGGGCGGGATCGGCGGCACCCACTTGACGATGCCGAGCGCCTCGGCGAAGTCGGTGCCGTCCGCGGCGGCCCGCGCCAGGTCGACGTCGGCCAGCGCCTTCGGGCGGCAGACGATGCCCTGCGACAGCTCACCGCGCAGGCGTACGGCCCTGACGCGGTCCGAGCCGGGGCCCGCGAGGCGTCCGGTCAGGCCCAGCTCCTCGATGAGCGTGGTGGGGAGCACGGACTGCTCGGGGATGTAGACGGCACTCTCGCCGGTGCGGTAGGCACCCTTGGCGACGACGGCTCGGTACAGGCCCACCTGGGCCAGTTCGAGCGCGTCGGCGTTCGGATGCTCGTGGACGGTCAGCACTTCGGCGGTGACGCGCAGCGTCGACATCGGGACTCCTCGGGTTCCGCGGGGAGCGCGGGTACCTCATCGGGGATTCATCGAGCCCAACTGTCCCGAGGAGAAAGCGGTGGAGCGAGCGGATTTGCGCCTGCTAGCGTCGGCCCACCGGGTGTCTTCGGTTGCGCCCCCGCCGAGGTCGGCGCCCCCAAGGGGCGCGGGGAACTGCGCGCCCAGCCACGGACGATCCCGCAGCCGACGACTCACCCGCAGTCCCCGTAACCCGGCCGACCCCGACCGCCGACCGCCGACCGCCGACCCCCTGCCCCCCGTTCAACCCGGCGGAGCGCTCACGCGGAGACGAGCAACCGCCCGCGCCTGGCCTCCACCAGTGCCTCGGGCGTGAGGACGGGCCGCGGTACGACGATTCCGCAATCCGTGCAGACGGGACCCGACGACGGTTCGTGGGCCAGGTCGTACTTCCAGGTGAGGCGCTCACCGGTGCAGACCGGGCAGACCGTGCCCGGCTCGCGCTCCAGCGCGGCGATCAGCCGGCGCAGCACCTCGGCCAGTGGTTCACGGGGGTGGATCCGCGGATCGTCGCACCACGCGACGCCGAATCCGCCCCAGGTCAGCCGATGCCAGTCGTCCACGCTGCCCGGCCGGCGCAGCCCGTCGTGCTTCTCCTTCTTGCGGCGCTCGGCGAACTCGACCTCGTAGGCGAGCCAGACGGAGCGGGCCTCTTCCAACTCGTCCAGTGCGGCCACGAGCCGCGCTGGATCGGGGGACCGGTCCTCGGGGCCGAACCCGGCCCGGGAGCAGAGATGGTCCCAGGTAGCCCGATGCCCGTAAGGGGCGAACCTCTCCAGGCACTTGCGCAGTGAATAGCGTCGCAGTGCCAGATCATTCCTCGGATCTCGCACCTGTCTCGCCAGACTCCGAAAACCCGCCATCGCCCTGCACCTCCGTCACACCTGCACCTGTACTTCGGTCACTTCGGCGTTGCCGTCCCAGGGACGTCGCCGAGTAGACGTATCGACACGCGATTCGGCTCCATCCAATTTCCGATGAGCGCCATAAGTCACCGGCCGAACTACCTCCGGCCTACCTCCCCTCGCTGTCAGCGACCTGTTGAAAAGCCTGTGGGCCGGGATGAGTGGGGTGTCGCCGGATCCGCATGGCCCGTCGATCTCTAAACGGCTCGTGACGTCCGAACTGCTCAGTGATCGTTGAAAAGTTGACGCATGTTCATCTTCCAACTCGGGGATACCGGCGGTAACGTCCGGCCCACCCCCGTCGGTAGGAGCAGCCATGCCACGGCGCACCCCACGCACCGCACTCGACAGACAGAGAACTCCCCGCAGATTCCCCAAGTTCCTGGGGGCGGCATCCATCTGTGCTCTCATAGCCGCCCTGCTGTCCCCGCTGACCCAGGCGGCGGCCGCCGACACCACGACCGCGCTCGCCGCCAACGACTACTGCGGCGGCCAGTGTTCCGACATCCTTCCGCCCGGTCAGAACGGCAACGCCACCCTCGCCCAGATCCTGCTCAACCAGGCCTTCGGCGTCCAGCCCGACCATGCCGAGGACCAGCTCGGCTCGTACAGCAACCTGGCCTCGGGTGCCGCCACGCTCACCGACGCCAAGATCAACGACTTCTTCAACGACGCGTCCTTCGGGGTCGCCTCCGATCAGGTCGCCTCCGCCACCGCGCCCGGCGGACGCACCGACGTGACGATCGTCCGCGACAAGAAGACCGGTGTGCCGCACATCACCGGCACCACCCGCTACGGCACCGAGTACGGCGCCGGGTACGCCGCCGCCCAGGACCGGCTGTGGCTGATGGACGTCTTCCGGCACGTCGGCCGCGGCCAGCTGACCTCCTTCGCCGGCGGGGCCTCCTCCAACCAGGGTCTGGAGCAGGAGTTCTGGCGCAACGCGCCCTACACCGAGGCCGATCTGCAGGCCCAGATCGACAACGCCATCGCGAACAACGGTGCCCGCGGCCAGCAGGCCCTCGCCGACGCCAACGCCTACATCGACGGCATCAACGCCTACATCGACGCCTCCGACAGCGGCCGCTACTTCCCCGGTGAGTACGTCCTGACCGGCCACAAGGACTCCATCACCAACGCCGGCACCATCGACCACTTCAAGATCACCGACCTGGTCGCGCTGGCCTCCGTCATCGGCTCGCTCTTCGGCTCCGGAGGCGGCGGCGAGGTCAACAACGCCCTCTCGCTGCTGGCCGCCCAGTCCAAGTACGGCGTGACCGAGGGCACCAAGGTCTGGGAGTCCTTCCGCGAGCGCAACGACCCCGAGGCGGTGCTCACCGTCCACAACGGCGAGAGCTTCCCGTACGCCTCGAAGCCCGACACCGCGCAGGGCGAGGCCCTGCCCGACGCCGGCTCGGTGACCCAGGAGCCCCTGGTCTACGACCGCACCGGCAGCGCGGCCACCGCCACCGCCACCGGTGCCTCGGCGACGGCGGCCGCCACCACCCTCACCTCCGCGAAGCGCGGGATGTCCAACGCCCTCGTGGTGAGCGGCAAGTACACCGCCAGCGGCCACCCCATCGCCGTCTTCGGGCCGCAGACCGGCTACTTCGCGCCACAGCTCCTCATGCTCCAGGAGATCCAGGGGCCGGGCCTCAGCGCGCGCGGCGCCTCCTTCGCGGGCCTGAGCATGTACGTCGAACTCGGGCGCGGCCAGGACTACTCCTGGAGCGCGACGACCTCCGGCCAGGACATCATCGACACGTACGCCGTCGAGCTGTGCCAGGACGACTACCACTACCTGTACCACGGCACCTGCACCGCCATGGACAAGGTCGAGCGGACCAACTCCTGGAAGCCCACCACGGCCGACGGCACCGCGGCGGGCTCGTACCGCATGCAGGTCTACCGGACCAAGTACGGTCCCGTGGAGTACCGCGCGACGGTCGGCGGCAAGAAGGTCGCGTACACGACCCTGCGCTCCTCCTACATGCACGAGGCCGACTCGATCATCGGCTTCCAGATGCTCAACGATCCGGACTACGTGAAGAGCCCGCAGACGTTCCAGGGCGCGGTGCAGCACATCAACTACACCTTCAACTGGTTCTACGCCGACTCCTCGCACACCGCGTACTACAACAGCGGTGACAACCCGGTGCGGGCGGCCGGCGTCGACGCCGAGTTCCCTGTCTGGGCGCAGGCCGCGTACGAGTGGCGGAACTGGGACCCGACGACGAACACCGCCTCGTACACCCCGCCGTCCGCGCACCCCAACTCCATCGACCAGGACTACTACATCTCCTGGAACAACAAGCAGGCCAAGGACTACACCACGGCCCCCTGGGGAGACGGTTCCGTGCACCGCGGGAACCTCCTGGAGGACCGGGTGAAGAAGCTGGTCGCCGCGGGCGGGGTGACCAGGTCCTCGCTCACCAAGGCGATGGCCGACGCCGCGCTGGCCGATCTGCGGGCCGAGGACGTGCTGCCGAAGCTGCTGAAGGTCATCAACAGTTCGACGGTCACGGACACCACGGCCGCGGCGGCGGTGACCAAACTGTCCGACTGGGTGACGGCCGGCGCCAAGCGCAAGGAGACCTCGGCCGGTTCGAAGGCCTACGCCAACGCCGACGCGATCCGCATCCTGGACGCCTGGTGGCCGCTGCTGGTGAAGGCCGAGTTCGAACCCGGCCTCGGCACCGACCTGTACACGGCCTTCTCCAACAACCTGCCCATCGACGAGTCCCCGTCGGCCGCGCACGGCCCGACCGGCGCGCACGCCGGAAGCTCCTTCCAGTACGGCTGGTGGAGCTATGTCGACAAGGACATCCGGGCGGTCCTCGGTGAGTCGGTGCAGGGCGGACTGTCGCAGAAGTACTGCGGCGGCGGCACCCTCAGCGCCTGCCGGGACGCCCTGATCAGCACACTCAAGACGGCGGCCGCCCTGACCGCCGCCCAGGTCTACCCGGGCGACGACCAGTGCTCGGCGGGCGACCAGTGGTGTGCCGACTCGATCGTCCAGCGGACGCTCGGCGGTATCAAGCACGGCAAGATCACCTGGCAGAACCGGCCGACCTACCAGCAGGTGGTGGAGTACACGTCGCACCGGTGACCCCGGAGCGCGCCGCGGACCCCCGGCGGCGGGTCATCGAACACGGCCCGCCGCCAGCACCACCTGGGCCAGCTCCCGGTGGCAGATGTCGCTGTGGGCCCCGCTCGGGGGCCCGCCGCGGTTCACCACCGCGCACGCGTCGACGTTCACGCACCCCGACACCGGCAGCTGCCCGCGCAGCGCGTCGGCGAGCGTGAACGACTTCGTGCCCTCCACCGCCTGCACCCCGTCGTGTCCCATCGCGCCCCAGCGGGCACCCAGGAGGTGCCCGGGGTCGAGGTCGACACCCAGCACCGAACGGTCGTCGTCCGCCATCCGGGAGGCCAGCGGATAGATCGTGCCGAGCGCCGTGTCGAAGTGGGAGTAGCAGCACACCAGGGGGCCGTCGACGCGGCTCTGCAGACCGCGCAGCGCACCGCTCGCCCCCGGGTCGCCGGGCAGTTGCGCGGCGAACGCGTAGTGCGAGAAGGCCCCTTGGAGCAGCGTCACGGACTTCACCGTGCGTACGCCCTCGGGCAGTCCGCGCAGCGCGAAGGAGACCAGCCGTCCGCCGAAGCTGTGTCCGACCAGGTGCACCCGCACCCCGGGCGCGGCGGCCGCGAGCCGCCCGAGCGCGCGCCCGAGCCCACGCTCGCCCACCGTGCCTGCGCGCCGCTTCATGGCGTAGTAGGTGGCCTGGCGCAGCAGTTCACGCGCCCCGTCCCAGGGCCGCGGCAGGGAGAAGGTCTCGCCGGAGGCCGTCATCCCGGCCAGCGCCTCGGCGAACTCGCCGCACACCGTGGCCGTGTCCCCGAAGAGCATCGCCGGGTCGCCCTGCGGGCCGCCCTCCGCGAGCGTGTCCGCGGCGAAAGCGGCCTGCGGTCCCTGGGGTGGCACCTCCACCAGCAGCCGCACCAGGCGCCCGAACTCCTCCAACGAGGCTCCCTCGTCCGGCTGTTGGTCCAGCAGGCGCGCGATCTGCTCGACGACCGTCGCCCGGCCGGGGAACACCTCCAGGAGCGCGTGCCGGGTGTCCTTGTCGAGCGCGGTGCGGGCGGCCGCGGGCACGTCGGCGGCCACCGACCGGGGAAAGCCGGGGATCGGCTCGTCCGAGAACCGCATCGAGGGCCACACCACACCGACGTAGCCCAGACGCGCGTGCGGCGCGAGACCCGGCACGGGCGCGAAGAACTGGCTGTAGAGGCGCGTCGCGCCGGAGCGGTCGTTGTTCCAGCCGTGCGCGAAGACGATCAGGTCACGCACTGCGCGCCCGGGCACCTCCGCGAGCAGCCGGTCCCTTTCCCGGCCGTCCACGTCCCCGTCCGCGTCGAAGGTCAGCTCCCAGTAGGGAGAAACACTGACTGCCGGATCCGCCATGGCAAGCCCCCTCGTCCCCCGAAGGCGGTGCGATGTGGGCGCATCGTCCTACCGGGGGCGAGGATTGGCCATACGTCACGACTCAACCGCGGAAAAGAAATTCTTTCCGCTCATCCGTAGAGAAGATATTCCTTCCGGATCTTTTGGAAGGCCTTCAGCTCGTCCTGCCAGGCGGCCACGACCTCGTCGGTCGTCGCCCCCGCGTCGATCATCGTGCGCACCCTGGCGGAGCCGGTCAGCTTGTCGATCCAGTTGTCCGAGCGCCAGGCGAAGCCGCTCCAGACCTTCTTGGCGGTCACCAGGAGGGCGATTCCGGTGCGGACGGGGTCGTACGCGGCCCGGTCGTGCACATGGATCTGTACGCCGCCGATCGTCTTTCCCTGGAACTTGGAGAAGGTCGGAGCGAAGTACGCCTCCCTGAAGCGCACGCCCGGGACCTTGAGTCGGTTCGCCTCCAGAGCCCATCGGCCGTCGATGCCCTCCGCGCCCAGCAGCTCGAACGGACGGGTCGTGCCGCGCCCCTCCGACAGGTTCGTCCCCTCGAAGAGACACGTTCCGGAGTACACCAGGGCGGTGTCGGCCGTCGGCATGTTCGGGCTCGGAGGCACCCACGGCAGGCCGGAGGCGTCGTAGAAGTCCGACCGCTTCCAGCCCGACATCAGTACGGTGGTCAGCTCCACCGGCGCCGCCAGGAACTCCCCGTTGAACAGCCGCGCGAGCTCCGCCACCGTCATCCCGTGCGCCTGCGCGATGGGCTGCCGCCCGACGAACGTCGCGAACTCCTTGTGCAGCACCGGGCCCTGGGCGGCCCGTCCGGTCACCGGGTTCGGCCGGTCCAGCACCACAAAGCGCTTGCCCGCGAGCCGGGCCGCCTCCATGCAGTCGTACAGCGTCCAGATGTACGTGTAGAAACGCGCGCCCACGTCCTGGATGTCGAAGACGACGGTGTCCACGCCGGAGGCGGTGAAGACGTCGGCGAGAGGCTTGCCGCTCTTGAGGTACGTGTCGTAGACCGGGAGTCCGGTCGCCGGGTCGTCGTAGCGGCCCTCGGAGCCGCCGGCCTGCGCGGTGCCGCGGAAACCGTGTTCCGGGCCGAAGACGGCGGTCAGCTCGACGCGGGGGTCGGCGTGCATCACGTCGACGATGTGGCGAACGTCTCTGGTGACACCGGTGGGGTTCGTGACGACGCCGACACGCCGGCCGTGGAGGGCGGCGTAGCCGGACGCCTGGAGCTGCTCGAAGCCGGTACGGAGGGGGTCGGTATGGGATGTCGTCCTGGTGGGGGTGGTGCGGGTGGTGGGGGTCGCCGCGAAGGCGGCGGTGGCGGTGGCCGTGGCGGTGGCGGTGAGGAGGGCTCGGCGGGAAGGGCGCATGGGGGGACCTCCGTGATCGCGGAAGGCTGGCACCGGCACGTTAGGCGCTCCCGCGGAGAGTTCGTAAGCGGCGGGCCGTATGTGGCCGGTCGCGCCCACGCGGCGGAGCCGCATACACGGCACGGCCCCGCGCCCCCGTGAGGGCGCCCCTTCCCTCACTACATACCGACTGGTTAGTCTGGGGTCGCAGCTGAGCCGTGTTGCGTCGCGTCGTGTCGAAGGAGACCGATGGTGGAAGCCGTGCAGGATGCGGGAGTGGTCGTCACCGGGGCCGGAGGCGGTATCGGAGCCGCGCTGGCCCGTCGTTTCGCCGCCGAGGGGGCCCGGGTCGTCGTCAACGACCTGGACGCCGCCAAGGCGAAGGCCGTGGCCGAGGAGATCGGGGCGATCGCGGTTCCCGGCGACGCGTCCGCGATCGTGGCCGAGGCCCGGGACGCCCTCGGGGGCACCATCGACGTCTACTGCGCCAACGCGGGCCTCCCCTCGGCCGGCAGTGAGTCGGCCGACGAGAAGGTCTGGGCGCTCGCCTGGGACGTCAACGTGATGGCGCACGTCCGGGCGGCCCAGGAGCTGCTCCCGGCCTGGCTGGAGCGCGGCAGCGGCCGGTTCGTCTCCACCGTCTCCGCCGCCGGACTGCTCACCATGATCGGCGCCGCGCCCTACAGCGTCACCAAGCACGGCGCGTACGCCTTCGCCGAGTGGCTGTCGCTGACGTACCGCCACCGCGGCGTGAAGGTGCACGCGATCTGTCCGCAGGGCGTGCGCACCGACATGCTCGACGCCACCGGCAGCGCGGGCGACCTGGTCCTGCAGCCCACCGCCATCGAGCCCGAGGCCGTCGCCGACGCGCTGTTCGCGGGGATCGAGGAGGACCGCTTCCTGATCCTGCCGCACCCCGAGGTCGCCGGGTACTACCAGGTGCGGGCCGCCGAACCGGACCGCTGGCTGACGAACATGAACCACCTCCAGCAGAAGTGGGAGGCGACCCGGTGACCACCTACGCCGACCGGCCCTGGGTGGCCCTCCTCAATGACGCCCAGAGTGGCCCGGTGAGCCCGGCCGACTCCCTGGTGCACGCCCTGCGCGGCGCCGTGGCGGACGCTCCGGACCGCGCCGCGCTCGCCTACTTCGACGGGCGGCTGAGCTACCGCGAGGTGGACGAGCTGAGCGACTCCGTCGCCGGGCATCTCGCCGCCCGCGGTCTGGAGCGCGGCGACCGCGTCGCGATCCTGCTCCAGAACTCCCCGCACTTCGTGCTCGCGCTGCTCGGCGCCTGGAAGGCGGGCGCGACCGTCGTGCCGGTCAACCCGATGTACAAGTCCGGCGAGGTGCGCCACGTCCTGCACGACGCGGACGTACGCGCCCTGGTGTGCTCCGACCGCGCGTGGGAGTCGTATCTGCGCGAGACGGCCGCCGACTCGGCCGTGAGCGTCGTCCTCACGGCATGCGAGTTGGATTTCCAGACTCGGGGCGACGCGCGAGTGCTGACCTTCGAGCGGCTGCCGCAGGCCGCGGACGCCGACGATCTGGTGGCGGTCGCCCGGGCGGGCCACAAGGCCCCCGCGGGGCGTGACGCGGAGCCCTCCGACATCGCGCTGATCAGCTACACCTCGGGGACGAGCGGCACCCCCAAGGGGGCCACCAACACGCACGGCAACATCATGTACAACGCCGAGCGGCAGCGGACGGGCCTCGGGCTGCCGGAGGCGCCCGTCTACTTCGCGATGGCGCCCCTGTTCCACATCACGGGGATGGTCTGCCAGCTCGCCGCCTGCCTCGACAGTGTGGGCACGCTCGTCCTCGCCTACCGCTTCGAGGCGGGGGTCGTCCTCGACGCGTTCGCCGAGCACAGGCCGCTGTACACGGTCGGCCCGTCGACCGCCTTCATGGCACTCGCGGCGCATCCGGCGGTCACGCCCGACCACTTCGCCTCCTTCGTGAACATCTCCTCGGGCGGCGCGCCACTGCCGCCGGCTCTGGTGGAGAAGTTCCGGGCCGGCTTCGGGCCCTACATCCGCAACGGCTACGGACTCACCGAGTGCACCGCGCCCTGCGCCTCCGTACCGCCGGGCCGGGAGGCTCCCGTCGACCCGGTCTCGGGCACGCTGGCCGTCGGTGTGCCGGGCCCCGACACGGTCGTACGCATCGTCGACGACCAGGGCCAGGAGGTGCCCTTCGGCGAACAGGGCGAGATCCTCGTACGAGGCCCCCAGGTCGTGCCCGGCTACTGGCGTCGCCCCGAGGCCACCGCCGAGACCTTCCCGGACGGTGAGCTGCGCACCGGCGACATCGGATTCATGGACCCCGAAGGCTGGCTCTACGTAGTCGACCGCAAGAAGGACATGATCAACGCGTCCGGCTTCAAGGTGTGGCCCCGCGAGGTCGAGGACGTGCTCTACACGCACCCCTCGGTCCGGGAGGCGGCCGTCGTCGGCATCCCCGACGGCTACCGCGGTGAGACCGTGAAGGCCTACATCAGCCTGCGGCCCGGCGCGGACGAGGACCCCGACGCGCTCGCCGCGTACTGCAAGGAGAGACTGGCCGCCTACAAATATCCGCGGCATGTGGAGATCCTGCCCGAGCTGCCGAAGACGGCGAGTGGCAAGATCCTCCGTCGGGAACTGCGTTCCCGTCCCCAGGACTCTCAGTAGACGACGCGTTTCACCGGACAACGCTCGAAAGGCAGGTGGCGGCAGTGCCCAGGACGACGGACGGAGACGGTACGCCCGTCCCGCAGCGGCTCTTGGCCGCCGCCACCAGGCTCTTCGCCGAGCAGGGCTACGACCGCACATCCGTGCAGGAGATCGTGGAGGCGGCGGGCGTCACCAAAGGCGCGCTGTACCACTACTTCGGCTCCAAGGACGACCTCCTGCACGAGGTGTACGCGCGTGTGCTGCGGCTTCAGCAGGAGCGGCTGGACGCGTTCGCCGATGCCGACGCGCCGGTCGAGGAGCGGTTGCGGGGTGCCGCCGCCGACGTCGTCGTCACCACGATCGACAACCTCGACGACGCGGCGATCTTCTTCCGCTCCATGCACCACCTCAGCCCCGAGAAGGACAAGCAGGTGCGCGCCGAGCGCCGCCGCTACCACGAACGATTCCGCGCGCTCGTGGAGGAGGGCCAGAAGAAGGGCGTCTTCTCCACCGCCACCCCGGCCGACCTGGTCGTCGACTACCACTTCGGCTCGGTGCACCACCTGTCGACCTGGTACCGCCCCGACGGCCCCCTCACCCCCCAGGAGGTCGCCGACCACCTGGCCGACCTGCTGCTGCGCGCGCTGCGGCCGTAGTCCCTTTCAGGGGCGCGGGGAGGGAACCGCGCGATCTTCTGCGGGGGTCTGGGGGCGCAGCCCCCAGGGGACGGGAACGGGTAGGGGCGGTGGGGGCGAAAGAGCCCGTCACCGCCCCACCGGACCGGACGGTCACACGTACTTCTTGATCTCCCGTCGCGCCAGCGACCGCTGGTGCACCTCGTCCGGGCCGTCCGCGAGCTTCAGCGTCCGCGCGCTCGCCCACAGCTCGGCCAGCGGGAAGTCCTGGCTGACACCGCCCGCGCCGTGCAGCTGGACCGCCTTGTCGAGGATGTCCACGACCGTGCGCGGGGTGGCGATCTTGATGGCCTGGATCTCGGTGTGGGCGCCCCTGTTGCCGACGGTGTCCATCATCCAGGCGGTCTTCAGGACCAGCAGACGCAGCTGTTCGACGGCGACGCGCGCGTCCGCGATCCAGTTCTGGACCACGCCCTGCTGGGCGAGCGGCTTACCGAAGGCCGTACGGGACACGGCCCGACGGCACATCAGCTCGATCGCCCGCTCGGCCATGCCGATCAGCCGCATGCAGTGGTGGATGCGGCCCGGGCCGAGCCGCGCCTGGGCGATGGCGAAACCGCCGCCCTCCTCGCCGACGAGGTTGCTCACCGGGACGCGGACATGGTCGAAGACGACCTCCGCGTGCCCGCCGTGGGAGTGGTCCTCGTAGCCGTACACCTGCATGGCGCGCCTGACTTCGAGCCCCGGGGTGTCGCGCGGGACCAGGACCATGGACTGCTGGCGGCGGATGTCCGGCCCGTCCGGCTCCGTCTTGCCCATCACGATGAAGATCTTGCAGTCGGGGTTCATCGCCCCGGAGATGTACCACTTGCGGCCGGTGATGACGTAGTCGTCACCGTCGCGTTCGATGAGCGTGGTGATGTTGGTGGCGTCGGAGGAGGCCACCTCCGGCTCGGTCATCGCGAACGCCGAGCGGATCTCACCGGCGAGCAGCGGCTCCAGCCACTGCTTCTTCTGCTGCTCGTCGCCGAACTGCGCGAGCACCTCCATGTTGCCGGTGTCCGGCGCGGCGCAGTTCAGCGCGGTGGGTGCCAAGTGCGGGCTGCGGCCGGTGATCTCGGCGAGCGGCGCGTACTGGAGGTTGGTCAGCCCGGCGCCGTACTCCGCGTCGGGCAGGAAGAGGTTCCACAGGCCCTGCCTGCGGGCCTCCGCCTTCAACTCCCCGACCACGGCGGGCGTGTCCCACGGAGAGGCCAGCCGGGCGCGCTGCTCCTCCGCCACCGCCTCCGCCGGGTAGACGTACTCGTCCATGAAGGCGAGCAGCTTCCCGCGCAGTTCCTCGGTACGCGCGTCGAATGCGAAGTCCATCTCGGATCAGCCTTCCTGAAGAGTGGTCAGACCGTGCTCGATGAAGAACGGGACCAGTTCACCGATGCGGTCGAAGCCGGCGCCGACCGTCTGGCCGAGCGTGTAGCGGTAGTGGATGCCCTCCAGGATCACGGCGAGCTTGAACCAGGCGAACGCCGTGTACCAGGCGACGTCGGACACGTCGCGCCCCGAGCGCGCGGCGTACCGTTCGATGATCTCGGCCGGGTCCGGGTGCCCGGCGGCCGAGGCGGTCGTGCTGATGGGGGAGTCGGGCAGGTCCAACGGCGCGCTGTACATCACCAGGAGGCCCAGGTCGGTGAGCGGATCGCCGAGCGTGGACATCTCCCAGTCCAGAATCGCCTTGATCCGGTCGTCCTCACCGATCAACACGTTGTCGAGCCGGTAGTCGCCGTGCACGACGGAGGGCGCGGGGGAGTGCGGCAGCTCACGGCCGAGGGCGGCGTGCAGTTCGTCGATCCCGGCGAGCTCACGGTTCCTGGAGGCGTCCAGCTGCTTGCCCCAGCGGCGCAGTTGCCGGTCGAGGAAACCCTCGGGGCGCCCGAAGTCCGCGAGGCCCACGGCTGCGGGGTCGACGGCGTGCAGTTCGACGAGTGTGTCGACGAGCCCGAGCACCGCGTCCCGGGTGCGCTCCGGGCCAAGCGGGGCGAGCTGCTCGGCGGTGCGGTACGGGGTGCCGACCACGAACTCCATGACGTAGAAGGGCGCGCCCAGCACCTCCTCGTCCTCGCACAGCAGCACCGGACGCGGTACGGGGACGGCGGTCGGGTGCAGCGCGCTGATGACGCGGTGCTCGCGCTTCATGTCGTGCGCGGTGGCCAGTACGTGCCCGAGCGGGGGCCGTCGGACGACCCAGCTCGTGGTGCCGTCCGTGACCGCGTACGTGAGGTTCGACCGTCCGCCCTCGATCAGCCGGCCGGTCAGCGGGCCGTGCACCAGACCGGGCCGCTCGCCGTCGAGCAGGCCGCGCAGTCGGTCGAGGTCGAGACCTGGCGGGTGGTCGGGACTCATCACTTCTCCTGCACGCCGGGAAATCGGGACGTGACCATGATGCCGACCAGTCGGTATGTCGTCCAGCGCCCGGACGAAACGTGATCGGCGTCTCCCTCCGGGAGCCGGGGGGAGACGCCGGGGCGCGCTTGCGTCCGGTGGCTGTCCCGGACGGGCCCTAGTGGTCGTCCCAGTGGCCGTCGTGCTCGGCGTGGCGGTGACCGTCGTGCAGGTAGTCGACGTGGTCGCCGTGCGCGACCGCCGGGTGCCCGCAGCCCTCGCCGTGCCGGTGGCCGTGCTCGCCGTGCGCCGTGTGGCCGCTCGGCTCGCACTCGTCCCAGTGACCGGAGTGCTCCCGGTGCAGATGTCCGTCGTGCGCGTAGTCGACGTGGTCCCCGTGCGGCACGGCGGTGTGCCCGCAGTCCGGGCCGTGCGTGTGCGCGTGGGTCGGATGCTCCACGTGAAGGGTGGTCATGGTGCTCGCCTTCGTGAGTGGCGTGAAATGACGGCTCAGGCTAGCGCCAGAAAGAACCGCATTCATCGTCATTTGCACCCTTACGCCCCATTTGATCCTGATCAGAACACCAGTGCTACCGCACACACGGCCAGGGCGACCGTGCACAGGGTCGCCGCCGTCGCGTGCCGCGGTGCAAGCGCGGGCGGACCGCCGGGGCCGGGTGTCGCGAGCACCCGGATGCGCCGGTGCGCGAGCGCCAGGAAGCCCAGCCACAGCGCGCAGCACAGGGCGCAGGCCGTCACATCGATCGCCGACGGACCGCCGTGCAGCGCCGCCTTCGCCGCGAGGACCGCGGCGACGGTGCTCGACAGGGTCGTACGCCGCCACGCGAGCCGCGTACGCTCCGGCTGCAGCCCCGGGTCCCGCTCGGGACGGTGCTGGGGGCCGGGCACGGTCACCCTTCCCAGCCGACGAGGACGACGACGACCATCGCGACGGCCACGATCGCGACGGCGATGCTCAGCAGTGCCGGGAAGCGCGACACGGGAAGGTCCTCCCCGCGGCGCATCGCGCGCTCGCAGCGCACCCAGTGATTGACGGCGCGCAGCGAGCAGAGCACGCCCGCCGCCAGCAGGGCCAGCGCGAGGCCGACCCGCCAGCCCCAGCGCAGGTCCGGCAGGAACTGATCCACGGCGAAGCCGCCGCCGATCAGCGCCAGCGCGGTGCGCAGCCAGGCCAGGAAGGTCCGCTCGTTCGCCAGCGAGAACCGGTAGTCGGGCGTGACGCCCTCCTGCCGGACCTCCTCGGGTGCGAACCACAGCCGGACGTTCCGCACGAATTCGATCACGCCATCGACCCTACCGGGGGCCCGGCGGGGGCTCAGTCGGTGCCCGTCGCCCGGTAGTCCTTCAGGCGCTCGTACGCCGCCAGGCCGTCCGGCACCCACGTCCAGTCCGTCAGGCGCCGCTCGACCTCCTCCTCGGTGAGGAAGTCGTGCCAGGCGACCTCCTCCGCCTGGGGGTTCACCGGGAGCTCACAGCGGACCTCGTAGACGGCCGACCACCAGGTCCGGGCGGAGCCGTCGGCGTAGAGGAACTTGAAGAGGGGGACGGGCTGAGGGAGTCCGCAGACCCCGAGTTCCTCCTCGGCCTCGCGCAGGGCCGCGCGGTCGTAGGACTCGCCCGCGCCCACGACCCCGCCGACGAACATGTCGTACAGGGAGGGGAAGACGAGCTTGGTGGGCGTGCGGCGGTGGACGAAGAGGCGGCCCCGGGCGTCCCGGGCCTGGATGAACACGCAGCGGTGGCGTAGACCGCGCGCGTACGCCTCGCCGCGCGGGGACTGCCCGACGACCACGTCGTTCTCGTCCACGATGTCGAGGATCTCGTCAGCGGCGCTCATGGCCCCATCCAAGCAGCCGTCGGCACCGGGTGCGGTGCGTGCCGTCCGTGCGGCCCGGCGCCGCCGTACGCCCTCAATGCGGCTGGAGGTCCCGTACCGACTCGGTCCTGGGGGTGCCCGTCGGCATCGCGGGGTGCATGCCCAGCAGGACGATTCCCGCCACGATCGCCGCGAGCCCCGCCGCTTCCCAGGTGAGTGCCCCCACGTCCGTGTGCAGCTTGTCCCCGAGGAAACCCACGCCGCACACGATTCCGGCGAGCGGCTGGGCGGCGGTGAGCGCGGGCAGCGACATCCGCAGCTCCGCCGTCTCGAAGGCGCTCTGCACCAGTACGAGGCCCGTCACCCCGAGCGCGAGCACCCCGTACGGCTGCCAGCCGGTCAGCAGCTCATTCCAGCCGCCGGCTCCGAACCGCTCCCCGCTGACCCGGGTGAGCGCGTCCTGCACGCCGTAGAGCAGCCCCGCGGCCAGCGCGAGCAGGACGGGCGCCGCGGTCATCCGGGAACGCTTGGCGTAGGTGGTGAGCAGCAGCGCGAGCCCGATCATGATCCCGATGATCAGCCAGTGCCGCAGCGGATCGGTCACCGAGTCGCCGCCCTTGGGCTTGCCCGCCACGATGAACGCCGTGACCCCGCCCGCGAGCAGGACGAGGCCCGCCCAGCCCTGGCGGCCCAGGGGGTGCTTGGTCTGGTGGCGGGTGAGCGCGAGCGCGAAGAGCAGGTTGGTCGCGAGGAGGGGTTCCACCTGGGAGATCTCGCCCTTGCCGAGGGCGACCGCGCCGAGGATCATGCCGCACACCATGAGTCCGATGCCGCCCAGCCAGCGGGGCACCCGGATGAGGTCGAGCAGCAGGCGCGGGGAGAGGAAGTCGCTCAGCGGGGCGTGCGAGGCGGCGTTCTGCTGGAGCACGAAACCGAAGCCCAGACAGCAGGCCGCGCTCACCGAGAGGATCAGAACGAGAACCGACACGCTGGGTACCTCGATACGTTCGGGTGAGCACGGGTCACGGGCGCGTATTGCCGCCGACTGTAGTGCCATCGACCGTGCCCTGCCCACGGGAGTAACCGGAACCGGGCAGTTGACTCGGTCACTCTTCTTGCCGAAGGATCTGACCGATCAGTAACAACGGCTGGTCGAGCGGCGTCCCTGCCAGTTCGACCGGTACCGGTGCCTGATGTCTTCCGTACCACTGTCTCATCAACCAACGACGATGCCGCCGGCTCGTGACGAAGCCGACAGAAGCCGACCGGAAACGTCGGCAGGCCGAGAGGACGGGCCCATGGCCTACGACGCAGATGTGATCGTGATCGGAGCGGGCCTCGCGGGGCTCGCCGCGACCGCGGAGCTCGTCGACGCGGGCCGCAAGGTGATTCTCCTCGACCAGGAGCCGGAACAGTCGATCGGCGGCCAGGCCCACTGGTCCTTCGGCGGACTCTTCTTCGTGAACTCGCCCGAGCAGCGCCGGATGCGGATCAAG
This sequence comes from Streptomyces sp. NPDC111507, assembly GCF_055638955.1. NCBI lineage: Bacteria > Bacillati > Actinomycetota > Actinomycetes > Kitasatosporales > Streptomycetaceae > Streptomyces > Streptomyces sp. NPDC111507. Next base: position 121,649 of record NZ_JBVKBU010000013.1, on the reverse strand, counting down.
GACAGTCACGCGCTCGCCCTCCAGGACTGGACGGGCACGGCCGGCTTCGACCGGGCCGAGGACCACTGGCCGCGCCGCTGGGCCGAGGCGTACGTGGACTTCGCGGCCGGTGAGAAGCGGTCCTGGCTGCACCAGCAGGGGGTCCGCTTCTTCCCGGTGGTCGGCTGGGCGGAGCGCGGCGGCTACGACGCCAACGGCCACGGGAACTCCGTGCCGCGCTTCCACATCACGTGGGGGACCGGGCCCGGAGTGGTCGAGCCCTTCGAGCGGCGGGTACGCGCCGGGGTCGCCCGGGGGCTCGTCCAGCTCAAGTTCCGCCACCGGGTGACCGGGCTGTCCCGCAGCGCGGGAACCGTCGACACGGTCACCGGGGAGATCCTGGAGCCGTCCGGCATCGCACGCGGGCAGGCCAGCAGCCGTACGGTCGCCGGGGCGTTCGAGCTCAAGGCGCAGGCGGTGATCGTCACCTCGGGCGGCATCGGCGGCAATCACGACCTGGTCCGCGCGAACTGGCCCGAGCGGCTCGGTACGCCGCCCGAGAAGATGGTCGCGGGCGTCCCCGCGCACGTCGACGGCAAGATGCTCGCGATAGCCGAGGAGACGGGCGCGCGCCTCATCAACCGCGACCGCATGTGGCACTACACCGAGGGCATCCAGAACTGGAACCCCATCTGGGAGAACCACGGCATCCGCATCCTGCCGGGCCCGTCCTCCCTCTGGCTGGACGCCCGCGGGAACCGGCTTCCGGTACCGCTCTTCCCCGGCTTCGACACCCTCGGCACGCTCGAACACATCATGAAGACCGGATACGAGTACACGTGGTTCGTGCTCGACCAGAAGATCATCGGCAAGGAGTTCGCGCTCTCCGGTTCGGAACAGAACCCGGACCTGACCGGCAAGTCGATCAGGGACGTGATCGGCCGGGCACGCGCCGACGTACCGGGCCCCGTCAAGGCGTTCATGGACAACGGCGCGGACTTCGTCGTCGAGAAGGATCTGGGCGCCCTGGTGCGCGGCATGAACGCTCTCACCAAGGAGCCGCTGATCGACGAGGCCGCACTGCGCCGCGAGATCGTCGCCCGCGACCGGGAGATCGCGAACCCGTTCACCAAGGACCTCCAGGTGACGTCGATCCGCGGCGCCCGCAACTACCTCGGGGACAAGCTGATCCGTACGGCCACCCCGCACCGCATCCTGGACCCCAAGGCGGGTCCGCTCATCGCCGTCCGCCTCCACATCCTCACCCGCAAGAGCCTGGGCGGCCTGGAGACCGACCTGTCCTCGCGCGTACTGACGGAGGGCGGCGACCCGCTCTCCGGTGTGTACGCGGCAGGTGAGGCGGCCGGCTTCGGCGGTGGCGGGGTCCACGGCTACCGCTCCCTGGAGGGCACCTTCCTCGGGGGCTGCCTCTTCTCCGGCCGCACAGCGGGACGAGCGGCCGCCGAGGCGGTGAGCTGACCCTCGGAGGTGTGCCCGCGTTCCGCTCCGGTGGGCCCGGCTCCGCAGGGGACCGTTCCGTGGTCGGGTTTCAGCCGTGCCCCGGATCGCGGGGAGCCGGGGCACGGGCGCGGCCCGGCCCCCGCGGGGAGTCGAGCTCGCCCCCGGAGAGAGCCGTCCCACCAGCCCGTTCCCGTCCCGGAGTGCATGCGAGGGAACATCAACTCTGCGCCATTCACGGGTAGTTGTAGCGTGCAGCGGACTGATCGGGCCTTGACGTAAACCCTCAGCCAAGGGTTTGCTGTGCGTGATCTCCCCTTGACTAGCCGCGTCTGTGAGGAAGCCCCGCGGTGTCGCCACCCCCGCCACCCCCTCCTCCCCTCGGCCGTGGCCGCAAACGCGCGGTCCACGCCTTCGACGCCGCGCTCGACGACTCCGAACTCGTCGCCGCGCGCGCCTCGTTGGCCCAGGGACGATGGACCGCGGTCCGCACACTGCTCGCCGCCACCGGCGACGACTGGGACCGCCGCGGACACCGCGTCACCGTCCTCGCCCAGGAGCCCGCCGCCCTCGCCTGGGCCCGTGACTGGCAGCTCGCGGAACCCGAGTCCGCCGACGCCGCCGTGCTCCTCGCCTGCGCCACCGTCCAGCGCGCCCTGCACGGCAAGGACCGCCCGGAGCGGGCCCGCGAGGCCTGCGACACCGCCGCCGCGCTCGCGCCCGCCGACCCGACCCCCTGGCTGGGCCTGCTGATACTGGAGCGTGCGCGCGGCAGCGAGGGCGACGTGGTGCGGCTCTTCGACGAGGTGCGCCACCGCTACCCCGAGCACCACCACGCCCACCACCTGATGGTCGCCCGCCTCGCCGAGCGCCGCGCCGAGGCCGGCCAGGACCCCCTCCACGAGGTCTACGACTTCGCGAACTGGGCGGCCGAACAGGCGCCCGCCGACTCTCCGCTCGCGATGCTGCCCGTCGTCGCGCACGCCGAGCGCTATCGCGTGCTGGCCGGCGCCGGCAGCGAGTCCACCGACCCGGCCGCCTCCGGGCACTGGGTCGGACGCCGGGCCCGACAGGTGATGAAGGCCGCCTTCGACTGGTGGCTCGAGTGGGAGCGCGAGGACCATCCCCGCCGCCATCTCGACCTCAACTTCCTCGCCCACGCCAAGTTCTGCGAGGGCCGGGGCGCCGAGGCCGCCGCCCTGTTCCACCGCATCGGCCCGCACGCCACCCCGGAGCCGTGGTCGTACCCGGACCGCGAGCCGTACCAAGCCTTCCGTGCCGCCCGCGACAGCGCCCTCGGCACGGTGTGACCCCACCCACAAGAAGTCGAGAAACCCGAAAGGACGGCCCCGCGATGACGACGGGCAGTTCGAGCACCTCGAGCAGTTCGAACACGGGTAGACCCGCCACGGCCGGTGGCGCCATCAGCACCTTCAAGGGCCAGGACCGCGCCCTGCACGCGGGCCGGCTCGGTACGGGAGGCCTGCTGCTCTCCGTCCTCGCGGCGACCGCGCCCCTCATGGTGGTCGCGGGTGTCATGCCCACCACATTCGCGGTGATGGGCATCGTCGGACAGCCGCTGCTCTTCGTCATCCTCGGCGTGGTGCTGGTGCTCTTCAGCGTCGGGTACGCCGAGATGAGCCGCCACGTCCACAACGCGGGCGCCTTCTACGCCTACGTCGCCCGCGGTCTCGGCGGCACCGCGGGCGCCGGCGCCGCCGCGGTCGCGCTCGTCGCCTACAGCGCCCTGCAGTTCGGCATCTACGGCATCTTCGGCTTCGAGGTCTCCGGGCTGTTCGCCACCTACGCCGACGTCGAGGTCGCCTGGTGGATACCGGCGCTGATCGCCGTCCTCGCCGTCGGCGCGCTCTCCTGGCTGAAGATCGACGTCAACGCGCGGGTACTCGGCGTCCTCCTGGTCGTCGAGGTGGCGCTCGTCGTCATCTTCGACATCGCCGCCGTCGCCGACCCCGCCAAGGAGGGCCTCTCCCTGCACGCCTTCAACCCGGACACGCTCACCGGGGCGGGCGTCGGCACCGCGCTGTGCTTCTGCATCGCGGCGTTCACCGGCTTCGAACAGGCACCGGTGTACGCCGAGGAGACCAGCCGCCCGCACATCCTCGTCCCGCGCGTGATGTTCCTGGCGATCGGCTTCGTCGCTGTCTTCTTCGCGCTCAGCTCCTGGGCGCTGACCGTCGCCGCGGGCCCCTCCGGGATCGTCGGGGCGGCGCAGAAGCAGAGCGCCGGACTGCTGTTCTTCCTCACCGAGTCGCGGCTCGGGGGCACCTTCACCGACGTCCTGCACGTCCTCTTCGTGACCGGCATGTTCGCGGCGCTGCTCAGCTTCCACAACGTCGTCGCGCGGTACGCCTTCGCCATGGGCAGGGAAGGACTGCTGCCCTCCGCCTTCGGCCGGACCACCGGCTCCAGCGGCGCGCCCGGCACCGGCTCGCTGCTGCAGACCGGCGTCTCCGCGATCGTGCTGATCGCGTTCGCCGTGACCGACGACAAGCCCACCGGCGACCCGACCGCGCCCGTGCTGCACCTGTTCACCTGGGCCGGCAACGTCGGCGCGCTCGGCGTCATCCTGCTGATGGCGGCGGCCTCGCTCTCCGTGATCGTCTTCTTCGCCCGCCGCGGCGCCGCCCGCGCCCAGGCCTGGCGCCTGGCCACCTCGGCGATCGCGGCAGTCGCCCTCCTCGTGATCGCGGGCTACACGGTCAAGGACTTCGACATCCTGGTCGGGGCCGGTCCGGACTCCACGCTCAGCTGGCTGCTGCCCGCCCTGATCGCGGCCGCCCTGGTCGTCGGCCTGGTGCAGGGCCTGGTGCTGCGCTCCCGCAAACCTGAGGCGCACGCCCGTATCGGCCTGGGCAACGAGGCGTTCCAGCTGGACAAGGCGGCGGAGTCCACCGCCTGATCCGGAGCCCCGATTCGGAGCCCCGATCCGGGACTCCTGTTCTGAGAAGTGTGTGAGAAGTGGTTACGGAAGTCTGACGAGCACCCGCTGCCGCTGGCCTCAAGGGGGTCGCGGGTGCTCGTATGGGTGTGTGAACCCTGAACAGCCCCCACGGCGGGGACCGGACCGGTCCCGGGAACGCCCGGCGGAGGACCCGGAAGCCTCCGGCGCGCCCATCGGCCGCCGGCTCCTGCTCGGCACGCTCGGACTCGGCGCCTTCGGCGTGCTGGCCGCGCCCACCCTGCAGCGCGGCCTGGAGTCCCTCTTCGCCGACGACCCCACGGGGCTGACCGGCCTGCTCCCCAACGGCGGCGGTTTCCGCTACTACTCGGTGACCTCCTCCGTCCCGCACAAGGACGCGTCGAACTACCGCCTCACCATCGACGGCCTGGTCGACCACCCCCGCAGCTACACCCTGGCCGACCTCAAGGCCCTGCCGCAGACCCGGATCGTGCACGACGTCCAGTGCGTCACGGGCTGGCGGGTGCCCGGTACCCCCTTCGAAGGCGTACGGCTGTCCCATCTCCTGGACGCCGCCGGGGTCCAGACCAAGGGCCGAGCGATCCGCTTCACCTGCTTCGACGGGGCGTACACCGAGAGCCTCACGCTCCAGCAGGCCCTGCGCCCCGACATCCTCGTGGCCCACCGCATGCAGGACAAACCCCTCGGCCACAACCACGGCGGCCCGGTCCGCCTCTACGTCGCCCCCATGTACTTCTACAAGTCCGCCAAGTGGCTCTCCGGCATCACCGTCACCGAGGACGTCCGTCCCGGGTACTGGGAGGACCGTGGCTACGACGTGGACGCGTGGGTCGGCCGCTCGAACGGACGCGACGATGCACCCACGAGTTGACGACACCCCGACCCTCGCCGCGCCCGCGCCGCGCGTACGGCGCTTCAGCCACGCCGAACGCTGGGTGCACCGCGTGACCGCCCTGCTGATGGGGATCTGCGTGGCGACGGCGGCGTGCCTGTACCTGCCGATGTTCGCCGAGCTCGTCGGCCGCCGTGAGCTGGTGGTCAGGATCCACGAGTGGGCCGGCCTGATGCTCCCGGTACCGGTCCTGGCGGGCCTGGTCTCCCGCGCCTTCCGCGCGGACCTCGGCCGCCTCAACCGCTGGGGCCCGCACGACCGTACATGGCTGCGCGCGGCGCTACGACGGGACCGGCGCCCCTCGTCCCGACCCGCGGCCAAGTTCAACGCGGGCCAGAAGACCTACGCCGCCTGGATCGCCGGCGCGACCCTGGTCATGCTCGCCACGGGGCTGCTGATGTGGTTCACCCATCTCACCCCCCTGATGTGGCGCACCTCGGCGACCTTCGTCCACGACTGGCTGGCGCTCACGATCGGTGTCGTCCTCGCGGGCCACATCGGCATGGCCCTCGGCGACCCGGAGGCCCGCCGCGGCCTGCGCACGGGCTCGGTGAGCCGGGAGTGGGCGGAGCGCGAGCATCCCCTCTGGCGGCCCTAGGCCCTGTCGTCGCAGGGCAGACGGGAATGTGACGACAGGGCCTAGGCCCTGTCGGGTGTGCCGGGGGACTGCTGCGGCCCCCGGCACACCGCCTGGCCCTGCTCGACCTCGAAGTCCAGGAGCACCTTGCACGAGCGGCTGCGGTCCGCGGCCAGGGTGAACGCCGACTCCGCCGCAGCGAGCGGGACCACCGCGCTGACCAGGGAGTCGAAGCGCGGTTCGGCCGCGAGCAGGACCAGCGCGTCGTCGAACTCCTCGTCGAAGCGGAACGCGCCCCGCAGCTCGATCTCCCGGCTCACCACCAGGTTCCCAGCGAACGGGCTCTGGCCCGGCGGCAGCATGCCGAGCTGGACGACGACCCCGCCGCGCCGCACCAGGCGCAGGCAGGTGTCGAGGCCCGCGGCCACCCCGGACGCCTCGACGGCCACGTCGACCTCGGTCGGCCACCCGGGATCGGCGGGATCGTCGGCCAGTACCACCGCGTCCGCGCCCGCCGCGACGGCGTACGACAACGCCTGCGGCAGCAGGTCCGTCACGGTCACCCGGGCCGCGCCCGCGGCCTTCGCGGCGGCCACCACGAGACAGCCGATGGGCCCGGCCCCCGTCACCAGGACATGCCGGTCCTTCACCGCACCGGCCCGTCGGACGGCGTGCAGCGCCACCGACAGCGGCTCGGCGAGCGCCGCCCGCCGCAGCGGGAGCCCCGCGGGCAGCTCCCGCAACTGCCGGGCGGGCACCACCACTCGGGCGGCGAACCCGCCCTGCACATGCGGGGTGCGCGCCGCGCTGCCCAGGTAGCGGGTGTCCCGGCAGACGTTCGCCCGCCCGTCGGCGCACTCCGGGCACACCCCGCACGGGGTCGCCGGGTGCACCGCCACGGCCGTACCCGGCGCGGGACCGGTGGCCCCGTCGCCGTACGACAGCACCGTCCCCACGACCTCGTGGCCCAGCACCATCGGCTCGCGCAGCCGGAAGTCCCCGACGCCGCCGCGGCGCCAGTAGTGGAGGTCCGACCCGCACACCCCGCCGTACCGGACGGCGACGAGTGCCTCGCCGGGCCCGGCGGAGGGGACCGGCAGTTCGTCGACCCGCAGGTCACCCTGCCCGTGAATCACACAGCCGAGCATCGTCAGGCCCCTCTCACCGCGTTCACCGGTCGGTCCGCTTCACAGCACACTCGTCATACCGCCGTCGACGTACAGCACCTGCCCGCTCACGAAGTCCGCCGCGGGCGAGGCGAGGAAGAGCACCCCGCCGACCAGGTCCTCCGTACGGCCCCACCGGCCGGCCGGGGTGCGCCGCCGCACCCAGGCGCTGAACTCCTCGTCCTCGACGAGGGGCTGGGTCAGCTCCGTCTCGATGTAACCGGGGCCGAGCCCGTTCACCTGCACCCCGTACTGCCCCCAGTCCGCGCACATGCCCTTGGTGAGCATCTTCAGCGCGCCCTTGGTGGCCGCGTACGGGGCGATGCCCGGACGGACGACCTCGCTCTGCAACGAGCAGATGTTGACGATCTTGCCGTGGCCGCGTTCCGTCATCCGCCGCGCCGCTTCGCGGCCGACCAGGAACGCGCTGGTCAGGTTGGTGTTCAGGATCCGGTGCCAGTCGGTGTCCGTGAACTCCAGGAGCGGCGCCCGCAGTTGCATGCCCGCGTTGTTGACGAGGATGTCGAGCGGGCCCACCCGGTCCTCGACGTCGGCTATTCCGGCGGCCACCGAGGGGCCGTCCGTGACGTCGAAGACCGCGGTGTGGACGTCGCCCGGCAGTTCCGACGCGGCCTTGGTGAGCCGGTCGGCGTCCCGCCCGTTGAGGACGACCGTGCAACCCGCCTCCAGGAGCCCGCGGGCGAGTGCGAACCCGATGCCCCGGCTGGAGCCGGTGACCAGGGCCCGGCGACCACTGATGTCGAACAGAGGGTGGCTCATCCCCGTACTCCCGTCTCTCGTCCTCGTACCCCTAGATGACCAGCGACAGCAGCAGGACCAGCCCGCCCGCCACCACCGAGATGATCGTCTCCATGACGGACCAGGTCTTGACTGTCTGGCCGACGCTGAGGCCGAAGTACTCCTTGACCAGCCAGAACCCGGCGTCGTTGACATGGCTGAAGAAGAGCGAGCCGGCGCCGATCGCGAGGACCAGGAGCGAGGTGTGGGTGGTGGACATGTCGGCCGCGAGGGGCGCGACCAGTCCGGCGGCCGAGATGGTGGCGACGGTCGCGGAGCCGGTCGCGAGGCGGATGGCCACCGCGATCAGCCAGGCGAGCAGCAGCGCGGGGATCGACCAGTCCTTGGAGATGTCCAGGATCATCTGGCCCACGCCGGAGTCGATCAGGGTCTGCTTGAAGCCGCCGCCCGCGCCCACGATCAGCAGGATGCCCGCGATGGGGGCGAGGGACTTCTCGACGGTCGTCGAGATGCGGTCCTTGGTGAAGCCGGCCGCGCGGCCCAGCGTGAACATGCCCACGATCACGGCGGCGAGCAGGGCGATCAGCGGGGAGCCGACGATGTCGAAGACGCGCTGCACCATGTGGGTGGGGTCGTCCACGATGATGTCGACCAGCGCCTTGGAGAGCATGAGGACGACCGGCAGCAGCATGGTGGCGAGGGTGGCGCCGAAGCCGGGACGCTTGTCCAGTTCCTCGGAGGCGCGGGTGGGGATCATGCGGTCGGGGGCCGGGACGTCGACCCAGCGGGCCGCGTAGCGGGAGAAGACCGGGCCCGCGATGATCACCGTCGGGATGGCGACCAGGACGCCCAGCGCGAGCGTGATGCCCAGGTTGGCCTTGACCGCGTCGATCGCGACCAGCGGGCCGGGGTGCGGCGGGATCAGGCCGTGCATCACGGACAGACCGGCCAGCGCCGGGATGCCGATGCGCATCAGGGAGTAGTTGCCGCGCTTGGCGACCATCAGCACGACCGGGATCAGCAGCACGATGCCGACCTCGAAGAACAGCGGCAGACCGATCACCGAGGCGATCAGCACCATCGCCCAGGGCATGGCGCGCCCGCCGGCCTTGGCGAGGATGGTGTCGACGATCTGGTCGGCGCCGCCGGAGTCGGCGAGCAGTTTGCCGAGGATCGCGCCGAGCGCGATCAGGACGCCCACACCGGCGACGGTGGCGCCGAGGCCGGTGGTGAAACTGGCGATGGTCTTGTCCAGCGGGGCCCCGGCGAAGGCGCCGAGGGCGAGCGAGCCGATGGTCAGGGCGAGGAATGCGTGCAGCTTGAACTGGGTGATGAGCAGGACGATGACGGCGATGCCCGCCAGCACGGCGATGCCCAGCTGAGCATGGCCCGCCGAGGTGATCGGCTCGACGGTGTCCGCTGCCAGCATCTCGACGCTGAGTCTGGTCACGGTGGTCCCTTGCTTGAGAAACGTACGTGGGAAAGGTGTTAGAGCGAGGGCTGGGCAAGCCCCTGGAGTGCGGCCACGGCCCGTTCGGTGATCTCCCCGGGGTCGCCGGAGACGTCCACGGAGACACCCGCCTCGTCCGCTTCCAGCGGCTGGAGGGTGGCGAACTGCGAGTCCAGCAGCGCCGTCGGCATGAAGTGCCCCTGACGGTGCGACATCCGGTCCTCGATGAGCGCGCGGTCACCGGTCAGATGGACGAAGACGACCCCGGGCGCCTCGGCCCGCAGCCGGTCGCGATAGCTGCGCTTGAGCGCCGAACTGCTGACCACTCCGCCGAGCCCGTGCCGGTCGTGCGCCCAACGGCCGATGGCGTCCAGCCACGGCCAGCGGTCGTTGTCCGTCAGCGGGGTCCCGGCCGACATCTTGGCGATGTTGGCCTGCGGGTGGAAGTCGTCGCCCTCGGCGTACGGAACGCCGAGCCGGGCCGCAAGCAGGGGACCGATGGTGGTCTTGCCGGTGCCTGCGACGCCCATGACCACGACGACATGGGGGGTGCTCATCGCTGCCTCACTGTCTACGTCACTGTCACGTGACTGTCTTCGTCGACATCTGATGTCGACGACACTGAAACTCATTAGGTACGACGAATTCAAGAGTGTGTGACATATAAGTCTGACTTTTTGTTCCAGGGCTCCGCCTCGTACGCTGACCCCATGACCACACGGGGCCGGGGGCTGCACGGACAAGTACTGGAATCCCTCGGGCCGGCGATCACGGCGGGCGAGTACCCGCCGGGGAGCGTGCTGCGCACCGACGAACTCGCGCAGCGCTTCGAGGTGTCACGCTCCGTGATGCGCGAGGCGGTCAGGGTGCTGGAGTCCATGGACCTGGTCGAGTCCCGTCGCCGCGTCGGCGTCACGGTCCGCCCCAAGGCGGAATGGAACGTGTTCGACCCTCAGGTCATCCGCTGGCGGCTGGCCGGCGCCGACCGCCCCCACCAACTGCGTTCGCTCACCGTGCTGCGCTCCGCCGTCGAGCCGATCGCCGCGGGCCTGTCCGCCCGGCACGCCACCGCCGCGCAGTGCGCGGAACTCACCGAGTGCGCCCTCGGCATGGTGGCCAACTCACGTGGCCACAAGCTGGAGGAGTATCTCGTCCACGACATGGCCTTCCACCGGGTGATCCTCAACGCCTCCGGGAACGAGATGTTCGCCCGTCTCGGTGACGTGGTCGCCGAGGTCCTCGCGGGCCGCACCCACCACGAGGTGATGTTCGAGGACCCCGACCCGGCCGCCGTCACCCTCCACGTCCAGGTCGCGGAGGCGGTCCGCGGGGGCGACGCGTCCCGCGCCGAGGAACTCACCCGCCAGATCACGGTCGGCGCGCTCCAGGAACTGGACATCCTCGCGCCGTAGGCGTCCTACTCCAGGAAGTCGCCGTCGACGTACACCCAGGCACCGTCGACCCGCTCGAACCGGCTCCGCTCGTGCAGCGAACCGCCCCGGTAGGAGGCCCGGAAGGTCACGGTCCCCGCGGAGTGGAAGGCCGACCCCTGCCCCGTGCCGAGGATCTCCAGACCCGTCCACCGCATCCCCGGATCGAAGTCGACCCGCGCCGGCCGTGTCCGCGGATGCCAGGTCCGCAGCAGATACCCCTCGTCCTCCTTGACGAAGGCGCAGTACCGCGACCGCATCAGACGCTCCGCGGTCGGCGCGAGCGCCTCACCGCGGTGGAAGCGCCCACAGCACCGCGCGTACGGCTCGGGCAGCCCGCACGGGCAGCTACGACTGGTCATGACCGCCATTCTCTCCCGGCCCGGAGGGGCCTCTCTGCCGGCCCGGAGGGCCCTACGCCGAGTCGGCGTTGGTCGGCGGGTACGTCGGGCGGGCCGGCATCGGCGCGACCGGTACGGCCAGGGTGGGCAGCGGCGGCAGCTTCGCCGTACGCAGCCAGGCCCCGAACAGGTCGTCCAGCGGCTCGGCCGAGTACCGGGCGGCATGCGCGGTGAACGCCGCCGTGGTGACCGCGCCGCCCCGGTGCAGGGCGGCCCAGCCGCGCACCATGCGGAAGAAGGCGTCGTCGCCCATCGCGCAGCGCAGCGCGTGCAGAGTGAGCCCGCCGCGCTCGTAGAGCCGGTCGTCGAACATCAGCTTGCGGCCCGGGTCGGACAGCACCAGGTCCTTCGGCTGCCCGGACAGCTTGCGGTGCGCGAGAGCGGCCAGCTGCTGGGCCGTACGGCCTCCCGACCGCTCCGACCACAGCCACTCGGCGTACTTCGCGAAGCCCTCGTTCAGCCAGATGTGCCGCCAGTCCGCGATGGACACGCTGTTGCCGAACCACTGGTGCGCCAGCTCGTGCGCGACCAGCCGCTCCGAACCCCGCGCCCCGTCCACGTGGTTGGCGCCGAACAGCGACAACCCCTGTGCCTCGACGGGGACATCGAGCTCCTCCTCGGTCACCACGACGGCGTACTCGCCGAACGGATACGGCCCGAAGATCTGCTCGAACAGCTCCATCATCGCGGGCTGTCGCGCGAAGTCCCGGGAGAACGCGGCGAGCAGATGCGCGGGCAGATGCCCCGTCTGCGGTACGCCGCCGAGCCCGGGGTCGCCGAGCAGCACCGTCTGGTACTTCCCGATCGACATCCCGACCAGATAGCTGGACGTCGGCGCCGCCTGCTCGTACACCCAGGTCGTCGTCGACGCCTTCGTCGTGCGGGTGAGCAGCCGGCCGCCCGCCACCACCGAGTACGCCGACGGCGTCGTGATCGAGATCTGGTACGAGGCCTTGTCGGCGGGGCGGTCGTTGCACGGGTACCAGGAGGGCGCGCCGATCGGCTGGCTCGCCACCAGCGCCCCGTCCTCCAGCTCCTCCCAGCCGAGCTCGCCCCAGGGGCTGGGGACCGGCTTGGGGTTGCCCGACCAGTGCACCTCCACGGTGAACGCGGCCCCGGCCCGTATCGGCTTCGGCGGGCGGACGCGCAACCGGCCGCCCCGGTGCGTGTAGTGCGGTGCCTTGCCGTCGACCCGGACCCGGCCGATCCGGAAGTCGGCCAGGTTCAGCTGGAACTCGGCGAGTGGAGCCCGGCCCGCTATGGCGTTGAGCCGCGCGGTGCCGGACAGCCGGTTGGGGCCGGGGCGGTAGTCCAGCGCGAGCTCATACCGGTGCACCCGGTAACGGGGATCACCGTTGGCCGGGAAGTACGGGTCCGAACCCACTGTCTGCTGAACGCTCACGCTTGCGTCTGCTCCCTGCGCTGTGCTCGTACGACGTGCCGGTGCACCGTCCCCGGACGCCGTACGGGCCGCGCCTAGGAACGCCATGCCTCGATCGGGTTGCCCAGCCAGCGGGTGTCGTCGGGGACGGACTCCGCCGCCATGACGAGCGACGCGGGTCCCAGCGTGCTGCGCGCCCCGACTGTGCTGCCGGGAAGGACGATTCCGCCCGGGCCCAGAGTGGCGCCCTCACGGAGGACAACAGTATCCGTCCGCAAGATCCGGTCGTGGAAGAGGTGGGTCTGCAGGACACAGCCCCGGTTGACCGTGGTCGCGTCCTCCAGGGTCACCAGGTCCGTCTCGGGTAGCCAGTAACTCTCGATCCATGCGCCCTTGCCGATATGGGCGCCGAGGCCGCGCAGCCACGCCGTCATCAGCGGCGTACCGGGCACGGATCCGGCCAGCCACGGCACGGCGACGACCTCGACGAAGGTGTCCGCCAGCTCGTTGCGCCACACGAAACCGCTCCACAGCGGGTGCTCGCCCGCCCGGTGCCGGCCCACCAGCAGCCACTTCGCCACGATGGACGTCAGGCACGCCAGCACACCGACGCCCAGGAACACGACTCCGGCCAGCAGCGGCGCCCAGACGCCCAGCGCGCTCAGCGCGGCGACGGTCAGCACCGCCAGCGCCGCCGAGCAGAACACCGGCACGATCCGGCACAGCTCCACGAGCGCCCGCGCCCACAGCAGCCGCGCGGGCGGGTCGTAGGTACGGCTCTGATCGCCGTCCTGCGTCGAGCGCGGCAGCTTCACCGGCGGCAGACCCAGGTACGAGCTGCCCTTCTTCGCCTTCTTCGGCGTCGCCGACAGCACCCCGACCAGCCCGCCGTCCGGCACGCTGCGGCCCGGCGCGGTCATCCCGGAGTTGCCCAGGAAGGCCCGGCGGCCGATCTCGGCACGCCCGATCCGCATCCAACCGCCGCCCAGTTCGTACGGCGCGGTCAGGGTGTCGTCGGCGAGGAAGGCGCCCTCACCCACGGTGGTGAGACTCGGCAGCGCGAGGACGGTGGAGACCTCGGCACCCCGGCCGATCCTCATACCGAGCAGCCGCAGCCACACCGGCGTGATCAGCCCGGCGTAGAGCGGGAACAGCGTGTCGCGTGAGCGGTCCATCAGCTGCGTGACGGTCCAGGCCTGCCAGCCGATCCGGCTGTGCGTCGGGTAGGTGCCCTCGCGCAGGCCCAGGCTGAGCAGACGCACGCCGACCAGGAGCAGCAGCGCGTACGCGAGCCCGAAGGCGAGCGTGGCCGGGACCAGCGCGAGCGCCGCGCCGCGCAGGGCCGCACCGAGCCCGGCGTCCGCGCTCACGAACAGATGAGCCACCAGGAGCGCGGCCACGGCGGAAAGAACGGGCAGTGCGGTCAGCGCGAAACCGGTCGCGCCGTACATCGCCCGCCAGTACGTACCCCGGCGCGGACGCTCCTTGGGCCAGGCACGCTTCGCCTTGCCGAGCTTGCCGGCGGGCGCTCCGGCCCAGCGCTGCCCGGTGGGAATCTGCCCGGCGACCGCCGAACCCGGCGCCACCTCGGCCCGCTTGCCGACGCGCGCGCCCGGGAAGAGGATGCTGCGCGTCCCGACCACCGCACCGGCGCCGACCTTGACCTGCCCGATCTCCAGCCGGTCACCGTCCAGCCAGTACCCCGACAGGTCCACCTCGGACTCGACGGCGGCGCCCCGGCCCAGCTTGAGCATGCCGGTCACCGGCGGCAGCGAGTGCAGATCGACGTCCGCGCCGACCTTGGCGCCCAGGGCACGCGCGTACCGCTCCAGCCAGGACCCGGTCAGCGAGGCCGCACCACTGAACTCGGCCAGCCGCTCGGCGGTCCACAGCCGCAGATGCACACTTCCGCCGCGCGGGTAGCGCCCGGGCTTGACGCGGCGCAGCAGCAGCCGCGCCCCGCCCGCCGCGATCGCGAGCCGCCCCGGCGGGCTGTAGAGCACGACCGCCCCGGCGCCGACGAGCCACCACGGGGCGCTCGGCGCCCAGGAGTACGGACCGAACCAGTGCAGCACGTTCCCGAGCGCGGCCAGCGCCACGGTCCAGCGCAGCCCCATCAGCGTGAACAGGGGTATCAGCAGGAACAGCTGGGCCACCTTGGCGCGCAGCGGCACCGGGGCGATCAACCGGTCGCCGCCGTCGTCCTGCGCGGACTTCTCCAAGTGCCGGGCCAGCTTGCGCAGGACGGGCTGCTGGTAGATGTCGAGGACGGCGGCGCTGGGGTAGCGGGTGCGCAGCCGGGTGGTGAGCTGGGCGGCGGCGAGGCTGCCACCGCCGATCGCGAAGAAGTCGTCGGACCCGCTGCCGACCGGGATGCCGAGGACCTCGCTCCACTGCTCGGCGAGCCAGGCCTCGGTGCCGTAGAGCTGTTCCTTCGCACCGCCCGTCTCCAGGCCCTCCAGGGGCCAGGGAAGCGCGCCCCGGTCGACCTTGCCCGAGGTACGGGTCGGCAGGTCCGCGACCGGGGCGAGCAGCGGGACGAGGGCCGCGGGCAGCTCGGCGCGCAGCTTCTCGACGGCGGCGGCCTGGTCCCAGCCCTCCTGCGTGACCACATAGCCGACCAGCAGCTGGTTGCCGCTGCGGGCGGTCCGGACGGCGGCGGCGGCGCCCGCCACACCGGGGAGCGCCTGGAGCGCCGTGTCGACCTCGCCGAGCTCGATGCGGCGCCCGCCGAGCTTGATCTGCTCGTCGGCCCGCCCGAGGAAGATCAGCCCCTCCGGCTCGGCCTTGACGAGGTCACCACTGCGGTACGCCCGCTCCCAGCCGAGCGCCTGCAGCGGCGCGTACTTCTCCGCGTCCTTCTCGGCGTCGAGATACCGGGCGAGCCCGACCCCGCCGATCACCAGCTGGCCGCTGTCGCCCATGGCCACGGGCTCGCCGGCATCGTCGACCACGGCCAGCTCCCAGCCGTTCAGCGGCAGCCCGATCCGGATCGGCTCCTCGCCGGTCATCAGCGAGGCACAGGCGACAACGGTCGCCTCGGTGGGCCCGTAGGTGTTCCACACCTCGCGGCCCTCGGTCACCAGTCGCTGGACCAGCTCGGGCGGGCAGGCCTCACCGCCGAAGATCAGCAGCCGTACGTCGGCCAGGGCCTCCGGCTCCCAGAGGGCGGCGAGCGTCGGCACGGTCGAGACGACGCTGATCTCCTGCTCGACCAGCCAGGGCCCCAGGTCGGCGCCGCTGCGCACCTGGGAGCGCGGCACGGGCACCAGGCAGGCGCCGTAGCGCCAGGCCAGCCACATCTCCTCGCAGGAGGCGTCGAAGGCGACGGACAGGCCCGCCATGACCCGGTCGCCGGGCCCGATCGGGTCCTCGGTGAGGAACAGCTCCGCCTCGGCGTCGACGAACGCGGCGGCGCTGCGGTGACTGACAGCCACACCCTTGGGCTTGCCCGTGGACCCGGAGGTGAAGATGATCCAGGCGTCGTGCTCGACAGCGGGCCGCGCGGCGGGCACCTCGGAGGTGCCGTTGACGGTCAGCCGGTGCCCGGCCCCGATGACGGCCCGCACCTCCGCCTCGCCGAAGACCAGCTCGGCCCGCTCGTCGGGGTCCTCGGCGTCCACCGGCACATAGGCCGCGCCCGCGGCCAGTACGGCGAGGATGGCGACGTACAGCTCGTTGGTGCCGGAGGGGACGCGGACGCCGACCCGGTCGCCGAGGCCCACCCCGGCGTCGCTCAGCCGCCGCCGCAGGGCCTCGACCTCGACGGCCAGGGCGCGGTAGGTGAGGGCCCGGTGGCCGTCGTCGAGGGCGGGCTCGTCGGGGTGGGCCCGGACGGTGGCGTCGAGGATGTCGACCAGCGTGCGCGGCGAGGCGGCGACGGAGGCGGAGAAGCGCGCCGGGTCGCCGAACTCCGCGCGCACCTCCTCGTCGGACAGCGCGAGTGCGGGGCCTTGCTCGAGGGCTGCCATCGGGTCCTCACGTGTTGTTCCCGGAGCGTCCGGGGAGCTGGTGGGCCCGCAGGTATGCCTGGGGATATTCCGGTCCAGCTCCAAACAAGCCTTGAATTTTAGTACGACGCTAGTCGCGTACCTGGTCATCAGCCATGCGGGGAGGCCGTCCGAGGGCACCGGAACCACTGATTCCGCTGTGGTGACGGTGCTCTGACATGGGGGTATGTCATCCTGACGAGATCTGCCCCACATCTGTCCGTAACGCGATGAACACGACGAGTTGAGGCCTGCGGTCCGCAGACAAGGGGCCTGCGATGCGTACAACGAGTGAGGGCCGCGACCATCAGGTCGCGGCCCTCACTCCTCTGTGTGTCCGAGGGGGGACTTGAACCCCCACGCCCGATAAAGGGCACTAGCACCTCAAGCTAGCGCGTCTGCCATTCCGCCACCCGGACAAGGTGTCTGTCGCGCGGGGTTTCCCTCGCGGCGACAGAGGAAACATTACCAGGCTTTCGAGGGCCTCCGGTCACACCCCGTCGCCGGGTGAACGGCGTGTGACGGGCCGGGTCCGGCCTTGGGGCGAGGAGGGGGTGGGGGAGAGGATGAGGGGGGACCACCAGCAGTGACAGTGGGAGGAAGCAGCGTGAGCGAGTCGAACACGGCCAGGAGCGTCTCTGGCGAGGACGAGGTCGTGGACCTCTGTCGCGAGCTGATCCAGATCGACACCAGCAACTACGGGGACCACTCCGGACCCGGTGAGCGCAAGGCCGCGGAGTACGTGGCCGAGAAGCTCGCCGAGGTCGGGCTCGAGCCGCAGATCTTCGAGTCGCACAAGGGACGCGCGTCGACCGTCGTCCGTATCGAGGGCGAGGACCGCTCGCGCCCCGGGCTGCTCATCCACGGCCACACCGACGTCGTACCGGCCAACGCGGCGGACTGGACCCATCACCCCTTCTCCGGCGAGATCGCGGACGGGATGGTGTGGGGCCGCGGCGCGGTCGACATGAAGGACATGGACGCCATGACGCTGGCGGTCGTCCGGGACCGGCTGCGCAGCGGGCGCAAGCCGCCGCGTGACATCGTCCTCGCGTTCCTCGCCGACGAGGAGGCCGGCGGTACGTGGGGCGCGCGGCACCTCGTCGACAAGCACCCCGACCTCTTCGAGGGCGTGACCGAGGCGATCGGCGAGGTCGGCGGGTTCTCCTTCACGGTCAACGAGAAGCTGCGGCTGTACCTCGTCGAGACCGCCCAGAAGGGCATGCACTGGATGAAGCTCACCGTGGACGGCACCGCCGGGCACGGTTCGATGATCCACAAGGACAATGCGATCACCGAGCTGTCCGAGGCCGTCGGACGGCTCGGGCGGCACAAGTTCCCGGTCCGGGTGACGAAGACGCTGCGGCACTTCCTCGACGAGCTCGGCGACGCGCTCGGCACCGAGCTCGACCCGGAGAACATGGACGAGACGCTCGCCAAGCTCGGCGGCATCGCCAAGCTCATCGGCGCCTCCCTGCAGAACACCGCCAACCCGACCCAGCTCGGTGCCGGATACAAGGTCAACGTGATTCCGGGGCAGGCGACCGCACACGTCGACGGGCGTTACCTGCCGGGGTACGAGGAGGAGTTCCTCGCCGACCTGGACCGGATTCTCGGACCGCGGGTCAAGCGTGAGGACGTGCACGCGGACAAGGCGCTGGAGACCACCTTCGACGGAGCGCTGGTCGACGCCATGCAGACCGCGCTGTCCGCCGAGGACCCGATCGCGCGGGCCGTGCCCTACATGCTCTCGGCCGGCACCGACGCCAAGTCCTTCGCCGACCTCGGCATCCGCTGCTTCGGCTTCGCCCCCCTGAAGCTGCCGCCGGAGCTGGACTTCGCGGGCATGTTCCACGGGGTCGACGAGCGGGTGCCGGTGGATGCCCTGAAGTTCGGCGTCCGTGTGCTCGACCGCTTCATCGAGGCGTCATGACACGTTGACGCCCGCATTCGCCCGTACGTACGGAGATCACCCGGGACGGGTGAATGCGACCATAAGCTCGTAGCTCTAGTAGTCCCTCCTCGTTACAGGTGATGTGATCCGCTGCTTGGGATCGCATTGCCAACAAGGAGGAATAATGATCAAGAAGGTCGTCGCTGCTGCGGCTGCCACTGGTGGTCTGGTTCTCGCGGGTGCGGGCCTGGCCGTCGCCGACTCGGGTGCCCAGGGTGCCGCTGTGCACTCCCCGGGTGTCATCTCCGGCAACGTCATCCAGGTTCCCGTTCACGTCCCGGTGAACGTTTGCGGCAACACGGTCTCCGTGATCGGGCTGCTGAACCCCGCCTTCGGCAACACTTGCATCAACAACTGACGTTGTGCCTCACCCCATGAGGGTCTGAGCCCCTCGGCCCCGGAGCGCGCGCCATGCGCTCCGGGGCCGACCGGCTTTCGGCGCACGCACAGGACGGATGCGTGCGCGTTCCGGAGGGTCCAAGCCAAGGACTAAGGCAGGGAATTCAGCTATGCGACAGGTCACCCGCAAGGGCCTGATGACCGTGGCGGCCGCGACCGGCGTACTCGCCGCGACCGGAGGCTACGCACACGCCGACTCGGGTGCGAACGGCGCCAGTTCGGACTCGCCCGGCGTGCTGTCGGGCAACACGGTGCAGGCGCCGGTGCACGTGCCGGTCAACGTCTGCGGAAACACCGTGAACGTCGTCGGGTTGCTCAACCCGGCGATGGGCAACAAGTGCGTCAACCACGGCGGCGGTGGGTCGTCCGCCGGGGGGCACGGGAGCGGTTACGGAGGCGGCTACGGCGGTGGCGGCCATGACGGTGGCGGCTACGGAGGTGGTGGCTACGGGAGTGGCGGCCATGACGGTGGTGGCTATGGCGGTGGTGGCTACGGAGGTGGTGGCTACGGGGGTGGTGGTTCGCACTCGGGCGGCTCCCACGCCGGTGGGCACGCGAGTGGCTCGCCGGGCGTCGGCTCCGGCAACCACGTCCAGGTGCCGATCGACGTGCCGGTCAACGTGTGCGGCAACAGCGTGAACGTCGTCGGAGTCGGCAACCCGGCGATGGGCAACGACTGCGCGAACGGACACGGCGGCCACACCCACTACCCGCCCGGCGGCGGTCACCCCGGTCAGCCTGGTCACCCCGGCCATCCTGGTCACCCCGGTTACCCGGGACACCCTGGTTACCCGGGCCAGCCCGGGAACCCGGGACAGCCGGGGCACCCCGGTCAGCCCGGGAACCCAGGGCAGCCCGGACACCCCGGTCAGCCTGGTCACCCCGGGAACCCGGGTCAGCCTGGCACCCCCGGACACCCGGGTACGCCCGGCCACCCCGGAACCCCGGGCACGCCGCCCAGCTCGTACCCCAACCACCCGGGGACGCAGCACGTCTCCCAGCCGCACAGCGCCGCGGCGCAGCTCGCCCACACCGGCAGTGACCTGCCGATCGGCGCGGTGATCCCGGCGGGCGCGGGCGCGCTGCTGGTGGGCGCCGTGCTCTACCGCCGGGCGCGCTCGGGCGCGTAATCGGCAGGACGGAGAGAAGTGTCCGGGCCCGGAACGGGGGCCGGGGCAGCCGTGATCGCTTCGCCACAGGCATCCTGTGGCGAAGCGACCGGCGCGGGCCCGCACTGGCGGGGCCCGCTCCGTTTCAGCCGCTTTCGCTCACCACGTGGCACGCACCTGGCGGATGATCCGCCGGCGCAGCCGCACCTTGCGGCTGCCGTCGGGGTGCAGGCTGAGGCGGTCCAACTCCCAGTGTCCGTACTCCGCATGGTCCGTCAGCAGGCGTGTCGTCTCCTTGCGGGACACCCCGCGCGGCACGTACACGTCGACAAATTCGTATTCCGGCATCGCATCTATTGTGCGGGCAGAGGCCCGGTACGGATAGCGTCTGCACTATGTCTGATGCTGTGCAGCCCACCGCTGCCGAGGTACGCGCCGCCGCCGAGGCTGTCAAGACCGCGCTCGACCGCCACCTGGCCGCGGTCGAGCGCAGGTCGGGCGATGACGACCCGGCCGTATACGAGGCGTTCAACGAGCTGGCCGCCGCGGCCGAGGAGTACGACGAGCTGCTCTACGACCGTTATGACGAGGTCACTCCCTTCGAGATCCCTGGCAGCGACGACACGCTGCCGCCGTACACGGGCCCCGAGGAGCCGAACGCGCTGAGCGTGCTGATCCGCCGGGACTACGCGGTGGTGGAGCCGCAGCGACTGCTGGCACAGGCCCAGCGGGTGGAGGCCGTGGAGGAGAACGGGGCCACCGCGGCCGCGGGCTTCGACGCGGCGTCCGGCACGGTGCACGGGGCGCTGGGAGTCCTGTTCGGCGAGTTCGAGCCGGACGAGATCGCCTCCCGGCACAAGGAGTTCGGCCTGGAGGAAGGCGACTCCACACTCTGGGTCACGGCCGCCGACGAACCGGCCGACCCCGGCGAGTGGCTGGAGACCCCCTTCGAGGCGATCGACCCGCAGCGCGTGGTCTGCCGCTTCGACGTCAGCGCGGTCTTCGACGACGAGTCGGACGACGACGAGCTGGAGGACGACCTCGCCCCGGACTCCGAACTGGACGAGGACGGGGATCTGGAGCCGCTGGACGCCGATCGCTGAGCACCGCGGCACAGGAAGGTGGCGGTCACCGGAAGCCCGGTGGCCGCCACCTTCCCGCGTTCGGGAGCCGTGTCCCTGGGCGGCGGCTCAGCCCGCCGCCGGGACCTGTGCCTTGAGCAGGGCGGGCAGGCGCGTGGTGCGCGCCTTCTGCGGGACCTCGGCCACCGCCCGCTGCAGGGCCTGCTCCACCCCGTGGACCACGGACAGATGGCGCTCGGCCCGGCCGAAGGCCGTGTAGACCCAGGGCCTGGTCAGGGCCGCCGCGGCGTCACCAGGGAGCACCACGACCACGGCGGGCCAGCGCAGACCGACCGCCTGGTGCGCGGTGAGCGCCCAGCCGTGCCGCACGGACTGCTCCACCCGCTCCTTCGGTACGACGACGGGCAGACCCGAGCACTCCAGGTGCAGCCCGTCGGCATCGGCCTTCACCACGTGTCCCACCGCCGTACGACCCGGAGCGGGGGAGTGGGCGACGCGGTCCCCGGGGTCGAAGCCCCCGAAGCGGCCGGGGCCCGGGTTCAGCCGCTCCTTGAGCGCGCTGTTGAGTGCGCGGGTGCCGACGGCACCGCCGTGCCCCGGAGTGATCACCTGCGTCTGCTCGGCCGGGATGCCGATGGCGCGCGGCACCGAGTCCGCGACCAGCTGCACGGTCCGGTGCACCGCCTCGCCGGCGTCCCGCACGGGGACGATCACGACTTCCTTGCCGGGCGCCTCGACCTGGTTCAGCTCGCCGATGCCGACCCCGGAGACCAGCTCCCCGACGGGGCCGGGGTCCGGCGTCCGCGAGGCCACCTGCGGGCACACCCGGGCGGCGAGCAGATCGGCGAACACCCGCCCGGGACCCGCCGACCACAGCACTCCCGGGTCGCCGCTCAGCACCAGCCGTGCGCCGTCCGGCAGCGATTCGGCGAGCATGGCCGCTGTCTCGACGTCCAGCTGCGGCGCGTCCAGGACGACCAGGAGGTCCAGGTCGAATGCGCCGTCCGCGTCCCGGCCCGGGCCTTCGGCGCCCGAGAGGAGTCCCGCGACGGTGGTGACCCCGGTGACCGGCCCGTCCCCGGCGTGGCCCGAGGGGCCGTCCGGCAGGTCGTACCCCGCCATCCGGGCCGTGCAGTCGTCACGGCCGCTCGGCGTGTGGGTGGCCGCCCAGCCGCGCAGGCCGAGACCGCGCGCGGCGTGCAGCAGCGCCGCCACCTCGGCCTGGGACGCGTGCCCACCGGTATGCAGGACCAGGCCGTGGCCCGCGACTGCCCGGATCAGCTCCGCGGCGGAGCGGGTGGCCGAGGCGGCGGCCTGCTCCCAGCTGTCGGCGGAGCCGTCCGTCTTCGGTACGGAGTTCATGACCCGGGCCAGTCCGTCGGCGAGGCTCTCCTCGGCCAGCGCGTACCGCTCCAGGCCGATGAGGACGCGGACCGGCCGCTCCTCGGACTCCTCGGCGCCCTCCTCCTGGGCCGGGGGCGCGGTGTCGAGGGCGTCCTGGAAGACCAGCGCGTCGCCCTCCGCGAGGGCGCTCTGCACGGCCGCGTCCGGATCCGGCACCGCGCGCTGGGCGAGCGCGGCGGTGAGCGCCGGGGCGTCGAGAGCGGTGTGCCCGGCGAGGGCGGCCTGCTCGAGGAGCCATACGGTGACCGCCCGCCCGCGCCGCTCGTCGTCCGGGCGGCACTCCGAGCCGAGCAGCGCGCGGGCGAACCCGTCGGCCTGCTCGGGCCGCACCCCGGCGACCCGCAGCAACTGCCAGGGGTCCTCGCGCAGCTGGTCGTCCGCGCCCTCGCCGAGTGCTGCGAGGGCCCCCGGCGCGAGGGTGTCGGGTGCGCCGCCTTCGCCCAGTACGGCGCGGACGGCGGCGGCGGCTTCCGGTGCGAGGGTCGCCGAGGTCTCGGCCGGGGCGGCCACCGGCTGCGGGCGCTGCACGGGCTCCGGGGCGACCGCCCTGCGCGGCGTCGGCTCGGGCTCACGGAAGGCGGTGGCCACGGGCTTCTCGCCGCTCTCCACGGCCCGCACCGCCGCGAGCAGATCGGCGGCCGTACCGCTGAGCTTGGTCCCGGCCGCGATCGGCCCCTGCTTCTCTGCCTTCCGCCGCTCGATCCGCTCCCGCTCCAGCCGCTGCGCCGCCAACTCGGCCTCTGCCTCGGACAGCTTCTTGGCGTCCGCCGCGCCTTCGGTTTCCGCGCCGCCCTCGACGGCGTCCGCGGCCGTGTCCGTGTCCGCGTCTGTCTGCGCGTCTTTATCCGTGTCCACGTCCTGCGGGCCGGCGGTCGCTCCCGCGCCCGGCGTCCCCGGCTCCACTTCCTCCGTGGTCTCGGGCTCCGTGCTCACAGCGTGCTCCAGTCGTGATCGGGATAGTGGTGCACCGGTGCCGACACATCGTCGAGCGCCCGGCAGATCTCGTCAGGAAGACTAAGGGTCTCCACTGACAACGCGGCCGTGAGCTGCTGCGCGTTGCGCGCGCCGACGATCGGGGCGGCGACACCGGGCCGGTCGCGGACCCAGGCGAGGGCGACCTGCAACGGCGTGACCGCGAGGCCGTCCGCCGCCGTCGTCACCGCGTCCACGATGCCGCTCGCGGTGTCGTCCAGGTACGGCGCGACGAACGGCGCGAGGTGCTCAGAGCCGCCCCGGGAGTCCGACGGTGTGCCGCCCCGGTACTTCCCGGTGAGTACACCCCGCCCGAGCGGGGAGGACGGCAGCAGGCCCACGCCCAGGTCGAGCGCCGCGGGCAGTACCTCCCGCTCCACACCGCGCTGGAGCAGGGAGTACTCCATCTGCGTACTCGCGATCCGCGTCCGTGTCCCGGGCGCCGCCAGCTGCCAGGTCGCCGCCTTGGCGAGCTGCCAGCCGCAGAAGTTGGACACCCCCGCGTACCGCGCGCGACCGCTGCTGACCGCGAGGTCGAGCGCCTGGAGGGTCTCATCCAGCGGGGTGTCCGGGTCGAAGGCGTGGACGTGCCACAGATCCACGTAGTCCGTGCCGAGACGCTGAAGCGAGGCGTCGAGTGCCGACAGGAGATGCCCGCGCGAGCCGTCGAACCGCCGGTCCGGGTCGGGCACACTGCCCGCCTTCGTGGAAATGACCAGGTCGCGACGCGGCACGAGCCCTTCTATGAGTTGTCCGAGCAGGTACTCCGACTCCCCGTCCCCGTACACATCCGCGGTGTCGACGAGGTTCCCGCCCGCTTCCCAGAACACCTTCAACAGCTCCGCGGCGTCGTGCTCGTCGGTATCCCGCCCCCATGTGAGGGTGCCGAGTCCGATCCGGGACACACGCAGGCCGGTACGGCCGAGATGCCTCTGCTCCATGGACGCCGAGATTACTGGCCAAAACTGGCCTCGTGGGGGCCCTGTGGACAACCTGGATGATCAGACCTGAACCCGTTCCCGCCGCCGCGCCCACCAGCGCGCTAGGGTCTGCGGCACAAGGGACGTTACTGATCGGTAAGGGGATCGGCCATGCAGCTCGGGATCAACCTCGGCTACTGGGGCGGCGGAATGGACGCGGACAATCTCGCCGTCGCCCAGGAGGCCGACCGACTGGGATACGCGGTGTGCTGGGCCGCCGAGGCCTACGGCTCGGACGCGGCCACCGTGCTCACCTGGGTCGCGGCCAAGACCGAGCGCATCGACGTCGGCTCGGCGATCTTCCAGATCCCGGCCCGTCAGCCCGCGATGACCGCGATGACCGCCGCGACGCTCGACTCGCTCTCCGGCGGGCGCTTCCGCCTCGGCCTCGGCGTTTCCGGGCCGCAGGTCTCCGAGGGCTGGTACGGCGTCAAGTTCGACAAGCCGCTGGCCCGCACCCGCGAGTACGTCGAGATCGTCCGCAAGGCGATGACCCGCGAGCGGCTGTCGTACGAGGGCGAGCACTGGACGCTGCCGCTGCCGGACGGTCCGGGCAAGCCGATCAAGCTGACGGTGCACCCGCAGCGCGAGCACATCCCGCTGTACATCGCCGCGATCGGCCCGAAGAACCTGGAGCAGACCGGCGAGATCGCCGACGGCGCCCTGCTGATCTTCCCCTCGGCCGAGCACCTCGAGGACACCGCGCTGCGCCATCTGCGCGCGGGTCGCGAGAAGGCCGGCAAGACCATGGAGGGCTTCGACGTCTGTCCGACGCTGCCGCTCGCCGTCGGCGCCGACAAGGACGTGACGGCGCTCGCCGACATGTTCCGCCCCTACACCGCGCTGTACGTCGGCGGCATGGGCAGCCGCAAGCAGAACTTCTACAACCAGCTCGCGCAGCGCATGGGGTATGAGAAGGAGGCCGCCGAGATCCAGGACAAGTACCTGTCCGGCGACAAGGAGGGTGCGGCCGCCGCCGTTCCGCACGCGCTGATCGACCAGACCACCCTGCTCGGCTCCGTGGACCGCATCGCCGAGCGGATGAAGGCCTACGCGGCGGCGGGCGTCACCACGCTCACGCTGTCGCCGGCCGGCTTCACGCTGGAGGACCGGATCGCCTCGCTCCGCGCCGGTTCGGACGCGCTGGAGCGGGCCGGTCTGGCGTAACGCGTCGCAACCCGTTCCCCGGAGGGACGGAAGAAGTTCTGCGGCCGTGGTGGGGGCTCGGGGGGTCTTCCCCGCCACGGCCGTCACGGGGAACAACGCGCGGGCGTGCCCTGGGTTACGCGCTCGGGCCCGCCCCGTCATCCTTCGTTCGGCGCATTTGTCCGACACATCGGTTGCCGGGCCCCCGGCATCCCATTTGACTCGTTTTCTGCGGACCCTGCAGAAAGGGTGTCATCGATGCTTTCGGCCAAGAGTCTGTTCCAGGAGATCCTCGACAACGACGAGTCGTTCCGGCTCTTCTGCTCCATCGCCGCCAGCGGGGAGTCGCAGGGTGGCTGGGAGAACGCGCGCATCGCCGCCCTCGTTCCGCCGAGCGCCCGCGAACTCGCCCCGAAGATCACCCGGCACGGCGCCGACGAGGACAAGCACGGGCGGATCTTCCACGCCCTGATGAACAGGCGTGGCCTCACACCGGTCGAGGTCCCGGCCGACACCGACTACACGATGCTCCTGGAACGGCACGGGATCGGCCTCGCCCACGACAAGCTGAAGAGCCGGCAGCCACTCACCGTAGGGGACATCGTCACCTACCTCGCCCACAGCAGGGTCACCGAGCAGCGTGCCTCCGAGCAGATGGAGTTGCTGCTCAGGTATTTCGCCGACCATCCCGACATCGGTCGCGCGGTCCGGATGATCTCCGAGGACGAGGACCGGCACCTCGCCTACTGCCACGAGGAGCTGCTCCGCTTCGCGTCCGCCGGACACGGCCGCGCCATCCGACGGACGCTGCGCGCGTGCGCGCTCGCCGAGATCCGCGTCTACCGGGACGTCAGTCTCGCCGTGATGGCCCACATGGGAGGCATTCTCGGCTGGTCGAGGGCCAGGGCGGCGACGCTCGCCGCGGCCATCCACACCCTCTACGCCTACGAGCGCGCCGCGGGCTGGCGTCGCATGGTCTCCCTGAAGATGCCGGAACACCGCGACGCCCTGGGCGGCCCCGCACCCCCCGCACCGGAGGTGGCGTGACCCGCGGTCACCTCCGTACGTCGCCCGCCCGGTCGCACGCGGTTCACAGCCAGCCTCGCCGCTTGAAGAGGTGGTACAGCAGGAATTCCAGCGCCACCATCGTCAGGATCACCACCGGGTACGACCAGAGCCAGTGCAACTCGGGCATGTGGTCGAAGTTCATGCCGTAGATGCCGGCGATCATCGTGGGGACCGCGGCCATGGCCGCCCACGCCGAGATCTTCCGCATGTCGTCGTTCTGGCGCACGCTCATCTGCGCGAGATGGGCCGCGAGGACGTCCGAGACCAGCCGGTCCAGGCCCTCCACCGACTCGTTCACACGGGCCAGATGGTCGTTGACGTCGCGGAAGAAGGGCTGCGCCTTCTTGTTCACGAACGGCACCGGGGTGCCGGCGGTGCCCGAGCCCGAGAGGCGGGTCAGCGGAACGGTCAGTGGGACCGTGGCCCGCCGGAACTCCAGGATCTGCCGCTTGAACGTGTAGATCCTGGACGCGGTGTTCCGTGAACCGCCGCCGTTCGGCGAGAAGACCTCCGACTCCAGCTCCTCCAGGTCCGTCTGGAGCTCGGTCGCCACTTCCAGGTAGTGGTCGACCGTGGCGTCCGCGATCGAGTAGAGCACCGCCGTCGGCCCCTGCCGCAGCATCTCGGGGTCCTCCTCCAGCCTGCGGCGCACCTGCGCGAGGGGCGAGCACTCGCCGTGCCGGACGGTCACCACGAAGGCGTCCCCGATGAACACCATCACCTCACCGGTGGTGACGACATCGCTCTCCGCCTCGTACGCGACCGGCTTCAGGACCACGAACAGTGAATCGGCGTACATCTCCAGCTTGGGCCGCTGATGCGCCTTGAGGGCGTCCTCGACCGCCAGCGGGTGCAGCCCGAACTCCTCGGTGACGAGGTCGAACTCCTGCTCCGTCGGCTCGTACAGCCCGATCCAGATGAACGCGTCGCCCTCGGCGCGTGCCAGATCCAGGGCGTCGGAGAGGTCCTCGGGGCCCTCCGTCCGGCGCCCGTGATGGTAAATGGCGCAGTCGACGATCACGGAGCGTATTCTCCCGTCGTCCGGCCGCCACCGCACTCCGGCCGCCGTTGTCCACAGGCCCCTCCGGGTCCCTGAGCCACCCGTTTACGCTGGGCCGCATGCCCACCTTGATTCTCGTACGGCACGGACGTTCGACCGCCAACACCGCTGGGCTGCTCGCCGGCTGGACGCCCGGCGTCGCCCTCGACGAGCGCGGCGCCCAGCAGGCCGCGGCGCTGCCCGGGCGGCTCGCCACGCTGCCGATCTCCGAAGTCGTCACCAGCCCCCTGCAGCGCTGCCAGGAGACCGTGCAGCCGCTGCTCGACGCCCGCCCCGGGCTGCGTGCGCACACCGACGAGCGGATAGGGGAGGCTCACTACGGCGACTGGTCCGGCCGCAAGCTCGCCGAGCTGAAGGACGAGCCGCTGATGGAGGTCGTACAGGCGCATCCGTCCGCGGCCGCGTTCCCCGGCGGAGAATCGATGCGGGCCATGCAGACGCGGGCGGCCGAAGCGGTGCGCGAGTGGAACGCGCGCGTGGAGCGCGACCACGGCGGCGAGGCCGTCTACGTCATGTGCTCGCACGGCGACATCATCAAATCCCTTGTCGCGGACGCACTCGGACTTCATCTCGACCTCTTCCAGCGGATCTCTGTAGAACCGTGTTCCATCACCGCGATCCGTTACACACGACTGCGTCCCTTCCTCGTGCGCCTCGGGGACACCGGCGACCTCGCCTCCCTGGCGCCGCGCGAGGAGCCCCCCAGCGGGGACGCCACGGTCGGTGGCGGTGCGGGCGCACCGTGATCGTCGGCCGCAGTAGGGTGAAGCGGTCGAAGCAGCGCAGTAGTTGTCAGCAAGTTGTCAGCAGCCGATGAGGGCCGAGGCAGTCAGCCGGTCCACATGCCGATTCCAATGGAGACAGGACGTGTCCCGTCAGGTGTTCCTCTACGACCCCCCGGACCGTTTCGTGGCCGGTACGGTCGGGTTGCCCGGGCGCCGTACCTTCTTCCTGCAGGCCTCCTCAGGCCCCAGGGTGACCAGCGTCGCCCTGGAGAAGACCCAGGTCGCCGCGCTCGCCGAACGTATGGACGAGCTCCTCGACGAGGTCGTACGGCGCACCGGCGGCAGCGCACCCGTCCCGGCCATGGCCCCCGCCGAGGTGTCCGACACCGCCCCTCTCGACACCCCGGTGGAGGAGGAGTTCCGGGTCGGCACGATGGCGCTGGCCTGGGACGGTGACGAACAGCGCATGATCGTCGAGGCGCAGGCGCTCGTGGAGCTCGACGCCGACACCGACGAGGACCTCGCCGAGGCCGAGGAAAGGTTGCTCCAGGACGAGGAGAACGGCCCGCCGATGCTCCGCGTCCGGCTCACCGGCGCGCAGGCCAGGGCCTTCGCCAAGCGCGCCCTCGATGTCGTCAACGCGGGCCGGCCGCCCTGCCCGCTGTGCAGCCTCCCGCTCGACCCGGAAGGACACGTATGTCCGCGCCAGAACGGATACCGCCGCGGAGCGTGACCACGGCCGAGCTGCTCGCCCTGGGCGAGCTGAAGGTGCGCGGACGGATCCGTGAGGCCTCGAACGCGGTGCTGTACTGCTCCGTTTCGTACGAGGGCAGGGACGCGTTCTGCGTCTACAAACCGATCGCGGGGGAGCGGCCCCTGTGGGACTTTCCCGACGGGAACCTCGCCCAGCGTGAGGTGGCCGCGTACGAGGTCTCCGAGGCCACGGGCTGGGGGCTGGTCCCCACCACCGTGCTGCGCGACGGGCCCTACGGCGAGGGCATGTGCCAGCTGTGGATCGAGGCCCTGCCGGAGGCCGACGGGGACGGACTGCTGGCCCTGGTGGAGGCCGAGGAGCCCGCGGCGGGCTGGAAGGCGATCGGCTTCGCCGAGGTCGGTGAGGGAGAGACGGCGCTGCTCGTGCACGCCGACGACGTGCGGCTGCGGCGGCTCGCCGTGCTCGACGCCGTGATCAACAACGCCGACCGCAAGGGAGGGCATCTGCTGCCCGCCGGCGAGGGGCGGTTGTACGGCATCGACCACGGGGTCACCTTCAACGCCGAGAACAAGCTGCGCACGCTGCTGTGGGGCTGGGCGGGGGAGTCGCTGACGCCGGAGGCGGTCGGGGTCCTCACCTCCCTGCGGGACGGCCTGGCGCCGGGCGCGTCGCTCGCCACCCGGTTGGCCGAACTCATCACCACCACCGAAATCGACGCCACACGCGCGCGGGTCGAGGCGATGCTCGCCTCGGGAAAACACCCGGAGCCGAGCGGGGAGTGGCCGGCGATCCCCTGGCCACCGGTGTGAACCCCCCGACCATCCGGGGGCCGGGCTCGCCCACCTCACAGTGAGTACGCCCACGGGGTCTCACGAAATCCGACTCCCCCGGGACGGATTCCGCCGCCCCAGCAGCAGACGGGCCCATCCTGGGACGACCCGCACCCGGACGGGGCCACTCCCGGATGGGCTCGCTCCCGTGGGGGGCTACTCCCGGGTGGGCCCACTCCCGGGCGTGACCAGATCCGTGCGGCGCTACAACCGGACGGGGGCACGCCCGGGCGCGCAGCCGCCCGTGGCGGTGCCTTGTCCGGTGTTTGGTGGTGGGCGTCCGTTGTCGCGCCCTCGGTCGGCTCTGGCTGACGGGTGGCGTCCGGTCCGTGGCGCGTGACATGTGACACTCACCGCCTCGCGCGCAGCCGGTCCTGGCGGTGTACAGGCCCGTGGGGCGGGGCGCGGGCCCGGCGGCTCGCGCTCGCGCGCACGGCGCATGTGAGGGGGGCGGACAGCCGTTCTCGCGATGCGCGCCGTGGGTTGTGCCGTCGTACGGCGGCCTCACCCCCGTAGGACCGGTTGACGCACACCGTCGGGCGTTGCGCAAGAGGGCCTTCCGCGTCATCAGGGCTGGTCCGGTTCGTATACGGAAGTTCCGTCCGGTTAGGCTCATGACATGCATGCCTGGCCCGCTTCTGAGGTCCCCGCCCTGCCTGGTGAGGGCCGCGACCTCCAGATCCACGACACCGCGACCGGCGGCCTCGTCACACTCGACCCCGGTCCCGTCGCCCGTATCTACGTCTGCGGCATCACGCCGTACGACGCGACCCACATGGGTCACGCGGCGACCTACAACGCGTTCGACCTCGTTCAGCGCGTGTGGCTCGACACCAAGCGGCAGGTTCACTACGTCCAGAACGTGACCGACGTCGACGACCCGCTCCTGGAGCGGGCGGAGCGCGACGGCGTCGACTGGGTAGGACTCGCCGAGAAGGAGACCGCCCTCTTCCGTGAGGACATGACCGCCCTGCGGATGCTGCCGCCGCGGCACTACATAGGCGCCGTCGAGGCGATACCCGGCATCGTGCCGCTCGTCGAGCGGCTGCGGGACGCGGGTGCGGCGTACGAACTCGAAGGGGACGTCTACTTCTCCGTCGAGTCCGACCCCGACTTCGGCAGGGTGTCCAACCTGGACGCCGCCGCCATGCGCCTGCTCTCCGCCGAGCGGGGCGGCGACCCGGACCGTCCGGGCAAGAAGAACCCGCTCGACCCGATGCTCTGGATGGCGGCGCGGGAGGGGGAGCCCAGCTGGGACGGCGGCTCGCTCGGCCGCGGCCGGCCCGGCTGGCACATCGAGTGCGTCGCCATCGCCCTCGACCACCTCGGGATGGGCTTCGACGTCCAGGGCGGCGGCTCCGACCTCGCCTTCCCGCACCACGAGATGGGCGCCTCGCACGCCCAGGTGCTCACCGGCGAGTTCCCGATGGCCAAGGCGTACGTGCACGCCGGCATGGTCGCCCTCGACGGCGAGAAGATGTCGAAGTCGAAGGGCAACCTCGTCTTCGTGTCGAAGCTCCGGCGCGACGGCGTCGACCCGGCCGCCATCCGCCTCGCCCTCCTCGCGCACCACTACCGCGCCGACTGGGAGTGGACGGACACCGTCCTCGCGGACGCGGTCACCCGTCTGGAGAACTGGCGGGCGGCGGTGTCGCGTCCCGACGGGCCGTCCGCCGAGGCGCTGGTCGAGGAGATCCGCGAGGCCCTCGCGAACGACCTGGACGCACCGGCCGCGCTCGCCGCGGTCGACCGCTGGGCGGCGCTCCAGCACGAGACGGGCGGTACGGACGAGGGCGCCCCCGGCGTCGTCTCGCGTGCCGTGGACGCCCTCTTGGGCGTGGCCCTGTAGTCCTCCCGTACGTGTGGGGCGCCGGGCGGTCGTACCGCCCGGCGCCCCTTCTCTCTCGGCTCCCTCTCAGTGCGTCACTTGTTGACGATGACGGCCTGTACGGCGCTGCTGTTGGCGTCGTAGACGCCGATGACCTGCTGCCCGTAGGCGAAGGCCTGCTGGACCTCGTCGTGGGTGACCTGGTTGGGGTTCACCAGCGGGCGCCAGGCGTTGTCGATGAACAGGTAGAGGATCGACGGCTGGCCCGGGAGCGGGGTGACCACGTCCCAGAAGTGCTGGGCGATCCCGCTCGTCAGGACCTGCGCCTGCTGCTGTTGCTGCTGTCCGCCGAGCTGCTGGAGCAGCTGCTGGAACGGCTGCTGCTGCCCCATCTGCTGGAGCTGCTGCTGGAGGTGCTGCGGAATCTGCGGTTGCGGGATCTGCGGTTGCGGGTTCTGGTGCTGCGGGATCTGGAGTTGCGGGTTGTGCAGCGGGCCGAACGGCTGCTGCATCTGCTGTCCGAACGCCATGGGCTGCTGCTGTCCGAACTGCTGGGGCGGCGCCGTGCTCGGTCCCTGCTGCCCCAGCTGGATGCCTTGCTGGATGCCCTGCTGGTGCCCTTGCTGCTGACTCATCTGCGGGGTGGTGCTCATACGGGTGCCACCTTCCGTGAATCATCGAATCGTTGACTTGCGGCTAAGCCCTCGGACACGTCAGCCCGTGACCACCAGGCCGACGATCTCGTCGTCCGAGAACCAGACACGTACGTCGGGCCGTCCGCCCGCGAAGGCGGAGTGCACCGCCTGACGGATCTCGGGGGAGGGGTTGGCGAGGTTGCGCCAGTCACCGGCCACGAACAGCCGGAGCCTGGGCGGGAGTTCGCGCGGGTACGGCAGCAGCTCGTCCCAGTACCGTTCGGCCTGGCCCGAGCCGACCGCCTCCGGCAGCAGACGGGTGACCGCCGCTTTGATGTCCGGCCGGTTGCCGATCCGCTGGGAGGCGGGCCGGCCCGGCGCGTCCTGCTGCGGGGAGCCGGTGGCCCGCAGCACCGCGCGGGCACGCTCCGGGGACATCGGTTCCTGGACCGCCGCCTTGAGCATGCCCTGCAGCGCGGCCAGGGCGCCGACCACCACCGGGGAGGCGGAGGAGGTTCCGGAGAACGTGTCCGTGTACCAGCCGATCTCCTCGGCACCGCCCTGCAGGTCGCCGGGCCGGTCCCAGAAGCCGCCGGTGGTCGTGACCTCGCGCCCCCAGCCCTGCGCGTCCACCCGCGCCCCGTAGTTGGAGAAGGCGAGGCGGGAGCGGTCCGGGCCGTGGTCGCGGCCGTGCGTGCCGGGCGGCGGTGCGCCCGCGCCGACCACCACCGCGCCCGAGGACGGGTTGGCGGGGTTGAAGGGGTTGCGCCACCACGCGGGGAACTCGGCGGGGCGCCGCTCGTACACCGCGTCGTCGAGCGACTCGGCTCCGTTGCCCGCGGCCGCCACGACGAGCACCCCCTTGGCGGTCGCGTACCGGATGGCCGCGAAGTTGTCCGGCCACCACTCGATCGCGATGTAACCCTGCTGGTCGTCGCGCTCCTCGAAGTCGAACCGCGGCCCTGGGGCATGCAGTTCGACCAGGATGATGTCACCGGGGCCCAGCCGGTCGGCCGCCGCGTGGATCGCGGCCGCCGTGCCCATGCCCTGGAAGGACGCGGCGGCGGTCACCGCGTCCGGCGCGATGCCGGTGATCCCGCGCTCGTCGCGGTCGCCGCCGATCACCCCGATGACGGCGGTGCCGTGGTTGCGCCAGGCGAGGTCCGTCAGCGGGGTGCCGACGACCACGCCGGCGAGCTTCGCGGTCAGGTCCTCATGGCCCAGCTGCCACGCCCCCTCCACGTCGATCACCGTCACGCCCTGGCCCGTACCGCCCGGCCGCTGCCAGGCCCAGTGGGCGTCGATGCCCTCGGGCGCCGGCCGCAGATAGCCCTGGCGGCTGGTGAAGTCCGGGGTGACCGGCGCCCCTTCCTTGGTCCGCCGGCCGTCGTCCGCGCTCGCCGAGCCGTTCGTGCTCCGCCCGACCGACCCCACCGAGGCGGGGACGGCGCCAGGCTTCACGTACGCCGTGTCGATCTCCGGCAGTGCGGCGATCCGTGCACGCAGCTCCTGGGCGCGGCTCTCGACGCCGCGCACCCGGTAGAAGAGCGCGAGGTCGCTTCCGCCCCCGCCGTCCGCCACCTCGGACTGCCGCAGTCGTTCCTCGCCGCCGAACAGCGGCTCCAGGGCGAGCTGTTCGTCACTGAGGAACATGTTGAGGGCCGACACGTCCGAGCCCGCCGCCGAGCGGACGCCCTCGGCCCCGGCGCGCAGCCGGGCCTCGGGGCGTGCGACGACGATCAGCTCCTGCTCGGCTCCCCGGTAGGTGAACCCCGCTCCATCGGGTCCCGGCCCGGCCGTTCCCGGGCCCTGCGTCGGCTGTACATGGTCGGTCATCGCGTACCGCTCCTCTCGGTTCGGTTCTGCGGGTGTTGCCATGTCCCGTCCCCGGGCCGCGTCTTCGGGGCACAACCTGGCACGCCCACGGCGACTCGTCCACCCCGGCGTCGCCAACTCGGTTTGAAAACAAGTTGAATGGGGAAACCTGTGCAATCCGTCCTGAAACAGATGTCACGTAGCAATCCGGCCAAAGGCTGCGGCGTCGTGGGTCATGTGGTGGGGTGGCAGGGACAGTTGATCGCTGGACCGGTCAACTCCCGGTCCCGCCCGGAAGGACGCACCGTGACATCCACGCACCGTTCGTTCCCAGACCGTCTCAGCCGCCGAAGACTGCTCACCGCCGGTGCCGCGGCCGCCGGCGCCGCGCTCGCCGGGTCCTCGGCCGGCCCGGCCTGGGCAGCGGAGAACTCGTTACCCACCGTGATCCATCTGCCGAACGGCATCCGCCCGGAGGGCATCACGATCGGGGGCGGCCCGTACGCCTACCTCGGATCCATCGCCGACGGTTCGGTCTACCGCGCCGATCTGCGCACCGGACAGGGCCGGACCATCGCCCCGGGGCCGGGTACGGCGGCGGCCGGGCTCAAACTCGACGGCCGGGGGCGGCTGTTCATCGCCACGGTCGGTACGGGCGCCCGCGTGGTGGACGTCCGTAGCGGCGCCGAACTCGCGTCGTACGTCCTCGCCACGGAGCCCGAGACCTTCGCCAACGACGTGGTCCTGACCCCCCGCGCGGTCTGGTTCACGGACTCCTACCAGCCCACGCTGTACGCGCTGCCGCTCGGCCCCGGCGGCGCCCTGCCGGTCGCGGCCGACGTCGTACGGCTCCCCCTGAGCGGCGACTGGAGCCAGGTGCCCGGCGCCACGATCAACGCCAACGGGATCACACGGACCCCGGACGGTGCCGCCCTGCTCGTCGTGCAGACCGGGGCCGGCGGCCTGCACCGGGTCGATCCGAGGACCGGAGTCACCCGGCTCGTCGACCTCGGGGACGCGGCGCCCCTCGTCAACGGCGACGGGCTGCTGCTCACCGGCCGGACGCTGTACGTGGTGCAGAACATGCAGAACGCGATCGACGTCTTCCGGCTCTCGCCCGACGGGCGCAGCGGCGTCTTCCAGTGCCGCCTCACCGACCCGGACCTCGACGTGCCGACCACCGTGGCCGCGTACGGGGACCGCCTGTACCTGCCCAACGCCCGGTTCACGACCACGCCGACGCCGGACACCCCGTACGACGTGATCGCCGTCGCGCGCTGACGCGAGGAGACCGCGGGGCGCTGAACGCGGAGGGGCGGTGCGCCAGGTGCGCACCGCCCCTTCCGTCGGCCCGGCTTCCGCCCGGCCCGATCCGTCCGCTCAGTCCTCCGGGGAGTCCTCGTCCTCGGTGCCGGTCTCCGGCCGCGGGGACTTCGGAGGCTTCGGACGACCGCCGGGGTTGTCCCGCAGATACGAGGAGCTGTCGCTGCCGTCGGCCGTGGCGTGTCCGCCGGGGGCCGGACCCGCCGGACCGCCGCCGTCCCGCCGCCGCAGATAGCGCTCGAACTCGCGTGCGATCGCCTCGCCCGACGCCTCCGGCAGCTCCGCGGTGTCCCGTGCCTCCTCCAGCGTCTGCACGTACTCGGCGACCTCGCTGTCCTCGGCGGCCAGCTGGTCCACGCCCAGCTGCCAGGCACGCGCGTCCTCGGGCAGCTCGCCCAGCGGGATCCGCAGGTCGATCAGGTCCTCCAGGCGGTTGAGGAGGGCCAGCGTCGCCTTCGGGTTCGGCGGCTGCGACACATAGTGCGGTACGGCCGCCCACAGTGACACCGCCGGTACGCCCGCGTGCGTGCACGCCTCCTGGAGGATGCCGACGATGCCCGTGGGGCCCTCGTACTTGGTCTCCTCCAGGTCCATCGTGCGGGCCAGGTCCGGGTCGGAGGTGACCCCGCTCACCGGCACCGGACGTGTGTGCGGGGTGTCACCGAGCAGTGCGCCCAGGATCACCACCAGCTCCACACCCAGCTCGTGCGCGAAGCCGAGCAGCTCGTTGCAGAACGAGCGCCACCGCATCGACGGCTCGATCCCCCGGACCAGCACCAGGTCGCGCGGCTTGTCACCGCCGACCCGGACCACCGACAGGCGCGTGGTCGGCCAGGTGATCTTGCGGACCCCGCCGTCCAGCCACACCGTGGGGCGGTTCACCTGGAAGTCGTAGTAGTCCTCGGCGTCCAGCGCCGCGAACACCTCGCCCTTCCACTCCTTGTCGAGATGCGCGACCGCGGTGGAGGCGGCGTCGCCGGCGTCGTTCCAGCCCTCGAACGCGGCCACCATGACCGGGTCGATCAGCTCGGGAACCCCCTCGAGCTCGATCACCCAGCGCCTCCTTCCGACGTGCCCCTTACGTACGCCCCAACCTTACGGCGTGCCGAGGGGGCCTCCGCAGCCCCCTTGCACGGGGGAGTGAACGGATCACTGCCCCACCGAGGGGCCGGAAACACGCGTGATCGCCACCCTGAACCACCCCCCGAGTCATCCGAGCTGTTTCTACAGGGTGCTGCGCAGCCACTGCTCCACGCTCGCGATGTGCACCGTCGCCCACGAGCGGGCCGCCTCCGCGTCGCCGTCCCGCAGGGCGGACAGGATCGCCCGGTGCTCGTGGAGGGTGCGGCTGACCGCGTCCTCCTGGGTGAGACCGCGCCAGATCCGGGCCCGGGTGGTGGGCCCCGAGAGGCCATCCAGCAGCGAGCACAGGACCGAGTTCCCGGAGCTCTGCACGATGCCCCGGTGGAACTCCAGGTCGCAGGCGACGAGTTCCTCCACCGAGGGGGCGCCGCCCAGCGCGTCCAGCTGGGAGGTCAGGACGTGCAGTTGCTGCTCGCTGATCCTCGAGGCGGCCATCGCCGTCGCGGCGGGCTCCAGGATCCGGCGCACAGCGAGGAACTCGAGCACCGTGTCGTCCCGGTGGAAGTCGACGACGAAGCTCAGCGCCTCCAGGAGGAGCTGGGGGTCCAGGCTGGTGACGTACGTGCCGTCGCCCTGCCGTACGTCCAGGATGCGGATCAGCGAGAGCGCGCGCACCGCCTCCCGCAGGGAGTTGCGGGACAGGCCGAGGTCGGCGGCGAGCTCGCTCTCCTTGGGAAGCCGGTCGCCGGGGCGCAGCGTGCCGGAGACGATCATGCCCTTGATCTTCTCGATCGCCTCATCGGTGACTGCCATGGCCGACCTCCCTGTCACTCCGGATGGCGCTGAGTCATCCGATGTCTTGGGCCATTATGTGGGGTCACCAGGCCGAACGGACAGAAACACCGGCGTTTCTCGCGCTCATGTACGGTGTCGCGGACGTCCGGAACATCAGGAGTGCCCGCCATGCCCCAGGAACTGCGCGCCGTCGACTGGACCGGAAGCAGCCTCGCGCTCATCGACCAGACGGTCCTGCCGCATCGCACCGAGACCCGCGAGGTCCGTGACGTGGACGCGCTGGTGGACGCCATCCAGCGGCTCGTCGTGCGCGGCGCGCCGGCGATCGGGGCGGCGGGGGCGTACGGGGTGGCGCTCGCGCTGTTGCAGGGCGAGCGCGAGGGCTGGTCGGCCGAGGAGACGCGGACGGCCGTGGCCCGCGTCCGTGCGGCGCGCCCGACCGCGGTGAACCTCATGGTGTGCGTCGACCGGGTGATGGCCCGCTTCGACGAGGGGCTGGACGCCGTGCTCGCGGAGGCCGCGGCCGTCCAGCGCGAGGACGTCGAGGCGAACCGGGCGATGGGGGCGTACGGCGCGGACTGGCTGCTCAAGAAGGTCGGGGTGGACCGGCCGCTGCGGGTGCTCACGCACTGCAACACCGGTGCGCTCGCCACCGCCGGCTGGGGCACGGCGCTCGGCGTCATCCGTGAACTGCACGCGCGCGACCTGGTCGAGGTCGTGTACGCCGACGAGACGCGTCCCCTCCTCCAGGGCTCCCGCCTCACCGCCTGGGAACTCGTCCAGGAGGGCATACCGCACTACGTCCAGGCGGACGGTGCCGCCGCGGGAACGATTCTGAGGGGCGAGGTCGACGCGGCGATCGTCGGCGCGGACCGCATCGCCGCCAACGGCGACACGGCCAACAAGGTGGGCACGGTCGGGGTCGCCCTGGCCTGCGCGGACGCCGGAATCCCGTTCCTGGTGGCCGCCCCCACCACGACGGTCGACCTGACCACGGCCAGGGGCGCCGACATCCACATCGAACTCCGCGGCGAGGACGAGGTACTGGAGTGGTCGGGCGTACGAGCGGCGCCGACGGAGTCCCGAGGCCACAACCCGGCCTTCGACGTCACCCCGGGCCGCCTGGTGACGGGCCTGGTGACCGAACGCGGGGTGCTGGAGATATCGGCGGGCGAACTCCCGGCCCACCATCTGCGCTAGCCGCCTGGGGCGGACTCACACGGTGCTTTCCTCCCGGGTGAGTCCACCCGCCGCGGTGACTCAGCGGCCCGTCAGTTCCAACTCCAGCAGCCACTCCACCACTTCGGTGTGATGGCGGGCCCGGCGTGGGTCCGTACCCCAGACGTACAGCCCGTGGCCCGCCACGACGACCGCCGGCATGCGGGGGTCGCGGGCCGCTTCCAGGCGGTCGCCCAGGACCTTCATGTCCTGGCTGTTGGCGATGACGGGGAGGGTGACCTCGACGTCGTGGGCGGGCAGGCCGACGCCCTTGAGCATCTCCAGGTCCCGGAACACGATGCCCCCGGGCTCCCGGCGCCCCATGGCCACGGACGCGACCGTGTGGACGTGGACGACGGCCCCCGCACCCGTGAGCGCGGCCACACGCGCGTGCAGCTCGGCCTCCGCCGACGGCTTCCCGCCCGCGACCGCCGCACCCGAACCGTCCACCAGCACCACGTCGTCGGGCGTGAGTTCGCCCTTGTCGTGCCCGCTCGCGGTGACGGCGAGCCGCAGCGGGTCCCGGCTCAGGACGACGGACAGGTTGCCGGACGTGCCGCGCATCCAGCCGAAGGAGGCGAAGCGGACCGACTCGGCGGCCAGGACCGCGCCCGCCTCCTTGAGGTCGAGGGCGGGCGTCTCGGCGGTCATGTGGTGCTCCTCGCGATGGTGATCTCGTCGAACGTCCCCGCCTGCGGGTGATCGCCGACGCCCTGCTCGTAGTACGGCTCCCCGGGGCGGCGCACCCCCACGGTCCGCCATCCGGCAGCCCGCGCCGCGTCCAGCTCACCCGGCCGGTCGGAGAGGAAGAGCAGCCGGTCGGGCGCGGTGCCCAGCGCCGCCGCGATCGTCTCGTACGACGCCGGTTCCTGCTTGGGCCCCGCGCTCTCCGTGTCGTACAACCCCTCGACGAGCGGCAGCAGATCGCCCTCGGGGCTGGACCGGAACCACGCCCGCTGCGCCGCCACGGACCCCGACGAGTACACGTGCAGCCGTACGCCCGCCGCGTGCCAGGCGCGCAGCGCCGGGACGACGTCCTCGTAGAAGTGCGAGACGAGGTCGCCGCGCGCGAAGCCCTCGGACCAGATGATGCCCTGGAGGGTCTTGAGCGGGGTGGCCTTGCGGTCCTCGTCGAGCCAGCCGTTCAGGGCCTTCTCGACGCGGGCGGCGTCCGCGTCGGGCTCCGCGATCAGCTCCCGCACCTGCGCGGTCGCCCGCGCCACCGCCGGATCACCGCTCCGCTCCGAGAGCAGTGCTCCGAATCGAGAGCGGGAGTACGGGTACAGCACGTCCACGACGAATCCCGTGGCGCTCGTGGTGCCCTCGATGTCGAGCACCACGGCGTCCACGTCGAACCGGAGCGTCACGCCGTGGCCCGGTCGCGCTGGTACCCCGCGTCGATCGTGTCGAAGTCCGGGAAGCGGTCCGCGATCCCGTCACCGGTGAAGTTCCCGACCCAGCCGTCCTCCTCGTGGAAGAACCGGATCGCGGTGAACGACGGCGACGTACCCATGTCGAACCAGTGCGTCGTACCGCGCGGCACCCCCAGCAGGTCGCCCTTCTCGCACAGCACGGCGTGCACCTCGCCGCCGACGTGGAGGTAGAAGATCCCCGACCCCGAGACGAAGAAGCGCACCTCGTCATCGTCGTCGTGCGTGTGCTCCTGGAGGAACTTCGCGCGCGCGGCCTTCGCCTTGGCGGGGTACTCGGGGTCGTCGCTCGGGTGCAGCCCGAGGACGTCGACCGTCGTGAAGCCCTCCTCCGCGTTCAGCTTCTCGATCTCGGCACCGTACGCGGCGAACACCGTGTCGCTGTCCGCGTCCGCGGGCACGTCCTCGCGGACCGGCCACTGCTCGTAGCGCACACCGATCGGCGCGAGCGCGGCGGCGATCTCGGCCGGGTCGGAGGTACGGCGCACCAGCGTCTCGGGTCCCAACTCGGGCCACGTCGTCAGCAGGGTCATGGGAGAAACTCCAAGGAGTGGATGGGGTGTCCGGATACCGAGACTGGCATCGATGCCCGGCCCGGAGTTGAGGTGGGCGGCGTGCAGGAGGCGGGAGAGCCGGTGGTCAGCCGCGACATACCGCGCCGGTGCAGCGGTGCGTCGCTGTCGCGCAGGGTGTCGTCATCGGAAGCCTCACTGTCCAACGTCGTCCGGCGATCGTAACTCCCACCCGTTGATCGGCCGAGTGCGAGAAAGCGGTTGTTCCACATACTGAGAAACGACGTCCAATACTTTGACGGCTGGCTGGAATCGTTCACATGATCTGTCCATGAAGACGCTGCTGCTCGTGCGGCGGCTGTACGTGGACTTGCTCCGGTCGACCACAGCCCGCTGTCGCTGACCTTCCCCCCGGAGCGCTCAACCACGCCCCGCCTTCGGTGCGTTCCCCGTGAACCCGAGGCACCCGCCCGTGTACGAGACGTATGCCGCCCTGGCATGTCTCCTCCCCGGCGCTCCGGACCGGCACTCCCTCTTCGCCCGCTCATTTCTGCTGCGCCCGCTCATTTCTGCTTTCCCAGCCCTGGAGCCCCCATGTCCCGTACCGCCCGCACCCGCGTCCCCCTCGCCGCGCTGTCGCTCGCTTCCGTCTCCGCGCTCTTCCTCGCGGGCTGCTCCCAGTCCTCCAACGCCTCGCGGAGCACCGGCGACCGGGCCGCCTCGGCCGCCGCCGCGACCGGCAGGAAGCCCGCGCCGTTCAGCAAGGGCGACGTGAAGGTGGCCCTGGTCCGGCAGAGCGGCGCCGGCGACTACTTCGAGCAGTGGGGCAACGGCGCCAAGGCGCAGGCCAAGGCCCTCGGCATCGACCTGACCGTGTACGACGCCCAGGCGGACAACGCCAAGCAGGCCACCGACCTGTCCTCGGCCATCAACTCCGGCGCGCAGGCCATCGTCGTCGACCACGGCTTCCCTGCCACGATCCAGCCCGAGATCGACCGGGCGGTGAAGAAGGGCATCAAGGTCGTCGTCTACGACGTCGAGACCACCAACAAGAGCGTCGTCAGCACCAAGCAGGACGACGCGAGCATGGCGCAGGCCGTGCTCGACGTCATGGCGAAGGACCTCGGCAAGAACGCCAAGGTCGGTTACGTCAACGTCGCCGGGTACGCCGCCCTCGACAAGCGCGACAGTGTCTGGAAGAAGACCGCCGACGCCCATGGCTGGAAGCAGGCGTTCAAGGTCGGCAAGGTCACCGACTCCACCGCCACCGACAACGTTCCCCTGGTGTCCGCCGCGCTCACCCAGAACTCCGACGTGACCGGCGTCTTCGCCCCCTACGACGAACTCGCCAAGGGCACCGTCCTCGCCGTCCAGAACAAGAGGCTCCAGGGCAAGGTGAAGGTCTTCGGCGCGGACGTCTCCAACGCCGACATCCAGAACATGACCGCCGAGGACAGCCCGTGGGTCGCCACGGCGGGCACCGACCCGTCCGCGGTCGGCGCCGCGGTGGTCCGTACGGCCGCCCTGGAACTGGCCGGTCAGCTGAACATCACCTCGGTCGAGTTCCCGGCCGTCGCCATCACCCAGGACTTCCTGAAGCAGAACAAGATCGAGAACATGGACCAGCTGCGCACGGCGCTGCCCGCGCTGAACCTCTCCAAGGTCAGCACCGCGGACTGGATTCCCAATGTCGCCCACTGACGCTCCGGTGGAGAGCGCGGCGGTCGCCCTCCGCGACGTCAGCATGGCCTTCGGGGGCAAGACGGTGCTCGCCTCCGTCTCCCTCGACATCGCGCCGGGCAGCGTCGTCGCGCTGCTCGGCGCGAACGGCGCGGGCAAGTCCACCCTCATCAAGATCCTCTCCGGCGTGCACACGG
The DNA here is from genome assembly GCF_055638955.1 of Streptomyces sp. NPDC111507. NCBI lineage: Bacteria > Bacillati > Actinomycetota > Actinomycetes > Kitasatosporales > Streptomycetaceae > Streptomyces > Streptomyces sp. NPDC111507. The sequence continues at coordinate 79,266 of NZ_JBVKBU010000013.1, read as the reverse complement.
AGCACGGCGGCCGGGTGAGCGTGAACGGCGTGCCCGCCACGCTCCACTCCCCGCTCGCCGCCCGCCAGTTGGGCATCCAGACGGTGCACCAGCGCATCGGCGAGGGCATCGTTCCCGGCCTCTCGGTCGCCGAGAACCTGGTCTTCGAGGAACTGGCCCAGACGCGCGGCAACCCGTTCCTGAGCGGACGCCGGACGCTGGCCCGGGCCCGTGAGATCCAGTCGGCCCTCGACCTCGCCTGGAGCGACGCCGTGCTGCGGCGGGACGTCACCGAACTCGGCATCTCCGACCGCCAGTTGCTGATCCTGGCCCGGGCCCTGGCGACCCGGCCCCGCCTCCTCGTCCTCGACGAGCCGACCTCCGCACTCTCCGCCGCCGAGGCGGAGCGCCTGTTCGCGCTCGTCGAGCGGATGCGGTCGGAGGGCATCGCGGTGCTCTACGTCTCCCACCGCCTCGGCGAGATCGACGCGCTCGCCGACCGCCTGGTCGTCCTGCGGGACGGCCGTCTCACCGAGGACCAGGTCAAGCCCTTCGACTGGGACAGCGCCATGCTCGCCCAGGCCCAGGAGACGACCACCGCTCGGCCGCGGCACACGGGCGAACACGGCGAGGTCGTTCTCTCCCTGCGCGGCGTTCCGTTCCTGGCCGGCCACCCGCCCCAGGACCTCGACCTGCGCACCGGCGAAGTCACCGGCGTCGTCGGGCTGCTGGGCGCGGGCAAGACCGAACTGGCCCGCGGCCTCTTCGGCGCCGAACCCTTCACCGGGGGAGCCGTCGAGCTGGACGGGAAGCCCTACGAGCCGCGCCGCCCGGCCGACGCCATCCGCGGCGGCATCCACCTGGTCCCGGAGGACCGGCACACGGACGCGCTGGTCCCCGGCTGGTCGGTGGCCCAGAACATCTCCCTGCCGTTCCTCAGGTCGCTCTCCACGGTGGGACTCGTGAGCCGCTCCAAGGAGGACGCGCTCGGCCGCGCCACCATCGAGCAGCTCGGTGTCGTCGCCCGGGACGAACACAGCACCGTCGAGGAGCTGTCGGGCGGCAACCAGCAGAAGGTCGTCGTCGGCCGCTGGCTCGCCGAGAACCCCCGCGTCCTCATCCTGGACGAACCGTTCCGAGGAGTGGACATCGGCGCCCGCCGCGACATCGGCCGCCGCGCCCGCGCGCTGGCCGCCGAAGGGGCGGCCGTCCTCGTGCTGTCCGCCGACGTCGACGAGATCCTCGAGATCGCCGACCGGGTCGTCGTGCTGGCCGCGGGCGAGATCCGCCTCGACGCGTACGGGGAAGACGCGAAGCGCGACCGCGTGATCCAGACCATCTCGGCGTCCGTCTGATGCCCGGCACACCAGGAAGCACGCCATGACCACCACCCAGAGCACCTCCGTGCCGACGGCGGCCCCGTCCGCACCCGCCGTCGCCCACCGGATCCAGAACGCCGTCATCAAGTACGGCTTCATCTTCGTCACCGTCACGCTCTTCGCGTACTTCGCGATCAGCGAGCCGTCCTTCCGCGACTCGGCGACGCTCCTCGACACCCTCCGGTACGTCTCCGTCGCCGCCATCCTCGGTCTCGGCGTCACGCTCACCATGGCCGTCGGCGGAATGGACATGTCGGTCGGCGCCGTCGCCGGCCTCGGCGTCACGGTCGCCGCGAAGACGATGGTCACCTACAACCAGGTCGGCACGGTCGCGATCCTCGCGGTCGTCGCGGCGGGCGCCCTGGCCGGGTTGCTGAACGCCCTGCTGATCGTCGTCCTCAAGATCCCCGACATGCTCGCCACGCTCGGCACCATGTTCGTGATCCAGGGCACCAAACTCATCCTGGTCGACGGCCAGTCCATCACCCCCGGCATGACCCGGTCCGACGGGACCACCGCGCCCGGCAGGTTCACCGAGGGCTTCCTGCGCATCGACCGCGGCACCTTCCTCGGCGTACCCGTCTCGGTGCTGATCTTCGGCGCCCTGACCGTCGTCGCCTGGGTGTTCCTGGCCCGCACCCGCTGGGGGCGCGTGCTGTACGCGATCGGCGCCAACCCCGAGGCCTCGCGGCTGGCCGGCATCCGCGTCGGCGCGTACCGGGCGCTCGCCTACGTCCTCTCCGGCGTCCTCGCCTCCATCGGCGGCCTGATCCTGGCCTCCCGCATCGGCCAGGGCGATGTCTCCGCCGGTACCTCCCAGCTGCTCGAAGCCGTCGCCGTCGCCCTCGTCGGCACCTCCGTCCTCGGCCGGGGCCGCCCCAACGTCTGGGGCACGGCCCTCGGCGCCGTCCTGATCGGGATCATCACCACGGGTCTGACCATCGAGGGACTGCCGTACTACACACAGGACGTCGTCGAGGGCGCGGTCCTCATCCTCGCCCTGGTCTTCAGCTTCACCCTGTCCAAGCGCCGCACCGCATAAGGGAGTTACGAGTCGATGGGCTACCGCATCCTGGAGACCGAGGACATCGCCGGCTATCTGCGCGAGCGCGGCCACTGGGGCACCGACGAGCCGGAGGTCCGCGAGGTCTCCGACGGCAACATGAACCGCGTCTTCCTCGTCACCGCCACCGACGGCACCCGGGGCCTCGCCGTCAAGCAGGCCCTGCCCTGGGTGCGGGTCGCGGGCCCCTCCTGGCCGATGAGCCCCGAGCGCGCCGACGCCGAGGCCCGCGCCTATGAGCAGGTCGCCAAGGTCGCCCCGGACAAGATCCCGGCGATCCACGGCTACGACTCCGACAACTACGCCCTCGTCATGGAGGACATGTCCGACCTGGAGGTGCTGCGCACGCTCCTCGACGAGGGCGGCGCCTACGGCCCGGACACCTCCCGCCGTATCGGCGAGTTCGTCGCCCAGCTCTCCTTCGCCACCAGCGACTTCGGTATGCCCTCCGCCGAGCGCAAGGCGCTGATCGCGGCCTCCGTCAGCCCCGAGCTGTGCAAGATCACCGAGGACGTCGTGCTCAGCGAGCCGTACCTCGAACACGAGCACAACCACTGGCACCCCGGCCTCGACGACCTCGCCGCCGCCTTCCGCTCCGACCCCCGGCTGCGCACCGAGGTCGCCGAACTGCGCCACCTCTTCATGACCGGCGCGCAGGCCCTGCTCCACGGCGATCTGCACACCGGCAGCATCATGGTCGGCGCGCGCCAGGGCGCCCCGGTGGTACGGGTCTTCGACCCCGAGTTCTCCTTCGTCGGCCCGATCGGCTTCGACCTCGGCCTGTACTGGGCGAACACGCTCGTCTCCGCGGCCCGCGCGGACGCGCTCGGCGTCGAGGGCGACCACGGCGACCAACTCCGCCTCTCCTGGGACGCGTTCAGGACGGAGTTCCGCCGCCTGTGGCCGACCCGTGTCGACACCTTCTTCGACGACGCCTTCCTCGACCGCTTCCTGGACCGCGTCTGGACGGAGTCCCTGGGCTTCGCCGGCGCGGAGATCGTCCGCCGCATCATCGGCTTCGCCCACCTCACCGACCTCACCACCCTGCCGGACCCGGTACCCGCCTCCCGGCGCGCGCTCCTCCTCGGGCGCGAACTGATGGTGCGTCGCGACGAGTTGACGTCACCCGAGGAGGTCGAGGCGCTCCTGCGCTGACGGGCCGCCGACCCGCCGTCCGACACCGGCGAGCCGTCGTTGCAGCCGCCGGTGGCGGAAGTCGTAGTACGCGCCCGACCGCCGCAGCACACCCCGCCGGTGGGCCGCGTCGAGGAAGCCCATGAGCCGCCAGGGCGCGCGCCCGGTCACGGCGAGCCAGACCCGGGTGACCAGGAAGCGTCCCCAGGCGCCGAGTGCCAGGGCGGTGACGCCGACCGGGATCCACAGCTGGGCCCCGGCGGTGGCGAGGCCGCCCCAGCCGTGGGAGAGCAGGACGACCGGCAGGCAGACGACCGCCGTCAGCAGGGCCGCGATGCCACCGCGCGCGAGGGAGGCGGTCCGGTCGGTGCGCAGTGTGCTGTGCGGTCCGGCCGCGCGCAGTACGTCGGAGGGCGCGCTCAACGCCCGGTAGACACCGCGGACGCACCCGCCGCCTAGGCCGACCAGCAGGCCCGAGGCGACGATCGCCGGCAGACAGCGGGCGGCGACACCCAGCGCCGGGCCCCGGGTGAGCCAGGCACGGGCCTCGCCCGGCAGCACGGACCGCATGTTCGCCGCGTACGCCACCGTGCCGCCCGCGCCGGCGGGGCAGCGCCACGAACGCCTCCACCACGGCGTCGAGCAGGCGCCCGCCGTGCCGAGGGGTGGGAACCGCCGCCCCTGGCGGATGTTCTCCGGACGGTCCGCGAGCCGCCGGTCGGCGGGGCCCACCGCACGTCCAGCGGCCCGGGGTCCTGGAGCGCGCGCCGCCGCGCCTCGGCCGCCCACTGCTCCCGCACCGCCTCGTCGCGCGCGTCGGCGGCCCGGCGGCGTACCTCGACGGCCGGCCGCGGCGCGTCCGCGTTGTCGCGCAGCGCGTCCCCGAGGAAGGCGGCCACCGACACGACGGCGGCGATCACGGAGACGAGCACACCCGCGGTGTTCTCGTCGCGCGCGTCACGCACCACGGCCGCCAGTGCCACGAGCGCCGCCGCGCACACCCCGAAGACCGCGCGCCGCCGCATCCGCGCACGCAGAAGGGCGGCTCCCCCCGTGGGAGCCGCCCCTCAAACCGATCGGATCATCCGCTCAGGATCCGATCACTTCCTTGTCACTTCTTGTCGAGCAGGTCCTGCACCTTGCCGCGGACCTCGTCCGTGGCGAGCCCGCGGATCGTCAGCGTCGTACGGCGGCGCAGCACGTCGTCCGTCGTCTCCGCCCACTCGTGGTCGCGGGCCCACACGACCTGCGCCCAGATCTCCGGGGCGTCCGGGTGGACGCGCTCGCCGAGCTCCGGGTTCTCGTTCGCCAGGCGCGCGATGTCGAAGGCCAGCGAACCGTAGTGCGTCGCCAGGTGCTTGGCGGTGTCGGCACCCATACGGGGGCCGGGCGCCGGGCCGTCGACGAGCAGCCGGTGGGCGACCGCGCGCGGGTTGGCGACACCGGGCAGCGGCAGCTTCTTCGGCAGCTCGGAGATCGGCTCGAAGTCCTCGCCCAGCGGGCGGCCCGGCAGCGACTCCAGCTTCTTCATGACCGTACGGCCGATGTGCCGGAAGGTGGTCCACTTGCCGCCCGCGACGGACAGCATCCCGCCACGGCCCTCCGTGACGACCGTCTCGCGCTTGGCCTTCGAGGTGTCGCCGGGGCCGCCGGGCAGCACCCGCAGACCGGCGAAGGAGTACGTGATCAGATCACGGGAGAGCTGCTGGTCGCGTATGGAGAACGCGGCCTCGTCCAGGATCTGGGCCGTGTCCTTCTCGTTGACCGCGACGTCCGCCGGGTCGCCCTCGTACTCCTCGTCGGTCGTGCCGAGCAGCAGCATGTCCTCCCAGGGGAGGGCGAAGGTGATGCGGTACTTGTCGATCGGGGTGGCGAGCGCGGCCTTCCAGGGGGAGGTGCGCTTGAGAACCAGGTGCGCGCCCTTGGACAGGCGGATGGACGGCGCCGCGTTCGGGTCCTCCATCCTGCGCAGGTGGTCGACCCAGGGACCGGTGGCGTTGAGGACGAGGTGAGCGTTGACGCCGAACTCCGCGCCGTTCGTACCGTCCTTGAGGTCCGCGCCCGTGACCCGGCCCTTGGTGAAGCGCAGGCCGGTCACCTCCGCGTGGTTGAGCACGACCGCGCCCGCCTCGACGGCCGCGCGGACCGTCATCAGCGCCATGCGCGCGTCGTTCATCTGGTCGTCGCCGTACACGGCCACGGCCTTGAGGTTCTCGGTGCGCAGCTCCGGCACGTCCTGCTGCGCCTTGGCCGGCGAGAGCAGGTGGCCGACGCCGTCCCCGAACGCCGACAGTGCGGAGTAGGCGAAGACGCCCGCCCCGAGCTTCGCCGCGCCGTGCGGCCCGCCCTTGTACACGGGGAGGTAGAACGTGAGCGGGTTCGCCAGGTGGGGGGCCACCTGACGGGAGACCGCACGGCGCTCGAAGTGGTTCTCCGCCACCAGCTTCACCGCGCCGGTCTGCAGGTAGCGCAGACCGCCGTGGAGCAGCTTGGAGGAGGCGGAGGAGGTGGCGCCGGCGAAGTCGCCGGCGTCGACCAGAGCCACCCGCAGACCGGACTGCGCGGCGTGCCAGGCGGTGGAGATGCCCAGGATGCCGCCGCCGATCACGAGAAGGTCGTACGTCGCCTTGGAGAGCTGCTCCCGGGTCTCGGCGCGGCTCGGGTTGGAGCCGGAGGCCGGGTGCGTACCCAGGGCAGGCACGGTCTGCAGGGTGGACTGACTGGTCATTGCGGGTTCTTACTCCTCGTCAGTTCTCGTCTTCGATCCAGCCCATGGTCCGCTCCACGGCCTTGAGCCAGCTCTTGTACTCACGGTCGCGGATCTCCGCGTCCATGTTGGGGGTCCATTCCGCGGCCCGGCGCCAGTTGGCGCGCAGGTCCTCGGTGTTGGTCCAGAAGCCGACGGCGAGGCCGGCGGCGTAGGCGGCGCCGAGGCAGGTGGTCTCGGCGACCATCGGGCGCACCACGGGGGCGTCCAGGACGTCGGCCAGGGTCTGCATCAGCAGGTTGTTGGAGGTCATGCCGCCGTCGACCTTGAGGGCCGTGAGCTCGACGCCGGAGTCCTTCGTCATGGCGTCGGTGATCTCACGGGTCTGCCAGGCGGTGGCCTCCAGGACGGCGCGCGCGATGTGCGCCTTGGTGACGTACCGGGTCAGACCGGCGATCACGCCGCGGGCGTCGGAGCGCCAGTACGGGGCGAACAGCCCGGAGAAGGCCGGTACGAAGTAGGCGCCGCCGTTGTCCTCGACCGAGGACGCGAGCGTCTCGATCTCGGCGGCGGACTTGATCAGGCCCATCTGGTCGCGCATCCACTGCACCAGCGAACCGGTGACGGCGATGGAGCCCTCGAGGGCGTAGACCGGGGCCTGGTCCCCGATGCGGTAGCCGACCGTGGTCAGCAGGCCCGAGTACGAGTTGATGATCTTGTCACCGGTGTTCATCAGCATGAACGTGCCGGTGCCGTACGTGGACTTGGCCTCGCCCTCGGAGAAGCAGGTCTGGCCGAACAGGGCCGCCTGCTGGTCGCCGAGCGCGGAGGCGACCGGGATGCCGCCGAGCAGCTCGCCGAGCCGGCCGCCGGTCACCTCGCCGTACACCTCGGCGGAGGAGCGGATCTCCGGCAGCATGGCCAGCGGGACGCCGATGGACTCGGCGATCTTGTCGTCCCACGCCAGGGTGTGCAGGTTCATCAGCATGGTGCGGGAGGCGTTGGTGACGTCGGTGACGTGGTGACCGCCGTTCGCACCGCCCGTCAGGTTCCAGATGACCCAGGTGTCCATGGTGCCGAAGAGGATGTCCCCGGCCTCGGCGCGCTCGCGCAGGCCCTCGACGTTGTCGAGCAGCCAGCGGGCCTTGGGACCGGCGAAGTAGGACGCGAGCGGCAGGCCGGTCTCGCGGCGGAAGCGGTCCTGGCCCACGTTGCGGCCGAGCTCCTTGCAGAGCGCGTCGGTGCGGGTGTCCTGCCAGACGATGGCGTTGTGGACGGGCTCACCGGTGTTCTTGTCCCACAGCACGGTGGTCTCGCGCTGGTTGGTGATGCCGATGGCCTTGATGTCGTCGCGGGTGATGCCCGCCTTCTCGATGGCCCCGGCCACCACTTCCTGGACGTTGGTCCAGATCTCGGCGGCGTTGTGCTCGACCCAGCCCGGCTTCGGGAAGATCTGCTCGTGCTCCTTCTGGTCGACGGAGACGATGCGTCCGTCGCGGTCGAAGACGATGCAGCGGCTGGACGTGGTGCCCTGGTCGATCGCGGCGATGAAGGGGCCGGCGGTGTGTGCGTCGGTCACGGTGTGCTCCTGAAGGTTCCGTATGAAAGGGGCTGGCTCACGGATTACTGCTCACGGCCTGACGGCGTATTGCTCACGGCTCGGAAAACCTTGCGGTTCAAGGAGGGCCCGAGGCCCGAAGGCCTCGGATCTTTAAGCAAAGGCGACGTTGTACAGGCCTGCAGCGATCGCACCGCCGATCAGCGGACCGACGACCGGGACCCAGGCGTAGCTCCAGTCGGAGCCGCCCTTGTTGGGCAGGGGGAGCAGTGCGTGCACGATGCGCGGGCCGAGGTCACGGGCCGGGTTGATCGCGTAGCCGGTGGGTCCACCGAGGGAGAGGCCGATGGAGACAACCACCAGCGCGGTGATCAGGGCGCCCAGGGGGCCGAGGCCGTTGCCCTTGTCGTTGAGACCTTGCGTGAGGACCGCGAGCACCAGCACGACGGTGGCGATGATCTCCGTGGCGAGGTTCTGCACCGCGTTGCGGATCTCGGGGCCGGTGGAGAAGATACCGAGCACGGGGCCGGCGCCCTTCTCCTCCGCCTCGACGGCCTTGGAACCAGCGGCCTGCGCGTCCGCCCCCACGATGTCGGGATCGGTCAGGTGCGCGTGGAACTGTCCGTAGTACACGACCCAGACCAGCGTGGCGCCGATCATCGCGCCGAGCAGCTGGCCGCCCCAGTACACCGGCAGGTTGTTCCAGCCGCCGTCCTTGATGGTCAGCGCCAGCGTCACGGCCGGGTTCAGGTGTGCGCCGGACAGCGGCGCGGAGGTGTAGACCGCCGTGAGGACCGCGAAGCCCCACCCGAAGGCGATGGCGAGCCAGCCGGCGTTTCTGGCCTTGGAGGCCTTCAGCGTGACGGCGGCACAGACGCCACCGCCGAGCAGGATGAGTATGGCGGTACCTATGGTCTCGCCGATGAAGATGTCGGAGCTGGACACCCGCGACTCCTTTGTCCTTCGTCCAGGGGAAGGCGAACCCCGGGTCCCTCCGGTGGTTCGCGCCCTCGGGGGTGAGGGCGATGCCGGCCCATGGCGTTGTCACACTCTAACGCGTATTGCCGGTAGGTGTTCGACAATGCCGACCGATGGACGGGAGTCTTGCTCCGGGGTTACCAGCTCGTCAAGAGTTCCGTTATCGAAAACACGATCGTTATTGATCGCCGTGAGTTATCGATCTTGAGGGGGCTCGGGAAGTCGGCGCGCACACGTCAAAGGGGCCGGTACGTCGGAGACGTACCGGCCTGCTGTCGTACGGGGATCGTCCTTCGGGGGGTCAGAACCGCCCGGCTCCCAGGTCCCGGGAGACCGCGCGGGCGCAGTCCCGCACCGCCGCGATCAGCTCGGGGCGCAGCTCGCCGTCCCGGCAGATCCGCTCCACGGCTCCCGTGATGCCCACCGCGCCCACCGGCATGCGCCGCCGGTTGTGGATGGGTGCCGCGACCGAGGCGACGCCCGTCCATGTCTCCTCGACGTCGTCGGCGTACCCGCGCGCGCGGGTCAGGTCGAGGACTCCCTCGAACTGCTCCGGTTCGACCGTCGTGCGGGCCGTGAACGTCTTCCGCTCGGCCTCCAGGACCTCGCTGTGCGCCACCGGGTCGTAGGCCGACAGGACCTTGCCCAGGGCCGTGGAGTGCAGCGGCTGCATGGCCCCGACCTCCAGCACCTGACGGCTGTCGTCGGGCCGGAACACGTGGTGCACGATCAGTACGCCATGTTGGTGCAGCACACCGAGGTAGACGCTCTCGCCGCTGGAGCGGGCCAGGTCGTCGGTCCACACCAGCGCCCGCGCGCGCAGCTCGTGCACGTCGAGATAGGTGGTGCCGAGCCGCAGCAGCTCGGCGCCCAGCTGGTAGCGCCCCGAGACGCTGTCCTGTTCGACGAAGCCCTCCTGCTGGAGGGTGCGCAGTATGCCGTGGGCCGTGCCCTTGGCCAGGCCCAGCGAGGAGGCGATGTCGGACAGGCCGAGCTGCCGCTCGCCGCCCGCGAGGAGCCGCAGCATCGCCGCCGCCCGTTCGAGCGACTGGATGTTCCGTGCCATCGCCGTGCTGCCTCCGTCCCCTTCGACCGACAGCGTTGCTCCTCCGCTACCGCCGTTCGGCAATGTCGAACACTACCGTTCGTTGCCGAGCTCCCGCTAATGGGTCGTCGCAACGTGTTCGGTCTGTCTTAACACCCCGGACGCTCCCGCCACGCCCGTCCGCCCCGTGGACGGCCCTGACCCTGCGACGGTGCTCGGGCTACCCTGACGGCGTGCGCCTTCCATGGGAAGCGCAAAGCCGACAGCCGTCGCACTTCAGGGAGCACCTTCATGGCTTCGTTGCCGAACCCGTCCCTTTCGTCCGAGCTTGCCGAGAACCGGACCCGCATCGCCGCCCTCCGGGAGGCGCTCGCCGAGCGTGTCGTGGTGGCCGACGGCGCGATGGGCACCATGTTGCAGGCGCAGGATCCGACGCTGGAGGACTTCGAGAACCTCGAGGGCTGCAACGAGATTCTGAACATCACCCGCCCCGACATCGTCCGTTCCGTCCACGAGGCCTACTTCGAGGTGGGCGTGGACTGTGTCGAGACGAACACCTTCGGCGCCAACCACTCGGCCATGGCCGAGTACGAGATCTCCGAGCGCGTGCACGAGCTGTCCGAGGCGGGCGCCCGCATCGCCCGCGAGGTGGCCGACGAGTTCGCCGGCCGCGACGGCCGCCGGCGGTGGGTGCTGGGCTCCATCGGCCCCGGTACGAAGTTGCCGACCCTCGGCCACATCGGCTTCCACACGCTGCGCGACGGCTTCCAGGCGAACGCCGAGGGCCTGATCGCCGGCGGCGCGGACGCCCTGATCGTCGAGACCACCCAGGACCTCCTCCAGACCAAGTCGTCCATCCTCGGCGCCCGCCGGGCCCTGGACGCGCTCGGGGCCGACCTGCCGCTGCTGGTCTCCCTCGCCTTCGAGACGACCGGCACGATGCTGCTGGGCTCGGAGATCGGCGCCGCGCTGACCGCGCTGGAGCCGCTGGGCATCGACATGATCGGCCTGAACTGCTCCACCGGCCCCGCCGAGATGAGCGAGCACCTGCGCTACCTCGCCCGCCACTCCCGCATCCCGCTGCTGTGCATGCCGAACGCCGGGCTGCCCATCCTCACCAAGGACGGGGCGTACTTCCCGCTGACCCCGCCCGAGATGGCGGACGCGCAGGAGACCTTCGTCCAGCAGTACGGCCTGTCCCTGGTCGGAGGCTGCTGCGGCAGCACCCCCGAGCACCTGCGCCAGGTCGTCGAGCGCGTGCGCGGGATGGCACCGACGCAGCGGCGCCCCCAGCCGGAGCCGGGTGCCGCCTCCCTCTACCAGACCGTCGCGTTCCGCCAGGACACCGCGTACATGGCGATCGGCGAGCGCACCAACGCCAACGGCTCGAAGAAGTTCCGCGAGGCCATGCTGGAGGCCCGCTGGGACGACTGTGTGGAGATGGCCCGCGACCAGATCCGCGAGGGCGCCCACATGCTCGACCTGTGCGTCGACTACGTCGGCCGGGACGGCGTCGCGGACATGCGGGAGCTCGCCGGACGCTTCGCCACCGCCTCCACGCTGCCCATCGTGCTGGACTCCACCGAGGTCGGCGTCCTGCGCGCCGGCTTGGAGAAGCTCGGCGGCCGGGCCGTCATCAACTCCGTCAACTACGAGGACGGCGACGGCCCCGAGTCCCGCTTCGCCAAGGTCACCCGGTTGGCGCAGGAGCACGGCGCGGCGCTGATCGCGCTGACCATCGACGAGGAGGGCCAGGCCCGTACCGTCGAGACCAAGGTCGCCATCGCCGAACGGCTCATCGAGGACCTGACGACGAACTGGGGCATCCACGAGTCGGACATCCTCATCGACGCCCTGACCTTCACTATCTGCACCGGCCAGGAGGAGTCCCGCAAGGACGGCATCGCCACCATCGAGGCGATCCGCGAGCTCAAGCGCCGCCGCCCCGACGTGCAGACCACGCTGGGCCTGTCGAACATCTCCTTCGGTCTCAACCCGGCGGCCCGCATCCTGCTCAACTCGGTCTTCCTCGACGAGTGCGTCAAGGCGGGCCTGGACTCGGCGATCGTGCACGCGTCGAAGATCCTGCCGATCGCCCGCTTCACCGAGGAAGAGGTCCAGACAGCCCTGGACCTGATCCACGACCGCCGCGCCGAGGGCTACGACCCCCTCCAGAAGCTGATGGCACTGTTCGAGGGCGCCACCACCAAGTCGCTCAAGGCGGGCAAGGCCGAGGAACTGGCCGCGCTGCCCCTGGACGAGCGACTCAAGCGGCGCATCATCGACGGCGAGAAGAACGGCCTCGAGGCCGACCTCGCCGAGGCCCTCCAGACCCGCCCCGCCCTCGACATCGTCAACGAGACGCTGCTCGACGGCATGAAGGTGGTCGGCGAGCTGTTCGGCTCCGGCCAGATGCAGCTGCCGTTCGTGCTCCAGTCCGCCGAGGTCATGAAGTCCGCGGTCGCCTACCTCGAACCGCACATGGAGAAGTCGGACGCCGAGGGCAAGGGCACCATCGTGCTGGCGACCGTGCGCGGCGACGTGCACGACATCGGCAAGAACCTCGTCGACATCATCCTGTCGAACAACGGCTACAACGTCGTCAACCTGGGCATCAAGCAGCCGGTCTCCGCGATCCTGGACGCGGCCGCGGAACACCGGGCCGACGTCATCGGCATGTCGGGCCTGCTGGTCAAGTCCACGGTGATCATGAAGGAGAACCTGGAGGAGCTCAACCAGCGCGGTCTGTCCGCCGATTACCCGGTCATCCTCGGCGGCGCCGCCCTGACGAGGGCGTACGTGGAGCAGGATCTGTACGAGATCTACGAGGGCGAAGTCCGCTATGCCCGGGACGCGTTCGAGGGCCTGCGCCTGATGGACGCGCTCATCGGGGTCAAGCGGGGCGTGCCGGGAGCCGTACTGCCGGAGCTCAAGCAGCGCCGGGTGCGGGCCGCCGCCCCGACGGTCGTCGAGGAGCGCCCGGAGGAGGGCCACGTCCGCTCGGACGTCGCCGTCGACAACCCGGTGCCCACGCCGCCCTTCTGGGGCACCCGTGTCATCAAGGGCATCCAGCTCAAGGAGTACGCCTCCTGGCTGGACGAGGGCGCGCTGTTCAAGGGCCAGTGGGGCCTGAAGCAGGCCCGTGCGGGCGACGGACCGACGTACGAGGAACTCGTCGAGACCGAGGGCCGGCCCCGGCTGCGCGGACTGCTGGACAAGCTCCAGACCGACAACCTGCTCGAAGCGGCCGTCGTCTACGGCTACTTCCCCTGTGTGTCCAAGGACGACGACCTGATCATCCTGGACGAAGAGGGCAACGAGCGCACCCGCTTCACCTTCCCGCGCCAGCGCCGCGGACGGCGGCTGTGCCTGGCCGACTTCTTCCGGCCCGAGGAGTCCGGCGAGCGGGACGTCGTCGGCCTCCAGGTCGTCACAGTCGGCTCCCGCATCGGTGAGGAGACGGCCAAGCTCTTCGAGGCGAACTCCTACCGCGACTACCTCGAACTGCACGGCCTGTCCGTGCAGCTGGCCGAAGCCCTCGCCGAGTACTGGCACGCCCGCGTCCGCTCCGAGCTCGGCTTCGCCGGTGACGACCCCTCGGCCATCGAGGACATGTTCGACCTCAAGTACCGCGGTGCCCGTTTCTCCCTCGGCTACGGCGCCTGCCCCGACCTGGAGGACCGCGCCAAGATCGCCCGGCTCCTGGAGCCCGAGCGCATCGGCGTCCACCTCTCGGAGGAGTTCCAGCTGCACCCCGAGCAGTCCACGGACGCGATCGTGATCCACCACCCGGAGGCGAAGTACTTCAACGCGAGGTGACCCGGCGCGAGGCGCGTCGGAGGGCCCCCTCATAACCAACAGGCGTTTCACCTGACGCCGTCGTACACTGGACGGTCCACAGCAGGCCGGTTCCCCCTGAGGGAACCGGCCTTCTCGTCCCTCAAGGAGGTGCGCCAGGATGACCACTACGGTTCCCGCGCTCGGTACCCGTACGGCCGAAGGCTCAGCGCTGCAGGCCGTGCTCCTGGACATGGACGGCACCCTGGTGGACACCGAGGGGTTCTGGTGGGACGTCGAGGTCGAGATCTTCCGGACGCTCGGGCACTCCCTCGACGACTCCTGGCGTCATGTGGTGGTCGGCGGACCCATGACCCGCAGCGCGGGTTTCCTGATCGAGGCCACCGGGGCCGACATCACGCTCGGCGAGCTCACGGTGCTGCTCAACGACGGTTTCGAGGACCGTATCGACCGGGCGCTGCCGCTGATGCCGGGGGCGGCCAGACTCCTCGCGGAGCTCGCCGCGCACGAGATCCCCACCGCCCTGGTCTCCGCCTCGCACCGGCGCATCATCGACCGTGTTCTGGCCTCCCTGGGGCCCCAGTACTTCGCGCTGACCGTCGCGGGCGACGAGGTGGAACGGACCAAGCCCTTCCCCGACCCGTATCTGCTGGCGGCGTCCGGACTCGGCGCCGAACCGGCCCGGTGCGCCGTCATCGAGGACACCGCCACGGGCGTCGCCGCCGCGGAGGCCGCGGGCTGCCACGTGGTCGCCGTCCCCTCCGTCGCGCCGATCGCCCCCGCCGTCCGGCGCACGGTCGTGACCTCCCTGGAAGAGGTCGACCTGCCTTTTCTCCGTGGGCTGATGACGGAAATGCGCTAGGCGTTCACCCAGCGTGCGTAACCGAATGTGCCGATAACCCCTGCGTATCCGCAGGTAAGGGCCCCGGACCTGCCGCGGGAAATTGATTCCGGGGCCGGATGGCCGAATTCCGGTACTCGCCCATCGAGTTGGCAGTGTGAGGTTCGTCACTTGATGGGGGGTCGACATTCGGCCTGTCCTGTGCCGTAACCCCCCTTTCGGGGGTGGTCGGAGTGCCCTTGTGTCCCGATTGGTGGAACGCTGCACGAATCCTTCCGCTGTCGGGTTATCGGTGCGTCCGCGCCCGGTTTCGCAGCGTGATGGGAACTCAACTCCGGTCTCTGCGGGCCGTCCTGGTGGTGCGGACTAATGTCGTCGCGAGAACCTCGCCATAACCCCGGTGACTCGCCCGCACCACCCCTGCATGGCGGGTACACGGACACGACAGCTCTGGAGAAACTCGAGCATGAACCGCAAGACTTTGGTGCTGCCGGCCGTTGTCGGCTTGCTCGCCCCGGTGCTCGCCGCGTGTGGCGGTTCCGACAGCGGGGGAAGCGGCGGCGACGCGATCGTCGTGGGCACCACGGACCGGTTCACCGCATCGAAGGATGCCCCGGCTCCTCTCGACCCGGCGTACGCGTACGACGTCGGCACCTGGAACATCCTGCGCCAGACCGTACAGACGCTGATGGTCCAGCCCCGCGGTGACGGCGACCCCCAGCCCGAGGCTGCCGAGAGCTGCGGTTTCACCGACTCCGGCAACGAGCGCTACGCCTGCACGCTGCGCGACGGACTGAAGTTCGCGAGCGGTGACCCGATCACCGCCAAGGACGTGAAGTTCTCGAT
The DNA here is from genome assembly GCF_055638955.1 of Streptomyces sp. NPDC111507. Taxonomy (NCBI): domain Bacteria; kingdom Bacillati; phylum Actinomycetota; class Actinomycetes; order Kitasatosporales; family Streptomycetaceae; genus Streptomyces; species Streptomyces sp. NPDC111507. The sequence continues at coordinate 63,938 of NZ_JBVKBU010000013.1, read as the reverse complement.
CGACCGCGCGATGTCGCTCAAGGCCGACAGCGGTGTGTTCGCGCTGCTGTCCACCGTCGACACCGTGGAGACGCAGGGCGACCGTCAGGTGATCTTCCACCTGAAGACCGCGGACGCCACCTTCCCGTTCAAGCTGTCGACCCCGGTCGCCGGCATCGTGAACCCGAAGGACTACGAGAAGGGCAAGCTGCGCGACGGCTTCGCCGTCGACGGCTCCGGCCCGTACACGCTCCAGGCCGACGTCAAGAACGACGAGGCCGTCAAGATCACCTTCACCAAGAACCCGAACTACAAGGGTCTGTTGAAGCCGAAGAACGACAAGGCCGAGATTCGCTCCTTCGAGAGCGCCGACGCCATGAGCGCCGCGCTCGACAAGGGCGACATCGACCTCATGACCCGTGCGATGACGCCGGAGCAGATCAACAAGCTCGGCGCCGCCGGTGCGACCGGCAAGGTCAACCTGGTCGAGATGCCCGGCCTCGAGATCCGCTACCTCGGCTTCAACACCGACGACCCGTCGGTGAAGAACAAGGCCGTCCGCCAGGCCATGGCCGAGGTGATCAACCGCGGCGAGCTCGTCTCCAAGGTGTACGGCTCCCAGGCCGAGCCGCTGTTCTCGATGGTCCCGGCCACCATCACGGGTCACTCCAACTCGTTCTTCAACAAGTACGGCGACCCGAGCGTCTCCAAGGCCACCACGACGCTGAACAAGGCCGGCATCACCACTCCGGTGAAGCTCACCCTGCACTACACGACCGACCACTACGGCTCGGCCACCGCGAAGGAGTTCGAGGTGCTGAAGCAGCAGCTCAACTCCAGCGGCCTGTTCAGTGTCGAGATCAAGGGCGAGCCCTGGACGACGTTCCGCCCGGCCGAGAAGAAGAACGAGTACCAGGTCTACGGCATGGGATGGTTCCCCGACTTCCCGGACGCCGACAACTACCTGGCGCCGTTCCTCGACAAGGACAACACCCTCGGCTCCCCGTACGTGAACTCCACGATCCGCGGCACGCTGATCCCGGAGTCCCGCCGCGAGGCCGACCGTCTCACCGCGTCGAAGAGCCTCACCGACATCCAGGACAAGGTGGCCGACGACGTACCGCTCCTGCCGCTGTGGCAGGGCAAGCAGTACATCGCCGCGCGGGACGACATCACGGGCACCGAGTGGGCGCTCAACTCGTCCTCCACGCTTCAGCTGTGGGAGCTCGGCCGCGGTGTGAGCGGCTGACCGGTCCTTCTCAGGGCGCCGGGTCCTACGGGCCCGGCGCCCGACCGCACGACCCGGCGCCCGCTCCATGTGGCGTCCCAGAGAAACAATGACAAGGCACCTCCTCGTGAACATGCGCAACCAGTGGCCAGTCCTGTCCGTCGCGACGGGGCTGGCCGTCGGTCTGCTCGCCGGCTGCGGCTCGCAGACGAGCGACACCGGCAGTACCGGCTCCGCCCTGGTGATGGGGATGTCCGACGACGTCCTGGCCACCGACCCCGCTTCCGGCTACGACCCGGGATCCTGGCTGTTGTTCAACAACGTCTTCCAGTCGTTGCTGAGCTTCCCCAACGGTGGCACGGAGCCGGCTCCCGAGGCGGCCAAGGAGTGCGCGTTCTCGGACGCCACGACCAAGGTCTACACGTGCACGCTCCAGGACGGCCTGAAGTTCAGCAACGGTGACGCCCTCACCTCCGAGGACGTCAAGTTCTCCTTCGACCGCATTCTGAAGATCGACGACGCCTCCGGCCCGGCCGTCATGTTCCCCATGCTCGACACGGTCCAGACCCCGGACGCGAAGACCGTCGTCTTCAGGCTGAAGTACGCCGACGCCACCTTCCCCAGCAAGATCGCCTCCGGCGCCGGCTCGATCGTGGACCACCGGCAGTACGCGGACAACGGGCTGCGCAGGGACAACCAGGCGGTCGGCTCGGGCCCGTACAAGCTGGACTCCTTCGGCAAGGACCAGGCCGTCTTCTCGGTCAACGACAGCTACAAGGGCACCGCCAAGGTGAAGAACTCCGGCATCACGCTGAAGTTCTTCCACGGCGACCAGACCGCTCTGAAGAAGGCGCTGCTGAACCACCAGGTCGACATCGCCTACCGAGGTCTCGCCGCCGACGACATCGCGGACATCAGCAACGACACCTCCACCGGCAGGGGCGTCAACGTCGTCGAGGGCACCAGCGCCGAGGTCCAGCACATGGTCTTCAACATGGACGACCCGGTCGCGGGCAAGCTCGGCGTGCGCAAGGCCATCGCCTATCTGCTCGACCGCGAGGCCCTGGTCAACAAGGTCTACGAGGACACCGCGACGCCGCTGTACTCGATCGTCCCGGCCGGTGTCACCGGCCACACCACGGCCTTCTTCGACCGCTACGGCGCCCGTCCGTCGAGGACGAAGGCCGCCGCAGCGCTCCGGGCCGAAGGCATCACTGGCAAGGTCAGGCTCACGCTCTGGTCGACCCCCTCGCGCTACGGCCCCGCCACCGACCAGGAGTTCAAGGCGATCGCCCAGCAGCTCAACGCCAGCGGGCTGTTCGACGCGACCGTGAAGTCCGTCGCGTACGACCAGTACGAGAAGGACATCGCCAAGGGCAAGTACGGCGTCTATGTGAAGGGCTGGGTGCCCGACTACCCGGACCCCGACAACTTCACGGCCCCCTTCTTCGGCAAGGGCAACGTGCTGGGCAACCACTACTCGAACAGCACGATCACCGGGCGGCTCATCCCGAAGACGGCCGCCCAGAGCGACCGCTCCTCGACCGACACCGAGTACGGCAAGATCCAGAGCATCGTGGCCGAGGACCTCCCGGTCCTCCCGATCTGGCAGGCCAAGCAGTACGCGATCGTGCGGGACAACGTCTACGGCCTCGAGAACTGCCTCGACGCCTCGACGGTGTTCCGCTTCTGGGAGATCAGCAAGGACTGACTCCACCAGCGCCGGTACCGACGCCGAGGGCGCCCTCTTCGTGGAAGGGGCGCCCTCGGTCGTGCTCCTGGGACCCTCGGCCGAGCTCCTGGGGGAGTGGACGGCGTCCGGGGGTCACTGCTGTGCGCCCGGGCGCACCAAACCGCTCTCGTACGCGTACACCGCGGCCTGCACCCGGTCGCGCAGCCCCAACTTGGTGAGCACGTGGCCCACATGCGTCTTGACGGTGGTCTCGCTGACGAACAGGTCGGCGGCGATCTCCGCGTTCGACAGGCCGCGCGCCACCAGCTTCAGCACCTCGACCTCCCGCTCGGTCAGGGTGTGCAGCGTGTCGGGCACCGGCTCGTCGCCCGACGGCAGATGCCCCGCGTACTTGTCGAGAAGCCGGCGGGTGATGCTCGGCGCGAGCATCGCCTCGCCCGCGGCGACCACTCGGATCGCCTGCACCAGCTCATTGGCCGGCGCGTCCTTGAGGAGGAAGCCGCTGGCCCCGGCGCGCAGTGCCTCCACCACGTACTCGTCGAGGTCGAAGGTCGTCAGGACGAGCACCTTGGCCGGCCCGTCCCGTCCCGGCCCGGTGATCTGCCGGGTCGCCTCCACCCCGTCCATCCTCGGCATACGGATGTCCATCAGAACCACATCGGGCTGCAGCGCACGTACCTGATCCAGTGCCTGCAGACCGTCACCGGCCTCGCCGACGACCGCGATGTCCTGCTCCGCCTCCAGAATCATCCGGAAGCCGGTACGCAGCAGCGGCTGGTCGTCGACCAGTAGGACGCGGATGGCCACGCAAGTCTCCTTGGGTCTGTCCGGCGGACCAGGCCGGAGGTGAGCAACAACGCCGGACAGGCCCTAGTCCCGCCCCATTCTGCCCTGCTCGGCGACGCCGGAATCCGGCGCCCTGACCGGCAGCGGGTAAGGCGGGGGAGTACCGCCGAATTCCGGACAAACCGCTTGGTGGTCGCACCAGCCGCAGAGCTTGGTGGGCCTCGGTCGCCAGTCGCCCGTCTCGGTGGCCTCCTGGATCGCCTCCCACAAGGCGAGCAGTTTGCGCTCGACCCGCTCCAGGTCCTCGACCATCGGGTCGTACGTCACCACGTCGCCGCTGCCGAGGTAGACGAGCTGGAGCCGGCGCGGGACCACCTGCTTCAGCCGCCACACCACCAGGGCGTAGAACTTCATCTGGAACAGCGCACCCTCGGCGTACTCCGGCCGCGGCGCCTTGCCCGTCTTGTAGTCGACGATCCGGACCTCGCCCGTCGGGGCCACGTCGACGCGGTCGATGATGCCGCGCAGCTTCAGCCCGGAGTCGAGTCGGGCCTCGACGGACAGCTCACGCTCGGCGGGCTCCAGCCGCGTCGGGTCCTCGAGACTGAACCAGCGCTCCACCAGCTGCTCGGCCTCGCCGAGCCAGCGCGTCAACCGCTCGCCCTCGGGATCGTCGGCGAACAGCTCCACGACCTCCGGCCGCGTCTCGCGCAGCCGGTCCCACTGCCCCGGAATGAGTGACTTGGCGCGCGGAGCCGTGCGCTCCGCCGCCGGGGCGTCGAAAAGGCGCTCCAGCACCGCGTGGACCAGCGTGCCGCGGGTGGCCGCCTCGCTCGGCTTCTCGGGGAGTCTGTCGATCACCCGGAACCGGTAGAGCAACGGGCACTGCATGAAGTCGCCCGCCCGTGAGGGCGACAGTGAGCTCGGAGCCAGGGCCCGGCGGGCCGCGGGAACCGCCGACGCGTCCGTCGCTTCGGCCACGGCGGCTTCGGCCACGGCGGCTTCGGCCGTGACGGCTTCGGTCGGCTCGGGCGGCACGGCGCCCCCGGTGCTGGTTTCCATGTCCACAGACCTTACGGCCCGCCACTGACAGTGAGTGCACGGTCGGGGCTTGTGCGCGCTTGTGCGACGGAGCGGAAAACAGAGGGGGTGCCGGGGCGGAACGCGTCGCGACGGACGCATACCATCGACCCAGACCCTCCTGCTTCGCATGATCGGGAGCGGGAGACGCTTCGAACGAGGGGACATCGTGGACGAGAGCGGCGGGAGCGGGCAGCCGCGGTCCGGCACCGACGAAGCGACCGAGCGCCACGGGGAGCAGCGGGCCTCCTCGGCCCCGGCCGCGGATGCCACGCGCCCCGGACCGGAGCGCCCCGAGCACCCCACCGGGCCGACACCACCCACGGCCCCGGGCACCTCCGAGGCCGCCCCGTCCCCCGACCGGCCCCACGACCCCACCGACTCCGCCCGCGCGGCCGCGACGCGCAGCGACCCTTCGAGCGGGGCCGAGGACGGGGCCGAGGTGCCCGGCGCTTCCTCGGACCAGGTCGAGGCACCCGCCGGTTCCGGTTCCCCGGACGAGGCCGGGTCGTCCGCCCAGGACGCGTCCCACGGCTCCTCCGCCGGAAGCCACCCGCACCCCGAGCCCGAACCCCCCCGAACCCTCGCCCACTCCGGAAGCGGCACCGGTACCGGCAAGCGGCAGCCCCCGCGTCGTGGCCGGGAGCCCGGTGGCGGGCTGCTGATGGGGCGGCCGTTCGGTGTGCCCGTGTACGTGGCGCCCAGCTGGTTCCTCGTGGCCGCGCTGATCACCTGGGTGTTCGGCGGCCAGCTCGACCGCGTGCTGCCCGAACTCGGCGCCCTGCGCTACCTCGTGTCCCTCTTCTTCGCGGTCGCCTTCTACGCCTCCGTCCTCGTCCACGAGCTGGCCCACACGGTCGCCGCCCTGCGCTTCAAACTGCCGGTGCGCCGGATCCAGCTGCAGTTCTTCGGCGGTGTCTCGGAGATCGAGAAGGAGGCCGAGACCCCGGGCCGTGAGTTCGTGCTGTCCTTCGTCGGACCACTGCTCTCCCTCGTCCTCTCGGGCCTCTTCTACCTCGCCATGCTGGCCGTCGAGCCCGGCACGGTCCCCGGTGTGCTGCTGGCCGGCCTGATGATCTCCAACCTCATCGTGGCCGCCTTCAACCTGCTCCCCGGCCTGCCCCTGGACGGCGGCCGCATGCTCCGCGCCGTCGTCTGGAAGATCACCGGCAGGCCGATGAGCGGCACGATCGCCGCCGCCTGGGTCGGCCGCGCCCTCGCCGTCTCCGTACTGATCGGGCTGCCCCTACTCACCCAGTCCGGAGCGCTCGGCGCCACCCAGGACAACATCGGCGGCATGGACACGGTCACCGACGCCCTGCTCGCCGCGATCCTCGCCGCGATCATCTGGACCGGCGCCGGCAACAGCCTCCGCATGGCCCGTCTGCGCGAACACCTGCCCGAGCTGCGCGCCCGCTCACTCACCCGGCGCGCGGTCCCGGTCGAGACCAGCACCCCGCTCTCGGAGGCGCTGCGCCGTGCCAACGAAGCAGGCGCCCGCGCCCTGGTCGTCGTCGACGCCGACGGCGAACCGCTCTCCCTCGTCCGCGAGGCCGCCATCGTCGGCGTACCGGAGCACCGCCGCCCCTGGGTCGCCGTCAGCGGCCTCGCCCAGGACCTCACCGACGGCATGCGCGTCTCCGCGGAGCTCGCCGGCGAGGCCCTCCTGGACACCCTCCGTGCCACCCCGGCGACCGAGTACCTGGTGGTGGAGGATTCGGGCGAGATCTACGGAGTCCTCTCGGCGGCAGACGTCGAGCGAGCCTTCGTCAAGGCCATGGCCCGCCCGTCCTGAGCGCGGCCCGAACGTGGTCGGCGCCCCGCGCAGGGACCGGTAGGCTGGTCACATGTCCGAACCGACCGGTGCCGCCCGCAGGCGCGGGCCCTTCAAGGTCGGGGACCAGGTTCAGCTGACCGACCCCAAGGGCCGCCACTACACGTTCACGCTCGAGGCCGGGAAGAACTTCCACACCCACAAGGGTTCCTTCCCCCACGACGAGCTGATCGGCGCTCCCGAGGGCAGCGTTGTCCGCACCACGGGGAACGTCGCCTATCTCGCGCTGCGCCCCCTGCTCCCCGACTACGTCCTGTCCATGCCCCGCGGCGCCGCCGTGGTCTACCCCAAGGACGCGGGGCAGATCCTGGCCTTCGCCGACATCTTCCCCGGCGCGCGCGTCGTGGAAGCGGGCGTGGGCTCCGGCTCGCTCAGCAGCTTCCTGCTGCGCGCCATCGGCGACCAGGGCATGCTCCACTCCTACGAGCGCCGCGAGGACTTCGCGGAGATCGCCCAGCAGAACGTGGAGCGCTACTTCGGCGGCCCGCACCCCGCCTGGCAGCTCACCGTGGGCGACCTCCAGGACAACCTGTCCGACACCGATGTCGACCGCGTCATCCTCGACATGCTCGCCCCCTGGGAGTGCCTGGAGGCCGTCTCCAAGGCGCTGGTCCCCGGCGGCATCCTGTGCTGCTACGTCGCCACCACCACCCAGCTCGCGCGCACCGTCGAGTCCATCCGTGAGATCGGTTCCTTCAACGAGCCGACCGCGTGGGAGTCGATGATCCGCAACTGGCACGTGGAGGGCCTGGCGGTCCGTCCGGACCACCGGATGATCGGCCACACCGGCTTCCTGCTCACCGCCCGCCGCCTCGCGGACGGCGTCGAGCCGCCCATGCGCCGCCGCCGCCCCGCCAAGGGTGCCTACGGCGAGGACTACTCCGGCCCGAACGCCGACGGCGGCTCAGGCCGCTGACCCGACCGGCGCCCACGCCGTCGACGTACTCAACGCACCACACCTGTGGCCGAGTTCCCGGAAGCACTCGGGAGCTCGGCCGCGGTGCGTTCCCGCGCGGGGGCCGCGGAACCGGTGGGCAACTCCGCCGCAAGCCCTTTCCGTTGGCGTGCCGCGTTGACGCGCCGCCAGAAGTCCGGACCCTGCCGTTCCACCCCACTGTGACGTGTGGCACCATGCTGGCCACCCCACCCCCACCGTCACGGCCCTCCCAGGAGACGCTCCTAGTGCAGCAATCCGTCGTCCCGGAACTGGCACACACCCACACCCGGCCCATCCACTGGCTCGCCACGGCCACCGCCCTGGCGGGAGTCGTCGCCCTCTCCTCGGTCCTGCAGCCCGGCTCCGCGACGGCTGCCCAGCCCCGCCCCGGGGCCAAGTCCGCCCCGGCCGCGACGGCGCCCCCGGACCCCGCGGGCGTCACGTTCCCGATCGAGTGCGGGCCCGTCAAGGTCGTCGTGCAGAAGAAGGCGTCCGGAGACCTCGACGGCGACGGCAGTCCGGAGACCGTGGCCGTGGTCCGCTGCGACGCGGGCATCGGCACCCCGCCCAACGGCGTCTACGTCATCACCCAGGGCGGGTCGGGAGCCAAGAAGCCCCGCGTCGTGGCCACCCTGGTCGACCCGAAGGACCGCCTCAACGTCACCGACTTCGCGGTGCGTGACGGCGCCGTCACGGCGACCCTGCTCGGCTACTCCTCTGCCGACGTGCCGAGTTGCTGCCCGGACGTGAAGGAGCAGGCCAAGTGGCAGTGGAAGAACGGCACGTTCATCCGCTCGACACCCTCCGGGTCCCAGAGCGCATGAGAAGCATGTGAGAAAAGAGACATATCGTGACGCGGAGTGGCCTTCAGGTCACTCCGCGTCGGGGCCGTAGACCTCGACCCTGTCCGAAACTCGACGTACGTGGATGCAGTCGCCCGGGCACTCCTTCGCGGAGTCGGCGACATCCCGCAGAAGCGTCAGCGGTACGGGCGTTGTGGCGCCCGGGGCCTGCAGGAGCTCGTCCTCGGCGCTCTTCACATAGGCCAGGCCGTCGATGTCCAGCTCGAAGACCTCCGGCGCGTACTGGACGCAGATACCGTCTCCGGTACAGAGATCCTGGTCGATCCAGACCTCGAGAGCCTCGCTGTCGCCTGGGGCCTCCTGCTGCACGGTCATTTCTCCTGCCGTTTCCTGCGTCGAGCGATCCGAAGACTGGGGAATCGGGCCAGCTCTGACGGGTGTTGAACACGTCGACCCTACCTCCGCCCGCTTCCCGACCGTGTTCGGTGGGTATTCCCCTGGCGTGAGGGAGAGCGCAAGGGTGAAGATCGGACACACCTCGACAGTCTTTGTGATCTAGGGGTTTCAATCGACACCCACCCAGGTAGGGTCTGGAAGCGTCCAGCTCCCCTTGGAGGAGGTGAGGACCGTGGCAGCCCACGACGACGACATGAACCGCGGCATCCGCCCGGGACGAGGGTCCGATGACCCTGCCGGGCAGGTTGCCTACCTTGAGCAGGAGATCGCCGTCCTGCGACGCAAGCTCGCCGACTCTCCGCGGCACACGAGGATTCTCGAAGAGCGGATCGTCGAGCTGCAGACCAACCTGGCCGGCGTGTCCGCACAGAACGAGCGGCTCGCCAACACGCTCCGTGAGGCCCGCGACCAGATCGTGGCCCTCAAGGAGGAGGTCGACCGGCTGGCGCAGCCGCCGGCGGGCTTCGGTGTCTTCCTCGTGGCGAACGAGGACGGCACGGCGGACATCTTCACCGGGGGCCGCAAGCTCCGGGTGAACGTCAGCCCCAGCGTCGAGCTCGAAGAGCTCAGGCGCGGCCAGGAAGTGATGCTCAACGAAGCTCTCAACGTGGTCGAGGCCATGGAGTACGAGAGCGTCGGCGACATCGTCACCCTCAAGGAGATCCTCGAGGACGGCGAACGCGCCCTCGTGGTGGGGCACACCGACGAGGAACGGGTGGTACGGCTCGCCGAGCCGCTGCTGGACGTCACCATCCGTCCTGGAGACGCCCTGCTTCTCGAACCGCGTTCCGGCTATGTCTACGAAGTTGTCCCCAAGAGCGAGGTCGAGGAGCTTGTCCTCGAAGAGGTTCCGGACATCGGCTACGAGCAGATCGGCGGCCTGGGAAACCAGATCGAACTGATCCGCGACGCGGTCGAGCTCCCCTACCTCTACCCCGACCTCTTCAAGGAGCACGAACTGCGGCCGCCCAAGGGTGTGCTGCTGTACGGGCCTCCCGGATGCGGTAAGACGCTCATCGCCAAGGCGGTCGCCAACTCGCTGGCCAAAAAGGTCGCCGAGGTCACCGGCCAGGCCACCGGAAAGAGCTTCTTCCTCAACATCAAGGGCCCCGAGCTTCTGAACAAGTACGTCGGCGAGACCGAGCGGCAGATCCGCCTCGTCTTCCAGCGTGCTCGTGAGAAGGCCAGCGAGGGCACTCCCGTCATCGTCTTCTTCGACGAGATGGAATCCCTCTTCCGCACCCGTGGATCGGGCGTCAGCTCGGACGTGGAGAACACCATCGTCCCCCAGCTGCTCGCCGAGATCGACGGCGTGGAAGGCCTGGAGAACGTGGTCGTGATCGGCGCCTCGAACCGCGAGGACATGATCGACCCCGCGATCCTGCGCCCCGGACGACTCGATGTGAAGATCAAGATCGAGCGCCCGGACGCCGAGGCCGCCAAGGACATCTTCGCCAAGTACCTCACACAACGCCTCCCGCTGCACTCCGACGACCTCGGAGAGCACGGCGGGGACCGGGCGGCCACCGTCCACGGCATGATCCAGACCGCTGTGGAACAGATGTACGCCGAGTCCGAGGAAAACCGCTTCCTCGAGGTCACCTACGCCAACGGCGACAAGGAAGTCCTGTACTTCAAGGACTTCAACTCGGGCGCCATGATCGAGAACATCGTCGGCCGCGCCAAGAAGGCAGCGATCAAGGCCTTCCTCGAGCAGAACCAGAAGGGCCTTCGGGTCTCCCACCTCCTCCAGGCGTGCGTGGACGAGTTCAAGGAGAACGAGGACCTTCCGAACACCACCAACCCGGACGACTGGGCCCGAATCTCCGGAAAGAAGGGCGAACGGATCGTTTACATCCGTACGCTCGTCACCGGAAAGCAGGGTGCGGACACCGGACGCTCCATCGACACGGTGGCGAACACCGGGCAGTACCTGTAAAAGACAGGGCGGCTGCGGGTGCCCTCCACGGGTACCCGCAGCCGACTGCTTTCCGGGGCACGGCTGGAGCAGAGCAATGACGCAAATGATCTCCCCACCAGCGCAGAGGCGTTCTAGGCTCTTTCGTACCGCCGAGTCGCGCGTTGCGGGGACGGGCACCGCACACGCACCGGAGCACCAGCGGTACTTGAGCAGCGCCCCCGACCGAGGGCGCTGCCGGGCAAGGAGGGCCGCATGACCGTACGGCGAGTAATGGGCATCGAGACGGAGTACGGGATCTCCGTCCCCGGCCACCCCAACGCCAATGCCATGCTCACCTCGTCCCAGATCGTCAACGCGTACGCGGCGGCGATGCACCGGGCGCGCCGCGCCCGCTGGGATTTCGAGGAGGAGAACCCGCTGCGGGACGCGCGAGGCTTCGACCTCGCCCGCGAGGCCGCCGACTCCAGCCAGCTCACCGACGAGGACATCGGCCTGGCCAATGTCATCCTCACCAATGGCGCACGGCTGTACGTGGACCACGCGCACCCGGAGTACAGCGCTCCCGAGGTCACCAACCCGTGGGATGCCGTCCTGTGGGACAAGGCCGGCGAGCGCATCATGGCGGAGGCCGCGGAGCGCGCGGCCCAGCTCCCCGGCGCCCAGCCGATCCACCTCTACAAGAACAACACCGACAACAAGGGCGCCTCGTACGGCACGCACGAGAACTATCTGATGAAGCGGGAGACCCCCTTCTCGGACATCGTGCGCCACCTCACGCCGTTCTTCGTCTCACGCCAGGTCGTCACCGGAGCGGGCCGCGTCGGTATCGGCCAGGACGGGCACGAGCACGGCTTCCAGCTCAGTCAGCGCGCGGACTACTTCGAGGTCGAGGTGGGCCTCGAGACCACGCTCAAGCGCCCCATCATCAACACCCGCGACGAGCCGCACGCGGACGCCGAGAAGTACCGCAGGCTGCACGTGATCATCGGTGACGCGAACCTGTCGGAGATCTCGACCTACCTCAAGCTGGGCACGACCGCCCTGGTCCTGTCCATGATCGAGGACGGCTTCATCGCCGTCGACCTGGCCGTCGACCAGCCCGTGCGCACGCTGCACCAGGTCTCGCACGACCCCACGCTGAAGCGGCTCGTCACGCTGCGCAGCGGACGCACGCTGACCGCGGTGCAGCTCCAGATGGAGTACTTCGAGCTGTCGCGCAAATACGTGGAGGAACGCTTCGGGGCGGACGCCGACGACCAGACCAAGGACGTCCTGGCCCGCTGGGAGGACACTCTCAACCGCCTGGAGAACGATCCGATGAGTCTCTCAGGGGAGCTCGACTGGGTCGCCAAGCGTGAGCTCATGGAGGGCTATCGGCGCCGTGACGGCCTCGACTGGGACGCGGCACGGCTGCACCTGGTCGACCTCCAGTACGCCGACGTACGGGCCGAGAAGGGCCTGTACAACCGTCTGGCGGCGCGCGGCAAGATGAAGCGGCTCCTGGACGAGCGGGACGTCGAGCGGGCCCGTACGAAGCCGCCCGAGGACACCCGTGCGTACTTCCGCGGGCGCTGTCTGGAGCAGTACGCGGACGATGTGGCGGCGGCCTCCTGGGACTCGGTGATCTTCGATCTGCCGGGCCGGGACTCGCTCCAGCGCGTCCCAACCCTGGAGCCGCTTCGCGGAACGCGTAATCACGTCAAGGAGCTCCTCGACCGCTGCCGTACGGCGGAAGACCTGGTCAGGGTCCTGTCGGGCGGCTGACCTGGCCGCCAGGGGCGTCGGAGCCCGGGCGGCACAACGGGGTGGAAAGACGCGACGTCCGGGAATCATCGAGGTGGCTCCCGGACGTTGTAGCAACTGCGGGGCCGATGTCGGACCCTGCTTGTAGGGTCTGATCAAGAACGTCGAACCGAGCGGGGTGAGGGTTATGGCGACCAAGGACACCGGCGGCGGACAGCAGAAGGCGACGCGTTCCACCGAGGAGGTCGAGGAGCAGGCGCAGGACGCGCAGGTATCGGACGACCTCAAGGAACGCCAGGAGAAGCTGAGCGACGACGTCGACTCGGTTCTGGACGAGATCGACGATGTCCTCGAGGAGAACGCCGAGGACTTCGTGCGCTCTTTCGTTCAGAAGGGTGGCCAGTAGGCCGCCTTTCCCTTCGATTCGAAGGCCTTACTCGGAGGCGACTGAGCGCCGGCAGGGCTGGGCGTGAAGTGCTGCTCGCGGTGACGGGAAACCGGGCCGCGGGCAGCCTTCGTCGGCGATGCCCGGCGCTCGAAAGGGTGTCGCCTCTTCCCTGGGGCTGCATGTGATCAAAAGGCTCTGTGAGATCAAAGGGCTCTGTGAGATCACGGCGGCTCCTCGTCATCAATGGGGCTCTGCGGGATCGGTTTGAAAGGTCCCGCAGTTCATGTGGATCAACGCCACGAGACGGGTAGGGTCCGTGGCGTACTGTGCTTCAACTGCAATTCGGCCATCGGCAAGTTGGGAGATGATCCCGACGCTGTTCGTCGGGCTGCCGCCTACTTGGAAGGATCCCCGTGGAAGCCAACACTCGTAGCACCGGGCGTCTACCGGCTGCCTTCCTGACGCCCGGTTCGTCGTCCTTCATGGACTTCCTGTCCGAGCACCAGCCGGAGATGCTGCCGGGCAAGCGGCAGCTGCCGCCCGTCCAGGGCGTGATCGAGGCCCCGCACGGCACGACCATCGTCGCCGTCACGTTCCCCGGCGGGGTCGTCCTCGCCGGCGACCGCCGGGCCACCATGGGCAACATGATCGCTCAGCGCGACATCGAGAAGGTCTTCCCGGCCGACGAGTACTCGGCGGTGGGCATCGCCGGTACGGCCGGTCTGGCCGTCGAGATGGTCAAGCTGTTCCAGCTGGAGCTGGAGCACTTCGAGAAGGTGGAGGGCACCACGCTCTCCCTGGAGGGCAAGGCGAACCGGCTCTCCACCATGATCCGCTCCAACCTCGGCATGGCCATGCAGGGCCTCGCCGTGGTCCCCCTCTTCGCGGGTTACGACGTGGACCGCGACAAGGGCCGCATCTTCTCCTACGACGTCACGGGCGGCCGCTCCGAGGAGCACGGCTACGCCTCCACCGGCTCCGGCTCGATCTTCGCGCGCGGTGCCATGAAGAAGCTCTACCGCGACGACCTGACCGAAGAGCAGGCCACGACCCTCGTCATCCAGGCGCTGTACGACGCGGCCGACGACGACTCGGCGACCGGTGGTCCCGACGTCGCCCGCCGGATCTACCCGATCGTCACCGTGATCACCGAGGACGGCTTCCGCAGGCTCACCGACGACGAGTCCTCCGACATCGCCCGCGCGATTCTGGAGCGGCGTCTGGAGCAGCCGGACGGTCCGCGGGCCGCGCTGCTCTGAGCCCGGCTCCTTTTGCCAAGGTGACCCAGTGACTTCGACAGAAAGGGACGGATAACCGGTGTCGACGCCGTTCTATGTCTCACCCCAGCAGGCCATGGCCGACCGGGCGGAGTACGCCCGTAAGGGCATCGCCCGCGGTCGCAGCCTCGTTGTGCTGCAGTACGCCGACGGCATTGTGTTCGTCGGCGAGAACCCGTCCCGTGCGCTGCACAAGTTCAGCGAGATCTACGACCGGATCGGCTTCGCGGCCGCCGGCAAGTACAACGAATACGAGAATCTGCGGATCGGCGGCGTGCGCTATGCCGATCTGCGGGGTTACACCTATGACCGTGATGATGTGACCGCCCGTGGTCTGGCGAATGTGTACGCACAGACGCTGGGCACGATCTTCTCCTCGGCCGCCGAGAAGCCGTACGAGGTGGAGCTCGTCGTCGCCGAGGTGGGGGAGACCCCCGAGGGCGACCAGATCTATCGGCTGCCGCACGACGGATCCATCGTGGACGAGCACGGGTCCGTCGCGGTGGGCGGCAATGCCGAGCAGATCAGCAGTTATCTGGACCAGCGCCACCAGGACGGGATGTCGCTGGCGGAGGCGCTGAAGCTGGCCGTGCAGTCGCTGTCCAGGGAGCCGAACGGGGGCGAGCGGGAGATCCCCGCGGAGCGCCTGGAGGTCGCGGTCCTGGACCGTACGCGTCCGCAGCAGCGCAAGTTCAGGCGGATCGTCGGGCGTCAGCTGGACCGTCTGCTGGAGGAGGGCGGCGCGGAGACCGCCACGGAGGCCGAGGACGCCGAAGACGAGGAGTGACTGTGCGTCTTCGCCCTGCCCGCCGGGTGCCGGTGGGTGGGGCGGGGCCGTGCCGGTACATCAGCCCGTCGCCGCCGGATCAGACGTTGCCCTATGGGGAGCCGTTTCCAGACCCGGACGTGAGCGACGGGCTTTGATGTACCGGCACGGGCCCTTTCGTGCATCGGCGGCTGCGGGCGCGTGGGGTGTGCGGTCTACGCGGCGCCCGGTGGGGCCGTGGAGCCTCGTACGACCAGCTGTACCGGGATGTCGCTCACGGGGGGTGTCCGGCCGTCCAGGACGGCCAGGAGGGCTTCCATGCCGCGTTCGCCGAAGCGTTCCGCGTCCAGGCGGACGGTGGTGAGCTCCGGGTCGATGGCCTGGGCCAGGGCCAGGTCGTCCACGCCCGTGACGGAGAGGTCCTCGGGGATGCGCAGGCCCAGGCGGCGGGCCGCCTTGTAGGCGCCTGCCGCCAGTTTGTCGTCGTCGCAGACCAGGGCGGTGGGGCGGGAGCCGGGGACGGCCAGGGCCGATCCCGCGGCGGCCACCGCGTCCTCGATGGAGATCGGGGCCCGGGTGGTGCGGAGGTCCGTGCCGGGGACCTCGGACAGGCGCTCGGCCAGTTCCCGGGCGCGTACCTCGAAGGTCCAGGACGGGATGTCCGCCGCCAGATGGAGGAAACGGCGGTGGCCCAGGGACAGGAGGTGCTCGGCCACCTGTCGTACGCCGTCCGTGATGTCGAGATTGACGGTGGCCGCGCCCAGGCTGCCTTCGGGGTCGCTGTCGAGCATCACCAGGGGGAGCTGGTCGCCCCGGATGGCGGTCAGGGCGTCCGCGGCCATGGAGGAGGCGATGACGCCGTCCAGGGCGGCCGCCGCGGAGCCGAACGGGTCACGGGCGGGGCCGATGCCCTCGGGGGAGGGGTACAGGACCACGCCGAAGCCGTGTTCCGCCGCGACGCGGGCCGCGCCGGTGTAGACCCCGGCGAAGAACTCGGTGGTCAGCGCCGGGACCACCAGGAGGACCGTACGGGTACGGCCCAGGCGGAGGTTGCGGGCGGCCAGGTTCGGGCGGTAGCCGAGCTCCTGGGCGGCCTCGCGGACGCGTTCCGCGGTCGTCTCCGAGACCCGGCCGCGCCACTTGTCGCCCAGCACCAGGGAGACCGCGGCCTGGGACACCCCGGCGGCCTGGGCGACGTCACGGCTCGTCGGGCGGGTGCTACCTCGTGCCACCGGCGACCTGCTCCTTCGTCTGGACTCGCGGACTGGGCACATGGTACGTATGACACAGGAAGTTATACGTAAAACCTCGTGTGCATGACCAGTCGGACGTCACGCGTGACCGGAAGGGCATGACATGGCCGCTGGATACCTGGAGATCCTCAGGGCGAGGCACGCCGCACGGCTGCTCGCCGGCACGCTCACCGGGCGGCTGCCGAACGCCACCGCCGCCATCGCCGTCGTGCTCTTCGTCCGGGCGGAGGGCGGGACGTACAGCCTGGCCGGTGCGCTCGCGGCCGTGTACGGGGTGGGCAATGCCGTGGGGCAGCCGCTCCTCGGGCGGCTCGTGGATCTGTACGGGCAGCCGCGTGTCCAGTTGCCGGCCGCGCTTGTCTCGGCCCTCGGGATGGGCGTCTTCGCCTTCTCGGGCACCGACCCGCTGCCGGTGGCGTATCTGGCGATGGTCGTCGCCGGGCTCTTCACGCCGCCCCTGGAGGGCGGTCTGCGGGCGTTGTGGCCCTCCGTGCTGCGCCGGGAGGAGCAGGTGCACACCGCGTACGCGATGGACGCCGTGGCGCAGGAAGTCATGTTCACCGTCGGACCGTTGCTGCTGACCCTGTGTGCCTCGCTCTGGTCCGCCCGGGCGGCGCTGCTGATCCTGAACGTCGTCGGGGTGCTGGGCGCCCTCTCCGTGGTCCTCTCGCCACCCTCGCGCGCGTGGCGTTCGGCACCGCGCGAGGCGCACTGGCTCGGCGCGTTGCGCTCACCCGGGCTGCTGGCGCTGCTCGGCGCGTTCCTGTTCGTGGGGATCGCGCTCGGCTCGATCACGGTCGCCGCGGTGTCGTACGCCGACGACCACGGCGGCGACGCGGTGTACGGCTGGCTGATGGCGGCCGTGGGGCTCGGGGCCCTCGTCGGTGGGACGGCGTACGGGGCGCGGCGGTGGAGCGGCGCGCCCGAACGGCGACTGCGGGTGCTGGTCGCCCTTCTGGCGGTGTGTTATCTGCCACTCGTGCTGATGCCGGGCGTGGTCGCCATGACGGCCCTAGCGGCACTCGCCGGGGTCTTCCTGGCGCCCTGCATCGCCTGCGCCTTCATCATCGTCGACCGGCACGCGCCCAGGGGCACCGTCACCGAGGCGTTCTCCTGGCTTGTGACGACGTTCACCGTGGGCGCGTCGGTCGGAACGGGCCTCGCGGGCCCGGTCGTCGAGTGGGGCGGGGCGGTGTGGGGCTTCGCCCTGCCGGGTGCCGCGGGTGCCGCCGCGTTGGTGGTTCTGCTGGCCACGGGGCGGGTCCTCGCAGCTACCGGGGACGGTGCGGTCGTTGCGGTCTCATCGGAAAATGATCCAAACCGTGCCGTCGAACCCCGTTTCAGCTCGGGGGATCGGGCGTAATGTTCAGTCATGGACCGCCGCATTTTCGGGCTGGAGAACGAGTACGGCGTCACGTGTACGTTCAGGGGACAGCGTCGCCTGTCTCCCGACGAGGTGGCGCGGTACCTCTTCCGCCGTGTCGTGTCATGGGGCCGCAGCAGCAATGTCTTTCTGCGGAACGGTGCCCGCCTCTATCTCGACGTGGGATCACATCCGGAATACGCGACACCCGAATGTGACAACGTGACGGAACTCGTCACCCACGACAAGGCCGGCGAGCGCATTCTCGAAGGACTCCTGGTCGACGCCGAACGACGCCTGCACGAGGAAGGAATCGCGGGCGACGTCTATCTGTTCAAGAACAACACCGACTCGGCGGGCAACTCCTACGGGTGCCACGAGAACTATCTGGTGGCCCGGCACGGGGAGTTCTCCCGGCTCGCGGACATTCTCATTCCCTTCCTGGTCACCCGGCAGCTGCTGTGCGGTGCCGGCAAGGTGCTGCAGACTCCGCGCGGCGCCGTGTACTGCGTGAGCCAGCGCGCCGAGCACATCTGGGAGGGCGTCAGCTCGGCGACGACCCGCTCCCGGCCGATCATCAACACCCGCGACGAACCGCACGCCGACGCCGAGCGTTACCGGCGGCTGCACGTCATCGTCGGTGACTCGAACATGTCCGAGACGACGATGCTCCTCAAGGTCGGCGCCACCGACCTGGTACTGCGCATGATCGAGGCCGGTACGGTCATGCGCGACCTCACCCTGGAGAACCCCATTCGGGCGATCCGCGAGGTCAGTCACGACATCACGGGCCGGCGCAAGGTGCGTCTGGCCAGCGGCCGGGAGGCCTCCGCGCTGGAAGTGCAGCGGGAGTACTTCGAGAAGGCCGTGGACTTCTGCGAGCGCCGCGGCATCCGCACCGGCACGGTCGAGCAGGTGCTCGAACTGTGGGGCCGCACGCTCGACGCGATCGAGGCCGAGGACCTCGACCGTATCGGTACCGAAATCGACTGGGTGATGAAGTACAAGCTCATCGAGCGGTACCGGGCCAAGCACAACATGACGATGTCGCATCCCCGGGTCGCGCAGATAGACCTCGCATATCACGACATCCACCGGCGTCGTGGTCTGTACTACCTGCTGGAGAGGAAGGGACAAGCCACCCGGATCTGCAACGATTTGAAGATCTTCGAAGGCAAGTCCGTGCCGCCGCAGACCACTCGGGCCCGGCTGCGCGGCGACTTCATCCGGCGCGCTCAGGAGCAGCGCCGCGATTTCACCGTCGACTGGGTCCACCTCAAGCTCAACGACCAGGCACAACGCACGGTGTTGTGCAAGGACCCGTTCCGTTCGGTCGACGACCGGGTGGAGAAGCTGATCGCGGGAATGTGAGCGCTGAGTTCCGGGTGTGATGGCGGAACGCAACGCGGGGCGCCGTACGTTTTCCGTACGGCGCCCTTCTCACGTCGTAGAGTTGCGCGCACGCCATCAACCAAGATCGATCGATACGAGGCCCTCACCGTGCGCCGACGCTCCCTCATGATTGCCGTACCCGCCGGACTGGTCACGCTCGCCGGATGCGGTGACGACAAGTCGGACAAGGCCAAGTCCAGCACCAGTAGCCCGTCCCCGTCGGCCGCCGCGTCCGCCTCGGCGGCGCCGCCGCCGAAGATCGTCGACGGTCCGCTGCCGGCGATCACGGCCGGGGCGAAGTTCGGTGAGAAGCCGACCGTGGCCAAGGGCAGCGGCTCCCCGTCGAAGGATCTGGCGGTCAAGACGGTCATCGCGGGCGGCGGCAAGACGGTCGCGGAGAACGACTACATCCAGGCCAACTACCTCGGCCAGATCTGGGACACCGCCAAGGTCTTCGACAACTCCTACGACCGTAAGACGCCGCTGATCATCCAGCTCGCGCAGGGCGGCATCATCGACGGCTGGCGCTATGCCCTGGTGGGCAAGAAGGTCGGCAGCCGCGTCCAGATGTCCGTGCCGCCCACCTGGGGCTACGGCTCGCAGGGCAACACGCAGGCGGGCATCAAGGGCACCGACACGCTGGTGTTCGTCGTCGACATCGAGAACACCTTCAACGCGAAGAGCTCCGCCCAGGGCAAGGAGGTCGCGCAGAGCGACGCCGCCCTCCCGAAGGTCGGCACCAACACCGACGGCAAGGCCCCCTCCATCGACGTGCCGAAGGCGACGGCCCCGACGAAGCTCGTGGCGAACTACGTCCTCGAGGGCGACGGCGACGAGGTCAAGGCGGACAGCAGCGTCCTGGTGCAGTACAAGGGCGTGCTCTGGGACACCGGCAAGGAGTTCGACTCGACGTACAGCAGCGGCCGGCTGGCGTCGTTCTCGCTGCAGCAGGTCGTCAAGGGCTGGGCGCAGGGCCTGACCGGCAAGAAGGTGGGCAGCCGCGTCCTCATCACCATTCCCCCGGCGCTGGGCTACGGCAACAACCCGCCGAGCGGCAGTGGCATCAAGAAGGACTCCACCCTGGTGTTCTCGGTGGACATCCTGGCCAAGATGTAACGCGTTGCGGGATGTGAGACTGTCGGTGTTGCTTTAAGGCCTTTACGCGAACAAGCAGGAGCTAGAGACGTGAGCATCGAGAAGCCCGAGATCGACTTCCCGGGCGGCGAGCCCCCGGCGGACCTCGAGATCAAGGACATCTGGGAGGGCGAAGGCCAGGTCGCCAAGGCCGGCGACTTCGTCAAGGTCCACTACGTGGGCGTGGCCTTCTCCACCGGCGAGGAGTTCGACGCCTCCTGGAACCGCGGCACCCCGCTGGAGTTCCAGCTCGGTGTCGGTCAGGTCATCAGCGGCTGGGACCAGGGTGTGCAGGGCATGAAGGTCGGCGGCCGTCGCCAGCTGGTCATCCCGGCACACCTCGCCTACGGCGACCGTGGCGCCGGTGGCCGAATCGGCCCCGGCGAGACGCTGATCTTCGTCTGCGACCTGGTCGCGGTCTGATCCACAGCCGGATCGGGTCGTGATCCGATCAGCATGAGGGTCGGGTTCCCGCCCGATCTTCGTACGCTCTGTGATCGGGATTCGTCCGAAGCCGATCACCTGGGGCCCATGCCTGTCCGGGCATGGGCCCTCGGCTTTTGCCGGGGCACTCCGGAGCGGTACGGTCATCGGTCGGAAGCACCATAGGAAGGGCGTCGATGGCCATTGCCAAGGCCGAGCGGCTGATGAACCTCGCGCTGTGTCTGCTCGGGACGCGGCGGCCGCTCAGCAAGCGCGAACTCCGCGAGTCCATCGAGGCCTATCTGGAAGCCGGGTCGGACGACTCCTTCAACCGGATGTTCGAGCGCGACAAGGACGATCTGCGCGAGCTGGGCCTGGTCATCGAGACGGTGGAGAACCTCGACGGCGAGGTCGGCTATCTCGCCCGCCGCGACAGCAACCGCCTGCCGCCCGTCACCCTCGACGCCGAGGAGGCCGCCGCCCTCGGCCTCGCCGCCAAGGTCTGGCAGCAGGCCCGGCTGGCCGGCGCGGCCAGCGGTGCGTTGCAGAAGCTGCGCGCCGCCGGGCTGCCCGAGGACTTCGACCCGTACGAGGCGCATGGCGCCCTCGAGCCGCACATCCCCGTGCACGAGGCGGCCTTCGAGCCGCTCATGCTGGCCTGCCGCGACCGCCGCCCGGTCGTCTTCGACTACCGCAAGGCCACCGCCGCCCACCCCGAGACCCGGCAGGTCGAGCCGTGGGCGCTGGAGTGCTGGCGCGGCCACTGGTACCTCGCGGGCTGGGACCGTGATCGTGGCGCCGAGCGCGTCTTCAGGCTCTCGCGGATCACCGGCCGGGTCCGCTCCCGCGCCGGGCGCTACACCGCCGAGGTGCCCGACGTCGTCACCGTGCGGGAGACCGTGGCGAGCTGGGCGGGCGAGATCGCCGACCGCTCCGCGCTGATCCGGCTGCGCACCGGCTCCGGCTACCCGCTGCGGGCCAAAGCGGTCTCCGTACGGGAACTCGGCGACGGCTGGGACGAGTTGGAGATTCCGTACGGGCACGGCCTGGACGCCTGGCTCGTCGAGTTCGGGCCCGACGTGGTGGTCCTGGAGCCCGCCGAGCTGCGGGCCGATGTAGTGGACCGGCTGCGCGCCGTGGCCAAGGGCTGAGGGGGAACGTAGAGAACGTGGCAGGAAAACCGGCCAGGCCCACGAACGCGATCGACCAGACCCGGCGGATGCTGTCCCTGGTGACCTATCTGCGCGAGCGCCCCGGCGCGCACGTCGGTGATGTCGCCCGGGCCTTCGGGATCACCGAGGACGAGCTGATCTCCGACCTCGACGTGCTGCCGCTGTGCGGGACCAGCTTCCGCGGCGGTGACCTCCTCGACATCGACACCGACGGCGACCGCATCTGGTGGCACAACCCCGACGACGTCGCCGAACCCCTGCGTATCGCCGCGGACGAGGCGACCGCGCTGCTGGTGGCCGCCCGCGCGGTCTCCACGCTGCCCGGGCTGCGCGAGGGCGACCGGCAGGCGCTGCTGCGCGCCACCGCCAAGGTGGAGGCCGCCTCGGGCGAGGCGGCGGGCGCCAGCTCCCGCCTCTCGGTGACCTTCGAGTCCGAGGGCGGGGTCTTCGCGGACGTCGACCGGGCGATCTCCGAGCGGCGCAGGCTGTGGATCCGCTACTACTCGCCCTCGCGTGACGAGCTCACCGAGCGCGAGATCGACCCGATCCGCCTGGTCAGCGTCGGGCACACGTACGTGGAGGCCTGGTGCCGCCGCTCCGAGGCGCGCCGCACCTTCCGGCTCGACCGGGTCGCCGAGATCCGCATCCTCGACGAGCCGTCCGCGCCGCCCGAGATCGAGCTGCGGGACCTCTCCGAGGGCCTGGTGCAGCCCGCGGCCGAGGATCCCGAGGTGGTCGTCGAGGTCGGTCCTGGCGGGCGCTGGGTCGCGGAGTACTACCCCCACGACAGTGCGGATGAGCTGCCGGAGGGCGGGCTGCGTATCACCTTGCGGACCCCCGACCCCGCGTCGCTGCGGCGGCTGGCGCTGCGCCTGGGCCGCGACGGCCGGATCGTGTCGCCCCCCGAGCTGGCGGACAGCGCCCGTGAGGCGGCTCGGGAGGCGCTCGCGGCCTACGACGGGCTCAAGGGCGATCAGGACGGACCGTACGACAGTCAGGAGCAGGGGCTTTGACCACGTCGGCGATGTCGGGCGCGTCGGGGAAAGCCGGTACCTCGCAGAGGGCCGGCGGGTCGGTGAAGGCGGGCGGTACGGAGCGCGCCGGTGTGTCCTCGAGCGCGGCGGAGATGACGGTCGGCACCGCGTTCGCCGGTATGCGCAGAGTCGCCGACGTGCTGTTCAAGGCCGGCTGCCCCGACTGCCGGGCCGCTCTGGAGCTCAGGGCGAACGCCCTGATGCTGGCCATCGGCGCCACCAGCCGCACCACGTTCTACTCCTTCACCTGCACCGAGTGCGGCTCGGCCGTCCGCAAGCCCGCGGGCGAGCGCATCGTCGAACTCCTCACCGGCGGTGGGGTGCGCACACTCCGCCTGCACTCCAAGACTTAGGCTCGACCCCATGTTCTGGCCGATGTTCGCGATTGTTGTGGGTTTTCTGGGAATCGCCGTTCTCGGCGTGCTCGCTGTCCGTGTCTTCGTGGAAGCGGAACGTCTGGGCAAGCAGGTGACGGACTCGGCGCGCCGGATCAACCAGGCGGCCGACGACCTGGAGCGGGCGGCCGTCGGGGTCGCGCGCTCTGTGGATGCCGTATGACCTTCCAGGGATCCAGGTATGAGTCCGTCGAGGTATCGGCAATGAGGCGTTTGAGCCTGTCGACTTGCCGGTGAGGGCGGGTACGCTTCTGATCGCGGTCCGGAGAACGAGGCGCGGGCCGCGAACTGGGAGTACGCACAGGGATTGCCCCGCGTTCACCCCTGAGCGTTACGATCGCTGTCATCACGACGTTCGGGCACATGTCCGACCGATCGGACAGCACCCCGACCCAGCCGCCTCGGTGAGAAGGTAAAGACTTATGTTCGGAAGGCTCGGCGCTCCCGAGATCATTCTCATCCTCGTCGTCATCATCCTGCTGTTCGGCGCGAAGAAGCTTCCGGACATGGCGCGCTCCCTCGGCAAGTCCGCGCGCATCCTGAAGAGCGAGGCCAAGGCGATGAAGGACGAGGGCAGCAACCCCGCCCCGGCCGGTCCGCCCAGCACCGACGAGCAGACCCCGGCTCAGCGCACGATCCAGGCCGCGCCCGGCGATGTGACCAGCTCCCGCCCGGTCACCGAGCCGACGGACACGACCAAGCGCTGACGCAGGGCCGGACGCCTCCGGCCCGCCGCACGAGATGAGGACGTGGGTTGCTCAAGTCTGCCCGCAAGAAGGAGAAGGATCCCGAGGGACGGATGCCCCTTGCGGACCACCTTCGTGAGCTCCGCAACCGCCTCGCGAAGGCGATGCTGGCCATCGTCATCGTCACGGTCGTGGCCGCCTTCTACTACAACGACATCATCAACTTCTTCACCAAGCCGGTGCTGGACTCTGTCGGGTGTCCTTCGACCTTCGCCCAGCTGGCGAAGATGCCCAAGGGCCAACAGTGCGCGCAGATCACGATCAACGGTCTGCTAGCTCCCTTCACCCTGGCGTTGAAGGTCTCGTTGATGGCCGGTGTCGCGATCGCCTCCCCGATCTGGCTCTACCAGCTCTGGGCGTTCGTCGCGCCGGGTCTGCACAGGAACGAGAAGAAGTACGCGTACGCGTTCGTCGGCACCGGCGTTCCGCTCTTCTTCGCCGGTGGGCTCTTCGCCTACAAGGTGCTGCCCACCACCGCGAAGGTCCTGATGGGGTTCACGCCGGACGGCGTGAACAACCTGTTGCCGCTGGACGACCTGCTCGACCTGGTCACGCGCATGGTGCTCGTCTTCGGTCTCTCCTTCGAGCTGCCGCTGCTGCTGGTCATGCTCAACCTCACCGGCATCCTCACCGGCAAGCGCATGCTCGGCTGGTGGCGGGCCATGATCATGGGCATCACGGTGTTCGCGGCCGTCGCCACGCCGAGCACCGACCCGCTGACGATGCTGGCGCTCGCGGTACCGATCTGGGTCCTGTACTTCGGCGCCGTCGTCTTCTCGCTGCTGAACGACCGGCGCAAGCGGCTGCGTGCCGCCGAGGGTCCTGCGGACGACGAGGCGTCCGACCTGGACCTCACGCCCGAGGACATCGGCGAGGTCGAGAGCGTGTCGGCGAACCGCGCGCTGCCCGAGCAGTCGAGCACGGACCGGGTCAACGGTTATGACGACGTGACCTGACGAAGCCCGGTGATCTCGTAAGGTCGGGGCCGTGACCAGCGAGATCACCCTCTTCGTCAACCCCACCGCGGGACGCGGCCGGGGCGCCCGCGCGGCGCAGCCGGCCGCTTTCGCATTGCGGGCGGCGGGATTCTCCGTCCGTACGGTCCTCGGGGAGAACGCCGAGGACGCCCTCACACGCGCGCGTGCGGCCGTCGAGGGCGGCACCGGCGCCCTGATAGCCGTCGGGGGCGACGGCATGGCGAACCTCGCCCTCCAGGCCGTCGCCGGCACCCGCACCCCGCTCGGTCTGGTCGCCGCCGGCACCGGGAACGACTTCGCCCGCGCCCTCGGACTTCCGGTGCGCGACCCGGCGGCCGCGGGACGGCTGATCGCCGAGTCCCTCAAGGGGGCGCGGCTGCGCGACATCGACCTGGGCCGGGTGAACGGCACCTGGTTCGCCACCGTTCTCGCCTCCGGCTTCGACTCCCGGGTCAACGATCGTGGAAATCGCATGCGGTGGCCGGTCGGCCGCTTCAAGTACGACCTCGCCATGCTCGCCGAACTGGCCGCCCTCAAGCCCCTCCCGTACCGGATCACCCTGGACGACGGCGAGGTCCGGGAGATCGGGGCGACCCTCGTGGCGGTCGGCAACGGATCGTCGTACGGCGGCGGGATGAGGATCTGCGCGGACGCCGACCTGGAGGACGGGCTGTTCGACGTCACGGTCGTCGGGGAGTGCAGCCGTACGACCCTGCTCAAGGTGTTCCCCAGGGTCTACCGGGGCACCCACCTCGATCACCCCGTCGTCACCGTGCACCGGGCCGTCAAGGTCGAGCTCGTCGCCGAGGGTGTCACCGCGTACGCGGACGGGGAGCCGCTGGGGCCGCTGCCGCTCACGGCGGAGTGCGTGCCCGCCGCGGTGCGCGTGGCCGTTCCCTGAGCTGCGGGAATCCGGGGTTTGAGATAAACAGATCCGGATATTGATCGTCATGTTGTCAGTGCCTGCCGGTAGTCTCGAAAGCACGATGACAGAGGACCTCTCACCGGCCGAGCGGTATGCGGCAGCACGGAAGCGCGCTGTCGAGCAGGCCACCGCGCTCGCCTCCTTCCGCGAGATGTACGACTTCGGCCTCGACCCCTACCAGATCGAGGCCTGCCAGGCGCTCGAAGCGGGCAAGGGTGTGCTCGTGGCCGCGCCCACGGGCTCGGGCAAGACGGTCGTCGGCGAGTTCGCCGTCCACCTCGCCCTCCAGCAGGGCAAGAAGTGCTTCTACACCACGCCGATCAAGGCGCTCTCGAACCAGAAGTACGCCGATCTGTGCCGCCGCTACGGCGCGGACAAGGTCGGCCTGCTCACCGGCGACAACAGCGTCAACTCCGATGCCCCGGTGGTCGTCATGACCACCGAGGTGCTGCGCAACATGCTGTACGCGGGCTCCCAGACCCTTCTCGGCCTCGGCTATGTGGTCATGGACGAGGTGCACTACCTCTCCGACCGCTTCCGCGGCGCCGTCTGGGAGGAAGTGATCATCCACCTCCCGGAGTCGGTGACCCTGGTGTCACTCTCGGCGACCGTGTCGAACGCGGAGGAGTTCGGCGACTGGCTGGACACCGTGCGCGGCCACACCGAGGTGATCGTCTCCGAGCACCGGCCCGTCCCGCTGTTCCAGCACGTGCTGGCCGGGCGCCGGATGTACGACCTCTTCGAGGAGGGCGAGGGCAACAAGAAGGCGGTCAACCCCGATCTCACCCGCCTGGCCCGGATGGAGGCCAGCCGTCCGTCGTTCCAGGACCGCAGACGAGGCCGCGCCATGCGCGAGGCCGACCGCGAGCGCGAGCGCCGGCAGCGCTCGCGGATCTGGACGCCGGGCCGCCCCGAGGTCATCGAACGGCTCGACGCCGAGGGCCTGCTGCCCGCGATCACGTTCATCTTCAGCCGTGCCGCCTGCGAGGCCGCCGTCCAGCAGTGCCTGTACGCGGGCCTCAGGCTCAACGACGAGGAGTCGCGCGCGAAGGTCCGCGAGATCGTCGAGGAGCGCACCGCGTCCATCCCCTCCGAGGACCTGCACGTCCTGGGCTACTACGAGTGGCTGGAGGGCCTGGAGCGCGGCATCGCGGCCCACCACGCGGGCATGCTGCCCACGTTCAAGGAAGTCGTCGAGGAACTCTTCGTACGCGGCCTGGTGAAGGCCGTGTTCGCGACCGAGACCCTGGCACTGGGCATCAACATGCCTGCCCGCTCGGTGGTGTTGGAGAAGCTCGTCAAGTGGAACGGCGAGCAGCACGCCGACATCACACCCGGCGAGTACACCCAGCTTACCGGCCGTGCCGGGCGGCGCGGCATCGATGTCGAGGGCCACGCCGTCGTGTTGTGGCAGCGCGGCTTCAGCCCCGACCACCTGGCGGGACTCGCGGGCACCCGCACCTACCCCCTGCGCTCCAGCTTCAAGCCGTCGTACAACATGGCCGTGAACCTGGTCGAGCAGTTCGGCCGGCACCGCTCGCGCGAGCTGCTGGAGACGTCCTTCGCGCAGTTCCAGGCCGACAAGTCGGTGGTCGGGATCTCCCGGCAGGTGCAGCGCAACGAGGAGGGTCTTGAGGGCTACAAGGAGTCCATGACCTGCCACCTCGGGGACTTCGACGAGTACGCGCGACTGCGCCGCGAACTCAAGGACCGCGAGACGGAGCTCGCCAAGCAGGGCGCGGCACAGCGGCGCGCCGAGGCGGCCGTGGCACTGGAGAAGCTCAAGCCCGGCGACATCATCCATGTCCCGACGGGCAAGTTCGCGGGCCTGGCGCTGGTCCTCGACCCGGGGCTGCCCGCGGGCCGGTCCAACGGTCACCGCGGCTTCGAACACCACGACGGGCCACGCCCGCTGGTCCTCACCGCCGAGCGTCAGGTGAAGCGACTGGCCTCGATGGACTTCCCGGTGCCGGTCGAGGCGCTGGAGCGGATGCGCATCCCGAAGTCCTTCAACCCGCGCTCCCCGCAGTCCCGGCGCGACCTCGCCTCCGCGCTGCGCACCAAGGCCGGGCACATCGTCCCCGACCGGCTGCGCAAGCGCCGCTCCGAGGCCGCCGACGACCGGGAGATCGCCCGGCTGCGCACCGCGATCCGTGCCCACCCCTGCCACGGGTGCAACGACCGCGAGGACCACGCCCGTTGGGCCGAGCGCTACCACCGGCTGCTGCGCGACACCAAACAGTTGGAGAACCGCATCGAGGGCCGGACGAACACCATCGCCCGCACCTTCGACCGGATCGTCGCCCTCCTCACCGAGCTGGACTACCTGCGCGGCGACGAGGCCACGGAGCACGGCAGACGGCTCGCCCGGCTGTACGGCGAACTCGACCTGCTGGCCAGCGAATGCCTGCGCGCCGGGGTCTGGGAAGGTCTCGACCCGGCCGAACTCGCGGCCTGCGTCTCGGCGTTGGTGTACGAGTCGCGCGTCGGCGACGACGCGATGGCGCCGAAGCTGCCGTCCGGCAAGGCCAAGGCGGCGCTCGGTGAGATGGTCCGCATCTGGGGCCGTCTCGACGCGCTGGAGGAGGACTTCCGGATCACCCAGTCCGAGGGCGTCGGCCAGCGCGAGCCGGACCTCGGCTTCGCCTGGGCGGCCTACGAGTGGGCTTCCGGCAAGGGCCTCGACGAGGTGCTGCGCGAGGCGGAGATGCCGGCCGGTGACTTCGTCCGCTGGTGCAAGCAGGTCATCGACGTGCTGGGCCAGATCTCGGCCGCCGCGCCGGTCGCCGGCGGTGAGAGGTCGACGGTCGCGAAGAACGCGCGCAAGGCGGTCGACGGCCTGCTGCGCGGAGTGGTCGCCTACTCGTCGGTGGGCTGAGCCTGCGGCCCGGTCGCTCGTGGCGCGCCGCCTCCCTGCCGGGGACGGCGCGCTTTCCTGTCAGCTCCAGCTCGGTGAGGCCTCGTGCGCCCCTCAAGCGGCACGGGGCGGCCGGTGTGGGCGTCCAGCAGGCGATGCTTGTTGACGTGACGCATCGTGACGCGGCGGCTTTCCGGCTCCCGCCCGACCACGGCCGTGAGGTCAGGCGCGGGTTTGGAGGTAGCTGCGCCAGCCGCCGTACTTCGTGATGTCCTCGGCGCCTTCGAGCGCCGCGGGCTCGCACAGGAAGCCGGGCACGTGGGTGCCGTCGGCCAGTTCGACCCGGCCCAGTGCCATCGGCCGGGGCAGGTCGGCGACCAGCCGGCCGAGGCCCGCCGCGGGCAGTCGCCACACCTCGGCCTCGATGCCGGCTCCGGCGCTCTCGCCGACGTGGACCAGGCCCGGCTTGGGCGGGGTGGTGGACAGTGCGTGCAGCCGGTAGGCGGGTGCCGTCGTGGTCGTACGTTCCCACTCCGCGCCCAGGGACAGGAGCTGGGGGTTGAGCGGCTGGCCGGACAGGTGGGCGCCGACCACCGCGATCCGCAGCACCGGCTGGAGCAGCGCGGCGATCCGGACGAGGCGTTCGTCGGTGAACGCCGGGCCGATCAGCATCACGCCGAAGGGCAGAGCGGCGGGCGTGAGACCGGCCGGGACGGCGACCGCCGCCAGGTCGAAGAGGTTCGTGGAGTTGGTGAAGCGGCCCAGGCGGGCGTTTGCGCCGAGCGGGTCGGCCGCGACCTCCGCGAGCGTGGGGTGGCCGGGTGCGGTCGGCAGCAACAGGGCGTCCGCGTCGCCGAGTTCGGCGAGGGCCCGGGTGCGCAGGGCCGCCAGCCGGTCCTGGTCGGCGAAGAGCTGGTGGGCCGGGATGTTCCGGGCGCGGGTGATGATCCCGGCGACGGTCGGGTCGAGACCCGCACCCCCCTCACTGATCAACTTGTCGACAAAACTTCCCACCGCCGTGTAGCGCTCGGCGACGAACGCGCCCTCGTAGAGCATCGCCGCCGCCTCGGTGAACGGGGTGAGGTCGAGCGTGCGCACCTCGGCCCCGGCCGCGACGAACTGCTCCACGGCGGCCTCGTACGCCTGCGCCCAGCCTTCGTCGAGTTCGCCGAGCTGGGTCGTTGGGGGGACGGCGACGCGCCAGGGGCCGGGGGCCCTTTGGGGGAGTGCGGGGAGTTCGCGTCCGGAGGGGGACGCCAGGTACGCGAGGGCCTGCTCGGCCTCCGGGAGCGTACGGGCGAAGACGCTCACGCAGTCGAGCGAGGCGCAGGCCGGGACGACACCGGTGGCCGGGACCAGGCCGCGGGTGGGCTTGAGGCCGACGATGCCGTTGAAGGCGGCGGGGACGCGTCCGGAGCCGGCCGTGTCGGTGCCGAGGGCGAGGTCGACGATGCCGAGGGCCACGGCCACGGCCGATCCCGAGCTGGAGCCGCCGCTGATCCTGGCCGGGTCCAGGGCGCCTCGTACGGCGCCGTGCGGGGAGCGGGTGCCGACCAGGCCGGTGGCGAACTGGTCGAGGTTCGTGGTGCCGAGGACGAGCGCGCCGGCCGTGCGGAGGCGGGCGACCGCGGGGGCGTCGCCCTCCGGGGTGTACGCGTAGGCCGGGCAGCCCGCGGTGGTCTTCAGGCCGGCCACGTCGATGTTGCCCTTCACGGCGAGGAGCTTGCCGGCGAGGGGGAGGTGTTCGCCCGCGGCGAGGCGGGCGTCGATGGCCTGGGCTTCCTTCTCGACCTCTGCCTGGGGGCGGAGGTCGATCCAGATCTCGGGGCGGTCGACGGTTTCGATGCGGGCGTAGGCCAGGCGGACTCGGGTCAGGGCGGACATGCGTTGCTCCTTGTTCTTCGGGCGCGGGCCGGTGGATGGTCTGTGCCCACCCGTTCCGCCCCTCGCGGAGCGCCTGCCCACAGACCACCGGCGTGTTCTCAGCTCACCGGTGCCAGGACCACCAGTACTGTGCCCGCTTCGACCTGGGCGCCGGGCTTGGTGAGGACTTGTCGGACCACTCCGTCCATCGGGGCGGGCACCCTGGACTCCATCTTCATCGCCTCCAGCGCCAGCAGGGGCTGGCCGGTCGTCACCCGGTCGCCCGGCTTGACGTTCAGCTGCCATACGGAGGCCGCGAACTCGGCCTCGATCAGACGGCCGCCCGGGGGGACGGTCACCTCGGCGGCGGGCGCCGCGGGCGTGGACGCGGCGTCCGCGCGGTCGAACTCGCCCGCCGCCTCCCAGGCGTCCCGCTCGGCGGAGAACGCGGCGCCCTGCCTGGCCCGGAACTCCGCGATGGACGTGGCGTGGGCGGCGAGGAAGGCCTCGTACTCGGCGAGTGAGAAGACGCCCTCCTCGATCCGGGGCACGAAACGGCCCGAGATGATGTCGGCGCGCAGGTCGAGGAGTTCGTCGGGCTCGACGGCGTACCACTTGATGCGGTCGAAGAAGCGCAGCAGCCAGGGCGAGCCCGGCTCGAACGCGCCGCGCTGCTGCCACCCCGACCACACCTGGGTCGTACGGCCGACGAACTGGTAGCCGCCGGGGCCCTCCATGCCGTAGACGCAGAGGTAGGCGCCGCCGATGCCGACCGAGTTCTCGGCGGTCCAGGTGCGCGCCGGGTTGTACTTGGTGGTCACCAGGCGGTGGCGCGGGTCCAGCGGGGTGGCCACCGGTGCGCCGAGGTAGACGTCGCCCAGGCCCAGGACGAGGTACTCCGCGTCGAACACCGTGCGGTACACGTCGTCCACCGAGTCGAGGCCGTTCACGCGGCGGATGAACTCGATGTTCCACGGGCACCAGGGCGCGTCGTCGCGGACGCCCGCCATGTAGCGGGCGATCGCCTCGCGGGTCGCGGGGTCGTCCCAGGAGAGGGGGAGGTGCACCGTGCGGGAGGGGACGACCAACTGGTCGCTCGGAGGGAGCGTGCGGACCGTCTCCCGCACCAGGGCGAGGAGTTCGCGTTGCGCAAGCCTGCCGGGGTCCGTCCGGATCTGCAGGGAGCGGATGCCGGGGGTCAGGTCCGTGACGCCGTCGAGCGCGGACTCGGCCACGGCTTCCATCAGCGCGTGGACCCGCATGCGCAGCGCCAGGTCCAGGTGCATGGGCCCGAATTCGACCAGCAGGTTGTCGTCGCCGCTGCGGCGGTACGTCACGTCGCCGTCCCGCGCGAGCACCCCGCCGTCGACGATCGCGGGCCGCGGCGAGCCGTCGTCGGCCAGCGGTGCGAAGCGCACGGTGTCACCGGGGCGGAACTGGCCGAGCTTCCAGCGTTCCGTGCTGACGACCGTCGCCGGGCAGACGAAGCCGCCGAGCGAGGGGCCGTCCGGGCCGAGCAGCACCGGCATGTCGCCGGTGTAGTCGACGGCGCCGACCGAGTACGGCGTGTCGTGGATGTTGGACGGGTGCAGGCCCGCCTCGCCGCCGTCCGTGCGCGCCCAGCGGGGCTTCGGGCCGATCAGCCGTACGCCCGTGCGCGCCGAGTTGAAGTGGACCTTCCAGTCGGCGGCGTAGAAGTCGTGGATGTCGTCCTCGGTGAAGAACTCCGGTGCGGCGTGCGGGCCTTCGAGCGCGCCGACCCGCCAGGTGGAGGAGAACCCGGGGCGCTCGCCGACCGGTACCGGCGCCCCCTGATCCGACGCCGAGCCGCCGTGCAGTACGTCGCCCGTGCGCAGGGCGCGGCCTCCGTGCCCGCCGAATCGGCCCAGCGTGAACGTGGACGCGCTGCCGAGGAACGCCGGTACGTCCAGGCCCCCGCCCGCGAAGAGCACGTATGTGCGCAGGCCGTGTTCGGTGGGGGAGCCGACCTCCAGCAGGGCCCCCGCCGGTACCGTCACCGGTTCCCACTGCGCGACCGCCGCGCCGTCCACGGTGACCCGCGCCGGTGCGCCCGTGACGCACACCGTCGTGGCATGGGTGAAGCGCAGGGTCGGCCCCTGGAGGGTGCACTCCAGACCGGGTGCCCCCTCGTGGTTGCCGAGGGCGCGGTTGCCGAGCCGGAAGGAGAGGTCGTCCATCGGACCGCACGGGGGCACGCCCACCTGCCAGTGGCCGGTGCGGCCCGGCCAGTCCTGGACCGTGGTGAGGGTCCCGCCGGAGACGACCTCGACGCGCTGCGTGGGATCGCTGACTTCGGCCAGCGTCGCCGTCGAGTGCGTCGCCCGCCGGAAGGACGGTTCGGCGAGCGCGGCCCGCACCAGCCCCAGGTTCGTCTCGATACCGTCCACCCGGGTCCTGGCCAGCGCCTCGTCGAGGCGTTCCAGCGCGTGCGCCCGGTCCGGGCCGTACGCGATGACCTTCGCGAGCATCGGGTCGTACGAGGTGGTCACCTCGGTGCCCGTCTCCACCCAGCCGTCCACGCGGACGCCGCCGGGGAACTCGACCCGCGTGAGCAGGCCCGCGCTCGGCCGGTGGTCGCGCGAGGGGTCCTCGGCGTACACCCGGGCCTCGACGGCGTGACCGCGCGGCACCCCCGGATCGCGTACGACCTCCGACTCCCCGCGCGCGAGCCGCAGCATCCAGGCGACGAGGTCGACGCCGTAGATCTCCTCGGTGACCGGATGCTCCACCTGGAGGCGGGTGTTGACCTCCAGGAAGTAGGCCTCCTCGCGGGCGGCGTCGTAGACGAACTCGACGGTTCCGGCCGAGCGGTATCCGACGGCGGCACACAAGTCTCGTGCGGCAGCGGCGAGTTGGGCGCGCACGGAAGGCGGCAGGCCCGGTGCGGGGGCCTCCTCCAGCACCTTCTGGTTGCGGCGCTGGAGCGAGCAGTCCCGGTCGCCGAAGGTGACGACCCGGCCCCGGCCGTCGCCGAAGACCTGTACCTCGACATGGCGGGCGTGCTCCACCAGCCGCTCCAGGAAGACCCCGGCGGAGGAGAAGGAGGCGGCGGCGACGCGCTGTACCCGCTCCCATGCCCCGGTCAGTTCATCGGCGGAGCGACATGCCGACATACCGATGCCGCCGCCACCGCCGGTGGCCTTCAGCATGACGGGATAGCCGATGCGGGTGGCCGCCTCCAGAGCCTCGGCGAGACCGGGGAGAAGTCCCGTGCCGGGCGCGAGCGGCACCCCGGCCGCCTCCGCCGCCGCCCGCGCCGTGTGCTTCGCCCCGAACAGCTCCAGCTGCTCGGGCGTCGGACCCACGAACACGATCCCGGCGTCCTCGCAGCGCCGCGCGAAGGCCGCGTCCTCGGACAGGAAGCCGTACCCGGGGTGGATCGCCCCGGCCCCGGTGTCCTTGGCCGCCTTCAGGACGAGGTCGGCGTCGAGATAGGACTCCTTCGCGGGCGCGGGCCCCAGCCGTACCGCCTCGTCGGCGAGCCGGACGTGGGGCGCGGAGCGGTCGGCGTCCGAGTACACGGCGACCGTGCGCAGGCCGAGTTCGCGGGCCGTGCGGATGATCCGTACCGCGATCTCGCCGCGGTTGGCGACCAGCAGGGTGTCGAAGGTCATCCCGTCGCCCCGCTCGCCTCGATGGTCATTTCCACCGCGGTCGGCTCGAAGCCGTTGCAGGGGTTGTTGATCTGGGGGCAGTTGGAGACCAGCACGAGGACGTCGCACTCGGCGCGCAGGGTCAGTGTGAGCCCCGGGGCCGAGATGCCGTCGACGATGCCGAGGGTGCCGTCCTTCTCGACCGGCACGTTCATGTACCAGTTGATGTTCGAGACGAGATCGCGCTTGCCGAGGCCGTACTTGGCGCCCTCCGCGAGGAAGTTGTCCACGCAGGCATGCTGGGGCCAGGTGTGGTGGCCGTACCGCAGGGTGTTCGACTCCTTGGAGCAGGCGCCGCCGACCGTGTCGTGCCGGCCGACCTCGTCCGCGACCACGGTCATCAGCGGGGTGTGCTCATTGGACATCAGCACGCTGCCGGTGGTGAGGAAGAGATTGCCCTGCGCGTGGATCGTGTCGGGCGCGCTGTAGCGGACGGTCGTGTCGTGGGCGTCGTACACCAGGAAGTCGACGGCCTGGTTGCCGTGCAGGTCGGTGACGGTGAGCGTCTCTCCGGCGCGGACGACGGCGGACCAGGCGGCCCGGGCCAAAACCACGGTCTTCATGCGATCCCCCTCGCGGCAAGGAACTCGGCGGTGTTCAGGAAGGCGCGGCGGCCCTCGGGCGTGGCCTCCCACAGCGGGTCGCCGGGCGCGGTCGCGGCCGCGCGCCAGGCGAGGACCTCCAGGGGCGTGCTGACGTACTCCGTACGGGGGTCGGCGGGGTGCGGCACGTTCGCGATCAGCACGGTCACGTCCTGCTCGGCGCGGAGCGTCACGCTGCCGCCGGGGCCCGCGGAACCGGTGAAGTCCAGCGAGCCGTCGTCACGGACCTTCACGCCCTGGAAGAAGGAGAGCGAGGGTGGCAGATCGCGGGGTTCGAGTCCGTTCTTGGCGGCGGCCAGCTTGAACAGTTCGCGGCCGGCGGGGGAGGTGGACTGCGGGGTTCCGTCGCCGTAGCGCCGGGTGTTGCGTACGAGGGTGGAGGTGCCGCAGAGCGTGTCGTGGCGGCCCGAGGTGTCGGTGACCAGGGCGGCGAGGACGCGGCCCTGGTCGGAGAGGAGCAGCTGCCCCTCGCCGAGGTAGGCGTTCCACTGGACCTTGACCGTGTCCGCCACGTTCAGGCGTTCCCAGGGGCGGTCGGCGGCGTACAGGAGCAGGTGTGCGCAGGCGTCGCCCCTGAGGTCGGTGAGCCTGAGTTCCGTACCGCGGGCCAGCACCTTGTGCGTGTAGTTGCCGCCCGCCACCGTCTCCGCCCACACCAGATGGCCCGCCTCGCAGGGCGGCGCGGGCCAGGCGCTCGCCGGGACGACGGGCATGGCCTCCGTGCGGGAGCCCGCTTGCGCCCGGGCGTGGGCACGGGCTCCGTAAGTGGTCGCTGTCGCCATCGCGAGTCCTCCGGCTCCTGGGTGGTTTCTGTCGCTCGACAGAAATTAGGGGCGGGGAGGGTCGGGGCCGTGTCCCGAGTGTTGCCGGACGGTAACCGACCCCTCACGCCGGCTTGAGGGTGCGGGTCGTTCGTGGCGGGGCGCGCAGTTCCTCGCGCCCCTGATGGGTGGGGTGTGTCGTGGGTGTGGAGCCGCGGGCCGGTGGTGGCTGGGGGCGTGGTTCCTCGCGCGCCTTGGGGGTGGTGCCGTGTGCGAGGATCGAACGCATGGGAAGTGGTGGTGGGCGACGGGTCGGGCGGCCCCGGGCTGCGCAACGGCCGGACAGCGGACTGTCGCCGCGGGACGAACTGCTCGACGCCGCCGCCGAGTTGTTCACGACGCACGGCTACGCCGCGACGACCACCCGCGCCGTCGCCGAGCGGGCCGGGATGCGCCAGGCGTCGATGTACCACTACGTCTCCGGCAAGGAGGAGCTGCTCGCCGAGCTCCTGGAGTCGACCGTCACACCCTCGCTCGCCTTCGCCCGGGAGCTCCTCGCCGACGACGCGACCCCGCCCGAGAGCCGGCTGTGGGAGCTGTGCCGCACCGACGTGGAGCTGCTCTGCGGGGGCCCGCACAACCTGGGCGGGCTGTATCTGCTGCCCGAGGTGCGCGCCGAGCGCTTCGCCGGCTTCCACGCCGTACGGGCCGAGTTGAAGGACACCTACCGGCAGTTGCTGGCCGCGACCACGACGGGTGGCGCGCTCGTCAAGAGTGAACTCGACCTGCGGACGGATCTGCTGTTCGGCCTCATCGAAGGGGTGATCCTCGTGCACCGGTCCGACCCCGAGCGGCCCGTGTCCGCCTTCGCCGAAGCAACCGCCGACGCGGCGCTGCGGATCGCCGGAATCTGACCTACCGCCCTGTGGGGGTGCGATTTTCGCATGCCAGTACGCCACTACTCACCGTGTGCGAACGAAGCCTGAGCGTGTAAATGGCCGAGAGTACTCCTGTCGCTCGGGCGATTTCAGGCGGTTGCTGAATATGACACGGCGATGATCCGGTCGGACTAAGCTCGCCCGCAGCGCACCGAGTTGAGATGTAATCGTGCGCTTGTTCCCAAAAGTTCCGAAGATTCGGTTTGACCACGTAGTTTCCCCACGAACTCCCCCCTACCCCAGCCGATTTGTCTCAGAGGGCATACATGGTGAGTGTTCAATCGCCTCCCGGTGGCCGTGAACTTCCCTACGCGCGCGTGCTGTTGCCGCCGGCCATACTGATGGCCGCGGTGACCGGGGCCGCCGTCGCCTTGGTGACGGGCCCGGCCCGGGCCGCCGTCGGCTGGTGCGGCGCCGTCGCGACGCTGCTGGTGATCGCGGTCGCCGCCGAAGCCGTACGCCGTGGCCGCGTCATCCGTGCCGTGCGCGCCGAACTGGCCCGCCGTACCGCGTACCTGGAACAGCGCATCGCCGCCCACGACCAGGACGTCGTGCGCTTCCACCACGAAGTCCTGCCCGCCGCGATCCGGCGCATGAACCGCGGCATGAACCCCGACAGCGTGGCGCTCCGCTTCGGCGACGACGACCCCAGCCTGCCGCAGATCTCCGAGGTGGAACGGGACCTGCTGGGCACCGTCCTCCAGCTGCTGGACACCGAGAAGCTGCTGCTCGACTCCTCGCACCGCTCCTTCGTCAACATCGCCCGCCGCGTGCAGGCGATCGTCCACCAGCAGAACAAGGAACTCCGCGAGATGGAGGAGGACCACGGGCGCAACCCCGAGGTCTTCGACGACCTGCTGCGCATCGACCACGGCACCGCGCTGATCGGCCGCCTCGCCGACTCCATCGCGGTGCTCGGCGGCGGCCGCCCGGGCCGCAACTGGCCCAAGCCCGTTCCGTTGTTCAGCGTGATGCGCGGCGCGATGTCCCGGATCCTCGAGTACCGGCGCATCGAGCTGCACTCGATCGCCGACGTCAACGTCAACGGCATCCACGTCGAACCGGTCATCCACGCGGTCGCCGAACTCCTCGACAACGCGACGCGCTATTCGCCGCCGAACAGCAAGGTGCACCTGACCGCACTCAAGGTGCAGACCGGTGTCGCCATCGAGATCGAGGACTCCGGCGTCAGCTTCAGCGACGAGGCCCGCGGCAAGATGGAGGAACTGCTCCGGCAGGCCGCGGCCGGCACCGACCTCCAGGTCCTCGGCGAGGCCCCCCGGCTCGGCATCTCCGTCGTCGGCCGGCTCTCGAAGATGTACGACATGGCGATCGCGCTCCGGCAGTCCGCCTACGGCGGTGTCCGCGCGGTCGTCGTGGTGCCGAGCAACATGCTCACCAAGGACCCCGCGGCCTCCCTCGCCCACGGCATCGGCGCGAACTCGACCGCGACCATGGACACCGACGGGGTCGAGGGGCCCGACCGCAAGCCGAAGAAGCGCCGCCCGACCACCGGACCCCGCCTCCCCGAGCAGGAAGACGGGTCCAGGGACGACGACGCCCCCCTGGTCACCGAGTGGACGCCCAACGGCCTGCCGCAGCGGCGCAGCCGGGTCAAGATCCCGCTCAAGGAGCGGTACGCCGAGGCCGCCCGGCTCGCCGCCGAGGAAGCGGCGGCGGCCGCCGCCGCGGCGCCCTCCTGGGGCACGGTGCCCGCCGCCCCGAAGAAGCAGGAGAAGGAGAAGGAAAAGGAGAAGCCACCGGGGCACTGGGTCGAGGCGTTCTGGGAGGGCCTCAAGCGTGACCCGGATCCCGACGCGTTCACCAGGAAGAACCAGGCGGCCGCGGAGGCCGACGACGAGGGGGACCTCAAGTGATCCATCAGCGGGACAACTTCGACTGGATGCTCAGGGATCTCGCTGACGGTGTACCGGGAATCCAACAGATCGTGGTGCTCTCCGCCGACGGACTGCGCATCGCACGCTACGGCGGCAACCCGGATGCCGCCGACCGTGTCGCCGCGGCCTGCGCGGGCCTGCAGAGCCTGGCAGCGGCGGTCGCGGGCGAGGTTCCCAGCAGCGACGGCACGATGAAGATGGTCCTCATCGAGATCGACGGAGGCTACTTCTATCTCATGTCCGCCGGGGCCAACGCCTATCTCGCGGTCCTCGCCAACCAGATCGCGGAGCCCGGCCTCATGAGCAACCGCATGAGCGACCTCGTCGCCCGGATCGGCGCCCATCTGACCAGTCCGCCGAGGCGCAACGGGCAGACCGTATGACTCCTCCGCAACGCCGACGGCGATACCCCAAGGAAGAGTTCACCGAGCCTCCCCGGGAGCGGCCTCCCCAAGAGGGCGAGGAAGACGGTGAGGAAGAGGACCCCAAGAACCCCGGGCGCCTGTATCTGCTCACCGGTGGGGGCGAGGCGGGCGAGCGCGCCGACCTGGACCTGGTCACCTTGATCGTGGCGCACGCCGACGCGCCGACACCCACCACCCAGCCGGAGCAGTCGGCGCTGCTCCGGCTCTGCCAGGCCCCACTGTCCGTGGCCGAGCTCTCGGCCTATCTCAATCTGCCGTTCAGCGTGGTGACCGTCCTGCTCACCGAGCTGCTGGCGGCCGAACTGGTACAGGCACGCGCCCCGATCGTTCGCTCGGCGCTCCCCGACCGTTCCCTCCTCGAAGCGGTGATGCATGGACTTCAAAAGCTCTGAGACGATCACCGGCCCGCGCGCCGAGGACCATCTGCCGCACACGGCGCAAGCCGCCGTGAAGATCGTGATCGTGGGCGGGTTCGGAGTCGGCAAGACGACCATGGTGGGTGCCGTCAGCGAGATCAAACCGCTGACCACCGAGGAAACCATGACGCAGGCCGGTATCGGCATCGACGACAACTACGGCTCGGAGACCAAGACCGCGACCACCGTCGCCATGGACTTCGGCCGCATCAGCATCACGGAACGGCTGGTGCTCTACCTCTTCGGCACCCCCGGCCAGGAGCGCTTCTGGTTCCTGTGGAACGGCCTCTTCGAAGGCGCGCTCGGCGCGGTCGTACTGATCGACACCCGCCGCCTGGAAGTCAGCTTCGACGTGATCGGCCGTCTGGAGGAGCGTGGTGTGCCCTTCGTCGTCGCCATGAACACCTTCCCGGACGCGCCCAGCTATCCGATCGAGGACCTGCGCGCCGCGCTCGACCTGTCCGAGGACATCCCGATCGTGCAGTGCGACGCGCGCCGCCGGGCCTCCAGCCGGGACGTCCTGATGACGCTGATGCACTTCCTGTACTCGCTCACGATGAGCCAGGCGCGCGCCTGATGCCCGCGGCGGCCACCACTCCCGTCCCAAGACACCGGACCACCCCCAAGAACCCGGACACCCCCAAGAACCCGGACACCCCCAAGAACCGGGACACCCCCAAGACACCGGATCCACTTCAGTTTCGGAGCGATCACCGTGACGTCTGAATCCCACTTCCCGGCCGGTACGGACGACCGTACGCTCGCCCCGCCGCCCGGCTGCCCCGCCCACGGCCTCGGTCCCGGCGGGCTGCACCGGCTGTACGGCCCCGAGGCGGACGACCTGGGAGACCTGTACGAGAAACTCCGTCAGGAGCACGGTGCGGTCGCCCCCGTCCTGCTCCACAACGACGTGCCGATCTGGGTGGTGCTCGGCCATGCCGAGAACCTGCACCTGGTGAGCACCCCCACACACTTCTCCCGGGACAGCCGGCTGTGGAAGGCCGTCCAGGACGGCACGGCCGGCGCCGACCACCCCCTCGCGCCGCACATCGCCTGGCAGCCGATCTGTTCCCACGCCGAGGGCGACGAACACCTGCGGCTGCGCGGCGCGGTCATCGGTGCCATGTCGACCATCAACCACCGCACCATCCGGCGGCACATCAACCGCGCGACCCAGCTGCTCGTCAACCGGTTCTGCGAGAAGGGCCGGGCCGACCTGGTCAGCCAGTTCGCCGAGCACCTGCCGATGGCCGTGCTGTGCGAGATCCTCGGCATGCCCGACGAGTACGACGACCGGCTGGTGCAGGCCACCCGCGACCTGCTCAGGGGCACCGAAACCGCGATCGCCAGCAACGAGTACGTCATGAACATCCTGATCCGGCACACCGCCCGGCGCCGGGCCGAGACCACCGGGGACTTCACCAGCGTCCTGATCAACCACCCGGCCCAGCTCACCGACGACGAGGTCTCCCAGCATCTGCGCCTGGTGCTGCTCGCCGCGTACGAGGCCACGGCCAACCTGCTCGCCAACGTGCTGCGCGTGGTGCTCACCGACCCGCGCTTCCGCGCCCAGCTGAACGGCGGCCAGATGACGGTGCCCCAGGCGGTCGAGCAGTCCCTGTGGGACGAGCCGCCGTTCAGC
Source organism: Streptomyces sp. NPDC111507 (assembly GCF_055638955.1). Taxonomy (NCBI): domain Bacteria; kingdom Bacillati; phylum Actinomycetota; class Actinomycetes; order Kitasatosporales; family Streptomycetaceae; genus Streptomyces; species Streptomyces sp. NPDC111507. The sequence goes on along the minus strand of NZ_JBVKBU010000013.1, from coordinate 23,157 downwards.
GCGGTCCTCGGCTACTTCGCCAAGCAGGACACGGAGTTGGGCGGCCGGGAGATCCTCCGGGGCGACGGTCTGATCCTGGGGATCGCGCCGGGCAACATCGACCCCAAGGTGCGTCCCGACCTCAAGGCCAACATGATGGGCAACCGCGCCCACCTCGCCTTCGGCGGCGGCCCCCACGAGTGCCCGGGCCAGGACATCGGCCGTGCCATCGCGGACGTCGGGGTCGAGGCACTGCTGATCCGGCTGCCCGACGTCGAACTCGAGGGCGACGAGGACGAGTTGCGCTGGCGCTCGTCGATGTCCTCGCGCCACCTGGTGGAGCTTCCGGTGTACTTCGCGCCGCAGGCGCCCCAGGACGTCGAGGACGTGCCCTCCATCAACCCCCTCCCGCGGCAGCGGCCGAGCCTGGAGGTCACGACGGACGAGCCGGCCGCGGCGCCCGCCCCGGCACCCGTGGCACCGCCCGCCCTGCCGCCGACACCGGAACCCGTGCGCCGACTCGGCGCCTGGCAGCGCTTCCTGCGCTGGTGGCGCGGCTACTGAGCCCGGCCGCCGACGATCACGCCTCCCGGGCCCAGTCGTCGTACGAGGACCAGGCCCGCAGTGCCCGCCCACTGACGAACCGGTGCGCGCGCCCCGTGACCGGATCGGTGAACTCCAGCACCCGCGCGAGCAGTTGGAGCGGGCGCCGGAAGTCGCCGGCCGGCACGGGGCCGGTCACCACCGGGTAGAGCGGATCGCCGAGGATCGGCACGCCCAACGTGTTCATGTGCACCCGCAGTTGATGGGTCTGCCCGGTGCGCGGCAGCAGGCGGTAGCGCCCCAGTCCGGCGCGGTGGCCGGTGAGTTCGACCTCCGTGAGGGCGTTCGGCTCGCCCGCCACCTCGCGAGCGGCCAGCACCCCGCGCTCCTTCACGATCCGGCTGGTGACCGTCCGGGGCAGCGCGAGCCCCGCGTCGTACGGGGCCACCGCCTCGTACTCCTTGCGGACCAGCCGGTCGCGGAACTGCGTCTGGTAGGCGCCGCGCTCCTCGGGCCGCACGGTGAACAGCACGAGCCCGGCGGTGAGGCGGTCCAGCCGGTGGGCGGCGCCGATCGCCGGCAGGCCGAGCTCCCGCCGCAGCCGGGCCAGCGCCGTCTCGGCGACATGGCTCCCGCGCGGGGTGGTGGCGAGGAAGTGCGGCTTGTCTGCGACGACGATGTGATCGTCGCGGTACACCACGTCGAGGGCGAACGGCACCGGTACCTCGTCGGGCAGCTCCCGGTGGAACCACACGAACATCCCCGGCTCGTATGCCGCGTCGGGCGCCACCGGACGCCCGTCGGCGCCGACGATCAGCCCGTCCCCGAGCATCCCGTCGATCACCCCGGCCCCCGCTGCGAGCCGCTCCACCAGATGCTCCCGCACGGTGGCCCACTCCCCGTCCCGCGGCAGCCTGATCCGCACGGGGTCGACTCCCTCGCGCTGCGGGAGGGGGGAGGGCGGGATCCGGGGTCTGCGTCTCACCTGGTCAAGCGTACGAGGCGCGGGCGGGGGAGGGCTTCAGGCGTACGAGGCCGGGACCACCTCGGGAGTCTGGGCCACAGGTGTCCGCGCCCGGTACGCCCGGTAGACGGCGCCCGCGACCAGCGTCAGGCCCAGGAACAGCACCGTGAACCACTGGAAGTACCAGTGCCCGCCCGCCGGGTCGTACACCGCCGCGCGCGGCCAGGCGAGGTTGACGGTCATGAAGAGGCCGTAGACGAGGGCGATCGCGTTGACGGGGAGGCCCCAGCGGCCCAGCGAGAAGAGCGGGGCACCCCTCTCGTCGGTGCCGTCGGCGGTGAACTCCCCGCGCAGCCTGCGGACCAGCAGCGGGCCGGTCACCATCGCGTACGCCAGGTACAGCATCACGATGCAGGTGGTGCCGATCGCCAGGAAGGCGTCCGGGGAGGCGAAGTCGAGCAGTAGCAGGGCGGCGGCGAGGACGCCGACGACCAGGGCGGGAGCGCTCGGCATGCCGGTGCGCGGGTTGACCGCGCGGAGGCGGCGGGAGAAGGGGAGCTGGTGGTCGCGGGCCATCGAGAAGAGCATGCGGCAGGCGGCGGTCTGGATCGCCAGGGTCGCCACCGCGATGGCCACCACGACGTCGGCCAGCAGCGCGCGGCCGACCCCGTCGCCGAGGCTGCTGGTCAGGACGTAGCTCAGACCGTCGACGCCGAGACGGCCGTCGGTGAGGCTGGGCGCGGCGAGCAGTCCGCCGAGCACGATCAGTCCGCCGAGCAGACCCGCGGCGCCGAGCGCGGTGAGGATCGTGCGGGGTGCGGTGCGGCGCGGGTTGTGGGTCTCCTCGCTCATCTCACCGGCGCTGTCGAAGCCGATCATGACGTACGCGGCCATGAACGAGCCCACCATCAGCGCCCCGAACAGGCCGGTGCCGCCCTGGCCGGTGTGGAAGGTGATGCCGGGGGAGCGCTCGGAGTGGGTGAGCAGGAGCACGATGATCAGGACGGCGCCGATGATCTCGGCGGTGACACCGATGCGGTTGATCATCGACATCACGCGGTTGTCGATGACGTTCACCAGTGTGGTCAGCACGAGGAGGATCACGCCGAGGACCGCCGCGTTGGCCGCGCCGTCGGGACTGGTGGGAGCCGGATCGCTGCCGACCAGCTGGAAGCCGGACCAGATCGCGGGCAGCACCATCTGCAGCGCGAGCGCCGCCGCCGCGACCACCACGATCTGCCCGATCACCATGATCCAGCCGGCGAACCAGCCGAAGGAGAGGTTCGACAGACGCGAGGACCACTGGTAGATCGCGCCCGAGATCGGATAGCGCGCGGCCAGCTCCGCGAAGCAGGCGGCGACCGCCAACTGGCCCACCAGCACGGCCGGCCAGGTCCAGAAGAAGACGGGGCCGCCGAACGCGTACCCGAAGGCGAAGAACTGGAAGACGGTCGTCAGGACGGAGATGAAGGAGAAGCCGGCGGCGAACGAGGCGTACCGGCCGAGGCTGCGGTGCAGCTCCTGGCGGTAGCCGAACTCGGCCAGCGAGCGGTCGCCGGAGGACTCCGGAGGGTCGGGGCGTACGTCGGAGGGGGCGGTGGTGGTCACGGCGGCACCTGCCTTCGGCGCGGAAGGGTGGGCGGGGTGGGTGTGCTGGACGGCGTGAGCCGGATTCCTGTCGGGTGACAGAAATTAGGGAGTGCCTGTTTCGCTCGCATGACACGGCCGTGTCGGGGTCGGGCCTAAGTCCTCACGCCCTTGCGCCCCGTGGAGGATCGCGATACATCGTGTGTATTGACGCTCGCCGCGTACACGCGATATGTTCGTCCACGGATATTCGGAAACGAGGTGAGGTCATCATGGCGACGAAACGCCGGAAGCTGAGCAATCCGCTGGCGCTCGCGGTCATGGTGCTGCTCACCGAGAAGCCGATGCATCCGTACGAGATCGCCCAGACCCTGCGCCGACGGGGCAAGGACACCAGCCTGAAGATCAACTATGGCTCGCTCTACACCGTCGTGCAGAACCTGGAGAAGCACGGCTTCGTCGAGGTCGCGGAGGTGCAGCGACAGGGCAACCGCCCCGAGCGCACGCTGTACGGCATCACGGACGCCGGACGTGTGGAGGCCACGGAGTGGCTGTCGGATCTGCTCGCCGTCCCGGCGGAGGAGTATCCGATCTTCGAGGCCGCGCTCTCACTGATGGGCGTGCTCCATCCCGACGAGGTGGCTCGCCTGTTGGGAGAGCGGCTCAACATGCTGGAGGTGCGGGCCGCGAGTCTGCGCGGCGGCCTGGAGAAGCTCCACGAGACGCTGCCCCGGCTCTTCCTGATCGAGGCCGAGTTCAACCTGCACATGATCGAGGCGGAGGCGGAATGGGTCCGCGGCTTCCTGGCGGAGGTCACCGAGGGCACGTTTCCGGGCGTGAAGGAGTGGCGGTCCTTCAGCGAGACGGGGGAGGTCCCCGAGGAGTATCTGAAGCTGGAAGCCGGTGAGGTCGAAAGGCTGTAGCCGGACAGAGAAATGACCCCGGCAGCGCTGTTGCAGCAGCCCCGCCGGGGTCTCGAACCCCGAACCGAACCCGCCGTGAGGCAGCTCCGGGCCATCGAGGTGCGGCACACCCAGGATAGCCCGGCGCTCTTCACGCGGATCGGCTCGGCACACCCACCCGAGATCACCGCTCACACAGGAGAGCAGTCGTCATGAGCAGTACCCGTGCGCCCGCGGTCGAGGCGCGTCAGCTGATCAAGACCTACCCGGGTGACGTCACCGCGCTCAGCGGTATGGACGTCACCGTCGAGACCGGCACCGTCTTCGGCCTGCTCGGCCCGAACGGCGCCGGCAAGTCCACCACCGTCAAGATCCTCACCACCCTGGCCCGTCCCGACTCGGGCACCGCCACCGTGGCCGGGCACGACGTGCTGCGCCATCCGGACCGGGTGCGCCGCGCGATCGGCGTGGTCGCCCAGAACTCCGGCGCCGACCCGGTGGCCACCGGCCGGGAGAACCTCCAACTCCAGGGCAGGCTCTACGGCTTGAAGGGAGCCGGGCTGAACCGCCGGGTGGACGAACTGCTCGACCGCTTCACGCTCACCGACGCGGCGCGGCGCCCGGTCAAGGGCTACTCGGGCGGCATGCGGCGCCGGCTCGACGTCGCGCTCGGTCTCGTCCACCGGCCCGAGGTGCTCTTCCTCGACGAGCCCACCACCGGACTCGACCCCGAGGCGCGCACCGCGATGTGGGACGAGATCGCCCGCCTCGCCGGCGACGAGGGGCTGACCATCCTGCTCACCACGCACTACCTGGAGGAGGCCGACCGGCTCGCCGAGCGCATCGCGATCGTCGACCGCGGGCGTGTCGTGGTCGAGGGCACCCCGGACGCCCTGAAGGGCGAACTCCGCGGTGACGCCGTCCACGTGGAACTGCGCGAAGCCCTGGGAGACGCCGGTCGTACGCTGCTGAACGGCGCCCTCACCGGGCTGCCGGGCGTGCACGAGGCGCTGTTCGACGGCCGCCGTGTCAGTGTCCGCGCCGATGACGGGGCCGCCGCGATGCCCGCCCTGCTCGGGGTGCTGGAGCGGGCGGGGGTCGGGGTCGCCGCCGCGACCGTCGCCCGCCCCTCGCTCGACGACGTCTACCTCCGCTACGCGGGCCGCCGTTACGCGGAGGCGGAAGCGGAAGGCGCCGAGAACCTCGTCCTCGCCGGAGGTGCCCGATGAGCACAGCCGTCTCCCAGACCTGGTACATGACCCAGCGTCAGCTGATGGTGTTCGCACGTCAGCCCGCGTACGCGATCATCACCCTGATCCAGCCGGTGATCTGGCTGTTCCTGTTCGGCAACCTCTTCAAGAAGGTCGTCGAACTCGGAGGCTTCGGCACCACCTCGTATCTGGACTACCTCGTCCCGGGCGTGGTCGTGATGAGCGCGCTCAGCTCCAACATGTGGGCGGGCATGGGCACGCTCGACGAGATCCAGCGCGGCACGCTCAACCGCTTCCTGACCACGCCCGTCAGCCGGGCCGCCCTGATGAACGGCAACGTCGTCAACAACGGCCTGATCACCGCCCTGCAGTCGGTCATCATCGTGCTGCTCGGCCTGCTGGGCGGCGCGGACTACCCGGGCGGAATCGGCGGTATCGCGATCCTGATCGTCGCCTCGGTACTGCTCGGCACGATCTTCGGAGCGCTGTCCAACGCGCTGGGCATGCTGGTCCGGGAGCGGGAGTCGATCATCGGCATCAACACGTTCCTGCTGCTGCCGCTGACCTTCCTCTCCTCGGCCTTCATGGCCCCGTCCCAGATGCCCGGCTGGATGCGGCACATCGCCGACTTCAATCCACTCAACTGGGCGATGGTGGCGGGGCGTTCGGCGATGTCCGAGCATCCCGACTGGGGTGTCGTGCTCGGCCGCTCGGGCGCGCTGCTCGCGCTGGCCGTGGCGGCGGTGTGGCTGTCGATCCGTACGTTCAGGTCGTACCAGCGTTCCGTGTGACCCCGAGGGGCCGGGGGTGGCGTCCGGGGTGACGAGGGGGCGGGAGTCAGGAGGCGGCCGACGCGGTCGCCTCCTGCTCCGCCTCCACCTGCGCGTTCCAGTCCCGCTTGGAGGCCTGCCAGCCGTCCTCGTTGTGACCGAGACGCCAGTAGCCGGAGATCGACAGGTCCTCGCGCGGGATCTCACGCTCGACCCGCAGCAGCCGGCGCAGCTCCTTCACGAAGCCCGCCTCGCCGTGGACGAACGCGTGTACCCGGCCCGCCGGGAAGTCGAGGGCGCGGACGGCCTCCACCAGGGCCTCGCCGAGCGGCCGGTCCCCGCGGTGCAGCCAGACGACCTCCATGTCGGAGTCGATCTTCTGCTCCTCCTCGCGCCCGGAGATCTCCACGAAGGCGCGGGCCACGGCGCCCTCCGGCAGTGCCTCCAGAGCGGCGCTGATCGCGGGCAGCGCGCTCTCGTCACCGGCGAGCAGATGCCAGTCGGCGCTCGCGTCGGGCGCGTAGGCGCCACCCGGACCCATGAACCGCACGACCTCGCCCGGCTGGACGTGCGCCGCCCACGGCCCGGCCAGTCCCTCGTCGCCGTGCACCACGAAGTCGAGCGTCAGCTCGCGCAGTTCGGGGTCCCAGGCACGCACGGTGTACGTCCGGGTCACCGGCCACTGCTCGCGCGGGAGTTCCTCGCGGATCCGCTCGACGTCGAAGGGCTCGGGGTAGGTGACACCCTTCGGGGCGAACAGCAGCTTCACGTAGTGGTCGGTGCTGGTGCCCGCGGTGAACTCGGCGAGGCCCTCGCCGCCCAGCACGACACGCTGCATGTGGGGGGTCAACCGCTCGGTCCGCACGACGTGCGCGGAGTGCGGCTTCCTGGACCTGCGTGCCGGACGCTCTGCCATGACGGCCTCCTCGTTCACTCGCTTAGGCTTACCTAAGTTAGCATCTCTCTCCTAGTTAACACCCCCTGTGTGAAAAGCCCATGAGCCCCCCACACCAGGACTCGAGTCGCGCGGTGGCCGGGGTCGAGTCCCGCTGTGTGAGTAAGGCTTCCCTAAATTGAGAATCTCACTCTTCTGAGTGAGAACGGCACTTGCACGTTTACTTCCGCTCGCTCCCGTTCACTCGCCGAGCGTGGTGAGCAACCGCTGCAGCGACCCGCCCAGACCCCAACGCGCGGCCAGTGCCTCCAGCGCGGCCGGATCGCGCGGCGCGTGTGGCAACGCCGTGTCGACGTCCGGCAGGGGAACGTCACCGGCGACCCGTACGACCTTGGGCGCGACCGCGACGTACGGCCGTGACTCGTCGAGCCGCTTGCGCTGAGAAGGTGTCAGCTTCGCCGTCGGATCGTCGACCGCCGCCATGATTCCGGCCAGGTCGCCGAACTGGTCGAGCAGCTTGGCCGCCGTCTTCTCGCCGATCCCCGGCACCCCCGGCAGACCGTCGCTCGGGTCGCCGCGCAGCAGCGCCAGATCCGCGTATCCGCCGCCGTCGACCCCGTACTTCTCGCGCAGCCAGGTCTCGTCGGTGAGCTGGAGCGTGCCCACACCCTTGAGGGGATACAGGACGCGCACCCCCCGCTTGTCGTCGACGAGTTGGTAGAGGTCGCGGTCGCCGGTGACGATGTCGACCGGGCCGTCGGCGCGGCCGGTGAAGGTGCCGATCACATCGTCCGCCTCGTACCCCTCGACCCCCACGCGGGCGATGCCCAGCGCGTCGAGGACCTCCTCGATGACCGGCACCTGCGGGGAGAGCGTGTCCGGCACCTCCTCCTCGTCCGGCCGGCCGGCCTCGGTCTCCACGGCGACGCGATGCGCCTTGTACGAGGGGATCAGGTCGACCCGCCACTGCGGGCGCCAGTCCGCGTCCATGCAGGCCACCAGGTCGTCGGGGCGGTGGTCCTTGACCAGCCGGTCGACGAAGTCGAGCAGCCCGCGCACGGCGTTCACGGGCGTGCCGTCCGGGGCCTTCACCGAGTCGGGGACCCCGAAGTAGGCCCGGAAGTACAGGGAAGCGGTGTCGAGCAGCATCAGGCGTCTGGTCACGCCTCGCATCATGCCGTACGCCACTGACAGTGACCTGGACCACTCGTGTGTTTGCTCCGTGTAAGCGTGGGCAGGCGCGGCCCCGGGACAACCCCGTTGGTTTTTCAACTGTCCGATCGAGAGGCACCCGTGTCATCCAGGCTTGAGGCCGAGCATTTGTACAAGGTGTTCGGGAGACGACCCGACGCCGCGGTGGAGCGGCTCCGTCAGGGAGCCGACCGTGAGGAACTGCGCGCCGACGGCACGACCGCCGCGGTGATCGACGCGTCCTTCACGGTGGAACCCGGCCAGATCTTCGTCGTCATGGGCCTGTCCGGATCCGGCAAGTCCACCCTCCTGCGCATGCTCAACGGACTTCTGGAGCCCACCGCGGGCCAGGTGCGCTTCGACGGCCAGGACCTGACCGCGCTCAGCGCCCGCGCGCTGCGCGAGGTCCGCTCGAAGAAGATCAGCATGGTCTTCCAGCACTTCGCGCTCTTCCCGCACCGCAGCGTCCTGGAGAACGCGGCCTACGGCCTGGAGGTCCAGGGCGTGCCCAGTGCCGAGCGCAAGGAACGCGCCACCAGGGCCCTGGAGCTGGCCGGGCTCGCCGGCTGGGAGAAGTCCTGGCCCGACGAGCTGTCCGGCGGTATGCAGCAGCGCGTCGGCCTCGCCCGCGCGCTCGCCACCGACGCCGATCTGCTGCTGATGGACGAGTCGTTCAGCGCGCTGGACCCACTGATCCGCCGTGACATGCAGGACCAGCTGATCGAGCTCCAGAAGAAGCTCAAGAAGACCATCGTCTTCATCACCCACGACCTCAACGAGGCGATGCGCCTCGGCGACCGGATCGCCGTCATGCGTGACGGCCGCATCGTCCAGACCGGCACGGCCGAGGACATCCTCGTGCGTCCCGCGAACGACTACGTCGCCTCCTTCACCCAGGACGTCGACCGCTCCCGGGTCCTGACCGCCGGGGCCGTCATGGACACCGACGTACGCGGCGACGAGGCGGACTGCGACTGCGAGACCGCCACGCCCGACACCCCCTTCGTGGACCTCTGCGCGATCAGCGCCCGCCTCACGCACCCGGTGGCGGTGCTCGACGAGCGGCGCGCACTCGTGGGCGTCGTCCACCGGCAGCGCCTCGTCGCCTTCCTCGGCGACGAGCAGGGGACCCCCGCACGCTGTGCCAGTCCTCGGGACGAGGCGGTGACGGCCGGTGCCTAGGATTCCCTTCGGCGACTGGGTCAACAGCGCCGTCGACTGGCTGCTGAACCACATGGCGTGGCTCTTCGACTTCTTCAAGACCGTCTTCCAGGGCACCTACGACGGTATCGACGCCGTCCTCCAGGCCCCCCAACCGCTCCTCCTCGCGGGCATCTTCGCGGTGATCGCGTTCTGGCTGCGCGGCACCTCCGCCGGTGTTCTCACCTTCGCGGGATTCGCGTTCATCGACTCCCTCGAACTGTGGGAGGACGCGATGGTGACCCTCTCGCTGGTCCTCGTCGCCACGCTCATCGCGCTCGTCGTCTCGGTACCCGTGGGCATCTGGGCGGCGCGCTCCGACCGGGTCAGCGGCATCGTCCGCCCGGTCCTGGACTTCATGCAGACGCTGCCCGCGATGATCTACCTCATCCCGGCGATCCTGTTCTTCGGCACCGGCGCCCCGGCCGGCATCGTGGCCACCCTGATCTTCGCGCTGGCCCCCGGCGTCCGCATGACTGAGCTGGGCATCCGCCAGGTCGACAAGGAACTCGTCGAGGCCGCCGACGCGTTCGGCACCACGCCCCGTGACACCCTGCTGCGCATCCAGCTGCCGCTCGCGCTGCCCACGGTGATGGCGGGCGTCAACCAGGTCATCATGCTGGGCCTGTCCATGGCCGCCATCGCGGGCATGGTCGGCACCGGTGGCCTCGGCGGCGACGTCAACGAGGCCATCGGGCAGCTGAACGTCGGCCTCGGCTCCGAGGCGGGCGTTGCCATCGTCATCCTGGCGATCTACCTGGACCGTATGACCAGCGCCCTGGGCACTCAGGTCTCCCCGCTCGGCCGCCGCGCCGCCGCCAAACTGCGCGCCGCGCAGGGCCTGAAGATCTGGTCCTACCGCCCCCGCGCGGCCGTCGCCGTCATCGGTGTCGTCGTGCTCGCGCTGGTCGCGGGCGGCATGGGCATGTTCGGCGGGACCGACGCGACGTCCACCGCGGCCGACGGCCAGAACGTCGGCCAGGGCAAGAAGATCACCATCGGCTACATCCCGTGGGACGAGGGCGTCGCCTCCACCTTCCTGTGGAAGGAGATCCTCGAGGAGCGCGGCTTCCAGGTCGACGCCAGGCAGTTCGACGCGGGTCCGCTGTACACCTCCCTGTCCCAGGGCGACATCGACTTCGAGACGGACTCCTGGCTGCCGACCACCCACGAGCAGTACTGGAAGAAGTACGGCAGCAAGCTCGACGACCTGGGCTCCTGGTTCGGCCCCACCTCGCTGGAGCTGAGCGTCCCCTCGTACATGAAGGGCGTCGACTCCCTGACGGACCTCAAGGGCAAGGCCGGCACCTTCGGTGGCAAGATCACCGGCATCGAGTCGAGCGCCGGAATGATGGGCCTGCTCAAGAGCAAGGTCCTGAAGGACTACGGCCTCGACAAGGAGTACAAGGTCGTCGACAGCTCCACGCCCGCGATGCTGGCCGAGCTGAAGCGCGCGTACGCCAAGAAGCAGCCGATCGTCGTCACCCTCTGGTCGCCGCACTGGGCCTACAGCGACTACGACTTGAAGAAACTCAAGGACCCGAAGGGTGCCTGGGGCAAGGGCGACGGCGTGCACACCCTCGCCCGCAAGGGCTTCGCGCAGGACAACCCGGTCGTCGGGCAGTGGCTGAAGAACTTCAGGATGACGGAGAAGCAGCTCACCGGTCTCGAGGCCGAGATCAACAAGGTGGGCAAGGGCAAGCAGCAGGACGCGGTGCGCGCCTGGCTGAAGCGGAACCCCTCAGTCGTCGACAAGCTGGCCCCGGTCAAGAACTCCACGGCGGCCGCCGAGACGAAGCGTCCGCTGGACGTGGCCTGGTTCCCCTGGGACGAGGACGTCGCCGTCAGCTACCTCTGGAAGAACGTCCTGGCGCGGCGCGGCTACACGCTGAACCTCAAGCAGATGGACGTCGGCCCCGTGTACACCGGCCTCGCCTCCGGCGACCTGGACCTCAACTTCGACGCCTGGCTGCCGTACGCCCAGTCGAACTACTGGGACCAGCACAAGAACGACCTGAGGGACCTGGGTACCTGGTACCGGCCGACCTCGCTGGAGATCGCCGTGCCCTCGTACGTGAAGGATGTCAAGTCCCTCGCGGACCTCAAGGGCAAGGCGGGCACCTTCGGCGGCCGGATCATCGGCATCGAGCCGGGCACCGGCGAGATGAACCTCCTGAAGACGAAGGTCCTTCCGGGCTACGGCCTGGACAAGGAGTACAAGGTCGTCGACGGCTCCACGCCCGCGATGCTGGCCGAGCTGAAGCGCGCGTACGCCAAGAAGCAGCCGGTCGCCGTCGTCCTGTGGTCCCCGCACTGGGCGTACAGCGAGTACAAGCTCACCAAGCTCGCCGACGACAAGAAGCTCTTCGGTGAGGGGAACACGATCCGGACCATCTCCAGCAAGAAGTTCCCCGAGCAGTACCCGCAGCTCACCAAGTGGATCAAGAACTTCAGGATGAGCGAGTCCGAGCTCGGCACCCTGGAGAGCGAGATCAAGCAGCGCGGCCAGGGCAATGAGGAGGCGGCCGTCGCCGCATGGCTGACGGAGCACCCGGACGTGGTGGAGCGGATGACGCCGCAGTAGCCGCAAGGTCGTTCGACGAGGGGTGGCCGTCGGTCACACGGGTCCCGGCCCCCGTGTGACCGACGGCCACCCCGACGTCCGTGCGCCCCCCGTTCCGGCCCGCACTCGCGACCGACGGCACCAGTGGCTACGTACTGGCGTATGGGAAGGATCCGGACAACCACATCGCCGTACGCGGCTACGCCGATCTGGACGCCCTCCTGTCCGGGAACACCTCCCGCGCCGTCGATGCGCCGCGCACCCTGTCGCGCTGCGCCGAGGCACTCCGGACATCACCTCCGTGCACGACGGCACGGTCGAGCTCGCCGGTCACCGCCGGGCACGCTGCGACACCGACCGTGAACTCCGCGCCACCCCCGAGGACTTCACGACCTGGCACGCAAGCCTCGACCGGCGGCCGGACCGCGCCCTGGATTCCTGGGGTGCGCGCGGCGACATCGGCAGTCGCTCGCTCCTCCAACTCGGCTCCTGCGGACTGAGTTTGACGGAAAGTCAGCTTAGGTGCCGGGCTTCGGGAGGTGACAGACGTACGCCTATGATCCGACGACCGGGCGGGCTGATCGGCTGACCATCCGCACCCACGGCGGCAGTCGCGCCCGCGCCGGTCCTTCCGTGCCCGCGCTCATCGATCCGCAGGGGCATCCGGCCCTGCTGGTCAGCCTTTTCGTCCCGTGGGAGGGTGTGGCGCCGGGGGAGCCGGGGCGACTCGTCTATTGGCGCGAATTGTGGCCCTCACCCTCCTCCGATGTGTCAGCGATGTGACGGGTGCATGAAACGGTTTGCCGAACATGCGTAGGGTGCAAACAACTCATCAGAAGTTGTGCGCCGAAACGGCAGCCGAGGCAGCAGCCGAAGCGGCAGACCGAAGCAGTGGACCGACGACGCGTGGGAGGGAGCCGGAGCGATGGGCGACCACAAAGAACAACGCCTTCGGGTGGGTGCGGCCGTCCGGCGGCGGCGCCGGACACTGGAGCTCACGCTCGCCGTCGTGGCCGAGCGCAGCGGCCTGTCGGTGCCCTTCCTCAGTCAGGTCGAGAACGAACGGGCCCGGCCCAGCCAGAGTTCCCTGGAGAGGGTCGCCGACGCCCTGGGCACCACCGCCGTCGAACTGCTCGCGGCGGCCGACCCGGCGTGCAGTGTCGATGTGGTGCGCGCCGACTCGGGCGCCGAGTTCACTCCCGAAGCCCATATGCGCCCCCTGGTGCGCGGTCACCACCAGTTGCACGCCACGGAGTTCACCGGTGACCACGAGGAGGGCCGCGAACTCCAGCACCGCAACGACAAGTTGATGTACGTCGCCGACGGGGCCGTCGAGGTCGAGGCGGAGGGCCGCGCCCACCGCCTGGGGCGCGGCGACACGCTGTACCTCACGGGTGGGGTGCGCCACCGGTGGCGGGCGACCGTGCCGGACACCCGGGTGGTCGTGGTCGAGGTCGCCGACCACATCGAGGCCGTGGAGGACCGCCAGACCTTCGGCAAGCGCTGAGCCGTTGCCGCGCGGGCCGCGACGATCGCGAGCGGCCACGATCGCGGGCCGCTGCGATACTGGGTGCCATGCCGCCCGAGACCTCCCGTCATGTCTAGCGGGCCCGCGGGAGCGCGGGTCGTGTCCCTCGTGCCCTCACTCACGGAGGCCGTGGCCGTCACCGTCCCCGGTGCCCTGGTCGGCGCGACCGACTGGTGCAGCCGTCCGCCGGACCTCGACGTCGTGCGGGTCGGCGGCACCAAGAACCCCGCGGTCGACCGGATCGTACGACTCGCCCCGGATCTGGTGATCGCCAACGAGGAGGAGAACCGCGAGCCTGATCTGACGGCTTTGCGGGAGGCGGGGATCGAGGTGCTGGTCACGGAGGTCCGCGCGGTGCCGGAGGCCTTCCGCGAGCTGGCGCGAGTGCTGGGCGCGTGCGGGGCGCGGGCCCGCCCCCGCTGGCTGGACGAGGCGGAGGCCGCGTGGGCGCGGCTCCCCGCTCCCGACCGCCGTACGACCGCGATCGTGCCGATCTGGCGGCGCCCCTGGATGGTCCTCGGCAGGGACACCTTCGCCGGGGACGTCCTGGCGCGCCTGGGCGTCGACAACGTGTACGCGCACCACGCCGACCGATACCCCCGCGTCCCACTCCCCGAACTCCGGGCGGCGGCCCCCGACCTCGTGGTCCTGCCCGACGAGCCGTACCGCTTCACCGCGGACGACGGACCCGAGGCGTTCGAGGGCGTGCCCTGCGCGCTCGTCGACGGCCGCCTGCTGACCTGGTACGGGCCGTCGCTGGCACAGGCGCCGGGACTGCTCGGCGCGGCGCTGCGAGCGGCACAGCAGGGGGCCGCTCGTGTGGTCACGGCACCCGTCGACCCGCCCTCGGACGGGAGCCCCGCAGGGACATCTGCGATGCCTCAGCCTGAGGAATAGCCGTCGCAGACGTGTGCCGGATGGAGCGGCGGCGCTCTCATCGCTCCGCGGACTTCCGAGTGGTTGTCCTGGTTGACAGGATGGTCGACATGGAGATCATCCCGGGACAAGGCGTGGCCCTCGTCAGGAGCGGCGATCCGCGCTCGCAGGTCGAGGAGCGCGTCGGGTCGCCGTATCACGGCCCAGGCGGACAGCGGGCCGTCTACACCACCTCACCCACGCTGGTGATCACCTACGCGGCCGACGAGACGGTCGAACTCGTGGAGATCGCCTACAGCGGCGAAGGCGGCGATGCCGAAGCGCAGTACGACGGGGTTCAGCTGACCCATCGCTTTCTGGATGACGTCGTCGCGGACCTCCACGCCCTGGGGCACTCGAGCACACCCTCAGACATCGGCCACGACTTCCACGCCGGCTTCTCCGTGTGGTCCATGCATGCGTTGTGGGCGCTCGACCTCGACCCGGATGCCGGCGAGGACGACGAACGCGCGGTCTCCGAAGGAGTCTCGGTCGCGCCGTATGCCTACTTCACCGAAGGGTAGGGAGAGGCCGGGAAGTGGCGGGCCTGCCCGGAGAGCGAACGCACTCCGGTGCCAACCCTCCGCAGCTCAGCCGGTGTGCCGGTCCGTGGCGAGCAGCCACTGCCAGCGTTGACGTTCCGTGACGAGGGTGGCGGCCACGAGGAAGAACACGAGGGCTGCCGCGTGGATGGGCCATGCCGACCATGCGGCGATCGCGGCAGCGGTGAGCTGGAGCAGCACGAGCAGGATCGTGACCGCACCCGAGACAGGGACGATCACCTGCGCCTTGTCTCCCGGAGTGGAGAAGACGGTCGGGAGGCCGATCAGTACCACCACAGCCAAGACGGCAAGCAGCCATGAGTACGGGGACAAGGCCCAGGGAGTGGCCACCCAGGCGACGAGTTCCGCAGCGAAGCGCAGGACGGATGCGATGCGGTCGTCCGGTCTCTCCATGTTCGCCCCCACAAACTGTGTCGACCACCGGCGGGAGATCTTACGACCACGGACGGGGCTGTGAACGCGCTTTGGTGATCCATGTCAAGCCGCGTTCGCAGACCTTTCGGTCGGCGGCGTGCGCTGGCGGGAACAACCTGCGGACCGCGACAGTGCGGGTGCTGCGGCCAGACACGGCCATGCTTACCCTCCAGTCAGGTTGACCTGCAGGGATGATGCGACCCAGTTGCCTTTGGCAAGTGGATATGCGGGACGACTGTTGCTGGATAGAGTCGTCTCGTCACACCTGGTTGTGGGGGCAGCCAGAGCGCATTGGGGAGGGCCTGCAACACATGAGTCGTCGGTCAACTGGCTTTGTCGGCGTCTGGGCAGAAGTGCAGCGGCAGCAGCAACGCCAGCTGGAAGCCGAAGCCAGACGGCGGAGACAAGAAGCTCAGCAGGCACGTGCTTATCAGCGGCGGGCCGCCCAAGGCCACCGCGAGTACAGGCAGGCGGAAGCGCTACGCCGCACGGAAGAGTTGGACGCACTGGTTGCGTCGCTGCAAAGCCTTCTCGCCTTGGGTTGTCAGGCTCCGGCCTTCAGAGCTTCCTCTCTCATGCGCCATGAGGAGGTCCAGCCATTCACTCCGGGACCGTTGGCGCAG
Organism: Streptomyces sp. NPDC111507; assembly: GCF_055638955.1. Classification (NCBI taxonomy): domain Bacteria; kingdom Bacillati; phylum Actinomycetota; class Actinomycetes; order Kitasatosporales; family Streptomycetaceae; genus Streptomyces; species Streptomyces sp. NPDC111507. Next base: position 7,309 of record NZ_JBVKBU010000013.1, on the reverse strand, counting down.
CCCGTGCCCATGCCTGACCTCAGTCATTACCAGACGCAGAGTGGGTGGACTTCCAGCCGCCGGGCCCAGGCGCAGGCTGAAGCGCGGGCTCGCTTCGAGCGGGACTGGCACGCGGCCCAGGCGGCGGAGGCTCAGCGGCAACAACAGCTGGCGTCGTACCAGCGGGAACACCAGCAGTGGGCCGATGCCCAGCTCGCCGATGTGAGGCGGCACAACGCTGGCATCGTCCAGGTGACCGATGGAGTGAGACGCCACGATCCTGACTCGGTCGTGGAGTACTTCTCCGCCGCTCTCTACGCCTCGGCTGCATGGCCGGAGGGCTTTCCCCGTCAGGTGACCGCAGCCTATGACTCGGCAGCTCGACAGTTGGTACTGGACTGGGAGTTGCCCGCTTACAGCATCGTCCCCGACGTCAAGTCCGTTCGGTACGTGTCCGGGACCGACCAGGACAAGGAGACCCCCCGCCCAGTGGGCCAGCGTCGCGCCCTGTACCGGGAAGTCCTCGCGCAGTGCATGCTTCTTGTTCTGCACGAGATCTTCGGCGCAGATGAGCTGGGCGCGCTTGAGTCTGTGACTCTGAACGGGTTCGTGGATGGGCACGACCCTACGACGGGCCGACCGGGCCACATCCACCTGGCAACCGTGATGGCTTCGCGCTCGACGTTCCGCGACCTGCACCTGGCACAGGTGGACGCAAGCAGCTGCCTGGCCGACGCACTACGCGGACAGCTCTCGGCCCGGCCCGACCAACTTGCGCCGGTACGGCCGAGTCGTCGGCCGCAGGATGTCGGCAACCGCGTTGTCGCGCATGGCGGCGATGAGGAACCTGACCTGTACGACATGGATCCGATCGCCTTCGAAGATCTCGTTGCCGACCTCTTCCGGGCCATGGGAATGCAGGCGGTCACGACCCAGCGCTCCAACGATGGCGGCGTGGACGTCGACGCGCTGGATCCGACACCGATCCGAGGCGGGAAGATCGTCGTTCAGGTGAAGCGCTACCGCAACACGGTGCCGCCCACTGCTGTACGTGACTTGTATGGAACCGTGCAGGATGCTGGCGCCAACAAGGGCGTCCTCGTGACGACGTCGGGGTTCGGCCCCGGCTCGCACACCTTCGCCAACGGCAAGCCGCTGGAACTGATCTCGGGCACTGAACTTGTCGACCTGCTGCATCGTCATGGGCTGCGTGGGCGCCTGGGTGAGGGCGGCCGTCAAACTGCGGCACAGCCGACGCCATCGGGCCCTGACACTCGATTGCCCGACGACTACAACGTCCTCGGCATGTCATGGACCGGCAGCGTCGCCTTGGATGTGTGTGCTCTCGTCTGCCGTGGCAACCGCGTCCTCAGCGACGATCACTTCGTCTTCTTCAACAACCCGCGGACAGCAGACGGTTCCGTGCGCGCTCTAACCGCCACTGCACCTGACAAGGCCGCGATCTCCGTCTCTTTCGACGGGTTGCCGGATGAGGCTGACCGGTTCGTACTGGTGGCAGCGATCGACCCAGAGGTCAACCCGGACGCCGACCTCTCCGGTTTCACGGACGCCCGTATCCGTCTGCTCGACCCGGGGCTGACTGAGCTGGGACAACTTGAGGTTTCCGACGGCCGGTCCCGCGAAACCGCCTTGGTACTCGGCTCCTTCCGCCGAAGGCCAAACGGGGACTGGGACTTCGTCCTGGGCGGCAAGGGCTACACCGGCGGCCTGGAGGAACTCGTGCAGGATTTCGGCATCGAGGTGGACTAGATCGCTCCCGCGTCCAGATGCTGCTGCGGTGCGTTAGATCTGTGAACGCGGCTTGATGATTCATGTCAAGCCGTGTTCACAGACCTTTCCTCGCCTCTGTCCCGCCAAGAGCTTGGCCGTTTGGTGTTCATTCCTGGCCATGCAAGCAGGCGGCGCACCTCGGGGCTACTTCAGAGGGTGCACCCTGCACGTCTGTGGTGACACGGGCCGAGTCCGTTGCTGATCGACCGATAATCGTGTGTCTGTCGAGACTGCCGTTGTTAGGGTCCGGCGTTGTGAGTACGGACATTCATGGTGGCATCGAGTTCCGTCACCCCAGTGTCGACACCGACTACTACGCCGGTGAGCCGTGGGTTGCCGCTATGGATCTTTGGCCGCTGTACGACGAGACCGACTACGCGGTTTTCGGCTGTCTCTTCGGAGTGCGCAAGTACGCGGGCTTTCAACCGCTCGCGCCGGACCGTGGCCTCCCCATCGATCTGTCGAGCGGGCTGCGTTCACAGTTGGGGGCCTCTGTTGCAGCGGGCGATCTCCACGGCGCGAGCTGGGTCAGCTGGACGGAGCTTGTTGCGATGGATCTCGCGACCGGGCCTGATCATTTCATCGGTCGGCTGACCTGGCGCACGAAATCGTTGCCGTCGGCCTTGCACCAACAACTCGTGTGCGTTTCCTGGCCGCCGGAAGCTCTGTCCGCGGTAGGCGTGCCGCCCGCGGACTTGTACAGCGCGACGGGACGCGTGAAGGAGAAATTATCAATACTTGTGGATGGCTCATTAGCGACGGTGGGTGGTGAGTGACGAGGCACACTGTCGATCGTGACCATGTATGACCGCATCGGTGCGACCTACAATCACACGCGACGCGCCGACCACCGGATTTCTGTCAAGATCCATGAGGCGCTTGGCGATGCCGGCACTGTCATCAACGTCGGTGCTGGCGCTGGCTCCTACGAACCACCGCAAACGGTGCTGGCGGTTGAACCCAGTGCAGTGATGATCGCCCAACGTCCGGCCGGATCCGCGCGGGCCCTTCAGGCATCCGCGGAGTCGATCCCCATCGCCGACGACTCGGCCGACGCGGCGATGGCCCTGCTGACCGTGCACCACTGGACTGACCTGGAAGCCGGTATCAGAGAACTTCTCCGGATCGCCCGGCAGCGTGTCGTCATCTTCACGTGGGACCAGGCCGTCTTCCGCAGGTACTGGCTGCTGGACGAGTACCTGCCGGAGGTAGCCGCGTTCGTCGACACACGCGCTGTTCTGATTGACCGGCTGCTTGCGCTGCTGGAAGGCGCCCGCATCGAGACGGTCCCGATCCCGCACGACTGCACCGACGGATTCGGCGCTGCCTTCTGGCGCCGACCCGAGGCATACCTCGATCCGGAGGTGCGAGCAGGCATATCGATGCTCGCTGAAACCGGCGAGGAGATCCTCCGCCCGTGCCTGGACCGGTTGTCCAGCGACCTGTCTTCCGGCCTGTGGCACGCACGCCATACTGACCTGCTTGACCGCGACACACTGGACGTCGGCTACCGACTTCTCGTAGCGGACCTTTAGGAACAGGCGGCCGATCCGACCACACACTCAGGTAGATCTGTGCTTCAGCAGGTGGAGTTGTTTCATGCCACGAGGGTCGCGGGTCGTTCGACGAGGTGCCCACGTTCGAAGCGGGCCCCGGCGCGGACGAGAGCGACGAGATGGGGTGCGTTCACGGCCCGCCACCGTTGCTGGGCGGACTCGACGGGCTTGAAGACCATGGCCAGGGCGGCGGCCGCGCTGCCGGCTCCGCGGGTGACCTTGGTCCGCAGCCGGACGGTGGCGAAGGTCGACTCGATCGGATTCGTGGTCCGCAGGTGGATCCAGTGCTCGGCGGGGAAGTCGTAGAACGCCAGCAGCTCGTCCGCGTCATCGGTGATCTTCTTGACGGCCTTGGGGAACTTCGCTCCGTACGTCTTCTCGAACGCAGCGATGGCCATGAGCGCGTGGTCGCGGTCCTCGGCGTTGTAGATCTCCTGCAGGGCCTTCTTCGCGCCGGGTTGCGCGGACTTCGGCAGGACGTTCGCGACATTGGCGACCTTGTGAACCCAGTACCTCTGATGCCGGGTGACAGGGAACACCTCGGCAAGGGCCTTCCAAAAGCCCAGGGCTCCGTCGCCGACCGCGAGGACGGGAGCGCGCATGCCGCGCCGCTGGGCATCCCGCAGCAAGTCCGCCCAGGAGTCGGCCGATTCGCGGTAGCCGTCGGCCATGGCGACCAGCTCTTTCGTGCCGTCGGCGCGCACGCCCATCAGCACGAGCACGCACGACCTGGCCTCGCGCAGGCGGATGCGCAGATGGATGCCGTCAGCCCAGACGTAGACGTAGTCGGCCCCGGACAGGTCGCGCTCGCCGAACGCGGCATGGTCGTCTTGCCACTGCTGGGTGAGCCGGGTGACGGTTGCCGGAGAGAGCCCGGCGGAGCTGCCCAGGAACTGCTCCAGCGCGGGCACGAAGTCGCCGGACGAGAGGCCGTGCAGATACAGCAGCGGCAGCCCCTCGCTGGTCTTCGGCGACTTGCGGCACCACGGCGGCAGGATCGCCGAGGAGAACCGCTTGCGCTCACCCGTCGCCTCATCGACGCGCTTGTCGTTCACTCGCGGGGCCCTCACCTCGACCGTCCCGGCCGCGGTGGTCACCTTCCTCGGCTGGTGGTAGCCGTTGCGGACGACCAGGCGGCGCCCGCGCTCATCGTGCTCGTCAGCCAACTCGGCTATGCAGGCGTTGACTTCGGCCTCCAGCGCGGCGGCCAGCATCCGCCTCGCACCCTCACGGACGATGTCGTCGATGAGGGAGCCGGTCTCGGTCATTCCACCGGCATTCACTACGCTCAGCACGGGCGTGCCTTCCCGACCGACGGTGCAACATCGACCCACTCGATGACCAGAAGTCGATCACACGGGAAGGTACGCCCTCCGCGTCCAACCCGAGGCCGATCCACAGGTCATGAGCATTGCTCCGCGTGGAAGTGGACCACCGGCGAAGTGATGTGCACGTACGAACCGCTGACCGTCGGCGCAGTCCTGGGACCTGAAACGCACTGGTCACATGTCTTCGCCGTGATGAAGGCGCTGGCACACCGCTTTGGTGATGGCGGCGTCCGCCTGGTCGTAGCGTTCGACTGACCGCACAGATCCTCTCGGCTCATACACACCGGTCCTGCGGGCGATCAGCTCGCTCTCCCGGAAGTCATGGGGTTCGCCCCGCGAGCCGCCCCATATCTCGGCCAACCTCTCCGGCACGCCGCCAGGGACATGGATGCTGTCTGTGAACGCGGCTTGATGATTCATGTCAAGCCGTGTTCTTAGACCCTTTCTCTGACAGTCGAAGCGCTCTGTGGTTATGAGGAGTGGCTGGTACTCGCGGCTTGCGGCGAAGCCCACGACGTCCCTTCCTCTGATGGATCTGGGATGGACATCGCAGCCGTCGGGCAGGCCTGAAAAGCGTTCGCCGCCCGTCGTCCAGCCACGTTAGCCTCGCCGGTCATGGGAGCACGAGCGCAGTACGTGGTGGTCGAGGACGGCGCCTGGCAGCGGTACTACTCACACTGGGCCGCCAACCGGTTGGTCGACGACCTGCTGACTGGCCCGGCCGCGGCGACACGCTGCTTCCGCGCCAGCCGGGAGATCGACGAATGGCTCAACGACGTGTGGTGCGAGGGTGCCGCACTCGTTGACCACGACCGCCGGGTCCTGCTCTGGTTCGCCTTCGTGGACAGCTGGGCCGACCACCTCGCCGCCCGCACCGTACTGGCCCGGACATGGACCGGTTGGGACGTCCGCTTCGCGCACGACGGCATGGGTGATCTGACCCACCACCTGGGCCTTGGCAGGGACCTGACGCGTCCGCCGGGCTGGTTCGAGACCTTCGAGGCTTCCTGGTTCTCGGACACCGAGAACGCCGAGCCCTGTTCCGTTGTCTCCCTGCGCCTGCCCGACGGAAGCGTCCGCGCGTGGGGCAGCGCTCGGGAGCCCATCGAGCACGTCGCCGACGGCCCCGGCCTGATCGACCTGCTCGTCGCGTCGCAGGCCACCCCTCCGCTCACAGACATGCCGAACGGCGGCGTCCATTTCGACCCGCAGGCTCGCACCGTCTCGCTCTGGGCAGTGCAGACCGTGGCCGGCATCCACGACTGGCCGTTGCCGGGCTGGGAGAACTGGGTCCTGGATTTCCGCGGCGACGACCATATCCAGCAGGCCGGGCTGCTCCCGGCGGACTTCCCCTTCCCACAGCCGCCGCTCGCGGCCGCACTGCGGCGGATCAGCGACGGCCTCGGCACCCCGCCGACCGACGGCGCCGCGCTCATTGCCCGCGCCACCAGTGCACCTGGTCCGGAGGGCACCACCCCCGTGGTGAACCCCGCTTCGCTGGTGCCGCACGAGCCTGCCGATCCCACCCCGGCTGAACTGGCCGATCTGCGCATGGCGGTCGATGAACTGGCCGCAGGGGCGGAGGTCGACTGACCACCGCCTCAGGGGCTCCCTGCGCATGAAAAGTGACTCGGCAGCTACGGCAGACCACCACTCCGGTCACGGGGCCACCCGCTCGGCTCCCCTTTTTTGCCGGGAGGCAACTCCTTCGGGCGGGGCCGAGGCCAAAGACACCTCCGGCCTCGGAGTCCTCATCCGGGGCATTGAGCGGCAGGCGCTTGTGATCAGCCGTGACCGTGCCAGCAGGGCAGAGTCCGCGGAGAACCTGCGGGACACGGCCCCTGCCGAGGACGGCGGTCACCTCCGCATCGATTACATCCCCGGGCACTCTTACCTCGCCGATGAGCCACTGCCCTGGTGGTCAGCAGCCCACACGGAGGCATATCAACCCGGTGAGCGGGTGGTTGGCCGCTGCCACCAGCGACCAGAGTTCGAAGTACTCGCCGTGCCTACGGGCCCAACTGCCCATCCCCGTCGTCTCCAGACGCTCAAAGGGCTGTGAAAGCTGCTTGATGATCCATGTCAAGCCGCGTTCATAGCCCTTGTCGGGGACGGTTCAACCGTCCTGTGCCGATGCGGAGCGACTGAATCGAGCAACCCGAGCGCGAGCGAACGGCGATAGCGTGCTTCCGTCGCAAGGACCGGGGAGGTTCAGGTGAGGACGTGGTGGCTCACGCGCGGAGACGTCCGGGTCGGTGAGCTTCGTGAGTACGGGGTCGACCAGCCAACGGTCTTGTGCCGCTTCGTGCCCGGATTGGGGTGGGAGACCTGCAGGGCGCTGTTCGAGGCGTGGACGGCTGTACAAGGACCTGACCCCGACGGGAGTAGGAATGCGGAGGTCATCCGCCCCCTGATGGGACTTGGGCCGACCTTGCACCCTTCGGACGGGGGCGCGCCTCTGACCTGCTTCAGAGACTGCATCTTGCGTATCCACGGGGACACGGCCCGCCTCCGTTACTGACCACCAATGTTCGAGTCTGTCCAGCCGGGCGTTGTTACGTAGTACTCCAGTTGCACTTCTCCATTTGTCCTGGTCACAGGGTCTTTTGTGAGTCTAGTGAGCTGACGCTCCATCAGGGTGGTGGTGGTTCGTGA
>NZ_JBVKBU010000012.1:0-276767 GCF_055638955.1 Streptomyces sp. NPDC111507 | reverse complement strand
ACGAACCACCACCACCCTGATGGAGCGTCAGCTCACTAGACTCACAAAAGACCCTGTGACCAGGACAAATGGAGAAGTGCAACTGGAGTACTAGGCTTCGAAAGCAGCAGCGTTGCGGGTCAGGCCGAAGTACTGCACGCAGTTGCGATCCCCGCCCAGGTCTCTGAATGCCTCCTACTCCTTGTCGGTGACGGTGTCACGCAGTCGTGTCACTGCCTCGCCGACAGTCCAGCTCTTGAAGTCGGCAGAGTGGAGAGCCCCTTCAGCAGGCCTTCGGTGCTGAGCTCCTCCAGCTCTTGGTCCTCCTGCGGGTAGCCGTGCACGCCAGCGCGCGCGATAGCGCAGGCGTCGGCGTCAACTGATCAGCGAAGCCAGCACCGGCACGCTGAGCATCCCGCTACCTAATTTACTCGGGGTCCAGAGGGCTGCCGAATCGTTCATAGAGTGCAGAGAGCGCAGGTCGGATGCACTCCGACCTGCGCTCTTCCGTGGGGTCTGTGAGACGAGTGTGAGACGTCTTCCGTCAGGACGCGTCCTCTGTCGAGGGCTCCTGAGCATATTGTGCCTTGCGTCTGGGCGAGTGTGGTTTGCCCTTGCCGCTCGTGGACACGTGGCTGCCGCAGTTCCCGGCAACGCCGGATCCGCTGCCCGTGGGCGTCTGTGTCGGTGCGCCGACGTGGCTGGCGACGTGGCCGGCGACCTGGTGAGCTTCGCCGCTCACCTGCGGCAGCTCGCCCGCACCGTCAACCACGCCGCTCCCGTGGAGCGTGCGGCATGACGGCCACCATCCCCTGCAGCACGGCCAGTGCAGCACCCACAACCCCGTCGGCGACAACGACGAACTCACCCACATCAGCGAGACACTCACTGTCACCCTCGTCTACGGGGAAGAGGCATGCTCGACGCTGCCAAGGCCCCTTTCAACCCCATGGCGACGACCCTCGACCCCGGAGCGGTCCTGGCGGGGCTGGGGGCTGGGGGTCTCAGCAAGCCGTTCTCGCAGGTATCCGGTTGTCTATTCGATTTCGAGGGGGCACCCGTCCAGCGTACTGCGGAGCGCGAGTGCCGCGTGCGTGGCCCGTTCGCTCAAGATCCGGTCGTGCGCCTCGCGGTCCCCTACAGTCGCAGGGTGGGGGATGTCGAGAGCTTCCAGAACAGCCCGCACCAAGTCACGCACGGCGCTTGAGGGAACAGCCTCTTCGGGGGTGTTGTAGGAACCCTCCATACTGATCCACTGGCCCTTGCGTCTCACTCATGACTCTCACCGAATCGGTGGCGGGATGCGGAGTTTGGGCCTCTGACCTGGTCTTCCATGCTCTCTGTGGACCCTACGTACTGGGATGGTCATGTTACATACCCCACACGTCGAACCGTCTCTGTTGTGCAAACTCTCCTTGGCCGCAGCGGCTCGCATACGTCAGGATCGGATCTCATGGACCTGCTGAACACGCTGGTGGACAAGGGGCTTCGGCGCGAGCTGCCGACCCGTGACGAGGCGCTGGCCGTGCTGGCCACGTCCGACGACGACGTGCTCGACGTGGTGGCCGCGGCCGGAAAAGTCCGCCGGCACTGGTTCGGCCGTCGAGTGAAACTCAACTATTTGGTCAATCTGAAGTCCGGTCTGTGCCCCGAGGACTGCTCGTACTGCTCGCAGCGCCTCGGCTCCAAGGCCGACATCCTCAAGTACACCTGGCTCAAGCCGGACCAGGCCTCGCAGGCCGCGGCGGCCGGGCTCGCCGGGGGCGCCAAGCGGGTCTGCCTGGTGGCCAGCGGCCGCGGTCCGACGGACCGTGACGTGGACCGGGTCTCCGACACCATCAAGGCGATCAAGGACCGACACGAGAACGTCGAGGTGTGCGCCTGCCTGGGTCTGCTCTCCGACGGCCAGGCCGAGCGGTTGCGCGAGGCGGGAGCGGACGCCTACAACCACAACCTGAACACGTCCGAGGGGACGTACGGGGACATCACGACCACGCACACGTACGCCGACCGGGTGGACACGGTCCAGAAGGCACACGCGGCCGGTCTGTCGGCCTGCTCGGGTCTGATCGCGGGCATGGGCGAGTCGGACGAGGACCTCGTCGACGTCGTCTACTCGCTGCGCGCGCTCGACCCGGACTCCGTTCCGGTGAACTTCCTGATCCCCTTCGAGGGCACCCCGCTCGCCAAGGAGTGGAACCTCACCCCGCAGCGGTGCCTGCGCATCCTGGCCATGGTCCGTTTCGTCTGCCCGGACGTGGAGGTCCGTATCGCGGGCGGCCGCGAGGTCCACCTCCGGACGATGCAGCCGCTCGCCCTGAACCTGGCCAACTCGATCTTCCTCGGCGACTACCTCACGAGCGAGGGCCAGGCGGGCAAGGCCGACCTGGAGATGATCGCGGACGCCGGATTCGAGGTGGAGGGCGCGGGCGAGGTGACCCTGCCGGAGCACCGCGTGACGGCGGGCGCGGGCTGCGGTGCGCACGCCGAAGCCGGGTGCGGCTCGCACGCGGACGCCGGGTGCGGTGCGCACGAGGGCGGCGGCGTCTGCGGTTCCGTGACGGTGCAGGCCGAGCAGGAGCAGCCCGCCGAAGCGCGTACGGATCTTGTCGCCGTACGCCGCCGGGGTGCCGGAACGGACCTCGCCCCCAATGCCTGACCGGTCCGAGCCGTCCACGCTGCCCGTGCGGGAACTGCTGGAGTTGGACCGGCGGCACGTCTGGCACCCGTACGGCCCCATGCCCGGCCGCCAGGAACCGCTCGTCGTGGAGTCGGCGAGCGGGGTACGCCTGCGGCTGGCGGACGGCTCGGGCGAGCTGGTCGACGGCATGTCGTCCTGGTGGTCGGCCATCCACGGCTACAACCACCCGGTCCTCAACGACGCGGCGCGCGACCAGCTGGAGCGCATGAGCCATGTGATGTTCGGTGGGCTCACGCACGAGCCCGCCGTGCGGCTGGCGAAGCGACTTGTCGACATCACGCCCGAGGGTCTCGAGCACGTCTTCCTCGCCGACTCCGGATCGGTGTCGGTCGAGGTCGCCGTCAAGATGTGCCTCCAGCACTGGCGCTCGCTCGGCCGCCCGGGCAAGCAGCGGCTGCTGACCTGGCGCGGCGGCTACCACGGGGACACCTGGCAGCCGATGTCGGTGTGCGACCCCGAGGGCGGGATGCACGATCTGTGGCAGGGCGTGCTCCAGCGCCAGGTGTTCGCCGACGCCCCGCCGGTCGCGTACGAGGAGTCGTACGCCGACCAGCTGCGCGAGCTGATCGGGCGGCACGCCGACGAGCTCGCCGCGGTGATCGTGGAGCCGGTGGTACAGGGCGCGGGCGGGATGCGGTTCCACTCCCCCGCGTATCTGCGGGTGCTGCGGGAGGCGTGCGACGCGCACGACGTGCTTCTCGTCCTCGACGAGATCGCGACCGGCTTCGGCCGGACGGGTGCTCTGTTCGCGGCGGAGCACGCCGGTATCACGCCGGACGTGATGTGCGTCGGCAAGGCGCTGACCGGCGGCTATATGACGATGGCGGCCACGCTCTGCACGGCGCGGGTGGCCGAGGGCATCTCACGCGGTGAGGTCCCGGTGCTGGCTCACGGCCCGACCTTCATGGGCAATCCGCTGGCCGCCGCGGTGGCCTGCGCCTCGATCGACCTGCTCCTCGGACAGGACTGGCAGACCGAGGTCAAGCGGATCGAGGCGGGTCTGCGGGACGGCCTTGCGCAGGCGTCCTCGCTGCCGGGTGTCCGGGACGTACGTGTCCTGGGCGCGATCGGCGTCGTCCAGCTCGACCACGAGGTCGACATGAAGGCGGCCACGGCGGCGGCCGTGCGCGAGGGCGTGTGGCTGCGCCCGTTCCGCGACCTCGTCTACACGATGCCGCCGTACGTCACGGGTGACGCGGACGTGGCACGGATCGCGCGCGCGGTGTGCGCGGCGGCACGGGAGGGATGACATGGCGGTTCTGGTGATCACGGGGACGGGCACGGAGGTCGGCAAGACGGTCACGACGGCCGCCGTCGCCGCCACGGCCGTCGCGGCCGGACGCTCCGTGGCCGTACTCAAGCCGGCGCAGACGGGGGTACGCCCGGACGAGCGTGGGGACGCCGACGAGGTGGCCCGGCTCGCGGGCGCCGTGACCACGCTCGAACTCGCCCGCTATCCGGAGCCGTTGGCTCCGGCGACGGCCGCGCGGCGGGCCTCGCTGCCCCCGGTGAGCCCGGTCGCGGTGGCGAAGGCGGCGGCCGAACTGGCCAGCGAGCACGACCTCGTGCTGGTCGAGGGAGCGGGCGGTCTCCTCGTCCGCTTCGACGACGAGGGCGGCACGCTGGCGGACGCGGCGAGCCTGCTGGACGCGCCGGTGCTGGTGGTGGCGTCAGCGGGCCTCGGCACCCTGAACACCACCGAGCTGACGGCTCGTGAACTACGGCGCCGTGGGCTGGACCTGGCGGGAATCGTCATCGGCAGCTGGCCCGACGCCCCCGACCTGGCGTCGCGTTGCAACCTCGCGGATCTGCCCCTCGTGGCCGAAGCCCCGCTCCTGGGTGCGCTACCCGCGGGGGCCGGGTCCCACGACGTCACCGCCTTCCGCGCAGACGCGCCGAGCTGGCTGGCGCCGCGGCTCGGGGGGAGCTGGGATACGCGCACTTTCCATGCGACGCGGGCAGCAGGCGCCCCCTAGGGACGCGGGGCTGTGACACTGTGCGGCTCCGCCGCGTGGGCGCGCCCAGCCGCCACCGCCCCGCAGCCGACCAACGACACCGACCGCCCCTCACCCCTCCCCCAACAACCGCACCAACTCGATCCGCGACCGGATCCCCAACCGCGTGAACACCCCCCGCAGATGATGATCAATGGTCCGCGGACTGAGCAACAACCGCGCCGCGATCTCCCGGTTGGTCGCCCCGTCGGCCGCCATGCGCGCGACCATCAACTGCTGCGCGGTGAGGCGGGCGACGAGATCGTCGGCGCCCCGCACCGGCGAGACGGGCTCCCCCAGGACACGAAGTTCGGTACGCGCCGCCGCCGCACACTGCGGCGAACCGAAGTGCTCGAACGCCTCGAGGGCGCTGTGCAGCCGGTCACGGGCCTCCGTCCGGTGCCGCAGTCGCCGTAGCGCACCGCCGAACAGCAGCTCCGTGCGGGCGCGTTCGAAGTCACGGGTGCCCGAGGCGTGCAGGTCGAGGGCGGTGCGGTAGTGCTCGACGGCCTCCGCGCCGGAGGCGAGCAGGGCGCGGCAGCGGGCGCTGAGCGCCAGGTCGTCGGGGCTGCGCACGGTACGCGCCCAGTGGTCGTAGTCGGCGTGGGCGGCCCGGGCGACCCGGGTGTCGCCGGTGCGGACGGCGGCCTCGACGTAGTGCGGGGTGGCGATGTGACGGATGGCGCGGTGCCCGTGCCCGGGGCCGAATCCGGCGAGGGCGCGCAGCCGGGCCGCCGAGGCGGCGAAGCGTCCGGTGCTCAGGTCGAGGAAGGCGAGCGCGAACAGGGCCAGCGCGGCGGGCAGGCCGAGCCCGCGGGCGAGGGCGTAGGAGCGGGCGGCCTCGGCGCGCTCCCGGCAGACGTCCTCGTCGCCGGTGACCGCGGCGAACATCGCGAGGGCCGCCTGCAGATGGCAGGCCCCGTTGTCCTGGCCGGTGGTGTACGCCTGGCGGAGGGCCTCCAGGGTGGCGGCCTCGGCGGCCCGTGGCCGACCGGTCCAGAAGTCGGCGTACGCCCGGAATTCCATGGCCTGGGGAACGGTGACCCCGTCTCCCCCGGCCCGCGCGGAGGCGGCGGCCCGGACGGTGGCGGTGGCGGCCGCGGTGTGGTCGCCGAGCATGAGTGCGGCGATCCCGGAGTGGATGAGCAGGGTGGGATCGCCCCCGGGACCGCAGCGCCCGGCCGCCGCCTTCAGCAGGTCCCGCGCGTCGTCGTACCGGCCCTCGAACGCGGCGGCCAGCCCGCCCAGCGTGCCGGGCGGCACGATCCCGAGCCGGTCGGCGACGGCCGCCGCCTCCCGGCACCGGCGCAGGTCGCCGGTGTAGATCGCGGCTTCGGTGGCGCGGGCGAGGAGGTGGACGGCGGCGTCCTGCGGGTGGTCCGTACGGGCCGGCTCCGGGCCGTCGTCGGCGTAGCGCACCGCGGCCGTCAGCAGCGCGTCGAACGCGTCCGTCGCGTTGCCCGCGCGCAGCGCGAGCAGACCGCCCAGGGCGTCGTCGTCGGTGGCGGCGACGAGCCGGCGGGCACGGTCGGCGTCGCCCGACCGCCAGGCGTCGGCGGCGGCGCGAGCGAGCAGCCGGGCCCGCTCGCCCGGCTCGGGGGACAGCGCGGCGGCGCGTTCGACGAGGGCGCAGGCCAGGGCGTGGTCGCCCGCGGAGCGCGCGGTGTGGGCCGCAGCTCTGAGTTCGGCGGCGAGGCGTCGGCTGGGTCCGAGAGCGGCGGCGCCCCGGTGCCAGGACCGCCGGGGTGACTCCCCCTCGCCGCGCAGGACCCGGGCGAGCAGGAGGTGGACGGCGCGCCGGTCCGTCACGGAGGCGATCTCGTAGGCCGCTATCCGGGTCCATGGATCGCGGAAGACGATCCCGCCCGCCGTGGCGTGGGCGACTCCGGCCACCTCGGCGGTGACGAGGGGCCTGGTGTCGAGCCGGGCCGCGGTGACGGCCCGCAGGAAGGCATGGGTGTCGACCGGATACTGGTCGGCCGCCGCGAGGAGCAGGAGGCGCCGGGTGGTGTCGGGCAGGGCGCGCACCTCCTGACGGTACGCGCGCAGGAGTACGGGAGGCTGGGCCGGCAGCGGGTCGAGGCCGGTCAGCTGACGCTCGGTCAGTGCGGAGGCGAGTTCCGCGGCGGCGCGGCGGTCGCCGTGCGCGGTGCGCAGGATCCGTACCCGTACGCCTTCGGGAAGCGAGGGGCCGAGCTCGGGTTGTGCGGGGCCGCGTACGGGGTTCACCGAAGTCACCACCCGAATGACGTTACTGGTGAGTTAACTGGCAAGTAAAGACCGGCGATTTCACCGATGCGGCGCGCGTAGACCCCGGTTGACACTCCAGGCACCCCACCCTTGTCTGGAGGCACCATGCAACGCCGCTCGCGTCGCATCGCCACGTTCTTCTCCGCCATGGTCGCGGCGCTCCTCGCGTCGCTCTCCCTGTCCGCCGCGCCCGCCCAGGCCGCGACCCACAACCCCGTCATCTTCGTGCACGGCCTCAGCAGTTCGGCGAGCAGTTGGGACGACTGGATCGCCGACTTCAAGGCCGACGGCTACAGCGGCTCCGAGCTGTTCGCGTGGTCGTACGACTGGGGACAGTCGAACGTGACCACGGCCCAGCAGCTCTCCACCGAGGTCAAGAACGTCCTCGCGCAGACCGGCGCGTCGAAGGTGGACCTGGTCGTCCACTCCATGGGTGCGCTGAGTGCCCGCTACTACCTCAAGAACCTCGGCGGGACCTCGTACGTCGACGACTTCGTGTCCACCGCCGGGGTGAACCACGGAACCACGGTCGCGAGCTGGTGCAAGTGGCTCTACACCTCGTGCGCCGAGATGTACACCGGCAGTTCCTTCCTGACCGCGCTGAACTCCGGTGACGAGACGCCGGGCAGTGTCTCGTACGCCAGCTACTGGTCGAACTGCGACGAGCTGATCAACCCGGACACCAGTGCGATCCTGAGCGGTGCCACCAATGTGGAGGCCGGCTGCATCTCGCACACCGACATGAACAACGACTACGGCGTCTACGAGCAGGTGCGCGACTTCATCGCCTGACGCGTGGGCCGGCCCGCGTATGACGCAGGTCGAGCGTCGTAAAGCGTGTGGCGGACGTCCCGGGGGGACAATCCCGGTAAGACCCCGTCCTCCCGGGAGGTCCGTCATGCCCTTCAGGTCAGCCGGCTCCGCCAAGCTGTCGCACGACGCCGTGCACCATCCGCTGTTCGCCCGCTACTACGCCCGCATCAGCGTGACGGCCGAGACCAGGATGGGCATCGGCGCGGTACGCGACCGGCTGCTCACCGGTCTTTCGGGGCGGGTCATCGAGATCGGCGCGGGCAACGGGCTGAACTTCGCGCACTACCCGAGCGCCGTCTCCGAGGTGGTGGCGATCGAACCCGAGCGGCTGCTGCGGCAGTTGGCCGTGGAGGCCGCGCTGCGCTCCGAGGTGCCCGTGGACGTGGTGCCGGGCGCGGCGGAGGCGCTGCCGGTCAAGAGCGAGGCGTTCGACGGGGCGGTGCTCTCGCTGGTGCTGTGCAGTGTGCGCGATGTGCCGCGGGCCCTCGGTGAGGTGCGGCGCGTGCTGCGGCCCGGTGGCACGGTGTGGTTCTTCGAGCACGGCAAGGGCGACGGACGTGTGATGGCGTCCGTCCAGCGCGGACTGGACCGGACGGTGTGGCCGAGGCTGAACGGCGGTTGCCATCTGGCCCGCGACCCGATCGCCGCGCTGCGTGAGGCCGGGTTCGAACTGGGCCCCTACCGGCGGCTGTTCATTCCCGAGAAGGGGCCGCGGCTGCCCACGTCGTACTGCGTGCTGGGCAGCGCGAGGCGCCCGCTGGTCGGGGAGTAGTCACAGACTCCACTGCCGCAGCTCCTGTGCGATCTCGTGCACGGTCGCGTCGCCGCCCTTCACCAGGCGGGCGAGTTCGCGCACCTGCTCGGGCGAGGTGACGACCTTGAGGCCGCTGGCGACGAGATAGGCGTACGCGACGGCCGAGGCGAACATCGCGTTGGACCGTTCGAGCGCCGGGACGTGCAGCAGCAACTGGAGCAGCGCGGCGGCGCGGGCGTGCGGGCTGTCGTAGACGGGAATGCCGAATATCTCCGCCTCGTGCCGGCTGACGGCGGCGACGAGGGCTCCCCAGTCGGTGACCTGGGGATCTCCGGGCGTCTTCTGTTCGGCGATCATGAGGAGCCAGGCGAGGTCGACTCTGAGACTGCTCAAGGGATCAACGACGACCTTCGCGCGAGCCGTCCCGGAACGTGTCCCGTGAGCCCTCCCGGTCCGCGCCGAACTCCTCGGCGAAGACGTCTCCGTACTGCTTCATGAAGTCGGAGGCTGCGTCGACGAAAGTGTGTCCGACCTCCCCGGTGTCCTGTCTGACCAGTTCTTCGATGTAGCGGTTCACGCTCATGCCGCGCTCCAGGGCCCGCTCCCGGGCCGCCCGGGCCGTGCCCTCGTCCACCCGCACGTTCAGCTGAGTCTTCGCCATACCTCGAAGCTAGCGCCGAAGTGCTAGCACCCGCAAGGGCGCGACTCGCCGGAGCCGGTACTTCGGGGGGATACCGGCTGTGGGCGGGGTCACACTACGCTCGGCCGGGACCGGGAAGTCAGGACGTCCATCACGGAGGAGGCGGCCTTGTCCACACCTGCTGCGGAGCACGCCGTCGGACGACGGGACGCCGACGCGGTCGCCGCCCGCGCCCGCGGCCTGACGAAGGCGTACGGATCCGGCGAGACGACCGTCCTCGCCCTCGACTCGGTCGACGTGGACATCGCGCGCGGCCGCTTCACCGCGGTCATGGGCCCCTCGGGTTCCGGGAAGTCGACGCTGATGCACTGCCTCGCGGGACTCGACACCGTCTCGGCCGGACAGGTGTGGCTCGGCGACACCGAGATCACGGGGCTCAAGGACCGTGAGCTGACCCGGCTGCGCCGGGACCGGATCGGGTTCATGTTCCAGTCCTTCAATCTGATCCCCACGCTGAACGCGGCCGAGAACATCACGCTGCCGATGGACATCGCGGGCCAGAAACCCGACCAGAAGTGGCTGGACCAGGTCATCGACACGCTCGGGCTGCGGGACCGGCTGAAGCACCGGCCCGCGCAGCTCTCCGGCGGACAGCAGCAGCGCGTCGCCTGTGCGCGGGCGCTCGCCTCCCGGCCCGAGCTGATCTTCGCGGACGAGCCGACCGGCAACCTCGACTCCCGTGCGGGGCTCGAGGTCCTCGGCTTCCTGCGCGAGGCGGTCGACGACCTCGGCCAGAGCGTCGTCATGGTCACGCACGATCCGGGCGCGGCGGCCCACTCCGACGTGGTGCTGTTCCTCGGCGACGGGCGGATCGTGGACGAGATGGAACGGCCGACGGCGGAGGCGGTGCTGGAGCGCATGCGCCACTTCTCCACAGGCCGCCCGGCCGCCGGGGGCGCCTCCGACGACGTGGACGTGGACGTGGTCCTGGCCGCCGACTCGGACGACGCGTCTCTCGACACCTTCGACAAGGACTGAGGCGGCGGCCGTGCTCAAGGCGACTCTGCGGAGCTTCCTCGCCCACAAGGGACGACTGCTGCTCTCGGCGCTGGCCGTCGTGCTGTCCGTGGCGTTCGTGGCGGGCAGCCTGATCTTCTCGGACACGGTCACCCGGACGTTCGACCGCCTCTTCGCCTCCACCGCGGCCGATGTGACCGTGTCGCCGAAGAACGACCTCAAGTCGCGGGTGGCGACCGGCGCCACGCCGACGCTGCCCGCCTCGCTCGCGGACCGGCTCGCGAAGGTCGACGGCGTGGCGGCCACCCATGTGGACGTGAGCGTCGAGAACCTCACCATCGTCGACCGCGAGAACAAGTCGATCGGACCCACCTCGGGCGCGCCGACCATCGCCACCAACTGGCAGGTCACCAAGCGCAGCCCGGTGAAGCTGACCTCCGGCCACGCCCCGCACGGCGCCGACGAGGCACTGCTCGACGCGGACACCGCCGAGCGCAAGCATGTGGCGATCGGCGACACCCTGACGGTGCAGGCAGAGCGCACCTTCCCGGTGAGGATCGTCGGCATCGCCACCTTCACCACCACCAACCCCGGTGCCGCGCTGCTGTTCCTGGACACCCCCACCGCGCAGACGAACCTGCTCGGCAGCCCGGACGCCGCCACGAGCATCGCGGTGGACGCGGCGCCCGGGGTCGCCGACGCTCCGCTCAAGCAGCGGGTCGCGGCGCAGGTGGGCACCAGGACATACGAGGTGAAGACCGCCGACGAGCAGGCCAAGGACGCCGCCGCGCAGCTCGGCGGATTCCTGGACGTCATCAAGTACGTGATGCTCGGCTTCGCCGGCATCGCCGTACTGGTCGGCGTCTTCCTGATCGTCAACACCTTCTCGATGCTCATCGCCCAACGCACGCGTGAGCTGGGCCTGTTGCGCGCGCTCGGCGCCGACCGGCGGCAGGTGCGGCGGTCCGTGCTCACCGAGGCGCTGCTGCTCGGTCTGGTGGGCTCGACGCTCGGACTCGCCGCGGGGATCGGTCTCGCCCTCGGGCTGATCCGGCTCATGAGCGCGTTCGGGATGAACCTCAAGTCCACCGAGATGGTGATCGGGTGGCCGACCCCCGTCACGTCGTACGTCGTCGGGGTCGGCGTCACCTTCGTGGCGGCGTATCTCCCCGCCCGGCGCGCGGCCGGTGTCTCCCCTATGGCGGCCCTCTCGGACGCCGAGGTCGCCGGGGTGGGACGGCCGCTGCGGACGCGCGCCCTGGTCGGCTCGGTCGTGGGCGTGGCCGGAGCCGCCGCGCTGGCCGGCTGTGCCACGGCGTCGAAGACCGCGACGTCCGCCTCCCTGCTGGGTCTCGGTGTCGTACTCACCCTCATCGCGACGGTGATCGCGGGTCCGCTCCTTGTGCGGCCGGTGATCCGGGTCCTGGGCGGTGCCTTCCCCGCCCTGTTCGGCCCGGTCGGCCGGATGAGCCAGCGCAACGCGCTGCGCAATCCGCGGCGCACCGGCGCCACGGCGGCCGCGCTCATGGTGGGCCTCGCGCTGGTCGGCGGGATGTCCGTGGCGAGCGCGTCCATGAGCAAGTCCTTCGATCACCAGATCGACAAGACGCTCGGCTCCGACTTCGTGATCCAGAACAGCAACTTCGTGCCGTTCACCAGGGAGATCACGGACAAGGTGCGCGCCACCCAGGGTGCTGGGCTCGTCGTCCGCCAGCGGTTCACGCCGGTCGCGGTGCGGCTGCCGGACGGCAAGCGGGTCGAGACGACCGCGGCGGGCTACGATCCGCGGCTCGACGACGTCGCCCACGTCACGTACACCCAGGGGGACACGGCGGCGGCGCTCGGTGCCGGGCACCTGTCGATGGACGCGCAGTTCGCGCGGGAGCACGGCGTGCGCGTCGGCAGTGTGATCCCCGTCGAGTTCCCCGCCGGGCGGAAGACCGAGCTGACGGTGGGGGCGCTCACCGACCAGGGCGGCTCCGGGGGGTTCGGAATGCAGGGCGGGCTGGTCTTCGGCTTCGGCACGGTCGAGAAGTACGTGCCCGGCGGGCAGGACTCGGCCCTGTACGTGAACGCGGCTCCCGGCACGAGCCCCGACCGGCTGCGCGCGCAACTGGAGCGGACGCTCAAGCCGTATCCGCAGGTGCAGGTCCGTGACCAGGCCGACTACAAGAAACTCGTGCACGACCAGATCGCCGTGCTGCTCTACCTCGTGTACGCGCTGCTCGGACTCGCGATCGTGATCGCGGTGCTCGGCGTGGTCAACACCCTCGCCCTGTCGGTCGTCGAACGCACCCGTGAGATCGGGCTGCTGCGCGCCATCGGGCTCGCCCGGCGCCAACTGCGCCGGATGATCAGGCTGGAGTCGGTGGTGATCGCCGTGTTCGGCGCCGTCCTCGGCCTCGCGCTCGGGCTGGTCTGGGGCGTCTGTGTGCAGCGGGTCCTCGCGCTCCAGGGCATGAAGTCGCTCGCCATCCCCTGGACCACCATCGTCGCCGTGGTCGTGGGTTCGGCGGTCGTGGGCATCGTGGCGGCGCTGCTGCCGGCGCTGCGTGCCTCGCGCATGAACGTCCTGGCGGCCATCGCGCACGAATGACGTACGCGTCCTGTGGTGTACGCATCCTGTCGATGTGCGTGCCCTGTCCACCGATGTCCTCGCGTCCGGCCCACCCCGTTCGCCACGTGCGCACAAGTGGCTTGTGAATGAGGAGAGTTCATGTCGCGGTCCTTGGGCTCCTCCCGCCCGTTCCGGTTCGGCGTCAATCTGCTCGCCCCCGCGCCCCTCGACGAGTGGCGCGCCAAGTGCCGACGCGCCGAGGGTCTCGGTTACGACGTGATCCTGGTCCCCGACCACCTGGGCATGCCCGCGCCCTTCCCCTCGCTGGTGGCCGCGGCGGAGGTGACCGAGCGGCCCCGCCTCGGCACCTTCGTGCTCAACGCGGGCTTCTGGAACCCCACGCTGCTGGCCCGCGAGGTCGCCACCACGGACACGCTGACGGGCGGTCGCCTCGAACTCGGGCTCGGCACCGGCTACATCCGGGCGGAGCACGACACGGCGGGCCTCCCCTGGGGCTCACCGCGCGAGCGGGTCGACCATCTCCGGCGCACCGTCGAGGAGTTGGAGCGCCTCCTCGGTTCGGACGAGCACCAGCCGGGAGCGTTGCAGCGACCCCGCGTGCCGCTGCTGATCGGCGCCAACGGCGACCGGATGCTGCGGCTCACCGCCGAGCGCGCGGACATCGCGGCGTTCACCGGGGCGCGCACCAGCCCGGGCGGCACGCTGGAGCCGATCACGGCCGCCGCACTGGACGAACGCGTCGCCCTGTACCGGGAGGCGGCCGAGGGACGCAAGGAGCCCGCCGAGCTCAATCTGCTGATCCAGGTCCTCGCCGTCACCGAGGACCGCGGCGCCGCGATCCGGCCCTGGCTGCCCCGTCTCCCGAACCTGACCGCGGACGAGGTCCTGGAGCTGCCGATCGTGCTGGTGGGAACCCTGGAGCAGATCGTCGCGCAGGTGCGGGCGCAGCGGGAGCGGTACGGATTCTCGTATCTGACGGTCCTGGAGCCGAACATGGAGGCGTTCGCCCCCGTCGTCGAGGCGCTGCGGGGCGAGTGACCGTCCGGATCGCGGGCTTCGCCGGCTCGACCTGACATCGAACCCTCCTGTCTCATCGCCATCCTCCGTGGTCGCGCCCGTTCGGCACGGGTCTCGTTCACGGCGTTGCCTTCCGAATATCCGATCGTTGATCTCGTTGTGCAGTGAGCGATGCCAAAGAGGCATGGAGGCGTGGATCGACAGCGGTGCCCGGTGGCGGCCTCCGACGGGCAGGTGAACGGAGAGCCCCGTGCGAATGACCGACATCCAGCGTTGCGAGATCCGCCCCGGACGTCTGGTGGAGTGGACGCTGCATCCGATGGTCGTCGAGGCGGCGACGGGTCTGCCGGACGACTCCCGCCCTCCCGCGTACGTACAGGAGTCCCACATCAGGACGTCGCGATCGGTGCGCGAGGACGGTCTGTTCGTACCCACCTGGCTCGGCGCGGCATTCGACATGCCGGGACGGATCGATCTCGACGTCCTCCAGGGTGCCCTGCGAGCCTGGACACTACGGCACGAGACACTGCGCAGTGGCTTCCGCTGGGTCGGTGACGAGATGCGCCGCTTCACACTGGACGCCGAAGCCGTCGCACTGCACCGCGAGGACATCGGCGACTTTCCCGACGCGGCGGTGCTGACCAGGTATCTGCAGGACCGTTTCGATGTCACGGCGGACGCGCTCACCTGGCCGAACTTCATCTTCACCGCGGTCGTCAGAGACGACGGCACCAGCGTCTACATGGCGTTCGACCACAGTAATGTCGACGCGGTCTCGATCCAGCGCATCCCCGGCGAGATCCACGAGCTCTACGCGGCCGGTCTTCTGGGGCGCGCCGTGGACACGGCACCCGTCGCCAGCTACGTCGACTTCTGCGCGACCGAGCGCACGGACGCGGACCGGATCAACGCCACGCACACGATCGTGGCCCGTTGGCGGGAGTTCATCGCCCGGTGCGGCGGGCGGCTCCCGAACTTCCCCGTCGACCTCGGTCTCGTCCCCGAGGGGCCGCTGCCCACCCAGAGATTCATGCACGAGATGCTCGTGGACGACGCGGACGCGATGGCCTTCGAGGCGTACTGCCGGCCGTACGGCGGAAGCCTGGTGGGCGTTCTCGCGGCCATCGGTCTCATCGTCCGGGAGATCAACGGGCTGCAGGTGTATCGCACCGTCGTGCCGTTCCACACCCGGGTGAAGTCCCGGTGGACGAACTCGGTGGGCTGGTACGTGGGTGCCGCGCCGATCGAGATTCCCGTGGCGCAGGCGCAGGACTTCGACAGCGCACTGGGGATGGTCCGTGCCGCGCTGCGGGAGAACCGCCCGCTGGCCCAGATGCCCGTCGCCCGCGTGCTCCGACTGCTGGGATCCGACTTCCGGCCCACGTCCCCGGACCTGTACTCGATCGTCTCGTTCGTCGACGCGCGCGGCATTCCGGGGTCGGAGCGCTGGCAGGAGTTGAAGGCGCGCGGGCTGATCCGCGTGTCGTACGGCGACCAGGTGTGCGTATGGCTCACCAGGCTCCACGAGGGCGTGCAATTCGCCTGCCGCTATCCGGACACCGACATCGCTTACAAGAACATGCGCCTGTGCACCGAAGGACTGCGGGAACTCATCATCTCCGTGGTGCGACAGCCCTTGGCCGTGCCGAAGACGTGACGGAAACCGTTCGTCGAACGGATCGGCCTTCTGCTTGGCTCGCCCCATGAGTGATCTCCACATCCGCCACGCCACCCTCTCGGACATCGACACCGTGCTGCGGTTCTGGCGCGAAGCCGCGGAAGGAACGAGCATCAGCGACGACCACGACGGGGTGGCCCGGCTCATCACCACGGACCCCGAAGCCCTGCTCCTCGCGGAGCGCGACGGTCTCCTCACCGGAACCGTGATAGCCGGCTTCGACGGATGGCGATGCTCCGCCTACCGACTGGCCGTACACCCCGGCCACCGTCGGCAGGGCATCGCCACCGCCCTGCTGGAAGCCGCGGAACGACGCTTCGCCGCCCTGGGCGGCCGACGCGTCGACGCCATGGTCCTGGAAGCCAACGAACGGGCTCACCACACCTGGGCCGCGGGTGGCTACCATCGCGAGGACCACTGGCGACGCTGGGTCAAGCCTCTGTAGGCACGCGGGCGGATGCGGGATCGGCGTCCAGGACCCAAGAAGGCACTTTGCAGATCCTTTACCATGGGAGGATCATCCGGTCCTCCCATGAAAGGTGTGAGCGTCCGCCGATGGGCGAGCCTCCCCGTACCCGACATCGCGCGATCCCCCCGCCCCTGGCCGATCCTGGGACGGAGGTGACCCGATGACCGAAGTACTCCTCCTCCTGGTGGCGGTGCTGCTCTCGCTGGCCTGTGGCGCCTTCGTCGCGGCGGAGTTCTCACTGACGACGGTCGAGCGCAGCGAGCTGGAGCGGGCCGTCGAGCGCGGCGAGCGCGGCGCGTCGGGCGCCCTCAAGGCCGTACGGAATCTGACATTCCAGCTGTCCGGCGCCCAGCTCGGCATCACCGTCACCAACCTGGTCGTCGGCATGCTCTCCGAGTCGTCGATCGCCAAGCTGATCGCGGGTCCGCTGGAGTCGATCGGCGTCTCGTCCTCCGCGTCCCGTTCGGTGGCGCTGGTCATCGGTACGGCCCTGTCGACGGTCTTCCTGATGGTCGTCGGCGAGCTGGTCCCCAAGAACTGGGCGATCTCCTCGCCGCTCGCCGTGGCCAAGCGGGTGGCGACGCCGCAGCGCTGGTTCAGCGCCGCGTTCCGCCCGTTCATCACGCATCTCAACAACACGGCCAACCGTGTCGTACGGGTCTTCGGGCTCGAACCGGCCGAGGAGCTGGCCTCCGCGCGCGGACCTCAGGAGCTGGTCGCCCTGGCCCGGCACTCCGCCAAGGAGGGCGCCCTGGAGGCGGACACCGCCGAGCTGTTCGTGCGCACCCTGAACCTCGCCGACCTGACCGCGGAGAACGTGATGACCCCGCGCGTCCAGGTCATCGCGCTGGACGTCCAGGCGACCTGCGAGGACGTGGCGAACGCGACCCGGGCGACGGGTCTGTCCCGCTTCCCCGTCTACCGCGGCAACCTCGACTCGGTCGTGGGCGTGGCACATATCAAGGACGTGGTGGCGATATCCGCCGAGTCGCGGCCCCGCACCCCCGTCTCCCGGATCATGCGCGAACCCCTGTTCGTACCGGAGTCACTGACCGTCGACCGGCTGCTCGACCGGCTGTCCGGCGGACGCACCATGGCCGCCGTCATCGACGAGTACGGCGGCACGGCGGGCGTCGCCACCCTGGAGGACATCGTCGAGGAGGTCGTCGGCGAGGTCCGTGACGAGCACGACCCGCACGAGACGCCGGACCTGGCCCCGGCCGGCACGGACGAGGAGGGGCGGGCGCTGTACTCGGCCGACGGGTCCGCCCGCACCGACCAGCTGGCCCGCGTCGGACTGCGGGTGCCCGAGGGGCCCTACGAGACCCTGGCCGGTTTCCTCGCGACCGGGCTCGGCCGCATCCCCGCCGTCGGCGACGCCGTGGAGGTCGCCGGGTGGCGGCTCGACGTGGTGGACGCCTCCGGGCGGCGGGCCGCGCGGGTGCTGCTGCACGCGCCGCGCGACGGGGTGCAGCGGTCCGACGAGGGGAGGAGGCCGCGATGACCGTCGTACAACTTCTGATCGGGCTGGCGACGCTGGTCGTGAACGCCTTCTTCGTGGGCGGCGAGTTCGCGCTGATCTCGGTGCGCCGCAGCCAGATCGAGCCGCATGCCGAAGAGGGCGACCGGCGGGCACGCAGCGTTCTGTGGGGCCTGGAGCACGTGTCCGCGCTGCTGGCGGCAGCCCAGCTGGGCATCACCCTGTGCACGCTGGTCCTCGGCATCGTGGCCGAGCCCGCGATCGCGCACCTGCTGGAACCGGCGTTCCACGCGACGGGCGTCTCGCAGAGCGCGGGCCACGCGATCTCGTTCGTGATCGCGCTCACCCTGGCGACCTATCTGCACATGCTGCTCGGCGAGATGGTGCCGAAGAACATCGCGCTCGCGGAACCGGTGCGCACCGCGCTGCTGCTCGGACCGCCGCTGGTGGCGCTCTCCCGGACGCTGCGCCCGGTGATCTTCACGGTCAACGCCTTCGCGAACGGCCTGCTGAAGCTGCTGCGGGTGGAGACGAGGAACGAGGTCGTCGCCACCTTCTCCGACGACGAGCTGGCCAGGCTGGTCAAGGACTCCGGCGAGGCGGGGCTCATCGACGACCGCGCTCTGGAGCGGTTGCACGACGCGCTGGAGCTCGGCCGCCGGCCCGTACGGGACGTGGTGCTGCCACTGGAAGGTGTCGTCTACGCGCGCGTGGGCGTCACTCCGGACGAGCTGGAGCGGCTGTCCGCCGAGTCCGGCTTCTCTCGTTTCCCGGTCGTGGACGAGGGGCGCCGCATCGTGGGCTATCTGCACGTCAAGGACGCGCTGGACGCGATACCGCGCGAGGCGCCGTTCCGGGTGGAGGACATGCGGCCCATCGCGCGGGTACGGGAGAGCACCCCGCTGGACGACGTGCTCACGGCGATGCGTCGCAGTCGTACGCATCTCGCGGCCGTCATGGGCAGCGACGGACGGATGACGGGGCTGGTGACGATGGAGGACGTACTGAGGGAGCTGTTCGGACAGACGGTGTGAGCGCGGCCGGGCCGGGCCCGGAGGAGGCCCGACCGACCGGCGAGTATGCGTGCGGGTTAGCATCTTGTCCGCCATGCAGACGAATGCCACGTACACCAGTCTTGTCGCGGTCGGCGACTCCTTCACCGAGGGCATGTCGGACCGGCTGCCCGACGGCTCCTACCGCGGCTGGGCCGACCTCCTCGCCGGCCGGATGGCCACGCGGACGCCCGGCTTCCAATACGCCAACCTCGCGGTGCGCGGCAAGCTGATCGGACAGATCGTCGAGGAACAGGTGGACGTGGCGGTCGCGATGCGGCCCGACGTGATCACCCTCGTCGGCGGACTCAACGACACACTGCGCCCCAAGGTCGACATGGGACGCGTCCGCGCTCTCCTGGAGGAGGCCGTGGAGCGGCTCGCCCCCGCCTGCGAGCGGCTCGTCCTGATGCGCAGCCCGGGCCGCAACGGTCCGGTGCTCGAACGGTTCCGGCCGCGTATGGAGGAACTCTTCTCCGTCGTCGACGAGCTCGCAGACCGGCACGGCGCGCTGGTGGTCGACCTCTACGGGGCGCCCTCACTCGCCGACCCCCGGATGTGGGACGTGGACCGGCTGCATCTGACGGCCGAGGGACACCGCCGGGTCGCGGAGGCCGTCTGGCAGACGCTCGGGTACGAACCCGAGGACAAGGAGTGGCGTACGCCGATGCCGCCGTCGGCGCCGCCCGGCTGGGTCGCCCGCCGCGCCGCCGACGCCAGCTTCGCGAGGCAGCACCTGCTGCCGTGGATAGGACGACGGCTGACGGGACGCTCATCGGGTGACGGCCGGACAGGCGCCCAGTTTAGCGCTGAGCTGGGCAAAGCCTTCTGGGTCACCCCTGCGGACCACACAAACCCCGGCCCTGTGACGGACTGGCGACGGGTGGAGCCCTAACCCGGAGCACCGCCCGCCTGTCATGCACCGATGGAACGCGGGGCGCCGCCTCCCTCCCTGCCCTCGCCCGCTGTTGTTTGCCGATCCGCGGCCGGCGTCGCAGTGGTGGGGTCGAGCTGCGGGGTTTGTCGCCCGGCGGCTGGGGGCCGTGCACGGCACGGGGCCGCTCTTGTGTGCTATGTCCCGGCCACCCGGGCGGTCTTGGACCTGTGGTGCGCGGACGGGAGTGCGGCCGGCGGACAGCAGGGCTTGCGGCGGGCCGCACCCCCTCAGCGGTTACAGGGCCTTTGTGAGGCGCTCGGTGAGGAGCCGGGTGAAGCGGGCGGGGTCGGGCAGATCTCCGCCTTCGGCGAGCAGCGCGCCGCCGTAGACAAGTTCGGCGATCTCCGCGAGGGCCGGATCGTCCGCGTTCGCCTCGTGGGCCTGGCGCAGGACGGTGATGAGGGGATGGGTGGGGTTGAGTTCGAGGATCCGCTTCACGGTGGGCAGATCCTGGCCCATGGCCCGGTACATCTTCTCCAGGGTGGGGGTCAGGTCGTGGGCGTCGCCGACGAGGCACGCGGCGGATGTGGTGAGCCTGGTGGAGAGGCGGACCTGCTTGACCTGCTCGTCAAGGGTGGTCTGCAGCCATGCAAGGAGGGCGGCGTAGCCCTGTTCGCGCTGGGCCTTCTCCGCCTTCGCCTCGTCGCTGCTGTCGTCGTCGGCGTCGTTGTCGAGGTCGACCTGGCCCTTGGCGATGGACTGGAAGCGGTGGCCGTCGAACGCGGGGACCTGGTCGGTCCAGACCTCGTCGACGGGGTCAGTGAGGATGAGGACCTCGTAGCCCTTGGCGGTGAAGGCCTCCATGTGCGGGGAGTTCTCCACCATGGCGCGGTTCTCGCCGGTCAGGTAGTAGATGGTGGTCTGGCCGTCCTTCATCCGCGTGACGTACTCGCGCAGCGTGGTCGTCTTCTCCGGATCGTTGGTCGAGGCGGTGGACACCAGCTCCAGGATCGCGTCGGTGTTGTCGCGGTCCTCGAGCAGGCCTTCCTTGACCACCCGCCCGAACTGCTCCCACAGCTTGGCGAAGGCCTCCGTCCTGGTGGCCCGCATGCCCTTGATCGCCGCGAGGACCTTCTTGACGAGGCGTCGGCGCACGGCGGTGATCTGGCGGTCGTGCTGGAGGATCTCGCGGGAGACGTTGAGGGACAGGTCGTGGGCGTCGACGACGCCCTTGACGAAGCGCAGGTAGTTCGGCATCAGCGCGTCGCAGTCGTCCATGATGAACACGCGCTTGACGTACAGCTGCACACCGCGCTTGGTGTCGCGGGAGAACAGGTCAAACGGGGCGTGGGCGGGGAGGAACAGCAGCGCCTCGTACTCGAAGGTGCCCTCGGCGCGCATGTGTATGGTCTCGGCCGGGGGCTGCCAGTCGTGGCTGATCTGCTGGTAGAACTCGCTGTACTCGGCCTCGGTCACCTCGCTGCGCGGACGGGCCCACAGCGCCTTCATCGAGTTCAGTGTCTCCAGCTCGCCCGCGGTCTCACCCTCGGCGCCGGTGTCCGCGTCGGCGGTGTTCGTGGGTTCGGTGGCCATGCGGATGGGCCAGCGGATGAAGTCCGAGTACTGCTTGACGATCTGGCGGATCTTCCACCCGGCCAGGTAGTCACCGAGACCGTCCTCGCTGTCCTCGGCCTTGACGTGCAGCGTGACCGAGGTGCCGACCGGCAGACCGTCGACTCCCTGGATGGTGTAAGTGCCCTCGCCGCCGGACTCCCACAGCGTGCCCTGCTCGGTGCCGGCGCGACGGGTGTGCAGGGTGACCTTGTCGGCGACCATGAACGCCGAGTAGAAGCCGACGCCGAACTGCCCGATCAGGTGCTGCGCCGCGTCGGCGTCCTTGGCTTCCTTGATCTTGGCGAGCAGGCTCGCGGTGCCGGACTTGGCGATGGTACCGATCAGGTCGACGACGTCGTCGCGGGTCATGCCGATGCCGTTGTCCCGCACGGTCAGGGTACGGGCGCCCTTGTCGGCTTCCAGGGTGATGTGCAGGTCGGAGGCATCGAGGTCGGTGTGGGTGAGAGATTCCAGGCGGAGCTTGTCGAGGGCGTCGGAGGCGTTGGAGATCAACTCGCGCAGGAAGATGTCCTTGTTCGAGTAGATCGAGTGGACCACCAGCTGCAGCAGCTGGCGGGTCTCCGCCTGGAACTCCAGCGTCTCGGTCGGGCTGGCCACGGGACGTGTCTCCTTCAGGTAGTGGAAAGGATGCGGTCGGATCAAGTTGCCGAGGCCGGGCGGCGTGCTGCATGGCGGCCCCGAGGTGTTCAGATGTGGCTGAGGGGCTGATACGGCGGGTCCGGCCGGGGCGGGCGGGACCGTAGCAGGACAGGAAGAGCTTCCAGCCGTCGCGGCATTCCAGCGTGACGCCGTAGCGGACCGCGGGCGGGGTGAACCGCCGCTGTGCCGCAGCAGCCGAAGGCGCTGCACCGCTGACGAGCACAGCGTGAACACCGGTGCGCCTGGGCCCCGTTGCCTTGTTACCGAATGCGGACAGACCCGACTGAACGACGCCCACCCGAGCGTCATCTCATGGGGTGCAGCGAAACAGCCGATGAGGCCGGTCGCCCCGCGGGAGCAGGGGGAGGTGCCGCGTCCTGGCAAACCATGGGGGAGCTTTCATCATGACCACACACCATGCCCGCCGTACCGCCCGTTCCGCCACCCTGGCCACCGTCACCGCCGCGCTGGCACTGGGCCTGACCGCCTGCGGCGGCACCGACGACGGCTCGAAGGCGGCGGGCGGCGACCACGCCGCCAGTACTGCGCAGAGCCGGTCCGCGTCCGACGGGGACGGCAAGGGCAGCCCGGGGCAGGCCAACAGCAGTGGTGACACCAAGGAGGGGGCGCGCCCGGCGACCGCCTCGGGCGGGACGGACAAGGTCGCGAGCAAGGGCACAACGGCCGGCGCGCAGCAGTGCCGGGGAGACGAGATGCTGGTCACCGCGGTGCACCGGTTCGCCGGTCAGCAGGGCGACCACCTGCTGGTCACCGCATCGAACGAGGGCACCAGGCCATGCTGGGTCACCTCGTACCCGGCCGTGAAGCTCGGCGGGGACGTCGACGGCGCCGCACTACCGCACTCGAAGAAGGACAACCCGGGCGGCGACGAGCACGTCACGCTCCTGCCCGGAGGCAAGGCATACAGCGCGGTGAACCTCTTCGACTACGGCTCGAAGAACCACACGGCGCACGCGTTCGCCATCGCGCTGCGCGGCGCGGACGGTCACAACGGCCCCTTCTACTCCGTCGACACCAAGGGCCAGAAGCCACAGTTCAGCTGGAACGAGGCCGACGTGCTGAACTGGAGCACCAAGAAGCCGTACGACTTCTGACGTGCCGTCAGCCAGTGACGCGTCACCGCCTTCCAGCACGTCTGCGATCAGCAACTCGCAAGGCTCCCCGACGACCGGCGACTCGGCGAGATCACCGGAGACCGCCCTTCGGACCCCGCTCGCCCTACCCTGCATGCGGATCTTGTTCGCCGACTGTGTTCCTGTGCTTTGAAGAAGGTCACCAAGCGGGGCGGAGAAGTAGTCCTGATCGTGGCACTACCGTCCCCTCGGACGCCGATGCCACCAGCCCGCCCCGAGCTCCGCCGACGCGGTCGGATCGGGCAGGGTCCGCCGCTCGAATTCGTCATCCAACCGCGCGACGATCTCTCTCAGCTCACGCCGAGCACGCAAAGGCAGAGCGCTCAGCATCGCCTCGACGGTTTCTCGACCATAGACCGGATCGTGGCACGGACAGTCCGCCAAGGGGACGTGGAGCAAACACCCTGGGTTTCGAAGGAACTGCTCGAACTCGTCGAGGCCAGCGCTCACGTATCCCGGATGGAACCGGTCGGCCTCCAGCCGCCGGACAGCAGCCTGAGCACTACGCCCAAGCCCCGAACCCTGACTGAACCGCCGGGAACCACCCCGGCTCAACCGCTTCTGGGCGCGCACCGCGCTGGGCGACCTACGCGGCATCACCCGCTGATGTCGTTGCGGGACGTCATGGTTGCGTCCAAGGAAGGGGCGTATGGGTTCAACCTGATCCGGGGGTTTGCTCCGGCGTCGAGGCGAGGACCGCATAGACGAACGGCCACCGGCTGATCTTCGGCCTGCGGGCCTGGTGAGCTCGCATGTTCAGGTGTCGCGTATTCGCGGCCGAGCCCAGATGGGGCTCGCGCTGAGTGATCTGCGCGAGCTCGGCGGCACCTGGCAGTCTGCTGGTCGGCGATTGACATGATGGGCGGCGGCAAGTCTCAGACGTCTCGAGAGGAGCGACTATGGCGTTCAAGACCGGAGTCGCCGAACGGGACGAGTGGTCCTATTCGCCGGCTGTCGGCGTTGGACCGCTCCGGTTCGGCATGACCGTCGACGAAGTGGTTGAGGCGGCTGGGATTCTCGGCCAGACGAAGGTCAGCGATTGTGCACGGGACCACGCGATCTTCTCGCCGACTTGGAAGGTCGAAGTCCACCGTCACGGGGTGGCTCTTTCACCGCCTGCCGTCACGGCCTATGTGAGCCAAGTCGTGGGGCTCTTCTGCATCGCTGCCGACGCCGGGCACGGTCCCCAGGTCGCGTACGACGGACTCCCGCTGGTCGGGAGGGACCTGTCGGAACTGGAGAGCGACGCAATCGCGTATGCCGAGGCAATGGACGCGCACTTTCGCTACACGCCCGAGGGCTACGCAGGACCGGATGATTCCGGGGTCGTGATCCGCGGGCAACTAGTCGGGCAGGTCCTCCTATCGCGTCCGTTGTTCATGGTGACGCGCGATGGCGCGAATACTGAATGGGACTCGATGCCCTCCGATGAGTACCGCGTCAACGGCCAGTCCACGGCCTGACGTGGTGTGACTCATGAGTTCCTTGATCACATCCGTTGCTGCGTCGTCCGCTACGTGGAGACGGGCGCAACCGGCAACCTGTAGTGATCACCGGCTGTGGTCGCCGGGGGCGTATCGGCTCCAGGTTCCGCCGGCCTCCGTGACGAGGTGGGTGGTGGTCTTGTCGTGGTAGCCGAGGGCCCGGGCGACCACAGGTGCGGGGGCCTGGAGGACCAGTTGGCGGATCCCTGAGGCCCGGCCGCGCTGGGCGGGAACTCCGGCGGCTCGGAGCTGGTCGAGCAAGCTGCTCGGGTCCATCGGATGCCCGGGCTGCCGGCCGGGGAACAGCCAGGCCGTGCTGCGGCTGCTGGCGCGGGCGAGCCGGGGCTGTTCCGCCAGGTAGGCGCGCACGAGACTGGCGACGGGGCCGGGCAGCGGCGACGGAGGGTCTCAGAGCCGGACCATGAGGGCAGCACCGTCGTCGATGACGTCCTCTGTGGTCAACCGGACGACGCGACTGATGGGTTGGGCATAGAGCAGGACGAGCGAGGCCGCGGTTCGGACTCGCAGCGGCAGGGTCTCGTCGTGCAGGACGCGACGGAGGACGGCGAGGCGGCGGTGCTGGCGCATCGGGGCCTGGTCCTGCTTGATCACGTGGGGCGGCGGGGCGAGTCGGGGCATGGCGCCGTTGCCCATGCACCAGCGCAGGAAGGGCTGGGCGGGTGGCGTAGTGGTCCGCGTGCCATGCGTCGAGGTCGGCCTGTCGGCACTGGTCGAGGGTCCGGTTGCGGGCTGCGAGCCAGGTGAGGAAGGCGTCGGCCTGGGTGATCTGCTGCCGGGCCTCGTGGGAGGGGAGCGTCCGAGCGGCCCTACGTTCCGGCTCACGCCAGTTGATTTCCTGTCCGATGACCAGGCCGTTTCCCGTTACGGCCGGTTCGCCTCCGAGCCCAGTCCTGGCGAACTGGAGCAGTTCTTCCGCCTCGACTCGCGTGCTCGGGAGCCCGCGTCGGCCAAGCGCCGGGACGTGACGAGGTTGGGCTGGGCGGTGCAGTGGGGGACGGTGCGGATGCTCGGCACGTTCCTGCTGGACGACCCGGCCGCGGTGCCGGCGTCGGTGGTGGCGTTCGTCGCCGAACAGCTCGCGGCCGACGGCTTCCCCATGACCGACGACCTGCTCGCACGCCTGTCGCCGCTCCAGTTCGACCACATCGTCCTGGGCCGCTACGCGTTCTTCCGCCCCCGCGCAGGCGGGGTACCGCCCGCTGCGCGAGCCGTCGGCGGACGGGGAGGACGGGAAGGCGTAGCGCCCGCCCGCCGCACGCGGTCACGACCTGCCATCGACACTCGCCGGCAGAGCTGCTCCATCCCAGGCTCAGGCCATCTGGCGCCCTCCCGCGCTCACGGGTATCCGAGCAAGCCCCTCGCACACCCGTCTGTGTGCGTTCCACCGTCCGACGCCGTCAGGCCTGGAGGATTTCATCGCGGAAAAGGGCCCGCTTGAGCAGACCCTGCAGGGCGTCCTGCTCGTCCTGCGTCAGGCCGGCGAACAGGGGTTCCTCGGTCAGGACCTTCAGCAGCCGTTCCCGCAACTCGGCGCCGTCCGGGGTCAGGACAAGCTGCTTGGCCCGGCGGTCGGTGGGGTGGGGACGGCGCTCTATCAGCCGCAGGTTCTCCAGCTTGTCGATCACAACGGTGGCATTGGACGGTTCGCAGCTCATCCGCCCGGCAAGCTCGCGCATGGTCATCGGACCGGTCATCTCGCGCAGGGCCGAGGCCTGCGCGACGGTCAGACCGAGCCCGGCCACCCATTCACGCATGCGCGCATTGCTCTGCATGTCCAGGTCGTGCACCAGCTTGCCCAGCTCCCACTGCGCTTCCGCCTGCGCCTCCGTCATCGCCATGGCTCCAGACTAGCAAACTACTTCAAGCCATGATAGATATGACTTGAAGCATTAAAGTCATATGCATCGGAGGAGCCTCATGAACCTCAACCTCGCGGGCAAGACCGCCGTCGTCACCGGCGCCAGCCGGGGCATCGGACTGGCCACCGTCCGGACACTGATCGACGAAGGCGTCCAGGTCATGGGCGCCGCGCGCACCGTCACGCCCGAGCTGAAGGAAACCGGCGCGCACGCCGTGTCGGCGGACCTGAGCACAGCGGAAGGCGTCACCGCCCTCATCGATGGCGCGCTGGCCGAACTGGGCGGCATCGACCTGCTGGTGAACAACGTGGGCGGCGGGGACGAGGCTGCCCTTGGCTTCCTCGACGCCGACGACACCCAGTGGACCCGCATGTTCGACATCAACGTCCTGGCCACCGTCCGCGCCACGCGCGCGGCCATGCCCAGCCTGATCGAGCGCAGCGGAGCGATCGTCAACATCTCCTCCACCGTCGCCCGGATGCCCCGAGGGGTCCCGGCCAGCTACAGCGCCGTCAAGGCGGCGGTCACCGCGCTCGGCAAGTCCCTGGCCGAGGAGTTCGGCCCCCAGGGCGTGCGCGTGAACACCGTTTCCCCCGGCCTGGTCCGCACCACCGTCTACGAGGACCCCAACGGCCCGGTCGCCCAGCTGGCCGCCGCAGCAGGTGCCACTCTCGCCGAATTCGTCCAGCAGATCGCGAAGTCCCAGAACATCACGACCGGCCGCATGAGCGAAGCCGAGGAGGTCGCGGCCCTGGTCGCATTCCTGCTGTCCGACGTGGCCGGCAACATCACCGGCGCCGACTACGTCATCGACGGCGGCACCATCAAGACGGTCTGAACCAGCCGTCAAACCCGCCGCGGCAGCGCGCGGAATCCAGCACTTCAACCCACAAACATGGAGCCCAGACCCATGGCTCACGTCGTCGTCGCGTCCGCCGAGCGCACCATTGACGCTCCTGCGGACGAGGTCTACCAGTACCTGGCAGACATGCAACTTCATTCTCGGTTCCTGCCGCCCCCCTTCTACGACTTCCAAGTCGAGGAGAGCGGCGTGGGCACGGGCAGCGTCGTCCGGTTCAAGATCAACTTCGCTGGGGGTGTCCGGGAACTGCGGATGCAGGTCACCGAGCCGGAGCCGGGCCGAACCCTGGTCCAGACCGACACCAACGGCTCCGGCCTCGTCACGACGTTCACCGTGACCCCGCAAGGCGAGCAGGCGCTGGTGAACATCACCTCCAGCTTCGATGGCGAGACCGGCGTCGCCGGCTTCGTCGAGCGGATCATCGCGCCGCGCAGGTTGCACCGCGTCTACGGCAAGGAACTCGCCCAACTCGACGCCTATGCCCGCGAGCAGCGCGTCGGTTAGCAGCGGCACGTCGGCTGGAACGGGGCCCGGGGCCTCACGGCTTGGGACGGTCTGCACCAGTCATCAGTTAACAAGGAACAGGAGTTCAACCATGAAAATTCTCACCTTCAAGACCACGACCCACAAGGCGACCCCTGCCCGTATCGGCGCGCCGATCAGCGCGGCGGCCATGGAGTCCGTGATCGACGAGCCAGGGCCGGTCGAGGTCAAGACGATCGGCGCGGACTGGGAGGCCCCCATCACGGGGCTGCTCAACATCAAGCACCCGAAGGCCGTAGCGGCGGGGATCACCGACCACAAGGAGCCGATCAAGATCTACGCCCACGTCGTGCGGCACCCCACACACGGCTTCTTCCTGGTCGACACCGGTGTTTCACGGCGACTGGTGGAGGACCCCGTCGGCGTGGGGGTCGGCATGATGCTGAGAAAATACGGGGGCATCGAGAAGATGCACCCTCAGCAGAGCACCGCGGAGATCATCGAAGCGGAGGGAGTCCCCCTGAACGGGGTCTTCATGACCCACCTCCACCTCGATCACGTCTCCGGACTCCCGGACGTTCCCAAGGACGTCCCCATCTACACCGGCGCCAATGAGGCGGAGGCGTCGCTCTTCCTGAACCTGTTCGCCCAGGGAACGAACAACCACCTCCTCGCCGGACGGCCGCCGCTCGAGGAACTCCAGTTCACGAAGGACCCGGGCGGAAGGCTCGAAGGCGTCAACGACGTGTTCGGCGACGGCTCGTTCTTCGCGATCCTCACCCCGGGGCACACCACCGGCCACGTCTCCTACCTCGCCCGCACCGCGGCGGGTCCGGTGCTCATGACCGGAGACGTCAGCCACACACGCTGGGGCTGGGACAACGGCGTCGAGCCCGGAACCTACATGCAGGAGCGCGAACCCAGCATCAAGAGCCTGCTCGCCCTGAAGGCGCTCAGCGAGCGCCACCCGAACATGATCGTGAGACTGGGTCACCAGGAGTAGACAGCGCGGCCCAGGCGGCCGACAGCAGCCGATGCCGAGCCCCCGACGAGCTGATCAGCAGGCCCGCCGCGACGTCCCGGTCACCGATGTTCGCGGCGGTGACGCAGGCGACGCGGCGCAGACGGAGGGTGTCGGTCACGATGTGCGTTTGCGGCCCGGCACCTTGGCCAGGCTGTAGTCGTCGATCGCCTGCGCGCGGCCGGGATGCCGGAGAACCTTCTACCAGACGACGACGCCCCGCTCCGCTCCGAAGCTCCTTGCCTTCGAGGGCTCCGGCTTGGTCGCGCCGCGGTCCGGTGACGGCCGGACAGGCGCCCAGTTTAGCGCTGAGCTGGGCAAAGCCTTCTGGGTCACCCCTGCGGACCACACAAACCCCGGCCCTGTGACGGACTGGCAACAGGTGGGGCCCTAACCCGGAGCCCCGGCCGGCTGCCAGGCGCCGATCAAACGCGGGGCTCAGGTGTCGCGGGACGTCATGCGTGAGCCCAGCCCACTGACACGAAACCCGTAACGGAACGGCCCCCGCCTCGCCAACGGTCGTTCTTTAACGCAGCGTTGCACGACACCTCGAAGCCTGAAGAACGGCCGTCCTGCTGTCTCGGGAACGAACCAAGATCAGCAGTTCAGGGAATCGGCGAGGTTCAACAACAAGCTGATGTCCGGCGCCTGTGCGCGGGCGAGGCCTGGGCCCGGTCGTTTGGGTGGTGTGATCGCCGTCGCTGTGCATATTCGTGTGGCCCTTTAGAGTCGGTTCGCCTTTCTTCGATGGCGCTGGCGCGCCCTTGACTGTGTGCGCCGTCGGGCGCCCGATGTGACACAAGCGGGCTCCGCCGCGTGGCGATGGAGCCGTGCCTCAAGGAGGAACGTTCATGCAGGCCCGGAGGATCGGCGCCGTCGCCGCAACAGCAGTGGCGCTGGTGGCAGCCCGCGACCTTGTCCAGAAGCGGCACGCGCTGCTGCGGAACTTCCCGGTGATCGGGCACGCCCGGTACCTGCTGGAGACGATCGGGCCGGAGCTGCGGCAGTACATCGTGACCTCCAACGAGGAGGAGCGCCCATTCAGCCGTGACCAGCGCACCTGGATCTACGCGTCGGCGAAGGAGGAGAACAACTACTTCGGGTTCGGCACCGAGGTCGACGTCGAGCACGTCCAGGGCCACGCCTACCTGAAGCAGCGCACCTTCGCCGACGCTCTGCCCGACGCGCACGACCCGCAGGCCCCGCTGCCCTCGGCCAAGGTGCTGGGCGGTCCGCGCGGGCGCGCCAAGGCCTTCCGGCCGGCGAGCGTCGTGAACATCTCGGCGATGAGCTTCGGCTCGCTCTCCGGCGCGGCCATCACGGCGCTCAACAAGGGAGCGGCGCTGGCGGGCACGATGCACAACACCGGCGAGGGCGGCCTGTCGCCGTACCACCGCAACGGCGGCGACCTGGTGCTGCAGATCGGCACCTCGTACTTCGGCTGCCGCAACGAGGACGGCAGCTTCAACCTCGACAAGCTCAAGGACGTGGTCGCGAGGGCCCCCGTCAAAGCAATCGAGATCAAGCTCTCCCAGGGTGCCAAGCCGGGGCTGGGCGGGATGCTGCCGGGCGCCAAGGTGACCCCGGAGATCGCCGAAATCCGCGGCATCCCCGTCGGCAATGACTGCGCCTCCCCGTCGCGGCACACCGCGTTCAACGACGTCGACTCGATGCTCGACTTCGTCGAGCTGCTCGCCACCGAGACCGGTCTGCCGGTCGGGGTCAAGAGCGCGGTGGGCGAGCTGAGCTTCTGGCAGGAGCTGGCCGCGCTGATGGCACGTGGTGACCGTGGTGTCGACTTCGTGACCGTCGACGGCAGCGAGGGCGGCACCGGGGCGGCGCCGCGGATCTTCGCCGACTCGGTGTCGTTGCCGTTCCGGATGGGCTTCTCCCGGGTCTACGGCACTTTCGCCGAGCTCGGGCTCACCGACGAACTGACCTTCATCGGCTCCGGCAAGCTCGGCCTGCCCGAGAACGCCACGGTCGCCTTCGCCCTGGGCGCCGACATGATCAACGTGGCCCGTGAGGCGATGCTGTCGATCGGCTGCATCCAGTCGCAGAAGTGCCACACCGACAAGTGCCCCACCGGCATCGCCACCCAGAACCAGTGGCTGGCCCGCGGCCTGGACCCGGCCTCGAAGGCCACCCGGGCCGCTGTCTACCTGCGCACCCTGCGCAGGGAGCTGATGAAGGTCTCGTCAGCTGTCGGCGTCGCCCACCCGGGACTCATCACTGCCGACGACATCGAGATCATGAACGGCGACTACGAGGCCCGCACCCTGGCCGGCGTCTACGGCTACAAGGACGGCTGGGGCGAGCTCGGCCCGCACCTTGCCAAGGAGATCACCGAGCTGCTCGTCGGCACGCCGACCTCCACGAACAGCCGGTCGGAGTGATCGCAGCGTGTCCGAAGAAGTGAGATTCAAGAGCGTCGTCGGCCCCGAGCTGGCCGGGTCGATCGACCTGCCGGAGGGCGAGGTCCGGGCTGGGGGATCTTCGTCCACGGATTCACGCTCGGCAAGGACTCGCCGGCCGCGTCGCGGGTCAGCAAGCAGTTGGCCCGCGAGGGGATCGGCATGCTGGGCTACGACAACCTCGGGATCGGCGATTCCGACGGCGACTGGGGTGACGGTTCCTTCACCGTCAAGGTCCAGGACAGCGTCCGCGCGGCAAACCTGATGGCAGAGCGGGGGACTCCGGCGGATCTGCTGGTGGGTCACTCGTGGGGAGGCGCCGCCGCCATCGCCGCGGCGGCCGAGGCGACCGGCGTCCGCGCGGTCGCCACGATCGGGGCGCCCGCCGACCCCAGCCACGTGGAGCACCGGTACGACGCGGTCGTGGATCGCGTGCTCAGTGAGGGGCAGCACGCGTGGTTCGTCGGCGGGCGGGTCCAGGTCCTCAAGCGCGCCTTCGTCGAGGACGTCCGCCGTGCCCGTCTGCACGACCGGGTCCGCGAGTTGGACTGCCGCTGCTTGTGATGCACTCGCCCACCGACGACATCGTCGACATCGCCAACGCCGGGGAGACCTTCCGCAAGGCGCGGCACCCGCGAAGCTTCATCTCACTCGAAGGAGCAGACCACCTCATGACCGCACGCCGATGCCCACCATCAGCAGGGGGACGAGCGCGGCTGTGCGGGCGAGCCGCCGCACCACGTGCGGGGGCCAGGCCACGTTCTTCCGGGACCCGGGCGCCATCAGCGGCCCTCGAACTGGCGCAGCCCGACCCGCCGGGACAGCCAGACCAGCAGCTCGAAGAGCACCAGTACCACCGGCAGGGCCCACGCGGCGATGTCGATCCCGCTGTAGTCCGTCTCGGCCAGTTCCGGCGCCGTCCAGCCGTGCGGGTCGACGAGCACGTCCTCGGTCTGCCCGACTTCCATCGGCCCGTCGCAGGAGTCGTTGCCCAGCTCGGCGTGCTTGAGCGGCTTGCCGTCCACCCGCCCCAGAAGACAGGTGTACTCCGGCCCGTTCCTGCCCTGGTACGTCTTCACCGAGGTGACCCGCACTTCCACCCGCTGCCCTTGGTACGCCATCACCTCCGCCTGCAGCACCGGCCCCGCCCCGGACAGCGCCGCGATCCCCACGATCACCCCGCCGACGATCAACCACCCGTTCGGCGCTGCGATGATCATCAGCGAGAGAGTCGCGATCAGCGCGAAGGTCCCGAGCACCAGTCCGAGCCCGCTCCAGTCCGGATTGGCGGCCAGCAATGACAGCCCGACGATCACCGGCGGACCGAAAAACGCCATCGTGGTGAGGCGGCGGACCTGCCGGGACGAGGTGACGGTGGCTGTTCGAGGCACGGCGTCAGTGTGACGAGCGGGGTCGTCAGGCTGAAGAGCGGGGTCCGTTACTACAGGCGCGCTCTCGATGAGTGGCCCGGCGAGCGTGCGACGGTCTACTTCTGCTCCTGCGGTGAGCGGTTCTGGCCCCTCACGAAGGAGGCGCCGTACCCCGACTGGCGCGACAACCCGGTCCGCAGGGGGCGAGCCGAATGACCAGAACCGGTGGAGCGCCCGTATTCGGAGGTGACGTATTCCTCTGGGGCGGTGGAGCTTTACTCGCACTGGAGTGCTTGAGCGCGTGCTTCGAGGTAGGCGCTCAAGTTGCGGCCGGCCAGGTGTGTCCAGCACTCGGCGATGTTGATGTGGACGCCGAGGATCGCCGCGGACGTCGATGCCGTGGGCGACCAGGCGGCTGGAGAGGTGGTGGCCTGCGTAGTGGCGGCCGGGCAGGTGGCTGGGGAACAGCCAGCGGTGCCGAGCTTGGCCGGGTTGGCTCTCCTGGAGGCGTTGCACGGCTTCGGCTTGTTGCTCGACCAGCCGGTCCATCGCTGGGGGTAGGAGGGTGCGGTGGCGTCCGAGGGCGATAGTGCTGCTGCCCTTCGCGGTGCGGTGGACGTCGTCCGTCTTGAGGGTGGAGATGCAGGTGATCCTGGCGCCGTAGAGCAGGACGAGAACTCCGACTGCCCGGACGTCGACGAGCAGGTCGGTGTCGCTGACGCATCGGGTGAGCACGGCGACCTGCTCGTCCTGGTCGACGAAGTTCGCCGGTTCGCTGTCGCGCCATCGGGTGACGGACGCCCGGCCAAGCGGCCGGAGCTGCTGCCGTACGAGGGGTCCATGGGGTAGACACCGGTGGGTAGGCGGACGGCCGAAGGGAATCCTATGCCCACCACCGTGATCAACCTCAAGGGTCATATCCACGAGTTCGGCCCCCGGCTCGAACACGCCCCCGCGGATCTCGTCTACATCGGCCGCCGCTGGACCATGGGCCACTGGGACCTCCCGCAGCACCCGCTCTACAACCCCTTCGCCTTCGACACCCCCACCAAGAAGCGCGACGGCACCCGCGCCGAGATCATGGAGAAGTACCGGGCGTATCTCCTCGAACGCCCCGACCTTCTCGACCAGGTGCCCGCCCTGCGGGGCAAGACGCTGGCCTGCTGGTGCGTGCCCGAGCTGTGCCACGGCGAGATCCTGGCGGAGCTGGCCGACGCCTCGTAGCGCGGTCGACTCCCTCAACCGGCCTCCGACTGAGCGGGGCATCACCCCCACGGGTGTCCCCGGTGGCGTGGGCGCACCGGTGCCTGCTTGCTGGACCGAGAGGGGAACGGGGGGCTTCGGGTAGGGAGCGAGCGCCGATGGAGCCGAGGGAAGCGCGGCTGCGGACGCCGCGCGCCGCCGGGCTGGCGGGGACGGTGTTCGCTCTCCTGCTGGCGGCGGCGATCGTGCTGGTGCGGATCGCGATCCCGGCGGGGAACGCCGCCGACGCGACCGTCGCGCCGAACGAACGGTGGGCGGTGCGTACGGCTTTGGAGATCCTCCCGTTCGCGGGGATCTTCTTCCTGTGGTTCATGGGCGCGGTGCGCGCACGGGTCGGCGATGCCGAGGACAGATTCATCGCCACCGTCTTCATGGGCAGCGGACTGGTCTACGTGGCCACCATGTTCGCGGCCGGCGCCGCGGCGGGCAGTGTACTGAGCCAACCCTCCGGCTTCGGCCGCCACTTCGCCTACACCCTGATGACGACGTACGCGCTCCGGATGGCCGCCGTGTTCGTCTTCACGACCTCGACCATCGGTCACCGTCTCGGCGTCCTCCCCCGTCCGCTCGCTCTCCTCGGCTATCTCGCGGGGCTTGTCCTGCTCGTCGCGGGATCCTCGCTGCCCTGGTCGGAGCTGGTCTTCCCGGCCTGGGCGCTGGTCGTCAGCCTGCACATCCTCCGTGTCGGCCTGCGCGCCCCGGCGAGCGGCTGAGCACCCTCTCGCGCATGCTGTGGAGGAGGGGGCGAGCACGGGCCACGGAAAGGCTGATCCTCGGTGAGGCTTGTCGTCGATCTCAACCGCTGCCAGGGATACGCGCAGTGTGCGTTCCTGGCTCCCGATGTTTTCGCCATGCACGGGGACGAGTCGCTGCTCTACAACCCCGAGGTCGAGGAGGACCGGCGCGAGGACATGGCGCGAGCCGTGGCCGCGTGTCCCGTCCAGGCCATCATGGTGGACGCGAACTCCCCCGGCGGGAACGCCGGAACCGACCGGGAGGCCGGCCGGTGAGCGCCGACGGATCGCTGGACCGGCTCATGCGTGACGGCCGCATCGTCGTCGTCGGCGCCTCGCTGGCGGGACTTCGGGCCGCGGAGACCCTGCGGGAGAAGGGGTTCGCCGGTTCCCTCACGATGATCGGGGACGAGCCCTACGAGCCGTACGACCGACCGCCGTTGTCCAAGCAGGTCCTGCTGGGCAGGGCGACGGCGGACCGCACCGGCCTTCCCCGGCACCGCGCCATCGACGCGCGGTGGCGCCTCGGGGTTGCGGCCACCGGCCTCGACATCGCGGCCCGGCGGGTACGGCTGGCCGACGGCGACGAGGTGGAGTACGACCGGCTGCTCATCGCCACCGGTGTACGCGCCAGACCCTGGCCCCAGGAGGACGAGGCGGAGCTCGACGGGGTGTTCGTGCTGCGGACCCGCGACGACGCCGAAGCGCTGGAGCGCTCGCTCGCGCAGGGCCCCCGCCGCGTGCTCGTCATCGGCGCCGGGTTCACCGGCTCCGAGATCGCCTCCGCCTGCCGGGAACGCGGGATCGCGGTCACCGTGGCCGAGCGGGCCGACGCGCCGCTGGTCGGAGCGCTCGGCGGAGTCGTCGGCGAGGTCGCGGCCGAACTGCACCGCGAACACGGCGTCGACCTGCGCTGCGGCGTCATGGTGACCCGCCTGGAAGGCGACTCCGCGGGACACGTCCGCGCCGCGCACTTCTCCGACGGGAACGCCGTCCAGGCCGACGTGGTGGTCGTCTCCCTCGGCGCCCAGCGCAACACCGAATGGCTCGCCGGGTCCGGACTCGGCGCGGGTCCCCGGGGCATCGCCTGTGACGCCGGGTGCCGGGCCTTCGACATCCGGGGCATCGTCACCGACGACATCTATGTGGCCGGTGACGTCGCACGGTCCCCGCACCCACTGTTCGGATACCAGTTCCTGTCCCTGGAACACTGGGGCAACGCCGTCGCCCAGGCCGAGACCGCCGCACACAACATGCTGAGCGAGAGCGCGGACCGCCGCCCCCACATCTGGGTGCCCGCCTTCTGGTCCTCCCAGTTCGGCGTGAACATCAAGTCCGTCGGGGTGCCGTCGATGGGGACGGAGATCCTCATCGCCCAGGGCTCCCGCAGCGAGCACCGGTTCACCGGCGTCTACGGGTACCAGGGGCGCGTCATCGGCGCCGTCACCTTCGACCAGACGAAGTGGCTGCAGTTCTACGAGCAGCTCATCGAGACCACGGCGCCCTTCCCGCCGGCCTTCCCCACGGTGGACCGCCGCCCCGAGGGGCAGCAGCCGATGCCCGCCGACTTCCCCGACCCGTCCGTGCCCACCCACGGCCCGACCGTCACCCTCAGCGGATACGCGCCGGACGACCGACGGCTGACGTTCACCCCCGCTCGGCACTGATCCGACGTTCCCTAGGACGCACCCATGACCGAAGCCATCCTGCGGCAGATCATCGACTACGCCCACCGCGCCGATCCGTATCCGCTGTAC
This sequence comes from Streptomyces sp. NPDC111507, assembly GCF_055638955.1. Classification (NCBI taxonomy): domain Bacteria; kingdom Bacillati; phylum Actinomycetota; class Actinomycetes; order Kitasatosporales; family Streptomycetaceae; genus Streptomyces; species Streptomyces sp. NPDC111507. Next base: position 240,772 of record NZ_JBVKBU010000012.1, on the reverse strand, counting down.
GAGGAGCTGCGCAAGACGCCGGTGTACCACGACGCGGACGGACCGTTCGTCCTCAGCAGGTACTACGACATCCAGAGCCTGCTCCACGATCCGCGCATCAGCTCCGACGCCCGCAATCTGAAGACGCCGGCGACCGCGAACCCGCTGGCCGCCGAAGCGGACGACGAGACGGCTCTTCCGCCGAGCTTCCTGCGCCTCGACCCGCCGGAGCACGACCGGCTGCGGCGCATGACGAACCGGCCGTTCGGGCCGCCGCACTCCCCGCGGCGTGTCCACGAGATGCACGGCGAGCTGAAGGACATCGTCTCCGGGCTCATCGACGGCATCGACAACCCGGACCGGATCGATCTGGTCGACCAGTTCTCCTATCCCTTCCCCGTGACCGTGATCTGCCGGCTGCTGGGGGTACCGCGCGAGGACGAGGCGCGCTTCCACTCCTGGGCGGAGACGATCGCCGCCAGTCTGGACCCCGACCCGGGCGCCGACACCGACGAGCGCGCCAAGGTCTCCCACAACGCCCGCACCGAGCTGGGCATGTATCTGGCCGGGCTCATCGAAGAACGCCGCAAGAAGCCCGGTGACGACATGCTGTCCCAGCTGTCCACGGCGGGAGGGCCGGACGGTGTCATGACGACGATGGAGGTCCTGAGCACCGCGGCGCTCCTGCTGATCGCCGGCCACGAGACGACGGTCAACCTCATCACCAACGGCATGCTGACCCTGCTGCGCAACCCCGACGTGCTCGAGCGGCTGCGCAAGGACCCGAACCTGGCCGTCCCCGTCGTCGAGGAGCTGCTGCGGTTCGAGCCACCGGTGCAGCTGGTGCCGCAGCGCACCACCCTCACCGACATCGAGGTCCGCGGGGTCACCATCCCCAAGGGCGCGTCGGTGTGGCTGGTGCTGGCGGCGGGCAACCGCGACCCCGACCGCTTCAAGGATCCGGACCGCTTCGACCCGGACCGCGGGGACATCCAGCACCTCGGCTTCGGCAGCGGCATCCACAGCTGCTTCGGCGCCCCGCTCGCCCGTCTGGAGGCACAGCTCGCGCTGAGCGAGCTGGCCCGCAGACTGGAGAACCCCAGGCTGCTGGAGGACCCGCCGCCCTACCGGCAGAACGCGGTCCTGCGCGGCCCGCGCCATCTGCCGATCGCCTGCGACGGCATCCGCCCCTAGGGGCCTGGCCACGGGCACTACCGCTGACCTGGGCTCCGGAGCGTGCGGACGTTCCGGAGCGCCTCCGGACGGCGGGTAAACTCCGTCCACGTGACTGCCGCGCCTGCAAAGCCCCGTATCCCCAACGTCCTCGCCGGACGCTACGCCTCCGCCGAGCTCGCCACGCTCTGGTCCCCCGAGCAGAAGGTGAAGTTGGAGCGTCAGCTCTGGCTCGCCGTGCTGCGGGCGCAGAAGGACCTCGGGATCGAGGTCCCGGACGCCGCGATCGCCGACTACGAGCGCGTCCTCGACCAGGTCGACCTGGCCTCGATCGCCGAGCGCGAGAAGGTCACGCGGCACGACGTGAAGGCGCGGATCGAGGAGTTCAACCACCTCGCCGGGCATGAGCACGTGCACAAGGGCATGACGTCCCGGGACCTCACCGAGAACGTCGAGCAGCTGCAGATCCGGCTCTCGCTGGAGCTGATGCGCGACCGCACGGTGGCCGTCCTGGCGCGGCTCGGCAAGCTGGCGGGCGAGTACGCCGAGCTGGTCATCGCGGGCCGCTCGCACAACGTGGCCGCCCAGGCCACCACCCTCGGCAAGCGCTTCGCGACCGCGGCCGACGAGCTGCTCGTCGCGTACGGCCGCGTCGAGGAGCTGCTCGGCCGCTACCCGCTGCGCGGCATCAAGGGCCCGGTCGGCACCGCGCAGGACATGCTCGACCTGCTGGGCGGGGACGCGGCGAAGCTCGCCGAGCTGGAGCAGCGGATCGCCGGGCACCTCGGCTTCTCGCAGGCCTTCACCTCCGTCGGCCAGGTCTACCCGCGCTCGCTGGACTACGAGGTCGTGACCGCGTTGGTGCAGCTGGCGGCCGCGCCGTCCTCGACGGCCAAGACGATCCGGCTGATGGCCGGGCACGAGCTGGTGACCGAGGGCTTCAAGCCGGGCCAGGTCGGCTCCTCGGCGATGCCGCACAAGATGAACACCCGCTCCTGCGAGCGTGTCAACGGCCTCATGGTCATCCTGCGCGGCTACGCCTCGATGACCGGCGAGCTGGCGGGCGACCAGTGGAACGAGGGCGACGTGTCCTGCTCGGTGGTCCGCCGGGTCGCACTGCCCGACGCGTTCTTCGCGCTGGACGGCCTGCTGGAGACCTTCCTGACCGTCCTCGACGAGTTCGGCGCCTTCCCGGCCGTCGTCGCGCGCGAGCTGGACCGCTACCTGCCGTTCCTCGCGACGACCAAGGTCCTGATGGGCGCGGTGCGCGCGGGCGTCGGCCGTGAGGTCGCGCACGAGGCGATCAAGGAGAACGCCGTCGCCTCCGCGCTCGCCATGCGCGAACAGGGCGCCGAGCGCAACGAACTCCTCGACAAGCTCGCCGCCGACGAGCGCATTCCGCTCGACCGCGCGCAGTTGGACGAGCTGATGGCCGACAAGCTGTCGTTCACCGGTGCCGCCGCCGACCAGGTCGCCGCCGTCGTCGGCCGCATCGAGGAGATCGTGAAGCAGCACCCGGAGGCCGCGGGCTACACGCCGGGGGCGATCCTCTGACGCGGCTGACTCCCGCGGACCTCGAGGCCGCCCGCGACCGGCTGGTGCCGGATGTCGTCGGGGACGGCCTCAAGGTGCTTTTCTGCGGCATCAATCCGGGGTTGACGACCGCCGCCACGGGCCACCACTTCGCCCGTCCCGGCAACCGCTTCTGGCCCGTGCTGCATCTGTCGGGGTTCACGCCCCGGCTGATGAAGCCGTCGGAGCAGGGCGAGTTGCCGTCGTACGGGCTCGGCATCACGAACGTGGTGGCGCGCGCGACCGCCCGGGCCGACGAGCTGTCCGCGCAGGAGTACCGCGAGGGCGGACGGCTGCTGAGCGCCAAGGTGGAGCGACTGCGGCCGAGGTGGCTGGCGGTGGTGGGGGTGACCGCCTACCGGGCGGCCTTCGAAGACCGGAAGGCCGCGATCGGCCCGCAGGAGCGGACGATCGGGGACACCCGGGTCTGGGTGCTGCCCAATCCGAGTGGGCTCAACGCGCACTGGACGGCGGCGACGATGGCCGAGGAGTTCGGACGGCTGCGGGTGGCCGCCGCCGAGGGGTAGCGGATCAGGTCACGGCGGGTCGATCTCGGTGACCAGGGCGAGCAGGCTGAACTCCGGGTCGGCGCCCAGCCGGGAGATGCCGAGGGCGACCCAGCGGCCATGACCGCGCGCCTGCCACACGTACACGTTCCGCACGTGCGCACCGAGGGAGGCCCACGGCTCCGGTATGTGCTCGTCGCCCTGCTGAGCGCGCAGGAAGACGCCGTCCAGGCTCATGTGCCCCCGCTCCCCCCACCGGTCGGCGAGCCGCTGTGCGAGGCCCTCCCGCCACGCCTCGATCTGCTCCTCTCGCTCCCCGTCGTCGCCCTCCCCGGAGCCGGCGCTCCGCTCTAACTCGACGAGGTGGAAACCGGGCCCCCCGGGACTGCCGGTCGGCCCGCCGTGCTCCAGGGGGAAGTCCTGGGAGCACAGCCGGTCGATCGTGGCCAGATGCCGTGCGATGGTCATGAGATCCAGTAAAGCCGCTGCCACTGACAATTGGTGTGCCGTCAGGCGTCCCTGCGCCGTACGCTCCACGCGCCCGCCGCGAGGGCCGCCGCCGTCCAGGCCGCGGTCACCATGAGCCCGCTCCAGGGGCCGAGGGCGCCGTCCCACGTCTCGTGGAGCACCACCTGGCCCGCCCGGTCGGGCAGGAAGTCGGCCGCGCCGCCCGACATTCCGCCGATCACGAAGGAGACGATCAGGAGGAACGGGACCAGGATGCCCAACGTGGCGACCGCGCTGCGCAGTACGGCCGTGAGCCCGGCGGCGAACAGGGCCATGAGCGCCAGGTAGAGGGCGCAGCCCACGGCCCCGCGTACCCCTTCGCCCCACGTCAGCCCGCTCGCCCTGGTTCCGAGGACCGCCTTGCCCACGAGCAGGCTCACGAGCCCTGTCAGCAGGCCGACGGCCAGCGCGGGAACCCCGATCGCCACCACCTTGGCCGCGAACCACCGTCCCCGCCGGGGCACCGCGGCCAGCGACACCCGCAGCGCGCCGTCCCGGAACTCGGCCGCGACGGCCTGCGCGCCGAAGGTGATCGCCGCGATCTGCCCGAAGCTCACGCCGAAGAACACCGAGAACAGCGGGTCGAAGTCCTGGCCACCGGAGTTGTCGAGGCCGGCGAGCGCGGAGAACGCCGCCGTCGCCAGGAGCACGGCGAGCAGTCCCGCGACGAGGGACCGCAGGGTACGGATTTTGATCCACTCCGCGTGGAGTACGGGTGCGAAGGTCATGATCGGGCCTCCTGGGGCCGGGTGGGCGTCGGTGCGGCGGTGAACTCGGCCTCGGCGGCCGTCAGGTCGAGGTACGCCTGCTCCAACGTGCCCTCCTCCGCCGCGAGTTCGAGGATCGGCAGGCCCGCGCCGGAGGCGAGGAGCCCGATGTCCTCCACACGTGCGTGCGGGACGGTCCACCGTCCGTCCGCACCCTCGACGGCCTCGTGACCGTGGCGCGCGAGCAGCGCGCCGAGAGCGGCGCCGTCCGTGGTGCGCACCCGTACCCGGGGCCGCACGCGCGCGTGGATGAACTCCCGCAAGGGGGTGTCGGCGAGGAGCCTGCCCCGGCCGAGGACGACGAGGTGGTCGGCGAAGGACGCGGTCTCGTTCATGAGATGGCTGGAGACGAGCACCGTGCGGCCTTCACGGGCCAGTCGGCGCAGCACCTCGCGGATCCAGATGATCCCTTCGGGGTCGAGCCCGTTCGACGGTTCGTCGAGCAGCACCACGGGCGGGTCGCCGAGGAGCGCGGCCGCGATGCCCAGGCGCTGTCGCATGCCCAGGGAGTACGTCTTCACCCTGCGCCGCGCCACGGACGCGAGCCCCGACTCCTCCAGCACGGCGTCCACCCGGCGTTCGGAGATGCGGTTGCTCGCGGCGAGGGCCCGCAGATGGTCGCGCGCGGTGCGCGAGCCGTGCGCGGCCCCCGCGTCGAGCAGTGCTCCGACCCGGCGCAGGGGTTCGTCGAACGAGGCGTAGGGCCGGCCGCCGACGGTGGCGGTGCCGGACGTGGGCCGGTCCAGGCCCAGGACGAGCCGCATGGTGGTGGACTTTCCGGCGCCGTTGGGTCCGAGGAAGCCGGTGACGCGGCCGGGAAGCACGCTGAAGGTGAGGTCGTCCACGGCGTGCAGACTGCCGTACTCCTTGGTCAGGTTCTGGACGTCGATGCTGGTCATGGCCCCAGCCTGGCGGCCTTTGCGCGGTCGGTACTCCCCCGCCGGTGGAGATCGTCTCCCCCGCTCGGGGGAAGCCGGTTGCCGGGGCCGGCTGGGACGATGGCGCGATGGCCCGCTTTCTGCGCCCGTTGTTCCTGGGGACCACCTACACGCGCCTGCTGCATCTGTGGGTGCCGATGCTGTTCGTCAGTGTGTGGCTGTTCATCGACATGTCGAGACCGTGGGTGCCCGCGGTGCTGTCGATCCCGCTGGGGCTGGTCCCGGCCGTGCGGCGGGGCGAGGGCGTGCAGGCGCGGTACATGCTGGCGCCGGACGAGCCGCGGGAGCGGGGCGACCGGGACGCGGTGATCTCGGTCGCGCCGTCGGCGACCTGGCGGGACCGGCTGCGGACCGTGCTGTGGCTCGAAGTGCGGATGGGTCTCGGGGCGGTGACGACAGGGGTCACCGTCTGGATGCCGGTGACCGCCATCGAACTGGCCGGGGCCGCCTGGGGCCGCCCCGTCGACATCACGCTGCTGCCCCTGTCGCCCCCGCCGTGGGCCTGCGCCCTGCTCGTACCCGTGCCGCTGCTCGCTCTGTACGGCGCGGTCGTCGGCCTCGGCGAGCTGGTCACGGTCATCGCACGTCGGCTGCTGGGCCCCTCCCCCGCCGAGCGCCTCGCCGCTCTGGAGGAACGCACCGAACAGCTCCTGGAACGCACGCGCATCGCCCGTGAGCTGCACGACTCGATCGGGCACGCGCTGACCGTGGCGGTGGTGCAGGCGGGCGCGGCACGGGCGGCCGGCGACCCCGCGTTCACCGATCGGGCGCTGCTCGCGATCGAGGACACCGGCCGGGCCGCCCTGGAGGACCTGGAGCGCGTGCTCGGCGTGCTGCGCGAGGCGGGGCGCCCCGCGAGCGGCCGACCCACGCTGAGCGAGGCCGACCGGCTCCTGGAGTCGGCGCGCGGCTCGGGTGCGAAGGTCGACGCCGAGGTGACGGGTGCGTTGGAGACCGTGCCGGGACCGGTCTCCCGCGAGGGCTATCGCATCCTCCAGGAGTCCTTGACCAACGTGCTGCGGCACGCGGGGGGCGTGCCGGTGCGGGTCCGTATCGCGGTCGACGACGGCACTCTGGGCCTGGAGGTCCGCAATCCGCTGACGGCCGGGATGCCGGGGCCGGGCCGCGGCAGTGGCCTGCGGGGCATACGGGAGCGGGCGGCGCTGCTCGGCGGGCGGGCGCGGACCGGGCCGGACAGGGGTGACTGGCAGGTGCGGGTCGAGCTGCCGTTGCGCTGATCTACGCTGGCCGGATGCCGGTCACCGTTCTCCTCGTCGACGACGAACCGCTCGTCCGCGCGGGTCTGCGGGCCGTCCTGGAGGCGCAGCCCGACATCGAGGTCGTCGGAGAGGCGGCCGACGGCGCCGCGGTGATCCCGCTCGTGCGGCGGCTGCGGCCGGACGTCGTCGCCATGGACGTCCGCATGCCGCTCATGGACGGCATCGAGGCCACGCGCGCGGTCCTGCGGACCGTGAGCGATCCCCCGAAGATCCTCGTCGTCACCACGTTCGAGAACGACGAGTACGTCTACGAGGCGCTGCGCGCGGGTGCCGACGGTTTTCTGCTGAAGCGGGCCAGGCCCGCCGAGATCGTGCACGCCGTGCGGCTCGTCGCGGAGGGCGAGTCGCTGCTGTTCCCGGCGTCCGTACGGCAGTTGGCGGCCGAGTACGGGGACGGCGGCGGGAATCCGGCGGCGCGGGCGGCCATGGAGCGGGCAGCGCTGACCGAGCGGGAGGCGGAGGTGCTGCGGCTGATGGCCCGGGGGCTGTCGAACGCGGAGATCGCCGGGCGGCTGATCGTCGGGACCGAGACGGTCAAGTCGCACGTCAGCGCCGTACTGGCGAAGCTGGGAGCCCGGGACCGTACGCAGGCGGTCATCGCGGCGTACGAGTCGGGGTTCGTGGCTCCCGGCTGAAACGGCGGTCCGCCGGTGGCCGAAGCGACCGGTCGGTAGCAAAGGAGGTCCCCGGCTCTCGCCGGGGCGCGCCGCGCCGAGTACGATCCGGCCAACACGCGCACGAGCTGGGAGGACGGACGTTGGGGCGGTTGACCGGCGGGGACCCCTCTCTGCTGCGAAGGATCAATTCCGCGGTGGTGCTGCACGCGTTGCGTGCCACGGACTGCGCGACGCTGACCGAGATCACCCGGGTGACCGGATTGTCCCGGCCCACCGTCGAAGGTGTCGTGGAAGGGCTGATCGAGGCCGGGCTCGTGGTCGAGAAGGCGGCCGAGGAGGGCGCGGCACGGCGTCAGGGCCGTCCCGCGCGGAGGTTTCGGTTCCGGGCCGAGGCGGGCCATCTGCTGGGCCTGGAGATCGGTCCCCATCGCGTCGCCGGGCTCCTCGCCGATCTGGACGGCCGGGTGCTGGGCGCCATGTCCAAAGAAGTGGACGAGACCGCGTCGGCGGACGAGCGGCTGGAACGGCTGCGCACGGCGGTCGCCGACCTGCTGCGCCGCGCGGGTGTCGCGCGTAGTTCCCTGCGTGCGGTGGGCGTGGGCAGCCCGGGGATCGTCGAGGCGGACGGCACCGTGCGCCTGGGCACGGCGCTGCCCGAGTGGACGGGGCTACGCCTGGGCGACCGGCTGAACCGTTCCTTCAAGTGCCCGGTGCTCGTCGAGAACGACGCCAACGCGGCGGCGGTCGCCGAGCACTGGAAGGGCTCGGCGACGGAGTCGGACGATGTGGTGTTCGTGCTGGCCGGGCTGAGTCCGGGGGCCGGTTCGCTGATCGGCGGGCGGCTGCACCGGGGATACGGCGGCGCCGCCGGGGAGATCGGGGCGCTCCACCTGCTCGGCCGCGGAGCCACTCCCGAGACGCTGCTGTCGACCACGGACGAGCCACTGCACCCGCTCGACGAGCAGGCCGTCGCCGAGGTCTTCGCGCTGGCCAAGGGCGGTGACCAGCGGGCTCGCGCGGCGGTCGACCGCTTCATCCAGCGCCTCGTGCACGACGTGGCGGCCCTCGTCCTCGCCCTCGACCCGGAGCTGGTCGTCATCGGCGGCTGGGCGGCCGGTCTGGACGGCGTACTGGAACCGCTGCGGCGCGAGCTGGCGCGCTACTGTCTGCGCCCGCCGAAGGTGGCGCTCTCCCTGCTGGGCGAGGCGGCCATCGCGACGGGCGCACTGCGGCTGGCCCTCGATCACGTGGAAGAGCAGTTGTTCGCGGTGGAGGGGACCGTGACCGCACGCCGCTGACCAGCGGTCTCACGGGTACGGGAAAGCCGTCACACCCCGGAGTGTCGCGGGGCGTGACGGCTTGAGACCTCGGCCGCGGCTCAGGAGGCCCGGCGCTCGGGGTCGTGGTGGATCTCCACGCCGCCGGAGTCGCCGAAGGTCAGCCGGCAGGTGTCGGCGCGGTACGTGGCCACGGAGACCGCGGCGGTGCGCCCCTCGGCGAAGTAGCGGGTCGTGACGACGAGAACGGGCGCCCCGGGCAGCCGGTCCAGCTCCTTGGCGTCGTCCGCGCGGGCCGAGCCGAGCTCCACGGCGCGGTCCTGGCCCTCCAGGTCGAGGTGCTGCAGTTCGCGCAGCACGGCACGGGCGAGGGTCGCCCCCGACGGGGCGTCGATCGCGGAGAGGCCGGGCACCGAGGACGCCGGGATGTAGAGCAGCTCGGCGGCGACCGGCTGGCCGTGCGTCACACGGGAGCGGCGGATCGTGTGCACCTGGTCGTCGGGGCCCGTCTCCAGGACCTCGGCCACCGCGGCGGGCGGGATCGCCACCGCGCAGTCCACGGGCCGCCAGGCGTCGCCGACCGCGCCCGGCCACACATGCTGCTCGGTTCCGACGGCCACGCCCACGCGCGGCGGCGCGACGGTCGTGCCCACCCCACGGCGGCGCTGCAGTCGCCCTTCGAGTTCCAGCTGCTCCAGCGCCTGGCGCAGCGTGGCGCGAGCGACGCCGAACCTGGCCGCGAGGTCACGTTCGTTGGGCAGGACCTCGCCCACGGAGAACTCCGAGTCCAATGCCTCGGTGAGCACCGTCTTGAGATGCCAGTACTTCGGCTCCGGCACCGTTTCCAGCTGCGTGGTCCCCACCCTGTCCTCCGCAATCGCCGTGGCCCGGCGGCGTTTTAGCGCCCTTGTTTATTAAAGGTTCTTGCACTATCTCTGCGACCATAGGGCCGCCCCCACCCTTGGTCAAGACCAATCCTCGATCCCTTACGGATTGCGGAGGCACCTGGCCGCGCAGCGTTCACAGGGCGTTCGCGCGGGGTGATGTCCGTGACACGACGTCGAAAGCCCCCGTCCAGAAAACGGGGGCTTTCGAGGGGCAAGAGGGGACCGCAGGGGCTACTGGTTGCCCAGGGACACCAGCTTTTCGGGGTTGCGCACGATGTAGACGCACTGGATCCGGCCGTCCACGACATCCAGCTGGACGGTGCTGTCGGGTTTGCCGCCGGAGAGGACGAGGAGCGCGGCGCCTGCGTTGAGCTCCAGGGAGCGGTACGACGGATCGGGAACACCCTGCTGGGCGACGGCGTACAGGAAACGGCCCACCTTGTCGGCGGTCTCGATGACCCGCAGCGGCGCCTTGGACAGCCCGCCGCTGTCGCCGATCAGACGGACGTCCGGGGCCAGCAGGGACATGAGCCCCTCCAGGTCTCCTCCGGCCGCCGCCGCGAGGAACCGCTCGGTCAGGTCGCGGCGTTCGGCCGGGTCGACCTCGTAGCGCGGGCGTCGTTCCTCGACGTGCTTGCGCGCCCGTCCGGCGAGTTGGCGCACGGCGGGCTCGCCCCGGTCGAGGACGGCGGCGATGTCCGCGTACGGGTAACCGAACGCCTCTCTGAGGACGAACACCGCGCGTTCCAGGGGCGAGAGGGATTCCAGGACGACGAGGACGGCGAGCGAGACGGAGTCGGCGAGCACGGCCCGCTCGGCGGTGTCGGGGGCGGTGTCCCCGAAGTCGGTGAGGTACGGCTCGGGAAGCCACGGTCCCACGTACGCCTCGTTGCGCGACTGCACCTGGCGCAGCCGGTCGACGGCGAGCCGGGTGGCGATGCGCACCAGGTAGGCGCGTGGTTCGCGCACCTCGGCGCGGTCGGCGCCTGACCAGCGCAGCCAGGCTTCCTGGACGACGTCCTCGGCGTCGGCCACCCGCCCCAGCATGCGGTAGGCGACGCCCATCAGGACGGGGCGGTGCTCTTCGAAGACCTCGGTCGCGGTGTCGATGGTCACGGCTCCATCCCATCCCGGCACATCCCGCTGTGTCCAGACGGCGCCGGTGAACGCGTCGGTCTCGTGGCGACCGGGGGCTACCCGTCGGTAGCAGTTGCTGACAAGCTGTCTACGAAGACGGTTCGTCAACGTGCCTCAACGTGCCACCAGAAGAGGAGCAGCATCATGTCCGCCACGGTCTCCTTCAGCCTTCCCTCCGCGCACGGTCCGCGGACCGTGACCATGTCCTACGCGCGCGTGGGCACCGGCGAACCGTTGCTCCTGCTGCACGGCATCGGCCACCACCGGCAGGCCTGGGACCCGGTCGTGCACATCCTGGCCGCCGAACGCGAGGTGATAGCCGTCGACCTGCCCGGGTTCGGCGAGTCCCCGGCGCTGCCCGACGGGCTCAGGCACGACCTCGGGACGGTGGTGCCCACGCTCGGCGCGCTGTGCGAGGCGCTGGAGATCGAGCGTCCGCACGTGGCGGGCAACTCCCTGGGCGGCCTGCTGGCCCTGGAGTTGGCCCGCGAGAAGCTCGTACGGTCCGTCACCGCGATCTCGCCCGCCGGGTTCTGGTCGCCGGTCGAGCGGCGCTACGCGTTCGGTGTGCTGCTCGCGATGCGGCAGGGCGCGCGGCGCCTGCCGCTCCCGGTGATCGAGCGGCTCTCCCGCTCGGCGGCCGGGCGGGCCGCCCTGACCAGCACCATCTACGCCCGGCCCGGCCGCCGTTCACCTGAGGCCGTGGTCGCCGAGACCCTCGCGCTGGCCCGCGCCGAGGGCTTCGCTGACACCCTCCGGGCCGGCACCACCGTCCAGTTCACGGACGACATCCCGGGGCTGCCCGTCACCGTGGCCTGGGGCACCCGGGACCGGCTGCTGGTGCGCCGCCAGGGGATCCGGGCCAAGCACATCATTCCCCGGGCCCGGCTGGTGCGGCTGCCGGGCTGCGGTCACGTCCCGATGAACGACGACCCGGCGCTCGTCGCCCGTGTGATCCTCGACGGCAGCCGCTGACCGACGCCGGGTGAGGCGCCACGCGCCGGAGCCCAGGACGACGCCCGCGCCGACCAGGGCGCTGCCCGCGGCCTGCGCGGCGCCGTACGCGCCCGTGCCGACCAGCGGCGCCGTGCCGGCCGCGGCGACGGGGATGAGCCCGGAGAAGAGCGTGGCGCGCTCCGCGCCGATGCGCTGCATGCCCATGTACCAGCACACGAAGCCGACGACCGTGACGACCGCCGCCTGCCACAACAGCGCGGCGGCCTCGGTGGTGTCCGGCATCCGCAGCCACGCGCCGCCGGTGAGGCGCGCGGTGAGGATCCCGGCCACCGCCGACTCGACCGCGGCGATCCCGCAGACGGTGGCCGACAGCAGCCGGGGCCCGAGCGGGCGCAGCACCGGTACGGCGAGCACCGCGAAGCCCACCTCGCCCGCGAGCGCGCACACGGAGTACGCGATCCCCGTGCCGTCGGTGCGCCCCCAGCCCTGGACGGTGAAGGCGCCCACCGCGACGAGCGACGCCCCGTACAGGACCGGACGTTGGGGCCGACGGCCCTCAAGAAGGGGGACGACCACGGCCACGACCACCGGGGCGCAGCCCACGAAAACGCCCGGAACGGCTGGTTCCGCGGTGCGTTCGGCGGCGATCACGGCGAGGTTGAAGCCGACCATGCCGACGGCCGCGAGCAGCACGAGGCGCCCCCACCGGCGTACCGCCAGCCGCCGCAGCGGTGCCGTGCCACCCCGTCCGACCAGCGGCAGGAGCAGCACGCAGGCGAGACCGTAGCGAAGGAACTGACCCCCCGCGTACGGGTAGTGGCCCAGGACGCTGTTGGCGGTGAAGGAGCCTCCGACGAGGACGCAGGCGAGGGCGGCGAGCAGCGACCCGCGGAGGGTGGTGATGTTCATGACGGTGACGCTACGAAGGGCGGCGGTCCGGTTTAAGGTCCACTTTCATGACGCCATCGGGGACCACATGACGCCGTCGGGGGCCGCCGGGGAGTTGACGCCGTCGGGGGCCGCATGGGAGCTGCTCGTGCCGGCCGCCGCGGCACCGGCACGCGCGCGTGGGCGCGCTTTGCAGGCCGCGCTGCGCGAGGCGGTCCGCACGGGGCGGCTCGCGCCGGGTACCCGGCTGCCGTCCAGCCGCGAGCTCGCCGCCGACCTCGGGGTGTCGCGGGGGCTGGTCACCGAGGCGTACGAGCAGTTGACCGCGGAGGGGTACCTGCGCAGCGACCGGGGCGCGGGGACCTGGGTCGGCGGCGCCGCCCGGGCAGCCCACCCGCGCGCGCGTGACCTCGCACCGCGCCCCGCCGGGGCCCGCGCCGACTTCCTTCCCGGGACACCGGATCTGTCCCTGTTCCCGCGCGCCGCCTGGGCGGCGGCCCAGCGCGGGGTCCTCGCCGAACTGCCCCACCAAGCGCTCGGCTACCCGGATCCGCGCGGTCTGCCCCGGCTGCGCACCGCCCTCGCCGAACTGCTCGCACGGCGCCGCGGCGTGGTCGCGGACCCCGAGCGCGTCATCGTGGTCTCCGGGGTCGCGCAGGCGACGACCCTGCTCGGATTCGTGCTCCACGCGCGCGGGGTGCGCGCGATCGGCGTCGAGGACCCCGGAAGCCCGGAGCACGGCACCCTCTACGCCTCGGCCGGCCTCGACGCCGTACCGCTGCCGCTGGACGACGAAGGGCTGGCCACCGGGCCGCTGAAGGAGTCGGGCGTACGGGCGGTGGTGACCACGCCCGCCCACCAGTTCCCGTCGGGGATCGCCTACTCGGCGCGGCGCCGCACGGAACTCCTCGACTGGGCGCGCTCGGTGGACGGTCTGGTGGTCGAGGACGACTACGACGGGGACTTCCGCTACGACCGTGCTCCCGTGGGGGCGCTTCAAGGGCTCGATCCCGAGCACGTCGCCTACACGGGGTCGGTCAGCAAGTCGCTCGCGCCCGGGCTGCGGCTCGGCTGGCTGCTCGTACCGGCGGCGCTCGCCGAGGAGGTCGTCGAGCGCAAGCGCACCATGGATCTGGGGAACCCCGTCGTGGACCAGGCGCTCCTGGCCCGGTTCGTGGAACGGGGCGACTACGACCGGCAGCTGCGCCGCTGCCAGCGCGCCTACCGGGAACGGCGCGACGCCCTCGTATCCGCACTGGAGGAGCACTTTCCCGGTACCGAGGTGTCCGGGATCGCGGCGGGTCTGCATGTCATCGCCGCGCTGCCCGGGCGGTACGGGCCGCCGGAGTACTTCCTGGAGCGCACCGCGGCGGCGGGGGTGGCCGTGCGTCCGCTGGCCCACTACGGGCGGGCGGTCGAGCGCGCCGACGTACGGCTGGTGCTCGGTTACGCCCACCAGTCCCCCGCGCGGATCCGCGCCGGCGTACGTCTGATGGCGCAGGCGCTGCGCGCCTGACCGCTGAGGGGGCGTCCGTGTGCGTGGCAAGGCCGGCGCATCCGTGGGAGTGCGCGGTCGGAGGCGGACGTCGGTGCCCTTGCCTGCGGGGCCAGTTGTTCACTTGTGGTTTCCGTGCGCGCTGCGGCGCACCCGTAGTTGTGGCTAGGCACATCGGCCGACTCCGTCCCTGGAGGCGCATTCATGTCACACCGCCCGCAAAGCCCTCTTCCCCTCCCCGGTCGCCGCGGCGTCCTGCGCGGATCCCTCGCCGCTTCCGCGGCCCTGGCCCTGCCCACCGCACTGGGCTCGGCCCCGGCGTTCGCGCTGTCCGGGCGGCCCGAGGCGGGGTGGGGCGTCCAGGCCGGAGACGTGAGCGCGCACTCCGGCCTGGTGTGGGTCCGCTCGGACCGCCCGGCCCGGATGATCGTCGAGACGTCCGCGACCGAGTCGTTCCGCAACCCCCGCAGATGGCACGGTCCGCTGCTCGGTGCGGACTCCGACTTCACCGGTACGACACGGCTGCGCGAACTGCCCTCCGGCGAGCAGATCCACTACCGCGTACTGCTGGCCGACCCCGACGACCCGCGCCGTACGGGCGAGCCGGTGACCGGCACCTTCCGCACCGCGCCCGCGAAGCGGCGGCAGGACGTCCGGTTCGTCTGGTCCGGCGACCTGGCCGGACAGGGCTGGGGCATCAACGAGTCCATCGGCGGTTACCGGATCTTCGACGCCATGGCGAAGCTGGACCCGGACTTCTTCCTGTGCAGCGGCGACAACATCTACGCGGACGGCCCGATCTCCGCCACGGCGCCGCTTCCGGACGGCAGCCTGTACCGGAGCATCACCACCGAGGAGAAGTCGCACGTCGCGGTCACCCTGGCCGACTACCGGGGCAACTTCCGCTACAACCTGCTGGACTCGGCGCTGCGCCGGTTCAACGCCCGGGTTGCGAACATCGTCCAGTGGGACGACCACGAGGTCCGCAACAACTGGTACCCGGGCGAGGTCATCGGGGCCGGCACCCCCTACCCGGCCGGCACGAAACTCGACGACCTGGCCTTCCGTGCCCGGCGGGCGTTCTCGGAGTACTTCCCGATCTCCACCATCAGCGGACGCCCGGACGGACGGATCTACCGGACCGTCCACCACGGCCCGCTCCTGGACGTGTTCGTCCTGGACATGCGGACCTACCGGAACGCCAACTCGCCCGACGACCAGACGACCGACCCGCAGGGCATCCTCGGCCGCGTGCAGCTGGAGTGGCTCAAGCGCGAGCTGGCCGCGTCGCGCGCGATGTGGAAGGTCATCGCCGCCGACATGCCGCTGGGCCTGGTCGTGCCCGACCCGGTCGAGGGCAAGCCGAACATCGAGGCCGTCGCCCAGGGCGACCCGGGCGCGCCGCTCGGCCGCGAGCTGCAGATCGCCGAGCTGCTGCGGTTCATCAAGCACCGGCGGATCACCGGGACCGTGTGGCTGACGGCCGACGTCCACCACACCTCGGCACAGCACTACGACCCCTCGCGGGCCGCTTTCAAGGACTTCGAGCCGTTCTGGGAGTTCGTCTCCGGACCGCTCAACGCGGGCGCCTTCCAGGCGAACGCACTGGACGGCACCTTCGGCCCCGACCGGGTCTTCGTCAAGGCTCCCGCCACCGCCAATGTCTCGCCGGCGGACGGTTACCAGTTCTTCGGCGAGGTCGACATCGACGGCGACAGCGGGGAGCTGACGGTGCGGCTGCGCGACCTGGACGGCACGGTGCTGTTCACACAGACGTTGCAGCCGGGGCGTGTGGGTCAGTAACGGCGCCCAACTCCCGTACCCTGGAAGGGTCGGGCCGCGCACCGGAGTCATCCCCCGGTGCGCGGCCGCTCTTGTGACCAGGCACGTAAGCCAGGTGATCCGAGGCAGGCAAAACAAGGGCAAAAAGAACCGCAAAAAGGATAGAACGACACTTTACCGATCAGTCACAGACCGTTCGTGATCACGCAACACCATTCCTTCACAGTGGTTGCATGACTCCAGACATGTCTGATGTAACCCGGGCGAAGCACGGACGCCCCGTCCACCACTGGCGACGCGACGTGGTCGAGCTCGCCGCGCTGTTCACGGCCGTCGCGGTCGCCGACGCCGTCGCTAACCTGATCGGACACGGCCCCGACGGCCCGGCCCTGCTGGTGATCTCGTCCGTGGTCCTGGTGGCCACGGCCGGATTCCACACATGGTGGGCACGCCGCCACGGTCACGCGCCGCCCACGGGCGATACCGGTGCCCGGACCCTCGCCGTGGGGCGAGAGGCCGGGCGGGCCGACCGGACCACGGCGGCGCCGGAGGCCGTCACGGGAGAGACCGTCCTGTGGCGGATGCGGACGACGGTGAAGGACGAGCCGGGTTCGCTGGCCGCGCTGTGCGTGACACTGGCCCACCAGCGGGTGGACATCCTGAGCCTGCAGACGCACCCGCTCGCCGAGGGCACGGTCGACGAGTTCCTGCTGCGCGCCCCCGTCGAACTGGACGCGTCCGAGATCACCCGCGCCGTCTCGCTGGCGGGCGGCACCGGGACCTGGATCGAACGGGCCGACGCCCACGACCTGGTGGACGCTCCGACGCGCGTCCTGGGGCTGGCCACGCGCACGGCTTTGGACGCGGCGGAACTTCCGCTCGCCCTCCGGCAGTTGCTCGGTAGGTGCACCATTCGTTCGCTGCCCGCCCGCTCCCCCGGGTCGGGCCGGGCGGAAGAGGGTGCGCCGGTCGAAGGAGTGCTGGAAGACACGGTGATGCGGTTGCGCGCACCGGAGGGTGGGGTGATCACGGTGGAACGGCCGTATCTGCCTTTCACGCCGACCGAGTTCGCTCGGGCGCGGGCGTTGGTGGAGCTGGACGCGCGGCTGGGTCCGCGCATCCCGCTCAGCCAGGACATGCTGACACTGCCGGAGGGTCCCGCGATCACGGTGCGTCGCGCCGACGTCTCCGATCTCGCCGCGGCGAAGGCGATGCACGAGCGCTGCTCCTCGCGCACGCTGAGCATGCGCTACCACGGGCCTGTCGGTGACGCGGACCGTTATCTGAACCACCTGCTCAGCCCGCGCTTCGGACGCACCCTCGCCGTGCAGACGGCTTCGGGACGCGTCGTCGGGCTCGGCCATCTCCTCTGGGACGGCGACGAGACGGAGATCGCGCTGCTCGTCGAGGACGACTGGCAGCGGCGCGGGATCGGCGCCGAACTGCTCGGCCGACTCGTGACGATGGCCGTCGAGGCGGGCTGCGAGAGCGTGTACGCCGTCACGCAGGCCTCCAACACCGGCATGGTCGCCGCCATGCGCGGCCTGGACCTCCCCCTCGACTACCAGATCGAGGAGGGCACCCTCGTCATCACGGCCCGCCTGGACGCCACACCGGTGACCTCCCGACTGCCCTACGACCAGGAGCAGAAGCAGGGGCAGGGGCAGAGGCAGAGGAAGTAGGACGGACACCGGGAGGCCCCGGGCACCTCGCCCGGGGCCTCTGCCTGGTCACCGCCCCAACGCACCGTCCAGATCGGCCCACAGGTCCTCCACGTCCTCCAGCCCCACCGACAGGCGCAGCAAGCGGTCACCGACCCCCGACTCGCGGCGGTCGTCGGCGGCCACGATGCGGTGGCTGATGGACGCCGGATGCTGGATCAGGCTGTCGACACTGCCGAGGCTCACCGCCGGGGTGATCAGGCGGACCCCGGCGATGACCTCGTGCGGGTCACCGTGGACCTCGAAGGCGATCATGGCACCGCCGATCCGCGGATAGTGGACGCGCTCGACGCGCGGATCGGCGGCGAGCCGGCGGGCGAGTTCGGCGGCGTTGGCGGACGCGGCCCGGACCCGTACGGGCAGGGTCGACAGGCCGCGCAGCAGCAGATACCCGGCCAGTGGATGCAGCACGCCCCCGGTCGCGAACCGCACTTGGCGCAGCCCCCGGGCGAACTCCTCGTCGCAGGCCACCACTCCGGCCATGACGTCCCCGTGTCCGCCCAGGTACTTGGTGGCGCTGTGCAGGACCAGGCGGGCCCCCTGCTCCGCGGGGCGTTGCAGCACGGGTGTGGCGAAGGTGTTGTCGGCGAGCAGCGGTACGGAGCCACAGGCGTGCGCCACGGCGCGCAGGTCCAGTTCGGCGAGCGTCGGATTGGCCGGGGACTCGACCATGACGAGGCCGGTGTCGGGGCGCAGGGCGTCCGCGATGCCCGCCGGGTCGACCCAGGTGACCTCGGAGCCCAGCAGCCCGGCGGTGAGCAGGTGGTCGCTGCAGCCGTACAGGGGCCGTACGGCGACGACATGCCGCAGGCCGAGCGCGTTCCGCACGAGCAGTACGGCGCTCAGCGCGGCCATGCCGCTCGCGAAGGCCACCGCGCTCTCGGTTCCTTCGAGGCGGGCGAGGGCGGTCTCGAAACGGGCGACGGTCGGGTTGCCGAGGCGCCCGTAGACGGGCGGCCCCTCCGGCTCGGCGCCGTCGGCCGCGAACGCGTCGATACGAGCGGCTTCGCCGCGGCTGTCGTACGAGGGGTAGGTCGTGGACAGGTCGATCGGCGCGGCGTGCAGTCCTTGCCGGGCGAGGTCCTCGCGCCCGGCGTGCACGGCCTCGGTGGCGAGGGCACGCGGCGCGCGGGCACGGGTGCCCTGAACGTCGTGGAGGTCGTGGAGGTCGTCCCGACCGTCATAGGAGTCGCCCCGAGGGTCGCAGGATTCGTCCTGAGCTTCGTATGCGTCGTGCACCACGGATTCCATGCACAGCAGACTGAACACCGGCCGGGGCCCCGGACGCACACTCCGTGTTACGTTCGGGCCATGGCCGAATCTGTCGTACTCGATCCGGTGGATCTTCATCTGCTGCGGCTGCTCCAGAACGACGCACGGACGACGTACCGCGATCTCGCCGCGCAGGTCGGAGTCGCGCCCTCGACCTGCCTGGACCGGGTGACGAGGCTGCGCCGTGCGGGGGTGATTCTCGGCCATCAGCTGCGCCTCGATCCGGCGAAGCTCGGGCGGGGCCTGGAAGCCTTGCTGTCCGTGCAGGTCAGACCGCATCGACGGGAGTTGGTCGGGCCGTTCGTGGAGCGGATCAGGGCGCTGCCGGAGTCCCGGACCGTCTTCCACCTCACCGGGCCCGACGACTACCTCGTCCTGGTCGCCGTCGCGGACATGGCCGACCTGCAACGGCTGGTCCTCGACGAGTTCACGTCCCGGCGTGAGGTGGCCCGGGTGGAGACCCGGTTGATCTTCCAGCAGTGGGACTGCGGCCCCCTGCTCCCGCCCTCCCCCGCGTCGCCCTCGTCCGCGGCCCCGACGTCGGCAAAATCAGGCTGATGCCCGCCCCATGCCCGGGCGACCGGGCTGACGCGGCACCCGTCCTCGTATGAGGATGTCGGCATGTCAGAGACGAAGAGCCCGCTGCCCCGCGAGGTCGCCGACGCGTATGTCGACGATCTCATCGCCCTCGATCCGGTCCTCGGTACCTACCTCGGTGTGAAGGAGAGTGCCGACAAGCTCCCCGACACCTCGCCCGCGGGGCAGGAGGCCGTCGCGGAGCTGGCGCGGACGACGCTCGCCCGGCTCGACGAGGCGGAGCGGCAGCCGGGGGCGGACAGCGACATCGAGCGCCGCTGCGCCCGGCTGCTGCGCGAGCGGCTCACCGCCGAACTGGCTGTCCACGACGCCGACGAGGGCCTGCGGGCCGTCGGCAACATGCAGACGGCCGCGCACTCCGTGCGCCAGGTGTTCACCATCGCGCCGACCGAGACGGACGAGGACTGGGCCGCGATCGCCGAGCGGCTGCGCGCGGTGCCGACCGCCCTCACGGGGTACCGCGAGTCCCTCGCCCTCGGCCTGGAGCGCAAGCTGTACGCGGGCCCGCGCCCCACCGCGACCTTCATCGAGCAGCTCACCGAGTGGTCGGACCCGGACGGGCAGGGCCGTGGCTGGTTCGAGGACTTCGTGTCCGCGGGGCCCGACGCCCTGCGGGACGAGCTGGACACGGCCGCCCGGACGGCCACGCGGGCCCTGCTGGAGCTGCGCGACTGGATGCGTGACGTCTACGCGCCCACGATCGAGGGCGCGCCGAACACGGTGGGCCGCGAGCGGTACGCGCGCTGGGCACGTTACTTCAACGGTACGGATCTCGACCTCGACGAGGCGTACGCGTACGGCTGGTCCGAGTACCACCGGCTCCTCGCGGAGATGAAGTCCGAGGCCGAGAAGATCCTGCCCGGCGCCGAGACCCCCTGGGTGGCGCTCGCGCACCTCGACGAGCACGGCAGGCACATCGAGGGCGTCGACGAGGTCCAGGCGTGGCTCCAGGGTGTGATGGACCGGGCGATCGAGGCGCTGGACGGCACCCACTTCGAACTCGCCGAGCCGGTACGGAAGGTGGAGTCGCGCATCGCGCCGCCCGGCGGCGCGGCGGCGCCGTACTACACCGCGCCGTCCTCGGACTTCTCTCGGCCCGGCCGCACCTGGCTGCCCACCATGGGGCAGACCCGCTTCCCCGTCTACGACCTCGTCTCGACCTGGTACCACGAGGGCGTCCCCGGCCATCACCTCCAGCTCGCCCAGTGGGTGTACGTGGTCGACGACCTCTCGCGCTACCAGGCCACCGTCGGTCTTGTCAGCGCCAACGCCGAGGGCTGGGCGCTGTACGCGGAGCGGCTCATGGACGAGCTCGGCTTCCTGGAGGACGCGGAGCAGCGGCTCGGTTACCTGGACGCGCAGATGATGCGCGCGGCCCGGGTCATCGTCGACATCGGCATGCACCTGGAACTGGAGATTCCGGCAGACTCCCCCTTCCACCCGGGCGAGCGCTGGACCCCGGAGCTGGCGCAGGAGTTCTTCGGCGCGCACAGCAGCCGTCCGGCGGACTTCGTGGAGAGCGAGCTCACCCGGTACCTCTCCATCCCGGGTCAGGCCATCGGCTACAAGCTCGGTGAGCGGGCCTGGCTGCTGGGCCGCGAGAACGCGAAGAAGCGGCATGGCGCCGCCTTCGACGCCAAGGCCTGGCACATGGCGGCCCTGTCCCAGGGCTCGCTGGGCCTGGACGACCTGGTGGACGAACTGTCCCGGCTCTGACGGACACCGGCGGCGGCCGGGCTCACGGTGACGACCGCGAGCCCGGCCGCCGCGTATCGAGGACGGGGAACATCAAGTACGGGGAGTACCGGAACTACTGGGCGTGCTCGGTGTGTTCGGCGTGCTCGGCGTGCTCGGCGTGCTCGGAGCACAGGCAGCCGACGCCCTTCTCGATCCACTCCCGGCCGACCCACTCCGGATGCCGTTCGATCATCAGTGCCGAGATCTCCTCGACGATCGTCCGCTCGGCCACGGCGGAGTCGCGGCGGGCCCACGTCTCGTCCCGCAGCAGCCGCAGGTAGTCGCGCACGTCGGCCAGCAGCCCCGCACCGCCGATCTCGCCGTGGCCGGGCACCACGATCCGGGGAGCCTGCGCCGCCAGCCTCTCCATCACCGCGATCCAGCGGGTTCCGGACACGTCGGTGTCGTACGGCGGGAACCAGGGGAAGATCGCGAACTGCCCGGCTTCCACGAGGTCCCCCGTGAACAGGACGTCCGCGTCCGGCACCCTGACCACCTGGTCGCCCCTGCTGTGGGCCCGGCCGGTGGCCCGCAGCTGCACCACCCGCCCGCCCAGATCCAGGTCGTACGCCCGGTCGTAGACGACATCGGGCCGCGCTGGCTCGACGCTCCGGAGCCGGCGCTCGACCGGCTTGCCGAGCCCCTTGAACATCTCCAGGTAGCCCGGCCCCTTCACCTTCAGGTCCTCGGCCTGGTCCCGGTTGAGCAGGAACGTCGCTTCCCCGGCGAAGGCCTGCGCCCCGAAGGCGTGCTCGGGGTGAAAATGCGTCGTCGTCAGGTAGATCCGACGTCCCTCGGCATGGTCGGCCGCGAACTCCAGCACTTTTTCGCCGTTGCTCGGGCCCAGGCCGGTCTCGACGACGAGCACGGCACCGTGACCGCCGATGACGCCGATGTTGGGCACGAGCTGCACCCGCCGGTCGGGGATGACCACCAGGTCACGGGCCAGCTCCTGAACACCCTCGACGTGCACGACGGGGTCCGTCGTCACCGCTTCCTCAGACACTGCGACTCCTCGGTGTTGCGCTGAGTCACCAGTCCAGCGCGGGACGTCCGGGGGCGTCCAACACCGATCTCGCAGACCCGATACCGCGCGGGTATCGTCGCAGTTGAGCGAAGTCGAGAGAGCGGCTCGGGACGGCGATGGAGCGATGATGGAGCTGCGGACCCTGCGCTACTTCGTGGCGGTCGCCGAAGAACTCCACTTCGGCCGCGCCGCCGCGCGACTGCACATGACCCAGCCCCCGCTGAGCCGGGCCGTCAAGCAGCTGGAGACCGACCTCGGCTGCGAACTGCTGCGCCGCTCGCCCTCGGGCGTCACCCTCACCCCGGCCGGGGCCCTCCTCCACGACGAGGCGTGCACCCTGCTGGCGCGGGCCGACCAGGCCCGGGCCCGGGTGGCCGCCACGGCCGGCACGGCCACCCTGACCATCGGCACCCTCGCCGACAGCGCCGAGCAGGTCGGCACCCGGCTGGCGGTCGCCTACCGGCACCAACACCCCGCCGTGCGCATCCGCATCCGCGAGGCCGACCTGACCGACCCGACCATCGGACTGCGGGCCGGACTCGTCGACGTGGCCCTGACGCGGGCGCCGTTCGACGACACCGGCATCACCACCCGCGTGCTGCGGTCGGACCCGGTCGGTGTGATCCTGCGCGCCGACGACCCGCTGGCCGACCGCGACCGGCTGCGCCTGGACGAACTCGCCGACCGCCGCTGGTTCCGGTTCCCGGAGGGCACGGACCCGGTGTGGCAGGCCTTCTGGACGGGCCCGCCCGGTGCCGACGGACGCCGTGACGGTCCCGTCATCCGCACCGCCCACGAATGCCTCCAGTCGGTCCTGTGGAACGACACCGTCGGACTGATGCCCCTCGCCCACTCCCAGCCCCTGCCCGAGGGCCTCACGGTGATCCCCTTGGCGGACGCGCCGCCCAGCGACCTGGTGATCGCGTGGAACAGCGCCCACACCACTCCGCTCATCCGCTCGTTCGTCAGCCTCGCGACGGGCCTCACGCGCTCCTAGGAGCGATCAGCAGCCGCAGTCCGCCGCGTCCACCGGAGCCGTCAGCGGGTCCGCCGCGCGCCGCTCGTCTCCCTCCCAGGTCTCGTACGCGAAGCCCTCGCGCACCCAGTACTCGAAGCCCCCGAGCATCTCCTTGACCGGGAAGCCGAGTTCGGCGAGGGCGAGTGCGGCACGGGTCGCGCCGTTGCAGCCGGGCCCCCAGCAGTAGGTGATGACGGGCACCGACCTGTCGAGGAGCTGCTCGGCCTGCTCGGGGATGAGCGCGGTGGGCAGGTGGATCGCACCGGGCACGTGCCCCTGGTCCCAGGACGCGGTCGAGCGGGAGTCGAGGACCACGAAGCCGGGGTCGCCGCCCGCCGCCAGCGCGGCGGCGACGTCGGAGACATCGGCGTGGAAGGCGAGGCTCGCGCCGAAGTGGGCGACGGCCGCGGCCGGGGACGCCGGGGCGACCCGCAGCACGGGGTTCGTCCTGGTCGCGGCGCTGGTCACAGTGGTGTCGACGGTCACAGTCATGGTCCGGCCTTCCCTCCGTGCCCCGCCGAACCGGCACCTTCGCGGCACCGGCCCCACGGGGACCTCCTGGCCAGAAATCTACGGCCGGTGATCCTCTTCCTGAAGTGGCGATCCACGGCATCGCTCTTGATCGGCCGGGGTTCTCCCTGCTATCCATCGCTCATGACCGCGTATTCCCCGGACGCCACCGACTGGCACATCCTCGACGTCCTCCAGCGCGAGGGCAGGGCCAGCTTCGCGGAGCTGGCCCGTGCCGTCTCGATGTCCGCGAGCGCGGTCACCGAGCGGGTGCGCCGTCTGGAGGAGGCGGGCGTCATCCAGGGGTACGCGGCCGTCGTCGACCCGGAGAGCCTCGGTCTGCCGATCCTCGCTTTCGTGCGGCTGCGCTATCCGAACGGCAACTACAAGCCGTTCCACGACCTCGTCGAGGCGACGCCCGAGATCCTGGAGGCGCACCACGTCACGGGCGACGACTGCTTCGTCATCAAGGTCGCGGCGCGCTCGATGAGCCACCTGGAGAAGATCTCCGGCCGGATCGGCACCCTGGGCTCGGTGACCACGAGTGTCGTGTACTCCTCGCCGCTCCCCCGGCGCCCCCTGGGGCACTGATCCCCCGGCGATCCGCGACTCAGTCCTGGACGCCCCGCTGCCGTACGACCGATCCCGTTCTGCCCTTCACGACCTCGAGCTGGGCGTGGATGCGCCGCCGCAGGTCGGCGACATGGCTGACGATGCCCACGCTGCGGTCACGCTCCCGCAGGGAGTCGAGCACGTCGAGGACCTCGTCCAGGGTCTGGTCGTCGAGGCTGCCGAAGCCCTCGTCGATGAAGAGCGTGTCCAGCCGCACCCCGCCGGCCTCGTCCGTGACGACGTCCGCGAGACCGAGGGCCAGCGCGAGCGAGGCGAAGAACGTCTCGCCCCCGGAGAGTGTCGCCGTGTCGCGCTCCCGGCCGGTCCAGGCGTCCACGACATGCAGTCCGAGCCCGCTGCGGCCACGGCCCGCGCGGTCGTCGGAGTGGACGAGGGTGTAGCGCCCGGAGGACATGCGCTGAAGTCGTACGGTCGCGGCGGCGGCCACCTGTTCCAGGCGGGCGGCGAGGACGTACGACTCCAGACGCATCTTGCGCTCGTTCTCCGCCGAGGTGCCCGCGGCCAGCCCGGCCAGGCGTGCCACCCGGTCGAACTCCTCACGCAGCGGCGCGAGCCGGCGTACGGACGTGGCCGCGCGCGTGGACAGCCGGTCCAGCTCCGTGCAGCGTCGGGCGGCCTCGTCCTGGGCGGAGGCGGCCTCCCGCAGCCGTCGGGCGGCGGACTCGGCGGCCCGTTCGGCGGCGGCCAGGTCGGCGGCCGGCCTCTCGGCGGCGGCCGCCGTGTCGGCCTCGGCGAGCACGGCGCGCACCGCGCTGTCCTCCAACTGCCAGACGTCCAGGCGTCGTTGGAGGTCCCGGTGGGCGGTGTCGTCGAGGAGCGCGGTGGCCGCGGCCTGGGGGGTGTCGAAACCGGCACGGAAGGCCGCGTCGGACAGACGGGCGTCGGCGTCCTTGAGACGCTGCGCGGTGTCCTCGGCCACGCGCACGGCCTCGGCGGCCTCCGTGAGCAGGGCGGCCTGCCGCTCCAGCTGCGTGGCGCGCACGGTGACGCTGTCGGCGGCGCCCCGCGCCTGCGCCAACTCCTCCTCCAGGGAGGCCCTTTCGCGGTCGTTCCGGTCGCGATGGGAAACCCGGGCGGCGGATCGCAGCGCGATCTCCTGCTGGGCCGCGACCCGCCGTTCGTGCTCGAGTCCCGCCTGCGCGAGCCGCTCCCGCGCGGCATGCAGCCCGGATCCCGCAGCCCGCGCCTCGGCGTACCGCAGCTCCAACTCCTCGGCCTGCTCGGCGAGTCGCGCGGTCGGTGCGTCGCCCGCCTCGGCGGTGGCGGCCGCCAGCGCCTCGCGTACGACGCCGAGCCTGCGCTCGTCCTCGGTGGCCTGTTCGTCGGCGCGCTGGTACGCGGCGAGGGCGCGCTCCTCGGCCTCCCGGTCGACGTGTCCGGCGTCCTTGCGCGCGGGTGCGGGGTGCGCGGAGCTGCCGCACACGGCGCAGGGCTCGCCGTCGACGAGACCGGCGGCGAGTTCCGCGGCGATGCCCTGAAGACGCTGTTCCTTCAGATCGAGCCAGTGGACCCGGGCGTCCGTCGCGCGTTCACGGGCGGCGAGGGCCTGGGCGTGGGCGGCTTCCGTGTCCCGCGCGAACTGGTCGCGCTGCCGGGCGGCCCTGAGCCGCGCCTGGGCGGGATCGCGACGCTCGGCGAGCTGCTCCGCGCGTGTGGTGGCCTCCTGCGCGGACTCGATGCGCGCCTGGAGCTCCACGCGGGTCGCCTCCCACGTGGCGAGCCAGCTCTCGGCGTCCTGGCGGACGTCCTCGTCCTCGCGCTCCTGGCGGTCCAGGGAGGCGCGCTCCCGGGTGAGTTCGCCGAGCCGGCGCTCCGCTCTGCGGGCCGACTCCAGTCCGCCGAGCTCCTCGGCCGCCTTGCGCGCCGCTGCCGCGAGCCCGGGCGCACCGGCTCCGGCGTAGGTGTCCGGCAGGGCGAGACGCGCGCGTGCCTCGTCCGTGGCCGCGCCGCGGTGCTCGGCCTCGGCGGCGTCGCGCAGATCAAGCGCGGGGGCCACCGTCTCCGCCTTGCGCGCCCGCTCCATCCGCGTCTGCGCCTCCCGATGGGCGTCGGCACGCTCCTCCAGCCGCGCGGCGCGCTCCCGCGCCTCGGTGAACCTGCGCTGCAGCCGGGCCACTTCGCGTACGCCGTCGAGTACGCGGTCGGTGGCGGCCTGCGCGGACTCGGCCGCCGTACGCGCGGTGTGCGCGAGGGTCAGCCGCTCGCGGGCCGTACTGCGGGCCACGGCGGCCCAGGTCAGGACGGCGTCGGCGAGGCCGGGCTCACCGGGCGTGAGAGCGGGCGGCGACACCTCGACGATGTCGCCGGCGGCCTGCCGCATGCGGTGCGCGTCGGCGAGCAACGCGGCGTCGCCCTCGCGTACTTCGGCCTCCGTGGCCCGGCGCCGCTCGGCGAGCCGCTTCTCGACCTCGGCGAAGCGGTGGGTGTCGAAGAGCCGGCCGAGCAGCTTGCCGCGGGCCTCGGCGTCGGCCCGCAGGAAGCGGGCGAAGTCGCCCTGGGGCAGCAGCACGACCTGGCAGAACTGCTCACGGCTCATGCCGAGCAGTTGGGTGATCTCCTCGCCGATCTCCTGGTGGGAGCGGCTGAGGTCCTTCCAGGTGGCCGCGGACGCTTCGTACTCGCGCAGCCAGCTCTGCGCCTTTTCGGTGGTCGTGCCCGTGCCGCGCTTCTTGGGGCGGGCCCACGGCGGCTGCCGGGTGACCTCCAACCGGCGTCCCGCGACGGTGAGTTCGAGAGTGATCTCGGTGCGCGTCCCGGGCGCCGCGTGGTCGCTGCGCAGGGTCAGGCCCTGGCCGCTCTGGCGGGCGCCCGGGACCGCCCCGTACAGCGCGTAGCAGACGGCGTCGAGGACGGACGTCTTGCCCGCGCCCGTCGGGCCGTGCAGCAGGAAGAGCCCCGCGGTCGACAGCTCGTCGAAATCGACGCTCTGGGTGCCGCCGAACGGCCCGAAGGCCGTGATGTCCAGGCGGTGCAGCCTCATCGGGCCTCCTTCGGGTCCAGCGGGTCCTGCGCGTCTCGCGGCGCGTCTCCTGTGTCGTGCGTACGTGGGGTCACCGGGCGACCTCCCGGACGGACTCATCGGCGCGGACGGCGTCGAACGCGTCTCTCAGTACGGCCTGTTCGTCGGCGTCGGGGCCCGCGCCGCGCACATGGGCCACGAAGTCCTCCGCGATCTCCTGCTCGCTGCGGCCCGCGAGCCGCCGGGCGTAGGAGACGTCCGGGTCCTCGGGGGCCCGCTCCGGTTCGAAGACGAGGCTGAGCGTGTGCGGGAAGCGCTCGGTCAGCCGGGCCATGGGCTCCGTGGGGCGGACCGGGTCGGTGAGGGTCGCCTCGACCCACGCCTCCTCGTGGCGCGCCAGCCGCGGATCGGCGAGCAGGTCTTCCAGGCGCCCCCGGACCCGGGCGAGCTTCCGGGGAACGGGACAGTCGACCCGCTCCGCGCCCACGAATCCCTCCGGCCCCAGGTCCACCAGCCACATGCCCTTGCGGTGGTCGACCTCCGAGAAGGAGTACGGCAGCGGGGAACCGGAGTAACGCACGCGCTCGGTGATGGTCTGGCTGCCGTGCAGATGGCCCAGCGCGGTGTAGTCGACGCCGTCGAAGACCCCGGCGGGTACGGCGGCGACCCCGCCCACGGTGATGTCCCGCTCACTGTCGCTGGCCGCCCCGCCGGTGACGAAGGCGTGGGCGAGGACCACGGAACGGGTGCCCGGCGCGCGCGTGGCGAGGTCGGCGCGGACCCGGTCCATGGCGGCGGCGAGGACGGTCTCGTGCCCCGCCTTCTCGACACCGAACTCGGCCTTGACCAGGGCCGGTTCGAGATAGGGCAGTCCGTAGAAGGCCACGTCGCCGTGGTCGTCGGCGAGCAGCACCGGCGTGCCGCAGGCGGAGGGCTCGGTCCGCAGATGGATGCCCGCGCGGCCTATGAGCCCGGCGCCGACGCCGAGCCGGCGCGCCGAGTCGTGGTTCCCGGAGACCATCACCGTGGGCACTCCGAGGTCGGCGAGCCGGTGCAGCGCGTCGTCGAAGAGCTCGACGGCGGCCAGCGGCGGCACCGCCCGGTCGTACACGTCCCCGGACACGACCACCGCGTCGACGTCGTGCTCACGCACGGTCGCGACGAGGTGACCGATGAACCCGGCCTGGGCATCGAGCATGTTCACCCGGTGGAAGGCCCGGCCGAGATGCCAGTCGGACGTGTGCAGAATCCTCATGATCCCCGAGACTAACGGGCGGGTCGGACATCACGGGCGGCTACTCCCGTATCGGTCCGCGCCGCCCGCCTATGCGTCCCCGTACGCCTCTCCACCCAGTTCGAACCCGGCCGTCCCGGCCGTCGCATCGGCGAGCCACGCCCGGAAGGGCTCGACGTCGGTGTCCGGCAGTCCGATCTCGATCGTGACGGCCTCGCCGTACCGGACGTCACGGACCTCGCGCCCGGTGGACCGCAGGTCGTTCTGAATCCTGCCGGCCCGCTGGTGGTCGACCGTGACCGTGGCCAGCCGGAAGCGTTTGCGCGTGAGTGTGCCGAGGGCGTCCAGTGCCTCGCCCACCGAGCCTCCGTACGCCCTGATCAGTCCGCCCGCGCCGAGCTTGACCCCACCGTAGTAGCGGGTGACGACGGCGACGACGTACCGCATGTCGCGGCGCAGCAGCATCTGGAGCATGGGCACGCCGGCGGTGCCGCCGGGTTCGCCGTCGTCGCTCGCCTTCTGGACGGCGGCGTCGGCTCCGATGACGTAGGCGTAGCAGTTGTGCGTGGCGTCGGCGTGCTCCTTGCGGACGCCCGCGATGAACTCCTGGGCCTCCTGCTCGGTGGCCGCCGGGGCGAGAGCGCACAGGAAGCGGGAGCGGTTGACCTCGGTCTCGTGCACGCCCGCGTGGGCCACTGTGCGGTACTCGTCCTGCATCACGCCAGCGTATGCGCTTGTCGCGCGCGTGCGGCACGGCGGACCCGGACCGCGCCGCACACGCGTGTGCGGCGCGGTCCGGGAATCTGGCAGACCCGGCGAGGGGGCGCGCTCCGACGCGCGGAGGTCGCGGCGCGCTCGACCGCTCGCGGCGCGGCCGGTTTCCGGCGCGGACGGCCCCGGTGACCGCGCACCCGGCGGCTCCGAGACCGCGACCGCGGCGGGCCGGCCGCGCGCCGTGGCTCCGCCGAGCACCGCACCCGGCCGCGGCGGCGGGTCCGCCGGTGATCACCTCCGGCGAGGGCACCACGCTCCTCCGGGCGCACAAGGCCCCCGTGGAGGCGCCCCGAGCCCCACGCCATCGCCCCGGCGACAGCACGACGGCCCCGGTCGCCTCGCGGACAACCCGTGTCACCCCGCGGCCGATGCCCGTCGCCGCCCCGGTCTCCGCGGGGCCCCTCCGGACGTCCGGACCCGGCTCAGGTGCGAGGGGCGGGGTGGTGGATACTCGCTCCTCGTTGCCCGAAGCCGGATCGCCGGCCCGACCGATCGCAGGGAGATCGCAGCATGACCGGCACCCAGGTGGACAGTTCGGACTCCGCGGAGCCCCTCGAACGGGAGCCCTCCGCAGCCGCGCCGCGCTGGCGGGCGTGGCTTCTGGAGGGACTCAGCGAGCAGTCGGCCAAGCACCCCGGCCCGCACGCCACCCCGGACGCCGAGCACCAGGGCCACAAATGGTGGCGGGTGATGTGCCTCACCGGCGTCGACTACTTCTCCACACTGGGCTACCAGCCGGGTATCGCGGCCCTCGCTGCCGGACTGCTCTCCCCGCTCGCGACCCTCGTCCTGATCGGGCTCACCCTGCTCGGCGCGCTGCCGGTCTACCGTCGCGTCGCCAAGGAGAGCCCGCACGGCGAGGGTTCGATCGCGATGCTGGAGCGGCTGCTGCCCTGGTGGGCCGGGAAGATCTTCGTCCTGGTGCTGCTCGGCTTCGCGGCCACCGACTTCCTGATCACGATCACCCTGTCCGGAGCGGACGCCTCCGCACACGTCGTGGAGAATCCTTTCGCTCCGCACTGGATGCACGGTGGGAACACCTGGATCACCCTCCTCCTCATAGCCGCGCTCGGCGCGGTCTTCCTGAAGGGCTTCAAGGAGGCCATCGGGATCGCGGTGGCGCTCGTGGCCACCTATCTCACCCTCAATGTCGTCGTTCTGGCCGTCTCCGCCTGGCAGGTGCTCAGCCACCCGGTGAAGATCGGCGACTGGACCGACGCGATGACGGCCGCACACTCCTCGCCGCTCGCCATGATCGGCGTGGCGCTCCTCGTCTTCCCGAAGCTGGCGCTCGGCATGTCCGGCTTCGAGACGGGCGTGGCGGTGATGCCACAGGTCGAGGGTGACCCGACGGACACGTACGAGAAGCCGACGGGCCGGATCCGCGAGACCCGCAGGCTGCTCACCACGGCCGCCGTGATCATGAGCTGTTTCCTGCTGCTGTCCAGCCTGGCGACAACGATCCTGATCCCGCAGGACGAGTTCAAGAGCGGCGGTTCGGCGAACGGCCGCGCCCTCGCCTACCTGGCCCACCAGCACCTGGGCGAGGCGTTCGGCACGGTCTACGACCTCTCGACCATCGCGATCCTCTGGTTCGCGGGTGCCTCCGCGCTCGCCGGTCTCCTCAACCTCGTCCCGCGCTACCTGCCGCGTTACGGCATGGCCCCCGAGTGGACGCGCGCCGTCCGCCCCCTCGTGCTCGTCTTCATGGCGGCCGCGGTCCTCATCACCCTGTGGTTCAACGCGAACGTCGACGACCAGAGCGGCGCGTACGCGACCGGTGTGCTGGTCCTGATGCTCTCCGCGTCCTTCGCCTCGGCGGTCGCCGTGCACCAGCGGGGCCACCGCGCCGCCGCGATCGGCTTCGGCGCGATCACCGCGGTCTTCGGCTACACCCTGGTCACCAACGTCATCGAACGCCCCGACGGCATCAAGATCGCGCTGATCTTCATCCTGGCGATCCTGATCACCTCGTTCGCCTCGCGGGTGCGCCGCGCCTTCGAACTGCGCGCCGCCGAGGTGACGTTCGACGAGGCCGCGGCCCGTTTCGTCGACGAGGCCGCGGCGAGCGGACCGCTGCGGCTGATCGCGAACGAGCCGCACGAGCACAGCACCCGGGAGTACCGCGCCAAGGAGTACAGCCAGCGCGAGCAGACGCACATCCCGGACGGCCGTCCCGTGCTGTTCCTGGAGGTGTTCGTGACCGACTCCTCGGACTTCACCGCCGACCTGGCCGTGCACGGCGACGAGAAGCACGGGGTGCGCAGGCTGCGCGTCGAGGGCGCGACCGTGCCCAACACCATCGCGGCCGTCATGATGCGGCTGCGCGACCGCACCGGCCAGGTCCCGCACGCCTACTTCAACTGGACCGAGGGCAACCCCCTCAGCCACCTGGTCCGCTTCCTCGTCTTCGGCGACGGCGAGGTCGCCCCGGTCACCCGCGAAGTGCTCCGGCGCGCCGAGCCGGACCCCGAGCGCAGGCCCCGGATCCACGTGGGCTAGCTCTGTCTCCTCAGTCCTTCTTCTTGCCCCGCGGCACGGTCACGCCCGTCAGCAGCGCCGTGCCCGGGGCGAGCGCGTCCCAGGAGTCCCCGTGCCAGGCGAGGACCGCCGTCGCGGAGGTCGGGAACTTCGTCCGTACGTCGTCCAACGCGTCATCGAGACTGTCCCCGGCCAGTTCGAGCACGAGTTCCTCCACTCCGGGGTTGTGCCCGATCAGCAGCAACGTCCTGATCTGGTCGGGGACTTCGTGCAGGGCCGCCAGCAACTCCGGTACCTCGGCGCCGTACAGCCGCCGGTCGAACCGTACGGGCGGCGGGGTGCCCCACTGCCGGGCCGCCAACTCCCAGGTCTGGCGGGCGCGTACGGCGGTGGAGCACAGGGCGAGGTCCGGCAGACAGTCCGACTCGGCGAGGGCGCGTCCGGCGGCCGGGGCGTCGCGGCGGCCGCGCGGGGCGAGGGGCCGCTCGTGATCGGCGACACCCGTGGGCCATGCCGACTTGGCGTGCCGCAGGACGACGAGTCTGCGCAGCGGGCCCGCTCCGGCGCGCGCGATCACCGCTGCGCCCCGATGTCACGCGTGAGTTCGAGCCCGAGGAGACGGTCCGCGTAGGCGTACGTCTCGAAGCGGGCGCCGTCCGGCACGTCGTCCGCGTGCTCGACGCGCCGCAGCACCTCGAGTACGGCGGGTACGTCGAGGTCGTCCTCCCACGCGGCGCGCAGTTCCTGGCGTACGCGCTCGGGGACGGGCTTGGACGGCCGGGTGGCCCAGGTCGCGACGGACTTGCGCCAGCGCGCCAGCGTCTCGCGGGCGCCGTCGAGGTCGGCGGCAGCGAGGTCGACGGACTGTCGGCGCGGGGCCGCGAGCAGGACCATCCTCAGCAGCGCCGGGTCGGCCGTGCCGTGCACCGGGCCGACCT
The DNA here is from genome assembly GCF_055638955.1 of Streptomyces sp. NPDC111507. Classification (NCBI taxonomy): domain Bacteria; kingdom Bacillati; phylum Actinomycetota; class Actinomycetes; order Kitasatosporales; family Streptomycetaceae; genus Streptomyces; species Streptomyces sp. NPDC111507. The sequence continues at coordinate 208,109 of NZ_JBVKBU010000012.1, read as the reverse complement.
CGATGCGGATGCCCTCCACGGTGGTGGCGTCGGGCGCGAGCACATGCAGGGCCGGGCCCGCACCGCTCCGGTCGCCCTCGGCCCGGCGGATGCCGAGCGCGTCGGCGCGCGCCCGGAGTTCCGGGGGCGGGTCGGCCACCGTGACGACGGGGGTCCCACCGAGTTCCAGGGTCCTGGCGAGCACGTCGGCGACCAGCAGCACGCGTAGGGCGGACAGATCGTCCCGCTCCACGTGCGCCTCGACGCGGGTCAGGCTCCGGCGGGCAGGGACGGCGTCGATGGGCTCGCCCGTTCGGGCGTCGGTGATACGCAGCACGGAGCGAGCGTAGGCGGGCGGGAGCCCGGGCGCAGGGAGGTCGGACCCATTCCGGACACGCGGGCTTCCCCTGCCGTCCCGCGTACGGGAGGTGGGTGGTTCCACCCCGGGAGGTGTAGCCCACTGCACCAGGGGTTCGGGAGATCGCTCTCTCGTGGGCGCGGCCGGGGGACGCGAGGGTTGATCCCGACGGACAACAGCCCGTCGAGATCAACCCTCCTCACCCTTCTTCGGCCCGGAAGAGGACCGCATCCCCATGACCATCCGTGTCCTGCTCGCCGACGACCAAGCCCTGTTGCGGGCGACGTTCCGCATCCTGATCGACTCCTGCTCCGACATGGAAGTGGTCGACGAGGCCGCCGACGGCCGGGCAGCGGTCTCACTCGCGCGTACCCACCGCCCCGACGTCGTCCTCATGGACATCCGTATGCCGGGGGCCGACGGGCTCACCGCCACCGCCACCATCTGCGCCGACCCCGGCCTCGCCACCACCCGCGTCCTCATCCTCACGACGTTCGAGACCGACGAGGACGTGGCCCGGTCCCTGCGTGCCGGAGCCAGCGGCTTCCTCGGCAAGGACGTCACCGCGGACGAACTCCTGAGCGGCATCCGCACCGTGGCGGCGGGCGACGCGCTCCTCTCCCCCCGGGCCACACGCACCCTGGTCACCCGGTTCCTCGCGTCCCCCGCACCCGGTGCCCAACCGGCGCTTCCCGGACGGCTGGCGGCTCTCACCGCTCGCGAGCGAGAGGTGACCGCGCTGGCGGCCGAGGGAAGGTCCAACGACGAGATCGCCGAGGAACTCGTCGTCAGCCCGCTGACCGTCCGCACCCATGTGCACCGCGCCATGACCAAACTCCACGCCCGCGACCGGGCTCAACTGGTCGTCATCGCCTACCGGTTCGGACTCGTACAGATCTCACGCCCCCCGGAGTGAGCGAGCCCGGCCCGCACGTCGTCCCCCTGGCCACAGCGCCCCACCGTGGGTGAGAATGCCGTATGCCAGAATTGGAGAATGTGACTTATGTCACTCACTAGGGGGCACGACTCGTGGACCTGGACTTCACGGACGACCAGAGTGCGCTTCGCGACACGTTGCGCACGTTCTTCGAGAAGGAGTCGTCCACCGCGGCCGTACGGGCGGCGGAGCCACTCGGGTTCGACGCGGCGCTGTGGCGGAAGGTCGTCGACCTGGGGCTCGCCGCGATCGCCGTACCCGAGCACCTCGGTGGCGGCGGTGCCGGTTTCGTGGAACTGGCCATCGCGGCGGAGTGCCTCGGGCGCTCCCTGGCTCCGGTGCCCCTGATCGAGGCGGCGGTGGCGAACGACCTCATCGCATCGCTGTCCGACATCGCATCGCTGTCCGACGGAGGTTCGCCGCTGCCCGGCGGGGGCTCGTCGTCGGCCGGCGCGCCGGATGCCCGTGTGGAATCCCTCACCGCGCGCGCCGTCGCGGGCGAGCTCCTGGCGACCCTGGCGCTGCGCCCGGCGACGGGCGACCTCGCGCGGCTGGTGCCGGCGGGCGCGGTGGCCGATCTCGTGGCCGTCCTGCGGGGTGACGAACTCCTCCTGCTCCGGCAGCCGGACCGCGGCCCCGCCGCGCCGGGCGGGGCCGTCCACAATCTCGGGGCACTTCCGCTCGCCGACTGCCCCATCGACACGGAACACGCCCTGGTGCTGGCGCGCGGACCGGCCGCCGTCCGCGCCTATCGCCGCGCCCTGAGCCGGTGGGAACTGCTGACCGGCGCGGCGCTCTTCGGCCTCGGCTCGAAGGCCCTCGACATCGGCGTCGACTACGTGATGCAACGCAAGGCGTTCGGCGTGCTCATCGGCACGTTCCAGACCATCCAGCACCGCCTGGCCGACAACGCGATCGCCCTCGACGGTGCCCGTCTGCTGGCCTACGAGGCTGCCTGGGCCCAGGACGAGAACCTGCCCACGGCCGACACCTCGGCGACCATGGCCTTTCTGTTCGCCGCGGAGACCGCCCACAAGACGGCGTCGGAGGTCCTGCACTTCCACGGCGGATACGGCTACACGCTGGAGTACGACATCCAGCTCTACTTCCGGCGGGCCAAGGCCTGGTCACTCGTCGCGGGCGACTCCCGCGCGGCGTACGCGCGGCTCGCGCACCGCGTCTTCGGCGCGACACAGGACCAGGGACAGGCACAGGCCCAGACCCAGGCACCGGCACCGGCACCGGCACCGGCAGAGAGGGCGGGCTGACGATGGACTTCCGCGAATTCGACGAACTGGCCTCGCACCGCGAGGCGGCCTGCGCTTGGGTCGAGGCCCATGTGCGACCGGAGTGGGGGGAGGAACAGCGCCGCTCCGGCACGCATCAGACCGCCGAGCTGCACACCCTGCTCGCGCGCGACGGGATCCTCGCGGCCGACTGGGCGCCCGAGTACGGCGGGAGCGGGGTCGATCCCGGCTTCGCCCGGGCCGTGTTCGACGAACTCGGCCGCAGAGGGCTCGCCTCCGACGGCTGGTCCACGACCTCCATGGTGCTGCGCACCATCGAGCACGTGGGAACCGAGGAGCAGAAGCGCGAGTACATCCCGGCCGCGCTCCGCGGCGACACGCTCATCGCCCTGGGCTACAGCGAGCCGGACTCCGGCTCGGACGTCGCCGCGGCGAAGACCACCGCGGTCCGGGACGGCGACGAGTGGGTCATCAACGGCCAGAAGATGTTCACCAGCACCGCCCAGCTGTGCAGCCATGTGTTCGTGCTGGCCCGCACCAGTCCGGACGTGCCCAAGCACAAGGGGCTGTCGATGTTCCTCGTGCCGACCGACAGCGCCGGGTACGACATCCAGCCGATCCACACGCTCGGCGGGCAGCGCACCAACGCCACGTTCTACGCCGACGTGCGGGTCCCGGATTCCGCACGCCTCGGCGGGGTCGACGGCGGGTGGGGCGTCATGCACGTGGCGCTGGTCCACGAACGCTCCGCGTCCAGCCCCGGCTCGGACGGCGGTTCCCTGGTCGGGGATCTGGCCGCCTGGGCACGCACCGCGCGACGCCCCGACGGGACGACGGTCCTCGACGACCCGCTGGCCGCCGAGCGGATCGGCAGGATGGCGGTCGACGAGGAGGTCACCCGCCTGCTCGCCCTGCGCAACCGGTGGCGCGCCCAGAAGGGCGACCTCCCCGGTGTCGAGGGGTCGATGTGGAAGTTGTTCGCCACGGAGGCCGCGCAGCGCCACTCCAGCGACATCCTCGACATCCTGGGCCCCGAGGGCGTACTGGCCCCGGACGCGGCCGGCGCCCCCGCGGGCGGCAGATTCGAGAAGGGCTTCCGGGCGGCGGTGGTCGGCACCATCTACGGCGGGACCAGCGAGATCCTCCGCGAGATCATCGCGGAGCGCCACCTCAGGCTGCCCAGGAACCGCTGACGGTACGGGGTCCTGCGGGGCGGCGGTGAGCGACATACGGCAGGCGCCCCTGACCTGCGGCGCCGAGGCTCGACCGGGCCTCGGCGCCGAGAAGCCGGACCCAGGAGCGCGACACCGGCCCCGAGGACCGCAACGGCGTTGTGGCCAGAAACGGCCCACGCGTCCGCCGGGACACGGCCACCGCGTCAGCCGGGTGACCCCCGCGTAGGCCGGCACCCCCGGCGTCAGGCCTTGCGAGGAGCCTCGGGCAGCAGGTCGATCTCGTCCTCGGCGTGTGCGAAGAAGTCGTCGGCCAGCCGATGGCACAGCGTGGCGAGCCGCTCCAGGTCTCTCGGCGACCAGTCCGCCAACGCGACCGACATGCCTCGGCAGCTCGCCTCCCGCACGCGGTCGACCGCGTCCCGGCCGGCCGGCGTGAGTTCGATGCGCTGGGCCCGGCGGTCGTTCGGGTCCGGGACGCGCGTCAGATAGCCGGTCTTCTCCAGCTGCTGCACCTGCCGCGTCACGTGGGACGCCTCGACGGACAGCAGATTCGCCAGCTCACTGGGCCGCAGCGAGCCGGAGTCGGCGACCTGTCGCAGCAGCGCCACGGCGGCCCGGTCCAGCGGCAGTCCGGCCAGCGCCATGAGGCGCTCATGCTGACGAACCCTGCTGGTCAGATACGAGATACGGGTGAGCGCACGCTCGATCTCGGCCACGTCCGTCAGCGCGGGATCTGCTGGTCTGGGCGGTGGTGTCGACATGGGACGACTCTAACGTCTACTTGCATAAGTCAAGCAATATCGAGTGAGGCCGAAAGGTCATGAGGACTGCTCGGGCCCCGCCTCTCAGGAGTCGAGGTCGTCGGCGAAGTGCCGGTAGCCGTGCCGGTCCTGATGGATGTTCCAGAGGGCCTCCGCGAGCGCGGCGGGATCCTTCCTGGGATGTCCGGGGCTGATCGCGCCGGGGATGACGAGTTGCGCGACATGGATGCCCTCGTCGGCGAGCGCACCGTGCAACAGGTGTCCGTAGGCGCTCTCGGCGGCGAAGGCGAGGGACGTACCGGCCCGGTCGGGGTGGGGTACCGCGGCGGTGCCGCCGTTGACGAACAGGATGGTGCCGCGGCCGAGGGCGCGCATGCCGGGCAGCACCTGGAGCACGGCGGCGACGGGGCCGTACACCGAGAACTCGATCGGTCCCACGAGGTCGGCCGGGGTGGTTTCCAGGACCGGCCGCATGAACTCCCGCTGCGGGACCGGGCTGTACTGCATGACCTCGATGGGCCCCAGGGTCGCGGTCGCCGCGTCCAGCGCCGCTTCGAGAGCCTTCGGATCGCGTACGTCGGCCGCGAAACCGCGCGCCGTCAGGCCCTCCCCCACCAACTCGGCGGAGAGGGTCTGCGCCCGGTCCGTGGTGCGGGTGATGAGGGCGACGTCGAACCCCTCGCGGCCGAACCGCCGTGCGACGGCGACTCCGAGGCCGGGTCCTGCTCCGATGATGGCGATGGTGGTCATGGTCTTCCTTGGGGCCGCGGGGGTGGGGCTGCCTACGAGGGGCAGCATGCCCCCCGTAGGCCCCCGCCGCTCGTCACTCACGGACAGGGCCCCCACGCCACGGGGAATCACCGTGTGCCTCATGCTGTTCTCCGGCTGAGCACGCAGAACAGGCCAAGCGGGCCCATGACAGTCCTTGACACCAGACCCAGGAGGCCGACCGTGTACGGCGACCCGGCAACGATCCGCAAGATCCTCACCGAACTCGGCGACACCTGGGCGATCGTGGGCCTCTCGTCCAACGAGGGGCGCGCGGCGTACGGAGTCGCCGACGTTCTCCAGCGCTACGGCAAGCGGATCGTCCCCGTGCACCCGAAGGCGGAGACCGTTCACGGCGAGAAGGGCTACCCGTCGCTGGACGCGATCCCGTTCGACGTCGATGTCGTCGATGTCTTCGTCAACAGCGACCTCGCGGGGCCCGTGGCCGACGAAGCCGCCGCCGCCGGTGCCAAGGCCGTCTGGTTCCAGCTCGGAGTCGTCGACGAGGGCGCGTACGGCCGCACCCGCGCCGCCGGACTCGACATGGTCATGGACCGCTGCCCCGCCATCGAGATCCCGCGCCTCGGCTGAGCGGCGTCCGCACGGCGAGTCGGTTCGGGGCAAACCCGGTTGACGGCCGGTGGCGGGGATCGGTTTGCTGCTCCGGTGTCCACACTCACCTTTCAGCAGTCGGACGACGAGGCCGGTCTCAAGGACTGGCAGTACGTCCACAATGTCATCGTGCCGCCCGCCGCCCTGTCGCTCGACGAGGTCCGTGAGCGGGCCGGGCGCAACCACCTGGAGATCGCGTACCTCGGCGACGTCCTGGTGGGCTGCTCGACCGTGCGTCCGCCCAAGGACGGCGGCGCGACGGCCACGGTGATCGCCCGGGTCCTGCCCGCACACCGTCGGCAGGGGTTCGGTGAGGAGCTCTACGAGCGCGGACTGAAGCAGGCGCGGGCGCTGGGCGCGGACGTGATCGAGACGGTCGTACTGGCGTCCAACGAGGACGGGCTGCGGTTCGCCGTGCAGCGCGGGTTCGTCGAGATCGAGCGGTATGTGCTGCCGGGCGAAACGGCCGAGTGGGTCGACCTGCGACTGGCCTGAGCCCGGCCGGCCCCGGTGACCGCGCCCCGGTCACCGCGCCCGGTCGAGGAACGCCGTCACCGTTTCCGTGAAGCGCCGGGGGTCGTCGAGCCACGGATGGTGGCCGGCCCCCGGCTGGACGATCAGCTCCCCCTCGGGGAACAGCTCCGCCACGGTGGCGGCCACGCGCGGCAGGGGCCCACTGTCGAGTTCACCCGCGAGCAGCAGGACCGGGGCGTCCAGCGTGGCGGCGACGGCGCGGGCCACGGCGGGTTCGAAGGCACCCGCGGACGCGTACAGGTCCGCGGCCTCCTCGTTGGTCTGTTCGACCTCGGTCCCGGCGTGCGCCTGCGCGGTCGCGTCCCAGCGGCCGTAGAAGAACGGGGCGACGGCGTCCCAGTCGGCATCGTCCGTCGAGCCCGCCCAGATCCGTTCGTAGGCGTCGTACGCCGCCGCGAACCACGGCTCGGCCCCGCGCCGCGCGGCGGCTTCCCTGCGGTGCTCCTCGGTGAAGTCGATACCGAGGGCCCGGGCGCGCCCGGTGACCGAGGTGAGGGTGCGGATGCGGTCCGGATACCGGGCCGCGTAGAGGAGCGCGAGGTCACCTGCCGCCGAGTGGGCGAGGAGATCGACCCGTTCCAACCCCAGGTGCGCCCGGAAGGCCTCGACGTCGTCCACCTGCCGGTCGCAGCGGTACGTCGCCGGGTCGGCCGGGACGGCGGAGTCACCGGTCCCCCGCAGATCCAGCAGGAGCAGCCGACGGTGCCGCGACAGCCCGCCGAGATCGCCGAGATAGGCGGAGGCACGCATGGGCCCACCGGGCAGACAGAGCAGCGGCTCTCCCTGGCCCGTGACGTGGTAGGCCAGTTCGGTCCCGTCGGGGGCGGGGAAGATCGGCATTCCGTCATCCTCATGACGACGGGACGCTCGGGGCAAGCGTTTTTGCGCGGCGCCGGGGGAGGTCACCGGACCAAAAACGTCCAGGCCGACCGGTACGGGTCGGCCTGGACGTCCTGTCCTGGATGATCAGACGAGCATCAGACCAGGTCGAACCGGTCGAGGTTCATGACCTTGTCCCACGCCGCGACGAAGTCCTTCACGAACTTCGCGTTGGCGTCGTCGCCCGCGTAGACCTCGGCGATCGCGCGCAGCTCGGAGTTCGAGCCGAAGACGAGGTCGGCACGGGTGCCGGTCCACTTGACCTCGCCGGTGGCGTCGTCGCGGGCCTCGAAGGTGGTCGCGTCCTCGGTCGTCGGCGTCCACGTCGTGCCCAGGTCGAGCAGGTTGACGTAGAAGTCGTTGGTCAGCGTGCCGGGGTTCGCGGTGAGGACACCGTGCGCCGACTGCTGGTGGTTGGCGCCCAGGACGCGCAGGCCACCGACGAGGACCGTCAGCTCGGGAGCGCTCAGGGTCAGCAGGTTCGCGCGGTCCAGCAGCAGGTACTCAGCCGGGAGGCGGTTGCCCTTGCCGAGGTAGTTGCGGAACCCGTCGGCGGTCGGCTCCAGCGCGGCGAAGGACTCCGCGTCGGTGTGCTCCTCCGTCGCGTCGACGCGGCCCGGGGTGAAGGGCACCTCGATGTCGTGACCGGCGTCCTTGGCGGCCTTCTCGACGGCGGCGCTGCCGCCGAGCACGATCAGGTCGGCCAGGGAGACCTTCTTGGCACCGGTGTTGAACTCCCGCTGGATGCCCTCCAGCGTGCGCAGCACCGCCGCGAGCTGGTCGGGGTCGTTGGCCTCCCAGCCGCGCTGCGGCTCGAGGCGGATGCGCGCGCCGTTGGCGCCGCCGCGCTTGTCGCTGCCGCGGAACGTCGAGGCCGACGCCCAGGCGGCGGAGACCAGCTGCGGGACGGTCAGCCCCGAGTCGAGGATCTTCGCCTTGAGGGCGGTGACGTCGTCGGCGCCGATGGCCTCGCCCTCCGCCTCCGGCAGCGGGTCCTGCCACAGCAGGGTCTCCTCCGGGACCTCCGGGCCGAGGTAGAGCGACTTCGGGCCCATGTCACGGTGGGTCAGCTTGTACCAGGCGCGGGCGAAGGCGTCCGCGAACTCCGCGGGGTTCTCGTGGAAGCGGCGGGAGATCGGCTCGTAGATCGGGTCGAGGCGCAGCGACAGGTCCGTCGTGAGCATCGACGGGGCGATCTTCTTCGAGGCGTCGTGGGCGGCCGGGACGGTGCCCTCGCCCGCGCCGTCCTTCGGCTTCCACTGGTTGGCGCCGGCGGGGCTCTGGGTCAGCTCCCACTCGTAGCCGAAGAGGTTGTCGAAGAAGCCGTTGCTCCACTGGGTGGGCGTGGTGGTCCAGGTGACCTCCAGGCCGGAGGTGATGGCGTCCGCGCCCTTGCCGGTGCCGTACGTGCTCTTCCAGCCCAGGCCCTGTGCCTCGATCGGGGCGGCCTCGGGGTCGGCGCCGACGCTCTCCGCCGGGCCCGCGCCGTGGGTCTTGCCGAAGGTGTGACCGCCCGCGATGAGGGCGACCGTCTCCTCGTCGTTCATCGCCATGCGGCGGAACGTCTCACGGATGTCGCGGGCCGCGGCGATCGGGTCCGGGTTGCCGTTGGGGCCCTCGGGGTTGACGTAGATGAGGCCCATCTGGACGGCGCCGAGCGGGTTCTCCAGCTCGCGGTCGCCGGTGTAGCGCTGGTCGTCGAGCCAGGTGGTCTCGGGGCCCCAGTACACGTCCTCCTCGGACTCCCAGACGTCCGCGCGGCCGCCGGCGAAGCCGAAGGTCTCGAAGCCCATCTGCTCCAGGGCCACGTTGCCGGTGAGGATCATGAGGTCGGCCCAGGAGAGGCTCTGGCCGTACTTCTTCTTGACCGGCCACAGCAGGCGGCGGGCCTTGTCGAGGTTGCCGTTGTCCGGCCAGCTGTTGAGGGGGGCGAAGCGCTGCTGGCCGGCGCCGGCGCCGCCACGGCCGTCGCTGATGCGGTAGGTGCCCGCGCTGTGCCAGGCCATGCGGATCATGAACGGGCCGTAGTTGCCGAAGTCGGCCGGCCACCAGTCCTGCGAGGTGGTCAGCACCTCGGCGATGTCCTGCTTCACGGCCGCCAGGTCCAGGGTCTTGAACGCCTCGGCGTAGTCGAACTCCTCACCGAGGGGGTTCGCGACGGCGGGGTTCTTGGCCAGGATCTTCAGGTTGAGCCGCTCCGGCCACCACTGGCGGTTTCCGCCGCCCTGGGTCGGATGCGCGGCGCGCCCGTGCGCGACGGGGCAGCCACCTGCGCCCTCCGACTTCGCATCGGTGACGATTGCATCATGGTTCTCGGACATGGGAATCCTTCCGGACGGGGCGGATCACTGTGCTCAGGAACTGCGGGCGGTGGAACAGTCGGTCGAAACAGTCGAAACAGCCGGGGCACTGCCCCCTGGGGATGTCGTCGACGACACCGTACGACCGGCGCATGACGTAGTGGTGGCAGTCGCCGACGCGTCGCTCGAACCGGGTCGGGCTGCCGGGCTCGGGGGTGCGCTCGCGACTGAAGTGGGCGAGCTCCACCCGTCTTCTGAACGTCACGTGCCTTTCCCTGCTGTTGTCCGGTCCCTTGGCTGTCGCCAGAACTGATCCTACGATGGACCCAGTCCAAGTCAATACGAGAACCAGACCCGTACGGATTCATTCGTCGGACGATGCATGATGAGGCTGGTGAGCATGAGTGACCTGCTCGAACGACTTCGCGGACGCGGCTGGCGGATGACCGCCCAGCGCCGGGTGGTCGCCGAGGTACTCGACGGCGAGCACGTGCACCTCACCGCGGACGAGGTGCTCGCACGCGCCACCGCCCGGTTGCCGGAGATCTCCCGCGCGACCGTCTACAACACCCTCGGCGAGCTCGTTTCGCTCGGCGAGGTGATCGAGGTGGCCACCGACGGCCGCGCCAAGCGCTACGACCCGAACGCCCACCACCCCCACCAGCACCTGGTGTGTTCGGGCTGCGGCGCCGTCCGGGACGTCCACCCCCACGGCGACCCCCTGTCCGATCTGTCCGCCTCCGAGCGGTTCGGCTTCACCGTCTCCCATGTCGAGGTGACCTACCGGGGCCTGTGCCCCGACTGCGGCCGCGCCTAGGACGGCACCGAGCGGAGGACGGGTACCGCACGCAGGACGAGTACCGCGCGTAGGTCGAGTTTCAGCCACCGCACACAGACCGCTCCCTGAGCCCACCGCGTCAAGGCCCGACCCCTCTACCGTCACCTTCACTCCGGCTCACACCGCCTTCGCCTCCGGTTCGCCCGGCGTACGCCTGCGCTCGCTTCCATGAAGGGATGGACCACATCACGTTCCTCGTGGCGGTCGTCATCGTCACGGCGCTGGCCTTCGATTTCACCAACGGATTCCACGACACGGCGAACGCGATGGCCACGTCCATCGCCACCGGGGCACTCAAGCCGAGAACAGCGGTCCTCATCAGCGGCGCCCTGAACATCGGCGGAGCGTTCCTGTCCACCGAGGTCGCCAAGACCATCTCGGGCGGCATCGTGGACGACACCCTGGTCACCCCAGGAATGATCTTCGCGGGCCTGGTCGGGGCGATTCTGTGGAATCTGCTGACCTGGCTGCTCGGGCTGCCCTCCAGTTCCTCGCACGCCCTGTTCGGCGGACTGATCGGGGCGGTCTGGGTCGGCGCGGGCGAGCACGGCGTGCACTTCGACAAGGTGGTGGAGAAGGTGCTGATCCCGGCCGTGGCCTCGCCGGTCGTGGCGGGCGTCGCGGCGCTGCTGGCCACCTACCTCGCGTACAAGATCACCGCACGGGCCCGCCAGGACTCGGTGACCAAGGGCTTCCGGCTCGGCCAGATCGCCTCGGCCTCGCTCGTCTCCCTGGCGCACGGCACGAACGACGCCCAGAAGACGATGGGCGTCATCACGCTGACGCTGATCTCGGCGGGGGCGCTGGGTCACGACGCCGGTCCCCCCGTGTGGGTGATCGCGTCCGCCGGTCTCGCCATCGGACTGGGCACCTACCTCGGCGGCTGGCGGATCATCCGCACGATGGGCAAGGGGCTCACCGACATCCAGTCGCCCCAGGGCTTCGCGGCCGAGGCCGCCGCCACCACCGTGATCCTCACCTCCGCCCACCTGGGTTTCGCGCTCTCCACCACACAGGTCTGCTCCGGCGGCATCCTCGGCGCCGGCCTGGGCAGGCGGCTGGCCGAGGTCCGCTGGGGCACGGCGGGCCGCATGGTGATCGCCTGGCTGGTCACGCTGCCCGCCGCCGCACTGGTCGGCGGGGTCTCGGCGAGCGTGGTGAAACACGGCGGCACCTTCGGCACCGTGGTGATCGCCCTGTGCGCCGCCGCCGTCGCCGCGTTCATCGTGCTCGCCTCGCGCCGCAACCCGGTGCGTGCGGACAATGTGAACGACGCCCACGAGGTCACCGTCCGTACCACTGGGCCGACGACCGTCGGCACCGTCGCCTGAGCCAGGGGGAAGTCGTACGATGCATGTGGACTGGACCGCACTGGGCGAGGTCACCGCGGTGAGCATCGCCGTCACTGTCGGAGTGGTGGTCGTCTTCGCGCTCGGCGTGCTGGGTGTCTCCCAGGTCGAGGCGGCACGTGAGAAGGACGCCGACGGCACCCACGCCCTCGGCTTCGCACAGGCCGGACTGTGTTTCCTGGCCTGCGCGGCGGTCGTCGCGTACGGAATTTACCTGATCGTGCCGCAGTTCCACTGAAATGAAGCCGGGGAGGCCGCGATGACACCATTGCTGACGGGTTTGACCGTCGATTACAGCGACCATGACGACCCGGTACTGATCCGGTCGGACGGCAGTCCGGTCGAGACCTGGCGTGAGAACTACCCGTACCACGAGCGCATGGAGCGCAAGGAGTACGAGTGGCACAAACGCCTCCAGCAGATAGAACTGCTGAAGCTGCAGAGTTGGATCAAGGCGACAGGCCGTCGCCTGGTCATCGTCTTCGAGGGGCGTGACGCAGCCGGCAAGGGCGGCACGATCAAGCGGTTCACCGAGCATCTCAATCCGCGCGGTGCCCGGGTGGTGGCGCTGGAGAAGCCGACCGAGCGCGAGCGCGGCCAGTGGTACTTCCAGCGGTACGCGGAGCATCTGCCGACCGCGGGCGAGATCGTGATGTTCGACCGGTCCTGGTACAACCGGGCCGGCGTCGAGCGGGTGATGGGCTTCTGCACGGACGACGAGTACCGCCGCTTCACGCGGCAAGCACCCGCCTTCGAACGGATGCTCGTCGACGACGGGGTGGACCTGATCAAGTTCTGGTTCTCCGTGTCACAGGGCGAGCAGCGCACCCGTTTCACGATCCGCCAGGTCGATCCCGTACGACAGTGGAAGCTCAGCCCGATGGACCTGGCTTCCTTGGACCGCTGGGACGACTACACCGCCGCCAAGGTCGCCATGTTCCGCGAGACGGACACCGAACAGGCCCCCTGGACCGTGGTGAAGAGCAACGACAAGAAGCGGGCGCGCGTCGAGGCGATGCGCAGCGTCCTGGCCCGCTTCGCCTACACGGACAAGGACGAGGAGGTCGTCGGCAGCCCGGACCCGAGCATCGTGGGCGCGGCGGCGAACCTGCTGGAGGCGGGCGAGGACGACACCGGTCACTGAACGCGGCGGGGGTTCACTCAGTCGTGCGACGGGCGATCGGTGAGGCGGTGGTCGGCCAGGTTCAGCGCCTCGTCGACCACCCGGCGCAGATGGCCGTCACCGAGTGAGTAGATGACCCGGCGGCCCTCCTTCCGGGTGCTCACCAGACCGGCGAGACGCAGCCGGGCCAGATGCTGGCTGACGGCCGGGCGCGCGGCCCCGCACGCCTCGGTGAGCGTCGTGACGTCGGCCTCTTGGCCGGTCAGCGCGTGCAGGAGGGCGAGCCGGGTGCGGTCGCCCAGGAGGGCGAGGAGTTCGGCGGCGAGCGCGAACTGTTCCTCGCCGGGGGTACGCGGATGCGCATCATGCGCAGGTGATAGGTGCATGCGTGCGCTCATACGCACATAATGGCCCCATGGACGCCGACACGTCCACTCCCGCGCACCGGAAGGGGACCCCCGTGAGCGACCCGCAGCACCAGCACGGCCACGACCACAGCGGCGGTCACGGCCACTCCCACGATCACGGCACGCCGCACGGCCATGACCACGGTCACGGCGACAGCCACGACCGCTCGGGGCACGACCACCCACAGCCTCATCCGCATCCGCATCCGCACCCCCACGCCCACAGCACCTCTTCCGGGCCCCTCTCCCGTCTCCGTCATCGCCTCACCCCCCACTCCCACGAGACCGGCGACAAGCTCGACTCCGCGCTGGAGTCCTCGGCGCGCGGTATGCGAGCCCTGTGGGTGTCCCTCGTCGTCCTCGGTACCACCGCCGTGGCGCAGGCGGTGGTGGTCGTGGTCTCCGGATCGGTCGCGCTGCTCGGCGACACGGTGCACAACGCCGCCGACGCGCTCACGGCCGTCCCCCTCGGCATCGCGTTCGTGCTGGGCCGGCGCGCGGCGACGCGGCGCTTCACCTACGGCTACGGCCGGGCGGAGGACCTCGCGGGCATCGTGATCGTGCTGACGATCGCCGCGTCCGGCGCCTTCGCGGCCTGGACCGCGGTCGAGCGGCTGATCGACCCGCGCCCCCTGCACCACATCCCGGTCGTCGCGGCGGCCGCGCTGATCGGCTTCCTCGGCAACGAGTGGGTCGCCCGGCACCGCATCCGGGTCGGGCGCGAGATCGGCTCGGCCGCCCTCGTCGCGGACGGCCTCCATGCCCGTACGGACGGATTCACGTCACTCGCGGTGCTGGTGGGGGCGGGCGGCGCGGCACTGGGGTGGCAACTCGCCGACCCGCTGGTGGGCCTGGCGATCACGGCCGCGATCCTGCTGGTGCTGCGCGACGCGGCCCGCGAGGTCTTCCGGCGTGTGATGGACGCCGTGGACCCGGAGTTGGTCGACTCGGCCGAACGGGCCCTGCGGGAGATCCCCGGCGTGCACGGCGTGGGTGAGCTGCGGCTGCGCTGGATCGGGCACCGGCTGCGCGCCGAGGTGGCGGTCGTGGTGGACGGCGAGGCGAGTGTGCGACAGGCACACCGGATCGCCGTCGAGGCCGAACACGCCCTGCTGCACGCCGTACCGAAGCTCACCGCGGCCCTCGTACACGCCGATCCCGCCCCCGCGCCGGGCGAGACGGACCCGCACCTGGCGCTGGCGCATCACATGGTCGCCTAGGACCTGTCCGGTCAGGCGATGCCCAGCCCCTCCAGCACCACCGCGTTCGGCAGTTCGGCGAACGCCTTGCCCGGCACCAGCAGCTTCCCGCGCCGCCGGCCACTGCCCACCAGGACGTACGGCAGCTCGACGACCGCCGAGTCCACCAGCACCGGCCAGTCGCCGGGCAGCCCGATCGGGGTGATACCGCCGTACTCCATGCCGCTCTCGCCGGTGGCGGTGTCCATCGGGGCGAACGAGGCCTTGCGGGCGCCGAGTTGGCGGCGCACGACGCCGTTGACGTCGACGCGGGTGGCGGAGAGGACCACGCAGGCGGCAAGCGTGGTCTCGCCGCCGCGCTTGCCCGCGACGACCACGCAGTTGGCGGACTGGTCCAGCAGTTCCTTGCCGTAGTGCTCGACGAAGGTCGCGGTGTCGGCCCACTCGGGGTCCGTGTCGACGTACACGATCTGGTCGGCGGGGACGGTGCCGCGCCAGTGGCGTACACCGTCCGCGACCGGGCGGGTGAGCTCGCCGAGGCAGTCGGGGGCGGCCGTGGCGTGGTCGAAGTGTCCGATGGGAGCGCGCATGGCGGCACGCTAACAGCCGCTCCGGTCCGCCCGGTGGGGCGTCTCAGTGCACGAGCGGGACCGACACCGCCATGACCATCTCCACCGGCACGTCGCCCTTGTTGGCGTACGTATGGGGGGTGTTGGCCTCGAAGGACACGCTCGCGCCCTCGGGGACGCGGTAGTCGGTCCCGTCGACGACGAGAGTGAGGTCGCCCGCCATGACATGGACGAGTTCGACCGTCCCCGTGGGGTGCGGGTCCGAGGGGCTGCCGTCGCCCGGCATGAGCCGCCAGTCCCACATCTCCAGCGGTCCGGGCGCCTCGGTACCGGCGAGGAGGCGGTTGTAGCTGCCCGCGTCCGTGTGCCACAGCCGTACGGCCTGCTCGGCCGGGACGATCCGGACCTTGGGGCCCTGCTCGTAGTCGAGGAGAGTCGTGATGCTGACGCCGAGCGCGTCACCGATCTTCACGACGGTACCGATGCTGGGGTTGGTCCTGGCCTGCTCGATCTGGATGAGCATGCCGCGGCTGACTCCGGCGCGGCCGGCGAGCACGTCCAGGGTGAAGCCGCGCTCGGTGCGCCAGCGCTTGACGTTGCGCGCCAGCGACTGGGTCAGCAGGTCGAGATCCGACACATTCCGTCCATGAGTCCGCGTCCAATATTCTAGATTACAGAGTTCAATAGAATGAACTATGCTGTGGTGCACCTGATCGTTCACTGAACTGTACTGCGAGGGGCCCGATGACGGCACTGACAGTGCTCTTCGCCCTGGCCACCAGCCTCCTGTGGGGCCTGGCCGACTTCGGCGGAGGGCTGCTGACCCGGCGTACGCCCGCGCTCACCGTGGTCGTCGTCTCGCAGTCGATCGCGGCGGCGGTACTGGGCGCGGTCGTGGTCGTGACCGGCGGCTGGAGCGCGGCGGGACCGCAGCTGTGGTTCGCGTTCGCCGCCGGACTCGTGGGACCGGTCGCGCTGCTCTCCTTCTACAAGGCGCTCGCCCTGGGCCCGATGGGCGTCGTCTCCCCACTCGGCTCCCTGGCCGTGGCCGTCCCCATCACCGTGGGAATCCTCCTCGGGGAGCGCCCCGGGCCGACGCAGGTGGCGGGCATCGCGGTCGCCGTCGTGGGCGTCGTACTCGCCGGCGGGCCCCAGCTGAGAGGCGCCGCCGTGCAGCGACAGGCGATCCTCCTCACCCTGATCGCCGCGCTCGGCTTCGGCACGGTGTTCGTGCTAATCGCGGAGGCGTCCTCGTCGGTGACCGGGCTGTTCCTCGCGCTGTTCGTGCAGCGCCTGACCAACGTCGCCACCGGCGGCGCGGCGCTCCTCGTCTCCGTGCGGCGCGGCGCCGCCGCCCTTCCCGAGGGCGGCTTCCCCTGGCGCTCCCTGCCCGCGCTCGCCTTCGTCGGCCTCGCGGACGTCGCGGCGAACGGCACGTACTCCGTCGCCGCCCAGCACGGCCCGGTCACGGTGGCCGCCGTCCTCGCCTCGCTCTATCCGGTGGTCACGGCCCTCGCCGCACGGGGCTTCCTCAGCGAGCGGCTGCGCGGAATCCAGGCGGCGGGCGCGGGCCTGGCGCTGGTCGGCACGGTACTGCTGGCCACCGGCTGATCCCTGCCGATCGGCTTCAGGACGACTCGGCGTCCAGCTCCGCCAGCCGCTCCACGGTCTCCTCGTCCAGCTCCGACAGCGCGAGCAGTTGCTCCGGGGTCACCCCGTCGGGAATCGGGACCGGCGCGGGCGTCCGCAGCGGCGGCTGCCAGCCACAGGCCGCGTCCCAGCGCCGTACGACCCGGGCGGGAGCCCCCGCCACGACCGAGTGGTCCGGCACCGTGCCGCGCACCACCGCACCGGCCGCCACCACGACGTTCCGCCCGATCCGCGCCCCCGGCAGGATCACCGCCCCGGTGCCGATCCAGCAGCCGGATCCGATCTCCACCGGCTCCATCCGGGGCCACTGCTTGCCGATGGGCACATGCGGATCGTCGTACGAGTGGTTCGTGGACGTCACGTACACATACGGCCCGAAGTAACAGTCGCTGCCGATCGTGACCGTCGTGTCGGCGATGACGTGGCTGCCGCGGCCGAGCACGACACCGTCGCCGACGCGCAGGATCGGGTCGGCGCCGAGGTCGAGGTCGGGCATCAGACCGGCGGTGAGGGTGACCTGTTCGCCGACGATGCAGTGGGCGCCGAGATGGATCCAGGGTTCACCGAAGACGGTGCCGAGCGGGAAGGCGAGTCTGGTACCCGTTCCCATCGCGCCGAAGCGCAGCCGCCCCGGGCGCTCGGCCGTCACCGAACCCGTGCGCTGCACCCAGGCCCAGCACGCGTGGACGGCGCGCTGCGCGAGGCGGCGCCGCCATGATGAGAACACGTTCCTGTTGCTGGGCACCCGCTCACCGTACTCAGGGCGGCCTGGGCCCAGCAGAGATCACCGCTGTGATCTTCGCCCCACCGGGGCCGGGAGCGATGACATACGGTGCCGCTGTACCGACGCCGACGACGACGACGAGGAGACGCTGATGACGCAGCAGGCGCTGATCATGGGGATCGGCGGCAAGGACCCGCAGGTGGACCCGGAGGCGTTCACGGCACCGATGTCCGTGGTGATCGGGGACGTCACCCTGCACGCGGGCGCGAGCGTCTGGTACGGCGCGGTACTGCGCGCCGACTTCGGTCCGATCGTCGTCGGCGCCGACAGCAACATCCAGGACAACTGCACCCTGCACGTCGACCCGGGCTTCCCGATCACGGTCGGCGAGCGCGTCTCGGTCGGCCACAATGCCGTGCTGCACGGCGCGACGGTCGAGGACGACTGCCTGATCGGCATGGGCGCCACGGTCCTCAACGGCGCGGTGATCGGCGCCGGTTCCCTGGTGGCGGCCCAGGCCCTGGTCCCCCAGGGGATGCGGGTCCCGCCGGGTTCCCTGGTGGCCGGAGTCCCCGCCAAGGTCAAGCGCCCCCTGACGGAGGAGGAACGCCAGGGCCTCACCCTGAACGGCACCTTCTACGTGGACCTGGCAAAGACGCACAAGGAAGCACACGAGAGCTGAAGCGCCTCTTTAGCCACGGACAACCCGCACACACACGACGGCGGAAACCTACTCGGCAGCCGCCACCGGCTCCCGCTCCCCCGTCTCGATCTCCGCCGCCGCCTTCTTCGCCTTGCGCTTCACGATCAGCATCGAGGCAAGCCCGATGAGGACGGCCACCACGAGCCCGACCCACGAGAACCGCTTCAGCCAGGACTCGGCGACGACACCCACGTAGTAGATGACCGCGGTGGTGCCCCCGGCCCAGATGATCCCGCCCAGCACATTGGCGATCAGGAACTTCCAGTACGGCATCTTCAGCACACCCGCGAGCGGCCCGGCGAAGATCCGCAGCAGCGCGATGAACCGGCCGAAGAAGACGGCCCACATGCCCCACTTCTGGAAGGACCGCTCGGCGGTCGCGACGTGCCCCTCGCTGAAGTGCCTGGGGAACTTCGCTCCCAGCCAGGCCAGCAGGGGGCGCCCGCCCTTGCGGCCGATGGCATACCCGATGGAGTCGCCGACGATCGCGCCGATGCTGGCGCACGCCCCGAGGATGACGGGGTTGATGCCCGAGTGCTGCGAGGACAGCAGCGCCGCCGAGACCAGGATGATCTCACCGGGCAACGGGATGCCCAGGCTCTCCAGGCCGATGACCAGGGCCACCAGCGCATAGATGCTGACCGCGGGCACCGTCTCGAGCCAATGCTGGACGTCCAACGCCGGTTCCTCCCGAATCGCACACTTCCCGGCGTGCGCCCGCGACGACGGGCACACGCCGGGAAGCCTACCGCTCAGCCTCGCGCGGCGGCGTCCCACAGGTCGCACCGATGCTCCCGGTGGACGGTCGTACTCACGAAGTTTCCGCCCCGGGAGGCGGTCCGCAGCGAGAGCACCGGACCGGCTCCGCCGGGCATCGCGGGCTGCCCGTCGGCCCGCGGCACCCCGCCCCTGACGAAGGACCCCCAGTACTGGACCATCTGCCGCGACAGCACCCGCTGCTCCGCGTTCAGCGGGGTGATGAGCCCGAAGTGCTTGAAGAGGTACTGCACCTCGTTCACATGGGTCGCCCCGAAGTCGAAGCCCGTGTGGAGGTCGCGCAACGAGGCGAACGGCGGCGAGGTGCGGTCGGCGAACTCGTACGCGTACACGGGCCCGCGCCCGGCGAGCACCGCGTCGAGCCGCAGCGCCGGACACGCCATGAGGTAGTCACCGAAGGCGGTGGCGTAGGCGAGGGTCGGCGACGGGTAGCCGTCGAGCGGATAGCGCTCGAGCACTCGCTCACCCAGATCGGCGCCCCAGGCCTCCTTCACGACCGCCGGGTACCCCTCGGCGGTGAGCGGGGTGCCGGCATGGTCGAACCGGGCGAACGCGAACAGCCGCCCCTCGTCCTCGTTCGCCCCGTTCAGCACGGGGACACGGGCCGCAGCCCCCTTCGCGTACGCCTCGAAGGGCTGTACCGGCAGGAAGGCGCCGCCCACGACGGGCCCCCAGTCGAATCCGCCCTGGGCGGCGAGGATCTCCGCGGACGACTTGCCGCGCAGACACGCCGCCGACAGATCGACGCAGCCCACCTTCCGTGCGAAGACCGCCCCGGCGGTCACGGCCGCCTCATGGGTGCGCGCCGCGCAGTTCCCATAGGCGCCGCTCTCGACGATCCCCGCCCGGTACAGGCCCTTCGAGGTCGGCGAGGCCAGCTGGGTGCAGACCGAACGGCCGCCCGCCGACTCGCCCGCGACGGTGACGCGGCCGGGATCACCGCCGAAGCGGCCGATGTCGGCGCGCACCCAGCGCAGTGCGGCCTGTTGGTCGAGCATCCCGAAGTTGCCCGAGACCCCGTCGCGTGCCTCGCCGTCGAGTCCGGCCGTGGCCAGGAATCCCATGGCGCCGAGGCGGTAGTTGACGGTCACGACGACCGTGCCGGTCTGGCGGGCGAAGGTGTCGGGCACGATGTCCTCGCCCGCGCCCGCGGTAAGCCCGCCGCCGTGCAGCCAGACCATCACCGGCCGGCTTCCGGCGCCTTCGGGGACGTACACATTGAGGTCGAGGCAGTCCTCGGTGTGGCTGGGCTGCTCGTAGCCGGGGTCCCAACTGGCCGTCTGCACACACCGGTTGCCGAAGTCCCGTGCGGTGCGCACACCGCGCCAGGGTGCGACCGGCTCCGGGTTCCTCCAGCGGAGAGCGCCGACGGGCGGCTGCGCGTACGGGATGCCGAGGAACTGGCGTCCCTCGGCGGTGACTTCGCCCCGGACCAGGCCGGCGGCGGTGCGCACGACGGTCGGGCCCTGCGCGGCGTGCGCCGGGGCCGGGGCGGCAAGGGCCGGTGCCGGGGTCGGGGCGGCGAGCGCGGCGGCGAAGACCGTCGCCCCCACCACCAGCGCGCGCAGGCGGCCGGACCGGGCGATCTGCCCCCTGTTCACGCGCCCACCCTCACGCTGCCGCGCAGCCGCAGGTCCCGCGACGACGACCCCACCCACACCGCGCGCCGCCCGGTGCCGAGGACCCAGTCGTGCCGCCCCGCGTCCCAGGACGACAGCGTGCGCGGGTCGAGGCGCACCGTCACCCGCCGTCGCTCCCCCGCTCGCAGCGTCAGCCGCCGGTACCCGGCCAGCACCCGTACGGCCTGGTCGAGCCGGAGATCGGGCGACGGCCCCAGGTAGACCTGCGCCACGTCGACACCGTCGCGCCGCCCGCTGTTGCGCACGGTGAAGCCGACCTCTCTCCCCCGGACCCGCAGATCCTCGTACGCGAACGAGGTGTACGAGAGTCCGTGCCCGAAGGGGAACAGCGGACGCACGCCCTGCGCGTCGTACCAGCGGTAGCCGACGTGGATCCCCTCCGAGTACTCCTCGGTGCCGTTCACGCCGGGATAGCGGTGCGGGTCGCCGGCGACCGGGTGGTGGGCGTCGTCGACCGCGAAGGACTGGGTGAGCCGGCCGCCGGGATCGCAGTCGCCGAACAGGACGGCGGCGGTTGCGGCCGCGCCCTCCTGGCCCGGGTAGTACATCTGGAGCACGGCGGCCGTGCCCTCCAGCCAGGGCATGGAGGTCGAGGAGGAGGTGTTGAGGACGACGGCCGTCCGGGGGTTGGCCGCGGCGACGGCCTTGATTAGCCGCTCCTGGTTGCCGGGCAGCGCGAGGGTGCCGCGGTCCAGGCCCTCGGTGGCGTCCTCGTAGGCGAAGAGGACGACGCTGTGGGCGGCGCGCGCGGCGTCGACCGCCTCGGCGACGTCCTGCGCGCGGGTCGCGCCGGTGATGCGCCGCAGCCGGAACAGCTGTCCCGTGTCGGCGCCCTGGGCGGTGATGGAGACCTGGTGCGCGCCTCGGGAGAGGTTCAGGGCCTTGCGGCGTACGGCGAGTCCGTCGGGCGCCGCGGAGACCAGACCGCCGCTGAAGTACTCGCCGAAGCCGGGCAGCGGCGGGAAGAGCTCGACGCCGTCGACGAGCACCGTGGGCCGGATGCCGGAGTAGTGGATGACGAAGGTCCACTCGTCGGCGTCCGCGACGGTGAGGGTCCCCGTGTACGTCCAGGCCCCTCCGGCGGCGACACGCTGGCCCTCGGTGTCGATGCCCGCGGTCAGCGCCCCGTCGGGGATCGCCTTGCCGAACAGGTCCTCACCGAGCGCGTACGACACCCGGGCGCCGCCTCCCGCGCGGGAGCGGATGGCGTCGAGCGGGCTGTCGGCGTGGTCCGGGACGACGTGCGCGCTGCCGCCGCCGCTGATGAAGGGCAGGGAGCCGGTGGGCCCGACGACGGCGATGCTGCGGGCGGCGGCGCCGGTCAGGGGCAGCGCGTGTCGCTCGTTGCGCAGGAGCGTCGCGCCCGCCTTGGCGACCTCCAGGGCGACGGCCGCGCCCGCCTTCGGGTCACGGGCGGGACGGGGCGGGACGCTGTCGTCGAGCAGCCCGAAGCGGTCCATCACGGCGAGGACGCGGCGTACGGCCCGGTCGACGTAGGACTCGGCCACGGCTCCGCTCTGCACGGCCGTCTTCAGGGCGGCCCCGAAGTACGTCCCGTCCGGCATCTCCATGTCGAGGCCCGCGGTGAGGGCGGTGACGGTGCTGTGGGCCGCGAACCAGTCGGTCATCACCCAGCCGCCGAAGCCCCACCGCTCGCGCAGGATGTCCGTGAGGAGCGTCTTGTTCTCGCAGGCGAAGGTGCCGTTGACCTTGTTGTACGCGCCCATGACCGCGCCGGTGCGGGCGGCGACGGCCGCCTCGAAGCCGCGCAGTTCGACCTCGTGCATGGTCTGCTCGTCGGCCCGCACGTCGATGGACATGCGGTCCTGCTCCTGGTTGTTCAGCGCGAAGTGCTTGACGGTCGCGATGAGGCCCTCGCCCTGGATACCGCGGATCTCGGCCGCGACCAGGTCGCCGGCGAGCAGCGGGTCCTCGCTGAAGGTCTCGAAGTTGCGGCCCGCGTACGGGGTGCGGATGAGGTTGACCATCGGGGAGAGCAGCACGTCCTGGCCGAGGGCACGGCCCTCGCGCCCGATGACCTGCCCGTACCGGCGGGCCAGGCCGGGGTCGAAGGCGGAGGCGAGAAGCACCGGGGCGGGCAGCGCGGTGGCGTGCCGGGTGACGCGGACTCCGGCGGGGCCGTCGGCCAGGCGGAGCGGGGGGATGCCGAGGCGGGGTACTCCGGGTACGTATCCGGCCTGGCCGAGCGAGGCGGGGTCGGTGGCGCCGTGCAGCAGGGAGATCTTCTCGTCAAGGGTGAGCTTGACTATCAAACCCTCTACGCGAGGGCCGGCGCCGGATCTGGACTCCGCCCGGGCGAGCGGAACGGGGCCGGCGGCGGTGGTGGCCGCCGCGGCGACCGCGATGGCGCCGCCCAGCAGACGCAGGGTCGAACGCCGGGAGAACCCATCGGAAGCAGCGTGGGACATGAGCCGTCACTCCTTCGGTGCGCGGACACGCCGTCGTGAACCGCGGGTACACGCGCCGACGACAACGGCCGCGTTCGGCCCTTGAACACACCGGGCATCAGCCCGGACGTGACACGCCGTCACACAGCACGGGTACGGCGCGAAAACTATGACCGCCGGTGACTCGTGTCAATGAAATGAACAAGAACCGCCGACACCCCGACAACAACCGAAGGGACCACAGCAGCGAGCGCAGTAGGGAGCGCCGCAGGGACCAGAGCAGCGAGCACAGTTGGGAGCGCCGCGGGGACCGCAGGAGGAACCGCAGCACGGACCCCGCAGCGAGGGCGGGTCATACCGCCGCCGGGCCTCCCGCCACCACCAGTTCCGCGTTGCGGTCCCCGGCACCTCCCGCCCAGCCCTCCTGGACGCCGTCCTTCATGCTCTCGGCGAGGCCGGGAGCGTTGTAGGCCACTTCCCGGTACAGAGAGGCGAGTCCCACCGCGGACAGGTCGTCGAAGTCCCGGGCGATGCGGTGCGGCGCGGCGGACTCGACGAGGGTGGTGAACAGGGACACCGTCCCGTCCCCGTTGTCGGTCAGCTCGATCAGCCGGGCATGGTGCGGATAGTCCACATGGGAGGCGGTGTTGACCTCCCAGAAGGAGCGGGCGGGCGTCGCGTGCGCGTGCGGCGTGATCCGGTTGACGTGACTGTGCCCGTTGATCCAGGCCACGACGTTCGGGAACCGGCTGAGCAGGGCGATGACCTCCGCTCCGTCGTGGCGCGGCTCGTCCGTACGGGCGGCGTCGGGACGGCGGGTCATGCTGGGGCTGTGATGGTGGCTGAAGACCAGGATGTGGGCGTCGTCGGCCCCGGTGTTGCGGACGAGTCGGCCGTCCGCGTCGTAGGACCGGGAGCTGTGCGCGGCCAGGGTCCTTTCCAGCCAGCGGAGTTGGTCGCTGCCGAGTGAACCCTCGTAGTGGCCGCTGCGGTACGTCGTGTCGATGCTGATGCCGAGGACGTTCTCGGCCACCTTGAAGGAGTAGTACATCCGCTCGCCGTCCAGGTTGTCCTGGGTGTAGCCGTGGCCGACCGGACCGGCACCGGCGTGAGCGGGGTCGAGATGCGCGGACAGATAGTCGTGCGGGGTGCACAGCCGGCGCCGCTCGTCGGCGGTCACGGTCCGCGCCGAGGCCGCGTTCCTGGTCAGGATCGCCTTGAGCACCTCGCTCTTCGGATCGTCGCCCGACCCGAGCGCCTTGGCATAGGCGGCCGCGTCCGCGGCGGACACCGACAACAGTTTGCGGGATCCGACGGCGAAGTCGTTCAGTGCGGGCGACAGGCAGCCGCCGGGAAGGTCGTCGTGGTTGCCGACCGTGGAGTACCAGGGGATGCGCAGCCCCGGGCTGGCGATCGGGCGGGTGGCCGCGGCGAGAAACCCGGGGATCAGGGGCAGCCCGCGCCGCTTGTCCAGGTCGCGCAGGTGGGGGTCCCCGGGGTGCCAGTACAGGGGGAGACCGGAGTTCTGGGCGCCTTCGTACGCCCGCGGGTCACCAGTGTTCGGCGTGATCCGGCCACCGCTCATCACGGTCAGGAACCACTCCAGCTCGATCGCGGAGTTGTTGTCGACGTTGTCGCCCGTGGTCATCACGAAGGCGGGGCGCAGCCTGGTGTTCGGTCCACCGCCGAGCGCGTTCACCTGCTCGACGAGCGCGACCGCCCCGGCCACCGTCAGCGCCTCCTGCGCCCGCCACGACGAGGCTCCGCGCGAGCGCAGGAACTCGGTGCGCAGCGGGTTCTGCACGTCGGCGAGATGGAGGTCGGTGAACTGTACGAAGCACGCGAGCGGGGTACGCCGGTCCTGGCGCCCCGCGCCAGGCCTGGCGAGCTCCTTGCGGACGACCAGGGGCCAGCCGGGGCCCGAGACCATCCGTCGGTAGGTGCCGGTGTGGGCGCTGCCGCCGAGGCGGGCCGTCGTCTCCAGGGTGGTCAGGGCGTAGGGCGCCGCCCGGGGGGCGGTGCGGGGCAGTGGCTGGGCGACGGTCCGTGCGGCGGGCTCGACGGCGGGCTGTTGGCGCTGGCGCGGCAGAAGCGCCCCCGCGCTGGTTCCGGCGACGCCGGCCGCTGCCGTGGCGCCCGAGGCGAGCAGAAATCGACGACGGTTGACGGCGGCGGATACGGGTTCGGTTCCGGCCATGGGGCGACCCTCCGGTGCCTCCGAGCGATTCACTTGCTGGAACCACTCAGCCAGGCCGCGGGGACACGGGCGTGGCCTCGCCGTGAACGCCTCCGGAACAGGCGGAACGCCACGTGGCCCCGGTGTTTCCGAGGGCGTCGCCCGGCCCGCGGGAGGTCCGGCGCGACGCGGACCACAGCCTTCCGGGGCCGTTCCGCCATCGACCCCAAAGTCCCTTGACGCGCCCGATGTTACCGATAACATCACTGAGTCTGGGAACGCTCCCAAACCCCAGGCTCGAGAGCGGGAACGGGACTGGGACCGGTACCGGGACTGGGGGTACCGGGAGTGGGATCGGTCCGGGTCCGGGACTGGGACTGGGACCGGGACCGGGACCGGGGCTGGGGACGAGTCACCGCACCCCACCGCACCCGCACCCCGTCGCACCCGCACTCGCATTCGCACCGCGCCGCACCCGCACCCCGCCGAAACCGACGCCCGCCCCCAACTCGGACCGGAGAAGTCCCGATGCCGCATCTCCTGCGCGTCCCCGCGCCCCCCGCACCGCCCCTGACCGGCCATCTCCCCTTCACCGACGCCCCGGGGGCGCCCGATCCCATCGAGGTGACCAGCCGCTACCTCACGCGCGGCGGCCGCCCCTGGTTCCCGGTCTCCGGCGAGTTCCACTACGCGCGCTACCCGGCCCGGGACTGGGAGGAGGAGCTGCTGAAGATGAAGGCGGGCGGGGTCACCGTCGTCGCCAGTTACGTCATCTGGATCCACCACGAGGAGATCGAGGGCCGCGTCCGCTTCGACGGCGACCGCGATCTGCGGCGCTTCGCCGAGTTGTGCGCCCGGCACGGCCTGGACTTCATCCCGCGCATCGGCCCCTGGTGTCACGCGGAGGTCCGCAACGGCGGCTTCCCGGACTGGCTGCTCGCCCGCACCCGCGCGCCCCGCACCGACGACCCCGCCTATCTGGAGCCCGTACGCGGCTGGTTCACGGCGATCGCGCGACAGCTGCGCCGGCTGGACCGGGCGCACGGTGGTCCGATCGTCGCGATCCAGATCGAGAACGAGCTCTACGACCAGCCCGGCCACCTCCTCACCCTGAAGCGGATGGCCCAGGAGGCGGGTCTGAGCGCGCCGCTGTGGACGTCCACGGCGTGGGGCGGGGTCCGACTGCCGCCCGACGAACTGCTCCCGCTGTACGGCGGCTACACCGAGACGTTCTGGACGGAGGCGGACGGCGGCTGGCCGGACACCTGCCGCAAGCACTTCTTCTTCACCCATCAGCGCGACGACGAGGGCATCGGCGCCGACCTGCGCCCGACGACCGTACGCGGCGGCGACCCCACGCCCGCGGACCGCTTTCCCTGGGCCACCTGCGAGCTCGGCGGCGGCATGGCCGTCGCCTACCACCGCAGGCCGCGCGTCGAGCCCGACGACATCGGGGCGCTCGGCCTCACCAAGATCGGCTGCGGTTCGGTCTGGCAGGGCTACTACATGTTCCACGGCGGCACGAACCCGGCGGGTGAACTCACCACGCTCCAGGAGTCCCACGCCACCGGCTACCCCAACGACCTGCCCGTCCTCACCTACGACTTCCAGGCGCCGCTGGGCGAGTACGGCCAGGTCCGGCCCTCGTACCACGCACTGCGCCTCCAGCACCTGCTGCTGGCCGACTTCGGCGACCTGATCGCCCCCATGGAGTCCGTGCTACCCGAGCGGCAGCCCGCCTCCCAGTCCGACCGGGAGACCCTGCGCTGGGCCGTGCGAGGCGACGGCGCCTGCGGCTTCCTGTTCGTCAACAACCACCAGCCGCACGAACCGCTGCCGGCCCACCCGGACACAACCTTCACGGTCGACTTCCCCGGCGCTCCCGCCCTGACGTTGCCCAGCGCCCCGGTCACCGTCCCGACCGGCGCGTACTTCTGCTGGCCGCTGCGTCTGGACGTCGCCGGTCTGCGGCTCGACTGGGCCACCGCCCAGCCGGTGTGCCGGGTCCAGGACGACGGGCGTACGGTCCTGGTGCTGGCCGCCACCGACGGCATTCCGGTCGAACTCGCCCTGGACGCGGACACGGTCGCGTCCGTCGACACGCCCTCCGGCGAGGTCACCGAGGCCGGCGGCCGGATCCTGATCACCGGTCTGCGCCCGGGCACCGACGCCCTGGTCCAGGTGAAGACCGCGGACGGCGACGCCATCGGCCTGCTCGTGCTCGACGCCGACAGCGCGCGCACCGCCTACCGGGGCACGGCCTGGGGCGCCGAGCGGCTGGTGCTCTGCCCGGACGGGGTCGTCTTCGACCAGGGCGGACTTCGCGTGCACAGCTCGGCGACGCGGCCCTCCTTCGCCGTACTCCCCGCGCCGGAAGGGGTGTTGACGGTGGCCGGCACTCCGCTGTCGACTACCGCCGACGGCCCGTTCACCCGCTGCACGATCGCCGAAGGGGTCGACGCCGAGGACACCGCGCTCGCCGCCACCCTGGTGCGTCCCGCGGGACCGCCGCCCACGCTCACGAAGGGTCCTCTGGGTCGGGCGAGCGCCCCGGCGGACGAGCACTTCACGACCTCCGCGGCCGAGTACCGCGTGGAGGTCCCGGACGAGCTGCTGAGTGAACCGTCCGGCACCCTCCTGCGCTTTCACTGGACGGGCGACGTGGGCCGCGCGTACGTCGGGGACACCCTCGTCGCCGATCAGTTCTTCTCCGGCCGCGTCTGGGACCTCGGTCTCGACCGGCTCCCCTCCGAAGCCCTGCGCACCCATGGCCTGACGCTGCGCCTGCTGCCCCGGGCCGCCGGCGCTCCGGTGTACGTGCCCGAGCAGGCGGGCGACGTCACGGGACGGGCGGCCGTGTGGCGCGTCGAGTGGGTGACCACCCGCGCCTGGACGATCACGACGGACAGGGCCTAAGCGCTCCGCTGGAAGTGCCGGGATGTGCCGTCGATCGTCTGCGGCGCTTTCGTGGCTGGTCGCGCAGTTCCCCGCGCCCCTTCAGGGCACTGCCGAACCGCAGCGGACTTCACCCGACCCGCTCAGGCGGCCGACGCGCCAGGCGGGCCTATCCTGTGGGCCTGCCGGGCGGATCGGGACAGACCGCCACCGTGACGTCGGAGGAAGCGCCCCCATGACCCGAGGTGCCACGGACGGCGCCGTCCCCCAGGGAACCGAGGGCCCCAAGGGACGCAGCCGGCGCAGCTTCGCGGGGGCGCGCCCGGTGATGGACGACGTGGCCCGTCTGGCAGGTGTCTCGAAGCAGACGGTCTCCCGGGTGCTCAACGACAGTCCCGCGGTGCGGCCCGAGACCCGGGAGGCGGTCGTGGCCGCCATGCGCACACTCGGCTACCGGCCGAGCCGCAGCGCGCGCTCCCTGGCCAGTGGCAGGACGCGGATGCTCGGGGTGATCTCGTTCGACGCGGCGCGCTACGGGCCCGCCTCCATCCTGACCGCGATCAACTCCGCCGCCCAGGAAGCCGGTTACCTGGTCAGTTCCATCGCGCTCGACACGGCCGACCGGGACACCCTGGTGCGCGCCGTGCACACGCTGTCGGCCGAGGGGGCGGACGGACTGCTCGCCATCGCACCGCAGCGCTGGGTGGGCAGGGCCTTGGCGGAGGCGGCGCTCGACGTCCCCCTGATGGTCCTGGAGAACGACCTCGGGGACGACGCCTCCTACGTCACCGCGGACTCCCGCGACGGGGCGCGGCAGGCCACCGAACACCTGCTGAAGCTCGGCCACGGCACGGTTCACCACATCGCGGGCCCCACGGGCTGGCTGTCCGCCGAGCGCCGATTGGAAGCGTGGCGGGACACCCTTCGGGCGGCGGGGGCCGGGGTTCCCGAGCCGCTCATCGGCGACTGGAGCGCGGACTCCGGGTACGCGCTGGGCCGCCGGCTGGCCGCGCGCCCCGAGGTCACGGCGGTGTTCGCCTCCAACGACCAGATGGCGCTCGGCGTGCTGCGCGCCCTGCACGAGGCCGGGCGGCACGTTCCGGACGACGTCAGCGTCGTCGGCTACGACGACATCCCCGAGGCCGCCCACATGCTGCCCCCGCTGACGACCGTGCGTACCGACTTCGCCGCGACAGGCCGCCGTTCGCTTCAGCTGCTGCTGTCGCGCATCGACGGTTCGGCGGAGCCCCGGGTCGATCACATCGAGCCGGTCCGGCTCGTCGTACGCCGCAGCACGGGCCCCGCACCGCTGGGGCGGTAACGCGGGGGCAGCGACACGGCGGCGAACGCCGGGCGGGCCCGCCCGGCGCCAGGGGGTGACGTTCGGGCGGACCCGCCGCCGTTCCGTTCGCTCGGCTCAGCCGTTCGGCCGCAGGGTCCAGACGACGGTCATCTCGCCCGTGACGGCGCCGTCCGCGCGCTGGATGGCGACGGCCACGGGGAACTCGGGGCGCTGACCCGCGTCGAGCTCGGCGATGACCTCCGCGGCCGGGCGGCCGAGGGTCGCGGTGGCCGTCACGGGGCCCATCGCGAGCTTCTTGTACGCGATCTCGGCCCTGACCGCGAGCGGCACGGCGCGCGACAGCTGCTCACCGAACGCGGCGAGGACGATCGCCCCGCTCGCCGACTCGCCGAGGGTGAACATCGCTCCGGCGTGCGGCCCGCCGACGTGGTTGTGGTAGTCACTCTGGTCCGGCAGGGCCACCACGGCCTTGTCCGGCGTGGTCTCCACGAACTCGAGGTTCAGTGTCCGGGCCATCGGCACCGTGGCGGCGAGCATCTCGCCGATCGTCATCTGTTCTGCGTTCATACCCACATGTTACCCGTGAGTAGATAGTCACGACAGGCGTCCACCGGTCGATCTCCGTCGCCGAGTGTGAAGAAATCGAAAAAATGCGCCCCGATTCCTGACCGGTACATGGCTGACGAGCTCCGGTGACCGAAACGTGTCGCAGGCGCCACTAGGGTTGTGGCCCATGTGGCCAGGAGAGCAGCCGCCCGGGGGCGAGCAGAACCCGCAGGACCAGAACCCGTACCAGCAGCCGGGTTACCAGCAGCCGAATCCGTATCAGCAGCCCGGATACCAGCAGACCGGGTACCCGCAGCCGGCCCCCTACGGGCCCCAGCCGGGTCAGCCCCAGTGGGGAACTCCGGCCCCCGCGGGCGCGCCCCAGCCGCCGGGCGGTGGCGGAAACAGGACCAAGGTCATCGCCATCACGGCGGCCACCGCCGTGGTCGTTGCCGCCGGTGTGACGGGCTTCCTCGTCCTGGGCGGCAGCAAGAAGGACGACAACGCGGGCAAGGACGCGTCCAAGTCGCCCAGCGCGTCCGCCTCCACGTCCCCCAGTGCGAGCGGAAGCGGTGACAACCCGCGCGGCACCGAGGAGGAGAAGCCGACGATCGCGGGCTGGAAGGTCGTCATCAACCCCAAATGGGGCACCGCCTTCGACGTCCCCCCGGACTGGAACGTCCGCACGCCCGGCACGTTCATCGGCTTCGACGACGAGCAGAAGGGTGACGGCTCCGCGTACATCGGCATGTCCGCGCCCGCTTTCCTCAAGGAGAAGTGGTGCACGTCCGACGACGACAAGGACGGGCGCACGGACGACACGGCGCTGGCCGCGGTCGGCACCAAGGGGGAGAGCGGCGCCAAGAACACCGACACCATCGCCCGCGGTGACTCGGCCTCCTGGGCCTTCGGCGGCTACACGGACCAGTCGAAGGCCTCGGAGAAGCTGCTGAAGATCGGCAAGCCCCAGCCGTTCACGACGGCTTCGGGCATCAAGGGCAGCGTCGCGACGTCGTCCACGGCCGGTGTCCCCAAGAAGGGCAAGTGCGACTCCGACGGCACCGCGACCTCGTTCGGCTTCAAGAACTCGGCGGGCGACTTCGTGTCCTGGTCGTTCTACGGCGCGAAGGGCGTCAGTGACGAGGTCCCGGACGCGACCGTGCGGAAGATCCTCAGCACGGTACGGCTGCACGGTACCCCGACGGGTTCCTGAGCCCCCCACCGCACGGGGACGCGCTGCCGGACGGCGACCGGCCCTCGCGCAGGTGTGAGGTCCTCGCGCGATCGGTTGGGCAAGCGGGGGGCCGCGGCAGCGACAGTCGGCCGGCGATCTCCGCCGCCAACGCCTCCTGCCGCTCCCACCGCTCCCGCCGCCCTGCCTGGGCCGGCCGCAATCACACCCTGCTGACCGCCGCCGCGGTCGTCACCAGCCCGGGCAGCCAGGGCGCGCTGGGAAGCTGAGGTGCTCCCGGAGCTGCTGCCCCGTTGACCTGGGACGGAATGCTCTCGGTGCCTATTAAGACCTTCGGCTGACGCCGGCGATGAGGCCGATCCCGACTACGACCAACGATGGGTGCCTGAAACCGCCGCATGCCACGAGCAGCGCCCCCGCTCCCCAGAGTCTCGGCTGCCGAACGCGACGCTGTAGCCATTGGCCCGGCATACGTCCGAGAAGCAAGCCATGCACGCCGAGAACAGCACATGCGAGCCAGAGCGTCCCCACCAACAGAACGAGCGGCAGCAGGAAGATCGCAAACGGCGGCGACACGGTCTAATCCTCTGGCAAACTGGCGATTTGGTTCCGGCGCAGCAGTCTCGCACGCCCGTGCAGATGGCTACGTCTGGACCTCTTCGTCCCGAAGCGGCTTGGGCGGGCGTCCGACCCTGAGTCGCCGTGCCTCTCTAGTCGGACACGCACGCCAGGCCTGGGCACCGACTCCGCTCAATCGACCTCGGCGCGCTGCAAAGCCTCCCGAAGAGATACGCCCAGTCGCACCGCTGTGATCCGTCTGGCGCGTACTTCCGCAGGTGTGCGCGGCCGGAACCCTGGACCACCACAGCCGCACGAATGAAAGGTCAGTCCCGCGCTCAGTACGACGCTGAGGGCCTTCCAGCCGGCGGCGTCCCGGCGGCGTGGAACAGCGAGATCCTGCCCAGCGTCCATCATGGCGGCACTGCAACGCGGGCAAGGCTGCTCACGTGCGTCCGGCCAGTCGCGTTTGAACGACGATCGGCACGCGAGACACACGAAGTGGCGTCCGGCCTGACTTGCGAGGTGCGCGGTTGGTCCTCTCGGTACGGCCATGTGCACCGGTGTTGCAGTCAACGTCATGGGGTCTCGGAGCTGCGGTTTGGCCTGGCGGAACGCCGGCTTGTGCGTGCTCCAGGTTCTCGCTCAGGCTCCCGTGGTCCCCCATGGAGTCAGGGACGGTAGTGGTCGGTCATGGTGGGCGAAGAGCCGTGCACTGCGGCGGCGTTGTAGGAGACCCTGTCGTTGTACGCCTGCACCCGCCGCGCTTGCTCGATCAGGCGACCTTCGACGTTCTCCGTGTTGCCGTTTCTTCGGCGCAGGAGCACGAAGAGCAAGACCAGTACCGCTGTCACCAACAGACCAAAGAGCACGCTGAGCTCGACCACAGACGGCCCCCCGAGTGAGTGTGTGGCGCTCCAGGATAACGAGCAGCCTGAAAAGTGCCTAGGTAGCTGCGCAAGTACGAGCAGTCGGGCCTTGCGGGGCTGGCGGACCGGTTGCATCGTCCGGTCTCGTGTCCGCACCGGAACGCCGGGAAGGTGGAGGCGGTGGTGTGTGAACCGGAGTGGCGGGACCGGTCGCCTCAGCATCTGGTTGTAAGCGGCGATCGAGGGGAGGGCGGGTGTCCGCGAGCAGGGCTGCCCGGCGGTGCTGTGTCAGAGAGGTGACCTGCGGGCCGGCGATGGAGCTGCGGCCGCCGGGCCACATGCGGCAGCCGATCTGGAGGAGGCTGCTGGCCAGTGGTAAGACTGGGTGACTTTGGTTGTGGAGCCATATGTTGTTGGTGCTGAGGAGGCGGGCATGTTCGATGAGGCCAGCGAGAACGAGCTCCTGCTCGCCGCGCTGATGCAGCTCGGTGCGAAGGGCGGCTCGATAGGAGCTGCCGCTGGAGGGGCGGCCACCGGAACGCACGGTTTGGGCCGAGCCGGGGCACGGGGCGGTGCTCGTGGAGCCGCGCGAGGCTTCAAATGGACAAAGAAGGACGTCAGTACCACGCTTGTCGAGTTGTCCGGACCGGTGACGGCGGTCTCCCAGCTGGTCCACGCGACTCTGGCCGACATAGGGAATCTGACAGCCACGGAGGCCCGAGACAACGGGGGCATCGCCGTACGAGCGGTGGTCGGTGTGGGGATCGGGGGCCTGAACCCCACCGTTGTGACCGCCTTTGTGACCGCAGATCCCGAAGGTGCCGCGGTGGTGGAGCTCCGCGCCGCAGGCCGTGAAGGGCTCATCAAACAGCACCCCGCCGAAAAGGCTCTGGGCAAGATCACCGCTCAGCTCAAAGCCGCCTCGCGGTAACGACGGCCGCACGGACCCAGCCCAGCGGGCGCCTCAACGTGTGCCCGGCTCTCTACGCCGCGTAACGCAGCCGGGTCGGCCGACCGATGATCCTTTGCCACCCGAGGGCGGTGACACCCCAGGCTGCCCCGGCGGACCAAGGCGGTGGCCCACGGGTCACCGGTGGCGGAGTTCGAGCTCCGGTCAGCCGATGCTGAAGGCACCGCCGGGCGGCTCGGGTGAGGGAACCGCGTCCTCGTCACGCACGGGTGCGGCCGAGCCGATGAACTCCCGCAGCGCGGCGCCGCTTTCGACGCGAGCCGGGAAGGCGTCGGCGGCCGTGCGGCGGGCGAGGACGGCCGTGTCGAGCGGGCGGTGGGAGGCCACAAGTACCGCGTTGCCGAAGCGCCGGCCACGCAGCACACCGGGTTCGGCGATCAGGGACAGCTCCTCGAACACGGTCGCGAACGTGGCGAGTTGAGAGCGCAGGAAGGCGAAGGGCGCGGCGTCGGCGAGGTTGGCCAGATAGACGCCGTCCTCGCGCAGCACGCGCGCGGCGGCCCCCGCGTATGCCGTGGACGTCAGGTGCGCCGGGACGCGCGCGCCCCCGAAGACGTCCGCGATCACGATGTCGGCGGAGGCGGGCGCGGCGGATTCCAGCCAGCCCCGCGCGTCCGCGCCGTGCAGCGTGATGCCCGCGTCCTCGGGCACGGGCAGGTGCTCGCGGACCAGGTCCAGCAGACCCAGGTCGGCCTCCACCACGTCCTGCCGTGAGCCGGGGCGGGTCGCGGCCACATAGCGGGGCAGCGTCAGGGCTCCGCCGCCGAGGTGGAGCACGTCCAGGGGCCGTCCCGGCGCCACGACCGTGTCCAGGACGTGCCCGAGCCGTCGGGCGTACTCGAACTCCAGATGGGTCGGCTCGTCCAGATCGACGTACGACTGCGGTGCGGCGTCGACCGTGAGCAGCCAGGCCCGCTTCCTGTCCACGTCCGGCATCAGCTTGGCGGTTCCGTGGTCCACGGTCCGTGTCACGGGTATCGGCTCGTCCACGGGTCCATTGTGCCGCCCCTTCAGGAGCGCGGTCGACGCTGCCGGACCCCACGCGGGCCGCGGCCTCTGCGACGGCGATGGGTACGGGCCGGTGCCCGCTCCCGCCGTAGCGGGAGCGGGCACCCTCGTCCTGCCCCTCGGCCGTCAGCCCACCGAGGTCACCGTCCCCGCGCCGACCGTCCGGCCGCCCTCGCGGATCGCGAAGCCGAGCCCCGGCTCCAGCGGCACCTCGCGCCCGAGCTCGACCGCCATCGTGACGGTGTCGCCGGGCCGGGCGACGGCCCGCTCGCCGAGGTCGACGTCGCCGACCACGTCCGCGGTGCGGATGTAGAACTGCGGCCGGTACCCGGTGGAGACGGGCGTCGTACGACCGCCCTCGCCCGTCGACAGGACGTACACCTGGGCCGAGAAGCGGCGACTGGGGACGACGCTGCCGGGCGCGGCCACGATGTGCCCGCGGCGTACGGCGTCGCGGGGCACCCCGCGCAGCAGCAGCGCCACGTTGTCCCCTGCCTGCGCCTCGTCCATCGGCTTGCCGAAGGTCTCCAGGCCGGTCACCACCGTGTCGACGGCCGCGCCGAGCACTTCGACGCGGTCGCCGACCCGGATCGTGCCGCGCTCGACCGCGCCGGTGACGACCGTCCCACGTCCGGTGATCGTGAGCACGTTCTCGACCGGCAGCAGGAACGGCGCGTCGAGGTACCGCTCGGGCATGGGCACATAGGTGTCCACCGCGTCGAGCAGCGCGTCGATCGCCGCCGTCCAACGGGGGTCCCCCTCAAGAGCCTTGAGGCCGGACACCCGTACGACGGGTACGGACTCGCCCCCGTAGCCGTGCGCGGAGAGCAGCTCGCGGACCTCCAGCTCCACCAGGTCGGTGAGTTCCTCGTCGCCCGCGTCGGCCTTGTTCAGGGCGACGACGATGTGGTCGACGCCCACCTGCCGGGCGAGCAGCACGTGCTCGGCGGTCTGCGGCATGATCCCGTCGAGCGCGGAGACGACGAGGATCGCCCCGTCGAGCTGCGCGGCGCCGGTGACCATGTTCTTGACGTAGTCGGCGTGACCCGGCATGTCCACGTGCGCGTAGTGGCGGGTGTCGGTCTCGTACTCGACGTGCGCGATGTTGATGGTGATGCCGCGCGCGGCCTCCTCCGGCGCCCGGTCGATCCGGTCGAACGGTACGAAGGTGCCGGAGCCGCGCTCGGCGAGGACCTTGGTGATGGCGGCGGTCAGGGTGGTCTTGCCGTGGTCGACGTGACCCATCGTGCCGATGTTCAGGTGCGGTTTGGTGCGGACGTATGCCGTCTTGGGCATGGCGGTACCTCGAAGCCTCTTGAGTGTCAGCGGAGCTGAGTGATGGCCCCGGCGCTCAGCGGCCGGGACGGGGACCCCAAGGACTTGCCGACCCTCCCCCTGCGGGGTCCGCCGGACGATCCGGGAAGGGTCAGCTTCGGGCGCCGTCGACGGCGGCCACGATGATCGGGACGGCTGCCTTCGGCGCATCCGCGACTGCGGATGCTGCGAGGAGGAAGGCGTGCCGGAACATGAGGCGATCATCGCCGACGTATCCGGCCACGTCGAATGGTTTTTCCCGCCACGGAAGCAGATGTGGCGGGTGTTTCTGCCGATGCGTCAGGGACCGATGTTCTTGAGTGCCTCACGTACGGAGAGGGGAGCGAGCCGCTCCCGTTCCCGGGCGACGAAGGCCCGTACCGCCTCCGGATCCGTCTTCGCGTACTCGCGCAGACACCAGCCGATCGCCTTGCGGATGAAGAAGTCGGAATGTCCGGACTGCCGTACGCAGTAGGCGAAGAGCCGCTCGGTGTCGGTCGTCTCCTTGAAACGGAGCTGGTGGAGCAGGGCCGTACGGGCGACCCATAGGTCGTCGTCCTCGATCCACGCGTCCATGTCGCTCCTCAGCTTCGGATCGGCGGCCACGAGGCCTCCCACCACGTGGGAGGCGAGTGCGTCGACGGTGTCCCACCAGGAGACCGTGCCGACGAGATGGCGCGTCACCGGGAGGAAAGCGGAAGAGAGTTGCCTCACATGGCGGCGCAGGTAGTCGACGGCGAAATAGTGGTATTCGCGCTCCGGCAACGCCCAGCAGCGCAGGGCCACGGCGGTGCAATCGGCCTCTGCAGGGGCCGCTGTCGCGTGGAGGACCGTGCGGGACACCGCGCGGCGATCGGCCGTGGTCAGACCGAGGAAAGGGGCGATGTCCTTCATGTACGCGCGCATGGACACGGCCCGTTCCGGATCGGCCGCCGCGCCGTAGGTGGCGGTGAGCCGTTCCAGCACGGTGTCCGCGAGGGAACTGTTCGGCACCTCGAACCGCGCACCCGACGTTCCGGAAGCTGTGACGCCCATGAGACGAACCATACGGCGATCACACACACGAGTCGGTTAGTGTCGCCGAATGCTCGATGCCACCACCCGCTCTGGGGGCACCGCCACAGCCGCTCCCCCGGCTCCCGTCGCTGAGCTCTCCCTCGCCTCGGAGTTCGCCGTCTCCACACCCACGGGCCTCGCCGCCCGTTGCACGAGAGTCCTGCTCTCGCCCTGGTCCCGGCTCTCCCTGCTGCTGGTGCTGCTCGCGGCGGCCGCGTCGAGCGTGCTGCTCTTCGAACCGCAGCGGCTACTCTCCGACGGCTGGCCGCCCCAGCTCAGCGGCGCCGCGGCGGCCGTGGTGTTCGCGGTGGCGTACGGACTGTGCACGGTGGCGTTCGTGCCCCGGCCGCTGCTCAACCTCGCGGCGGGCGCGCTCTTCGGCTCGCAGCTGGGCCTCGGTACCGCGCTCGCGGGCACGGTGCTCGGCGCCGGCGTGGCGTTCGGGCTCGGCCGGATCCTCGGGCAGGACGCGCTGCGCCCGCTGTTGCGCGCCCGCTGGCTGAAGGCGGCCGACGGACAGCTCAGCCGGCACGGCTTCCGGACGATGATGATGGCCCGGCTCTTCCCCGGTGTGCCCTTCTGGGCGGCGAACTACTGCGCGGCCGTCTCCCGCATGGGCTGGCTGCCGTTCCTCCTCGCCACCGCCCTGGGATCGATCCCGAACACCGCCGCGTACGCCGTCGCGGGCGCCCGGGCCTCGGCGCCGACCTCCCCCGCCTTCCTGATCGCCATGGGCTTCATCGCGCTGCCGGCCCTGGTCGGCGCGGTGGTGGCCTGGCGCAAGCGCCACCACCTGCGCGGAGACTGATCGGCCTCCGGCACTGATCAGTCTCCGGCACGGCGGTTCTCGGGACGGCGGACGACCGGTGCCGTCCGGGGTTACACGGCCTCGATGACCATCGCGTTGGCGAGTCCGCCCGCCTCGCACATCGTCTGCAGGCCGTAGCGGGCTCCGCGCTCGCGCAGCGCGTGCACGAGGGTGGTCGTCAGCCGGGTGCCGCTCGCGCCGAGCGGGTGGCCGAGCGCGATCGCCCCGCCGTGCACATTGACCCGGGACAGATCCGCGCCCGTCTCCTGCTGCCAGGTCAGGACGACGCTCGCGAAGGCCTCGTTCACCTCGAAGAGGTCGATGTCGCCGAGGGCGAGCCCCGCCTTGCGCAGCACCTTCTCGGTGGCCGGGATGACGCCCGTGAGCATCAGCAGCGGGTCGGAGCCGGTGACGGCGAAGCTGTGCAGGCGGGCGAGCGGGCGCAGGCCGAGCCTGGCCGCGGTCTCGCTCGACGTGATCAGCACGGCCGAGGCGCCGTCGTTGATCGGGCTCGCGTTGCCCGCCGTGACGGACCAGTCGATCTGCGGGAAGCGCTCGGCGTAGGCCGGGTCGTAGTAGGCGGGCCTGAGTCCGGCGAGTATCTCCGTGGTGGTGGCGGGCCGGACGCTCTCGTCGCGCGTCACGCCCTCCAGGGGCGCGACCTCGGCGTCGAAGAGGCCGTTGCCCCAGGCCGTGGCCGCCTTCTGGTGCGAGCCCGCCGCGAAGGCGTCCATCTGTGCGCGCGACAGACCCCACTTGGCGGCGATGAGCTCGGCGCTGATGCCCTGCGGCACCAGGCCCTCGGGGAAGCGCGCCGCGATCCCGGGTCCGAAGGGATCCTCGGTGCCTCGGACGTTCGAGCCCATCGGCACACGGCTCATCGACTCCACACCGCAGGCGATGACCATGTCGTACGCCCCCGACAGGACGCCCTGGGCCGCGAAGTGCACGGCCTGCTGGGACGAGCCGCACTGGCGGTCCACGGTGGTCGCGGGCACCGTCTCGGGAAAGCCCGCCGAGAGTGCCGCGTACCGGGTGATGTTCGCGGCCTGCTCGCCCACCTGGCTGACGGTGCCGCCGATGACGTCGTCGATCAGCGCCGGATCGACTCCGGAGCGCTCGACGAGCGTGCGCAGTGTGTGGGCGAGGAGCTCCACGGGGTGGACGTGGGCGAGGGAGCCGTTCGGCTTGCCCTTGCCGATGGGGGTGCGTACGGCTTCGACGATGACGGCGTCACGCATGGCTGATCTCCAAACTCGCCGAGTTTGTTTTCCAAACCCACTAGGTGACTCAAGAGTAACTCAGCGGGTTGGACAAACCAACCCACCCCCTAGACTGGTGGCATGAAGGACGCCCGCCCCTGTTCGATCGCCGACACCCTCGCTCTCGTCGGCGAGAAGTACTCCCTGCTGGTACTGCGCGAGGTGTCGCTCGGCGCCACCCGCTTCGACCAGCTCGTCCGCAACATCGGCGCACCGCGCGATGTGCTCACCGCCCGCCTGAAACGGCTCGTCGACGCGGGCGTACTGCAGAAGGTCGAGTACAGCGACCGCCCGAAGCGCTATGAGTACCGGCCCACCCAGGCCGGTCTGGAACTGGAACCGGTGCTGCACACGCTGATGGCGTGGGGCGACCGCCATCTCCAGGAGGGCGGATTCCGTCCCATGGTGCTGGAGCACACCTGCGGCCATGAGCTGGTCCCGCAGGTCGTGTGCCGGGAGTGCGGCGAGGTGGTCGAGCACGGCGACCTGACGGCCCACCCGCAGACCCCGGGCTGGACGGCGACGGGGCCTGCGGTGGCGTAGGAACGAGCCTGCACCGGCTCAGGGACGGGCCGGCGGCGGCGCGGGCCCGGGAGAACCCCCGTGGGGGCTAATCGGTCCCCTTGTAGACGTCGAGCCGTCCGCACATCCCGAACTTGCCGTGCGCGGACGGCTGTTCGGCCCGTACGAGGGCGTCGGCGAGGTGGGAGACGTCGCCCCGCTCCAGCCGGTCGAGCTGCTCTCCCGTGGCCGCGGCGGCGGCCTCGGCACCGCGCCGCCAGCGCTCGCGCCACGCGGCGAGCCGGGGCCGCACCAGCGCGGCCGCGGCCCGGTGGAACGCGGCGAGCGGCTCGGGCCCGTCCGCCGCGCGCAGCGCCCGGTAGCCCTCCAGGGCGAGGTCTCGCCGGGCTCGGGCGACCCGCTCCTGCTCCGCCTCGGGCGCGTCGGCCGGGATCACCGTCGCGGCCGCGTACGTCTCGGGGTCGGTCAGGTACCGCGGAGGCAGGGTGAGCACGGCGTCACCCGCTTCGGGGAGGCCGTTGTTCTGCATGAGGACGGTGATGCGCAGGTCGTCCTCATTGACCAGGCGATGGATGGTGCCGGGTGTGAACCACGCGACGGTGCCGGGTTCGAGCGGTGTGACCTCGTACCCGGACGTCGTCAGCGTCTGCACCGCTCCACGCCCGCCGGTGACGACGTACGCCTCCGAACAGGTCAGGTGCAGATGAGGGGTCCCGCCGGAGACTCCGTCGGGGGCGGGCCAGTCGTACACGCAGAGGTGCGAGACGGCGACGGCGCCCGGCAGCCCGGTGAACACCGGGGTCTCGTGCGCGCCGCTCACCACGGGTGCTCCTCCAGGTACTTGGCGACCTCCTCGCGTTCCCAGGCCCCGTCGGCCACGACGACACGGTAGCGGCGGGTGAGGGTGGCGCCGGGAGCGAGTTCGAGTTCTTCGAAGAAGGCGAACGAGGGGGCGACGGCGGCGAACGGATCGTTGCGCACGAACCAATGGGCCGGGTGGGCGCCACCCGCCCCGGTGTGGTCGTTCTCGGGACCGTGCGCGAAGACGAGCGTCGCGTGGCCGTCGGCGCCGTCGTGCTCGCCGGAGTACGCGATCCAGGGCGCCTGCTGCCCCATCAGGCCGGGCCCTTCGGAGTCCGGCCCGATGATCCGGCCGTCCCGGAAGGCACGCGGTCCGCGCCAGAACAGGCCCGTGTAGCCGGCCATCTCCCGCCCCGCGGTGGTCGGGCTGCCGAAGCGCAACGCCTCGTCCCGCCGGTTGGTGACCGCGGTCGTCCAGGTCAGCGCCCAGGAACCCGACGCGGGATCGACGTCGTGCACCTCGACGCGGCGCTCCTCCTCGGCCCACAGCTCACCGTCGTACGGATGCCAGGTGAGGCGCTCGGCGATGACCGCGCGGCTCCCGTCCGAGACCACCTCGTCGAAGCCGACGTGGGCCATCGACCCGACGCGCTCCGGGAGTTCGAGGTATCCCTCCCCGTGGACGTACGTGTTGCCGCCCCACAGGTTGGAGCCCGACAGGTGGGAGGCCGTCATCTGGAGCCCCTTGTGCCAGCGGTGGTCGTTGGGCCGGTAGTCCGTGACGATGTCACCGGCCAGCGTCCTGAGGGGGTGCAGATACGGCTTGGGGGCCTCCCAGGCCGCCTCGGGCCGGTAGACGTAGCTCAACAGCTCCACGCCGTTGGTCGTGTCGCTGATCGTGATGCGATCACCATGAGCGTGGACGATACGCAGCCCACCCTGTGCGGACTCGGTCATGCCGACCCCTCCTGGCTCACGGTGGACGCGGACTCACCGGCGGACGCGGCAGGCGGCGCCCAGCCCGGCGCGCCCCCGTGCAGGGCCGTGTAGAACGGGTCCCCGGGCCCGACCTCCCCCGCGCGGACGGTCGTGTCCGTGAACGCCGACTTGTAGAGCGCGGTGATCAGTTCCAGACTCGTACGCCCGTCGGCGCCGCTGCTGCGCGGCCGCTCACCCGCGCGCATGCTCGCGACCAGTTCCCGCAGCTGCTCCAGATGCGAGCTGGGCACGTCCGTACCGAAGTCGCGCCAGGCCGCCGCGTCCTCGTCGGACACGTCGGGGGCCGGGGTGATCCGCCAGTTGTCGTTGCTGTGGCCGTAGAGGTGCGTGAGCTCGACGGTGGCGCGTTCGCAGTCGATACGGATGCGGCTCACCTCGTCCGGGCTCAGGACGCTGTTGACGATCGTGGCCAGCGCGCCGCTCTCGAAGCGGACGAGGGCGGTCGAGACGTCCTCCGTCTCCACGTCGTGCACCAGGCGCCCGGCCATCGCCCGCACCTCGCTCCACGGCCCCATCAGGTCCAGGAGCAGGTCCATCTGATGGATGCCGTGCCCCATCGCGGGCCCGCCGCCCTCGGTCTCCCAGCGCCCGCGCCAGGGCACGGCGTAGTACTCGGCGTTGCGGTACCAGGTGGTCTGGCAGTGCGCGACGAGCGTGCGGCCCATGGTCCGCTCGGCGATGAGGCGCCGCACATGCCGGGACCCCGAGCCGAACCGGTGCTGGAAGACGATGGCCGCGTACGGGCCCCCGGCCTTCCCCTCCTCCGCCTCGACGGCGTCGAAGTCGGCGAGCGTCAGGACCGGCGGCTTCTCGCACCAGACCCAGGCTCCGGCGCGCAGCGCGGCGACGGTCTGGTCGCGGTGCAGGGTCGGCGGGGTGCAGATCGCGACCAGGTCCGGCCGCTGCTCCTCCAGCATGCGGTCCAGATCGGTGTACGCGTGCGGGATGCCCTCCTCGGCGCAGAACTTCTGGACGGCGTCCTCCGCGATGTCGACCGCGGCGACGATCTCCGTCTCGCCCTCCTCGGCGAGCCGGGCGAGCGCGGGAACATGGCTCCCGCGCGCGATGGCGCCCGTACCGATGACGGCGGCCCGGATACGGCGGCCCTCGAACGGGGTCGCGGGACGGTTGGGGGCGGACTCGGTGCTCTTACTCATGTACGTGATCAGCGCTCCATCGGACGTGACGTCAGACGTTGGCCAACGCATGGTGTCACCGAGACGGAACCGGCAGCAGCAAGCGCTTTCTCTTCTACTGCAACGTATGTGCCGGTCCAGCGGCAGGTCAACACCCCGGTCACCCGGTGGACAACGTTGCCCACCGTCCCGGCACAGGACCGTCACGGCCCGCCCGCCAAGTCCTGCCGCCGTCCACTCACTGCCCGTCCACCGCCCGGCCACTGTCTGCGCACGAAACCCCTGTGGCCGAGCCGTCCTTGGGGGACGCTACGCTGCCACCAACACCCGTGATCACCGCACACAGCGGCCCGGCGTGCCCGTCGCCCTTTCCGATCAGCGCTTGGACCACCTCACTTCATGTCTTGGTTTGAATCCCTCATCCTCGGACTCGTCCAGGGGCTGACCGAATTCCTTCCCGTGTCCTCCAGTGCGCATCTGCGCCTGACGGCGGCGTTCTCCGGCTGGGAGGACCCCGGAGCGGCCTTCACCGCGATCACCCAGCTCGGCACGGAGGCGGCGGTACTGATCTACTTCCGCAAGGATGTCGGCCGGATCCTCGCGGCGTGGTTCCGCTCGCTCACGAACAAGGAGATGCGCCGGAACCACGACGCCCAGATGGGCTGGCTGGTCATCGTCGGCTCCATACCCATCGGCGTGCTCGGCCTGACACTCAAGGACCAGATCGAGGGCCCGTTCCGCGATCTGCGGATCACCGCGACGATGCTCATTGTCATGGGCGTGGTCATCGGCATCGCCGACCGGCTCGCGGCGCGTGACGAGACCGGCGGGAAGCACCGGGCACCCAAGCAGCGCAAGGCCCTCGAGGACCTGAACGTCAAGGACGGCCTGCTGTACGGCGTCTGCCAGGCGATGGCCCTGATCCCCGGCGTCTCCCGGTCCGGCGCGACCATCAGCGGCGGCCTCTTCATGGGCTACACCCGCGCCGCGGCGGCCCGCTACTCCTTCCTCCTCGCCATGCCGGCCGTGCTCGCCTCGGGTGCCTTCGAGGTCAAGGACGCCACCGCGAACGGCCATGTGGCGTGGGGGCCGACCATCTTCGCGACGGTGATCGCGTTCGCGGTCGGTTACGCCGTCATCGCGTGGTTCATGAAGTTCATCTCGCACAAGAGCTTCATGCCGTTCGTCTGGTACCGGATCGCGCTCGGCATCGTCATCATCGCGCTGGTCTCGACCGGCGGCCTGAGCCCCCACGCGGCCGAGTCCGCGGGCTAGGGCCGGTCCGGCGGATCAGGTCAAAGGGCGTGCCGGACCCCGGGTCTGCGGCATGGTCCACCGGCCAGGCGCCAGCGGCTCACCACCCCTCAGGCGCCCGAGCCGTCCGTCCCCGGCAGGGCGAGTGCCCAGGGTTCCGGCTCGATCCGCGCGCCGTTGGCGACGTACGCGATCGTGCGGTACCAGCCCGCGAGGACCAGCAGTTCGAGGACTTCGGGCTCGTCGAGGTGCTCCCGCAGTCCGCTCCAGGCCGCGTCGCTCACCTGGGCCGTGTCGTGCAGTTCGTCGACGGCACGGAGCAGCGCCGCCTGTCGGCCGGACCAGGCTGGATGGCCGGGTCCGCCCGTCGCCGTGAGCGTCACCTGCCGCGGGGTGAGTCCGGCCGCCTCGGCGTACGTCGCCATGTGGACGCCCCACTCGTACGCGCATCCGGA
Organism: Streptomyces sp. NPDC111507; assembly: GCF_055638955.1. NCBI lineage: Bacteria > Bacillati > Actinomycetota > Actinomycetes > Kitasatosporales > Streptomycetaceae > Streptomyces > Streptomyces sp. NPDC111507. The sequence continues at coordinate 164,048 of NZ_JBVKBU010000012.1, read as the reverse complement.
GCGGGCGGCGACGCGGGCGATGACGAGTTCCCGGTCGGCGTCGCTCAGCCGGCCATGGACGAGGAGGCCCGCGCCCAATGCCCGCATGCGTGAGGCGAGTTCCGGGTGGCGCTCCAGCACCTTGAACAGCATCAGGGGATCACGGGCGACACCGGGCGGCATCCACCGGTGCAACGCGCGCTCGTAGGGCGGCGTGACGCCGTCGATGCGCTGCTTCATGGCTCGCAGCCTTGCGCTTCTGAAATCGAAGCGCAAGAGTGGGAGGCGACCGACTCCCAGTGAGAGGTGGGCACTTGGGCACGACACCCACGCCGAACGATGCGCCTTCCGGCATTCCGCGGCGGGGCGGTCCGGGCCCCGGCAGCCCTCTCGAGGGCACGGGCGCCCCGGCTCCCGGCAACCCCCATCAGGACGCGGACGCTCCCGCCCCCGTCAGCCCCGCGTCGAGCGCTCCCGCCCCCGGCCGCCCCGTGCGCGGCTCGGCCGGCGGCCGTCCCGTCATGGCGGCGCTGGATCTGCTCGGTCGGCGCTGGACACTGCGGGTCATCTGGGAACTGCACCGCAACGGCGCCCCGGTCGGCTTCCGGGACCTCCAGCGCCGTTGCGACGACATGTCGTCCAGCGTCCTGTCCACGCGTCTCACGGAACTGCGCGAGGCGGGCATCGCCGCGTCGACACCGACGGCGTCGCAGTCGGCGTGGCATCTCACCGCGCTCGGCGACGACCTGGTCACCGCGATGGGGCCGCTGCTGGACTGGTCCCGCGCCTGGGCCGCACGACGGTGATCGACGAGGCCTTCCGGGGCGCTCGACTCCGGGGCCGGTGTGCCGTCGTACGGACCGACTGAGCCCGTTCGCGTCACTCCGCGTCGGCCGTGACGAACCGCATACGGGATGCGTAGCCGCCCGGTAGCGCAGTGTCAGTCCTTGCCCCTAGGCTGGTGCGCATGTCCCCCGATTTAATGTCCTCTGGTTCCGTGCGGTCCGCTGCGGCGCTGAACGAGCAGATCCGCGCCTTGTGGATGCGCGCGGGCGGCTCCCTCTCCGCCCAGGAGCGCGCGGAGTACGAGCTGCTGGTCGTGAAGTGGGCGGAAGCGATACGCGGAGAGGTTGTCGAGGCCGCGTGAGATCGGGCCTGGGGACCCGCACGAACTCCAAGGGCCGGTGACCGGCACCCCGGTCGGGGCTCACCGTCCCCCGGACACCCGCAACACCGCCCCCGTCGCGTACGAGGCATCGGGCGACATCAACCACGCGATGGCCGCGGCGACTTCCTCCGCCTGACCGACGCGGCGCAGCGGAATCGACGAGGCGGCACGCTCGGCGCGGCCCGGATCTCCGCTGCTCGCGTGCATCTCCGTGGCGATCATGCCGGGTGCGACCGCGTTGACGCGGATGCCGTCCGGGCCGAGTTCCTTGGCGAGGCCCACCGTCAGGGCGTCGACGGCGGCCTTGGTGGCCGCGTAGTGGACGAACTCACCGGGGCTGCCGAGTGTGGCCGCCGCCGAGGACACATTGACGATGACGCCGCTCCCCCAGGCCGCCATGGACCGGGCGGCCCGCCGCGAACACAGCAGCGTGCCCAGCAGGTTGACGTCCACCACACGGCGTAGATCGGCGGGGTCGGTGTCCGCGAGCCTGCCGAGCGTACCGGTCACACCGGCGTTGTTCACCAATCCCGTCACCGGCCCGAGCCGGTCCGCAGCCGTGTCGAAGAGCCGATCGACGTCGTCCTCGTCGGAGGTGTCCACGCGTACCGTCACGCAGCGGGCCCCCGCCGCGCGGACGGCGCTCGCGGTCCACTCCGCGGCGGCGCCGTCGCGCACGTACCCCACCGCCACGTCGTGTCCGTCCGCCGCGAGACGCGCGCACGTCGCGGCACCGATCCCCCGGCTGCCACCCGTGACGACAGTGACATGGCGTGTCATACGTGCCTCCTGGTGGCGAACGGGCAACCCGGGTCGGTAGCGAGCCCATACTCGTCTTCGATCACTCTACGATCGGGGACGCGCCTCCGGGCAAGGGGTGGGGGTGCGCCAACACGCCATCATGGACACGTCCTAGGCGGCGGGGTCCGCGGCGACGTAGGGCACGCGGAACACACAGCCTCGGAGCCCCCGCAGCCCGGGGACGCCCTGCCACAGCACGGCCTCGTGCGCGCGCTCCCAGCCCGCGGTCGCCCGGGACCGCGCCCACTGGGCCAGGGCAAAGGTGACCAGCATGATCGGCGGCAGCACTTGATGGGACACCAGGCCGATGAACAGCAACCAGCAAGCCATGACACCCGCGAATCCCGCCGTGCGCCGCAGAGACAGCCGCCGCACCGCGTCCTGCCCGTCGCGCGGTGCGGCGACGCTCTCGATCGGCACGGCATCGTCGTAGGTGCGGCGCAGCCGGGAGGGGAGACGAAGACACATCGGCAGCAGCACCACGGACACGAAAACGATCGCTGTCGCTCCCACCATCAGCGGCGCGCGGTCCTGAGCCGTGCCGACCACGGCAAGCAGCACCGCTTCGGACAGCACCGCGCCCGCGGCCATCATCAGCGCGGAGATCCGCTCCACGTACACCACGCGTATCAGCCCGTCGCGCGCGTCACCGGCCACCGTCGTACCCCTCTCACCACCCGGACGCCCCCACGGGCAGGCAAGATCCAACTCCGGGCGGAACGCGAGGTCAATACGCGAGAGTTCGAGAATGCGCGGTCTTGACCACCACTTGGCCGAAGACCGGCCGAGCTGCGAGCATCGCGTTCGACCGACCACTCCGGGTGGGAGAGGGGACTACGTCGGCGTACGGGAGTCCGGTCAACGCGTCGTGTCGCGCAGGACGACGAACAGGCCGCGGCTCTCGTCCCCGTTCTTCGCGCGCCAGTCGGCGACGACATGTCCTCGGGCCGACCTGGCCGCGGGGGAATGGGCAGCCTGTGCGTCGGACCGGAGGACACGCGTCACGTCGATGGTCACGGCGCCCGCCGGCTGACGGTGCGGCCCGGCTTCTTCCTTGGTTTCCACCACGATGGCGGTGCCGTGCTGCCGGTCGTCGACGGCTGTCGACGCGATCACGGTGGAGAAGCCGACTCCAGTGAAGTGACTCGCGACGGAGGGGGCGGGAGTGTCGGTCTCGCTCTGCGCCTGCGGCTCGGCGCGGCCCTGGAGGAGATCGAGCAGTTGAGCGACGAGGACCGGGTCATGGGTCCCGTCGTACACCCACCGCCGTCCCAACACCCCGTGCTCGGACGTGCCGATGAGCGCCCGATCGGCTCCGCCGAGCGGCGCCCCGCGGTAGCTGAGCGGCACGTGGTAGGAGCGCGGTCGCTCGCCGGAGTTGTCCGTGACCGCCATGAACTCGATTCCCACCTCCCCTTGGGGATCATCGAGCCGAAAACCACCGGCCTTGGTCAGGTGCGGCTCACTCGCCGTGCCGATGTACCACGGCTGCCTGGGAAGCCAGGCGGCGAGGAGCTCCAGCTTGCTGGGCGTCATCGTGGTCTTGTAGATCACAGCCATACTTCATGAACGTCGCCCGTCGGCATGAGGTTCCTCCATGACGTGCTGCTTGACGAGTTCGTACGACCTCAGTCGGTCGGCCAACGCGTAGACGGGCGTCACCAGCATGAGTTCGTCCGCACCCGTCAGGTCCGCCAGGTCCTTCAGGTGCTTCGCGACGGTCTCGGGTGAGCCGTGTGCCTGATGAGCACGGAAGCTCGTCAGCACCCGCGCTTCTTGCGCGGTGAACGAGTGGGCCGCTGCTTCTTCGGGCGTGGGGAAGGGAATGTCGCCTCGCCCCTTGAGGAGTCCGGCCTTGACGACATCCATCGGGCCCGCCAGCCGGGCCGCCTCCTCATCGGTCGCGGCGCATACCGTTTCCACGCAGATCAGCACGCGCGGGCGAGCGCACCAGCGGGAGGGGGAGAAACGCTCGCGATAGTGGCTCAGCGCGGCCAGGGTGTGGTCGGGACGAATGTGATGGGCGAAGGCGATCGGCAGCCCGAGTTCCGCGGCGAGCGCGGCGCCGGCCGTGCTCGAGGACAGCAGCCATGGCTCCGGGAGCGGGCTGAGCGCGACTTCCTCCACCAGGAAACGCAGAGTCGACGACACGTCGTCGTGGTACTCGTCGTCCGTTGTCGGACCGGCCCCGCGGCGCAGGGCCCGCGCCGTGGAATCATCGAAGGTACCCGGGCCTCGGCCGATGCCCAGGTCGATCCGGCCCGCGTGCAGTGCGGACAGCGTGCCGAATTGCTCCGCGAGCATGATCGGGGCGTGGTTCGGAGCGAGAACGCCCCCCGAGCCGAGACGGATGGACGACGTCGACGCGGCCGCGTGGGCGGTCAGGACGACGGGCGGGAACGCTCCGATGGCCGGGGAGTGGTGATGCTCGGCGTACCAGAGTCGCAGGTACCCGAGGTCTTCCAGGCGCCGGACGAACTCGGTGGTGTCTCGTAACGTGTCTGCGGCTCGGGTGCCCGTCTGGACCATGGCCACTTCGAGCGCGCTGAGCGGTACAGTGATCATCCGATCAGTATAGAAATCGCCCATCCGCACCAACTCCCGTTGCTGGCGAGGCGGAGTTATGCGCCTGTTGGCGCACGCCCCTTGGCTGCGCACCCCTCGTGGCCAACACTGAGCCGATGACGCAGCGTGTGGAGCTCGCGACCGTGATGGACCGATTCGCCGTGGACGGACTCGTCACCGAGTACGCGGTGGCCGTCGACGACGGCGACTGGGAGGCGTACCGGAGGCTGTTCGCACCGGACGGACGCGCCGACTACCGCTCGGCCGGCGGCATCGAGGGCGGCGCCGACGAGGTCGCGGGATGGCTCGCGCAGAGCATGGAACTCTTCCCCATGCGCCAGCATCTGATCGTGAACCGGCGGCTGCGGTTCGGGTCGCTGGACCAGGACACGGGGGACACGGCCCGGGTCCAGGCGGACTACATCAATCCGATGCGGTTCGCGGGCCACGACGGCGGGTCCACCGCGCCCGACTTCGTGTGCGGCGGCCGGTACGCCTTCGGACTGGTGCGTACGGACCTGGGCTGGCGCCTGCGCGAGGTCGTCGTCCAGGAGAAATGGCGCCGCGCGCCGCAGCCGGGCCGGGAACCCGCCGCCACCTGACCGGACGCGCCGACCGCAAGCCGCCCGAGTAACGCCCTCTGACCGGAAAGCCCTGACGGGATGCCCTCTGTCGGAGATCGTCGCCGACGCGCACACTGGAGGCATCCCCCGGGGAGGGAGGCCCTGTATGAAGCGGCCCGAGCGTTGGCCCGAGCGTTGGTTGGGCAGTGGACCCGATCTGTGGCTCGCCTCCCCGTGGCGGCGCGCGATCGTCGCCGTACTGGCCGGCGCGCTGCCGATGCTCGCCTTCCCCGCCCCTTCGTGGTGGTGGTTCGCGTACGTCGCCCTGGTGCCCTGGATCCTGCTGGCCCGCGCGGCCCCGACGGGCAGGCGGGCCGCCTACGACGGCTGGTTCGGCGGGCTGGGTTTCATGCTGGCCGTGCACCACTGGCTGCTGCCGAGTCTGAATGTATTCACGGTCGTCATAGCGGCACTGCTCGGCGCGCTGTGGGCGCCCTGGGGCTGGCTCGTCCGGCGGTTCCTCGGCGGGGTGCCCTCGGCGGGGCGGGTCGGGGCCGCGCTCCTCGTCCTGCCGTCGGGGTGGCTGATGGTCGAACTCGTCCGGTCCTGGCAGGGTCTCGGCGGGCCCTGGGGACTGCTCGGGTCGAGCCAGTGGCAGGTCGGGCCCGCGCTGCGGCTCGCGTCGGTCGGCGGGGTGTGGCTGGTCAGCTTCCTGGTGGTCGCCGTCAATGTGGCGGTCGCGGTACTGGTCGCGGTGCGTGAGTCCCGTGTGCCCGCCGTCGCCGGACTGGTCGCGACGGCCGCCGTGACCTCGGCGACCTGGGTGTGGTCGCCGCGCCCGGACGTGACGGGGCAGGTCCGGATCGCCGTCGTACAGCCCGGGGTGATCGGCGGCGCGGACAGTGCCGAGGCGCGTTTCTCACGCGAGGAGGCCCTCACCCGCACCCTCGCCGGGCAGGATCCCGACCTCGTCGTCTGGGGTGAGAGCAGCGTCGGCTTCGACCTCGCGGACCGCCCCGACCTGGCGAAGCGGCTCACCGCGCTGTCCCGGCTGACCGGCGCCGACATCATGGTGAACGTCGACGCGCACCGCTCCGACCGGCCCGGGATCTACAAGAGTTCGGTCCTGGTGGGACCGCAGGGTCCGACCGGCGACCGCTACGACAAGATGCGGCTCGTCCCCTTCGGCGAGTACATACCCGCGCGTTCCCTCCTCGGCTGGGCGACCTCGGTCGGGAAGGCGGCGGGCGAGGACCGCAGGAAGGGCACCGAGCAGGTCGTGATGAACGTCGGGCACGGACTGCGTGTCGGCCCGCTGGTCTGCTTCGAGACCGCCTTCCCCGACATGAGCCGCCATCTCGCCCAGGACGGCGCCGGAGTGCTCCTCGCACAGTCCTCGACCTCGACCTTCCAGCACAGCTGGGCCCCCGAGCAGCACGCCTCGCTCGCCGCGCTGAGGGCCGCCGAGACCGGCCGCCCGATGGTGCACGCCACGCTGACCGGCGTCTCCGCCGTCTACGGCCCGAGCGGCGAGCGGATCGGCTCCTGGCTCGGCACGGACGCGAGCGCGGCAGTGGTGTACGACGTACCGCTCGCGCGCGGTGTCACCCCGTACGTCCGGTTCGGCGACTGGCCGGTGCACGCGGCGCTGCTGATCCTGGCGGGACTGTGCGCGACGGAGGGCTTCCGGGCGTTCAGGCCCCGGCGGACCGCTCCTGAACCGCTCGTACCACCCGCTCGCACAGTTCATGAGTCGCCAGCGCGTCACGGGCGCTGAGTACCTTGCCGGCGCGCACCGCGTCGAGGAAGGCGAGCACGCCCTGCTCGATGCCGCGCTGCCGGGCCACCGGCACCCAGTCCCCGCGCCGCCGCACCGAAGGCTGCCCCTTGTGGTCGATGACCTCCGCGAGGTTGACCACCTGACGCTTGGTGTCCTGCCCCGAGACCTCGAGGACCTCCTCCGTCGAGCCGCTCAGCCGGTTCATCACGCCGAGCGCCGTGAAGCCGTCCCCGGCGAGTTGCAGCACGACATGGTGGACCAGGCCGCCCTCGGCCCGGGCCCGCACGGTCACGTCGTCGATCGGCCCCGGCGCCAGGAACCGCAGGGTGTCCACGACGTGGATGAAGTCGTCGAGGACCATCGTGCGCACGTCCTCGGGCAGCCCTATGCGGTTCTTCTGCATCAGGATCAGGTCGCGGGGGTGATCGGCGCACTGCGTGTACCCGGGCGCGTGACGCCGGTTGAAGCCGACGGCGAGGCTGAGGTTCCGCTCCTCCGCGAGCCGCACCAGACGCTCGGAGTCGGCGAGTTCGTACGCGAGCGGCTTGTCGACGAAGGTCGGCACGCCCGCTTCCAGCAGCCGCGTCACGATCTCGGGGTGCGCGACGGTGGCCGCGTGCACGAAAGCCGCGTCGAGGTTCTGCGCCAGCAGATCCGACAGGTCGGTGTGCCGCTGCTCCGACGGCAGGTGGAGGCTGTCGCCGACCCGGGCCAGGGTCGCGGGCGTCCGCGTCTGCAGATGCAGCTCGACCCCCGGCTGGACAGCGAGCACCGGCAGGTACGCCTTCTGCGCGATGTCGCCGAGTCCGATGCAACCGACCTTCACGGGGGTCTCCTTCAGTGACGACGCGGGCCTCGCCGGAAGCATACGGCCGCTGCGGCGGCCGCCGGCCGACGATGCCGTCGAAGCTCCGCGGGAAGAGCGTGACCCGGCGCCGCAGTGGCAGGCGGGCAGGGGCTCGGCGACCGTCGGGAGTAGGAAAATCCCTGGTGAACGACCGTGCGCTGGACGAAAATACGGGCATGACGAAGCAGCGCACCGAACCCGCAACCAACGCCGACGAACGGTCCATGCTGGAGGGCTGGCTCGACTACCACCGCGAGACCCTGGAGATGAAGTGCGCGGGCCTCGACGACGCCCAGCTCAAGACCGCCTCGGTCGAACCCTCCGAGTTGTCCCTGCTCGGTCTGGTGCGGCACATGGCGGACGTGGAGCGCGGCTGGTTCCGCAAGGTTCTGGTGGGCGACGATCCGGGGCCGATCTACTACAGCGAGGAGGACCGGGACGGAGAGTTCCATCTCACGGACGCGGACACCTGGGACGAGGCGTACGCCACCTGGCAGGCCGAGATCGGGATCGCCCGGCGCAACGCGGCTCGTTTCGCGCTGGACGACGCCTGCGAGGGCAAGAGCAAGTTCACCGAGGACCCCATCAACCTGCGGTGGATCTACACCCACATGATCGAGGAGTACGCGCGTCACAACGGTCACGCGGATCTGATCCGGGAGCGGATCGACGGCGTCACGGGTGAGTGAGGCAGGGTGATTCGGCGTCGGGTCACCCTGCGGACACCGGCGCCCTCCGCAGGGGCGGAAGGATCACCCGTGTGGGGCAACCTCCGCTTGTCAGCTCCCCAAAGCGGGCCGGACGCAGCAGAGTTGAGCGGGTGCATCGAACGACGACCGCCGCTACGCTCCTGGTCACCGTGGCCACCGCCGCGCTCTGCGGCTGTGTGACCGTCCAGCGACCGCCCGCTCCCACCCTGCCGACCGCGCCGTCCCGGCCGTCGCCGCCGCGTCCCGACGGCAAGGCCGGGCCGCAGGTCGTGCAGGCACCGGCGCGCGAGGCACTGGAACTCATCGGGCCGTCCCGGAAGCCGTCACCGAGCGCTCCGGCGCCGCACCATGGACCCGTCCCGGCGCCCGCCGCCCCGCAGGCCCCTGCGCGCCACCCGGGCGCCGCCCATCACCCACGCCCAGGGCCTCACCCCCACCCAGCGCCCTCTGGGCCCGCGCCCCGCACCGATGTCCCGCCCGTCGCCTCCGAGCAGCCGAACAGCACGGACGTGTGTGCCCTCGGCCGGAAGTACGGAGGCTGGAAGGCGGACAGCCCGGAGGCGGTCATCTGCAAGGGGTCGTACGGGCATTGACCACGGCCGGTGTCCGCATGCTCTAGGGGCACTGCCTCGGCGGCCCCAGGGTCTCCCCTCCGGACCCGCCGAAGGGACCGGGCCGCTCGACGGCGCCGGGCCGCTCGACGGCGCCGGGGTCCTCCCCCGGCCCTCCGTGCGACGGGCCCGCCCCGTCGAGTCTCAGCTCCAGGCGGCCGATCGCCGCGCGTACGCCGTCGCCGTAACGGTCGTTCCCGAGGGCTCCGGCGGCGCCTCGGGCGCGGCGCAGATGGCTGCGGGCGGCTTCGGAGCGGCCGAGTTTCACATAGTCGGCCGCCAGATTCAGATGCAGCGACGGATAGAACGCGCGCGCCGCGAGCGACCGGTGGCGCTCGGCGACGTCGCCGTCGGTGAGTTCCTCGGCGGCCGACAACGCCCGCAGGTCCCAGGACAGTTCGTCCGCGGGGTCGTCCTGCGTGTCCGCCAGGTAGTGCGCCAGGGTGCAGCGGTGCAGGGGGTCGCCGTCCTCGCCGATCTCCCCCCACAGGTCCAGGAAACGCCCCCGAGCCTCCTCACGGTCGCCACCGTGGTGCAGCATGACGACCTGACCGATCCGGGTCATCATGGCGTCCGGCGCCGCCTGCTCCTGTTGCTCCGCCACCGCGTCCTCCAGGCTCGTCGCTGTCCCTTCCGACGCTAACCGGACACACTGACAATGACGCTCAGGCGCCCCCGGACACCACTGAGCCGCCCCGGTGACGGCCGGACCGTACGCCCCACCCGGCCCGACCGCTTTCCGGTCCGGTCCCAGATCAGCCGAGGTCCGGAATCCGCCAGTCGATCGCCTCGTGGCCCTGCCCGGCAACCGCCTCGTTGATCTGCGTGAAGGGGCGGGAGCCGAAGAACTTCTTCGCGGAGAGCGGCGACGGGTGCGCGCCCTTCACCACGATGTGCCGCTTCTCGTCGATGAGCGGGAGCTTCTTCTGCGCGTAGTTCCCCCACAGGACGAAGACCGCCGGGTCGGGCCGGTCGGCCACGGCACGGATCACCGCGTCCGTGAACTTCTCCCAGCCCTTGCCCTTGTGCGAGTTGGCCTCACCGGAGCGCACGGTCAGCACCGCGTTCAGCAGCAGGACGCCCTGCTCGGCCCACGGCATCAGATAGCCGTTGTCCGGGATCGGGGTGCCCAGCTCCTCCTTCATCTCCTTGTAGATGTTGCGCAGCGAGGGCGGGGTCTTCACTCCCGGGCGGACCGAGAAGCACAGGCCGTGGCCCTGGCCCTCGCCGTGGTACGGGTCCTGGCCGAGGATCAGCACCTTCACCCGCTCGTACGGAGTCGCCTCCAGCGCCGCGAAGACCTCCTCGCGCGGAGGGTAGACGGGACCGCCCGCACGCTCCTCCTCGACGAACTCGGTGAGTTCCTTGAAGTAGGGCTGCTGCAGTTCGTCACCCAGGACGCCGCGCCAGGACTCGGGCAGCATGGCGGTGTCGGTCACGTCAAGTTCCTCCGATGTGCGGTCACTTCCAGGTCTCAGAACCTACAGGCGACCACTGACAATCGGCCCCGCACCCCGGAGGACCACGCCACCCGCCGGGTCCTGCCCGTGACCTACCAGCTGGTCTTGCGGTGCAGCTCCCACATCATCATGATCGTCGACGGGTCCAGGGCCTGTTCCCCGCCCGAGATCTCCTCGCTCGCCGCCACGAACTGCTTGCCCTGCCACAGCGGCAGCAGCCGTGCGTCGTCGACGAGGATCTGCTGGGCCGCCTCGAACTCCTTGACCACCGCTCCACGGTCGCTTTCGCGGCGCGAGGCGGGCAGCAGAGTGTCGGTGATCCGGGGCGCCGGATAGGGCGTGCCGAGCGCGTTCTGCAGGCCCACGAAGGGCGCGATGAAGTTCTCGGCATCCGGGAAGTCCGGGAACCAGCCGCGTCCGAACACCGGGTACTCGCCCTTGCGGTAGCCCTCCTCGTACGTCTTCCAGGGGCGCCCGTTGAGCGACACGCGGAACAGACCGGAGCCCTCGAGCTGCCTCTTGATCTCCTGGAACTCCGGGGCGGTCTCGGAGCCGTAGCGGTCCGTGGTGTACCAGAGGGTGAGGGGGACGCGCTCGGTGATGCCCGCCTCCGAGAGGATCTGCCGGGCCTTGGACGAACTGGGGTCTCCGTAGTCGTCGAAGAAGCCCGTGGTGTGACCGGTCAGGCCCGCGGGGACCATGGAGTACAGCGGGTCGACCGTGTCCTTGTAGACCGTGTGTGCGATCGCCGCGCGATCGATGACCTGGGCGACCGCCTTGCGCACCGCGAGCTTCTTGGCCCACGGATCCTTCGGGTTGAACACCAGGTAGCTGATCTCCATGCCCGCGCCCTCGACGAGCTGAAGGCCGTTGTCCGCTCCCTTGCTCCGGAGCGAGACGATGTCCTTGGAGGCCAGGCCGCGGAACGTGACGTCGATCTTCTTGTCCTTGAGGGCGTCGACCATCTGCCCCGAGTCCTGGAAGTAGCGGATCGTGACCGCGTCGTTCTTGAGCTCGGCGAAGCCCTTGTAGTGGTCGTTCCTGACGAGTTCGGCCTGCTTGCCGTCCTCGTAGGAGCGCAGGTTGTACGGCCCGGACCCGACGACCTTGCCGTCCTTGCGCAGCGAGTGCGCGGGGTAGTCGTCGGGGTCGACGATCGACATGGCCGGGGTGGCGAGGACGAACGGGAAGGTCGCGTCCGATTTGTTCAGGTGGAAGACGAGTTCACGCGCGTTCAGTACCTGGATCCGGTCGAGGCTGCCGAGGAGACCGGCGGGGCCGCTGGGCAGGTTGATCTTCTTGATCCGGTCGATCGAGTACTTGACGGCCTGGGCGTCCAGGGTGTCGCCGTCGGAGAACTTCATGTCGGCGCGCAGCTTGCAGTGGTACACGAGGTTCGAGGTGTCCGCGAACCCACAGCTCTGGGCGGCGTCCGGCTCGGGCGTGGTGGCCCCGGAGGGGTAGCTCAGCAGCGTCTGGTAGATGTTGCGGAACAGCTCCCAGGAGCCGTCCCAAGAGGCGGCCGGATCCAGCGTGCTCGGGGCACTGGTGGTGCCCACGACGATCGGTCCCTTGTCGTCGGACGACGCCGAGGACAGGACGCCGCACCCGGCCACCAGGGTGATGGACGTGACCGCCGCCAGGTGCCGCAGGCATGGGTACCGGTTGAACACGCGCACGCTCCTCGATCTGCCGTACCAAGGGTCGGCAGACCATACCGCAGCGCCACACCGGTGGATCCGTGTTCCTGGCAGGGCACTTGATCAGCGCGTTTGTGACTACGTTGTCATTTGGCTGTACGTCTTCATACGTCGACGCGAGCGCCGATTTCGTCCATCAGCGCCCGCGTCGATGCTCCGTTCGTCCCGTCTCGGGCCTCCGGTCAGCCCACTCCGGCGTTCAGGAAGATGCCGCCGTCGACGACGAGCGTCTGACCGGTGATCCAGTCCGACTGCGACGAGGTGAGGAACGCGGCGGCGCCTCCGATGTCGGAGGGCACACCGAGTCGGCCGAGCGGGTAGGACGCGGCCGCCTCCGCCTCCCGGCCTTCGTACAGGGCCTGCGCGAACTTGGTCTTGACGACGGCGGGCGCGATCGCGTTGACCCGCACCTTGGGCGCGAACTCGTGCGCCAGCTGCACGGTCAGGTTGATCATGGCGGCCTTGCTCATGCCGTACGCGCCGATGAAGGGCGAGGGGGCGATGCCGGCGACGGACGCGATGTTGACGATCGCGCCGCCGTTCTCGCTCTGCCAAGCCTTCCAGGTCAGCTGGGCGAAGCCGAGCGCCGAGACGACGTTGGTCTCGAAGACCTTGCGTGCCACGTCCAGGTCCAGGTCGGCCATCGGGCCGAACACGGGGTTCGTACCCGCGTTGTTGACCAGGTAGTCGACGCGGCCGAAGGCCTCCATGGTGCGCTCGACGACGGTGGCCTGGTGGGCCAGGTCGTGCGCCTTGCCGGCGACGCCGATGACGCGGTCGGCACCGAGTGCCTCGACGGCCTCCTTCAGGGCGTCCTCGTTGCGGCCCGTGATGCACACGCGGTCACCGCGCGCGACGAGGGCCTCCGCGACGCCGTAGCCGATGCCGCGGCTCGCGCCCGTGATGAGCGCGACCTTGCCGGAGAGTTCGGGGAGTGTGGTCATGTCGTGCCCTCCGGCGTCAGTTGAGCGGTCCGCCGGCCACGTACAGGACCTGGCCGGAGACGAATCCGGCGGCCTCGCCGGTGAAGAAGGCGATCGCGTTGGCGATGTCGTCGGGGTTGCCGACGCGCTGCACGGGGATCTGGGTGGCGGCCGCGGCCTGGAAGTCCTCGAAGCCCATGCCGACGCGCTCGGCGGTGGCCGCCGTCATGTCGGTGGCGATGAAGCCGGGCGCGACGGCGTTGGCGGTGACGCCGAACTTGCCGAGCTCGATGGCGAGGGTCTTGGTGAGGCCCTGGAGACCGGCCTTGGCGGCAGAGTAGTTGGCCTGGCCGCGGTTGCCGAGCGCCGAGGACGACGACAGGTTGACGATCCGGCCGAACTTGGCGTCCACCATGTACTTCTGGCAGGCCTTGGCCATCAGGAAGGCGCCACGCAGGTGCACGTTCATGACCGTGTCCCAGTCGGACGCGGCCATCTTGAACAGCAGGTTGTCGCGGAGCACGCCCGCGTTGTTCACCAGGACGGTCGGCGCACCGAGCTCCTCGGCGATCCGCGCGATCGCGGCCTCGACCTGGGCCTCGTCGGAGACGTCGCAGCCGACCGCGAGGGCCTTGCCACCGGCGGCGGTGATCTTCTCGACGGTGTCCTTGCACGCGGCCTCGTCGAGGTCGATGACCGCGACGGCGCGGCCCTCGGCGGCCAGTCGTACGGCGGTCGCGGCGCCGATGCCGCGCGCGGCACCGGTGACTACGGCGACACGCTGCTCAGTGGTGGACATTGCTGGTTCTCCTCGCCCTTGAAAAGCCCTGCGGCTTGAAATGCCCTGCGGTGGAATGTCCTGCGCTGGAATGTCCTGCGGCTCACACGGTACGCCCATCCGGTGAGCGACCGCTTAGTACCTTCAGTAGACGTGACGCTAGAAGCCCTGGCACCCGGTGTCAACGGCACACCACGCGGGTGTGATCCATTACCTGACCAGCAACTGGAGCAACCGCTCCGTCTCGGCCTCCGGATCGGCGGTGAGTCCGGTGTGCACGGGCCCCGGCTGCACGACCGTCGAGCGGGGCGCGATCAGCCAGCGAAAACGCCGCCCGGCATCGTCACCAGCCGCCTGACCGGCCGCTTTACCGCCCGCACAGACCCCCTCGACCGCCCGCAGCGCGGCCTGTACGCCGGCCACGTCGGCCTCCGGGTCCAGGGCCAGCAGTTTGGTCTCGTCCAGATGGGTGCGCACCCCGACGAAGGACTTGGCACGGCAGTACACCAGTACGCCCGCGTTGAAGCACTCGCCGCGCTCGACCCGCGGCACCACGCGCAGCAGCGCGTACTCGAAGACGTTCCGCTCGCTCACTTGTCCCCCTCGAAGCCCTTGATGCGCCCCTCGATCACGCCGGCCCGCGCCAGCAGCGGCTGCGCGTAAGCACGCCGCAGGGCGTCCGGCGAGTCGAAGCCGGGTTCGTCGGCCAGCCACGCATCGGGGATCTCCGCGGTCACCTCGGCCAGCAGGTCCTCGGTCACCAGCGGCGCCAGCTCGGCCGCGGCCGAGACGATGTCCGGGCCGAAGGGCGCGAGCGCGTGGTCGGAGGCGTCGTAGGGCTTGGCCGCGGAGGTGGCCGCGCCCGGCCAGTGGTGGTGCCAGATCATGGTGGCGCCGTGGTCGATGAGCCACAGGTCGCCGTGCCACATCAGCAGATTGGGGTTGCGCCAGGAACGGTCGACGTTGTTGACCAACGCGTCGAACCAGACGATCCGCCCGGCCTCCTCGGGGCTCACCTCGAAGGCGAGGGAGTCGAAGCCGATCGCGCCGGGGAGGAAGTCCATCCCGAGGTTCGGTCCGCCGCTCGACTTGAGCAGCTCCTGCACTTCCTGGTCCGGCTCCCCGAGCCCCAGGACCGGGTCGAGGCCGAGTGTCACCAGGCCGGGCACGCGCAGGCCGAGCCGGCGGGCGAGTTCACCGCAGACGACCTCCGCGACGAGCGTCTTGCGCCCCTGCCCCGCGCCGGTGAACTTCATGACGTACGTCCCGAGATCGTCGGCCTCGACGAGCCCCGGCAGCGAGCCGCCCTCACGCAGCGGCGTGATGTAGCGGGTCACAGTGACATTGGTCAACATTTTCCCAGGCCATCCGAGTCTCTAGCCTTACAGTCCACGACCCACTCCAGACACGCACACTCTGGGGAGTCTGGCGCGATCAGCCCTGGGGAGAATCTGGGGAGTTTCGACTGGCACGCTGATCTCCCTGCCCCCCGAGCGTCCCGTCAATGACGACGCGCCCCTTGCTCCCGGCCTCCGGCATGAAGTGAGCATAGTAACCGAGGGTGACCGCTGGTGAGGAGTGCCCGCTCGCGATGATGCAGGCCGCGCCGGGCTTCACCTCCGAGGCCAAGTGGCTTCGCTACACCCACTCCCACCCGCGGCATCTCTTCCCCTGCCCGCCGAAGCGGCCCGGCTACAACAAGCCGAGCTTCAACAGACCGACCGCGGCCAGGAGCAAGACGCCTCCACGAACAGCGGCCGCGGCGAAGCGCAGCCACAGACGAGTCGGGCTGTACGCCGGGCATGTCTGACGCACCTTTCTTACCTGCACATTCTCAAGCCGGATCGGCTGTGACCCGCTTCGTCGGGCTGCAGTGGCGATCAGAGACAGCCAGAGAAAACCGCTTCGCCTCGACCCCGGTTCGAACCGGATCACCCTGGGCCGATTCGAGGCAGTCATCCTCTGTTCCGGCAGCGAGTGGGCCCAGTGCCGGTCGGTGCCAGTCGGGCGCCGTCGCTCCATGACGCCCAGCGTGGTCCGACCGACCGCTCCCGGGGCAGTGCGGACCGCTGAGCGGGACGGTGATTCGGGCCGAAGCCGTACGCCGCCGGGCCTCTTCCGGCTGCCGTACCCGTGCCCGCACCGGGCGGGACGGGAAGCGCTCCAACCGACCGTTGTCCGGGGCATTGCCCGCGGCCACTCCTGTGACATACGGTCTAATCAGATAGCTAATTTCACCTATCTAAATTATATGGAGTCACTGGTGGCGACGCTCCGCGGACCAGGGCCACCGCACGTGCCGCGCCCCGTCTTCCGCGGACTTCTGGCTCCCGGTGCCATCACGTCATGCCTCCCCTGTGGAAGCCGAGAAGAGGGTGCGGCCGTATGCAGCGAACCCAAGGCCCTGAGCGATGACCGGCGTCGGCGGCCGGGCCGCCAACGCAAGGCAGAGACACGACGACCTGCGTCGGCTGGGCCTGGAGACGATGTTCTCCGTCGCCTCCGCCTCCGCACCGCCCGGTGACGTCGACCTGCGCGACGGCGCGCTCGGTGAGGACCTCGTCGAAATCGGTCTGATCAGTGTCTGGGCCCAGTTGTGGGCGCGCGAAGGACTCGCTCACCGCGATCGCAGTCCGGTCACTCTGGGAGTCCTCATCGCCCTGGGCGCCGAGGACGAACTCATCAGTCACGTGCGGATCGCCCAGGAGAACGGACTGTCCGAGAAAGAGATCGCCGAAGTCATCCACCACACCGCCGGCTACGCCGGGTTTCCCCGGGCTATGGCCGCGCGCAAGGCCGCTCGGACGGCAGTGGGCCACCGGGCGGAGCAGGGGGACACGAAGGAGACGCGATGACGTTGTCGGGAAGGAACGCGGTCGTCACGGGCGGCGGCCGTGGACTTGGGCGCGCGACCGCGATCGTCCTCGCCGCGCGGGGTGCGGCGGTCGCCGTATGGGATCGGAACGCAGCGGGTGCGCAAGAGACGGTCGACACGATCCGCGAGGCGGGCGGCAAGGCAGTGGCCATCGCCGGTGACTCGGCCGACGCCGAGGCCGTGGCGGTCTCGGCCGCTCGAACGCACGCCGAAGTCGGCCCGGTCGGCATTCTGGTGAACAACGCCGGTATCACGAACTACGTACCGTTTCTGCATCTCACCCATGACGTCTGGGACGAGATGCTCAGGGTGAATCTCAAAGGCCCGTTCCTGGTGACCCAGGCATTCGTGCCCGACATGCTCGACGCGGGCTGGGGACGCATCATCAACATCTCCTCCTCGTCCGCGCAGACCGGGGCACCCTCCATGGCCCACTACGCCGCGTCGAAGGGCGGCTTCATCGGCTTCACCAAGGCACTCGCGATCGAGTACGCCGACAAGGGCATCACCGTCAACAACGTCCCTCCGGGGTTCGTCGACACACCCCTGCTGCGCGAGGCCTTCGACCCCGACGAGGTCACCCCGAGCCTGCCCATGAAGCGCGCCGGCATGCCTGAGGAAGTCGCTCATGCCGTCGCCTACCTGGCCTCGGAAGAGGCCTCCTACGTGACCGGCCACACCCTCAGCGTCAACGGCGGCCGTTACCTGCTGTGAGCGCGTCCGCGCGAGTCGGTGCGCCGATCCGCGGCTTCGGACCCGCCGTACACCGCAGGACACGACCGGAGCGACAACTGGAGCGCTCAAGAAGGGGACTCCACGATGACCGAGATCGCAGTCGGCACGGGCGCTGCCGAAGACCTGCCCGAGTACCCGGCACCCGGGTCGAGCGGATGCCCGTTCGCACCGCCGCCCGGCTTGCTCGCGCTGCGGGACGCGGACAAGCCGGGGATGCGGATACGCACTGGACGGCAGCACTCCGTGGCTGGTCCTCAGCCAGCGATCGACAGCGGCTCGCGTTCCAGAGAGTGAACGAGAAAGGGAGCAGACGTATGTCTGACGCACGTTTTCATGTGACGCGGTTGTACCACCCGAGTCATCACGTGACCGATCTCAACGAGAGCGAGGCCTGGTTCGAGCGCGTCTTCGGCCGCCCCAGCCGGCCGATGGCCGAGATGACCCGCAACGCCCCGGCGAGCGACGGCTATCCGACGGACTACTCGACGTTCACGCCCATCAGCGACGTCCTCTTCGACATGATCGACCCCGAGCGCTACGTGCTTCAGGGCGTGCAGCGGTACGCCACGGTCGACAAGCCGCATCTGAAGGGCTTCGGCTGGTACGTCGAAGGGATCGCCGACGCCTACCGCGCGCTCCGGCGGCTCGGTGTCGGGATGGTGGGCCAACTGGACGAGCCCGCCGAGGGCGACGACCCGCCCACCGCTCCGGGCTCACCGATGCCGATCTTCTTCACGAAGCCGGAGGACGCCGGACTGCGTTACGAGTTCCTGCCGCAGATCCCCTTCCCGCTCGACCACCGGCTGGCTCCGGGCTGGGAGGTCCCGCCCG
This sequence comes from Streptomyces sp. NPDC111507, assembly GCF_055638955.1. Lineage (NCBI taxonomy): Bacteria > Bacillati > Actinomycetota > Actinomycetes > Kitasatosporales > Streptomycetaceae > Streptomyces > Streptomyces sp. NPDC111507. The sequence goes on along the minus strand of NZ_JBVKBU010000012.1, from coordinate 145,722 downwards.
TGTCGGACGACGATCCGCTGGGGATCGAGCGGTGTTCGCACCACACCGTGCTGACCGACCGTCCGGAGCGTGGCCTGCGTGTGGTCGTGGACGCCCTGGGCGGCACCGTGGTCCACGAGGGACGCGACGAGGTGCTCGGCGCGCACAGCACGTACGTCCGGCTCGCCGACGCGGTGTTCCAGTACGCGGTCCCCGACACGGGAACCCCCGCGCACGCCGACTGGGCCGCAGGCGCGCCGAACGACACGTACCACGCGATCACCTGGAAGGTCGCCGACCTCGACCGGGTCGCGCGCCATCTGGAGGCGCAGGGGGTGAAGGTACGCACGCGGTCCGACGAGTCCCTCGTGACGGACCCGGAGACCAGTCTGGGCATCCCCTGGGGCTTCACCACGGCACTGCCGCCCGGGGACACACGGTGACGGACGGCCCCGACGTCGAGGTGCTGGTCGTGGGCGCCGGCGTGACCGGCATCCATCAGTTGTACCGGGCCCGGGAAGCAGGCTTCACGACCCTGCTCCTGGAGGCCGGCCAGGGCGTCGGGGGTGTGTGGTACTGGAACCGGTACCCGGGTGCGAGGCTCGACTCCGAGAGCTACACCTACGGCTACCTGTTCTCGGAGGAACTCTTCGAGGGCTGGGAGTGGCGGGAGCGTTTTGCCGACCAGCCGGAGAACGAACGCTACTTCAACTACGCGGTCGACCGGTTCGGGCTGCGTGACCTCATCCGGTTCGGGGCGCGGGTGACCTCCGCGGTGTACGACGAGGACTCGACGACCTGGCTGGTGCACGCCTCGGACGGCACCGTGACGCGCGCGCGATTCGTTGTCGCGGCCACGGGCGTGCTGTCGGCACCGGTCTTCCCGAACGTGCCCGGCCGCGAGGACTTCAAGGGCGTGGCGCACCACACCGGCCTGTGGCCGCATGATCCGGTCGACTTCCGGGGCAAACGGGTCGCGGTCGTCGGTACGGGCTCCAGCGGCGTCCAGGTGGTCCCGGCCATAGCCCCCGAAGTCGCCTCTCTGACGGTCTATCAGCGCACCCCGAACTGGTGCACACCCTTGAGCAACGAGCCGATCACCGAGGAGAAGCAGGCCGAACTCAAGTCCGACTACCCGCTCCTGCGGGACGTGCTGAACGAATCCGTGAGCGGTTTCCTGCACGAAGGCGTCGAACGTACGACGTTCCAGGACCCCGAGCCGGAACGCCGTGAGTTCTACGAGCGGATGTGGAACAGCCCCGGATTCTCCAAGGTGATCAGTCACTATGCCGACATACTCACCGACAAGGCGGCCAACGCCGACTGGTGCGCGTTCATGGCCGACAAGATCCGCTCCATCGTGAAGGATCCGGCGACCGCCGAGCGCCTCATCCCCAAGGATCACGGCTGGGCGGGGAAGCGCCCGCCCTTCGTGACCGGGTACTACGAGACCTTCAACGACCCGAAGGTCACGCTCGTCGACATCCGTGAGACGCCGATGGTCCGGGTGACGGAGAAGGGCATCGAAACAACCGACGGGCCAAGGGAGTTCGACGTCATCGTGTGGGCGTCGGGCTTCGACTTCGGCACCGGCGCGCTGAACCGGATGGGCGTGCGCGGGCGCGGCGGACTGCCCCTGGAGGAGTACTGGGCCGACGGGCCGCGCACCTTCCTGGGTCTGATGTGCCACGGCTACCCCAACTTCTTCTTCCCTGGCGGCCCGCACGGCGCGGCCGGCAACAACCCGAGATACGGCGGAGACCAGGTCGACTTCATCGCCGACGCGGTCACCTACGCGCGCGATCACGGCTGCCGCGTGATCGAGGTGCCCGCCGGCACGGAGGAGAGTTGGAACGAGATGGTCGCGGAGCTGGCCGCCTACTCCCCGTTCGGCGAACACAGTTACTTCTTCGGGGCCAACATCCCCGGCAAGCCTCGCCGCTTCCTGCTCAACCCGGGCGGCCGGCCGAAACTGCGCGAGGTCATGCAAGAGGTGCTGGAGGCGGAGTACGCGCCCCTCCTGACACCGGCGACGTCCATCGAGGGAGCACAGTGATGACATACGCATTCCACGACCGCGTCGCCGTGGTCACGGGCGCCGGGCGCGGCATCGGGCGGGCCTACGCCCTGCTGCTCGGTGAGCTCGGCGCCAAGGTCGTGGTGAACGATCTGGGCGGTTCGACGGAGGGCGTCGGCGGTGACGCGGGCCCCGCTGAGAAGGTCGCCGAGGAGATCAACGCCGCCAGCGGCACGGCGATCGCCGACACGAGTGACATCTCCACACCGGAGGGCGGCCGGCGACCGGTCGACCGCGCCGTGGAGGCCTTCGGGCGTATCGACGTCGTCGTCAACAACGCGGGGAACGTACGGTTCGCCGGACTTCCCGCCGTCGACGCCGAGAACATCGACAGCCACCTGGGCGTGCATGTGCGCGGCGCGTTCCACACCACCAGGGCGGCCTGGCCGCACATGCTGGAGCAGAACTACGGCCGGATCGTGCACACTTCGTCGATCGGCATGTTCGGTCTCCCGGACAACCTCGGATACGCCACGGCCAAGTCCGCGTTGATCGGGATGGCGCGCAGCATGACGGTCTCGGCCGGGGACCACGACATCAAGGTCAACGTGATCGCCCCCAACGCCATGACCAGGTTGGCCGGCGGCCCCTCGGAGGGCATGGACCAGCTGCGGGACCAGGGGCCGGGCCCCGCCGTCGCGGACGCGATGGACCCGGCGCAGGTGGCGCCCATGGTCGCCTACCTCGCGCACGAGGTCTGCGAGGTCAGCGGCGAGGTGTTCCTCGCCGGTGCCGGACGCTTCGCGCACCTCTTCGTCGGCGTCACCGAGGGCTATCTGCATCCCGGTTCGGCACCGGCGTCGGTCGAGGACGTGGTCAAGAACCTGGATCGGATCAAGGACCATTCCGGCTACTACGTACCCACCACTCTCATGGATTGCGTGGGCCACTACATGGCTCATCGTCAGGAGGAAAAGTGAGCGAAGAGAAGGTCTGGCCCCACCACGAGCTGGGCAAGAAGCTGAACAACTGGGGGCGTTGGGGCGAGGACGACCAGATCGGCACCCTGAACTTCGTCACTCCGCAAAAGCGCGTCGAGTCCGCGAAGCTGGTGCGCACCGGCAAGTCGTTCGACCTGGGCATGCCGTTCGACAGCGAGGGGCCCTTCAAGGGCGGCGGCTTCCGCAACAACCCGATCCACGTCATGACGCTGCTGCCGTCGGACACGGCGATGGCGTCGGACACCATGATCTCGGCGGACGACATGATCGTCACCGGTCTGCAGTCGGCCACCCAGTGGGACGGTCTGGCCCATGTGGGCTACGGCGGCTTCTTCTACAACAACGTGCCGGCCGGCGCGGTCAACAACTTCACGGGCGCCAGCCGCAACTCCTTCCACCACGCCGTCGAGCGGCTGGTCTCCCGCGGGGTCCTGCTGGACATCGCCCGGCTCAAGGGCGTGGACCGGCTGGAGGACTCCTACGAGATCACCGAGGCCGACTTGCTGGCCGCCGAGGAGCGCCAGGGCGTGCGGGTGGAGTCGGGCGACATCGTGCTGCTGCGCACCGGCTCCTACAAATGGTTCCTGGAGGGCGACCGGGAGCGCTACCTGGGCAACGCGCCGGGCCCGTGCCTGGACACCTGCCGCTGGCTGTACGAGCGCGAGGTGGCGGCACTGGCGATGGACAACTTCTCCGGCGAGGTGTGGCCGAGCCCGATCGAGGGCTCGACGATCCCCTTCCACCAGGTCGTGATCCGCGACATGGGGCTCACCCTGGGCGAGATGTTCAACCTGGAGGAGCTGGCGGCGGACTGCGAGGAGGACGGCGTGTGGGACGGCCTCCTCGTCGCCCCGGGCCTGAAGGTCACCGGCGCCACCGGCTCCCCCATCACCCCGCTCCTGCTCAAGTAGGGCCGCGATGACCACTTTCGCCGAGGTGCAGGCCGGGGTGCTGGCGACGATCGCCGCCCATGCCCAGGCCCAGGACGACGGGCGCGTCGAGGACATGGTCGGCTGCTACCTGCCGGACGCCGTGCTGGAGATACCGGGGATCGCGACGCTCAAGGGCGTCGAGGCCATCCGGGAGGCGTTCTCGCAGCCGGGGTGGCTGCCCGACCCGGACCGGCCGCAGCGCCATGTCACCAGCAACACCGTGGTGACGGAGTGGGACGAGCGGAGGGCCGCGGCGACCAGCGACGTCACGATGATCAAGAACGACGGCACGTCCTGGTCCATAGCGGTCGTCGCGCGCTACCACGACGAGTTCGAGGAGTCGGCGGGTCGCTGGCTGCTGCGCAGACGGCGTGACGAGTACGTCGCCTTCCAGCCCTGAGCGGCGGCACTGCGCACTGCGGCCCGGTGGGAAACCCCACCGGACCGCAGTGCGCAGTGCCTTCAGAGCTGTACGACGTCTTCAGAGCTGCACGACGACCGTCTTCGTCGCGGTATAGGCGTCCAGTGCCTCCACGCCCGACAACTCCAGGACCCGCAGATCGCCGATCGGTGGAACCGGCGACAGCGGTCCTCCTGCGACGAGTCGAGATCATGGGGAGATCCATGGGGTAGATCAGTTAACGATTTTAGATAATTTCCCCGGGCCCATTGTTCGTACCGACCGACTGGTCTACTTTACGGGCAGCCACATCGCTGGTCAGGAGACCCGTATGTTCAACAAGGATCATGCGAGGAACGACGTCGCTGACCGTCCTCCGCACAGGCCGTCCAGCTCCGCCCATTCGCCCGCACCCGGGCCATCCCGCCTGAACGCGCCGCCGTACACGCTCCGCACCATCCCCGACCAAGGGCTGGACGACGCGACGGGGACACTGGACGGACCGGCACACCGCGCCTCACCTCCCTCAGCACGGCCCTTCCCTGTCGTTCCTCCTTGCCACCGCATCGACTGACGCGGACGGCCCCGGCGGCGACAAGAGCCGACAAGCCAGCGTGGACCCCGACCGGTCCCCTGCACCTGCACCTTCCACCGGTCCGGCCCGACGCGGGAGACAGCACGCCGCAACCGAGCCGGCTCCCCTTGCCCGGGGTCACGGCCACTGCGCACGACACATCCGCAGCATCGATGCCGCGCAAGGCGTCCCCCCGGGGCGCCTGGAACAGAGCCGCTCCGGATCTCCTCTCACCCACGGAAGGTCCTTACATGTCCCAGACAAAGATCACGGCAACGCGGGCCTCGGAGCGAGACCGCTCCGCGTCGCGCAACGCGCTCGTCGTCGTCGCCCTGTTGTGGGCGGTGCAGTTGGTGTCGCTCGTCGCCGCGCTGTCGGGCATCGCGCAGGCCGAGGTGGCGATCCACTTCCATACCACCCAGATCGCCTGGTTCACCCTGATGACCCTGCTGACCGGGACCTTCTTCCTGCCCTTCGTCATCAAGGCAGCGGCCCTGTTCGGCAAGAAGCGCGCGCTGCTCGTCGCCACCGCGCTGGGCCTCGCCGGAGACCTGGTCGCCGCACTCGCCACCGACTACCGCACGCTGCTGATCGGGCGCGGCATCGCGGGCGTCTACGCGGCGGCCACTCCGATCTGCTACGCCCTCGCCCGCGACGTCTTCCCCCGTCGTTGGGTCGGACTGGCCAACGGGATCATGGCCGGCGGTGTGGGCCTGGTCGCCTTCGGCGGGCCTTTCCTGTCCGGCTGGCTGCTCGACAGCTACGGTTTCCGCGGCATTCTGTGGTTCATGTCGATCAGCACGGCCGTGAGCCTGGTCCTGGTGACGTTCCTCGTCCCGGAGAGCCCGGTCCGCGAGCCGGGCGGCCGGATGGACTGGGTCGGCGCAATTCTCCTTGGCGGTGGCGTCACCCTCGTCATCTACGCCGTGGGCGAGGGCTCGAACTGGGGCTGGGGCAGCGGTAAGTTCATCGGTTTCATGGTCGGCGCGGCCGTCTCACTGATCATCTTCGTGTTCGTCGAGCGCCGGGTCGCCGAACCGCTGTTCCCCCTCGCCATGACACGGCGCCGCGCGGTGTGGGCCACCCTGCTGGCCAGCTCCGTGGCGGCGGGTTCGCTCAACGCGGTCGGCGTGGTGATGCAGTTGCTGGTACTGATGCCCAGGATCCCCAGCGTCTCGGAGGGCCTGGGATGGTCCGGAACCCACAACGCCATCGTCACCAGCCCGGTCAGCGGCATGATCATCCTCAGTGCCGTGGCGACCGGCGCGATCGCTCGCAGGGCGGACAGCCGGATCCTGCTGGCCACCGGTGCCGTGCTTGCCATCCTCGGCTACGGCATGATCGCGCAGTACCACCAGACCGCCGCCCAGATCATCTCGTGGGGCGTGCCCGCGGGAGTCGGCACCGGTATCGTCGTGGCCGTCGTGCCCATCATGATCATCGAAGTGGTCCGCCCCGAGGAGCAGGCCCTGGCAAACGGTGCGCAGAACCTCGGTCAGGGGGTGTCGCAGATCATCGTCTCCCAGCTGGCCTATGTGGTGATGGCACAGCACGGCACGGTCCTGAAGGGCACTCAGTTCTACCTCGACAAGGGCTTCACCAACGGGCTCTGGCTGGTCGTCGGCTGCTGTGTCCTCGGCGGACTGTTCGTCGCCCTGGTCCCGAAGGCCGAACGTCTCGACGACGCTGAAGTCGGCCAGGCCGCTTGATCGTCTTCCCCGGCGGGTGCCCCTTCGAAGACGCGCAGGACGCGTCCTCGCCGCCCGCCTGGGCACGAGCGATCGCCAAGACGTCCATCCCACACGTGCGAGGCCAGGAGTTCAAGTGTCCCGTGACCGGATCGGGCTCCCGCAGCCGCTGCCCGCGGCGCCGGAGCCCGATCCCGGGACAGCGCGCGAAGCCGCCGGGCCGACGTCGGTGAGCTGGATGCGCCGGGCACGACGGCGTCCGGGTCCGGAACACGGGTCCGCGGCGTAGATGGTCTGTCAGCGGGCCACTTCGAGGTTGGTCAGGACGAGCAGGGAGCCGGTGACGACCACCGCCTCGCCGTCGTCATCGTTGATCCCGAGGAAGCCCAGGTCGACCAGCGCCCCCAGTCCGGCTTCGCGCAGGTGGGCGACTTTCTTGTCGCGGCGGGCAGCGGTGACGTCGTGGGTGCGGCCGGGCCGCCGAGATCCGGATCAGGCGGCCCTTCTCGTCGGTCAGGGCGAGGAAGCGCAGGCCGTGGCGGTGGTGCGTGATGCCCCTGGGTTCGTCAAGTCGCGGCCGGAACGACCCGGCCATCATCCTCACAGCCGGAGTAGTTCGGGCGGTCGTCCTTGCCTGTGCGGCGCCGGGTGGGGATCCGGGTCCGTCGGCCAGCGACCTCCCCGACCGGCAGCGGCGCCGTGTCCCCGGCACGCTCAGTTCTGCTCGTGATCCGCCCCGCCGCTACGGCCGGCAGAGGGCGAGCCTCAGGCCGGCGCCCCCGAGGTGCTCCTCCTCAGGATCGCGCCGGCGTCGACCTTCATCTGAAGGCCCGTCACATAGCGGGACTCGTCCGAGGCGAGGAACAGCACGGCGTTGCTGATGTCCGAGGTGTCGACGTACGGGATCGGCATGACCTGTGTGCTGCGAAAGGCCTCCACGGCGTCCTCACGCGTCGGATCCTCCAGGTCGGGACGGAAGATCCGGTACATGAGCCGGCTCTGGAGCATGTCCGTGTCGCAGTTGGTCGGATGCACGGCGTTGACCCGGATGAATCCCGGCCCCAGCTGCACGGCCAGATCATGCACGAAACGAGCCACTCCCCGCTTGGCGTGGGAGTAGCCCGAGCCTCCGGGCCCGGTCTCGGGGCCGTCGACGCTTCCCACCATCAGGCCGGCCGACGATCCGATGCAGATGACGGACGCACCCGCGCCGAGGTGGGGGTAGGCGGCCTCGACGGTGTTGATGACGCCGACGAGGTTCACGCTCACCGCGTCCAGGAAGCCTTCCGCGGGCACGTCCAGGCCCACCGGGGCGATGCCGGCGTTCGCCACCACGACGTCCAGGCGGCCGAGTTCGGAGACTCCGGCGGCGACGGCGGCGGCGAGCTCCGAGCGTTCGCGGACGTCCGCGCGGCGGGCGACGATCCTGCGGCCGAGCCTCTCGACGAGCCGAGCGGTCTCGGCCAGATCGGCCTCGCCGGCGAGCGGATAGTGGGCGGTGCCGATGTCCGCGCAGACGTCGACAGCGATGATGTCGGCACCCTCCTCGGCCAGCCGCAGCGCGTGACTGCGACCCTGACCGCGTGCGGCACCGGTGATGAATGCGACCTTGCCCTCGACTCGCCCGGACATGCAGGCCCTCCCTGTTGCTCGCGACGGGCGACGGCCTCGCACCACAGGTTCGCCGACGCCCGTCTGCCTTCCCTTCGTGGCACGCACAGACCCTAGACCATAGCGCCAATTCAGTGAACTATATACACTCATACATCTAGTGATGACGATCAGGAGTCCGTCGGGTTCCGGTCCGTCGGAACGACGCGATCACAGGGGGGCGGCTGTGGGCAGACGAGTGGCGACGAACACCGATCCGAGGATCGGCAAGGCACTGGAACAGGCCCTGGACGCCGGCGAGATGGGCGTGCAGATCGCCGCGTATCTCCACGGTGAACTGATCGTCGACGCCTGGGCCGGTGAGGCCGGCGACGGCCGGGACGTCGATGGCGACACCCTGTTCCCCGTCTTCTCGGTGACCAAGGCCGTCGCGGCCTCGACGGCACACCTCTACGCGCAGCGCGGCCTGCTCGATCTCGACCGTCCGGTGGCGGAGGTCTGGCCCGAGTACGGGGCACACGGCAAGGGCGGCATCACCTTCGACCATGTCCTCAGCCATCGGTCGGGGGCGCCCACGATCGGGGCGGACACGACGCTGGAGGAGCTGTGCGAGTGGGACGCGATGACCGCCCGGGTCGCCGATCGGACACCGGTGGCCGAACCCGGTGCCCAGAACGCCTACAGCCCCTTCGCCTTCGGCTGGGTGCTCGGGGAGGCCGTGCGACGCGTCGATCCCGAACGACGGCCGTTCCTCGACATCGTCCGCCGGGAGGTGCTGCTCCCGCTCGGCATGGACGACTTCTTCCTCGGCCTGCCCGACCAGCAGCGCCCGCGGGTCGCCACACTCGTCGGCGACAGCGCACCCACCTCCGACGACCCGCTGCTCCAGGCGGCGTCACCGGCGCACCTGCCGTTCGCCCCCTCGATGTTCAATCTGCCCGAGGTACAGCGGGCGGGTCTGCCGTCGGCCGGCGGCATCGCCACCGCCCGGGCAACGGCACGGCTCTTCGCCGCCTACGCGGCGTCCGGACGCGACGGCGGTGACCCCTTCTTCACCGCCGACACCCTGCGCCGGTGCCGTACACCGCGGCCGGCCGACGTCGATCGTACGTATGGCTTCGGCATGCCGGTCGGACACGGCGGGCTGTGGCACTTCGCCCCCGGTGTGAGCGACACGAGCCCGAACGGGGCGCTGAGCGAGGGTGTGCTCTCCCACACGGGAGCCGGTGGCACGGTCGCCTGGGCGGAACCCGCACTCGGGCTCTCTGTGGCCGTCCTGCACAACCGGATGTTCTTCGGCCCACAGCCCGTCGCCCCGTTCGGGGCGATCGGAGACGCGGTGCACGCCGTGGCCGCCGACCGGAGCTGACACCGCACGGTTCTTCGCGATGCGCGCTCGCTCCCGGCAGCCACGGGCGAACCCGCCCAGGGCCTGTGGCGAGCGGGCTACACCGGCTGCCGGTCCGCCGAGTCCTCGGCCGCCAGCCCGCGCATGACATGTTCGAGCAGCGCGAGCAGCACCCCCTTCACCGACTCCTTGTCTCGGGCGTCGCAGAGCACGAGCGGCACCTCGGGCGGCAGGTCCAGCGCCGTACGGATGTCCTCGGGATCCTCTTCGCACATGCCGTCGAAGCAGTTGACGCCGACGGCGAAGGGAATGCCGCGGTGCTCGAAGAAGTCGACGGAGGGGAAACAGCTGTCCAGCCGCCGGGTGTCGGCCAGCACGACCGCGCCGAGCGCGCCGCGGGACAGGTCGTCCCACATGAACCAGAAGCGGTCCTGTCCGGGCGCTCCGAAGAGGTAGACCACGAGGGCCGCACTCAGGGTGATCCGGCCGAAGTCCATGGCGACGGTCGTGGTGGTCTTGCGCTCCACACCGGCCAGGTCGTCGATGCCGACGCTGGCCTCGGTGATGAGCTCCTCGGTGCGCAGCGGCTCGGTCTCGCTGATGGTGCCGACGAGGGTGGTCTTGCCGACGCCGAAGCCGCCGGCAATGAGGATCTTGGCCGTCGCCGCGTCGGGCGAGACCGCGGTGAGGTCAGAGTCTACGAATGCCATCGATCACTGCCTGAAGGAAGCGGGCGTCGGGGACTCCGGCCGCCGGGGGTGAGGAAACGGAGACGAGTTCGGTGTCGAGGAGGTCGCCCAGCAGGACTCGTACGACCGCGACGGGCAGGTCCAGGTGTGCCGAGACCTCCACCAGGGCCGTCGGCCTGCGGCACAGCGCGAGCAGCCGGTGCTGTTCGGGCTGGAGCCGCTGGGCCCGGGTCGGCGGGCGGACGGTGCTGATCAGTGCGATCAGGTCGATGTCGGTGCAGGCCGAGCGGGTACGGCCCCCGGTCACGGTGTAGGGGCGGATCAGGCGTCCGGGATCGTCGTCCGCCCATGGGTCTTCCTCGGACCAATGTCTCATTCATGCTCACCTGTGTGTGGACCACTGGCGTATGGGGGAAAGCGCGGCGCGGCGCTCAGGAACTGGCCCACCTGCCGCACGAGCATCGTCATCTCGTAGCCGACGTTTGCCACGTCCACCGCCGAGCTGGCGAGCACCGCGAGCCGAGCGCCGCCGCCGGCCGTGGTGACGAAGAGGAAGAGGTCATCCATCTCGATGACCGTCTGCTGGACCCGCCCCCCGCCGAAGTGGCGGCTGGTGCCCTGGGCGAGGGAGTGGACTCCCGAGGCGATGGCCGCGAGCTGTTCGGCGTCGGCCCTGACCAGTCCGGCGGAGGAACCGACCAGCAGGCCGTCCTCCGACAGCACGATCGCGTACCGGGTCTCCGGGATCCGGTCGATCAGATTGTCGAGAAGCCAGGACAGACCTTCGCGCGCGGTATTGGTTCGTGTCATGGAGTGGTGTTCCTTGTCGGGCTGGTGCGGGTGGGCGACGGACGCTGGTGGGACGGGGGCGCGGGCCACCGCGGTGCGGGCACTTCCTCCTGTGCGCGGGCTCGACGGGTGCCGTCCCGGAGCGCGGCGAGCATCGAGCGGGCCTGTTCCGGGCGGCGCTCCTCCGCCCCACGGGCCGGACCCTGGTCCGGTTCCTCGTGCCGTTCCCGGAGCTGGGGGGCGAGGTTGGCCAGCCGGACCCGGCGCGGAAGACGGCTCGGGCCACCGGCGCGGGAACCCGCCGGAGGAGAGCTGCCGGGATTGGCTCCGGTCCCGTTGCCGCGCCCGGCCGCCGGGGGCCGGGCCGGTACGCCGTCGTGCGGAGCGGACGCCGTCGTGCGGGTACGCCTCGGCATACCGCCGACCATCGCCTCCTCCGGTGGGGTGGTGTCGACGACCGAGGCCAGATGGCGCTCCGCACGCGGGTCCAGCGTCGTGGGCGGGAGGTCGGCGACCGGCTCGGTCAGGTCGTGCGGGAGGATGACGACGGCCAGCGATCCACCGTAGGACGACGCCTGCAGGCTGGCCCTGATGCCGTGCCGCTGGGCGAGATGGCCGACGGTGAACAGCCCCAGGCGCGGGTCCTCGCCCAGCGAGGTGATGCTGAACTCCCGGGGATTGTGCAGCAGGCCGTTGGCGGCTTCGTACTCATCCGGCGACAGCCCGAGGCCCCGGTCCTCCACTTCCACCGCGTATCCCTGCGCCACCGGCAGAGCGCGGACCCGCACTTCCGTGTGCGGGGGCGAGAAGGTCACGCCGTTCTCGATCAGCTCCGCCATGAGGTGGATGGCGTCGCCGACCGCCGGACCGGCCACGGCGATCGCCGGCATCGGTTCGACCACCACCCGCGTATAGCCCTCGATCTCGGACACCGCGCTGCGCAGCAGGTCCGCGAGTGACACGGCCTGCTTCCAGCGGCGCCGGGGTGCCGAACCCGACAGGACTGTCAGGCTCTCCGCGTTGCGCCGCATACGCGTGGCCAGGTGGTCGACGCGGTAGAGGTCGGCAAGGAGCTGGGGATCCTGCTCCTTGCGTTCCATGCCGTCGATGACCGTGAGTTGTCGGTGCACCAGGATCTGGATGCGCCGGGACATGTTGAGGAACACCTTCCGCGACCCCTCGCGCAAGTCGGCCTGCTCCAGCGCGACACTCACCGCGATCTGCTGAGCGCTGTTGAAGGCCTCCGCGACCTTGCCCAACTCGTCGGTTCCATAGTCGAGTTCGGGCAGATCGTCGAGGCCCGCCTGCTTGCCGTCGGTGCGCAGCCTGCCGATCAGCTCGGGCAGCCGTTCCTGGGCCAGGTCGAGGGTCGCCTCACGCAGGCCGGTCATACGGCCGATGAGCGACCGCGTGATGCGCCAGGACAGCACGGCGACCACGAGCACCGCCAGCAGGGCAAGGGCGCTGCCGCCCAGCACCCTGTACAGCAGCTCCTGGTTCCTGTCCTCGTTGTTCTGGGTGACCCGGGCCAGGTACTGGTTCTCAGTGTCCTGCACAGCGGTGAACACATGGCTCGGTGCGGCGGCTCGGGCAGCCGTGAGGTGGGGGACCTGGATGCTGTCCCCGCCTCCCTCGGCCGCCGTGGGGAGAGACGCTTCGAAGGCGTTCAGCTCGGCCCAGTCGCGGCTGTCCATGGTCTTCTGCAGCGCGGCTCGCATGCTCGCCGGCAGATACGGAGTGACCTCGTTGGCGACGGTGGAGCTGCGAACAGCTGCTGCCGAAGCCAGAGTTGTCCGCTCCTTGACACTCAACCGCCCACCGGCCGCGGCACCGTCGAGGGCGGCTCTCTCCTCCGCGAGCGCCTCGGTCGCCCGCAGGAACGACAGGGCGTGTGCGGCTTCCGCCGCCGTGGCCCCGCTGCCGTTGTCCGTGCTCAGCGTGCCGAAAAGGTTCAGAACCGACTGGATCGTCCCGGAGTAGACGTCGAAGGCGTGCCGCCGGTCCGCCTTCCCGCCGTCGACCGCGGTCCGTTCCGTCGTCAGGGCGTCCAGTTGCTTCCGGACGGTCGCCAACTGGGCCTGGTACTGGGCCGATCCGTCACTGGCCGATACGGCGTCCGCCTTGCGGAAGTCGGCGAGAATGCCGTCGGTGCGGGCCCGCTGGGCGACCAGCGCGGCACGGCTTCCGTGCGATGACAGCAGCATGACCGTCAACTGCCGTTCCTTCTGGAACTCCGCGACGCCCGGCACCAGCGCGTACGTCGTCTTGGCCGCCTGCCCGACTTGGCCGGCCTGACGCCACTGGCTGAACAGCACGGCCGAGCCGCTGAACCAGAGCAGGATCATCGCCACGGCCGGGACCAGCGCGAGTGAGATCAACGAGGCACGGATGCTGCGGCCTCGGCCGGTGCTCGGCCTCATGCGTACGGCCTTTCCCCTGTGCCTGTTCACTTCGCCTGCCGGCGTGTGACGGAGCGGGGGCGGAAGCAGTCTGTGGCGTGGAGCTGGGGCACCGGGAGCTTTCCTTTCCGGAGGGGAGGCGCGCAGTGCGTCGGCATCACTGGACATGCGGGCATGACGGAACATGCCGACGAGTGACGGGAGTTGAGCGGAGCGCGGATGAAAGGTCGGGAAGGCGGCTGCTGATTCACGGCGGGCCACCCGCCCCGTCGCGCAGTTGAGGTAAGCATGAAACCGAGCCCGCCGAGCAGGGTCAAGCCAGTGCGCGGACATGCGGTAATGGCTGTTTAGGGCACTCAGTACACTATGCGCGTAGATGTTTCTGGCCGCCCCCCATGCCGAAAACCCCCTCACCGTCGCGTTGTGGCTGATTACGCGTGGTGAAGCGACGAGGTGCGGCACGTCGGCCAGCGACAAGGGGCCCCACATCGCGTCACGGGTCACATCCATCACCCCGGGACAGGAGTGACGCAGATCACATTATGCGGAAGGCGTGAAAGCCCTTCCATCGCCCTTCACCGCCTCGCCACAGGCCGCGAACCGGATGCACGGTGATTCGGCCAGGCCGATTGGATCGATCGGTCGAAACGATCAGCCCCGACCTTGCGTCAGGTTTTATTGACCGTTCGGTACACGATTCAATAGCATGCGGGTGACCCGGCGTCCGGTCGATCACTGCGCTCCTAGGAGGACTTGAGGCATGAACATCGTCGCCTGTGTGAAGTACGTGCCCGACGCCACTGGCGACCGGCGGTTCGCCGATGACCTGACCCTCGACCGTGACGACGTGGACGGTCTGCTCTCCGAGCTCGACGAGTACGCGGTCGAGCAGGCGCTGCAGATCGCCGAAGACCAGCGGGGAAGGGGGGACGACGACGTCGAGGTCACCGTCCTGACGGTGGGCCCCGAGGACGCCGGGGACGCACTGCGCAAGGCGCTGTCCATGGGCGCGGACAAGGCGATCCACGTCGAGGACGACGACCTGCACGGCACCGACGTCATCGGCACCTCGCTGGTGCTGGCGAAGGCGATCGAGAAGGCCGGCTTCGACCTGGTCGTGTCCGGCATGGCCTCCACCGACGGCACGATGGGTGTCGTACCTGCGCTGGTCGCCGAGCGGCTCGGGGTCCCGCAGATGACGCTGCTGTCCGAGGTGTCCGTCGAGGACGGGGTGGTGGTGGGGCGCCGGGACGGGGACGCCGCGTCGGAGCAGTTGGAGGCCTCGCTTCCGGCCGTCGTGTCGGTGACCGACCAGTCGGGTGAGGCGCGGTATCCGTCCTTCAAGGGCATCATGGCGGCCAAGAAGAAGCCGGTTCAGTCCTGGGACCTGTCCGACCTCGACATCGAGGCCGAGGAGGTCGGCCTCGCGGGTGCCTGGACCAAGGTCGAGGGCGCCGCCGCGCGTCCGGCCCGTACCGCCGGCACGATCGTCAAGGACGAGGGCGAAAGCGGGAAGCAGCTCGCCGAGTTCCTCGCAGGCCAGAAGTTCGTCTGATCCATCAGGAGTTGCTGTCCCATGGCTGAAGTTCTCGTCTAAAGGTCCTCACGCACGACGCCGCCGAGTACGCCGACTACCTGGTCGTCCCGAAGGTGGACGCGCTCCAGGCCGCGTACGAGGTGGTGTCCGCCGGGGGCTCCCCGGCCGCGGTGCTGGTGCCGTCCTCCGCCGAGGGCAAGGAGATCGCGGCGCGCCTCGCGGTCCGCATCGGCTCCGGCATCATCACGGACGCGACCGACCTGGAGGCCGGTGACGAGGGCCCGGTGGCCACGCAGTCCGCGTTCGCCGCCTCCTTCACCACCACGTCCCGTGTCGCCAAGGGCACGCCGGTCATCACGGTCAAGCCGAACTCGGCCGCCGTGGAGGCCGCCCCGGCCGCGGGCGCCGTCGAGGCCCTGACGGTGTCCTTCTCCGAGAAGGCCACCGGCACCAAGGTCACCGCGCGCACCCCGCGCGAGTCGACCGGCCGCCCCGAGCTGACCGAGGCCGCGATCGTGGTCTCCGGCGGCCGTGGCGTCAACGGCGCCGAGAACTTCTCGATCATCGAGGCGCTCGCCGACTCCCTCGGCGCGGCCGTGGGTGCCTCGCGTGCCGCGGTGGACGCCGGCTGGTACCCGCACACCAACCAGGTCGGCCAGACCGGCAAGAGTGTGTCGCCGCAGCTGTACATCGCCTCCGGTATCTCCGGCGCGATCCAGCACCGCGCCGGTATGCAGACGTCGAAGACGATCGTGGCGATCAACAAGGACGCCGAGGCGCCCATCTTCGACCTGGTCGACTACGGCGTGGTCGGCGACCTCCTCGACGTCGTCCCGCAGCTCACCGAGGAGATCAACACCCGCAAGGGCTGACCACCACCGGGCTGTCCCAGAGCCCCGATGGTGCAGCCCACTGCATCCTCTGGTGGCCGTACTGCTCCACCGCGCCCGGCATTCCGGTCGCCTGTCGTTGATCGCATGGGGAAAGCGGTCTGCCAGGCCGGACGGGCCACGGGACAGCCGGCCCGTTTCACGACGTGGTGGCTGCCGTCGGCAGCGGGCCCGAGCTCCTGCCGGCGCTGCTGGAACACCGCCCGGACGCGGCCGTGCTCGACATACGCATGCCTCGGCACTTCCGCGACGAGGGACCGCGCGCGGCACGGGAGGCGCGCGAGCGGATTCCCGTGCTGGTCCTGTCCCAGTACGTCGAGGAGTCCTACGCGGCCGAACCGCTCCAGGACGGCGCTGCCGGGCCCGACTACCTCCTCAAGGACCGCGTGGGCCGGGCGGGCGAGTTGCTCGACGCGCTGGAACGCGTCGCGGCGGGAGGGACGACCCTGGACCCCGAAGTGGTCGGTGAGCTGCTGACCCGCCGCCGCGACACGCCCCTGGACTCGCTCACGCCGCGCGAGCGCGAGGTGCTCGCGCTGATGGCCGGGGGCCACGACAACGCCACCGGCGCCCGCATGCTCGTCGTCACCGAACGGGCCGTGAGCAAGGACCTCGGCAATGTCTTCCTGACGCTGGGGCTGCCTGCCGGCGACAGCGGGCACCACGGGGTTCTCGCCGTGCCTGCCGACCTGAACAACCCGCGGGCCTGAGGAAGGACGGTCAGTTCAGACGCTCCCGGGCGGCGGCCGGGAACTGGCGAGAGGCCGTACGCACCAGTGCCTCGACACGGCCGGCCGACAGCACGGCACCGGGGCATCGCAGGAACCAGCGCATGGTGTCCTCGTCTCCGCTCAGCCCCTGCGGGCGGGGTGGCAGATACGGCTGCACGTAGACGGGGGTGTTCGGCTCGAACCGCCAGCTTTCCGCGAGCGTCCCGGCGTCCACGGCGTCGTAGCCGAGCAGGTCGAGCAGGTCGCGCGCCTCGGTCTTGGCCCGCTCGTCGTCGCCGGCCACCGGCAGCGCGCTGCGGTCGGCGGCCCCTGAGGGCCGGGCGAGGAGTTCGAGCCGACGGAAGTCGATGTTGTTGAAGGCCTTGACCACTCGTGAGCCGGGCAGTTGCCGCTGCACCAGCTCACTGGAGGTCAGCTCTCTCCTGTCCAGCTCGGCGACGGGCCGGTCACGCTCGGGGTAGTAGTTCATCGTGTCGATCACCGTCTTGCCGGACAGTTCGGCGACGGGGAGCGTGGCGTAGCCGCCCAAGGGCACCGTGACCACGACGAGGTCCCCGGCCAGCGCGGCGTCCCGCACGTCTGCGGCCTGTGGCCGTGGGCCCCATGACCTCACCAGGTCCGTGAGCGTCTCCGGTCCCCGGGAATTGCTCACGACGACGTCCAGGCCCGCGGCAGTCGCCAGTCTGCCCAGAGCGCTTCCGATGCGGCCTGCTCCGATCAGTCCGAGGACGGTCGTCACTTCGACTGTCCTTCCGCCAGGGCCACCGGGACCGGGGCGACCTCGTCCCGGGCCGTCCGGTGCCGGCCGGGCGCCAGCACGGTGAGTGCGAGCAGGACGCCGCCGAGCGCGAGACCGGTCATGAGCAGGAGGGCTCCCCGGATACCCGGCTCGGCGTAGAGGACACCGGCCGGGGACACGGTCGAGGAGCCCGCCATGATGGCGAACATGATGACCGGGACGATGCTGGCGAAGCCGCTCTGGCACACCTGCACGCTGCCGGCGATGGAGGCCTGTTCCTCCGCCGGGGTCTCCGCGATGACCATGTTCGGTACGGAGCCGTAGGCGAGTCCGGTCCCGAGACCGTCGCACACCGCGCCGGTCAGCACCGGCCCCTGGGTGTCGTGGAAGAAGACGAGGAGGAGGCCGGCGGCCGCGATCAGCGAGAGCCCGGCGACCATGCACCAGCGGGCCGCCAGGCGCCGCACGGCCCGGCTGACGGTGACTCCCCCGACGACCTGGGCGAAGGCCTGTGGTGAGGCGATCGAGGCGAAGGCGAACGCGGTCATGCCCAGGCCATAGGTGCGGCCGGCGGAGGCGGGCGTGAGCGAGAGGATGGGCAGGATCGTCGCGGGTACGACCGTCGCGCCGTAGGCGGTGGCGCCCGTGACGGCTGCCAGGAGGATCGGCCGCCGGGTGAACAGCGCCACGTCGAGAATGGGTTCGGCCGTCCGGCGGGCCAGTGCCGCGAAGCCCGTGAGCGCCGCGAGGCCGGCGGCGAACAGTCCGATGACGGAGCCCGAGGACCATCCCCACTGCTGCCCCTTGCTCACCGCCACCAGTACGAGAGCGAGCCCGCCGCCGAGCAGGACGGCACCGACGTAGTCGACCCGCGCCCGGTGCCGCAGCGCAGTCTCCGGTGTGCTGAACCGGATCACCACGGCCAGGACCACCATCACGATCACGTTGAAGGTGTACATGCCCCGGAAGCCGAACGTGTCGAGCAGCCAGCCGACCAGGAACGGCACGCCGACCCCGAAGGCTCCGATTCCGGTCACCGAGATACTGGCGGCGAGGGGCAGCGTGCGCGGCGGATAGACATCACGCATCAGCGAGTACGTGAGGAACATGCCGGAGATGGCGAACCCTTCGAGGCACCGGCCGGCCAGCAGCACCCCGAACGCCGGCGCCGTCGCGGAGACGGCCGCGCCCGTCGCGGCCACGGCCATGGCACCCAGCAGCACCCGCCTCTTTCCGTGCAGATCGGCCAGTTTGCCCAGCAACGGGCTGACCACCGCGCCCGTGAGCATGTAGCAGGTGAGCAGCCATCCGCCCTGGCCGGTCCGGAAGTGGCGGGTGACCGAGGGAAGGGCCGTCGACGTCATCGTGTAGCTCAGGGCGACCAGTTCCACCACCATCACCATGGCTACGGTCGACGCCGCGAGTCGTGGGGTCCAGCCCTGCGTGTCGGTGGGTTCCGGGTGGGCCGTTCGGGATTGCCGTCGCGTCATCGTCACTCCTTGAGTGATCGGCTCGGTGAAGCGACGGTATTGGCGTGTTCTCGCCCCTATCAATCGGCGCTCCCGGTGGCCGGGAGACTGGGGACGGCCGTCGTGCGGTGAGACGGGTGAGGCGACTGACGGAGTGCTCGCAAGAGCGGCCGCGGTGTCCCGCACTGTCCGGCCGGCCGCCGTGACGGCCGGGGATGGCGCGGGACACCGCTCACTCGCACCGGGTGCCGCGTCGCACGCGAACGCGCCGAAGCGGACTACCAGGCGATGGGCAGCTCGTAGATGCCGTAGGCCTGCGAGTCCTCCTTGAACTTCAGCTCCGAGACGTCGCCCGCCATCCGCAGCGTCGGGATGCGGTTGAACAACGTGCTGAAGACCACGTGGAGTTCGATACGGGCCAGCTGCTGCCCGATGCACTGGTGCGGACCCCAGCTGAACGACATGTGGTGCGAGGCCTTGCGGGTGAGGTCGAGCTTGGCCGGCTCGGGGAACGCCTCGGGGTCCCAGTTGGCGGCCGGCAGGGACGCGATGACGCCGTCACCGGCGCGGATGATCTCGCCGTCGATCTCGATGTCGTCGACGACCGCGCGCCGGGCCAGCAGATGCGGGATGGTCAGGTAGCGCAGCAGCTCCTCGACCGCGTTGGCCACGAACTTCGGGTCACCGCTGTTCTCCCGCAGCAGCGCGAGCTGGTCGGGGTTCTGCAGCAGGAGCGCGGTACCCAGGGTGATCATGTTGGCGCTCGTGTCATGACCGGCGACCAGCAGGATGTGTCCGAGCGGAGCGGCCTCCGACATGGCGAGATCGCCGGCCCTGACCCGCTCGGCGAGGTCGCTGAGCACATCCTCACCGGGGTTGTCCATCTTGGCCTCGATCAGCCCGGAGATGTACTCACGCAGCACACGGGCCGTCTCCGCCGACTTCTCGGCGCTCTCGTACCGGGCGTTGGTGACTCCGGCGTGCTCCTGGAAGAAGTCGTGATCCTCGTAGGGCACGCCGAGCAGCGCGCAGATCATCAGCGACGGCAGCGGCAGCGACAGCGCCGCGTTCAGCTCGGTGGGGTTCGGGCCCGCCACCATGCGGTCGATGAGGTCGTCGGTGATCTGCTGGATCTCCGGACGCAGTTTCTCCATCCGGTGACGGGTGAAGGAGCTCGTCAGCATCCGGCGCCAGCGCTGGTGCTCGGTGCCGTCGGTGTTGTTGATGGACGGCTGCATCTCCGCCGCGTGCGCCTTCATCGCAGCGGTGGTGTGCGGATATCCGGCCCCACCGATGTTGGCGCTGAGCCGCGGGTCGGCCAGCAGCCGGCGCAGCGCGTCATGGGTCGTGGCCAGCCAGGGCGTGCTGCCGTCCCAGGTCTCGACCTTGCGCACCGACTTGCCCGAGTCATGCAGCGCGAGCAGGCTCGGCGGCGGCGCGAACGGGCACTCCGCCGCTCGTGGCGACGGGAACTTCGGCAGCTCCTCGGCCGTGCCGGCGCCGGTCGTCTTCTCAGCCATGTCCGCACTCCTCTTTCTCGACTTCGTCATCGGACGGCGATGGTCCACGCGCGTTCGTCATGACGTCGGCGGATCTGCCCGCCTCGCCCTGCCCGGTCGACGGCGGCTGCCGCAGGACGGCCATGGCAGGTCGTGTGCGGCTCCTGGCCAGCGGCACGGCGATGTGCACGGACCCAATATTACGTCGACCGATCGGTACAATCAATCCCGCCGAGTCTTTCCCGCCGCTCCCGGGCACACCGCTCCTACTCGGCACCTTCCTTCTCGTGATCCGCTATGGCGTCCTCGATCCCCCGGTCCACCGCGGTCGCGTTGCCCCAGCCCGTGTAGAAGGCGAGCTGCAGCACCCCCTCCCGCAGCTCGTCACGAGTCAGCTCGCCGTTGCGCAGTGCGCCGAGGGCCTGGATGCGGATGAGGTCCGCCCGCCCGAGCGCGGCGGTCGCGCCGATCACGAGGAGCCTCCGGTCGCGGATCGAGAGCCCCGGACGTGACCAGATGTCGCCGAAAAGGTGCTCCACCGTCTCCCTGTGGTACGGCTGCGTCCGCGCGACCGCGTAGTACGTCGCGGAGAAGCCCTCCCCGTACACGTCGTCCAGGACTTCCTTGCCCCGGCTCCAGCGGTCGTTCTCGTCCGTGGCCATCTGACCTCACCTCCGATGCGCATGCCCCCCCGGTCCGCTTCCGGAGGGCCGATGTCCCGGAAGTTAAGCGACGGTCCCCGCGGCGGACCGGTCGGTGTCTCGCTGACAGGGACAGCCGATCCGGCCCCGCGCGTGGGACGGCTACCGTGACCCGTCCACACACGGAGAAGGGGGCGGACGTGAGGGCCCAGCCGGACGGAACACACAGGGACCCCGTCGCCGCGGGCGTGATCGGGCTCGGCATGATCGGCGGTGGCGCGGCGCGGAACATCGCCGCGGCGGGCCTGCCACTGACGGTCTACGACATCCGCTCCGACGCCGCGGAAGGACTCGACGGCGTGGCCGCACCCCTCGGCTCCCCCGCCGACGTGGCGCGTGCCAGTGACGTCGTACTGATCTCGGTGGTCGACGCCGGGCAGGTCCGGGAGGTCCTGACCGGCAAGGACGGACTGCTCACCGCCGACAGGCCGGGGCTCGTCGTCCTGCTGCTGTCCACCGTGGCGCTCTCGGCCGTGCGGGAGTTCGCCGCGCTGTGCGCCCGGCACGGGGCAACGCTGCTGGACGCGGGTGTGACGCAGGCGGGCGAGGGGCTGCTGGTCTCCATGATCGGCGGGCCCGCCGAGGTCGTCGAACGGGTCCGGCCCGTGCTGGACGCCTTCTCCAGGGCCGTCGTCCACTGCGGCCCCGTGGGCTCCGGCATGGTGACCAAGATCGCCCGCAATGTCGTGACCTACGCGAGCTGGGCGGTCGTACGCGAGGCCACGGGCATGGCCGTGCGGGCCGGTGTGGATCCCGAGCGGCTGATCGAGGTACTGGACACGGCCGTGGCGGGCGGCACCTCCCCGCTGTTCCTGCTCCGGGACCATCTCGACGCCCAGGGCGTCATCCGCCGCCAGGCTGTCTACATCGAGGCGCTCGCGCAGAAGGACCTGGCGGCGGCGCAGGAGCTCGGGCGGGAGATCGGGTCCGGCACTCCGGTCGTCGACACGGTGCGTCCTTGGATGTCCGCCGTGCTGCAAGGACGCTACGGGTACGAGAAGCCGGTGCAGGGCTCCGCCTAGGTCCTGGTCAGGTGCGTGTTGTCGGCGTGCCGCGCGGAGTCCTCGTACCGGATGTACTCGGGCTTTCGCCCGGTGCGGCGAAGGGGGTCCCTCCCTGTTCGAGCGAAGCCTGGAACTCGGGGGCACGTGCACGGCGTCGCGGGGCGGACGGGAGTGTGCCGACAGGGCCTGGGAACGCGGACCCCGGAGGGCCGGAGACCGCGCCGCCGTGCGGGGCGCGACCTCCGGCCCTTTCCGTGCGCGGGACGGTCAGCCCGTCTGCTCGCCGACGAGGTCGAGCACGGCGCGGTAGGCGAAGGCCAGGCTGCTGCCGATCGGTGTGCCGGCGCCCGGATACACCCGTCCCGACATGGCCGCGGCGGTGTTGCCCGCCGCGTAGAGCCCCGGGATCGCTTTACCGTCCGGCCTCAGGACGCGCGCGTTCTCGTCCGTCTTCAGCCCGCCCTTGGTGCCGATGTCGGAGAGCACGATCGTCGCGGCGTAGAACGGCGGGGTGTCGATCGGCAGGAGCACCTGATTGGCGAAGCCCGGCGTGGACTTCGCCGGGTAGTTCATCACGGGTCCGGCCGGGAAGCCCACGATGTGGTGGCTCATCTGGTCGAAGGGGGCCTCACCCCGGTGGAACCGTTCGTCCACACCGCTGCCCGAATAGCCGTTGAACTCCTCGACGGACCTGCGCAGCGCGTCGTACGGCACCCCGATCAGCTCCGCCAGTTCCTCCAGGGTGTCGGCCTTCTTGAGCGCGCCCGACTCCCACCATGCCGGGTTCGGCGGCTGCTCGGGATCGCCGCCGAAGCTGTCGCGATCGAGGTGCCGCTGGTCGAACACCCAGTGAGAGGGGATGTGGGAGACGCCGGTGGTCGTGTGCAGCCGCACCATTTCGTGGCCGATCTGGTCGTAGGGACCGGTCTCGTTCACGAATCGCTCGCCGGCGCCGTTGACCCAGATGCCGCCCCGGGTGCCCATGTGGAACACCGGCAGCCCGTCCGGCTGGACGAGACCCGGCACGTACCACGCCTCGTCGAGCAGGTCGGTGGCCGCGCCCACCGCCACGCCGGCCTGGAGCGCGTCGCCGGTGTTGGCCGGGCAGCCGTTCGACCAGGTTCCGTCGAGCGGCACCGGGTGGTACTTCGCGCGGAGTTCCGCGTTGCGTTCGAAGCCGCCTGCGGCGAGCAGCACGCCGCGCCCGGCGCGGAAGGTGATTCGCTCGTCCTCGCTCGTCGCCGTCACACCCACGACCCGGTCATCCTCCAGCACCAGGCTCTCCAGCCGGGTGTTGAGCCGGAGCGTGCCGTTCCCGGTCTCCAGGAAGGCGGCCAGGGCCCGGCCGATCAGGGCACGGCCGCCGGTGAACACCGGGCCCCGCTCCACGCCGCGGCGTTCACGGGGGATGCTCCCCCGGACCAGCTCGGCCCGGTCACCGAGCTCCGCGACGACGACGTCGGGCGGGAAGATGGTCCGCCCCGCGGGCGTGGCACCCGGGACCGACGCGAAGTAGTCGGGTACGGGACCGTGGACGAACGACTGGAACCAGGGGTTCTCCTCCAGTTCGGCGATCAGCCTCCGGCCGGCCTCCAGGTAGGCATCCTGCAGGTGTTCCCTGGTCTCGTCCGCCACCACGGTGCGCAGATAGGTCCGGGCGTCCTCCGGACCCTCCTCGATGCCCGCCCGCTTCAGCGGCGCCGACCCCGGGTACCAGACGCCCGCGCCGGAGTAGGCCGTCGTACCGCCGACGCGATCCGTCTTCTCGATCACGAGGGTGCGCAGGCCTCGTGACGCCGCGACATAGGCGCCGACGAGCCCACCCCCTCCCGATCCGACGACGACGACGTCGTAGCTCTCCCCACTGGCCATCACTGTCCTCCTCCTGTGCTGCTCTCAGGGTTGCGCTCCGGGCACCCGTGCAAGGGCGCCCGGAGCGCCGGTGACCGTCCCTTGTCACCTCGCCCGGCGGAACGCGCCCGGGAGCGTGACGTCTTGCGGTACGCACGCCGCGTGGCGGAGATCGATCGGCAGGGTCGCCGGGAACACCCCGGCTCACGTTCGGGCGCGGCCGCCTGAACAGTGTGATGGCGGCCTCATTCGCCCGGGTGGCCGGATTCCGGTGACCGGAATGGATTGCGTGGAGGCTCTCGCGGGGTCAGCGGTTGGTGCGGCCCAGGTCCACCGGCAGCTGGACTCCGGTGATGTGGCGGGCCTCGTCCGAGGCGATCCAGGCCACGGCCGCCGCGATGTCCTCGGCCTGGCTGACACCGTCGGGCAGAACTCCCTGGAAGAAGGCGCTCAGTTCCGGGTCCTTCTCGAGGACCGGGCGGATCCCGGGAACGAGCTTGGTGTCGACGCCGTGCGGGTGCACGGTGTTCACCCTGATCCGGTACGAACCCAGCTCGTTGGCCAGGGTTTTGGCCAGTCCGGTGACACCGTGCTTGGCCGCCACGTAGTCGGCCAGCAACGGCAGTCCGCGCAGTCCGGCGACCGAACTGGTGAAGACGATCGCGCCGCCGGTGGCCTGCTCGATCATCAGCGGCACGGCGGCCTTCACGGTGTGGAAGGCACCGGTCAGGTTGATGTCGAGCGTCGCGTTCCAGTGGTCCAGCTCGATCTCCCAGGTACGGGCGAAGGTGGTCATGCCCGCGTTGGCCACCACGACGTCCAGCCGCCCGAGTTCGCGGACGCTCGCCTCCAGGGCCGACCGCACGGCGGGGAAGTCGCGGGTGTCGGCCTTGTGGGTGAGGATGCGCCGGCCGAGCTTCTCGACCAGGCGGGCGGTCTCCGCGAGGTCCTCGGCGGTCGCTCCCGGGTAGTCCGTGGTGGACAGGTCCTCGCAGATGTCCAGCGCGATGATGTCGGCGCCCTCCGCGGCGAAGCGCACCGCCTCGGCGCGGCCCTGACCGCGGGCCGCTCCGGTGATGAAGACGACCTTTCCCTGGAAGCGGCGGGCGGTCGGCTCGCCCGGGACGGGTGCCTCGGGAACGATGGCGGTCATCGGATGTCTCCTTCGTTCTCGGCCTGCTCGGCCGGCGGGGTTGTCGAGGCCTGCTTCGGTGCGGGGGTGAGGCTCAACCCGGTGAGTTCACCGCTCTGCCGCCACTCCGCCAGCATGCTGAAGTAGGCGCTGGAGGTGCCCGGGTAGTTGACGTTCTTCCGGGGGCGGGCTTCGGGGTCCCCCTCGTTGTTCCAGCGTCCGGGTGTGCAGTCCTTCAGGAAGTTGCCGCCGCCCAGGAGCGCGAGGCCGGAGCCCTCCACGACGCGGCGGACGTAGGCCTCCTCATCCTGCCTGGCGGGGTCGGCGATCACTCCGCGGCGTTCGAACTCCTCGACGCAGGCGGCGACGTGCTGGGTGGTCTCGTCCAGGGTGTGGCAGAAGTTCACCGCGGCGGTGCCCTGGGTGTAGTTCGGCGGCAGGATGAAGAAGTTGGGGAAGCCGCTCGTCATCACGCCGTGGAAGGTCTCCGGTCCGTCCTGCCACTTTTGCGAGAGCGTGGCTCCCCCACGGCCGGTCACGTCGAAGCCCACCCGGTCGACGTAGGCGGAGTCCTGGTCAAAACCGGTCGCCAGGATGAGGCAGTCGACCGGGTACTCCACGCCGGCGACCTCGACGCCGCGCGGGGTGATCCGCCGGACGCCCTGCCCCCGGGTGTCGATCAGCCGGACGTTCGGCTGGTTGAAGGCGGGCAGGTACTCGTCGTGGAAGCAGGGACGCTTGCACTGGTAGCGGTAGTACGGCTTGAGGGCCTCGGCCGTCGCCGGGTTGCGTACGACCTCGTCGATGCGGGCCCGGATGTTCTCCATGTGCTGAAGATCGGTCAGCTCCCGCTTCTCCGCGGCCTCCTCGGGACTCAGGTCACCGTACGAGTCGCTGCTGAGCAGCGCGTGGTAGAAGACGGTCCAGCCGTCCCCCACCAGGTCCTCGGTGATCTGCTCGCCGTTGGTGACCAGGGTGAAGTTCTCCCGCCTGCGCTTCTGCCAGCCGGGCTGCCGGCTCCGCGCCCAGTCCGGGTCGGTCTCCCGGTTGTTGCGGACGGCGACCGTGGAGGGGGTCCGCTGGAAGACGAGGAGTTCTTGGGCCGACTCGGCGAGCGGCGCCACGATCTGGACCGCGGTGGCGCCGGTGCCGATGACGCCGACCGTCTTGTCGGCGAGCTTGGTGAGGGGGCTCGCGGCGTCGCCGCCGGTGTAGTCGTAGTCCCATCGCGACGTGTGGAACAGCCTGCCCCGGAAGCTGTCGACGCCCTCGATCGCCGGCAGCTTCAGCGAGGTGAAGGAGCCGTGCGCCACCACCACGTATCGGGCCCGGAACTCGTCGCCCCGGTCGGTGCGCACGATCCACCTCGCGGTGCCCTCCTCCCACCGCAGCCCCGTCACCGAGGTATGGAAGAGCGCGTGGTCGTAGAGCCTGAAGTGGCGGGCCATGCGCCGGGCGTGGGCGAGGATCTCGGGGCCGTAGGCGTAGCGGTGCCGGGGGATGTAGTCCAGTTCCTCCAGCATCGGGAGGTAGACGTAGGACTCGACGTCGCACATCGCTCCCGGATACCGGTTCCAGTACCACACGCCGCCGACGTCCCCGGCCTTCTCGACGATGCGGATGCGGTCGAGTCCGGCCTTGCGCAGATGCGCGGCGGCGAGCAGACCGCCGAATCCGCCTCCCACCACCATCACGTCGACCGTGTCGTGCAGCGGCTCACGCCGCACGACCTCCATGAAGGGGTCCTCGACCAGTTCCTTGTGTTCCGCGAGGTCCAGGACCTCCCGGCGCGAGGGATCGAGGCGCTTGTCCCGCTCGGCCCGGTACTTGGCACGCGCCCGATCGAGATCCGTGGGCGCTGCCGAGGTCTGCGTCATCCCTGTTTCTCCGTCCTGGGGAGAGCTGCGGCGGCACGAACGGCGTGCTGCGGCATGGGGCCGGGCCTGGGCGTGCGACGTGGCGGTCCAGGCCCGGACGTCCCGTCTGTCCGGCTCGACG
The DNA here is from genome assembly GCF_055638955.1 of Streptomyces sp. NPDC111507. Classification (NCBI taxonomy): domain Bacteria; kingdom Bacillati; phylum Actinomycetota; class Actinomycetes; order Kitasatosporales; family Streptomycetaceae; genus Streptomyces; species Streptomyces sp. NPDC111507. Next base: position 118,744 of record NZ_JBVKBU010000012.1, on the reverse strand, counting down.
GCCTTCCGGCCAACTGGAGCGATTTTATAAGAACAGCTAAATCATGTGAAGGTATCCAACCTCTTCAATTAGCTAACTCAATGCTACGATTGTTGGGCACAGTCGAGCGGCACACGGACTTCCGGGAGGAACGGACCACATGACTGAGTTCGGCATGCCGTGGCCGGGAGCCGAGGTCGGCGCGCAGGCGGAGGCCGCGGGCGCGGCGGCGTTCTGCACCGGCGAGTTCGTCGACCACGACGCCTACGTCACGGTCGCCGGGATGGCGGCCTCGACCCACACGGCACTGGTCGGCCCGGCCATCGCCTACGGGTTCTCCCGCACCCCGTTCGCCCACGCCACGGCGATCCGCACGCTGTGCAACCAGGCTCCCGGACGCGTCTTCGCCGGCCTGGGCTCGGGCGCGTTCGCCATCAACCGTGACTGGTGCGGTGTGCCTGCCGACCGCCCGGTGGAGCGGATGTCCGAGCTCGTGGCGGCCGTACGAGCGTGGCTCCACGCCGAGAACGGTCAACGGGTCCGCCTCGAGGGCGAGTTCTACCGGATCGACGCGAACGTCAAGGCGCCGGTGCTGGGCCGGATCGAGGTGCCCGTCCTGCTGGCCGGGTTCCAGCGCAGGATGGCGGCGGCGGCCGGCCGCACCGCCGACGGAATCATCGGCCACGGGCTCTTCACGGACCGCTGGTGGGACGACGTCGTCCGCCCGGCCACCGAGGCCGGCTTCCGCGAGAGCGGACGGGACCGGCGGCCGCTGGAGCACGGATGGCTGTTGACGGCCATCGACGACGACGATCCCGAGCGCGCCGTCACGGACATGCGCCGCATGATCGCCTTCTATCTGACCGTGCGCACCTACGACGCGTTCGCCACGCACCACGGCTGGACCTCCCAGGTCGAGAAGATCAGAGAGGCGTTCGCCGACGGCAGGATCGACGACATGGCGCGGGCCGTGACGGACGACATGGTCGACGCCGTCGCGTTGTGCGGGAGCACGTCCGACGCCGCTGCCGCCCTGCGCCGGCGCCGTGGCTCCATCGCCCGTGACGTCGCCTACTTCGCGCCGCCGTCCTTTCTGGTCAGCGAGCGCCGCCGGCAGGCCTACGCTCGCGCCAGTCTGGCCCTGCTCCCCGCGCTGACGCCCGGCGAAGGGCTCTGAGCTCCGTACGCGCGTCCACGACATCCCCACGCACACCCACGCCAGAGGAGACCTGTGATGCCGCAAGCCGAGGAAGTCGTCGAGGAAGTGCTGGCGCTGCTGGAGCCGATGGTCGCTCCCGACGGTGGCTCCATCCGACTCGCGGAGTTCGCACCCGAGCAGTCCCGGCTGACCGTGGACTACTCCCGCGGGCACAACGACGCCTGCTCCACCTGTGTGCTCGACGGCGATTCGCTCAAGGCGTTCATCGAGGAGGGGCTGCAGACCCGGGGCGTCGAGCTGACGGAAGTGACGGTGCGCGAGCCGAGCTGAGGCCGGCACCCGGTAGCGAAATGGCGGGCGGGGCACGGTGAGACACCGTGCCCCGCCCTCTTTCTCTCCCCCCGCCACCCCGGGCGTCACCAGCCGACGAGACGATCCAGCAGCACCGATGTGCTGGAGAAGTAGTCGCCGTAGCCACCGCGGAAGAACAGCAGCGGGGTCTTGGCCGACTCAGCGCGCAGGGCGTGGACCCGGCCGACGGCCAGATGGTGGTCGCCGATCTCCACGACCTCCGCCAGCTCGCAGTCGATCCAGGCGACCACCCCGTCGAGCACGGGATTCCCCAGGGGCGACCGCCGCCAGGCGATCCCGTCGAACCGGTCGGCGCCCCGCGTCGCCATCGACCGGCACAGCAGCTCCTGGTCGGACGCCAGGGCGTTGACACAGTAGCGGCCGGCGGCACGGATCTTCGGGAAGGTCCGCGAGGAGCGGTCGGCCAGGAACGCCACCAGGGGCGGTTCGAGGGAGACCGAGGTGAACGACCCGACGATCATCGCCTCGGGCCGGCCGTCCGGGAGCGTCGCGGTGATGGCCACCACGCTGGTCGGGAAGTTTCCCAGCACCTGCCGGAAGTAGGACGCGTCGTCGGGAGAGTCCGGGGAACCGGGGGAATCGGGATGGGGTGCGCCCTCGGTGTGCATGTGCTTCCTCCTCGCCCGCGGGGCGGCGTTCAGAGCATCACGCGCAGCTGCGGGGGCAGGTCGACCCCCATCTGCGCCAGCGAGTTGGCGTGGTACGCCACACCGGGAACATGGATCATGTGGGAAAGTCCCACATGCGCGTCCCGCCAGTAGCGCTGCAGCGGATTGTCGCGCCGGATCGCGTTCCCGCCGGACCTCGCGAAGATCTCGTCGAGCGCCGACACCGCCCGCCAGGCGCAGCGCACCTGGTTGCGCCGGACGTCGGAGCGCTCCTCGATCGAGACCGTCTCCCCCGCCACCACCCGGTCGTAGACCCGGCTGATGCCGTCGATCAGCTGCACGCGCGAGGCGGCGATCTCCGCGGCGGCCTCGCCGGCCGCGTAGAGCACATAGGGGTCGTCGCGGACCTGGACGCCGGTCACGGCGACCCGGTCGCGCTGCTGGGCCAGGTGGACGTCGAGGGCGCCCTCGCAGATGCCGATGACCGCCGAGGTGATCCCGAGCGGGAACATCGAGGTGAACGGCAGGCGGTACAGGGCCTCGCCGACGCCGTTGCTCACCGCCGCCTCCCCGGCCGAGACCTCGTCCTGGTTGACGGTCCGGTAGGAGGGGATGAAGGCACCGTCGACCACGACGTCCTTGCTGCCGGTGCCGCACAGTCCGATCACGTCCCAGGAGTCGTCGATGATCTCGTACGACGACCTGGGCAGGATCACGTGCAGGACCTGCGGCGGGGACGCCGGCCGCCCCTTGCCGTCCCCGACGAGTGCGCCGAGGAAGACCCAGTCGGCGTGGTCGGTGCCCGAGGAGAAGGGCCAGCGCCCGGACAGGACGTACCCTCCGTCCGCCGGCTCGGCGATCCCGTTCGGCATGTAGGGGGAGGCGATCCAGGTTTCCGGGTTCTCGCCCCAGATCTCCTGGGCCACCCTCGGGTCCATCTGGGCGGCCTCCCAGGGGTGGACGCCCACGACCCCGCACACCCAGCCGGCGGCACCGTCGTGACGGGCCACGGCCATGACCGCCTCGGCGAAGTCGCGCGGATGGGCCGCGTAGCCACCGAACTTGACGGGCTGCAGCAGGCGCAGCACACCGGCGGAGCGCAGCAGACCCACCGTCTCGTCGCTCAGCTTGCCCAGTTTCTCGTTCCCGGGGGCGAGTTCCGCCAGCTTCGGGCCGTACTGCCCGACCCGCTGAACCACCTCATGCGCCATGTCGCGTACCGTCCGCTTCCGGGGTCGTCTCGGACGTCTTCCGGGTGAGGAACTCCAGCACCACGCGCTCGAACTCGGCCTTCCGTTCGATCTGCGCCCAGTGACCGCAGCGGGAGAAGGTGTGCAGTTCGACGTCCGGGAGCAACCGGTTGGCGAAGTGCGCCTGGTCGTAGGGGAGCATGCGGTCGTCGCGCCCCCACAGCAGCAGGGTCGGGGTGGTGAAGGACGCCGCCCTGGTCCACAGAGGCGTGTACTTCTGCCGCAGCCCGGGGGTGAACATCGACCCGATGATCGCCCTGGTCCGGTCGATCACGCCCTTCTGAAGGGCGTTGTGCATGCGTTCGTCGATGAGTTCGTCGGTGATCAGGCGGTGGTCGCTGACCATGGTCCTCACCCAGGCGGTCATGCGCTCCCGGGTCGGGTCGTCGAGGAACTCGAAGAGCCGTACGAAGCCTTCGCTGGGTTCGGCGCCGAACAGTCCCACGGACAGTCCACCGGATCCCATGATCGCCAGCCTGCGGGCCCGCTCGGGATACAGGGCCGCGAACTCCGCCGCGACCGCACCGCCCATCGAGTTGCCGACGAACAGCCCGGACTCGATGCCCAGGCTGTCCATCAGCCCGGCGATCCGGCGCGCCGCGGCCACCGGGTAGACCTCGTCGAGTTCCGGCAGCCCGGTGCCTCCGAAGCCCGGGAGGTCGGGCATGACGGTGCGGAAATGCCCGGCGAAGACGGGGAGGTTGTAGCCGAAGTTCGACCAGGCGCTGACGCCGGGTCCCGACCCGTGCAGCATGATCAGTGGTTCGCCCTCGCCGGCCTCGTGGTAGGCGAAGGTGAGCCCGTCGACGTCCTTGGTGACCCTCGTCGACTCGAAGGTGGGAGTCGTCATCGTCCACCCTCCTTCACCTGACGCTGGGGACCGGGGTCATATCCGGGTTCGGGCATGGCTGTGCTCCTTGTGACTGCGGATCGGTGCGGGCGGAGTCCCGGAGGCGTCAGGCCTTCTGACTCTGGAGGTTCAGCGCGATGTCGGTGAGCATGTCCTCCTGGCCGCCGACCAGTTGGCGGCGCCCGGCCTCGACGAGGATCTCCCGGGTGTCCACTCCGTAGAGCCGCGCCGCGATCTCGGCATGGCGCAGGAAGCTGCCGTACACCCCGGCGTAGCCAATGGTGAGGGTCTCGCGGTCGACCCGGACCGGCCGGTCCTGGAGCGGCCGTACGAGATCGTCGGCGGCGTCCTCCAGCGTGAACAGGTCGCAGCCGGTCTTCCAGCCCTTGAGGTTGGCGACCGCGACGAAGGGTTCGATGGGGGTGTTGCCCGCGGCGGCACCCTGGCCGGCCAGGGACGCGTCGACGCGGTGGACGCCCTCCTCCACGGCGGCGACGGAGTTGGCCACGCCGAGCGAGAGGTTCTCGTGGGCGTGGATGCCGACCTGGGTGTCGTCGTCGAGGACGTCCCGGTAGGCCCGCACCCGGTCGCGGACGTCGTCGGAGGTGAGGCGGCCTGCGGAGTCGGTGATGTAGACGCAGTGCGCTCCGTAGGACTCCATCAGCTTGGCCTGCGTGGCGAGTTCAGCCGGCGGGAGCATGTGGCTCATCATCAGGAACCCGGACACGTCCATGCCCAGGTTGCGGGCCTCGGCGATGTGCTGGGCCGCCACGTCCGCCTCGGTGCAGTGGGTGGCGATCCGTACCGAGCGCACTCCGAGGTCGAAGGACCTGCGGAGTTCGGTGATGGTGCCGACGCCGGGCAGCAGCAGCGTGGTGATCACCGCGCGGGGCGCGTTGGCGACGGCGGCCTCGATCCACTGCCAGTCGGTGTGGCTGCCCGGGCCGTAGTTGAGACTGGCGCCGGCCAGGCCGTCGCCGTGGCTGACCTCGATCGCCGCCACTCCGGCCCGGTCGAGGGCGGCGACGATCCTGCCGACCTGTTCGGGCTCGATGCGGTGCCGGATGGCGTGCATGCCGTCGCGCAGGGTGACGTCCTGGACGTAGATCTCGGTCATCGGGCCACCAGTTCCGCTCGCTCGACGATCCGCTCGGCGACGCGCATCGCGGCGGACGTCATGATGTCGAGGTTCCCCGCGTAGGCGGGCAGGTAGTGCGCGGCGCCCTCGACCTCCAGGAACACCGAGACCTTGGTGTCGACGGGGCCTGCCGCCTCGGGCAGCAGTGTCGTGACCTCACCCGGTTCGACGGGAGTGAACTGGACCTGCTGCACCAGCCGGTAGCCCGGTACATAGGTGGCCACCTCCGCCACCATCCGCTCGACGGACCGGCGGATCTCGTCGTGGTCGGCGTCTCCCACGAGGCAGAACACCGTGTCCCTCATGATGAGCGGCGGTTCGGCGGGGTTGAGGACGATGATCGCCTTGCCGCGCCGGGCCCCACCCACCGTCTCGATGGCGTGGGCCGTGGTCTCGGTGAACTCGTCGATGTTCGCGCGGGTGCCCGGACCGGCGGAACGCGAGGCGACGGACGCGACGATCTCGGCGTACGGCACCTCGGTCACCCGGGAGACGGCGGCGACGACCGGGATCGTGGCCTGACCGCCGCAGGTGACCATGTTGATGTTCGGGGCGTCGAGGTGTTCACCGAGGTTGACCGGCGGGACCACGAACGGGCCGAGGGCGGCCGGTGTCAGATCCACCAGTCGGCGGCCGTGCGGCTCCAGTACCCGCGCGTTGGCCACGTGCGCGGCGGCGCTGGTGGCGTCGAGCACGATACGGACCCGCTCGAACTGCGGCATGCGGATCAGGCCCTCGACCCCCTCCGCCGTCGTCGCCACGCCGAGCCGGGCGGCTCGGGCGAGACCGTCCGAGTCGGGGTCGATGCCCACCATGGCGAGCACCTCAAGGTTCTTCGAAGCACGTTTGATCTTGATGAGCAGGTCGGTTCCGATGTTGCCCGACCCGATGATCGCCACTCCCACCCTGTCCGTCATCACTCTCCCTTGTCCGAGAAACGGGCGGTGATGGTGCCGAGCGGCTCGATCGTCACCTCGAAGACATCGCCGGGCAGCACCGGGACCATGGGTCCCAGGGCGCCGGACAGCACCAGGTCACCGGCGCGCAGCGGGGAACCGAACTCGATCGCGGTGGCGGCGAGCCAGCCGAGCGCGTTCAGCGGGTCTCCCAGGCAGTCGCGCCCGGTGCCGCTGGAGACGACCTCGCCGTCGCGGAGCATCGTCATGACCAAGTCCACCGGCGCGAAGGCGCCCAGCGACCGTCCCCGGCCGCCGATGACGAAGACCCCGGAGGAGGCGTTGTCGGCCACGGTGTCCGTGATGCCGATCTTCCAGTCGGCGATGCGGCTGTCGACGATCTCCACCGCGGGGAAGGCCAGTTCCACGGCATCGCGTACGGCGGAGAGGCCGGCGGCGTCGGTGAGATCGTGCCGGAGCAGGAAGGCGACCTCGGCCTCGGCCTGCGGCTGGAGCAGTCTGCCGTAGGGCACCTCGTCGCCGTCCTCGTAGCGCATGTCGTCGAAGAGGACACCGAAGTCCGGCCGGTCGACGCCCACCTGCGACTGGACGGCCGCGGAGGTCAGTCCGATCTTGCGCCCGATCAGCCGGGCGCCGGCGGCCAGCCGGTGCTCCGTGACGATCCGCTGCACCTGGTACGCGGTTGCGATGTCGGTCCCGCCGATGAGGTCGGTGAGCGGCCCGCAGGCCAGCCCGGTGGCACTCGCGCGTTCCAGCCGGGCGGCGGCCGCGAGGACGGCCTCCGTCCCGGCGGTCATACGAGCCCTCCAATGCCCGCGGTCCGCCGCGCGGCCGGTGTGCCGCGGCGGTGGATCGCTTGTGGTGCCGGCCGTCGGGGGTTCGTGGTTTTCACCGCTTCGTCCATCACCCATTCATCGTGCTGCGTCCGCCACGCCGACCGACGCCATGTTTCCGCTGAGCGGGACAGAGCTGATCAGCGGCCGAGACCGCGGCCGCGGCCTGGGCGGCACCGTCAGACGCCGGGAGATCTCGGCGGCTGCCCACTTGACGCGGAACTTCAGCTCGTCGACGCGGACGCGCTCCTTGGGGCCGCACACCGAGACGGCGGCGATCGCCCGGTCCATGACGACGACCGGTGCGGCCACGCACGCGACCGTGGCCACGGCCTCGCCGGTCTCCGAGGCATATCCCATCCCGTGGATCCTCGCGAGGGCGGCCTCCAGGGCCTGCGCCGTCGCGATGCTGGCGTCCGTACGCCGGCACAGGCCGCTCCAGAGGTACTCGTCCACCACGTCCTTGGGGGAATACGCGAGGATCGCCTTGCCCACCGCCGTGCAGTGGGCGGGGAGGCGGCCGCCGATCCGGGACGGCAGGGTGCTGGCGAACGCTCCACCGACCCGTTCCAGGTAGACCACGTCCTGCTGGTCGAGCACCGCCAGGTGCACCACGTGACCGGTGGCCGCGCAGAGGTCCTGCAGCAGTGGCCTGGCGGCGTCGCTCATCCGGGTACGGTGCACGACCAGGCTGCCGATCTCGAACATGCGCAGCCCGAGCCGGTACTCGTTGTCGTACCTGATCAGCAGGCGGGCGTTGACCAGCTGCTGGAGAATACGGTGCACGGAGGAGCGCGGCAGACCACTGCGGACGCTGATCTGGCCCAGGTTGAGCGGTCCGGTGGACCGTTCGAAGACACCCAGGATCATCACGACCCTGTCGACCATGCTGGAGGGGGATTCGGACACTGCGACCTCCTGAGCATCCCTGGACGGCGAACCGTTCGGCACGGCCGTGGTCCAACGGGTCCCTCATGGGAAAGACTTCATCGGCTCTGCTTCGTCGGATCGCTGCGGGCTGCGCGGAGCCCGCACTCGGTCGGAGCGGCTCGCTCTGACCGGGTCACACCGGTAACTCCCGGTAGGGACCGGCGAGGTGACCGCCGTCGGCGGTGAACTGGGCCCCGGTGCAGTAGGAGGACTCGTCCGAGGCGAGGAAGAGGGCCAGGGCCGCGATCTCCTCCGGCCGTCCCATCCGGGTCAGGGGCTGGCGTCCCACGGTGCGGGCCAGCCGTGCGGAGCGCGCCTCGCCGATTCGAGCGGACCAGCGGTGTGTCGATGATCCCGGGGTGCAGCGAGTTGACCCGGATTCCGAGGGGGCCGAGGTCGATCGCCAGAGACCGGGTGAGGCCGGTCAGCGCGTGCTTCGAGGCGACGTAGCTCGCCATCGAGCCGACGCCGGTCAGTCCGTCGATCGAGGACACGTTGACGACCGACGCGCCGTGTCCTTTCCGCAGCAGGGGCAGCAGGGCGCGGATGCCGTAGAACGCCCCGTGCACGTTGACGTCGAACAGCCTCAGGTGGTCCTCGATGTCGAGCTCGTCGAACCTGCCGAGCCGTGCGGGTGCGATTCCGGCGTTGTTGACCAGGACGTCCAGGTGTCCGAACCGCTCGCGCACGACGTCGGCGGCCGCGCCCCAGTCCGCGGAGGAGGTGATGTCGAGGTGGAGGTAGCTTCCCTTCGCCGAGTGCGCGGTCGCCTCGCCGAGGTCGTCCAGGACGTCGGTGACGATCACCTCGGCGCCCTCCTGCGCGAACAGGGCGGCCTCGCAGGCGCCCTGGCCGCGCGCGGCGCCGGTGATCAGCGCCACCCTGCCGTGCAGTCTTCCTGTCATGATCGCCCCTCAGGTCATCGAAGCTCCGCCGTTCACGCGGATCACGTGTCCGGTGACGAAGCGGCTCGCCTCGGACGCCAGATACAGGACCGCGTAGGCCGAGTCGACCGACTCGGCGACCGTGCCCAGGGGCGAGACGGTGGCCATCTTGCCCGCGAGTTCGTCGAACCGGTCCTGCTCGAAGCGGCCCGACGAGTCCGTGTGCCGCTCCCGGGTGATACCGGTGTCCGTCCAGCCGGGTGCGACACCGTTGACCCGGATGCCACGGGCGCCCAGTTCGACCGCGAAGGTACGGGTCAGCGCCTCGCCGCCCTTCTTCGCCGCGGCGTAGGAGCCGGTGCCGGCGGTGGCGAAGTCGATGATGGTGGAGAGTGTGTTGACGATGCTCGACCCGGGTCGCATGACGCGCGCGGCGGCCTGGCTGCCGTAGAGCACGCTCTTCAGGTTGACGGACAGGACCCGGTCGAACTCCTCGGGCGGGACCTCCGTGAGCGGGCGGCGGATCATGATGCCCGCGTTGTTGACGAGGACGTCGAGCTGTCCGAGACCGGAGACGGTCTCGTCGACCAGGGCGGTCACGGCGGCCGGATCGGCCACGTCCACCTGGCGGGCCACGGCTTCCCCGCCGTTCTCCTTGATGCCGGCCGTGGTCGCCTCGGCGCTCTGCGCGTCGAGGTCGGCGACCACGACCCGGGCGCCGGCCGCGGCGAGCACGTCCGCGCTCGCCCGGCCGATGCCGCTGCCGCCTCCGGTGACCACCGCCACCTTGCCGTCCAGCCGGAATACGGTCCCCGGATTCATCTCGCTCCTCCCCCGCCGCGGTACGGCGGTGCTGATTTCGTACGATCTCCGGTGTGCGGGACGAGCGAGCCGGGAACGGCTCGTCATGTCGCCCCCGCCCGCACCCGGTCGGCGTCCGGTCCGAGTCCGGCGGCGACCTGCGCCGTCACGCCCTCGGCGAGGGCGCGGTGTCCCTCGTCACCGGGGTGGATACCGTCCACGAGCTGTTCGGCCGGCACGAGGTCCAGGCCCGGAACGAGCGTCACCCGGCCGTCCCCGGCCGTCGCGGCGAACCGGTGCACCGTTTCCTCCAGGGCCGCGCGGAGATCGGCGAGAGTGGCGCCGAAGCGGTTGGGGACGGTTTCCGCGTCCGGCCGGACGATGGGGCTCACCACCACGATCGGGGCCTCGGGAAGCCCTTGGCGCACGGCGGTGAGATAGAGCCGCATCGTTTCGGCGATCCGGGCCGCGCTCGTCGGCAGCGAGGTGTACGCGTTGGTGCCCCACGCCACGGCCACGGCGTCGGCCCCGGAGGCGGCCACGGTGTCGGCGGTCGGGAGTTCGCCCCGCGCCGCCCCCGCGAAACCGAGGTTGACCAGGTCGAGCCCGAGGGTGTCGGCGACCCGTGAGGGCCACGCGAGACCGGGCTCCGTGACCGACCAGCCCTGGGTGATGGAGTCGCCGTACACCACCCAGAGGGGTCCCCGGGGAGCGGGTTCGGGCCGGCGGTCCCCCGCGAGACCGACGACCGCGACCTCGGCGCACTCCGGCAGGTACACGCGTACGACGTCGTCCGGATCCCGCTCCGGCAGGGCGATGCGCACCACCGCCCCGTCGGCCGGCAGCGGAACCCGCCGGGACGGGCTCCCCGGCACCCGCACCACCAGGGCCTCGGGGAGCGTGGGCGCGGGCACGGTGGTCCGCTCCCCCACCGACACCGTCAGCTCGACCGCCGACACCGGGCCGGTGAAGGCGAGGTGCAGACCGGCGGGCACGCGGGCGGCCCGCACGGTGTCCGCCGTCAGCTTGGCGCATGCGGCGACGGGCAGCCGCGAGCCGCTCTCCGCCCACGACACCGCGGGCAGGACACCGCGCAGGAAGCGTTCCGGCTGAACCCGGATCATTCGGGGACCACCTCTCACTCGGGCGGCGGAGACGAATCCGTGCAACGGCACGATCGCGGCGTCACGCTTCCTCGGTCCGGGCTTCGGCCCGGGGCGTTGAACGCTTCTCTGCGATTCATCTAAATTACCTAACGGATATCGCTATATTAACGAGGTGGCTCCATCCGGCGTCAAGGAACGTGTCAGCACCTTCCGGAGCGCTTCCGCAAAGGACCCCTCGGCAGCCAGGGAGGCACGATGGGCATCAGCGAACTCACCCCCGACTACCGCGGTTTGATCGATCTCACGGACAAGCACGTCCTCGTACTCGGCGGAGGTCTGGGCATCGGCCGGCAGACCTGCCTCGCCGCCGCGGGTGTCGGCGCCAGGGTGTCCGTGGTCGACACGGACCACGCTCGCGCCAAGGCGGTCGCCGATGAGGTCGGCGGACTGGCGCTCACCGGCGACGCGACGAGCCGAGCCGACGTCGAGCGGTTCGTCGAGGAGGCCGTGACGCACTTCGGCCCCGTCCACGGGCTGGCCGACATCATCGGCATCTCCGACAACGGTCCGCTGAGCGAGGTGACCGACGAACTCTGGCAGCGCGGACTCGACCTGAATCTCCGTCATGTGTTCCTCGCTCTGCAGATCGGCGCGAAGGCCATGACGGAGGGCGGCTCGATGGTGTTCGTCGGCTCGGTCTCGGGTCTGCGCTCCGCCCCGGGCCACGCCGTGTACGGGGCCGCAAAGGCCGGTCTCGCCAATCTCGTCAGCACGGCCTCGCTCGAACTCGGCCCCGACATCCGCGTGAACGTCGTCGCACCCGGTCAGACGGCGACCCCGCGGGTGGCCGAGCGCCACCCGGAGCCGGGCTACTACGACAAGGCCGCCGAGCAGGTGCCGCTGGGGCGGGTGGGCCGCACGAGCGACATCGCCTCGGCCATCCTGTTCTTCCTCACTGACCTCTCGGAATGGGTCACGGGGCAGACTCTGGTGGTCGACGGCGGTGCGGGGCGGAGGTTCGCCTACCGGCTCTGACACACCGACACGAACGGGGTGGCGCGAACCTGGAAGCCAGGTCCGCGCCACCCCGTCGTCGTCCGTCACAGATGGTCGGCGACAGCCTTCTCGATCACCGTGCGCGGCTTGGCCCCGACGAGGGTCGTCACGAGTTCGCCGCCGGAGAACAGCAGGAGCGCGGGGATGGAGGAGACTCCGAATCTCTGCGCCGTCTGCGGGCTCTCGTCCAGATTGACCTTCACGATGTCCAGGGTCCCCTCGTGAGCGACGGCCATGGTGTCCAGGATCGGGCCCATCACCCGGCACGGGCCGCACCACGGCGCCCAGAAGTCCACGAGCACCGGCAGGTCAGCCCCTTGGACGACCTCGTCGAAGTCGTCGTCGGTGACCGCGCGAACTACTGCGGGCATGGTCTCGCCCTCCTTTCCCCGCCTCGCCGCGGGACTATCCGATCGCGATGATCTTCTCGGTGATGGGCGTGGTCATCGTGCCGAAGACGAACTCCTTGGGTGTGCCGTGTCCGGCGACGGCGATGTTGATCGCGGCCGGGTCGTTGAACGCCTGCACCGACTGGCTGCGCTGCTCCTCGGGAGTGAGCTGGAACATCCACTCCCATTCGGGCCGCACCAGACCGCGCTCCCGGAAGTCGATGAAGGGCGCGATGACGTCGGCGATGCGCGGCCGCATGTTGTGCAGCAGGAACCGTTTCACCGCCTCCTTGCTCAGTCCGGCGTCCGAGAACTTCTTCGCCGTCTCCGGGGGCAGCAGGTAGAAGAGCCCGTCCTCGTTGCCCAGAAGACCGGCCAGGGTGCTCGTCATGAACCCGACCTGGGTGAGGGTGGGCGTGCGCGCCGCGATGGAGCGGATACGGCGGTCGGCCGGCCCGTGGTTGGAGCCGAGGTCCCACTCACCCACCGTGTGCACCACCGTCACCGTGCTGTCGTCGGGACGCAGGCCCTTGCCCACCTGGTACGGCTCCCACGGGCTTTCGTCCTCGTTCTCCCCCAGCACCTGGATGTTCTTGCGTACGGTGCCGATGGTGTCGAGGTCCATCCGCCCGGGAATCCACGCGCCGAGGTTGCGCAGCGTCAGCGCGACCGCCCGGCCGATGCGGATGTTGACCCGGTTGTTCAGACCGGGGCCGAGCGGGCTGCGTCCGCTGTTGATGCCGAGCCTCTTCACCAGGGGGCCGTTGACGAGGATCACCGGCGCGAAGGCCCCGGTCGACATCAGGACCGAGAGGTTCATCGGAGGTGGGCACGCGGCGATCGCCTTCAGCGCGGCGATCACGACGGGCAGCTCCTCCGGGCGGCACCCGGCCATCGCGGCGTTGACCGCGATCCGCTCCAGGGTGCCCTTGCCGTGCAGCGGGGGCACGGTGAGGATCAGCTCGTCGCGAGGGCGCCCCTGGGCCTCGATGATGGCTTCCACCTTCGCCCGGGTCGGCGGATGGAGCGGCAGGCCGTCGCCGAAGTCCTGTTCCAGGTAGAACGTGTTGAAGGCGTCGACCGCCTCCACCGCGTCGCCTCCGTGGAAGGTGTACGACTCCTGCCACTCGCCGGCCTCCTCCGGTTCTTCGACGGCGGCCTCACCCCGTTCCGGGGACTCGGTGAGGGCCCGGATGATGTCCTCCGTGACCGGGAGGGTCTGCTCGGCCGCCTGCTCCGCCGTGAGCGCGGTGAAGACGCGGGGCACCACCACGTAACGCAGGCCGGGCACCCCGAACACCTTGGCGCTGGTGTCCGTGTCCCGCTCGAATCCCCGGGCCACGATGGTGACCTGTGGGACACCGGCCTTCTCCGCCTGGGCGCCGTCATGGATCAGCCAGGAGGTGCAGGCGCCGCAGTCCGCCGTGGCGCCTATCAGGGCGTCGCTCTCCTCGATGGCCCGCCGCAGCAGTTCGGGCTCGAAGCGGATGGATCCGGGAAAGAGACGGATCTTGAGGTCGGGATACGTCTCCTTGATCTTCTCCGCGACCGCGCGCAGCGCGACCTCGGCGTTGGGCTTGCTGTTGGACAGCAGTCCCAGCACCTTCCCGTTCAGTGTGTCCAGTCGCGGGGCGATGGGCGACCCCGCGGAATCCTGCTTGTCCGCGGTCGGATTGACCACCTCGACGGTGATCTGCTCTGCGCCGGCTTGGCTCGTCACGACCCTCTCCTCAACAGGTGGAGTCCGGCGAGAACGTACCGCCACCCTCCGGACTTTAACAGTTCAGTTATCTGTATCAGTTATACGATTGAGTGTGCCGTCGCCGTCAATACCGCGGCCGGAGATCGCAGACTGCCGGCCCCTCGACGTGAGCAGCGACATCACCGTGACCCCGGTGACCGCGGCGGCCACCACCAGCCAGCCGGCCGCGCGTGGGCCGGCGGACTGTGTCAGCCGGGCGGCCAGATAGGGCGTGAGACCGCCACCGGCGACGGCGCCGGCGTTGTAGGCGAACGACGCGGCGGTGTAGCGCACCCGGGTCGGGAACGCCTGGGTCAGGGTGACGTACATCGCCGGGGCCGCCGCGTAGGCGAAGGCGAGCGACAGCACGTACAGGGCACCCGCTCCGACCAGTGCCCAGGCGCCGCCGGACGCCACCCCCCGCATGCCGTACAGCAGCGGGAAGACGAGAGCGGCGCAACCGCCGTATCCGAGCAGCATCGCCGATGCGCGCCCGAACCGGTCGGTCCACCAGCCGCCCACGAGGAACCCCGAGGCCCCGAGGAACAGACATACCGCCGAGAGCCAGTAGACCCGCATGGAGGGCACGTGCAGGACGGACAGCAGGTAGACGCTCATGTAGTTGACCAGGACGCCGAGCACCGTGGTGACGACGAGATTGAGCACCGCCGCGACCGCGATCATGCGCCAGTGGCCGCGCAGCGCGGCGCGCACGGGCGAGCGCTCGACCGCCTCGGCGGCGGCCAGCGACCGGAACTCCGGCGAGTCCTCGACCCGGACCCGGTAGACCACGACGGCGAGGGTCATCGCCGCCGACAGCAGCAGCGGGACGCGCCAGCCCCAGCGCTCCATGTCCTGCGTGCCGAGAACCGTCACCAGTACGCCGACCACGGCGGGCGAGACCGCCACGCCGAGGCTCGACCCCAGGGGAATCAGCGCCTGGAGGCGTCCCCGTCTGCGGCCGCCGTCGGACTCGGAGACCAGGGTGGCCGCACCCCCGATCTCGCCTCCCGCGCAGAAGCCCTGCACCATCCGCACGAGGACCAGCAGGACGGGCGCGGCGACGCCGGCCGTGCCGTAGGTCGGCAGCAGTCCCATGACGGTCGTCGCGCCGCCCATGCCGATGACGGTGAAGATCAGGGCGGAGCGCCGCCCCAGCCGGTCGCCGAGACGGCCGAAGAAAAGCGCGCCGAGGGGGCGGGCGAGGTATCCCACCCCGTAGACGCCCAGCGAGGTGAGAATGCTCGTGGTCCGGTCGCTCGCCGGGAAGAAGAGCGGGGCCATGTAGACGACCAGGAAGCCGTAACAGGTGAAGTCGTAGAACTCGATGAAGGTCCCGAGCATGCTCGCGGTCCCCACCCGCGCGGCAATGGAACCGGTGCCTGCCGCGCCGGGCAGCACACGGGGGTTCGGCACGGCTTTCGACATCTTCGTCTCCGCCCGACGGTGTGGGTGTCTGACTGAGCGGGTGCGCGCCACAAGGCCGGCCCGTGGGCGTCACGGGTGCACGACGACCTTGAAGGTCCCCGGCGGTCTGGAGGCGGCTACCTCGAAGGCGCGTGCGGCCTCTTCGATGCCGAACCGGTGGCTGATCAGGGTCCGGGCGATCTCGGGCCGGTCGGCCAGCAGTTGCGCGGAGTGGGTGAACTCCCGTGTGCCCGTGGCGTCCCGCGCGTATCCCATCGACGGCACGACGCGTACCTCCTTGAGGAACGCCTCCCGGTAGGGCCAGGTGACGTCGGGTGGATAGACACCGACCGTCGTCACCGTGCCGAGCGACCGGGCGAGTTCGACGGCACGGAACAGTCCGCTCTCGCTGCCGCTCGCCTCGACGACGACGTCGTACAGGCCCGACGGGCGGGTCAGGCCGAGGCGTTCTCCCGCCTCGGCCTGATACGGATGCCTGGCCACGAGGGCCACTTCGGGAGCGCCCATCCGCTGGGCCGCGGCGGCGGCCAGCATGCCGATGGTGCCGGCCCCCACGACCGCGACCCTGGTGCCGGGACCGACCTCGCCCTTGCCGCAGGCGTGCCAGGAGACGGCTCCCGGTTCGACGAGTGTCGCGTCCTCCAGGGACAGTCCGGCCGGCAGCGGTACGAGCGCCGACGACGGCGCCCGGAAGCACTCCGCCATCCCGCCCGGCACCGTCATGCCGACGATGTCCCGGCCCGCGAGCCGGCACATGTTGTGCCGGCCGGCCGCGCACCACTCGCAGCCGCCGCACCTGGCGATGGCCTCGACGGCCACAGGCATGCCGTCCGCAGCCGTGGCGGCGATCTCGTGCCCGGCGATCTGGGTGCTTCCGCGCCTCAGATACCTCAGGTCCGAGCCGCAGATGCCCACGGCGGCCACCCGGACCAACTCCCCTTCCCCGCCGGGTTCTTCGGTCTCCACGACCTCGACGCCCGGGGGTGCGCAGCGAACGGCTCTCATGACGGCCCGGTCCTCACGCGAAGTCGTAGTCTTCGGGGCGGAACTTCGCCAGCAGCTCGTGGTACTCCTCCAGCCGCCAGGGCACGTTGACCTGCTGTCGGCCGAACTCGTTCACGTAGTAGTTGCGGTCCTTGGACCCCGGGTCGTACCAGATGAGGGAGAGCATCGCCTCATCCAGCCGGCGGTTGTAGTCCTCGAAGACCTCCTCGCGCACGGACAGCCGGCTGTGGCCGCCCTCGATCAGGGCGATCAGACCCTCGGCTGTGTAGCGCGCCCAGGTCTCCATCCACACGATCAGCGAACCGGACCGGTTCTGCGAGTTGGGCCCGTACATGATGAACAGGTTCGGGAAGCGCGGCACCGTGATGCTGAGGTAGGCGCGTGGCCCGCCGGCCTCCGGGTCGTTCCAGCGGTCCTCCAGGGTCTCCCCGTCCAGGCCCTGGTACCGGGTGGGCCACAGGTACTTCTGGGTGGCGAAGCCGGTGGCGGTGAAGACGAGGTCGTAGGAGCGCTCCTTGCCGTCGGCGGTTCGGATGCCGGTCGGGGTGAACCGCTCGATGGACTCCGTGACCAGCTCGACGTTGTCCTCGAGGAGCGAGGCGTACCAGTTGTTGTCGACGATGAGCCGGCGGGCCATGGGTGCGTGCCGCGGGATGAGCTTCTCCCACAGGTCGGGGCGGTCGCCCAGCTTGGACTTCACGTACGTGGTCAGGCTCTCCCGGTAGCCGTCGTTCGCCTCGTTGACGAGTCCGCCCGCGGCCTGCCACTCGGGGTCCGGTTCCTGGAGGACCTGGCCGCCCAGGCGGAGGGTGGCGATGGAGTAGCAGTACCAGTTCCAGTAGTAGGGCATCGTGTCCAGCAGCCAGCGGGTCTGAGGGGTGATGGCCTCGCCGTAGCGGTCCCGGGGGCTGATCCACTGCGGGGTGCGCTGGAAGACTCCGACGCTCCGGGCCCGCTCGCGCACGGACGACATCATCTGCACACCGGTCGAGCCGTTGCCGATGATGGCGACGTCACGGCCGTCGAGCCGTTCCTGGCCGGTGCATTCGGCGGTGTGCACGATCTCGCCCTGGAAGTCCTCGATGCCCGGGACGTCGAGGCGTTTGGGCGTGGCGAACAGGCCGCTGGCGCTCACCACGGCGTTGGCGCTGAGCCGCCGTGGCCGGCCGTCGAGCACGACGTCGAGCGACCAGCGGCCGGTCTCCGCGTCGAAGACGGCCTCCTTGACGTCGCTGTCGAAGCTGATGTGCTCGAAGACGCCGTACTTCTTGGCCACGTGCTGCAGGTACTCGCGCACCTCGCCGGCCCGCGCGAAGTACTCGGTCCACGGGTAGTTCTTCTCGAAGAAGAACTGGTAGAGGAAGTTGGTGGTGTCGACCCGGACGTCGGGGTAGGCGTTGATGCTCCAGGTGCCGCCCAGCTCCGGGCGCCGCTCGTAGACCGTGTACGGGATACCGAGGCGCTCCAGCTGGACGGCGACGGCGATGCCGCCGAATCCGGCGCCGATGACGGCCACCTGGAAGCCCTCCGGGATGGACGGCTTGGCGCCCGTCCACCGGGCGAGCCTGGGGTGGTCGTCGAAGGCCGCGAGGTCGCGTCGGTAGGCCCAGTCCCGGTCGGTGAGTTCCTCGTCGCGGAACGCCTCGTACATGCGGCGCAGCTCGGTGTCGTCCGGCTTCTCCTCGGTGAAGCCGGACGGCCTGTGGAGCAGGAACTCCTTGGCACGGGCCCGCAGGTGCGGTACGGCCTCTTCGGCGACGACGGTCTGGTTGAGCGCGCCACCGTACATGGGGGTCGCCGTGAGCGGCATTTCGAGCAGGGACTCGTCCCGGGTGACTTGGTACAGCGCGAGCCTCAGCGCGTTCAGATCGGCTTCGTCCAGCGCGCGGTCGATGAACGCCTCGTCCACCTGCCGCGGCGTTCCCGTCGCGAGCCTGCCGTTCTCGGTCATACGACTCCCTCCCTGCCGGCGCACCCGTGGTGACGGGCGATCATCCACACATCAAGCTTATTGAGTTAACTTAATCGACTCATAGATCTGGATTCAAGACGGCTGCGCGCTCTTCGGAGCCCACCGGCACACCAAGGCCGAACCCCCAGGGGAATGACGGCGACGCCCACACGGGTGAGCCGGAATCCGGTCACCGAGCGGCTGGACAGAAGGGCTGCGCAAGAGTGGGCGCGCCACCACGAGGGAGGGGGACCCGGCTTCGTCAAGGCTTCGGCAGCACGCTGCCGACACGTTTCACCGGGCCGGGCACACAGGAGTTCGGCCGGGCCGGCGAGGCTCCGGCATCATCGCGTCGCATCGCGGCACTCCCGGGATCTCGCGGTCGTCGCGACGGGTGCGGAGCCCGGTCGGCTGGATCCGATACGAGGAGAGTAGGTGGCCGCAGCTTGCGGCCGGGGTCGCGTTCCACTGACCGGGACACCGGTCGGTACACCGGTCTCGACACCGGCCTTCGTGCGGCGCGCGGGCATGGTGCCGCACGCGGGCACCGGTGGCCCCGGTCAGGCGAAGAGTTCCACCACGGGCTTGTTGTGCAAGTCGTCCTTGAGGAGATAGGTGGCCGCGACCTTCATGTGGTTGCGCCAGTGCCGCTCGGCACCCTCGGCGTCCCGGGCCTCGACCAGCATCACGAGGCGCTTGTACGCCTTGATCGCGCGCTGGAAGCGCTCGGGCGACTCGTTCTTGTCGAAATTGCGCGCGACGCGCAGTTCGAGATGGGTCGCCACGATCTCCTGGAGCACGGCACCCTGAACCGCCAGGGTCCTGTTGCCGCACCGCTCCATGATCAGCTCATGGAACCGGTAGGTGAGCCGCGACCACAGGGCCGGGTCGGGTACGGCGTCGTCCTTCGACTCCACCGCGGACTGCAGTTCCGTCACCACTTGTTCGAGGTCGGCGAGGTCCTGCTTCGTGCGGCGCTTGGCCAGCATGCGCGCACAGGCGGGCTCCGCGATCATGCGGGCCTCGTAGACGTCGTCGACGGTGGTCCCCTGCATCTGCAGCAGCAGGCCGACATGGCGGGCCGCCACCGAGGAGTCCGGGGCCATGACCTGAGCGCCGCCCCGGCTGCCGCGCCGGACCCTGATGAGCATCTCGGCCTCGAGAATGCGGAAGGCCTCGCGCAGGGTGGGCCGCGAGACACCGAACTGCTCCATGAGCTGGATCTCGGGCGGCAGGGTCTCGCCGGGCGTCAGCTCACCCTGGACGATCCGGCGGCGCAGCTGTGCGGCGATCAGCTCCGCCGTCTTGGGCGCGCGGACCGTCTGACCGATGTGCGGACCCAGTGTGGCACTCATGGCAATGAGTGTACTTGATTAGAGACTCTCATCACCTGCATCGATGAGGCCGCGTTCCGCCTCTTCCGGGCGCTCCCGCTGACCGGGACAGCCTGCCGTCTCCACCTTCGAATCAGTTTACTGATTTATCCGATCGCTGCTAAGGTCACGATGTGTGAAGGTCACGACGATGCCGGTGGACCCGCGATGAGCCTGAGTCTCGACGAGGACCAGGAGGAACTGCGCGGCCTGGTGCGCAAGTTCCTCGACGACAAGGCCATGATGCACAGGCCGCCGCCTTCCGGCACCCGTCCGGAGGAGTACGACGAGGGCCTCTGGCGGCAGCTCTCCGGCCGGCTGGGCCTCACCGGTCTCGCTGTGCCCGAGCGGCACGGGGGCGCCGGCCTGGGGCCCGCCGAACTGGGCGTCGTACTGGAGGAGATGGGCCGTACCCTCTGCCCGAGCCCGTTCTTCGCCACCGTGGTGCTGGCCGGCCAGACCCTCGCACGGTGCGCGGACGCCGCGGCGCAGGAGCGCTGGCTGCCGGGCATCGCCTCGGGCGCCCTCACCGCCACCCTGGCGACGGCCGAGCCGGACGGCTCCTGGGAGCCGGACGTCCTCACGACCACGGCCGAACGGCGTGCCGGCGGCTGGTCGCTGACCGGCACCAAGAGCCACGTGGTCGACGGGCACACCGCCGACCTGCTGCTGGTGACCGCGCGGTGCCCCGACGGGGTCGGGGTCTTCGCCGTCCCGGGCACCGAGACCGGCGTGACCCGGACGGTGCTGGACGTCCTGGATCCGACCCGGCCGCTGGCCAGGATCGGCCTGGCCGCCACCCCTGCGACCAGGATCGGTGCCGGCGACGCGTCGGAGCCGCTCGCCGCGGTGCACGACCTCGTCCGCGCGGCGGTCGCGGCGGAGCAGGTCGGCGGCGCCGCGGCATGCCTGGACATGGCGGTCGCCCATGCCAGGACGCGTGAGCAGTTCGGGCGCCCGATCGGCTCCTTCCAGGCGATCAAGCACAAGTGCGCACAGCTCCTCGTCGAGGTGGAGTGCGCCCGGTCGGCGGCCAGGTTCGCCGGATCCGTGGTGGGCACGCCGGGGACCGAGGCCGCGATCGCGGCCGGCGTGGCGCGCGCCTACTGCTCGGAGGCCTTCACCCACGCGGCGAAGGAGAACATCCAGATCCACGGCGGGATCGGCTTCACCTGGGAACACCGGGCGCACCTCTACCTGCGCCGCGCGAAGTCGTCCGAGCTGCTGTTCGGTACGCCGCGCGAGGAACGCGCGCGGCTCGCCCGGCTCACCACGGCAGGAGGGACCCGCCCATGACGACCACCGCCCCACGCCCGCAGAACCGTGAGTCGCTCGACGCGTTCCGGACCCGGTTGCGGGAGTTCCTCGCCGGTCACGGACCCGGGCGCCGGCCACGGGATCCCGAGGAGCGTTTCGCCTGGACCCGGGCCTGGCAGGCCGCTCTCTTCGACCACGGACTCGCCGGGCCCGGCTGGCCCGAGGAGTACGGCGGCATGGACCTGCCGTTCGCCCACCAGGTGGTGTACCAGGAGGAGTTGGCACGCGCCCGGGTGCCCGGACCGGTCGGGACAGGCCTGGGGATCGCCGCGCCGACGATCATCAAGTTCGGCAGCGCCGAGCAGAAGCGGCGCTGGCTACCCGCCATGCTGCGCGGGGACACGGTCTGGGCCCAGGGCTACTCGGAGCCGGAGGCCGGTTCAGACCTGCCGAGTCTGCGCACCACCGCGCGCCGCGAGGGCGACACGTACGTGGTGAACGGGCAGAAGGTGTGGACCAGTCATGCCGCCAGGGCGGACGTCTTCTTCACGCTCGTGCGGACGGGTACCCGCGCGTCCCGGCAGCGCGGGATCACCTACCTCGTCGTCGACGCCCACGCGCTGGGCGTGGAAGTCCGGCCCCTGCGCGACCTGACCGGAGGGCACCTGTTCGCGGAGGTGTTCTTCGACGACGTCCGCGTGCCCGTCGCCGACCGGGTCGGCGAGGAGAACGGGGGCTGGCCGCTGGTCCGTACGAGCCTGGGCCACGAGCGTGCCGCCGGTGCCATGAACCAGGCGGCGACCTACCGCCGAGTCCTCACCGAACTTCAGCAACTCCTCGTGGACAGGGGCCTGTCGGACGACGCTGACGTGCGGGACCGGATGGCCGGCTTCGAGATCCGGGTGCGCATCATGCACTACAACGGGCAGCGCACGATCTCGGACATCCTCACCCACGGCGAACCGGGCCCGGTCTCCTCCGTGTCCCGGCTGCACATCAGCGCCTTCGAACAGGACATCCACGAGTTCGCCGTCGACGTACTGGGCCCGGCCGGGCTGCTCGGCCCCGGGTCCGAGGAGGCGGTGCAGCGTGGCAGATGGCTGTACGGCTTCCTGCGCGCGAGGGCCTCGACGATCGGTGCGGGCACGGCCGAGATCCAGCGGAACACCCTCGCGGAACAGGTTCTCGGGCTGCCCCGCGATCCCGGAATGCCGGTCTGAGCCCGGCACGGCGGGCTTTGCTCCCGTGCCGGGGATGCCGTCGCCCGCCAAGGACAGGAGAGACGATGAGGTTCGACGCCGACGCCGAACTCGACGCGTTCCGCGCCGAGGTGCGTGCGTTCATCCGCGCCCACGCGCCCGGCACGAGGACCCACGCGGGTGTCCGGGCCCCCGTCGCCGACCTGGTGCCCGAACTGCGGCGATGGATCGCCCTGTTGCACGAGGCCGGTTATCTGGGCAGATCGTGGCCGGCCGAGTTCGGCGGCCTCCCCGATCCGCGGCCCGAGCCCGCGTTCGTCGTCGCCGAGGAACTGGCCCGGGCGCGGTCCTGGGGGCAGATCGGTGCCGGTGCCCTGGCTTCGGGCGCGCTGCTGGCCCATGGCTCGCAGGAGCAGAAGCGCCACTTCCTGCCCCGGCTGCGGTCCGGCGCGGACCTGTGGTGCCAGCTGTTCAGTGAACCCGAGGCCGGCAGCGACCTGGCGGGGCTGCGCACCCGGGCGCGCCGGGAGGGCGACCACTTCGTCGTCGACGGCCAGAAGGTGTGGACGACCAACGCCCAGCACGCCGACGTCGGGTATCTGCTCGCGCGCACCGATCCCACGGCACGCAGGACCCGGGGCATCACCGCGTTCGCGATGGACATGCGCACGCCGGGGGTGGAGGTCCGGCCGCTCCGGGAGATCACCGGCACCGCCGACTTCAACGAGGTGTTCCTGGACGGCGTGCGCATCCCCGCCGACCGGGTGATCGGCGAGGTCGGCGACGGGTGGCGGGTCGCCGGCGCCAGCCTGGCCCAGGAGCGGGGCTCGGTCGCCGCGCGGAGCGCCGAACTGCTCAACGACCTCGACGGGCTCATCGATCTGGCCGCCGAGCCCGGCCCGGCCGGAGAGCCCGCGTTGAGTGACGGCGCCACACGCGGCCGGCTTGGACGGCTGGCCGCACGGGTGTACGTCGCCGACCTGATGAGCAAGGCGGTGCAGTCCCGGATGGCGGCCGGTACCGACGAGCCCGCCGACCCCGCGATGGTGAAGATCTTCTACAGCGAGACCAACCTCGACGCCGTCTCCCTCGGAGTCCAGTTGCAGGGACTCGACGGCCTCCTGACCGAGGGCGACGAGCGTGCCGTGGCCGGGGGTTACTGGCAGGACGCCCTTCTCTACTCGCGGGCCTACACCATCGCGGGCGGCGCCAACGAGGTACTGCGCGACACCGTCGCCGAACGAGCCCTGGGGCTGCCCAGGGAACCCCGTTCCTGATCCACCGGAAGAGTCACAGCGGCCGAGAGGCGGAAACCGTGCTGAGCGTTACCGAGTTCGACACCTTGGCCGAGCGGGTCAACAACTGGAAGCGCTGGGGCGCGGACGACCAGCTCGGCACACTCAACTTCGTCACCCCCGAGGTGGTCAAGAAGGCCACGGCCTCGGCGGTCACGGGCGAGACCTTCTCCCTGTCCATGTCGCTGTCGCTGGACGGCCCGCAGCAGTTCGGCACCAGCGTCCCGGGGCGCATCAACCCGGTCCGGACCATGCTCGCGATCAACACGCCGATGGCCGCTTCCCCGGACTCGGTCGCGTACAGCGACGACATCGTGATGACGCCCACCCAGGCGGCGACGCACTGGGACGCCCTGTCGCACTGCAGCCACCGCGGCGTCATGTACAACGGCATTCCGGCGGACGTGATCGACGCCTCCGGCGCGGCCAGGCTCGGCATCGAGGCGGCCGGCACCATCGTGTCGCGCGGCATCCTGCTGGACGTGGCCCGGTACCAGGGCGTCGACCGGCTGCCCGGCCGGTTCGCGGTGACGCGCGCGGTCCTGGAGGCCGTGGAAGAGGCCCAGGGAACGCCGGTGGAGGAGGGCGACATCGTCCTCGTACGGACCGGGCAGGTGTCGTACTTCCTCGCGGGCGACGTGCCGGGCTATCGGCGGCCTGTGCCCGCGCTCGACCACGACGCGCCGCTCTTCCTCCACGAACGTCGGGCGGCCGCCGTGGCGATCGACAACATGCCCATGGAACTGCTGCCCTCGAACGTCGAGGACGTCATGCTGCCCGTCCACATCCTCTGTCTGGTGATGATGGGCATGATCCAAGGGCAGAACTGGGTGCTGGAAGACCTCGCGGCCGCCTGCGCCCGCGACCGCCGCTACACGTTCCTGCTCAACGCGACCCCGGAGCGCTTCCTGCGGAGCACCGGCGGACTGGTGAACCCCGTGGCCGTCCGCTGACGGGCGACGCCCGGCTGCCGTCCGCCGACGGGAGGGCGATGCGGCGGCGACAGCCCAAGGGAGACCGCCGCCGCACCGGCCCGTCTGCGTCATCGGGTGACGGGCTCTCCTAACTCCCCGTCCACACGGGATCTCTGCGTTCCACGAAGGCCCGTGCCCCTTCCTTCGCGTCCTGCGATGCGAACACGGCGTCGGACAGCGGCGCCTGCCGCAGCCAGACCTCGTCGTGCGGCCAGCCGGACGCGGCGCCCGCCACCGCTTTCGCGCACCGGACGGCCAGGGGCGCGTTGCCGGCGACGCGTCCGGCGAGGTACAGGGCCGCCTCCAGCGCCTGCCCCTCGGCCACGACGCGGTTGACGAGTCCGAGCCGCTCGGCCCGGGCCGCGTCGATGGGGTCGCCGGTCAGCAGCAGTTCCATCGCGACCGAGCGCGGCAGGCGCTGCGGCAGCCGGATCATGCCGCCGCCGCGCGCGACCAGGCCGCGCCGGACCTCGGGCAGTCCGAAGCGGGCCCCCTCGGCGGCCACCACCATGTCGCAGGCCAGGGCCAGTTCGAAGCCGCCGCCGAGCGCCCAGCCCTCGACGGCGGCGATGATCGGCTTCTTCGGGGGTGCCTCGACGAGCCCGCCGAAGCCGCGGCCCGGCACGGCGGGCCGCTCCCCCTGGGCGAACCGTTTGAGGTCCATGCCCGCGCAGAAGGTCCCGCCGGCACCCGACAGCACGGCGACGGACAGGTCCGGTGAGCCGTCGAGGAGGTCGACGGCCTCGGCCACGACCTGCGCGGCCGTCAGGGTCATGGCGTTCTTCTGCGCGGGTCTGTTGAGGCTGATCACGAGGATCCGGTCCTGCCGGTCGACCAGGACCTCGGGCTCGCCGCTCATCGCGGGCCCATGCGCAGCGCGCCGTCGAGGCGGATGGTCTCGCCGTTGACGTAGCGGTTGCGCACCAGGGTCAGCGCCAGGTCGGCGTAGTCCTCGGGATTCCCGAGCCGCCTGGGGTGGGGGATGGTCTCGGCGATGCTCCGGCGGATGTCCTCGCGGAGCCGGGCGAGCATGGGGGTGTCGAAGGTGCCGGGCGCGATGGTGTTGACCCGGATCGCCCAGCCGGCGAGGTCGCGGGCCGCCACCAGCGTCATCGCGTGAACCCCGCCCTTGGAGGCGGCGTACGAGGTCTGGCCGATCTGCCCCTCGAAGGCCGCCGCGGAGGCGGTGAGCACGATCGCTCCCCGGTCGCCCTCCTCGACGGTGTTGCCCGCCATGGCGGCGGCGGCCAGCCGCAGGACGTTGTAGGTGCCGACGAGGTTGACCTCCAGGACCTGCCGGTAGCTGTCCAGCGCGGCGGGCGCTCCCGACTTGTCGAGGATGCGCAGCCGGTCGCCGCCGCGGCCGGCGCAGTGCACCACGGCCCGCAGGTTCCCGGTCTCCTGGGCCGCTTCGAGCGGAGCCCGCAAGCCGGCCTCGTCGGTGATGTCGGCCGGCACGAACCGTACTCCGTCGCCCAGCGCGGCAGCGGTGTCGGCGCCGGGCGAGCCGGGCAGGTCGGTGATGACCACTTTGGCGCCCGCCTCGGCGAATGCCGCCGCGGTCGCGGCCCCGAGGCCGGAGGCGCCGCCGGTGACGAGTGCGGTGATCGCGTCTAGTCGCATGGTTCTCCTGGAGTCGGGCCGGCCGCGGACCGGCGCACGGGCGGGAACACCCTCATGTCGACGCCTCTTGGCCGCACCTGGACAGCATCGGTACAATCAAGTAACTAATTTACCTCAAACGGCCGCCTCTCCGTAGAAGGGTGCCATGACGAAACAGGCCCGCTCGCTTCCCGTCGGGCGCAGCTTGCCCGCGCTCTCGAACTGGCTCCGCCGCGTGATGGACATCGAGCCGACCGCGACGGCACTGACGTTCGCGGAGTCGGACTTTCCGTGGTCGTACCTCGCCGGCACCGCCCGTGCGCTGGACACGCTGCTGCGTGACCATCCCACCGCCCGGCGGGTCGGCCTCGTCCTGCGCAACAGACCCGGTCAGCTGGCCGCGCTGCTCGCCACGATCGCCACCGGCCGACAGGTCGTCACCCTCAGCCCGCACGTGGGCGACACAGGGCTCGGCGACGACATCCGCGCGCTGCGCCCGGACGTCGTCATCGCCGACGAGGAGGACTGGGGCCGCGACTCCGTCCGCGCCGCCACCGAGCACACGCGCGCCCTCCCGCTGGTCGTCTCGGCGGGGTCGGGCCTGCGGCCCCACCCGGTGTCCTGGGTGCCCGAACCGGCCGGGCTCCCCGTGGACGACGTCGCCGTGGTGATGATGACCAGCGGCACGACCGGCACGCCCAAGCGTGTCTCCCTGAGCTATCCACAGCTCACCGCCGCCTTCGAGGCCGCCGGCACGGTGCTCGACGACAGCACGGGGCCGCGCCTGCGCCAGGGTTACGTCATCCTGTGGTCGTCCCTCGCCCACATCAGCGGGCTCTACTTCGCGATCACCCACGCCGTCGACGGGCGGTCCGTCGCGCTGCTGGAGCGCTTCCAGGTCGAGGAGTGGGCCCAGTTGGTGCGCCGGCACCGGCCGCGTCAGCTGCGGCTGCCGCCCACCGCCCTCCGCATGGTGCTGCACGCGGACCTGCCCGCCGACACCTTCAGCAGCGTTCGTGCGATCGGCTCGGGCACCGCGCCCCTGCCGCCGGAGCTGGCCGAGGAGTTCGAGCAGCGCTACGGGGTGCCGATCCTGCCCACCTACGGCGCGACCGAGTTCGCCGGTGCCATCGCCGGCTGGTCGTTCGCCGACCACCGCGAGTGGTCCGGGTCCAAGCGCGGGAGTGTGGGCCGTGCGCACCCCGGTATCGAGTTGCGGATCGTCGACCGCGCGACTCAGGAGGTACAGCCGCCCGGCGGTATCGGCCTCCTGGAGGTCCGCGGTCCTCAACTGCCCACCGCCGACGATGGCTGGCTGCGCACCAACGACCTCGCCTCGCTGGACGAGGACGGTTTCCTCTTCATCCACGGCCGCGCGGACGACGCGATCAACCGGGGCGGCTTCAAGATCCCGCCGAGTGTGATCGAGGACGCGCTCCACCAGCATCCGGCCGTCAGCGACGCGACCGCCGTCGGTCTCGCCGACGAGCGGCTGGGAGAAGTGCCGGTCGCGGCAGTGACGTTGTGCGGCCAGGTCAGCGAGCGGGAACTGCTCGACCATCTCCTGGCCCGGCTGACGCGCTATCAGATGCCCGTGGAGCTGAGGATCCTGGACCAGTTGCCACGGACCCCCTCGCTCAAGGTCGATCGCCCCCGCCTCCAGGAGATCTTCGGCGCCGCGCGGACGCCGGAGGGACAACCGCCCGTCTCACCTATGGAGGAGCGAAGTTGACCACGTTGACGGACCGGCCGGACTACGGCCTTCTCACCGATGAGGCCGTCGAGCGCTCGCGCCGCCGCATCGGTGTCCCGCAGCGCCGACTGCCGCCGCACAACCTCGAGGTGACGGCCGACGGGATCCGGCACTTCGCGCTCGGCTACGGCGACGACAACCCCCTGTGGTGCGACCCCGCACACGGTCCGGGGACCCGCTGGAAAGGCACGATCGCACCGCCGAACTTCCTTTACACCATGGGCGAGAACGCCGTGCAGCAGGACGACCGGGCCAAGGCGGTCCTCAAGGGCGACCCGTTCGCCGGGCTCGGGGCCTACCAGGCGGTCATGGAGTTCGAGTACTACCGCCCCCAGCGGCTCGGCGACCGCTGCTCCTGTCTGCGGACCCAGGTCGGTGTGCAGGTCAAACCGAGCTCCTTCGGGGGCCGGGCCGCCCACGTGACCAACGACTTCCTGTTCGCCGACAGCGCGGGACAGGTGGTCGCGGTGCAGCGCGGCACCTGGATCCACACCGAACGGCACAGCAGCAGAGAACGCGCGGACGAGAAGAAGCCCCTGGACTTTCCGCCGTACACCGAGGAGCAGCTGGCCGAGATCGACGCCGCGTACGACGCCGAGGCCCGCCGCGGGGCGCGCACCCGCTACTTCGAGGACGTCGACGTCGGCGACGAACTCCAGCCCCGGGTCAAGGGCCCGCTGACCGTGACCGACGTGGTCGTCTGGCACGTCGGCTGGGGCATGCAGCTGACCCCGCCGGGGGCCTTCGCGATCGCCCGGCGCGTGCGCCGCAAGGCGCCCGGTCTCTACCCGCCCAACGCCAGGAACATCCCGGACACCGTGCAGCGGCTGCACTGGGAGCCCGAACGCGCCCATGAACTGGGCA
Organism: Streptomyces sp. NPDC111507; assembly: GCF_055638955.1. Taxonomy (NCBI): domain Bacteria; kingdom Bacillati; phylum Actinomycetota; class Actinomycetes; order Kitasatosporales; family Streptomycetaceae; genus Streptomyces; species Streptomyces sp. NPDC111507. The sequence continues at coordinate 90,030 of NZ_JBVKBU010000012.1, read as the reverse complement.
TCCCCATGAGCTACGACTACGGCGGGATGCGCGAGACCTGGCTGACGCACGCGCTCACGGACTGGATGGGCGACGACGGCTGGCTCTTCAGACTCCGCTGCGAGCACCGGAAGTTCAACTACATCGGGGACACCACCTGGGTGCGCGGCACCGTGGTGGACAAGGTGGTGGTCGACGGCCGCAACGAGGTGCACATCGAGGTGTCGTGCCACAACCAGCGCGGCGAGGTCTCCACGCCCGGCCGGGCGGTCGTCCTGCTGCCGACCCGGCAGGCACCGGTGCGTCTGCCGGATCCTCCGGCAGACAACCTCGGCGATCTGCTCGACCTGGAGATCGCGCGGTTCGCGCAGTGACCGGGGCGATGCCCGGTCAGCGCAGCGTCCACCTCGGCTTGACGAAGTTCTCGCGCGAGACCTGCGGCTTGCCGAGGGGATTGCCGATGGTGGTGTAGTGCCAGCCGAGCGCCTGGGCCGCCTCGCGGTCCAGGCCGTGCGTCTCCCAGATCGCGCGCACGGTTCCCTGCACGGCCGCCGGAGGCTTGGCCGCGATGATGCGGGCCAGCTCGTCGGCCCGGCCCCACAGGTCCGCGTAGGGCACCAGCTCGGACACCAGTCCGATCTCCCGCGCGCGTGCGGCCGACATCCGCTCGTCCAGCCCGAGCAGCGCCCACCGCAGCGCCTCGCCCAGGGGAATGCGGCGGGCCAGCCCGATGGGCTCCAGCGCGGACGTCATGCCGTAGCTGACATGGGGGTCGAAGAAGGTGGCGTCGTCGGCGCCGATCACGATGTCGCAGTCGTTCAGCCAGTAGAAGGCGCCGCCGGCGACCATGCCGTGCACCGCGGCGACGACGGGCTTCCAGACCCTGTTCTGTTTGGGGCTGAGCCCCCGTCCGGGGTCCTCCTGGCTCCAGACGTTCTCGGCGAGGTGGATCCGGTCGTTCACGTCGGTGCCGGTGCAGAAGGCGCGCTCGCCCGCCGCCCGCAGCACCACCACGTGGACGGCGTCGTCGGCGCGCACCCGCCCCCAGAGGTCCCGGAACTCGTCCACCATGAGCTGGTTGAACGCGTTGAGCTTGTCCGGGCGGTTGAGCGTCACGGTCGCGACATGCCCCTCCACCTCGAACAGCACGGTCTCGTAGCCGTGCGCGGTACCGCCGGGCTGCTGATCCGACATCGTCGCTCCTCTCCCCCACCGGGTTCCGGGCCCACGGGCTTCTCCGGGGCCGATATCCTAGATAGCTTAATCATTGCACTCAATCACAAGCCAGTGATCCACAACCGGTGCCTCAGGAAGGAACGGCCGATGGTCGACTTCGAACTCTCCGAGGAACAGGCCGCACTGCGCGGGATATCGCGCGACCTCCTGGCCTCGGACTGCCCGCCGCGCACCGTCCGGTCGGTCGCCGAGGCGGGTCTGGACGTCGACGACAAGCTGTGGGAGCGGGGGGTGCGGATGGGCTGGACGGGCCTGGCCGCTCCCGAAGCCGCGGGGGGCGCCGGTCAGGGGCTGGTGGAACTCTGCCTGGTCGCCGAGGAACTCGGGCGCGCGGCGGCGCCGGGCCCCTTCCTGGAGACGGCGCTCGCCTCCCGCGCCGCGGCGTGCGGCCCGGCCCCGCTCGCGTCGGAGCTCGCCGAGGGGCGTCTGAAGGCCGCCTTCGTGCACCAGGGTTCCCTCGCCGTACGCCGGGCGGGGCAGGGCGTGGCGCTGTCGGGCCGGGCCGCGGCCGTCCACGCCGCCGGCTGCGCCGACTGGCTGCTGGTGGCACTCACCGGGGACGAGCCGTACGTGCTGCTGGTGCGGGCGTCGGCCGTCCGCACCGAGCGGCGCACCACCCTGGACCTGACCCGGTCCTGGTACGACGTCCTGTTCGACGACGTGGTCGTGGAGCGCACACGGATCCTGTCCCGGCACGCCGACGCGGCACGCCGCCTGGTGGACGCCATGGCGGTCCTGACCGCGGCGGACGCCCTGGGCGTCGGGGAGCGGCTGCTGGAGATGACGATCGGCCATGTCACCGTGCGCGAGCAGTTCGGCCGCCCGCTGGGCGCCTTCCAGACGGTGAAGCACAAGGCCGCCGACATGCTGATCGCCCTGCGCGGACTGCGGGCCGCCACCTACTACGCGGCGATGGCCCACGACGCGGAGCGCGCCGACGCGACGGCGGCGGCCTCCGTGGCCAAGGCCTTCGCGAGCGAGGGCCTCCCCGGGGTCGCCGGGGAGGCCCTTCAGTCGCACGGCGGCATCGGCTTCACCTGGGAGCACGACCTGCACCTGTACCTGCGGCGGGCGACGGTCGACGCGCTGGTCCACGGCACCGCCGCCCACCATCACGAGCGGGTGCTCTCGCACCTCGAACGCGCGCGGCTCACCGGGCCAGCCGCTTGAGCAGCTCCATGTCCGCGACCCGCCGATCGTGGGTGTCCGCGATCGGCGAGGCGTTCAGGCCCGTCACCCCGCTCTCGCGGTAGGCGGCCACCCGTTCCGCCACCAGGCCGGGGGGTCCCACCAGGGCGACCTGGTCGACCAGGCCGGCCGGGACCGCGGCGGCGGCCTCGGCCTTGCGGCCCGTCTGGTACAGGTCCTCGATCAGGGCCGCCGACTCCTCGAAGCCGTAGCGGGCGACGAGCGCGTTGTAGAAGTTCCCGCCCCGGGCGCCCATCCCGCCGACGTACAGGGCGATGTACTCCCGCACCCGCTCCCGGCCGGCCGCGAGTTCCGCCGCGTCCTCGCTGATCAGCACCTTGGTGTCGGGGACGATCCGGAGCGGCGGCAGCCATTGCGCGCGCCGGGCCTGCCCGGCCGCCAGGGACGGTCCGAACACCTCCTTGGCGGCCTCCGGGAGATAGAGGGTCGGCTGCCAGCCCTCGCACAGTTCGGCGGCCAGTTCCACGCTCCGGGCGCCCAGCGCGGCCAGGACGATCGGGATGCCGGGGCGTACCGGGTGGTTGATCAGCCGCAGAGGACGGCCGGCCCGCCCGGTGCCACCGCGCTCGGCGGTCAGCGGCAGCTGGAAGTGCCGGCCCTCGTGCCGCAGGGGTTCGCGCCGCCACACCGTCCGGCAGATCTCGATCACTTCTCTGATCCGGGTCAGCGGTGAGGTGTACGGCAGCCCGTGGAAGCCCTCCACCACCTGCGGCCCCGACGCGCCGAGGCCCAGCTCGAACCGTCCGTCCGACACGAAGTCGAGTCCGGCGGCGGTCATCGCGAGGAGTGCGGGGGTGCGGGAGTAGGCGTTGAGGATGCCGGACGCGATGCGCATCCGCTCGGTGCGGGCGGCGAGATAGCCGAGCTGGCTCACCGCGTCGAAGGTGTAGGCCTCGGGCAGCAGCACCGAGTCCACCCCGGCCGCCTCGAAGTCGCCCAGCCGCCGGGCGGCTTCGGCGAAGCCGCCCGAGTAGCTCATCAGCAGTCCCACGTCCACGGCGAACCCTTCTCTCTCGGCCGGAGCGGTCCGGTGCGGTCCGGCCGCGGATCACGGCGGCCGGGGCTGTCGCGGGTCATGGGCGGACGCCTTCGGTGGCTTCGCCCGCCGGCCGCAGCCGGTCACGCAGCTCGAACTTGCGGACCTTGCCCGACGGGGCCCGCGGCAGCTCAGGCACGACTTCGATACGCTCCGGGGCCTTTTGGGGTGCGACCCGGTGGCGGGCGAACAGTTCACGGACCTCCTCGACGTCCAGCGTGCCGCTGTCGAGGACCACGAACGCGGCCACCCGTTCCCCGTACCGAGGGTCGGGTTCGGCGACCACCGCGGCGTGCCGGACCCGGGGATGGGTGGCCAGGATGTCCTCGACCTCCTTGGAGGCGATGTTCTCCCCGCCCCGGATGATGATGTCCTTGATGCGATCGGTGATGGTCAGGTGCCCGTCCTCGTCGAGCCGTCCGACGTCGCCGGTGCGGAACCAACCGCCCGGCGCGAACGCCGAGGCGTCGTACGCCGGGTCGCGGTAGCCGACGAACTGGCTGGGCCCGCGGGTCAGCACCTCGCCCTCCGCCCCCACCGGCAGCGGACGCAGGTGCTCGTCGACGATCCGCACCTCGTCGCCGAACCGCACGAGGCCGTCGGTGAGCGACCGCCGGCGCGCGGAGGCGTCCAGCGGGGAGGTCGCGCACCGGGGGTGCTCGGTACTGCCGTAGGCCCGCGCGACGACGATGCCGGCGGCGTCGGCCCTGGCGACCAGCGCGGGCGGCACGTTGGCGGCGCCGATCTGCACGAACCGCAGGCTGGCGATGTCACGGCCGTCCTCCTCGGCGGCCCTGAGCAGCGCCGCCACGTGCAGCGGGGTGCCGCTGGTGATGGTGCAGCGGAACATCTCGATCAGTTCGACGGCGCGGTGTTCCTGCCAGCGGTCCATGTGCACCGTGTCGGTACCGCCGACGATCCCGCTGCACGCGGCCAGCAGCCCGGCGACATGCCCCGAGGGCCAGGGGATGAGGCGGGTGTCGTCCGGTCCGGCCTCGTTCATCAGGTCGCCCTTGCGCAGCTCGTGCAGCAGGGTGTTGTGCGTGTGCTGCACGCCCTTGGGGGCGCCGGTCGTCCCCGAGGTGTAGATCACCGCGCAGACGTCGTCGGCGTGGACACCCTCGGGCGGGGGCACCTCCTCCACCGCGTCGAGGAGTGCGGTCCAGGGGACCGCCTCCGGCGCCGTCCGCTCACCGATCATGACGACGTGTTCGAGGGTCGGCCCCGCGTCGAGACGGGCCACCCGCTCGGCGAAGTCGATCGAGCGCCAGGCGTCGGGGAGGACCAGCACCTTCGCTCCGGCGTCCCGGAGGATGACGCCGACCTCGGCCGAGTCGTAGATGTGGGTGATGGGCAGGACGACCGCGCCGGCCAGCCATGCCCCGAAGTACGAGACCACCAGTTCCAGGCGGTTGGGTACCTGGACGGCGACCACGTCACCGGGCCGCACCCCCAGCCGGCGCAGTCCGGCGGCCGCGCGTCGGCCGAGCGCCAGCACGTCGGCCAGCGTCACCGTGGTGGTCGCCGTCTGCGTGGCGAACACGAAGCGGGTCTCGGGGACGCGTCGGCCGGCGTCCTCCAGGGCCTCGGCCATGGTGCGCGAGGAGTAGTGGCCCTCCCGGTACCACCGGTCCCGCAACAGCGTGAGATCGCGCCGCCGTTGCTCGGGTGTCACGCTCACTGCCGCCCCTTCCGCCGTCGGTGTTCCGCCCATGTCAGTCGGCCAGTTCGAAGACGGTGGCGTTGGCCGTGCCGCCGCCCTCGCACATGGTCTGCAGCCCGAACCGGATGCCGTCGCGGCGCATGTGGTGCAGCAGCCGGGTGGCGAGGACGGCACCAGAGGCACCGAGCGGGTGTCCCACCGCGATGGCGCCGCCGAGGGGGTTCACCCGGTCGGGATCGGCCTTCAGCTCGGACTGCCAGACGAGCGGTACGGGCGCGAAGGCCTCGTTGACCTCGAAGGCGCCGATGTCGTCGATCGTGAGACCCGCCCGGCCGAGTACCTTGCGGGTGGCGGGGACGGGGGCGGTCAGCATCATCACCGGGTCGTCCCCGACGACGGCGCCCGCGCGGATGGTGGCCAGCGGCCGCAGGCCGTGCCGGCGGGCCAGCTCGTCGGTCGTGATGAGCAGCGCGGCGGCTCCGTCGGAGATCTGGGAGGCGTTGCCCGCGTGGATGACGCCGTCCTCCTGGAACGACGGCTTCAGCCTGGCCAGGGTCTCGGGCGAGGTGCCGCGGCGCAGCCCCTCGTCCTGTGTCAGGTCCGGTGCGGCGGGCACGGCGACCAGCTGGTCGTCGAAGACCCGCGCGTCGATGGCCGCGGCGGCCAGTTCGTGCGAGCGGGAGGCGTACTCGTCGAGCCGGTGCCGGCTCAGCCCCCACTTGCGGGCGATCATCTCCGCGCCGGTGCCCTGGTCCAGACGGTCGGTCCCGTAGCGGTCCAGTACCGTCTGGCCGTAGGGAAGTCCGCTCTGGCGGGCGGCCCCGAGCGGGACGCGCGACATGGTCTCGACGCCGCCTGCGATCACCCAGTCGTAGGCGCCCGCGATGACGGCGTGCACCGCCGACTCGATGGCCTGCTGGCTCGATCCGCAGGCCCGGTTGAAGGTGACCCCCGGAATGCTCTCGGGCCAGCCGGCCGCGAGGGTCGTGAACCGGGCGATGTTGCTGGACTGGTCCCCCAGTTGCGTGACGCAGCCCCACATCACGTCCTCGACGTACTCCGGCGGGATCCCGGTACGGTCGACCAGCGCGCGCAGGACCACCGCCGACAGATCCACGGGATGGACCTCGCTCAGTGATCCGTTGCGTTTCCCGATGGGGGTGCGAACCGCGTCCACGATCACTGCCTGACGTGCCGTCATCTCTCCTCGCTCCCACTTCACAGGTTCCGTCGCCCGGCGGCGGTCGCACGGGCGCTCGAGTCAGGTGCCGGTGCTCCCTGTCACGGCTCTCGGCGGGTCCCACCGGGCGAGCACCTCCGCGGCCGACCGCGCGGGCGCCGCTCCCGCCGTCCGCCCGGCCACGAACCGACCACCGCCCAGGGTCGGCCGCCAGCCCGGCAGACCGTCCGGCGCGGGCACCAGGGCTCCTCTGGCGCGCAGGTGCGGGTGACCGGCCGCCTCGTCCAGATTCAGGACGGGAGTCAGACAGGCGTCGGTGCCCTCGGCGGCGTCCGCCCATTCGTCCCGGGTGCGCCGGAGCACGGCCCGGGCGATGTCCCGGCGCAGTTCGGGCCAGCGGGCGGGATCCTCGCGCACGCCGGTCCAGGCGGGGTCGAGTCCGAGCAGTTCGGCCAGCGCGGCGAAGAACGGCGCCTCCAGAGCGCCGATTGCGACGTGACCGCCGTCGGCGCAGACGTAGACGTCGTAGTAAGGAGCCCCGGTGTCCAGCCGGTTGGTGCCGGCGACGTCGGACCAGGTGCCCCGGGACCGGTACTCGTGCAGCATGGCGGTGAGGTAGGTCGTTCCGTCCACAATGGCCACGTCGAGCACCCGGCCCGCACCGGTGCGCGCGCGCTCGTGCAGCGCGGTCAGGACCGACACCACGAGATACATGCCGCCCGCGCCGAAGTCCCCGAGCAGGTTGGCGGCCGGTGTGGGCGCCTCGCCGCGCCGGGCGGCGTGGTGCAACGCGCCGGTGATCGCTATGTAGTTGATGTCGTGTCCGGCGGTGGGCGCGAGCGGGCCGTGCTGTCCCCAGCCGGTCATGCGGGCGTAGACCAGCCGCGGGTTGCGGTCGTGGACATCGTCCGGGCCCAGCCCCAGCCGTTCCATGACGCCGGGGCGGAAGCCCTCGATCAGGACGTCGCAGTTCTCGGCGAGCCGCAGCGCCCGCTCCCGGCCGTCGGCCGACTTGACGTCGAGTTCGACGACGGGACGGTTCTCCGCCAGTGCGGGACGGGCGGCGCCCGGCCGGGACACGGCCAGTACGTCGGCCCCCAGATCGGACAGCAGCATGCCGGCGAACGGCCCGGGACCGAGGCCGAGGAACTCCACGACCCGCAGATCGCCGAGGGGTGGAACCGGTGACATCGGTCCTCCTATGATGACTCGACGCCATAGGGTATATCAGTTAACGATTTTAGATAATGACCCGGGAGCAGCCGATGCCGTACGCCTTCTACGACGACGATCACGCAGCCTTCCGCCGGACCGTGCGCAGCCTGGTGGAACGCTCGGTGCTTCCGCATCTGGAGGACTGGGAGGAGGCACGCCTCATCGACCGTTCGGTCTGGAAGGCCGCGGCATCGGCGGGCGTGCTGGGGCTGCGCATCCCCGAGAGGTTCGGCGGGGCGGGCTCCGCCGACTACCGCTTCCGTTGTGTGATCCAGGAGGAGCTGGCCGAGGTGGGGGCGGCCGCGCTGGCCTCCGGTTTCGCCATCAACGAGGACATCGTCGCCTCGTACCTGGTCCGGTTCGGGACCGAGGAGCAGCAGGCCAGGTGGCTGCCGGGGATGGCCGCGGGCGATGTGGTCACCTCGATCGCGATGACCGAGCCGGGCGGCGGGAGCGACCTGCGGGGCATCCGCACCGCGGCGCGGCGGGACGGTTCCGACTGGGTCATGAACGGCGCCAAGACATTCATCACCAGCGGGTCCAGCTCGGACCTGGTGGTCGTGGCCGCCCGCACCGGGGAGGCGGCCGGCCGCGCCCGGCTCTCCCTGTTCCTCGTGCCGTCGACGGCACGAGGATTCCAACGGGGTCCGAAACTCAAGAAGCTGGGGCTGCACGCCCAGGACACCGCGGAGCTCTACTTCGACGACCTGCGGCTGCCCGCGCAGGCCCTGCTCGGTGAGGAAGGGGCGGGCTTCGGTCAGCTCACCGCGCAACTGCCGCTGGAGCGGCTGTCCATCGCCTGGCGTGCGGTGGCGGCGGCGCAGGCGGCCGTGCGCTGGACGGTGGAGTACACCCGGGAACGCCAGGTGTTCGGGCAGCGGCTCGTCGACTTCCAGAACACCCGGTTCCGGCTCGCCGAGCTGACGACGGAGGTCGAGGTGACCCGCGGCTATCTGGAGCGCTGCATCCTCGATCTCGACGAGGGGACGCTCGACGCCGTCACCGGGGCCAAGGCCAAGTGGTGGGCCACCGAACTCCAGAACCGGGTGGTCGCCGCCTGCCTCCAACTGCACGGCGGCTACGGCTACATGGACGAGTACCGGATCTCGCGCGCGTACGCGGACGCGCGGGTGCAGACCATCGTCGGCGGCACCACCGAGATCATGAAGGAGATCATCGGCCGTGACCTCGCCGGGCCGCGGCCGGACCGGAAGGCATGAGTGAGAGGGGGCACCCGCGCCGCTCAAGCAGGGTGCCCCCTCTCGGTCCGAGGTCCGCACGCCCGGCGAAGGGGCGCCCGGCTGCGGGTCAGGAGGCCTCGGTGCCGGGCTTCTCGCTGAACTGGTGCCCGAGGAACGCGCCCGTCCACGCCATCAGGTCGGAGGGGACGTAGTAGTCCTTCTCGTCGTTGATCGCATCCCAGTTCCTGACGACGTCCTCGATCGCGGCGAGGCCGCCCTCGTGCACGTAACCCGGCGTGGAGCCGATGAAGAAGCGGGCGAACCGTCCCGCGCCCGCCGCGTAGATCTCGCCGTTGACCGGGCAGTCCTCGTGCGCGAGATAGGCGACCAGGGGCGACACCGCCTCCGACGTCATGCCCGCCTGCTGGGCCGCCGCTTCGGCGGTGGCCTCGTCCTCGATGCCGCCCATCCGGGTCAGCGCGGCCGGGGCGATCACGTTCACCTTGATGCCGTGGGGCTCACCGGCGAGCCTGGCGCTGCGGGCCAGACCGATCACACCGCCCTTGGCCGCGGCGTACGAGAGGTTGTTGTCGATACCGAAGACGCCGGCGGACGTGGTCAGCACCACCCGCCCGTAGCCTTGTTCGATGAAGTGCGGCCAGGCCGCCTTCATGGTGTTGAAGGAACCGAGCAGGTGGACGGCGAGATGCCGTTCGAGGTTGTCCAGGTCGACCTCGGGCAGGCCGGCCCACCGGATGATGCCGGCGTTGTTGACGACGATGTCGATCCGGCCGAAGGCGTCCAGGGCGGAGTCGACGATGGCCTTGCCGCCCGCCTCCGTGGAGACGTCATGGGTGTCGGCGACGGCCTCGCCGCCCGCCGCCACGATCGAGTCGACCACCTGCTGCGCCGGGCCGGCGTCCGTCCCCTCGCCGGCCATCGATCCGCCGATGTCGTTGACGACGACCTTGGCCCCCCGCTCGGCCAGCAGTCGGGCATGGGCGCGGCCGATCCCCCTGCCCGCCCCGGTGACGACGGCCACGCGTCCTTCGAAGCTCAACTGGTCCATCGATGACTCCTGTCGTACTGCGCTGTCCCGCGAAGCGCCGGTGAAGGAGCACCGGCCCGCGATTCTGACGAACCGTCAAATATGGTGTCCCCGCCACCGGGTGGCGGCAGGAAACGCTGCGGCACGGGCGTCGTGCCGGGTACCGAGGGACTGCCGGATCCCAGGACTACGGCAGTCCCCGCGTGGGGCGCGGAGGCGGCCCGTCACTCCTCGATGCGGATCGCGACCGCTGGGCACACGGCCGCCGCGCTGCGGACGTCGTCCGCGAGCTCCGGCCCCGGGGTCTCGTTCAGCAGGACGACGATGCCGTCCTCGTCACGCTGGTCGAACACGTCCGGGGCGGCGGCGACACACTGCCCGGCGGCGCAGCACTTCTCCTCGTCGATGACAACTTTCATGGCGCTTCTCCTGGTTGGTTCAGGGGGTGGACAGCGGGGCGTGAAGGCCGTCGACGACCTCCTGGCGGCGCAGCCGCGACTGCTTGGGCATGTTCCAGCCGAGGACTCCGGTGACGACGCCGTCGCTGGTGTACCTGGCGACGAACCGCCGGGCGGTCACATCGCCTTCGACGATCTCCACATCGGCGTCGGCCGGCAGCATCCCGTGCACCTGGAGCTTCGCGTCGAACTGGTCGGTCCAGAAGTAGGGCACCGGCACATGCGGCCGGTCCTCGCCGAGAATCGCGCCGGCGACGGCCGCCGCCTGCTCGGTGGCGTTCGTACGGTTCTCCAGCCGGATCAGGCGGTCGTAGCCCTCGTGATGGAACCGGGCCACATCGCCGACCGCGTAGATCCCGTCCGCCGCGCGGCACCGGGAGTCGCACACCACGCCGTTGTCGAGGGTGAGCCCGCTGTCCGCGAGCCACTGTGTGGCCGGGGACGCACCGATCGCGACGACCACGACGTCGGCCCGCAGGGTCTCCCCGGTGCTCAGCTCCACCCCGGCGACCCGGCCGTCCCGGCCGGTCAGTGCCGCGACGCCCGCCCCCAGCCGCAGCCGTACTCCGCGCTCGGTGTGCAGGTCGGCCAGGAGCCCGGACACCATGGGGCCCACCTGCAGGAACATCGGGGCGCTGAGCGGGCCGGTGAGGGTGACGTTCAGCCCGAGCGTGCACGCGGTGGCCGCGATCTCGGATCCGAGCACACCCTCGCCGACCACGACCAGGCGCGCCCCGGGCCGCAGTTCCCGCTTCAGGGCAAGGGCGTCGTCGAGGCTGCGCAGCACATACACGCCGGCCAGACCGTCCTGCCCGGGCAGGGTGCGCGCCCGGACGCCGGTGGCGATCACGACCGCGTCCGCCGACAACTCGCGTCCGGACGCCGTCCGCACGGTGTGGGTCGCCACGTCGAGGGCGACCGCTTCCTCGCCGAGCACGAAGTCGGCGTCGAGACCGGCCAGGGCTTCGTCCGTGCGCAGCGTCGCCCGATCCGCCTCCCAGGCGCCGGAGAGGACCTGTTTGGACAGGGGCGGCCGGTCGTAGGGCGCGTGCGGCTCGTCGCCGATCACGACGATCTCACCGGAATACCCCTTGCGCCTCACGGCCTCCACGGTGGTCAGCCCGGACGCCGACGCGCCCACCACCAGGAGCCGTGCGGGGGCGGTCATACGGCCACCCCGGCGGCCACCGGCCGGACGGGCAGCCGTCGGCCGCCGTCCGGGAAACCGTGCTCGATCCTCATACCGTCACTCCGATGCAGCTTCGTGCGACCTTGCCAAGTAAATTATACTTATCGGTCGAAACAATGAAATGGGGCGGCCCGTTCCGCGAGGTCGCCCGCCCCGGGGCCGACGGCCTGATCCCCCACGCCGGGCCGACGCCCTCGCGGCCCCGGCCCGGCGGATGTCACACGAGGTGGCGTCCGCCGTTGGTGCTGAGGGTCTGGCCGGTGACGTAACCGGCCTCCTCCGAGGCGAGATACGCCACCGCGTAGGCGACGTCCTCCGGCTGCCCGGCCCGCTTCATCGGCATGTGCGCCGCGGCGGCGTCGATGTCCACGGGCCCCTGACGCGCGAGCGGCGTGTCGATGAAGCCGGGCGGGACGTGGTTGACGGTGATGCCCTTGTCGGCATACTCGATCGCCAGCGCCCGGGTGAGCCCGATGACCCCACCCTTGGACGCCGCGTAGTGGGCCATCGCCGGCGCCCCCGTCTGCGCGGACGAGGACGAGATGTTCACGATCCGCCCCCAGCCCGCCTCCAGCATGTCGGGCACCAGCTCCCTGGTGACCAGGAACGGCCCCTTCAGATTGATGCCGATCATCCGGTCCCACGCGTCCTCACCCATGCTCACGAAAGGCTGATAGGCGGTGACCCCGGCGTTGTTGACAAGGATCGCGACGGACCCCAGCTCCCGACGGATCCGGGCGGCCGCCCCGGCGACGGCGGCGGCATCGGCCGCGTCACCCCCGACAGCGATCGCCACACCGCCCGCCTCCTGGATCGCGGACACGGTCTTCTCGGCACCTTCGAGGTTCAGGTCCCATACCGCGACCGACGCACCCCGGGCGGCCAGCACGGCCGCGACAGCCTGCCCGATACCACGGGCGCCACCCGTGACGACAGCGACTTTTCCTTGCAGTGACATGCGTGCTCCTCATCTTGCGTGACGCCGCGCGACCGCCCACGTCGGGCCGGGATCGCGTGGCCGGTGGTTCGTCCCCGTGTGTTCGTCCGGCGCCTCACAGGGCGCCGCCCTACGTCAGTCGGGGAATGCCTCGCGGGCGGCGGTCCGTGCCGCCGTCGCGGCCGGGAAGCCCGCATAGCCCGCGGCGTGGTAGATGACCTCCGCGATCTCCTCGCGGGTGAGGCCGTTGGTGACGCCCACGCGGAAGTGGGTGCGCAGTTCGGTCTCGGCGCCCAGCGCGATGAGGATTCCGAGGGTGACCAGGCTGCGGTCGCGCGGGCTGAGCCCCTCACGAGCCCAGAGCGCACCCCACACGCTGGTCAGGCCGATCTCGACGAGTTCTTCTCCCAGACGTCCGTCCCGCAGGTCGACGTCCCCTTCGGGGAACACGCCCGGCAGCGCGTCTCGCATGGCTTTGAGTCCCGCTTTGCGCAGGTCGGTGGGCTCTTCGGCATTCGTGGCCGTCATGTGCGACTCCCGTTGGCACGACGCTGTGTGCTCCCCCGAAAGGAAAGTTAGATCAATCGGTCGGTACAATCAACGCCCACGACAGCAATTACCTGTCGGCCGGGGTGCGGAACCGCCACCGGAGGGGCGTCGCACGAGATCGACATCACCCCGGAGGGCGCCTCCCTGCGACACGGCCATTGATCGAGTCAGCACCCTGCTCTACCCTCGCCTCAATATTCGATCGATCGGTCGAATAAATAAACTCGGGCTCACGCGGGCGGAGCAGCCCCCTGTGCACTGTGGAGGGCAGATGAGCAACACGACGAAGACGACGGCCGCGGCACCCGGAGGTCAGGCCGATACGGCCGACCTGCTGGATGTCGTGGTCATAGGCGCGGGCGTCACCGGCATCTACCAGCTGTACCTGGCCCGCGAGGCGGGCTTCTCGGCGAAGCTGCTGGAAGCGGGCAGCGGCGTCGGCGGTGTGTGGTACTGGAACCGCTACCCCGAGGCGCGTTTCGACTCCGAGAGCTACACCTACGGCTACCTCTTCTCCAAGGAGCTGTGGGAGGAGTGGGAGTGGTCGGAGCAGTACGCCGGCCAGCCGGAGATCGAGCGCTACTTCAACCACGTGGTCGACCGGTTCGACCTGCGCCGCGACATCGCCTTCAACACGAAGGTGACCTCGGCGGTCTTCGACGAGCAGACCGGCACCTGGACCGTGACGGCCGAGAACGGTACGACGGTCCGGACCCGGTTCCTGGTCGCGGCCACCGGCAATCTGTCGGTTCCCTTCATCCCCGCCATCCAGGGCCGCGAGGACTTCAAGGGCGAGCAGTACCACACCAGCCGCTGGCCCGAGCAGCCCATCGACTTCACCGGCAAGCGCGTGGCGCTCGTCGGGACCGGCTCCAGCGGCGTTCAGGTCGTCCCCGCCATCGCCGACGCGGTCTCGGACCTGACGGTCTACCAGATGAAGGCCGACTGGGTGACGCCGCTGAACAACAGGCCGATCACGGACGAGGAACAGGCCGCTCTGAAGGCGGACTTCGAGCGGATCCGGGACACCCTCAACACCTCCCCCAGCGGTTTCCTGCACGCCCTCAACCCGGTGAGCGGCGCGGACGTCAGCGCCGAGGAGCGCCAGAAGTTCTACGAGAAGATCTGGAACAGCCCCGGCTTCACCAAGCTGACCGAGCACTACCGCGACATGACGTACAACCCGGAGGTCAACGCCGAGTGGTGCGCCTTCATGGCGGGAAAGATCCGCGGCATCGTCGACGATCCGGAGACGGCGGAGAAACTGACCCCGAAGGACGGCGGCTACGGCGCCCGGCGTCCTCCGTTCGGCACCGGCTACTACGAGGCGTACAACAAGCCGGCCGTCTCCATCGTCTCCCTCCCCGAGGAGCCCATCGTCCGGTTCACCGAGACGGGCATCGAGACCTCGGCGGGCGTGCGTGAGTACGACATCATCATCTGGGGCACCGGCTACGACTTCGGCACCGGAGCGCTCAACCGGCTCGGGCTGCGCGGACGCCAGGGCCTGGCGCTGGAGGAGTACTGGGCGAACGGCCCGCGCACCTATCTCGGTGTCGCGACGGCCGGCTTCCCCAACTTCTTCTTCCCCGGCGGCCCGCACGGCGCGCTGGGCAACAACCCCCGCTACGCGGGCGACCAGGCGGACTTCACCCACGACGTCCTGATCCACGCACGCGACTACGGCTACGACGTGGTCGAGGCCAAGGCGTCCGCGGAGAAGGAGTGGACCGACCTCATGAACAACAGCGACAACATGTCCATCTTCCAGAAGGCCAGCTACTTCTACGGTTCCAACATCCCGGGCAAGGCAGTCAGCCAGCTGCTGAACCCGACCGGCCGGTGGAAGCTCCAGGAGCTGATCGGAGAGGTCAAGGAGAACGAGTTCAACACCTTCGACCTCTCCAAGGCGGGTACGGCGGCCGACGCCTGATCCCATGACAGCGATGCCCGGCCGGTCCCTGGGCCGGCCGGGCATCGGGTCTTCGGCGACCGCCTCACGGCAGCTCACGGCAGGAAGGTGCCGACCCTCCGCCGGAAGCGCCACTCGCCGTCCCGGCGCCGCAATGCGTCGTCGTAGCGGCCCTTGAATGCCTGGCGGATCGCCTCGTACCCCTCGGAAGGAAGCCCCTCGCGCCCGTCGCCACCGTCTGACATCACGGGCGGCCCTCCGGCGCTGCCCCTGCGATGCCCCCGGAATCCGGTTCCGGGGGCATCGGTGTGTGCGGCCTCAGGCGGCTCGGCCGGCCTCGGAGAAGATGAACGCCCCGAACGCGTCGTCCGCGGTCATCACGGAATCCCGGGACCGGCCGCCGTTCAGGAGAGACGAGACCAGGGTGCCGCGCACCAGATCTGTCCATTCCTCCTCGGCCGCGAGCCCCACCTCCACGACCTCACGCCCGGTGTCGCGCGCGTGCAGGAGGGCCCCGGTGACGAGGTCCACCTGGTCGCCCGGGTGACGAGGGTTGTCGGGCAGGCCGTGCGGCCCGCCGGGGAAGAAGAAGTTGGGGAAGCCCGCGGTCATCACGCCGAGATAGGTGCGCGGGCCGGCCGCCCAGTACCCGGAGAGCCTGAGTCCGTCCCGTCCGCGCACCCCGAGCCGCGTCAGCGCGCCACCGCCGAGGGCACGGTCGCCGACGGCGAGGATTCCGCCCCCGCACACGCCCAGGTCGCCGTACGCCCCGAATCCGGCACCCGGTGCCCCGCCCGCCCTGCGGCCGGCGTCAGTGGTCTCCGACAGCGGCACCAGCAGGGCCCCGGTGGCGGCCACCACATAGCGCGCCCGGTACGCCTCACCGCCGCTTGCCAGCACCGACCAGGTCCCGGTCGAGTCGTCGTAGACCGCCGAACGGACTCTCGCGCCCAACCGGATGTCACGGCGCAGATCGTGCCGGTCGACCAGGTGGTTCAGGTAGCGCTCGATCCCGGGCTGCCCGGCGCCCTCCGGCGGCCGCTCCCGCTCCGCCCCCAGCTCCGCCGAGAACAGGTGACCGCGCATGCTGCTGTCCGCCTCGAAGCAGGCCTCGAAGGAGTTGTTCCAGTACCAGATCCCGCCGACGCCGAGGCCGGCCTCCAGCAGCAATGCGGAGAAGCCCTCGGTCCGAGCGCGGTAGAGCTGATAGAGGCCCGTCGCGCCGGCTCCGATCACCAGCATGTCGACCTCGGCCGGTCGGCGCGCGGCGTGTGCCGACCGGCCCCTCGCACGCGTCGCCTCTCCGCCGGGAACGTTCGTCAGTCCAGTCATGGAATCCTCCACGTGCAGAGCAGTCGTCCACTGCCCAGCGGGGATTAGACCGATCGGTCGGCGAATTAAAACGCGGTCACACTACCCGGCCCTCGCCTCGCGAGGCAATGCCCGGAACACGGGCGGTCAGCCGCGTCTGGCCGCCCGGCGGCGCGGCGGCGACGCCGGGCCGGATCCCTGCGCGTGATGGATCGGCTCGGGGGTGGCGGTCTCCCTCTTCGCGAGGAACTCGCTCATCCGGTCCTCCAGGTCGTCGAACCCGTAGCCGGGCCCGGCGAAGCCCCGGAAGAGGGTCGCGCAGTACTCGCGCGAGAGGCGGCCGGCGTCCCACTCACCGGCGGGATTGATCCACTGGTAGGTGTGGTTGTGCATGTTCAGGAACTGCAGGGTGGCGAGCCGCGGATCGAGCTTGCGGAAGGACCCGTCCTCCATCGCGGCCACCAGCAGCTGCTGGACGACGTCCTCGAACTCACGACGCTGGCTCAGGAGCCGGGAGCGGTTGACCCCGCGCAGGTTCCGGTAGTCGTGCTCGTAGACCCAGACGTGGTCCAGGCGGGCCAGGATGTTCTCCAGCAGCGTCTGGGACAGCATCCGGAGCCGGAGGACCGGATCCTCGTCCAGGGCGGCGATTCGGTGGACGTTGGCGAGCATGGGGCGCATCACCCGGTCCTGGATCTCGACGAGGAGATGTTCCTTCGAGCCGATGTAGTAATACAGCGCACCCCTGGCCAACCCGGCGACATCACCCACCTCCGCGATACCGGTGGCGGCGTATCCCTTCCTGGCGAACAGCGCGGCCGCCTTGTCGATGATCTCCTGCCGCTTGATCTCGTAGCCCGGTCCATGCCCTGGTGGTCTTGCCATGACTCCGCAGTCTAGGTGCTTCGGTGAGGTGATCGAAGAGCCGCTCCGGATCTTCGTTCACGACGGGACGCGCACGTCGGCGCGTCCATGGGGTCGCGCTCGTGAGGCGACCACGGGACAGGTTTTTGGACCATTCGGTCTATTAGGCATTTCAGTAAAGATTCTCTGATGTCATCAATCATTGACCGGCGGTTACCGCATCACTAGAATTCTTTTAGTCCGATCCAACCGTGGGGTCCTGCCGATTCAACCGGGCCGGGTTCGGGCTTCTGCAGCAAAGATGCCTCCGGGAATTCTCCCGGAGGCATCTTTGTCCTCAGACCGCAGCGATACGGCGCAGGGTCTCCGCGATCGTGTCGCGTGAGGGCAGCCACGCACGCTCCAGGGACGGCGCGTACGGGGCCGGTACCGGGGGCGGCGCCACGCGCGTGACGGGAGCGTCCAGGTGCCAGAAGCCCTCGTCGACGGCGAGGGCGGACAGTTCGGCGCCGACGCCGAAGTCCCGTACCGCTTCATGGGCGATGACCAGGCGGTTGGTCTTGGCCAGGGAGGCGAGGACGGTCTCGCGGTCCAGTGGCGCTATCGTGCGCAGGTCGACGACCTCGACGCTGACGCCCTCGGCGGCCAGTTGCTCCGCGGCCGCGAGGCAGTCCTGGACCATCCGGGACCACGAGACGAGCGTGATGTCGGTGCCCTCGCGGACGACCTTGGCCTTGCCCAGTGGGACCAGGTGATCGACCCCGGGGCGCGGGCCCTTGAAGCCGTACTGGAGGCGGTTCTCGACGAACACGACCGGGTTCGGGTCCTGGATGGCGGCCCGGAGCAGCCCGTACGTGTCCGCGGGGGTCGAGGGCATGACCACGGTCAGCCCGGGAATGTGCGCCAGGATGGCCTCCAGGCTCTGCGAGTGCTGACTGCCCGAGGAACGGCCCGCGCCGAACTGGGTGCGCACGACGAGGGGCATCGAAGCACGTCCGCCGGTCATGAAACGGAGCTTGGCGGCCTGGTTGAGCAGCATGTCCAGGCAGACGCCGATGAAGTCCATGTACATGATCTCGACGACGGGCTTCATGCCGGCCATGGCCGCGCCCACCGCCGTACCGAGGATGGCGCTCTCACTGATCGGGGTGTCGCGGACCCTGCCGGGGAACGCCTGGGCCAGCCCGCGCGTGAGCCCGAAGACGTTGCCGCCCGCGCCCACGTCGATCCCGGCCACGAACACCGAGGGATCCGCGGTGAGTTCGTGCTCCAGGGCGAGACGTACGGCGTCCATCGACCGGAAGATCTCGGCGTCGGCCGGGAGCGGGGCCGGCTCGGGCAGGGGTGCGCGCGGGGCGAAGACGAAGTCGTGGAGGGTTTCGGGGGCGGGCTCGGGCAGGCTCCGCGCCCATTCCACCGCCGCCGTGATCTCCTTGTCGATCTCCTGGTCCACCGCGTCGGCCAGGGACTCGCCCACCCCGGCCGCCGCCAGATGCCGGCGGGCCACGAGCAGGGGGTCGCGTTCCTTGGCGGCGGCGACCTCCTCCGCGCTGCGGTAGCGCTGCGGGTCACCCTCGTAGTGGCCGTGCCAGCGGTAGGTCTCCGCCTCCACCAGGACCGGACCGCCACCCTGCCGGATCCCCTCCACCACGTCAGTCATCATCCCGGTCACGGCCAGCACGTCGTTGCCGTCGATCTGCGCGTAGCCGATGCCGTAGCCGGCGGCCCGGGCCGAGAGCGGCGCCCGGTGCTGCTCCGATTCCGGCGAGAACTCCGAGTAGTGGTTGTTCTCGCAGAGGAAGACGACCGGCAGGTCCCATACGGCGGCCAGGTTGACGGCTTCGTGGAACATGCCCTGGGCCACCGCCCCGTCCCCGAAGAACGCCACCACGACGTCACCGGCGGCACGCAGTTTGGCCGCGGTTGCCGCGCCCACGGCGATGGGCAGGCCCGCGCCGACGATGCCGTTGGCGCCGAAGATGCCGAGACCGGGATCGGCGATGTGCATGGAACCGCCGCGGCCGTGGCAGGTGCCGGCGTCCTTGCCCATCAGCTCGGCCATCATCGGGGCCACGTCCAGCCCCTTGGCGAGCACATGCCCGTGGCCGCGGTGCGTGGACGTGATGCCGTCACTGTCCCGAAGGGGCCAGCACGCGCCGACGGCAGTGGCCTCCTGACCGATCGACAGATGCAGGAAGCCCGGGATCTCGGTGGCCTTGTACAGCTCCGACGCCCGCTGCTCGAACCGGCGGATACGGCTCATCCGCCGGTACATTTCCAGGAGTTCGTTCGCATGCGTGGATTCCACGCCGGTGATCTGCGGTGCCACAGTCATGTGCGTCCTCGCTAAGCTCACGCAGGCGATGCGCCTGGAGCACCGCCTCGGTCATCATTTAATGTACTGAACGGTCTAGACGTACTGAACGGTCCAACAAGCCGAAGCACGTCCTGGAAGCCGTCGAGGAACAGGCCGAGGCGTTCAAGCGCGACCGGCCCGAACTCCCCCTCGACCCCGAGGCCTCCTGGGCGCCGGTCCCGGTGGGAGGCTGATCCGGTCCGGCGGTACGTGACGACGCACCGCCGGAAGGGGCCGCGCCGAGCCTCACGCCCGCCGGACCAGGTCCCTGGCGATGACATTGCGCTGGATCTCGTTCGTTCCCTCGCCGATCTCCAGGATCTTGGCGTCGGCGTAGAAGCGTGAGATCTCCGACTCGCGCATGTACCCGTAGCCACCATGGATCTGTACCGCCTGGGAGGCCGCGCGGTTGGCGACCTCGGAGGCGTACAGCTTCGCCATCGCCGACTCCGTGGCGTGCGGGCGCCCCTGGTCGGCGAGCCAGGCGGCGCGGTAGACCATGCACCGGGCGGCCTCGAACTCCGTACCGATGTCAGCGATCTTGTGCGCCACGGCCTGGAAGGCGGCGAGCGGACGCCCGAACTGCTCACGTTCCCTGGCGTGCTGGATCGCGAGCGCGAGCGCCGCCTTCGCCAGCGACATGCTCAGCGCGGCCACGCTGATGCGGCCCTTGTCCAGCACGGACAGGAACTGGCGCAGTCCCCCGCCCTCCTCGCCGATCAGATGGTCGTCCGGCACGAAGCAGTCGGTGAAGACCAGCTCCCGGGTGTCCATCGCGTGCCAGCCGAGCTTCTTCAGCTTGCGCCCCACGGTGTAGCCCGGCGTGTCCGTCGGCACGTAGAACGTCGCGAACTGCTTACGGCCCTCGTCGTCGAGGCCCGTCACCGCCAGCAGGGTCACACCCTGGCTGATGTCCGTACCGGCGTTGGTGATGAACATCTTGGTGCCGTTGATCACCCAACCCCCGTCCGCCCGGCGGGCGGTGGTGGCGATGCCGGCCGCGTCGGAGCCGGCGCCGGGCTCGGTCAGGCCGAAGGCTCCGATGGCCTCGCCCCGCGCCAGCGGCGCAAGCCAGCGGTGCTTCTGCTCCTCGGTTCCGTAGGCGAGCAACGGCAGGGTGGCGATCGTGGAGTGCGCGTTCCACGTCGAGGCCACGGACTGATCGGCCGCGCCCAGTTCCTCCATCACCGCCACGTAGGACACCATGTCGGATCCGGCGCCGCCGTACTCCTCGGGCACGAGCATGCCCATCAGCCCGAGTTCGCCCAGCTTGGTGAAGATGTGGGTGGGGAACTGCTCGTTCTCCGACCACTCGGCCGCGTGCGGCGAGATCTCGCGAGCCGCGAACTCACGGACCATCTGCTGCAGCGCCTGCGTCTCTTCAGGCAGGTCGAAATCCATGTCAGAGTCCCTTCGGAGTCAGCAGAACCTTGAGATGAGAGGCGCGGTCCCTGGCCAGGTCCGCGAAGACCCCGGCGCCCTCGTCCAGCGAGAATCGCCCGGTCAGCAGCGGTGAAGCGTCCAGGCGCCCGGTGCTCATCAGGTCGATGACCCGGGGGATGTCGAAGTTGTAGCCGAGCGTGCCGAGCACGGAACGCTCGTAGAAGACGAGCTGTCCCATGTCGATCTCGACACTGCCGTGGCCGACACCGGCGAGGACGACCCGGCCGCCGCGCCGGACGGTGGCGACCGCCTGTGCCGCGAGGGACGCCACGCCGGTCGCGTCGATCACCACGTCCGGGCCGATGCGGCCGGTGCGCAGGAACACCTCGCGCCGTACGTCCGTCTCCCTCGGGTCGTAGGCCTCGGTCACGCCGAGGTTCAGGAGCTTCTCCCTGCGTTCCTTCAGCGGTTCGCTCACATAGAGGCCGGCCGCTCCGGCGAGCCGGGCCGCGAGTACGACGGCGAAGCCGATCGGTCCGCCTCCGACCACCAGGACGTTGTCGCCGGGGCCGACCTCCGCCCGGGTCACCGCGTGCAGGCCGACCGCGAGGGGTTCCGCGAGTGCGGCCATCTCGTCGGTGACGTTGTCGGGAAGGCGGGTCAGCCCGGCCAGGGGCACGGTGACGCGCTCGGCGAACGCGCCGGAGGAGGCGAGGCCGACGGAACCGCTCTTGGGGCAGATGTGGTATTGGCCGCGCACGCACCAGTAGCAGGTGCCGCAGCGCCAGACCGGGTCGGCGGTCACCCGGTCACCGACCCCGAGGCCGGGTACCTCGCTGCCCAGGGCCAGCACGGTCCCGCTGAACTCGTGCCCCAGGGCCAGCGGCGGCTCGGCCCCGGTCAGCGGATGCGGGCCGGTACGGATCATGTGCGGGCCTTCGAGGAACTCGTGCAGATCGGTGCCGCACACGCCGCACCAGGAGACCTCGATGACCGCTTCGTGCGGCTTCGGTCGCGGCGGTTCGGGTACCTCTTCCAGCCTCAGGTCCCTCGCGCCGTGCCAGCGCAGTGCCTTCATGCCTCCTGCCCCTTCGTGTCGTCGTGCTCCTTCGCGCCACCGTCCCGCGCGGCCTCGCCGAACTGGGCCTTCCCCGGGCCGTGCTCAAGGAAGGAACGGAGCCCAGTGGCCGCGTCCGCCGTGCCGAAGACACCGGTGAACAGGGACCGCTCCAGCGCGAGGCCGGTGGCCACACCGGCGTCGGCACCGTGGTCCACGGCCTCCTTGATCGCCTCCAGGGCCGCGCCCGGCCCCTCGGCGAGGGTCCGCGCGTATCCGAGCGCGGCCTCAAGCACCTGATCGGCGGGGACAACCTCGTCCACGAGGCCGATCCGCAGGGCCTCCTCCGCCCGGACATTACGGCCGGTCATCAGCAGGTTCTTGCTCCGGGCCGGGCCGAGCAGGCGGGTCAGCCGCTGTGTGCCGCCGGAGCCCGGCATGATGCCGAGCCGTACCTCGGGCTGGCCGAGCACCGCGTCTTCGGCCGCCACCCGGTAGTCGGCACACAGCGCCAGTTCCAGGCCGCCGCCGAGCGCATATCCGGTGATCCCCGCCACCACCGGCATCGGCAGCCGGGCGACCTCGTCGAAGGTCCGCTGCAGCGCCCGGTTCCAGCCGCGTATCTCCTCCGGCCCCATCGCGGCCAGGGCCTTGATGTCAGCGCCGGCCGCGAACAGCCGTTCCCCTCCGTAGAGGACCACGGCCCGCACATCACGGGCGTCCGCCAGCTCGCGCGCGGCGGCGGCGAGCTCCTCGCGCTGCACGGAGTCGAACGCGTTCAGCGGCGGATTGGCCAGCTGAAGGACGACGACAGGCCCGTGGACCTGCAGACGAATGCGTGGCACAGAAACCCCCTTCTCGGCGGAAGCCGCCCCACTGACGGTTGTAGCCGGCAGCGGAGCGTCGTAAAGTGCCGCTACTGGTTTTATAGACCAATGGGTACACGAAAACTTTGCAGCGGGCAACCGACCGGTCGGGACAATGCCGGTCACCGAACAAGAGAGTCGCCGTGGACAATTTCGCGAGCATCCTCGACTACCACTCGGCCCATCGGCCCGAGGCCGTGGCCGTCGTGCAGGACGAACGGCACCTGACGGTGCGCGAACTCCATACAAGGGTCAACCAGCTGGCAGCCGGCCTCACCGCACTCGGCGTGGGCCGCGGCGACATCGTCGGGCTGCTGCTCTACAACCGGCCGGAGTTCCTGGAGCTGGTGTACGCCGTCAACCGGATCGGCGCCGTCTTCCTGCCGCTGAACTACCGGCTGTCGGAGGACGAATGGCAGTACATCCTGGACCACTCCCGCGCGAAGGTGATCGTCACCGAGTCGGAGTTCGTCCCGGCGGTGGACCGGATCGCCGGTGTACTGACCGGACTTCACCACCGGATCCAGGTGGCGGATGACGCCACCGTTGCGGGGTGGACCGGTTACGAGGACCTGCTGGCCCGGCACCAGGGCGCCGTGGTGGAACCCGTCGACGTGGAGCCGGGCGACCTGCAGCGGCTGATGTACACCTCCGGCACCACCTCGCGGCCGAAGGGCGTGTGCATCACCTACGGGAACCTGCAGGCGAAGAACCTGGCGCACATCGTCCACTTCGGGCTGACCGCCGCGGACACCACGCTGGTGTGCGGCCCCCTGTACCACGTCGGCGGCCTGGACATGCCGGCGCTCGGTGTCCTGTACGCGGGAGGAAAGGTCGTCCTTCAGCGCAAGTTCGACGCCCGCGGCGTCCTCAAGGCGATCCAGGAGCAGCGCGTCACCAACCTGTGGCTCGCCCCCGCCATGGTCAACTCCGTTCTGGAGGTGCCCGACCGGGAGTCGCACGACACCACCTCGGTCCGCTTCGTGCTGGGTGGTGGCGAGAAGACCCCGGAGCCCGTACTGCGGCGCGTCATGACCGCCTTTCCCAACGCCTGGTTCGCCGATGCCTACGGGCTCACCGAGACCGTCTCCGGCGACACCTTCCTCGACCGCGAGCACTGCCTGTCCAAACTGGGCTCGGTCGGCCGCCCGGTGCCGCACACCCGGGTCCGGATCGTCGACGACAACGGCCAGGAGGCGCCGACCGGGGAACTCGGCGAGATCACCCTGCGGGGCCCGAAGGTCTTCGCGGGCTACTGGCGCGACGAGCGGGCGACGGCGGCGGCGCTGAAGGACGGCTGGTTCCACACCGGGGACATCGGGCACGTCGACGAGGACGGCTTCCTCTACATCGACGACCGCAAGAAGGACATGATCGTTTCCGGCGGCGAGAACATCGCCACGCCCGAGGTCGAACGCGTCCTGTACGAGCATCCGGCCGTCCTGGAGGCCGCCGTGGTCGGCCTCGCCCACCCTCGCTGGGGAGAGGTGCCGCGCGCCTTCGTGGTCTTCCGTCCCGGTACGAAGGCCGAGGCGGAGGAGCTCAGGGAGTTCTGCCAGGCGCGGCTGGCCAAGTTCAAGGTGCCCGCCCGCTTCGACGTCGTCGACGAACTCCCGCGCACCCCCTCGGGAAAGGTCCTCAAACGGAACCTGCGCAACCTGCCTACGGAGGTCCAGGCATGACCGACGTGACGAATGATCTGCGCCTCGACGGCAAGACGGTCTGGGTGACCGGCGCCGGAAAGGGGCTCGGCCGGGCCATGGCCGTAGCCCTCTCGCAGTCCGGAGCGACCCTGGCCGTGACGGCACGCACGGCCGAGGACCTGGAGCGACTGGCCTCCGAACTCGCCGTCCATGGGGGCAAGGTACTGGCGGTGCCCGGCTCCGTGGCCGACCCGGAGACCGTGCGGACCGTGGTCGGCCGGATCACCGAGTGGGCGGGCCGGCTCGACGCGGTGCTCAACTGCGCCGGTGTCAGCCCGCACTTCACCCGGAGCGAGAAGGTCACGGACGAGGCCTGGCAGCAGGTCCTCGACATCAACCTGACGGGCACCTTCCACTGCTGCCGCGAGGCCGGCAAGGTCATGCTGGAGCAGGGGTCGGGCTCGATCGTCAACGTCTCGTCGGTGCACGCCGCTGCCGGCTTCGAGAGGATCGCCGCGTACGCCGCCAGCAAGGGCGGTGTCGAGGCGCTCACCAAGTCGCTCGCGGTCGAGTGGGCGGACCGGGGGGTACGGGTCAACGCCCTCGCGCCGGGCTACTTCCGCACCGACCTGAGCTCGGGTCTGCTGGACAGCCGCTGGGGTGAACGCATCGTGGGCGGCACCCCGCTCGGCCGGGTCGGCGAGGCCCACGAACTGGGCGGCGCCGCGGTGTTCCTCGCCTCCGACGCCTCCCGGTACGTGACCGGCACCACGGTCACCGTGGACGGCGGCTGGACGGCCTGGTAGCGGACGGGAGGAGGCCGGGCTCCGCGGCGGGCCCGGAACAACCGCATACGCATGGCTGAGGGACGGTCCGTGAACCGTCCCTCAGCCATGCGCTGTTCGGGGCCGCGAAGGGCTGTGGGCCGTACTTCCGCCCGCCACTCATCGTGCCGACGAAACCGCTGGTCACAGGGATGGACAGAGACACTTGCCCCTGCTGTCCGCGCAAGCGAGCGCTTTTTCTTGACCAACCGATTGATTGTACCGACCGTTGGGTCTATTTTACCGGCAGCCGCATCGCTGCTGCCAGGAGAGACCCGTATGTTCAACGAAGATCATGCGCGAATCGGGAGCACCACCCCGCCTTCCCGCACCCGACCTCCGGCTCCGCCCACTCCCGCCCGCACCCGGGCCACCCAGCCGGAACACGCAGCCCCGTCGCACCGAGCCCGTCCTGCCGCGCGGCAGGACGGTGCAGCGCAGACGTCATACGGGCCGGCACACCGCACAACCGTTCCTGCGTCCCCACGCTTCGACGACACACCGTCCGGCCGGCGCATCGGCTGAGGCGGGCGGTCGAAGCCGCGCCGACACGAACCGCAACAAGGCGTCGGCCGTCGACCGGTGCGTCACCGCGTGCTCGCTCCCTGGTCCGCCCTGATCCGAGCAACTCAAGGATCCAAGCAACGCAAGGCCGTGCCCCAGCCGTGCCCTCTTCCGGGTCCGCGGCCATGCGCAACGGCACGATCCGCAGGGACCGATCCTGCGCCGGACGTCCTCCAAGGCCGCCTGGACCAGCGCCGCTCCCTGGACCTCCGCTCACCCACGGAAGGCCTCTCATGTCCCAGACACAGACCACCCCACCCCAGAGCCCGGAGAGATCCCGCTCCGCCATGCGGAACGGGTTCATCGTGGCCGCCCTGCTGTGGGCGGTTCAGCTGGTCTCCCTCGTCGCCGCCCTGTCCGGAACCACCCAGGCAGCGATCGCGATCCACTTCGAGACCACCAAGATCGCCTGGTTCACCCTGATGACCCTGCTGACGGGCACGTTCTTCCTGCCCTTCGTGGTCAAGGGGGCGGCTCTGTTCGGCAAGCGGCGGGCCCTGCTCGTCGCCACCGGTCTGGGCTTCGCAGGAGACCTGGTGGCCGCCATGGCCACCGACTACCGCACCCTGCTGATCGGGCGCGGCATAGCCGGCATCTACACGGCGGCCACCCCGCTCGCCTACGCCATCACGCGTGACGTCTTCCCGCGCCGCTGGGTCGGACTCGCCAACGGCATCATGGCCGGCGGTGTGGGCCTGGTCGCCTTCGGCGGCCCGTTCCTGTCCGGCTGGCTGCTCGACAACCACGGCTTCCGTGGCGTCCTGTGGTTCATGGCCATCAGCACAGCCGCGGCCTTCGTTCTGGTGCTCGCCCTCGTCCCGGAGAGCCCGGTCCGCGAACGGGCCGGCCGGATGGACTGGGTCGGCGGACTCCTGCTCGGCGGCGGGGTGACCCTCATCGTCTACGCCGTGGGCCAGGGCTCGGAATGGGGCTGGGGCAGCGGCAAGTTCATCGGCTTCGTCGTCGGCGCCGTGATCACTCTCGTCGTCTTCCTGCTCGTCGAACGCCGCGTCGCCGAGCCGTTGTTCCCGCTGGCCATGATCCGGCGCCGCCCGGTGTGGTCCGCCCTGCTGGCCACCGCGGTGGCGGCCGGCGCGCTCAACGCGGTCGGTGTGGTGATCCAGCTGCTGGTGCTGATGCCGAGGATCCCCCATGTCTCCGACGGTCTTGGCTGGTCCGGTACGCACAACGCGATCGTCACCAGCCCGATCAGCGCCATGATCATCCTGGGTGCGGTCGGCACCGGCAGCATCGCGCGGCGCATGGACAGCCGGATCCTGCTGGGCATCGGTGTCGCGCTGGCCATCGTCGGCTACGGCATCGGCACGCAGTACCACTCGACCGCCGGCCAGATCATCTCCTGGGGTGTGGTCGCGGGGTTGGGTACGGGCGTGGTCGTCGCGGTCGTGCCCATCATGGTCATCGAGGTGGTCAGCCCCGAGGAGCAGGCCATGGCCAACGGCGCGCAGAACCTGGTCCTGGGCGTGGCGCAGATCATCGTCTCCCAGCTGGCCTACGTGGTGATGGCGCAGCACGGCATGATCCTGAAGGGGACCCAGTTCTACCTCGACAAGGGCTTCGTGAACGGGATCTGGCTGGTCATCGGGTGCTGTGCGTTCGGCGGGCTGCTCGTCGCCCTGGTCCCGAAGGCAGAGCGCCTCGACGACGCCGAGGTCGGCCAGGCCGCCTGACCCGGACCGGGCTCCCGCACCGCCGCTCGCGGTGCGGGAGCCCGCTCGCGGGTCCCGTCCCACTGAGTGGGCAGGCGCCGTCCGGTGTGCCAGGGCGACGATCACACTTCTTGCCGGTGTACGGAGTGTCGGAGAACGACGCGATGGCGTCGAATTCGGGAGGCGGGACAGCATGGCCGGGTCACTTGCCGACAGGGTCGCGTTCATCACCGGTGCGGCCCGCGGTCAGGGCAGGGCGCACGCGGTGCGGTTGGCGCGCGAGGGTGTCGACATCATCGGGGTCGACATCTGCCGCGACATCGACACCATGGACTACCCGAACGCCTCCTCGGAAGACCTGGCCGAGACCGTCCGGCTGGTCGAAGGGCAAGGGCGCAGAATGGTCGGTCTGCCCGCCGACGTACGCGACTACCAGGCTCTGAAGTCGGCGTTCGACGAGGGCTACGCCGAGTTCGGGCGACTGGACTTCATCCTCGCCAACGCGGGCATCGTGCGCTTCGCCGCCGAGGACGGCGACGAGTTCGTGCGGATCTGGCAGGACATCATCGACACGAACCTGACGGGTGTCTTCCACACGGTCCGGGCCGGCCTGCGGGCCATGATCGACGGTGGCCGCGGAGGCTCGATCGTCATCACGAGTTCGAGCGCCGGTATCAAGGGCACCGGCTCGCCGAACGCGGGCGCCCAGGCCTACACCGCGGCCAAACGCGGCCTCGTCGGCTACATGCAGACCCTCGCCAACGACCTGGCGCCCCACATGATCCGGGTGAACACCATCCACCCCACGGGCGTCGTCAGCGGGATGACGCAGAACGAAGCCCTCGCGAAGAAGGCCGCGCAGCGCGGCAGCGAGATCGCCCAGATGCAGAACGCCCTGCCCATCGAGATCCTGCAGCCGGAGGACATCGCCAACGCGGTCGCCTGGCTGCTGAGCGACCAGGCGTCCTACGTCACGGGAATCCAGCTTCCGCTGGACGCTGGATTCTGCGTCCGCTAGGCGGCCGACCCCGCCGGTGCGGAGAACCGCTCGCGGATGTGGTCGGTTCAGTACGCGATCGCCACGTGCAGGGCGTGTTCACGGTCCGCGGCCGTTTCCACGGCCTCGACGATCCGGTCGAGTGCGAAGGTGTGGGTGATGATCGACGCGAGATCGAACGTTCCGCTCGCCATGATGTTCATGACGTCGATGACGTCCTCGGGCCGGTACCCGCCCGGACCGATGATCTCCTGTTCGCCGTACGCGAGCCGGACGAGGTTCACCGGGACCGGCTCGGGGTGCACCGCCACGACACCGATCCGGGCCCCCGGCTTGGCCATGTCCTGGATGGTGGCCAGCAGTGCGTCGGCTCCCGCCGCCTCGATGTAGATGTCGGCGTCGGGGCAGGTACCCAGCAGCGTCGTCACCTCGCCCATGACCTCCGCCGCCCGCTCCCGCACCTCCTCCTGGGAAGAGTTGCAGGTCGTGAAGCCGAGGCCGGCGGCCTTCCGAAGGCGGAGGTCCGCGAGGTCCACCACCATGACCTCGTCGACACCGAAGCTCCGCAGGGCGACGGCGGCACCGATCCCGATGGTGCCGGCGCCGAAGACGACGGCCTTCTCGCCCGGCCGGGGGCGGCAGCGCCGTACCGCGCGGTGAGCGACGGTGAAGGGTTCGACGAGCCCGGCGACAGGTGTCGGGATGCGGTCGTCCACGGGGAAGACCTGCTGTCCCACGCGGCAGTCGGGCACCAGGATGTATTCGGAGAATCCGCCGATGCAGCCCGCCTTGCGCGGGTCCCCCTTCGCCAGAAGGGGGTACGGGTACACCCGGTCTCCGACGGACAACCCGGTCACCTCGGACCCCACCTCGGCGACCTCGGAAACGACTTCGTGCCCGAACTCCGCACCCTGCAAAATCTGATGCGCTCCGGGACCGTGCAGATAGACCGACACGTCCGACCCGCAGATGCCGGCGTGCAGATTGCGGAGCAGTACATCCCTCGGCCCGCAGCTCGGCGTCTCGCGCTCGGTGACAATGATGTCGAAAGGCCCGTTGTATATCGCGGACTTCATGGCGTGGAGTCCCCCTTCTCGCAGTTCGTGGGCGCCTGTTTCCTCGTGTTCCGTGGGCGCCTGTTTCCTCGTGTCCTGTGGGCGCCTGCGAAAAGCTACTGCGGGAAAAGGGCGGAACAGCCGTGGCTTCCCGCTGTGCGGACGGGTTTGTCAGCGATCTCCACCGTGCGCCCCCGGCCGTGTCCGTCGTCGCCAGGCCCTCGCCACGACCCGACGGCTGCGGTCCAGAATCCGCCGAGCGCGTTCCTCCGGTGAGACCCCGGCCCGCTCGAGGCGGCGCAACGGGACCTCCGCGCTGATCGTCACGTCCTCGGGAATGAGCGGCAGGATCTCGTCCAGGGGGAACTCTCCGTCGCCGGGAACGGTCCGGTCGTGGTTGGTCTCGTCTAGGTAGGCCGAGGGACTCCCGGACGCGAGGGCACCGTCGCTCAACTGGCAGTAGCCAATGAGACGTCGGTCGATCCCGCCCAGTTCGGCCGGTCCTTCGCCGGCGCGTACGAGGTGGAGGGTGTCGACGAGGATCCTGAGGTTCGGCTGGTCGAGCTGCCTGACGACCGCGACCGCCGCCGCCAGTGACGGCACATGCGAGAGCGGCGTGAACTCGAGCAGTACGTCCACGTGCGCGGTCCGGGCGATCCGGCAGAACTCGCCCAGCAGATCGGCTGTCGCGCCCGGATCGCGCGGGGCGTTCACATCGGGCTCGTACGCGCAGGTGTTGGCCAACGGGGCACGCATGTCCGAGAGCACGTCGAGCTGCCGTCGGAGGGGGTCCAGCCCGGCCCCGGGGCTGAGGAGGAATCCGTCCGCCATGGCGATCGGGATGGCGAGCGCGTCGAGCTGGGACACGGTCTCGCGCAGTACCTTCCGGTCTCGGGCGCCGGGGTGTCTGACGCTCAGACAGACGCTGGCGGCGTCGCCCGCCGCAGCGGCGGCGACGAACACGGACAGTAGTTCCTCGCGAAGGGTCAGGTGCTCCAGGCCGACCATCGGACGAAGGCACTGATCGCTGTCGCTCGGCATCAGGCGCCGAGCATCTGCAGGCCGCCGTCGACCGCGATCAGCTGACCTGTCATGAACCGGGCCCCGGTACCGGCCAGGAACACCATGACCGGCCCGAGATCCGTCTCCGGATCGCCGAGTTCACCTCTGAGCGGCATTGCGGACCGCAGGTTCTGCCTGAGCGCCGCGGCACCCTCCTCGCCAAGGTGTTCCCACAGCCGGTCGGCCCCTGCGGTCTGCACCGCCGGCGCCAGGGCGTTCACCGTGATCCCGTACCTTCCCCACGCCGCCGCCACGGACCGGGTCCAGGCGTGGACGCCTGCCTTCGCGACCGCGTAGTGCGGCGCGAGAGGGTTCCCGCGCACTCCCTCGCCGGATCCGAGATTGATGATCTGCCCGCCGCCGTGTCGCATCTTCTCGAACGCGGCCTGGTTGGTGAGGACCGTGCTCCGGAGGTTGACGTCGAGCATCGTGTCGAGTTCGTCGCCGGACAGTGACTCTGGCGTACCGGGCCACCAGCCCCCCGCGGCGTTGAGCAGGACGTCCAGACCGCCCAGGACGGTGGCGGCCCGCTCGAAGGCCGTATCGACCGAGTCGCGGGAGCGCGCGTCACAGGGCAGCCAGTGGCAGCGGGCCCTGAGCCCGTCCGGCGGCGGTGTCGAGTGGAACAGGCCAACGACGCGTGCCCCGGCCGCGAGGAACACGGACACGGCCGCCGCCCCGATTCCGCCGGCCGCTCCGGTCACCAGCACGCGCCGTCCGGCGAGCGGCCGTTCCTGGGGTACCGCGACCGGCGACCGGTCGGGGGCTGTCACTTCCGTCACGCGCACTCCTTTGCCGGGGCTGCGAACGTGGCTCACTGTAACCACGAATCAGTCAATTGAATACACTCAGTTCGTCGAAGCGGCACATGACGAACGCCCCCTCGACTCGCGTGTTCCACTGAGTGGACACCTTCGCCGGAAGCGCACGACACGGCGATCACACTGCTGCTCTGGACGGCGCCGCACCGCAGCCGGACGGCCCTGCGGCACGCACGGCGCCATCCCTCGAACGGCGTCCCGACACGTGAATTCGGCCTCCTGCAAGCGGAGTTCCGCGTCTGTGAGCCGATGTCCACAAGCCCATGTCCATGAGCCGGCATCCCTGTGCCGATCACCCTCGAAGGAGAGACCATGTCCGAGGAACTCACGGGAAAGGTCGCCTTCATCACGGGAGTCGCCCGCGGTCAAGGGCGGGCCCACGCCGTGCGGCTGGCCCGGGAGGGGTGCCACATCATCGGGGTGGACATCTGCGCGGACATCCCCACGATGACGTACCCGAACGCGTCGGAGGACGACCTCGCCGAAAGCGTCCGACTGGTTGAGCGGGAGAATCGCCGTATCGTCGCACGCAAGTGCGACGTGCGGGACTTCGCAGCCCTGCAGGCCGCGTTCGACGAGGGGTACGCCGAGTTCGGCCGGCTGGACATCATCATCGCGAACGCCGGCATCATCCGGCTCGGTGACGAGTCCGAGGACGTCCTCGCGGACTGGAACGACGTGATCGACGTCAACCTCACCGGCGTCTTCCACACGGTGCGCGTCGCCCTTCCCTCCCTACGGGCCGGTGGCCGCGGCGGATCGATCGTGATCACCAGTTCGTCGGCCGGGCTGAAGGGCACCCCTTCGCTGAACACCAGCGGCGTGGCCTACACCGCCGCGAAGCGCGGGCTCGTCGGCCTGATGCAGAACCTCGCCGGTGCCCTCGCCCCGGAGTGGATCCGGGTCAACACGATCCATCCCACCGGCGTGCTCAGCGGCATGACCCAGAACGCGGCCATGGAGAAGCTCATGGCGCAGGCCGCCTCCGGGGAGAACAACCTCGTCTCCGGCATGCAGAACGCCCTGCCGCTCGACGTCCTCCAGCCCGAAGACGTGGCCGACGCGGTGGCCTACCTCGTCTCGGAACAAGCACGTTTCATCACCGGCATCCAGTGGCCGCTGGACGCCGGTTTCAGCATCCGCTGAAAACGCCCTACGACCGTGAGGATTCCCGAATGGAGACCCCGGCTTACTTCGACGGCTTCCCGGACTTCGCCCTCGAACGCACCAAGAACGGAGTCCTGACCCTGCGGCTCCACAACGGCGGTGGGCCCGCCGCTCTCAGCGTGCGGATCCACCGCGACTTCCCCCGCGTCCTGAGGGAGATCGCCGACGACCGGGAGAACCGGGTCCTGGTCCTCACGGGCGCCGGCGACCGTTTCATGACCGAGATGGACATGACGGTCGATCGCCAGGTGTTCAAGCCGCTCAACTGGGACGATATCTACTGGGAAGGCCGCCAGGTGCTCCGAGCCCTGGTCGATCTCCCGATGCCGATCATCGCGGCGATCAACGGACCGGCCACTTTCCACTCGGAGTGGGTCCTGCTCGGCGATATCACGATCGCCTCGGACACCGCGCACTTCCAGGACTTCCCCCACCTCGCGGGCGAGGTCGTACCGGGAGACGGCGTCCATGTCGTCTGGGAGGAGCTCCTCGGCATCAACCGGGCGCGGTACGCGGCCCTGACCCAGCAGGTGATCCAGGCCGACGAGGCTCTCCAGCTGGGCATGGTCAACGAGGTCGTCCCCTTCGCGGAGGTTCTCCCCCGCGCGCTGACGCTGGCCGAACAGCTGGCCTCCAAGCCCTCATTGCTGCTGCGCCTCACGCCGCTGGCGCTCCGACAGCGGCTCGCCCGACGGCTGGACGAGGGTACGACGCTGGGCATGGCCCTGGAAGGACTGACCTTGGCCGACAAGCCCTATCAGAGCTGAGCCCGCTTACGGTTCAGCCCGCATGCGCCGCACGCCCGCATGCGCCGCACGCCCGCATGCGCCGTGCGGCCGTGCGGGCGAGCTCGCTGTGGACCCGGCTGGCGTCAGTCGTCCTGTACGGCCGCGTACAGGCCACCGTCGACGACGATGTCGACGCCGTTCACGAAGCTCGCCTCGTCCGAGAGCAGGAACGCGGCGACGGCGGCGACCTCCTCGCACCGGCCGGTGCGGCTCAGCGGCGTGCGCCGGATCAGCTGCCGGACCGACTCGTACCGCGCCGCCTCCATCCGTGTCTCGGGCGTGTCGATGGCGCCGGGCGACACGGAGCACGCACGGGCTCCCGTCGGCCCCAGCCGCACCGCCTCCGCACGGGCGAGGCGGTGCACGCCGTACGTGGCCCACGGATACGCCCACGCCGAATCCTCGACGGCCGGGCCGATCGCGTCCCGGAGCCGGACGAGGAAGTCGCCCTCCAGCGCGGTGTCCAGGACGGCGGCGACCGCCGGATCGGGGTCGATGTGAGCGATCAGCGGAGACACCGAGGCGAAGTACACGAAGGCCGTGCCGACGGTGGCCAGCGGGCGGAGCACCTCGGCGACGAGCGCGGCCGAGACGAAGTCGACCTCGAGGATCCGGCGCCAGTCGGCTTCCTCCGGCGGCACGTTCTCGGCGTGCGCGACGGCCCTCAGCGTGCCGAGTTCACTGACGCGTCCGGCGAGCCGTGCGAGGTCGTCCCGGTCGGTGACGTCCACCCCGAGCGGCTCGACGGCCGTGCTCCCGCCGTGTCCGGACAGGTCCTTGGCCATCGCGGCCGCGGCCGCTTCACTACGGTCGGCGAGCAACAGCACGTCCACCATGTCCACCAGGCGCTTCGCGCATGCCTCGCCCGTCCCGCGCCCGACGCCGGTGGCGATCCCCACTGTGGTCATGCGTCACTCCTCACCAGAGACACTCGTCACAGGACGAGTGTCTCGCGAGTGACCCGGCGCACGGGCATCACGACGTGCACACGTTCTTCGGCCCGTCGGCCGCGGCGTCGATCCCCCCTCCGCCACGAGGGAGCGATCTCCCCGAGCCGGGGTGCAGCCCGCTGCACCCCGGCGTACCCCCCCCACACGGAGAGGCGGTTGCGTCGCCTACCAGGTGACCGGCAGCTCACGGATGCCGAACGCGAGCGCGTCGGCGGGACGGAACGCGAGTTCGTCGCGGTCGACCGCCAGGCGCAGAGTGGGGATGCGCCGGTAGAGGGTGCTGTAGACGACCTGGAGTTCTATACGGGCGAGTTGCTGGCCGAGGCACTGGTGGATGCCCCAGCCGAAGGCGTGGTGGTGGCGGGAGTCACGGGTGAGGTCGAGGTTCTCCGGCTCGGGGAACGCCTCCGGGTCCCAGTTGCCGGCGGGCAGCGGGACGACGATGCCGTCGCCGGCCTTGATCCGCACGCCCTCGAACTCGAAGTCCTCTGCGGCGATGCGCCGTTGCCCGAACATAGCGACGGTCAGGTATCGGAGGATCTCCTCGACCGCGGGCGCGGCGTCCTTCGAGTCCTCGATCTCGCGCAGCCGCGCCAGTTGCCCGGGGTTCTCCAGCAGCAGGGCGGTACCCAGCGTGATCATGGTCGCGCTGGTCTCATGACCGGCGATGAGCAGGATCATGCAGAGCAGGGTGGCTTCGGGAAGGGTGAGGTCGCCGTCCTTGATGCGCACGGCGAAGTCCGAGAGGACGTCCTCGGTGGGCTCCTCCATCTTCTTCTGGAGCATTCCGGCGAGATAGCCGCCGAGCGCTTCGTTCGCCTGCCGGTCCTCCTCCGCGGTCTTGTCGCTCCGGGTGGCGACGGAGCCGTGCTTCTGGAAGAACTCGTGGTCCTCGTACGGCACTCCGAGCAGCGCGCAGATCATCAGCGAGGGCAGCGGCAGCGACAGCGCGGTGGCCAGGTCCACCGGCTTGGGACCGGCGAGCATCTTGTCGATGAGGTCGTCGGTGAACTTCTGGATCTCCGGCCGCAGGGCCTCCATCCGGGGCCGGGTGAAGGGGCGTGTCATCATGCGGCGGATCCGCGCGTGGTCGGTGCCGTCGGCGTTGAAGACGGTCAGCGGATGGTGATGGGCGTTCTCGGCCATGGCCTTGTTGGGGTACGGGAATCCCGGCCGTTTGTCGTCCGAACTCACCCGGGGGTCGGACAGGATGGCGCGCTGTGCGGCGTGGCCTGTGACCAGCCAGGGGGTGCTGCCGTCCCAGATCCGCCCCCGGGAGACGGGGGCCTTCTCGTTCAGGGCGCGCAGACCGGGCGGCGGGGCGAAGGGGCACTTGGCGTCGCGGTCGTCCTGGTAGTAGTAGACCTGCTCGTCAGGGGCGGGTCGGGCCTCTGCCTGGGCCATGGGTTCTCCTACGGTGGTGGGGGGAAGGGGCAGGCTCGGGACGCGCTATTCCTCGATGCGGATGGCCAGGGCGGGGCAGACCGCGGCCGCGTTGCGGACGTCGTCGGCCAGTTCCGCCGACGGTTTCTCGTTGAGCAGGACGACGATTCCGTCGTCCTCACGCTGGTCGAACACGTCCGCGGCGGCCGCCACGCACTGTCCGGCCGCGACGCATTTCTCTTCGTCGACGACAACCTTCATGGGATCTCTCCAGATCGTTCAGTGGGTCGGGGCGGCGGACTCGAAGGCGTCGCCGACGTCCACTCGGCCTGCGACGGGAGGAAGCCGGGCACCTGGAGCCCGGAAGCCGGACCGCCGGCTCAGACCAGGTGGCGTCCGCCGTTGGGTGCTGAGGGTCTGGCCGGTGACGTAACCGGCCTCCTCCGAGGCGAGATACGCCACCGCGTAGGCGACGTCCTGCGGCCGTCCGGCCCGCTTCCTCGGCAGGTGCGCCGCGGCGGCGTCGATGTCCACGGGCCCCTGACGCGCGAGCGGGGTGTCATCGGGCACCAGTTCCCTGGTGACCAGGAACGGCCCCTTCAGATTGATGCCGATCATCCGGTCCCACGCGTCCTCACCCATGCTCACGAAAGGCTGACAGGCGGTGACCCCAGCGTTGTTGACAAGGATCGCGACGGACCCCAGCTCCCGACGGATCCGGGCGGCCGGCACGGCCGCGACAGCCTGCCCAACACCACGGGCGCCACCGGTAACAACAGCGACCCTTCCCTCCTGTGACATGCGTGCGCCTTGTTCACCTGGTTCGGATGCCGTTCGGAACCGCTATTCGCCCAGCGCCTCGCGCACCGCGGTCCGGGCCGACACCGCGGCGGGGAAACCGGCGTATCCCCCGGCGTGGTAGAGGACCTCGGCGATCTCGTCCTTGGTCAGCCCGTTGGTGAGTGCGATCCGGGCGTGGGTCTTCAGTTCTGTCTCGGCGCGCAGCGCGATCAGCACGCTCAGCGTGACCAGGCTGCGGTCCCGGGGGCTGAGGCCCTCGCGGCCCCACAGCGCACCCCAGACAGCGGTCAAGCCGATGTCGACGAGCTCCTCGCCGAGACGGCCGTCCCGCAGGTCGACGTCCTCTTCCGGGAAGACCCCCGGCAGGGCCGCACGCATGGCCTTCCAGCCGGCGGCTCGCAGATCGTCGGGGGCCCCGGACACCGCTTCGGCGGGTTCCTGGACGTCCTTGGGTGCCATACGCGACTCCTCTACACGGCCTTGTGTGGTTCGCCAGAGCGAAAGTTAATTCAAGCGGTCGGTACAATCAATGCTCTTCGTCGATCCCATCGCGTCGCGCTGCCGTCGCCGACGAGACAGCGACACACGCGGGAGCGGCGACCGACGTCCCATCGGAGGGCGGTCGCCTCCCCAGCCGCGTCAGTTGAACGTCGTGACCCGCTTGCGGAACTTCCACGCGTCACCGACGCGGACCAGCGTGTCCTCGTAGGTCCCCACGAGCTGCACCGCCCAGCCCTCCTCGCCGCGCACGAAGAACACCAGGTTGCTGCTGGCGGTCACCTCGTCGCCGGGCGGCGAGGTGAGCAGGGTGTTGCCGACGAGGTGCAGCTGCGGGCCCTGCGGCGTGAACGCCCCATAGACCTTGCGGATGGCCTCCCGGCCCTCGAAGGTTCCCTGGCCCACGATCTCGGCGACGCCGTCCTCGGTGAAGAGGTCGGGAATGACCTCGGTGCGGCCGGCATCGATGGCTTGGGCGTAGGCGGCGATGGTGGCCTGCACACCGGCCAGTGCGGCTTCGGCGGAAATGGTCATCGGTCTTCTCTCCCAGGGCAGTTCAGGGGTGGAGTGGTTCAGGGATGTGCGGTTACGCCCCGCAGGGTGGTCAAGAGTCGTCGCAGCAGCCGCGACCCATACCCCGAACCCATATTTTGAACACACAGTCTATTGATGCCACGGACCCAAAGGGAGGGTTATCCGCAAGCAACTTTTCTTGTTGACCGATCGGTACAATCTTATTAGCATGCCGACGGCCGGTACCGGGACTGTCACCAGAGGAGGCGTTTATCGTGACGAAGCGTTGGAAGCAGCGTCCGCCGGGTTCGACGTGGGGCGACTGGGGTGAGGACGACGAGCTGGGCCGTATCAACCTGCTCACCCCCGAGAAGGTCCTTCAGGGCGTGCGCGAGGTCGAGCACGGGATCAGCTTCAGTCTGAGCCTGCCGCTCGACTATCCCGGCGGGTCGGCCATGAACCAGCGCCGCTACCCGCCCATCCTGCGCCCCACCGAAGACCTCGCCCACACCCAGGACGTCTTCTACAACGTCGTCGCCCGTGAGCAGATCGACCCCTCCCTGATCGACGTCTGGTCGGACGACGTCGTGACCCTGTGGCTGCAGTACTCGACCCAGTGGGACTCGCTCGCCCACCAGGGCGCCGAGTTCGACGCGGACGGTGACGGGGTCGCCGAGCCGGTCTACTACAACGGCTACCGGGCGGGCACCGACCTCGTCGGGCCGCAGGAGGATGCCAAGGGGGACGGTAGCGGGAGCCTCAGCTTCGCCCGCCACCTCGGTCTGGAGAAGATGGCGGAACACGGGGTCCAGGGCCGGGGTGTCCTCATCGACATCGCCCACCACCTCGGCACCGGCTACCAGCCCGTCAACCTGAAGCAGCTCCAGGACATCATGGCCGCGGACAACGTGGTCGTGGAGCCCGGAGACATGCTTCTCCTCCACACCGGCTTCGCCACCCAGATCCTCGCCTGGGAGAAGAACCCGGACCCGGTGGCGATCCACCAGACGGCCGCCTATCTCGACGCGGACGACCCGGACCTGCTCGAATGGATCGCCGAGTCGCAGATCTCGGCGCTGATCTCGGACAACTACGCGGTCGAGGGCGTGGGCGTCACGCAGGCGCAGGGCCCGCACACACTGCTGCCGATCCACCACCTCTGCCTCTTCAAACTCGGCGTCCCGCTCGGTGAACTCTGGTACCTGCACGACCTCGCCGCCTGGCTCCGCGAGCACCACCGCAGCCGCTTCCTCCTCACCGCACCACCCCTCAACCTCCCCGGCACACAAGGAAGCCCCCTCACACCCGTCGCCACCGTCTGACACCACCCCGACGGCTGCGACTCACAGAAGAGGCCCCGGGACTTTGGTCCCGGGGCCCCGTCCGCGCCGTGGGGAGGAAGGCACTTTGGGTTCACTTCCCCCGAATGTGCCGAGGGCTGTTCGACGCGGGCTGCGGGAGCCTGTTTCAATCGACACGTCGTCACGTCGAGCGGGGAGAGAACCAATGCCACGACCGCCGGGCCACGGACCGGGCTTCGAGGTCAGACGCCAGAAGATCATCGACATCGCGGCGTCGCTGTTCGCGCAGCAGGGCTACGCGGCGACCTCGATCAACGACCTGGGAAGTGCGGTCGGGCTCGCCAAGGGCGCCCTGTACTACTACATCGGGTCCAAGGAGAACCTGCTGGTCGAGATCCAGTCCCGGGTGATGGGCCCGTTGCTCGCCCGCGCCCGGCAGATCGCCGCGCTCGACGCCGGCCCCCTGCTGCGGCTGCGTCTGCTGTCGGAGTCACTGCTGACGATCATCTTCCGCAGGCTCGACCACATCTGGGTCTACGAGCACGACTACCGCTCGCTCAGCGGCGAGGAGCTCAAGACCCTGCTGGGACAGCGTTCCGACTTCGAGCAGGTGATCTCGGGGCTGCTCTCGGAAGCCATGGAACAGCACGTCTTCCGGACGATGCCGCCGCGGCTGGCCACCTTGCAGTTCCTCAACCTGCACAACCACACCTACCAATGGGTGAACCCGGACGGAGAGTGGGACGCGGCGTTCCTCTCCCGCGAGTACTGCGGGACTCTGTTCCGCGGATTCGGTGCGCCGGACCATGCCCTGCCGAAGATCGAGGAGCAGGCCGAGGAGTTCAAGCGGGACCACCCCGGCCTGTCGCTCGACCCCGAGTCGGGGTGGGAACGGGTCCCCGCCGCCGGCTGACCTGTCGAGGCCCCGACCCGGGTGGTCGCCGCGGAACGGACCGCTGCGGCCGGCGGGCCGGGACGCTAGCCGACCAGCTCCGGCATGTCCCGGCGTTCCGGCCGCGGGGCCGCGAACAGATCATCGGAGACGGCCCGCACCGCGTTGACCACCAGCGGAGCCACGAGTTCCAGTGCGGAACGGCCGTCCCCGACCACCGATATCGCGCCGAGAGGCCCTTCGGGGCCGCGCAGCGCGACGCCGACGCAGCCGAGATCGGGGAAGCACTCCCCCCGGTCGATCGCCAGTCCGTTGCGGCGCCGTACCAGGCCGAGTTCACGGTGCAGCTCGTCGAGGCGGCCGATGCTGTGCGGGGTACGGCGCTCCATCGCCTGCGTGTACCGGGCGTCGATCTCCTCCGGCGGGAGCCAGGCCAGCATGGCCTTGCCGAGCCCGGTGCAGTGCGCGACCGCCCGGCCGCCGACCTTGGACGGTATGTCCACCGCGGCCCGGCCACCCACCTTGTCCAGGTAGTAGATCTCCGGCCCGTCCAGCACGGCCAGGTGGACGACCATTCTGGTGCGCACCGCCAGATCCAGCAGGTGCGGTGCGGCAGCGGCCCGCAGCGCGCTGTGGCCGATCTCCCGGCCGCCCAGACCGAGCGCCCGGGGTCCCAGCGTGTATCCGGCCGCCGTGTGGCGCAGCCAGTCCAGCCGGACCAGTTGGTCGAGTATCCGATGAGTCGTCGAGCGGGGCAGATGTGTCCGACGGGACACCGCTTCGAGCGTCAGGTGGGTCTGCGGACGTTCGAAGAGATCCATGATCAGTGTCACGCGCTCCATCATCGACGGAGGCAGCGCATGGCCGTCGGCCTCGGTTGCACGCACGCTCAGGCGAAGGGCAGACGTCATCGTCGGTGCCTCTCTGCTCAAACTGAAATCAATTCTAGTTCGACGCCGACGTCAAACTACCAACGCCGTCGGCCGTGAAGAAAGAGTCATGCACCGACTCATTAGGGTAGTTGGTCTATTATTCGGCGAACGCAAAAAAATGTACCGCTCACCGGGAAACCCCCTCCCGCAGCGGTCCATCAGGTGGTAGTCGACCGGGAGCGATGTCCCGGGCGATGCCGTCGTCCGCCTCTCACGGCATCGTGATCAGCCGCGCGGCCAGCCGCAGGTCCGCGTTGCCCTGCTCGG
Source organism: Streptomyces sp. NPDC111507 (assembly GCF_055638955.1). NCBI lineage: Bacteria > Bacillati > Actinomycetota > Actinomycetes > Kitasatosporales > Streptomycetaceae > Streptomyces > Streptomyces sp. NPDC111507. Next base: position 49,273 of record NZ_JBVKBU010000012.1, on the reverse strand, counting down.
TGGAGATCTCCTCGGTCAGCATGGCCACGAACACGCCCCACCAGTTGTAGACGAGCAGCCGCACCCTGCTGCGCTCGGTCCGCGCATCCACACGGCCCGCGAGTACACGCAGGAGTCTCTGGCCCAGCGCGCTCTCCACGATGTCGATCCGCGTCGGGACGACGCTCGTGTATTCCGTGAACGACGACAGCGCCACCGCCGAGGCCAGCAGCCGGCTCCCCAGCAGCTTGCCGCTGAGCGCGACGAGCATCTCGCCCACCTCGGTGCCGGTGTCCACCGCCTCGCAGGCCCCCGGACCGCCGTCGCCGTCGCCGTCACGGTCGCGGTCGCGGTCGCGGTCGCGGTCGCGGTCGCGGTCGCCCAGGAACTGCTCGATGTGCCACTCGAGCACCGCCAGGAACAAGTACGGCTTGGACGGGAAGTAGCGGTACAGCGTGGCGATCGCGACGCCGGCTTCCTTGGCCACGTCGTGCATCTGCACGCTCGCCAGTCCCTCGCGTGTGCCGAGATCGGACGCGGCACGCAGGATGCGGACCCGGCGGGCGGCCTGACGGCTCGATATCGGCGCCGCGGGCCGTCGTACCGCTACGGGTCTCGCCACTCTTTCCCTCTCCGCCGTGCGCCGGATGCGGCCGCCGTCGGCTCTCAGCCGGCCTCCGGGCGCGTCAGGAGGGCCACCGTCCCACCGGGGCGTACTGGTCGCCGTGTCCCTCCCGATCAGTGGGACGGCCCCGGCAGCGGCGGTATCGGGCTGTCTACCGTCGCAGACGTAGCGATACCGGGGGCCCGACGGGCCGCCCCGGATCTGACCAATGTGAGGGGAGGACCTGATGGGCGTTCGCTCACTCGGGTACCTGCGTCTGGAGTCCAACGACCTCGACAAGTGGAAGGCCTTCGGAGCCGACTTCCTCGGCCTGATGCAGGTCGAGGGCGGTGATGCCGAGTCCCTGTCCTTCAGGATGGACGACTACCCGGCCCGTATCGTGGTCTCTCCGGGGGCCCAGAGCGGGATGACGGCGCTGGGCTTCGAGGTTCTCGACGAGCGGGAGCTGGCGCGTCTGGTCGCCGACGTCGAGAAGGCGGGGATCAAGGTGACCGTCGGCACGGAGGCCGAGGCGGCGGATCGGAAGGTGACGGGCTTCGTCAAGTTCAACGACCCGGGCGGGAACCCGGTCGAGCTGTTCTACGGCACCGTCCTGGACCATGTGCCCGTGCAGACGCCGCTCGTCTCGAAGTTCGTCACCGGTGACATGGGATTCGGACACGCGATCATCTCCGCCGAGGACGCGCGGACCACGTTCGACTTCTACGTGAACGTCCTCGGCTTCATCGAGCGGAACACGATGCGGTCACCCGGTGGTACGACGTGGTTCATGGGGTGCAATCCGCGGCACCACACGCTCGGTGTGACCCCGATGCCGGGTCCCGGGCGGCTGCTCCACTTCATGGTGGAGGCCGTGACCCTGGACGACGTGGGACGCGCTCTCGACCGGGCGGCCACGTACGAGGTGCCGATGATGCACTCGCTCGGCAAGCACACCAATGACCACATGGTGTCGTTCTACGTCTGGTCGCCGGAGAACTACGCCGTCGAGTTCGGCTGGAACGGCCTGAAGGTGCCGGAGCCGGTGCCCGTGTACGAGATCACGGACGGGGCCTTCTGGGGCCACCACTTCACGCCGCCACCGCAGCCTGCCGGCTGAGCCCACGGGCATGGGTGAGCCCCGCGGCCGACGGGCCGCGGGGCTCAGCCGTGTTCACCGGACGGTGACAGCCCGTTCCGGGCAGGCCGTTTCCCCGTCGCGGGCCGCGTTCTCGAGTGCTTCCGGAACCTCCGCGTCGTAGGGCACCGCGTAGCCGTCGTCGTCCAGGCGGAAGAGCTGCGGCGCCGCCGCCGCGCACCGGGCGTGACCGGAGCACGCCGCCGTGTCAATGGTGATCTTCATATGCCAACTCCGCTTCCCGCATTGTGTGCACTGAACACTCCCAATCAACCGAGAGCAATCGGCAAACTCCCATATAGGGCGGCGATCTTCGGGTGCCACGCCGCCCCGAATTCCATATTCAGGATACTCTTTTCTTCAGCTGAAGGAGACCCCATGGGTCGGGTACAGGGCAAGGCCGTCTTCATCACGGGAGCCGCGCGGGGTCAGGGCCGGGCCCAGGCGATCCGGCTCGCCGCGGAGGGCGCCGACATCGTCGCCGTGGACCTCTGCGAGGACATCGCCACCAATGGCTATCCGCTGGCCACCGAGAAGGACCTCGTGGAAACGGTGCGGGCGGTCGAGAAGCTCGGCCGGCGCATCGTCGCCCGCAAGGCGGACGTACGGGATCCGGCCGCGCTCAGGGCGGCCGTGGCCGAGGGGGTGGCCGAGCTGGGGCGGCTCGACGCCGTCGTCGCCCAGGCCGGGATCTGCCCGCTGGGGCCTGACCGGACCGCGCAGGCCTTCCTCGACGCGGTCACCGTCGACTTCAACGGTGTCGTGCACGCCGTCGACGCGGCGCTGCCCCATCTGCCCGACGGCGCCTCGATCGTCGCCACCGGATCGCTCGCCGGGCTGACCCCGGCCACCACCGACAACCCGGCCAACGGGCCCGGAGGGCTGGGCTATTCGCTGGCGAAGCGCCAAGTTGCCGCGTTCGTCCACGACTTGGCGACGGTGCTGGCGCCCCGGCGGATCCGGGTCAACGCGCTGCATCCCACCAATGTCAACACCGACATGCTCAACAGCGACCTCATGTACCGGACGTTTCGCCCCGATCTTGAGAACCCGAGCCGCGAGGACGCCCTGCCCGCCTTCCCCGCGACGACGGGTTTCGGCATCCCCTATGTGGAGCCGGAGGACATCGCCGAGACCGTGCTGTTCCTCGTCTCCGACGAGTCCCGCTACGTGTCCGGCATGCAGATGCGCGTGGACGCCGCCGGATACGTCAAGAGGCGTCCGCAACCTCCCACGTTCTGAGGGCCGTTCGGTTCCGTTGCATCAGTGCCACCAGGGGATCAGCGCGTCGAGGTGCCGGCGCATCCGATGGCGGGCCATCCCGGCGTCTCCCTGCACGATCGCGTCGAGGATGCGCTGGTGGACGTCGCGGACCTCGTCGGCGGCCGTGTCCCCGGGCAGCTGCCGGTCGTGTCCGGAAGCGTGCCGGCGGAACAGCTCGGTGATGATGGCGAGGAAGAGCGACAGCACCGGATTGTCGGCCAGGGCCGCCAGTTCGGAGTGGAAGAGGTCGGCCTTGCGGGGGTCGTCGGGCGGGCCCTCGACGGTCCAGCGGACGGCCTTCCCGAGGCGTTCGGCGACCTCCGGGTCCCCCGCGACCTGCCGGGCGGTCACCTTCGCGACGATGCCGAGTTCGATGGCGTTGCGGACGATCCTCAGATCGTCGGCGGCGACGCCCTGGTACTCCAGGAAGAGCGCCATCGTGTCGACACTGGCCTGCGGTTCGGGTTCGGTGACGATCAGCCCTCCGCCGGGACCGCGGCGCGTCCGGGCGACCGAGTGGTACTCCAGGAGCCGTACGGCCTCCCGCAGGACGGCCCGGCTGATCTCGTAGCGGGCCAACAGATCCGCCTCCGAGCCCAGGACCGTGCCGACCTGCCAGCCGCGTGCGGCGATGTCGTCGTGGATCCGGGCGGCCACGACTTCGGCGAGTTTGGCCCGTGATCCCTCGGCGAGTTCGGGCTCGACCACGTTCCCCGAGATGCGCGGCCCGCGGCGGACCCGGTGCTTCTCGATCCACGCGGCCACCGACTCCAGATGAGCGGTCAGCTCGGCCTGCGCGCGGGCGCCGCCGTCGGCGATGACGGCGTCCACGACGGCACGGTGCTCGCGGTGCGAGACCTCCTTCGCCGCATACGTCTCCGCCTTGGACAGACGCCGTGAGGTGTGCGCGTAGCGGGCGGTGAGGCGGGTCAGTACATCGATGAACAGGTGCAGCACCGGGTTGCCCGACAGGCGGCCGAGCATCGGGTGCAGCGGATCCTGCGAATGGACCGACGGGGCGTCCCAGTGCTCGAGTTCGAAGTCGAGGGTGGCCCGGAGCGTGCTGATGCCCTCTTCGGTGATCCGGTCGGCGGCCAGGCCGGCGGCGATCGGTTCGAGGAGCAGGCGGGCCTGGAGCAGGTCGGTCACGCTGGTGCCGACGTATTCGAGGTAGATCACCATGGCCCGGGTCGCCGGTCCCGCGTCGGGCGCGCAGACGATGAGGCCGCCGCCGGGGCCGCGCCGCATCCGGGCGACCTGGTGGTGCTCGACCAGCCGCACCGCCTCGCGCAGCACCGCGCGGCTCACCCCGAACCGCTCCCGCAGCTCACCCTCGGAGCCCAGCGACTCACCGACGGGCCAGCCCCGGCGAATGACCTCCGCCTCGATGCGCTGCGCGGTCTGCGCGGCCAGCTTGCCGACCGGGACGTCCGTCTCGCCGCCGGCGGATTCGCGGTCGACGGCAGTCGCCATGGCCAGCTCCTCTGGGGAATATTGCGGATCCCCAGTCTATTCACCACCTGCGTCAAGGGGCGGGAAACAGGCATCCGGTGCCGTGATCGGGGCACTGATTCCGCCGTGGCGTCTGCCGCGACGGCACCGCCGACGGGACTCCCCGGGGTCCGCGCCGGGCGTTCACCACTCCAGCCGGAGGGACTTGATGCCGTACATGTTGCCGTGCTGCCACAGCTCCTGACCGGGCACGATCCGGTAGTCCGGGATGCGCCGGTGCCACTCCTCGACCGCCACGTTGAGTTCGAGGCGGGCGAGGTGCGAGCCGAGGCAGCGGTGCGGGCCGGAGCCGAACGCGATGTGGTTGGTGGCCTTGCGGTGCAGGTCCACCTCGCGCGGGTTCTCGTAGCGGCCGGGGTCGCGGTTGGTGACCGCGAGCGGGAGCATCACCATCTCGCCCGCCCTGACCGGGCAGCCGCCGACCTCCACGTCCTGGGTCGCCTTGCGGGCCGGGACGACGAACGAGTAGACGCGCAGGATCTCCTCGACCCCGGTGGGGATCAGCGAGGGGTCGGCGACGATCTCCGCGCGCTGCTCCGGGTGCGTGGAGAAGTGGTACAGCGCCCAGCCGATGGAGATCGGCACGGTGTCGAAGCCGGCCTGGAACATCAGGAGGCAGAAGGCGTGCATGTCCCGGTCGCTGATCGGCTCGCCGTCGATCGTCCAGGTCATGGCATGGGAGAGCAGGTCGTCGAGCGGTGTCCTGCGGCGCAGGGCGATCTGTTCCTCGAAGTAGACCGACACCTCCCGCATGGCGGTCATCTGGCGGGCGCCGTCCGGGTCCTCGCCGTGGGAGAGGTGCAGCAGTTCCCGAGTCCATGCGAGGAAGGTGGACAGGTCCTCCTCGGGCAGGCCCATCAGGCGCATGAAGACCAGGGTCGGGAAGCGGCGGGCGAACTCGTCGAGCACGTCGCCGCCGTCGCGGTCCTTCAGCGCGTCGATCATCTCCGCCGCGATCCGGCGGACCTCTGGTTCCCGGGCGGCCACGGCACCCGGGGAGAAGTAGCGGCCCAGGAGGCGCCGCCACACACCGTGCGTGGGCGGGTCCAGCATTTCGGGGATCCAGAGGAACTTCGGGTCCGGATCGAGCACCGTCACCGACTTGCTGGAGAACGTCCGCCAGTCCTGGAGTGCCTGCTGCACGGCCGGGCCGTCCGTGACGACCCAGAAACCCCGGGCGACGGTGCTGCGGAACCCGGAGTGGGTACCGGCCATCTCGTCCCAGCGCTCCTGGTGGCTGAGGACCGGGCCGCCGAGGCGGTTGTCGAAGTCGTAGGCGGCCGCGCCCTCGTAGATTCCGTCGGGCTCGTCGAGTGTCGTACTCATGTCGGCTCCTCTCGGCCTGCGCGTTCCGCGAGCTGATGCGCCCGGGTGCGGCCGACCGGTATCAGGCGGCACCGAGCAAACCAGAAAAGAGTGTACTACTCTCTTCGTTCCTGTCGACATTGCTGCGATAGATTGAGCCCAATGGAGCCTCAGTTCGCAAAATAAGGTCACTTTATCGCGAGGTGCTCCACGGAGGAGCCAGCTTCCTGCTCGTGTCGAAGCCGACCACCCTCGCGAGGGTGCCGCCGAGGATGGCGGCGCGGTCCTCGTCGCCGACTCCCTCGAAGTTCTCGGCGACACACTCGGCGCTGTTGCGGAAGGTCCCTTCCGCGTGCGGGTAGTCGTTGCCCCACATGACCGTCGAGAGGCCGGTGATGTGACGGGCCTTCACGGCCGTCGGGTCGTCCGCGAACTGCACATGGATCTGGCGCCGGACGTACTCGGTGGGCTTGAGCGGGTAGGGCCACCGGTCGTTGACGGCGAACAGCCGTCCCATGGCGAGCTGTTCCCTCGGGGCACGGCTGTCGTCCCAGAAGCCGAGCCACCAGTCGGGGTCCTGGCCGGTGCCGGTCTTCCAGGCCTTGTCCATGTAGCCCATGAAGGAGACGAGCCAGCCGGCGGTGTACTCGATCAGGTTGAAGTGCAGGTCGGGGAAGCGCTCGCAGACGCCACCGCCGACGAGGCTGGCGACGATGCCCTGGGGACCGGCCACTGCCGACCCCACCGCGCTGCCCATGGTGCGGCCGGCCACCATGTCGTCGGTCAGGTTGCCCTTGCCCATGTTCATGGCCGTCATCAGCCCCCGGACGGTCAGCGCCGTCTCGGACACCTCTTCCTTGACCATCACCCCGCCGGTGGCCACGTGGATGAACACCGGCATCCCGTGCGCCTGGGCTGCCGCCCAGACCGGGTCATACTCCCTCGCGAAGTACGGCAGGGGCGGGATCTCCGGCAGCAGGATCGCGCCGAGCCCCAGCCGTGCGCATCGCTCGATCTCCGCCACCGCCTCGGGGACGTTCGTGAGCGGTATCGCCGCCGTCGGACGCAGCCGGTCCTTGTACGGGAGATACCGCTCGACGAGATAGTCGTTCCAGACGCGGGCGTGGGCCATGGAGAGCTCGTGGTCGTCGGTGAACAGGACGAACAGCGACAGGTTCGGGAACATCACCGAGGCGTCGACGCCGTCGAGGTTCATGTCCCGGATGATGTGGTCCGGATCGCCGTCCGGCGTCTCCCCGCCGAGCTGGCGGTACTTGGAGATGGTCCAGCCGTCGAAGCCGATGGTGTGCAGCTTCTTGAACTCGGTGTGCCCGCCGTCGACGATCGGCTCGTCGAGCGTGAACTCCTCTTCCCACAGAGCCCGTTCGCGAAGGTGCCGGGGAAGCCGGGACTTGAAGAGATCGACCGGCTCGATGATGTGCGAGTCGCCGGACACGACAAATTCCTTGAACACAGACGGTACCTCTTTCGAACCTCGTCGTTCGTGGCAGAACTTCACCGCGGATGATGCGAAGTTAGCTGTACCGTCCGGTCTAGTCAATGATTCAGTATACGGAATAGGGGAAACATGTCAGTATCCGGAATCCTGACAGATTGCTGACCAGTAGGTAGCTACATGCGGCTCCTCTCGCCAATTCAATTACGTACACTGAAATGATGAGTGTCCGGCGCCACCCACGTCGTCTGTGGCCGGGCCCCGCGATCGGCGGCGCGGGACCCGGCCACAGGCGTCGGTACGGGTTCTAGACGGTCACCGGTTCATCGGCCTCGGTCCCGGCCAGCTCCTGTTCCTCGGACGTGATCGCCTTCAGCAGCACGTACGGCGTGGCGATCTTCCAGAAGACGTACGCGATCGAGGGGAGCAGGTAAGCGAGCAGTCCGTTCCAGGCGAGCGGCCCGGACTGGTTGAGGAAGACGAAGGCGCCCGGGATGAGCAGCACCCCCAGCACCATGCTGAGCCAGCCGTACCAGCGCGGGAAGACCGGCTTGGCGCGGCGGTGGTCGATGAACGCGGCGTACCCGATCGACCAGACCTGCAGCACGAAGATGCAGGCGTTGCCCACGAACATGAGCCAGAAGGTGTCGGTCATCGCGGACAGGACGTCCGGGGAGTGGATCTCCGGCCGGTAGGCCGCGGCGGCCAGGATCGCGAGCGGGAAGAAGAACCCGAGCGGGGCCACCACACCCGTGGTGAGCTGGATCATGGAGAGCAGACCCCAGCCGCCCTCGACCCGGCGCAGCTGCATGCTCGTCACGACGACGTACGGGTATTCGAACGGGACGAGCAGGACCATCAGGGCGACGCAGGTGAGGATGCCCGTGCGGTGGTCCTTGAGGAAGGTGACGATGTCGTCGGGGCTCTCCGTCGGACTCATCGGCGGGGTGAGGTGCCCCACGGCGAAGGCCGCGAAGAATCCCAGGAACAGGATGACTCCGCACCACGCCGACACGCGTTGCAGTCTGAAATGCAGGTCTTTCTTCATCTGCGGCTCCCTTTTCTACCGACCGATCTGGTCCCGGCCACGGAGTCCACGTCCGCCGTCCGGGGTCGCGCCGCTCCACCGCTCACACCAGGGCGCGCATCGACGCGGGCAGCTCAAGTCCCATCTGTGCGAGGGCGTTGGCGTGGTATGCGGTGCCGGGTACGTGGATCATGTGCTGGAGTCCGACGTGGGCGTCCCGCCAGTACCGCTGGATGGGGTTGGTGCGGCGGATCGCGTTGCCACCGGACCTCGTGAGGATCTCGTCCAGCGCCGAGACCGCACGCCAGGCGCAACGGACCTGGTTGCGCCGTACGTCGGCGCGGTCCGCGATGGTGACCGGCCTGCCGGCCTCGACCTGGTCGTACAACCGGCTGATGCCGTCGATGAGTTGCACCCGTGAGGCGGCGATCTCCGCCGCGGCCTCGCCGGCCGCGTAGAGCACGTAGGGATCGTCGCGCACCTGGACACCGGTCACCGCGACCCGGTCGCGCTGCTGGGCCAGGTGGAGCGCGAGCGCGCCCTCGCAGATGCCGACGACCGCGGCCGTGATGCCGAGCGGGAACATCGAGGTGAAGGGCAGCTTGTACAGGGTGTCGGTCAGTCCGACCGCCTCGGCGGCCGCCCCCTCCTGGACCATTTCCTGCCGGATGGTGCGGTACTCGGGGATGAACGCCCTGTCGACGACGACGTCCTTGCTGCCGGTGCCCGCGAGGCCGATCACGTCCCAGGTGCCGTCGATGATCTCGTAGTCCGAGCGGGGCAGGACCACGTGCATCACGGTGATCGGCCCGGCGGGCTTCCCCGTGCCGTCCCCGAGGAGCGCTCCGAGGAAGTCCCAACGGCAGTGATCGCTGCCGGAGGAGAACGGCCAACGGCCGCTGAGGACGTAACCGCCGTCCACCGGCTCGGCGATGCCGTTGGGCATGTACGGCGACGCGATCCAGGTGTCCGGGTCGTCGTCCCACACCTCGTGGGCGAGCCGCGGGTCCAACTGGGCCAGTTCCCACGGGTGGACGCCGACGACTCCGCTCACCCAGCCGGCGGCCCCGTCGTGGCGCGCGACCGCCATCACCGCCTCCGCGAAGTCCCGGGGATGCGCGGCGAACCCACCGAACTCCTTGGGCTGCAGAAGCCGGATGACCCCGGTGGAACGCAGCAGTTCGACGGTCCGGTCGCTCAGCTTGCCGAGTGACTCGTTCTCGTCGGCGAGTGCGGCCAGTTCAGGGCCCGATTCCTCGATACGGCCGACCACTTCATGCGTCACTCCGCGCACCTCCCGGTGACTGGTCCCTCACACGCATCGCCGCGCCGCCCGCGGCGGAATGACCTCAGTGTCGGGGCACAGGACCGGCGTTCGTCGCGCGTTTTCCGCTGACCGGGACAGGTACGCCGGTACGGGTGACACGGGGTCGCAGGGCGGTGGACGAGCGGCCTCGGAGGGCGGAGAACCACACACCGGCGCCGTAGGCGAGGTCGTCGAGACGGCGCGCGACCCCGTAGCGCAGCGGATCGAGCATGGCCTGATCACGTCGGTATTCCAGTGCGATATCGGCCACCGCGGCGATCGCTGTGGCCCGTCGTACCCGGCCGGAGATCGCACAGCCGACGGCCGTCAGCGGCCACCAGTGGCGGGTCAGGAGCGCGGAGGTCTGCGTCAGGGTGGCGAGCGCTCCGTTGCCTGTGAGCCGCGCGGCCAGCCGGTAGGGGTGCCGGGTGCCGTCGAGCCTGCGGGCGATGCGCACGGTGACGACGCCGAGGACGGCCGCCCCTGCCGGAACGGACCAACGCCGCCCGGCGAGCAGCGCGGCGGCGAACGCCGTGCTCCACGGGGCGAACACGGCGGGCGCGACGAACTCCGGGTGCCGCTCGGCGAGGGGCTGGGCCCCGGTACCGTAGACGGCCTTGCGCAGGAACCAGTCCCGGGTGCGCACGCGGTGCTCGTGGGCGGCCCGGACCGTCGGCTCGTAGCGCACCCGCCGGCCCGCTGCGACCAGGCGCCAGCACAGGTCGACGTCCTCCCCGACCCGCATGCTCTCGTCGAACCCCTCCCCCAGCGCGTCGACCCGCGCCACGACGCACGCGGAGGGGGCCCAGGAGACGGGGGTGCCTGGGCGTACCGAGGCCGGGTGGGCGCCGAGGTCGAGGGACGACCGGGCGTTCTCGTACCGGGCGATCCAGGTCGGGGCGGCCGTGGGCAGACCGGCGATGCGGGGTACGGCTGCCGCGACCCGGGGGTCGGCGAAGTGCCGGAGCAGGGTGGGGACCGTGTCGGGCTCCAGCACGATGTCGGAGTCGGCGAAGACCACGTACGGGGTGGTGACGAGCCGGAGTCCGGCGTTGCGCGCGCCGGCGGGCCCGGTGTTGGCGGCCAGGGCGACCAGCCGGGCGCCGTGCGCGGCGGCGACTGCGGCCACCTCCGTCGGCCGCAGTGAGGCGTCGTCGACCACGATCACGGGGTGGCCGGTGCCGATGGTCCGCAGCAGCCGGTCGAGTTGGCGCGGGCGGTCACGGACGGGTACGACGACCGTGTACCAGGGGTCGGGAGGCGCCGGGAGCGAGTCGGCGACGGGGTGGGCCATGCCGGTCTCGAGCATCCGGTCCGCGAGGAGCCCGCTCGCCGCGTCGCGCACGGGCAGCCTCCGCCCGTTGAGCAGCCGGCGCGCCCTCGGGGTCAGCCTCAGCAACCGCGTCGGGAATCCGCCGAGGAGGGCCGCGCCGCCGTCGACCACCCGGGTGTGCCGGTCGAGCTCGACGACGAAGCCGAGGGGAAGCCTCATCGGCGGATACCTTTCCCTCCGGGAGGATGCGTCATCGGCGGGTGCCCTTCCGTCCGGGAGGAAGTGTCATCGGCGCGCCCTTTCATCCGGGGAAAGCCTCATCAACGTGCCCTTCCGCGCGAGGGAAGGGCTCATCAGCGGGTGTCCACGCGTCCGAGGGGGTGTCATCGGCACACGGACTCCGGTGGCCGGTCCGCCCCGGCGGGGTCGATCGGCGACCGATCCCCGGCGGGGTCGGCCAGACGCCCCCGGCCGTCGACAGTCCACGCGGTGATCCGGCGGACCGTGGCGGACGCCATCGCGTCCAGCGTCCGGCGTCCTTCCTCGGCCGAGGCACCCGCCGGATCGCCGAGCACCCCGGAGGGCGAGACCGCATGGACGCCACGGGCCATCAGCTCCGGGAGGAGGACGGCGAGCGGTCGCGGGTCACCGGCGACGGCGTCGTCGAGGCGTACCCGCTCCGGTTCGAGGTGCAGCAGTACGGAGGTCTCCGTCCGGCCGGCGTGCGCGTCGCCGCCAGGCATGTCGCAGCCGGTCCAGACCGCGTCGTGGCCCTCGGCGCGCAGCAGGGCGAGGGCCGCGTCGAGCGTGGCCGTGTTGCCGCCGTGGCCGTTGACGAACACCACGCGGCCCGCCCACAGGGCAAGCGAGCGCGCCAGTTCCACGATCACCGCGCGCAGTGCCTCGTGCCCGATCGAGACGGTCCCGGGGAAGTCCGCGTGCTCGCCGCTCGCGCCGTACTCCACGGCAGGCGCCACCAGCGGTGGGCCGTACGGGCCGGCGGCGAGGGCGGCGGCAACCCGCCGGGCGACGGTGCGGGCGACGACGGTGTCGGTGTCGAGCGGCAGGTGCCGACCGTGCTGCTCGGTGGAACCGACCGGCACCAGTACCAGCGCACCGGACGGCACGGCCGGCCAGACGGTGTCGGCCAGGACTCGCGGCATGGCGTCCCCCGGCACGGTCAGGCGGCCGGTGACTCGGTGCCGACCGGGACGGCCTGAGGGGCTGTCGGTACGTCCCCGCCTCCCAGGGTCAGCCGGAAGCCCGGAGGTATCACCAGGTCCTCGGGCCCGAGGTCGTGCACGGAGCGGTGTCCGAGGCCCAGGACCGCCGAGTCGAGTCCGCCGCGCAGGATGTCCAGGACGTTCTCCACGCCGGGCTGTCCGTTCGCGGCGAGCCCCCACAGACAGGCGCGGCCGATCAGCACGGCACGCGCGCCGAGGGCGAGGGCCTTCGCCACGTCGCCACCGCGGCGGACACCGCCGTCCAGCAGGACCTCGACCTGGTCGCCGACGGCTTCCGCGATGGCGGGGAGGACGCGGATGGTGGCCGGGGTGGTGTCGAGGTTGTTGCCGCCGTGGTTGGACACGGACAGGGCGGACACACCGGCGTCGACCGCCCGCTTGGCGTCGTCGACCCGGGTCACGCCCTTGAGGAGGAAGGGTCCGTCCCACTCGGTGCGCAGCCACGCGAGGTCGTCCCAGGTGGGTGGCGTGGTCCCCATCCATTCGCCGTAGGCGCCGAAGAAGGTGGGGGCGTCGGCGCCGGGAGCCGTCAGGTTGGGCACGGTGAGGTCGGGAAGGTGACCGGAGCGGGCGAACCGCCACAACCAGCTTGCCCTGGGCAGCACTTGGGGGGCGAACCGCAGCATGGTCTTGAGGTCGAGCCGGTCCGGGATGGCGGGGCTGCCCCAGTCGCGGCCGTGGGAGAAGGACCAGTCGAGGGTGACGATGAGGGCCTTGGCGCCGGCCGCCCGGGCCCGGCCCATGCGCCGCACCATGGTCTCGCGTGAACCGCTCCAGTACAGCTGGAAGAAGAGGTCCGGCTGGGCGTCGGCGACCTCCTCGACCGGTTTGCTCGCGAAGGAGCTGAGTCCCATGATGACGCCCCGGCTCGCCGCGGCCCGGGCTACGGCGACCTCGCCGTCCGGGTCGACGGCCTGTACGCCGGTCGGCGAGATGAGCACGGGCAGGGAGGTGGGCACGCCGAGCACGGTCGTGGACAGGTCGCGTTCCGCGTGATGGCCGACGACGCGTGGTGCGAAGCCCAGTTCGGCGAAGGCCGCCGTGTTGTCGTCGATCGTACGTCCGTGCTCCGAGCCCGCGACGAGCGCGCCGTACACCGAACTCGGCAGTTGCCGCTTGGCCCGGCGCTGGGCCTCGGCGACCGTCTCGAACCACGGGTTCCTAGGCATGGGTCCCCTTCCTTCCCGTCGGGGTGAGCTGCAGCCCGGCCAGCGGGTCCTCGACGCAGTCGCGCACCGGTACGCCGCTCCCGCGGGAGTGGTCCCCGGACGGCTTGGGAAGGCCCGCCCCTCCGGCCGGGCGCACGGCGAGCAGCTTCTCACCGTGTCCCTGCACGCATTCGGGGTCGGGGCCGTCCAGCGGCAGCCCGGTGAAGAACTTCGCGGCCATGCAGCCGCCCTTGCAGCTGTCGTAGAACGCGCAGGACGCGCAGGCGCCGCCGTGCTGCGGGGTGCGCAGCCGCCGGAACAGTTCGGAGCCGCGCCAGACCTCGCGGAAGCCGCCGGGTGCGCGGACGTTGCCGGCCAGGAACTCGTCGTGGATGGCGAACGGGCAGGCGTAGACGTCCCCGACCGGGTCGATCAGGCAGACGACGCGTCCGGCGCCGCAGAGGTTGAGCCCGGGCAGTGCCTGGCCGTAGGCGGACAGGTGGAAGAAGGAGTCGCCGGTCAGCACGTCGTCGCCGTGCGCCAGCAGCCAGTCGTACAGCTCTCGTTGCTGTCCTGCCGTCGGATGCAGCTCGTCCCAGACGTCGGCGCCACGTCCGGAGGGCCGCAGCCGGGTCAGACGGAGCTGGGCGCCGAAGCGGTCGGCGAGGGCCTTGAAGTGGTCCAGCTGCGGGATGTTGTGCCGGGTGCAGACCACGGAGATCTTGAAGTTGCGCATACCGGCGGCGGCAAGGTGCTCCATCGCCCGCAGCGCGGTCGCGTACGAACCGGGGCCGCGCACCGCGTCGTTGACGTCCGCGGTCGCGCCGTCCAGGGAGATCTGGACGTCCACGTAGTCGTTGCGGGCGAGCCGCTCGGCGGCCTCCCGGGTGATCCGCACGCCGTTGGTGGAGAACTTCACGCCCACATGGTGGGCGGTGGCGTAGTCCAGGAGCTCCCAGAAGTCGGCGCGGACCGTGGGCTCGCCGCCGCCGATATTGACGTAGAAGACCTGCATGGCCTCCAGTTCGTCGATGACGGCCTTGGCCTCCTGCGTGCTGAGCTCGCGAGGGTCGCGGCGGCCGGAGCTGGACAGGCAGTGGGCGCAGGCCAGGTTGCAGGCGTAGGTGAGTTCCCAGGTGAGGCAGATCGGTGCGTCGAGCCCGTACTCGAACAGGTCGACCAGCCGGGACGTGGTGGTCATGAGGTCCTTCCGACGACCATCGACGACTGCGCGAGGACGGCGAGAGCCCGCCCGTAGCGGGGCAGCTCGTCCTCCTCGAGACCGGCGGCCAGGCAGGCGGCACGGGCCGTGGGCGCGTGGGCGAGGGCCTGGACGACGGCGAGGAGCCGACGGTCCTTGAGGAACGAGAGCTTGCGGGTGCCGAAGTGGTAGAGCAGCGCGCCGAAGGGTTCCGGCCGTACCGAGACCTGCGGATGCAGGTCCCAGGCGTGGTCGAGGTCCATTCCTGTCATGGGCGGCACCTAGTAGACGCCGCACATGCCGTCGATCGAGACCTCCTCCAGGAGGTCCTCGGCCTCGATCAGCGAGACGGTGAGCGCGGTGTCGTCGGCCTCGGGGCCCATCTCCTCGGCCGCCGGGGCGAGGTGAAGCTCGTTCATACGGGTCTCCTTTCGTCGGACTCCGCTGACGCTAGGTCACGGCCGCACGCGCTGCGGGGGCCCGTCCCGGCCACCGGGACGCGCCGTTGTGCGGGGCGGTCACCGCGCCTTGAATCACCTGACCATGAGACGGACGGGACATGTGGGGGGCCGGGCGACCCGCCCGGACGTCATCGTGGTGGGCGCCGGGGCCGGTGGGGCGGCCCTCGCGGCCCGGCTCGCCGAGGATTCCGACCGCACCGTGCTGGTATTGGAGTCGGGTCCGGTGCCCGGGGTCTGGTCGAAGGCGGGTCAACCGCTCTCCGCCCCCGCGGGCGCGGATCAACCTCCTTCGTTCGCACCGGAGTTGCTGGACGCCCGGCTGGTCCCCGGCGCGCAGCCCGGGCATCCCGCCGTGCAGCCGTACCCCACGCACCTGACCCCGCACCGCCCGTACACGGTCGTCCGGGGCCGGATCCTCGGCGGCTCGACCACCGTCAACGGCGGCTACTTCGTCCGTGCCCGGCGGGAGGACTTCGACCGGTGGGCGGCGGTGGGCGGTGCGGTCTGGTCGTACGACCGGATGCTGCCGTTCCTGCGGGCGCTGGAGACCGACCTCGACCATGGCGCCGGCCCGCTGCACGGCGACCGCGGGCCGGTGCCGGTGCGCCGCACGGATCTGCGTCATCCGGCCGCCGCCGCGTTCGGGGCGGCCGCCCGCCGTCTGGGCTTCCCCGGGGAACCCGACAAGAACGCCCAGGCCCCGCCGGGGTTCGGTCCCGTGCCGTCCAACGCCGTGGACGGGGTGCGCGTCAACACCGGTCTCGCTTACCTGTCAGGAATGTCCGGCCGCTCCAATCTCCGCGTGGAGGGGGACAGCACGG
Source organism: Streptomyces sp. NPDC111507 (assembly GCF_055638955.1). Taxonomy (NCBI): domain Bacteria; kingdom Bacillati; phylum Actinomycetota; class Actinomycetes; order Kitasatosporales; family Streptomycetaceae; genus Streptomyces; species Streptomyces sp. NPDC111507. The sequence goes on along the minus strand of NZ_JBVKBU010000012.1, from coordinate 33,535 downwards.
TCCTCGGGATCGTCGTCGAGCGGGGGCGCGCGGCCGGTGTCGTGGTCGAGCGGCACGGGCGGCGCAGGACCGTGCGCGGTGGTGAAGTCGTGCTCTGCGCAGGGGCGTTGCACTCCCCACAGCTGCTCCGGCTCTCGGGCATCGGGCCGCGCGCGGAGCTGGCCGCTCTCGGGACACCGGTCGTCGTGGACCTGCCGGCCGTGGGCGCCCGGTTCGGCGACCATCCGCAGGTGGTGCTGGAGTGGCTGCCCCGGCGGTCTGTGCCGGAGCCCGTCGGCTCGTGGCTCGGCGGTGCCCTGCATCTGCCCGCGTCCGACGGCGACCACCCGGACGGCGATCTCGAGATACTCCAGTCCCTCGTCCCCATGGCCGGGCTGACCAGCGGTCGGATGTCCGCGCCGGGGGCGCCGCTCGCGTTCCTGGTCTCCGTCCAGACTCCGCGGGCGAGCGGCCGGTTACGCCTGGACTCGGCGGATCCCGCGGCGCCGCCGCGCCTCGACCACGGCTATCTGTCGACCACCGAGGACCGACGGCGTATGCGTGAAGTGGTCCGGGTCACCGCCGAGTTGGCCGCCACGGCCGACTTCGCGGAGGTCGGCGGCGGGCTCACGGACCCGGTACCGAAGGTGCTGGCCGACGACCGTCTGCTCGACGAGTGGATCCTCGGGCACCTCGGCACCTGCCACCACACCTGCGGGACGGTTCCCCTGGGCCAGGCTGTCGACGCCTACGGCAGGGTGCACGGCGTGGCAGGCCTGCGGGTCGCGGACACCTCGATCCTGCCGACGCCTCCGCTGCGGGGCCCGGCGGCCACCGCCGTCCTCGTCGGCGAACTCGTCGCCGACGCCATGCGGCGCGGTCTGACGTGATCAGAACGCCGCGCCGTGGACGCCCGTGCTGCCCCGGGAACCGGCCGGGGTCCGTGACGTCCGGTGCCCGGACATCACTTGTCGAGGACGGCCGCGAAGACACCGCCGTCGACGAGGATGTCGATGCCGTTGAGGAAGCTCGCGTGCTCCGACCGGTCCGAGCACATCACGCGACACGAACCTACGTCCCGAGATCGTCGGCCTCGACGAGCCCGGCAGCGAGCCGACCTCACGCAGCGGCGTGACGCAGCAGATCGGCGCGGCTGTCGAACCGCTGTCGATTCGGTCAAGAACTCCTCAGCTCCTGAACAGGGCAGACGGGCGGACCGTACCTCTGTACGGATCACCATCACGTCCGTTGAAGGGAATGTCAGCATGACCAGCGAATCGCTTCACCCCGTTCCGGCCCCGGCCCGCCGCACCGTCGTGGCGGCGGTCGGCACGGCGGGACTCGCCGTCGCGCTGACCGCGTGCGGGTCGGACAACAAGTCCTCCGACTCCACCAGCTCCAACTCCGGCTCCGGCGCGAGCGCGAGCAGCGGGGGAACGGGCGGGGGCGACAACGCCGCGGCGGGCAACGCGGGCGGCACGGTCCTCGCCAAGACCACCGACATCCCGGAGGGCGGCGGCAAGGTCTTCGAGTCCCAGGGCGTCGTCGTCACCCAGCCGACCGCGGGCACCTACAAGGCCTTCTCCTCCAAGTGCACCCACCAGGGCTGTGCGGTGAAGGGCATCGCGGACAACGTGATCACCTGCCCGTGCCACAACAGCCAGTTCTCCGCGACCGACGGCAGCGTGAAGAAGGGGCCCGCGACGCAGCCGCTGGCCGCCGCCAGCATCACCGTGGACGGGGACTCGATCAAGCTCGCGTGACGCGGCCGGGGCTGCGCCTCAGCGGCGCGGCCTCTCGAAGCAGGCCAGCACGTCGTCGGTCGTCGTGATCGTGGCGACCAGGGCGAGCGTGTTGCGGATGATCGCGGGGGTGTAGTCGGAGGGCACCCCCGCGATCGCGTCCGCGGGCACCACGGCGGTGTAGCCGCGGTTCACGGCGTCGAACACGGTGTTGGGGACGGCCACGTTGGCGGAGACTCCGGTCACGACGAGGGTGCGACAGTCCAGGTTGCGCAGCAGCGCGTCGACGTCGGTGCCCGCGAGCGGCGACAGGCCGTGCAGGCGACGTACGACGAAGTCCTCCTCGGCGACCTCGATCGGCGGCGCGACGCGGACCGCGGTGGTGCCCGACAGCTGTCGCACGGGCAGCCGTTCGGCCGCGCGGAACAGGCGGGCGTTGCGATTGGCCCCCCGCCCGTCGGGCCGTCGCTCGGCGATCGCGTGGATCACCTGGACGCCGCCGCGGTGGGCACCGGCCACCAGCCGGGCGATGTTCGCGAGCGCCCCCGACGACCGGGCCTCCTTGGCGAGTTCGGGCAGTGCGCTGTCCGGGCCGACGACACCCTGCTGGCATTCCACGGTGAGCAGAACGGTCCCGTCCGGGTCGAGGAGTGTGCTGAGCTGTTCACGCGGCGGCATGACTCCCCTTGTCGTCGAGGGTCGGGCGGGCGAGCGTAACGAGCATTGCGCAAGGACGGAAGACGGCCCATGCTTTTCTGACGCACTGTCAGAGGATCTCTGTCGACGCAGAAGATCGACGCATCAGGTCGACATGAAAGAAGAGGTGACCGCATGACCGTCACTCAGCGCAGGGGTCGGAAGATCATGATGACCCCCGGCGAGCTGGACGAGTTCCTCACCACCCAGCGCACCTGCCGTGTCGCCACGGTGTCGAAGGACGGCTCCCCGCACGTGAGCGCGCTCTGGTTCGTCTGGGACGGCACCTCGCTGTGGCTGTACTCCGTGGTACGCAGCAAGCGCTGGACGGAGCTGAGCCGCGACCCGCGGGTCGCGGTGGTGATCGACACCGGCGAGGAGTACGGGGAGCTGCGCGGCGTCGAGCTGTCCGGCACGGTGGAGTTCGTGGGCGAGGTCCCCCGCACCGGGGAACTGTGCGCCGAACTCGACGTCCCCGAGACCTTGTTCACCCGCAAGAACTTCGGCCTGGAGGAGATGCCGCACGACGGCCGCCACGCGTGGGCCCGACTGACGCCGACAGCCATAGCCTCCTGGGACTTCCGCAAGCTGCCGCCGCTCTAGGACATGGGCGGGCGCGGCCATGCCACCGCGGAGCTCCCCTCAGCCGCCCCGCACCGCGCGAGGCGTCGACAGCACCCATCGCCGCGGGGCCACAGCAACCGGCCCCGCGGCCCCACGCGTCCAGGCCGCCCCGCCACCCCGCAGGTCACCGCTCAGCCGATGCTCTCCCCCGCCGCCCGCAGCGCCGCGACCGCCGCTCTGATCGACGGGCGGCGGTCGGCGTCCGCGCGCCAGATCACGTAGACATGCCGCCGGACGGCCTGCCGCAGCGGCACCGTGACGACTCCGTCCGGCATCGGATGGCGCCCGAGCAGCGGCGCGATGCAGACGCCGAGCCCCGCGGCGACCAGGGCGAGCTGGGTGTGCGTCTCGGCGGCGCGATGGCCGATGTGCGGCTCGACGCCCCGGGAGCGCAACGTGAACATCAGCCACTCGTGGCAGAACTCGCCCTCACCCCAGGTGATCCACTCGTCGTCGGCGAAGTCGCCGAGGTCGACCTCCGCGCGGTCCGCGAGCCGGTGGGCGACCGGCATCGCCACGTCGGCCGGGTCGTCGAGGATCGGGGCCTTGACCAGGCCGTCGGGCAGCGGCATCGGCTTGTTGTACCAGTCGAGCACCACCGCCAGATCGAGGTCGCCCCGGATCACTCCGGCAACCCCGGCCTCGGGCTCCAGCTCGCTGGAGCGCACCCGCAGCCCGGGGTGATCGGCGCGCAGCGCGGCGAGCGCGGTGGGGAACAGCCCGCGCGCGGCGGTCGGAAACGCGGAGAGCCGCAGCTCACCGACGACCTGACCGCGCTGGGCCTCCAGGTCGGACTGGGCGAGCTCGACCTGCGACAGGATGCGCGCGGCATGCTCGGCGAGCAGCCGCCCGGCATCCGTGAGACGCACCCCGCGCCCGTTCTTCGCGAGCAGCTGCTGCCCTACCTCGCGCTCCAGCTTGGACATCTGCTGGGACACGGCCGACGTCGTGACGTGCAGCCCCTCGGCCGCACCGCTCACCGAGCCGTGCCGGGCGAGGGCGTCGAGGGTGCGCAGACGCTCCAGATTCAACATGTAAGCAATACTACGAGATACCGCTCGACAAATCTCGCTTGTGCTACGAGATGGCCTGCTTCATCGTTACGTCCATGAGCGCCGTGACCACTCCCCGAACCGACACCCCCACCTCCACGACCCCCCGCCGTCGCACCGCCCTCGACTGGCGGATCCGCTTCGGCGCCCTCTCGCTGATCTGGGGTTTCAGCTTCCTGCTCATCAAGGTCGGCACGGAGGGCTACGCGCCGTTCCAAGTCACCTTCGGACGGCTGCTGTTCGGGACGGCGGTGCTCGCGGCGGCGATGGCGGTGAAGCGGGAGCGACTGCCGCACGGGGCCCGCACCTGGGGCCATCTCACGGTCGCGGCCTTCCTGCTCAACGCACTGCCGTTCTCGCTCTTCGCCTACTCCGAGCTGACGATCCCGTCCACGCTCGCAGGCATCTGCAACGCGACCTCGCCCCTGTGGGGCATGGCCCTGTCCCTGGTCGCCCTCTCCGAGGACCGTCCGACCCGGCGCAGGGTCGCCGGTCTCGGCATCGGCTTTCTCGGCGTCCTGACGGTCCTGGGCATCTGGCAGGGCTTCCACGGCCTGGACGCCACGGGCACGCTGATGGCCCTGCTGGCCTCGCTGAGCTACCCGATCGGCTGGATCTACGTCCGCCGCACCCTGGCCGGCACCGGCCACTCGCATCTGTCGATGACCGGCGCCCAACTACTGCTCGCCACTGCCCAACTTGCCCTCGTCACACCGCTGTTCACCACGCTGCCGAGCCGCTTCCCGGTCGTCCCGCTGCTCGCGATCGCCGCCCTGGGGGCCCTCGGCACGGGCCTGGCCATGCTCGTCCAGTACGGCATCGTCGCCGAGGTCGGCCCGACGACGGCCCAGATGGTCACGTACTTCATCCCGGTGATCGCCACCGCCGCGGGCGTCGCGATCCTCGGCGAGTCGCTGAGCTGGTCCACGCCGGTCGGCGCGGTGATCGTCCTCGCCGGCGCCGCGCTCACCCAGGCTCGGCCGCGCCACTGACCGAGCCCTCAGGGCGTACGGACCGACTCACACCCAGCCGCGTACGGACCCACTCACACGTAACCGCGTGCGGGCGCCGGTCCGACGGCGGAGGCGACGGCGTTTGCCAGCGGCTCGATGTCGTCCGGCGTCAGAGTCGAGACGGTGATCCGTATCCCGGGCGGCGCGCTTATCCGGAAGCGCGCCCCGGGCGCGACCGCCCAGCCCGCGTGCAGCAACCGCGCGACCGCTCCCGTCTCGTCCGGGACGGGGATCCACACGTTCATCCCGCTGCGCCCGTACGCCTCGATGCCACGCCGCTTCAGGGCGTCGATCAGCGCGTCCCGGCGCCGCCCGTACGCCGCCGCCACAGCCGCGACGTCCACCGCGCCGTTCGCCCACAGGTGCACGACCGCCCGTTGCAGCAGATGGCTCACCCAGCCGGGCCCCAGCCGCTGCCGCCCGTGCACCCGGTCCATGGTGACGGGGTCCCCGGTGAGGACGGCGAGCCGCAGGTCGGGGCCGTAGGCCTTGGCGACGGAGCGTACGAAGGCCCAGTCGCGGGTCACCCCGGCCAGGGGGTGCAGCGGCAGGTCGACGATCCGATGCCCGTGGTCGTCCTCGACGAGCAGGACGTCCGGGTTCTCCTTCAGCACGGAGCGCAGGGCACGCGCGCGTGCGGCGCCCACCGCGGCGCCGGTCGGGTTCTGCGCCCGGTCCGTGACGATCAGCGCGCGGGCACCGGCCTCCAGGGCATGGCGTACGTCGTCGGGGACCGGCCCCTCGTCGTCGACGCGCACCGGGACCGTGCGCAGCCCGAGGGCCGGGGCGAGGTCGAACACGCTGCCCCAGCCGGGATCCTCGACGGCGACGGCGTCCCCGGGCTTGAGATGGGCCGCCAGCACACGCTCGATGGCGTCGAGCGATCCGGAGGTCACGACGACGGGCCCGTCGGGCACGCCGTCCGCGTCGAGATCGGCGCGCGCGAGCCGCTCCAGCTCCGCCTCGACGGCGGCCTCCCCGTACATCACGGGATCCCGGTCCGACCGTCCCGCCGCCGCCGCGAACGCCTCGGCGAGGGCGGGCAGCAGTGCCGGGTCGGGGTTGCCGTCGGCCACGTTCCGCACGCCCTCCGGCACCTCGACCCGGATGTAGTCGCGTCCCGTCGTGGCCGGCTTCGAGCGGATCCGGCTGCCTCGACGCCCCGCGGTCTCGATCACCCCGCGTTCGCGCAGGGTGCGATAGGCGGCGGCGACGGTGTTGGGATTCACCCCGAGCCGCTCCGCCAACTCCCGCATGGGTGGCAGCAGTTGCCCAGGTTCGAGGTCCCCGCTGCCCACCGCACGCTCGACGCTCGCGGAAATGTCCGCTGCGCGACGCCCTTCGATCCGATACTCTTCTAGCACAAAGAAGATTATGCACTAGTGCAATGGAGAGCGCAATGTCGGAGACGAGCACTCAGCCCGGGACGACGCGGCCCGCCGCCTACACCCCGACCGATCGCACCGTCCCCACCCGTTCCAAGGAGCGCGCCGCGTACGACCACGAACTGGTCCACGCGATACTCGACGAGGGGTACGTCTGCCACCTCGGCTTCGTCCGGGACGGCGCCCCGGTCGTGCTCCCCACCCTCTACGGACGGGTCGGCGAGCGCCTCTACGTACACGGCTCGACGGGTTCACGCCCGCTGCGGATGACCGGCCAGGCCGACCCCGGGCTGCCCGTGTGCCTGACCGTGACCCATGTCGACGGTCTGGTCCTGGCCCGCTCCGCCTTCCACCACTCGATGAACTACCGCTCCGTGGTGGTGCACGGCATCGCCCACCAGGTGACGGACCCGGACGAGAAGCGGGAGGCCCTGGACGCGCTGGTCGACCAGGTCGTCCCGGGCCGTTCGTACGACTCGCGCCCTGCCAACGCCAAGGAGCTCGCCGCCACCGCCGTGATCCGCCTCGACCTGAACGAGGTCTCCGCGAAGCTGCGCACCGGCGGCCCGAACGACGACGCGGAGGACCTCACCCTCCCCCACTGGACCGGAGTCGTCCCCCTCACCAAGGGACACGGCACCCCGATCCCCGCCGACGACCTGGCCCCCGGCATCGAGCTCCCCGACTACCTCACGACCCTGTGACGCCGAGGCGGCCGAGGCACCGGGCGGGGTCACCCCCGGCGCCTCGGCCTGATGCCTCATACCTGCCGCATCCCTCAGACGAGCGCCCGTTCCTCCTCGGGCACCCTCCGGGTGTCGCCCCGGATACCGCGCGTCTCGGCCACCGCGAGACCCGCGACCGAACCCAGCATCAACAGGGTGCCCGCGAGCGTCGTCATGGTCAGTCGTTCGCCGAGCAGACCGACGGCCAGCACGGCCGCGCTCACCGGCTCCAGGAGCATGATCACGGAGACGGTCGCGGACCGGACCACGGCGGCGCCCGCGAAGAACAGGGCGTAGGCCAGCGCCGTGGGGACGGCGGCGATATAGACCAGCAGGGCCAGCACGTGGGCCGGTTGGGCAGTGTGCGGGACCAGCCCCTCGGCCAGGCCGAGCGGCAGCAGGCAGACGGTGGTGACGGCGAACGTCCACACGGTCGTACCGGAGCCGTCGACGCGGCCGTCGCGTCCCCACCACCGGGTGAGCAGCGTCATCGTGGAGTATCCGGCCGCGGACACGACCGCGAGCACGACGCCCCAGGGCCGCACCGTGGCGCCCCCGGCGCCCAGTGCGAGCACCGCGAGCCCGCCGAGCGCCCCGGCGACTGCGGCGCTCCCCCCGCGCCCGAGCCGCTCCCCCAGGGTCAGTCGCGCGCCCAGGGCGATGAGCACGGGCCCGGCGCCCAGGGTGACGACCGTCGCCACCGCGAGTCCGGTGGCCTCGACGGCGGCGAAGTAGGCGGTCTGGAAGACGGCGAGCCCAAGGCCCGTGACACCGATCCGCAGGGCCTTGCGGCCGAGCGGCTCCCTGCTGGCGGGCGTGACCCGCCGGCGCCACCGCCGGTGCCGCGGCAGGCGCACGGCGAGCAGCAGCACGAGTCCGCCCGCGCAGCGCCAGAAGGAGAGGGCGATCGGCCCCATGTCACTGGCCCGGTAGACCAGTGACGCGGCCGCGCCCGCGGTGCCCCAGGCGGCACCGGCGACGATCAGATAGAGGAGGCCTCGCCCGAGGGGCAGGCCGGAAGCAGCTTGCAACACGTGTTTCTCTCCGCGGATACGCGCGGCCGCGCACAAGGCGGCCGCGCAGAAGTTCGGGAAGGACCACATCGCAGCCCGTGCCCAGCGGGCGGGGGCGTACGGGAAGGTCCTCGGACTTCTTCTGCGGGCAGCGCCGTGCCACCTGGCACCAGGCCGGGTGGGAGCTCCGGAGGGCCCGCCTCAGGCGGCGGGAGGCGGCAGAACGAGCGTCGAAGGCATGGTCAGCACCTTAGACGGCGGTTCCGTGGATCGACAAATCCCTCTCGGCGTCGCTCCCGCCGCTCGCGACCGGCCCGTCCGAGGGCTTCGCGGGCGCCGACGACTGTGCGATGAACGCGCCGATCAGCACCACCGCACCGCCGACGATCTGCGGCGCCGCGAGATGTTCGCCGAGCAGGACCCAGGCGAGCACGGTCGCGATGACCGCCTCCAGGCAGGCCACGACGCCCGCGACCTGCGGGGAGAGCCTGCGCACGGAGAGCACTCCGGTGACATAGGCGACGACGGTCGCGATCAGCACGATCCAGCCGAGCAGCAGGGAGGCGGCGACGGAGGTGCCGTTCATGTCCGCGCTGCCCCCGAGCAGCGACCAGTCCATGGTCCAGGGACGTGCGACGACCGTCAGCACGAGGGTGCCGACGAGCAGGCCGTACGCGATGACGCCGAGGGGGTCCGGTGCCTCCTCGCCCGCGTCGCTGCCCTGGTCGGACAGGACGAAGTAACCGACCTGGCAGCAGGCGGCGCACAGCGCGAGCAGCAGCCCGACGGCGTCGAAGCTCAGTCCGGACCACACCTGGACGACACAGGCGAGCCCGCCGACCGCGAGGACGACTCCGAGCGCCGCGGCGCGTGTCACGGGCCGGCGCTGCACGAACCGCACCCAGCCGAGCACGAGCGCCGGCGCCAGGTACTCGACGAGCAGGGCGACACCGACGGGGATACGGGAGATCGCGGCGAAGTAGCAGGCCTGGACGCCCGCCACGGCGAGCAGTCCGAACCCGACGAGCAGGGCGGGGCGCCGCCGTACGAGAGCGCGATGGCGCACGGCCAGCGGCAGCATCAACAGGGCGGCGCCCGCGACCCGCAGCCACACCACGTGGAGCGGGTCGAGCCCCGATTCGATCAGCGGCTTCGCCGCGACACCCGATCCGCCGAAGGCGACCGCCGACGCGAGCGCGAGGCCCAGCCCGACGCCCTTCCCACGGTTGCCCTGACTGCCCTGAGAGGTATGCACCGGCACATGATGACAGGCGACGACATGAGCGTCACCCCCGATGACACCTGTCTCAACGATTGGACTGGCAGCCCGGGTCGCCGCCGACGTACGTCTCGAAGTCGAGGCGGAACTCGCACGCGAACTCGTCCTCGACGTCAAAGGCGTTCTCGATGCGCAGAAGCAGCATCCTGGCGTCCACGCCGGCCCGTCGCAGGACCTCGACGGCCCGCGCCTGCGGATCGGTGACGATCGAGGCGAGCAGATCGAGACAGCGGGCCCGTTCGTCGCCCCGCCGTTCGGCGCGCCCGCACGCGCTCTCCATGGCTCCGGCCGCCACCGGCGACCATCCCGCCTCGGCCACGACCCGCGACCAGCCCGCCTCGGCCACGACCGGAACCGCCCCCGAATCCTCGACGCCGCTCTGCCAGCGCAGTCCGTAGCCGATGCTGCGCTGCACGAGATAGCCGAGCAGCCGCGCGACCTGCGGGGCGCCGTCGAAGGCGGCGCGCACCTGGGGGTCGGCCTCCAGCAGTGAGTGCAGCAGATGGGCGGTGTCGATCTGCCGGTCGCCGTCCCGCAGCGCCCGCCTGCGTGCGCCGGAGACCACCGACGCCAGCTCGGCACTGAGCCTGGTGTCGGGTTCCGTGCGGTGGGAGCCGCTCTCGGCGGCGGGCTGCTGGGGGATACGCGGTGGCACAACCCCTACCCCATCAGTCCCGGCGACCCGGGTCATCCTCGGTGGGCAGCATCTTCACGTCCCACACAGGGTGGGCTTCCGCGAGTACGTTCTCCTCCTTACGGATGACTTCGCACCGTTTCTCCCCCAGGTTCCCCCTCAGGGCGCGCGCCGCCTTGCCTCGCGCCCCGTACGCAACCGCGCCGCTTCGGCTCTCGTCCCTTCCCGCGCGCCTGGGACCTGTTCGACGCGGCGGTGATACGCCAGGTGGGCCGAGTTCACCATTCCTGACGGTTCATCAGTATTGAATGTTCCGAGGGCTGCGGCTACGTTCCGCGACACCGTAGCTGCGCCGGGCGCAGCGCCTGACACAAAGGGGTGGTCGCATGGCCGAAGTCAGCGCGGAAGCACGCGTCGAGGCGCCTGCCGAGAAGGTCTGGGCGCAGCTCACGGACTTCTCCTCGTACGGCGAGTGGAACTCGACCCACACCAACTTCCCCAAGGGTGGCCCCTCCTCACTCGAGGTCGGCGGCACCTTCCAGGAGAACATGAAGCTCATGGGGTTCCCGGCCGAGGTCGAGTGGACCATCGAGGAACTGGAGCCCGCCCGCATCCTGGCCATCCGCGGCAAGGGTCCGATGGCGGTGACCGTCGCCACCCGCTACACCCTGACCCCCGACGGCGACGCCACCTCGGTGCGGATCGACGGGGAGTTCACCGGCGCGGCCGTCTCGCTGATGGCGGGCAAGCTCAAGGACTCGGCGACGGCCGCCCTCAACGAATCGCTGCGCAAGCTGGCCGGACTGGTGACCTGAGTCCCGCACCTGCCCCGGGACGCGCACCCAGCCCCCGTACATCGACAGGCGCCCCGCGGAAACACTTCCACGGGGCGCCGTCAGATACCACAGCATGCCCTTCAGTCCTCGTCGGCGAGGATCAGGTACAGCTTCTTGCGGGCTTCGTTGATGACCGCCAGCGCCTTGTCGCGCTGGTCCTTGCTGCCGGTCTTCCAGACCTGGCCGAAGGCCTCCATGAGACCGAAACCGGCCTGCCGGATCTCGTGCAGCGTCTCCCAGTCGACCCCGCGCCCGGCCTCTTCCCACGGCGCCTCGGGGCCCGCCTCAGCCGCTTCGCGGCCTTCGTCGGTGAGCGAGAACAGCTTCTTGCCGCCCTCGGCCGCACTGGTGATGAGGCCCTCGTCCTCCAGCAACTGGAGGGTCGGGTAGACCGAACCCGGGCTGGGCTTCCACGCCCCGCCGCTGCGCTCGGCGATCTCCTGGATCATCTCGTAGCCGTGCATGGGCCGGTCCTTGAGAAGGGCCAGGATCGACGCGCGTACGTCACCGCGCCGCGCCCTGCCGCCCGGACCGCCCCGGCCGCCGCGCCGGCCACCCCAGGGGCCCGGCCCGAAGCCGAACCCGGGGCCGCCGGGGCCACCACCCGGACCACCCGGACCGAAGGGCCCGAAAGCCCCGCGCCGCCCTTCGAAGCGGCCCCGGTCACGCGGACCGGGCCCACCGTGTCGGCCATGTCCACGTTCGAATCCAAATTCCTGTCCTTGGGGACGCATCGCCATCACTCCATTCGTTCGTTGATCGGTCGCGATGCGTCAACGATATATCGGAATAGCTCGCTTGACAAGACCCGAGGATCCGGGCAGGTCAGGGGGCCGGACGGCCACAACCGGTCCAGATCCACGGAATTGGCCTTGTCCCGCGGCCTGCTCGGGCCGCTAGCGTCGGGGCATGCGCATGCGAATCGTCGACGCCTTCACCGACCGTCCCTTCACGGGCAACCCGGCCGGGGTCCTCCTTCTCGACCACGACACCTTCCCCGAGGACAGCCGGCTCCAGAGCGTCGCCCTGGAGGTCAACCACGCGGAGACGGCCTTCGCGCACCGCCTTCCCGAGGGCGGCGACGCCGACTGGGCGCTGCGCTGGTTCACCCCCGTCGCCGAGGTCGCGATGTGCGGGCACGCGACCCTCGCCACCGCACACGTCCTGCGCACCACGGGCGCCCACACGGGACCGGTGCGGTTCGCCACGCTCAGCGGCGTACTCATCGCCACGCCCCACGAGGACGGTTCCCTGACCCTGGACTTCCCCACCGCTCCGCTCACCCCGGTCGAGGCCCCGGACGGCGTCGCCGAGGCCTTGGGCGCCGAACCGCTCACGACCTTCGACACCGGCCCGAACACCGGCGACCTGCTGATCGAGGTCGCCGACGAGAAGACGGTCCGGGGACTCACCCCCGACCACAAGGCCCTCGCCCTGTACTCCGAGCGCGGCATCATCGCGACCGCCCGCGCCGAAGACCCCTCCCAGGGCTACGACTTCGTCTCGCGCTGCTTCTTCCCGAACATCGGCATCGACGAGGACCCGGTCACGGGCAGCGCCCACACCGCCCTCGCGCCCTACTGGTCCGAGCGCCTCGGCCGCCCCGGCCTCACCGGCCTGCAGGCCTCCCCGCGCTCCGGCCTCGTCCGCACCGAGCTGCGCGGCGGCCGTACGCTCCTCACGGGCCACGCGGTCACGGTCATCGAGGGCGAGCTCCTCGCGTAGCGACGCACGGAAAAGCCGTACAAGAAAGGGGCGTACGAGACTCTCGTACGCCCCTTTCGGACCCGCTCACGCTGTCGGACCCGCTCACACCACCGCTCAGGCGGTCGGCAGCCAGCCCACCTTCCCCGCCAGCAGCGCGTATCCCACGAACGCCCCGATGTCGAGCAGCGAGTGCGCCACCACGAGCGGTCCGACCCGGCCCCACCGCCGATACAGATAGACGAAGACCACGCCCATCGCCATGTTCCCGATGAAGCCGCCGATGCCCTGATACAGGTGGTACGAGCCGCGCAGCACCGCGCTCGCCACCAGCGCGGTCCCCGGCGTCCAGCCCAGCTGCCCGAGCCGGCGCAACAGGTACCCGATGACGATGACCTCCTCCAGTACGGCGTTCTGCACGGCCGACAGGATCAGGACCGGGTACTTCCACCACACGTCGGGCAGCGCTTCCGGCACCACGGTCAGGTTGGCGCCGAACCCCCGGGCCGCCAGGTAGAAGGCGATGCCCGTGCTACCGATCACCGCCGCGATCGCGGCCCCCCGCCCGAGGTCGGGCCAGGGCCGCGAACGGTCGAACCCGATCACACGCAGTGCCTTGCCCTCCCTCATCAGGAAGTGCGCGACCAGGGCGACCGGGACCAGGGCCGACGCGATGCCGAACAACTGCCATGCCAGATCCAGCCAGGGGCGACCCGGCGCGGCCGAAGCGTTGAGGGTGGCCGCCTGATCCTTGAGACCCCCCGGTTTGGTGACCGACCCGACAAAGCTGATCAGCGCGGACACTCCGCTCGCCCCGAGCGACAGGCCGAGGACGAGCAGTGTTTCGTCCCGGAAAATCCGTCGCGTCAGCCGCTCCTCGGGAAAAGAATCGGCCACCGACCCCGCCTCCACCTGCACTCCCGCCTCCAGTTGAGTAATCCCGCCTCATCCCCATCTTCGCCCCGCTAGGGTCTCGAAAGAAGTTGCGAAGATCGTGCGCGACAGGCCGTCGGGGGGACGGACGCCGTACGGGCGTACCTCCCCCTCGCCTTCTGCCTCACGGCCGTATCTACGGCTTTCTCGCGACTCCGGCTCATCCAGGGAGGGCACCACCGTCATGGGACGTCACAGCTTGCCCGATGCGTACGGGGCGGGCGCGGCCGACCCCCGTCCACGCGCACGCCGCCGTACGGTGGCCATCGCGACGGTGTTGGTGCTCACGGTCGCCGCGGGCACGGCGGTCGCGGTCCGCGGTGGTCTGCTCTCCTTCGGCTCGTCCTGCCGGGACGACGCCGTACCCCTCGAGATCGCCGCGTCCCCGGACATGGCGCCCGCCCTCAGGGCGGTCGCCGAACACGCCCGCGACCACAACATCACCTCCGACGGCCACTGCATCGCCGTGACCGTGACGGCGCGCGAGTCGTACAAGGTCGCCGACGCCCTGAGGTCGGGCGACAAGTCCGACGTCCAGGCGTGGGTGCCGGACTCCGCCCTGTGGGTGAACCGGGTCAGTGGTGAGAGCAACGCGACCCGGGTGACCGCGGCGGGCAGCGTCGCCTCCTCGCCGGTCGGCGTCGCGATGGTCCCGTCGGCCGCGAAGTCGCTGGGGTGGCCCGAGAAGACGTACACCTGGACCGAGTTGGCGGGCGCCGCGCTGCGGGACGACCGGCTGAGGCTCGGTGCGGCCGACCCGGTGCGCAGCGCGGCCGGCCTGCTGGCGCTGACCCAGCTCAATACCGCCGCGGCCACCATCAAGGGAGGTGACACCCAGGCGGCGGCCATGGCGAAGACGCTCTCCCAGCGCACGTCCGGCAGCGACAGCCAGGTCCTGGACACCCTCCCGCGCGACTCCTCCGGCACCGAGCAGGGCAATCCGCAACGCAACCAGGCGCTGATCCTCTCCGAGCAGTCGGCGTTCGCGTACAACTCCTCGGCCGGCGGCGGCGCCGGACTCGACCTCTTCTACCCCGAGGACGGGTCACCGCGACTCGACTACCCGTTCACCCTGGTCGACGAGTCACGGCTGAACACCGACACGAGCCGTGCCGCCCTCCGGTTCATGACGCTGCTCGGCGAGTCGGACGGGCAGCGGATCCTGGAGCGGTACGGGTTCCGCACGGACGACGAGAAGGTCTCGCCCGCGCTGGTCACCAAGGCCGGGGGCCGAGCCCCGCAGCCGTTCGCGCGCGCCGCGCCCGAACCCACCCCGGCGAAGGCGGTCGACGAGGCACTCGGCACATGGACGATCACGGTGCAGAGCGCCCGGATCACTACGGTCGTCGACGCCTCCGCGTCCATGGCGCAGCCGGTGCCGGGCACCGGCCAGTCCCGTATGGACGTCACCAGGGCGTCCCTGCTGCAGGCCCTCGCGACGTTCACCTCGCAGGACGAGATCGGGCTGTGGAAGTTCTCCACCCGCCTGGACGGCGACCGCGACTACCGGGTGCTCGTGCCCACACAACGCCTGGGCGACCGCAAGGGCAACGGAACCCAGCGGGACAGGCTGTCGGCGGCGTTCAGCTCCCTGTCTCCCGTCCCGAACGGCGCGACAGGCCTGTACGACACCACACTCGCCGCGTACAAGGCGGCCACCTCCTCCTATGTCAAGGGGAAGTTCAACGCGCTGGTGCTGCTGACCGACGGCGTCAACCAGGACCCGGGAAGCATCTCGCGCTCCGCCCTCGTCACCCAACTGCAGAAGCTCACCGACCCACAGCGCCCGGTGCCGCTCATCGCCATCGCCGTGGGCCCGGACGCCGACAAGGCGGAGGTCCAGGAGATCGCCAAGGCGACCGGCGGCTCCGGCCAGCAGGTCAACGACCCCACGCAGATCCACTCGGTGATCCTCAGGGCGATCGTGGCGGCGGGCAGCCAGAACCAAGGCTGACACCCCAAAAAAAGCCACCCCCACAGCCCGCCCGGGACAGCGACGCAGGCCACCCGGCCCAGGGCGCACCGCCACACCCCGCTGGACCCGGCGCACGGGCCCGGGCGGCCCTAGCCTGGCCACCACCACAGCCCAGTCGGCCCAGGGACCATCCCGCGGACCAACCCGGTCCAGGGACCCCCACACAGGCCATCCGCCCCAGCCACACCCACGCAGGCCACCCGGCCGGCGACCATGTCACCAGTGGCCTGGCCAGGGACGACCGCTCGGGGCACACTCCGCCCCCTGAACACCCACCACGAGCAGCCCACCCCAGAGACACCGCCGCAGGCAGACCGCCCCGATCAGCCCAGCGGTACCGGCTCCGACAGTCCCACCGGCCAGGTGTGCACGGGCTCGCCGAGGTGCATCAACTCGCCGTAGCGCCGGGTGGTCGCGGCCAGCGCGGCATCCCTCGCGAGCCCCTTCTCCAGCGCCTGGTGGAAGGTGGCCGCCTGCCAGGTCGCCCCGTTGGCACGCAGCCGGCACCGGTCCTCGATCACCCCCAGGTAGTAGTCCCGGTCGGCCGGCTCGACGCCCCACGCGTCCAGCCCCGCCGCGGCGAGCGGCAGCAGTTCGTCACGGACCAGGTGCACGGCCTCGACCTGCGCGGTGGTACCCCCGTACCGTCCCCGCCGCGGCCACTCCAGCCGCGCGTCGATGCCATGGCGGCAGGCCGCGTCGAAGTTGGCCGCCGCGGACTCGAACGACAGCCGTGTCCACACGGGCCGCGCCTCCTCGGCGAGCGCACGCACGACCCCGTAGTAGAACGCCGCGTTGGCGACGACATCGGTGACGGTGGGACCGGCGGGCAGCACCCGGTTCTCGACGCGCAGATGCGGGACTCCGTCGGCGACGTCGTACACGGGCCGGTTCCAGCGGTAGACCGTGCCGTTGTGCAGCACGAGTTCGGCGAGCCTGGGAATGCCTCCGGCGTCGAGGACCGCGAGCGGGTCCTCCCCGTCGCTGATGGGCAGCAGAGGCGGGAAGAAGCGCAGGTTCTCCTCGAAGAGGTCGTACGCCGAGGAGATCCACCGCTCGCCGAACCAGGTGCGCGGACGCACCCCCTGCGCCTGGAGCTCGGGCGGCCGGGTGTCGGTGGACTGCTGGAACAGCGGCGGCCGCGACTCGCGCCACAGCTCACGGCCGAACAGGAACGGCGAGTTGGCACCGATCGCGACCTGCACGGCGGCAACGGCCTGCGCCGCGTTCCACACGTCCGCGAAGCGCGCCGGGGTGACCTGGAGGTGCAACTGCACAGAGGTGCAGGCGGCTTCGGGCGCGATGGACTTCGACGTACAGACAAGGCGCTCCACCCCGTCGATGTCGAGCACGAAGTCCTCGCCACGGGCGGCCACGATCTGATCGTTGAGCAGCGTGTAGCGATCGACGTCCGACAGGTTCGAGGAGACGAGGTCGTCACGGTCGAGCGTCGGCAGAATCCCGATCATCATGATTCCCGCGTCGAGTTCGCCGGCCTTTCGATGGGCATATGCGAGCGAGGTGTGCAGCTCCTCGGCGAGCCGGTCGAATACCCGCCCGTCCAATCGATGTGGGGCTATGTTGACTTCCAGGTTGAACATGGCAAGTTCTGTTTGAAAGTCTCGGCTCGCAATCCTTTCGAGTACTTGCGCATTCATCATCCTGGGCATGCCGTCGGGTCCCGCGAGATTCAGTTCGATCTCCAGACCCATGAGATTCTTCGGGCGATCGAACCGCTTCTCCTCCAGCAGCCGCGCCAGCCCCGTCAGACACTGCCGGAGCTTGCCTCGGTAGTGCTGGCGATCGGACAGGTCGAACGACGCTGCCACGACCTTCTCTCCCATCGAAGCGTCCCTCCTCGAATGGGCAGGCCGATCCTCCGGCCCCTGCCGTCCCGGAGGATGATGCCCAGGCAACACGATCGATAACGCCCTGTACAGCCTCGTCGACCGCTACCCTGGTACCCATTGTCCGGAGGCACATTCACGGGGCATGAACCAGAGCACGGTTTCAGCCTGACACGATCTCGTGAAAAACGCCGACGAGAATCGGCCGACCGCTCCGACAAAGCAATCCGAGGTCACCGGCGGGCCCCGACACAGAATCGGGATGAACGTCTCGTTTCGTCGACCGAATATCGCCTTGCTCTTCATATTCAGGACAGCTAGATGAAACACCATCTGAACACGTGTCGTATAAACTCCGCAAACGAGGCGGAGAGTTGGCGCTCGCGGTCCCAGGTCCTGTCGTCGAGGTGACATGCGGCAGGCGACATCCTGTCGGCAGATCCAGACCCCTCGCCCCTCCGACCCCGAGAGCTGACAGCGCCGTCCGCCCCGGCCCTCGCGTCACTGTGCCTGTCGAATGAGAGGCGACCCACCATGCCGCTGCTTGTCCCCCCGGCTCCCTCGCCCGCCCTGCGCACCGTCCTCACGGCACTCGGTTCCCCCACCGCAGTCCGCGAGGCCCGCACCCCGTCCCTACGCATGGCCCAGGGACCCGTCACCCCCGAACTCCCGTTGCCCGTACACGTTCTGGACCGCATCGCACCGGTCGGCGCCTCCACCACCCGGCTCGCCGGGTGGCGCTTCCTGATCCGCTGCGGCGAGCGGTCGGTGGCCGCGGCCGACACCATGCTCACCCCCGACGGCTGGGCCTTCTCCCACTTCTTCGAAGGCCCCTACATCGCCTCCACCGAGCGCGCCCTGCGTCACGCCGAGAACATGAGCCAGCCGTACCAGCCGCGGCTGTTGTCCGTTCCGGAGCTCTACATGCTCACCCTCTGGCTGCACGGCGACTGCGCCGCGGACGGCGCCACCGGGCACCCGGCCGCCACCGATCTCCTGGTACCGCTGGCGCCCGCACCGCCCGGTATCGCCGCGCATCGCCCGCACCGCGTCGCCGAACTCCTCCCGGTCCTCACGCACCGGCTCACTCCCGCCCCACTGCTCAGCTCGCCCGCCTGATCACCCACCCGGAGAAGCACACCAAGCGCATCGCCCCGTGCCCCGCCACCGTTGCCCCGGTCGCGGGGCACGCTGCCGCCCGAACCCGTCCGCTCGTTCGGGCCCCACAGCGCTCGTACGAGGGAGAACGCCCCCTCCACCCCGACCGGACTAGCCCCATCCGGCCACCGCGAACCCCCCGAAGGGACCGTGCAGTTGGACTGAACCGTCCGCACGGGTGACGCGTCTCCAATCTGTGAGGAGCGCTGCTGCGAAATCCCTGCGGATTGACGTCCGTAGGGCAACACTGGGTTCCATACACATGCCACCGGGGGGCGGCCATGAGCACTTCAAGCCGCGGGAAAGACACCACAGCCACCACTCATCTCTCATCCCAGCGAAAGATCCCATCCATGTGCCAGCACCAGCCACCGTGTCCGACAGCCGAATCAGCCGACCGGGAGTCCGCCCGCCTCGTGGCGCACCACCCGGAGCAGGGATGGAGCCTGCTGTGCAACGGCGTTCTGCTCTTCGAGGACACCGGTGAGCTCCTGCCCGACGGCCAGATCATCGCTCCGCACCGCCCCCAGGGCAGCGAGCACGTGATGACGGCCGCCTGAGCCGCACAACCGGGTGGCGGTGACCGCCGCCCGGACATGGAGAGGGGCCGGCCCGGAGACGTGATCTCCGAACCGGCCCCGACGCGTATCCGAGGGTGACTACGCTTCGTAAGCGTCCAGCGGCGGGCAGGAACAGACCAGGTTCCGGTCGCCGTACGCCTGGTCGATGCGGCGCACCGGCGGCCAGTACTTGTCCGCGGCCGAGACACCGGCCGGGAAGACGGCCTCCTCGCGGGTGTACTCGTGCTTCCACTCGCCACCGAGCGCGGCGGCGGTGTGCGGCGCGTTCCGCAGCGGGTTGTCCTCGGCCGCCCAGACGCCCGAGCCGACCTTGTCGATCTCCGCACGAATGGCGATCATCGCGTCGCAGAACCGGTCGAGCTCGATCAGGTCCTCGGACTCGGTGGGCTCGATCATCAGCGTGCCGACCACCGGGAAGGACATCGTCGGCGCGTGGAAGCCGTAGTCGATGAGCCGCTTGGCGATGTCGTCGACGCTGACGCCGGTCGCCTTGGTCAGCGGACGCAGATCGATGATGCACTCGTGCGCGACGAGCCCGCCGGGACCGGTGTAGAGCACCGGGAAGTGCGGCTCCAGGCGCTTGGCGATGTAGTTCGCGGACAGCACCGCCACCTGCGTGGCCCGCTTGAGGCCCTCGCCGCCCATGAGACGAACGTACGCCCAGGAGATGGGCAGAATGCCCGCCGAGCCCCAGGGAGCGGCGGAGATCGGTCCCACGCCGGTCTCGGGGCCGGCCGCGGGCTGCAGCGGGTGGTTCGGCAGGTACGGCGCCAGGTGCGCGCGTACGCCGACCGGGCCCACGCCCGGACCGCCGCCGCCGTGCGGGATGCAGAACGTCTTGTGCAGGTTCAGGTGGGAGACGTCACCGCCGAAGTGGCCCGGCTTGGCGAGGCCCACCAGCGCGTTGAGGTTGGCGCCGTCGACGTACACCTGCCCGCCCGCCTCGTGCACCTGCGCGCAGATGTCGGCGACGTGCTCCTCGAACACACCGTGCGTCGAGGGGTACGTGATCATCAGCACCGCGAGCTCGTCGCGGTGCTGCTCGATCTTCGAGCGCAGGTCCGCGACGTCGATCTCGCCGTCCCCGGCGGTCTTCACGACGACGACCTTCATGCCGGCCATCACCGCACTCGCGGCGTTCGTGCCGTGCGCGGAGGACGGGATCAGGCAGACCGTGCGCTGGTCATCGCCGTTGGCCCGGTGGTAGCCGCGTACGGCCAGCAGCCCGGCCAGCTCGCCCTGGGAGCCCGCGTTCGGCTGGAGCGACACCTTGTCGTACCCGGTGACCTCGGCGAGCCGCTCCTCCAGCTCCTGGATGAGGGTGAGATAGCCCTGCGCCTGCTCGGCGGGCACGAAGGGGTGCAGCTGGCCGAACTCGGGCCAGGTGACCGGCTCCATCTCGGTGGTCGCGTTGAGCTTCATGGTGCAGGAGCCCAGCGGGATCATGCCGCGGTCGAGCGCGTAGTCGCGGTCGGACAGCTTGCGCAGGTAGCGCAGCATCGCGGTCTCGGAGCGGTACTGGTGGAAGACCGGGTGTGTGAGGTAGTCGTCGGTGCGCAGCAGCGCGGCGGGCAGCGTGTCCTCGGCGACGGCGTCCAGCGCCTCGATGTCACCGTCGACACCGAACGCGGTCCAGACAGCGCCCACCTGCTTGCGGGCGGTGGTCTCGTCGCAGGCGATCGACACGTGGTCGGCGTCGACGAGGTGGAGGTTGACGCCTCCGCTGCGCGCGCCCGCCACGACCTCGGCGGCGCGGCCCGGCACCCGCGCGGTCAGCGTGTCGAAGTAGGCGCCGTGCACGACCTCGACCCCGCCGGCCGTCAGGCCCGCGGCGAGGATCGTGGCGTACCGGTGCGTACGCCGCGCGATGGTCCGCAGACCCTCGGGACCGTGGTAGACGGCGTACATGCCGGCCATCACCGCGAGAAGCACCTGCGCCGTGCAGATGTTGCTGGTCGCCTTCTCGCGGCGGATGTGCTGCTCCCGCGTCTGCAGGGCGAGCCGGTACGCCTTGTGTCCGTCGGCGTCCACGGAGACGCCCACCAGCCGGCCGGGCAGGCTGCGCGCGAACGTCTCACGCACCGCCATGTATCCGGCGTGCGGACCGCCGAAGCCCATCGGCACGCCGAAGCGCTGGGTCGTACCGATCGCGATGTCGGCGCCGAGCTCACCGGGCGAGGCGAGCAGCGTGAGGGCGAGCAGGTCGGCGGCGACCGTGACGACCGCGCCGAGCTCGTGCGCCTGCTCGATGACGGGCTTCAGGTCGCGTACGGCGCCGGAGGCACCCGGGTACTGGATCAGCACGCCGTTGATCTCACGCCCGGCGATCTCGGCGGGGATGCCCTCGCCCAGGTCGGCGACGACGATCTCGACGCCGGTCGGCTCCGCGCGGGTCTCGATGACGGCGACGGTCTGCGGCAGGGTGTCCGCGTCGACCAGGAAGAGGCCCTTCTTGTTCTTGCCCATGCGCCGGGACAGCGACATCGCCTCGGCGGCGGCGGTGCCCTCGTCGAGCAGCGAGGCACCGGAGGTGGGCAGCCCGGTCAGCTCGGCGACGACGGTCTGGAAGTTCAGCAGCGCTTCGAGCCGCCCCTGGGAGATCTCCGGCTGGTACGGCGTGTACGCGGTGTACCAGGCCGGGTTCTCCATGACGTTGCGCAGGATCACCGGCGGCGTGAACGTGCCGTAGTAGCCGAGGCCGATCATCGAGTCGAGCACCTGGTTGCGGTCCGCGAGGGAGCGCAGCTCGGCCAGTACCTCGGCCTCGGTGCGCGCGCCCGGCAGCTCCAGCGCCTCGGCGTTCTTGATGACGTCCGGCACCGCGGCGGCCGTCAGCTCGTCGAGCGAGCCGTACCCGACCTGCGCGAGCATCTTGGCCCGCGCCTCGGGGTCGGGCCCGATGTGGCGCTGCTCGAAGGGGATTCCCTGTTCGAGCTCGGAGAGCGGAATGCGATGGGCGGTCATTGCGGAGGCCTCCTGGTCTGACACGACCTTCGAGGGGCACCACGGCGCGGGTACCCCGACGGCCTCCCCCTCTGTCATCTCAACCTGAGAGCTTCACCGGCCCGCCCGCTCGCTGCGACCCGGCTTTCACCGTCGGTGAGGGCGGAGGCCTTCGACACCCGCCCTGCTTTCCAGAGTGACCTCGTCCGTGCGGTACGTGTGCCTGAGAGATTCCGGGGAGGATTTGCTCCTTCGGCGCCTCCGGTGATGTCTGGAGGACTCTCCCGCACGGGGTCAGCAGCCGCTTGCCAGCCTACCAGCGAGGACAACGTACGAGCTTTCGAGTGGCCACCTTCCCGAATGTGCTCTTTTGTAGTGCTTACGGATGAGTTGCTAGCGAGTGGAGGGACCGTGCAGACCGACATCGATCCGCGCAACCTGATCGGCCGCAAGGCGCTCGACCGCAACGGCGCCAAGATCGGCACGGTCGACGAGGTCTATCTCGACGACGCGACCGGCGTCCCGGAGTGGGCCGCCATACGGACGGGCCTGTTCAGCAGGGACGCCTTCGTCCCCCTGGAGCCCAGCGAAGTCGTCGAGGGCACGCTGCGTGTCCCCTTCGACCGTGCCCTGATCAAGGACGCCCCCGACTTCGGCGTGGGCCGCCACCTCTCCCCCGAACAGGAACTCCAGCTCTACCACCACTACGGCCTGGACGTGACACCCCCGTCCCCACCCCCGGACCGCGACTTCGGCCGCCTGGCAGGCACGGACGAAGGGTGACTTCTCGGTTTGCGCCCCGCTGACGCGCCCCTCCAGGGGCGCGGGGCTCTGACATCATGCGGCTCCGCCGCGTGGCCGCGACCAGCCACATACCGCCCGCAGCGCCGACCTCACCCCCCGCGGCGATCGCACACGGCCCCCATCACCAACGGCAACGGATCAGCCAACTCCAACGCGACATCATCCGTACGAAACGTCCGCACACGCCCCGGCTCGGAGTAAGGCGTCTCGAACCGCACGGTCACCCTCCCGAGCCCGCTCCCCTGCACCCATCCGTGCCCGTACTCCGCATGCCGCACGTCATGCCCCGCAGGCCACCGGCGCTCGGCAGCCGGCGTCTGCTCGGCAGCTACTTCCTCCGCCCCGTCCTCGTCCGGATGCTCCAGCACCGCCGCCTCCCCCGCGGCGGCCTCCGCCTCCGCTTGCGCCTGAGCCTGGGCCTGGGCGAAAAGGTCCTCCTGCGTGTAGTCCGCGAGCCCCGAGACGCCGACCCCCAGCAGCCGCACGCCCCCGGTCGTGTCCACCGCCTCCAGAAGCCGCGCGGCAGCCTCCCGTACGACGCCGGGGTCGTCCGTCGGCCCCCGCAGCGTCTCCGACCGGGTCAGCGTCGAGAAGTCGTACCTCCGCACCTTCAGCACGATGGTCCGCCCGGACAGCCCCGCATCCCGCAACCGCCGCACACACCGGTCGGCGAGCCGCTGCACCTCCAGGCCGACCCGCATCCGGTCGTGGATGTCCACGTCGTACGTGTCCTCCACCGACACGGACTTCGTCTCCCGCTCGGCCACCACGGGCCGCTCGTCGTGCGCCAGCGCCATCGCGTACAGCGCGTGCCCGTGCGCCTTCCCCACCAGCCGTACGAGTTCGTCCTCGCCCGCCTCGGCGATCTCGTCGACCGTGGTGATCCCGGCCCGCCGCAGATGGTCCCCGGTCGCGGGCCCGACACCCGGCAGCGTCCGCACCGACATCGGCCCCAGCAGCGCGCGTTCCGTCCCAGGTTCTATGACCACGAGACCGTCGGGCTTCGCCTGCTCCGAAGCGATCTTGGCGAGCATCTTGGACGCTGCGAGCCCCACCGAACCCGTCAGCCCCGTCACGGCCCGGATGTCCGCGCGCAGCTTCGCCCCGACCAGCCGCGCGGAAGCCTCGTCCCAGGCCGCTTCCCCCGCCTCCAGATCGACGAACGCCTCGTCCAGGCTCAGCGGCTCCACCAGCGGCGACAACGCCCCCAGCAGCCCCATCACCTGCTCGCTGACCTCCCGGTAGAGCGTGAAGCGGGGCACGAGATACGCGGCGTTCGGCGCCAGGCGACGTGCCTGGGCCATGGGCATCGCCGAGTGCACCCCGAACACCCGTGCCTCGTAGGAGGCGGTCGAGACGACTCCGCGGGGTCCGAGCCCGCCCACGACGACGGCCTTCCCGCGCAGGCTCGGCTTGGCTGCCTGCTCCGCCGAGGCGAAGAAGGCATCCATGTCGAGATGCAGGATCGTAGGCGCGGTTCTCACATGTCCGATGCTGCCCTACGCCACTGACAATGCCTCCGCGGACCTCAGACGGCCCGATTGCGCCGACGCGCCAGCTCGTCCGTCGGGTTGTGCCCGACGAGTGTCTCGCCCGTGTCCACACGCTCCCCGTGCAACTGCGAGAGCGCGCTCTCGACGTCCCGCCACACCACGCCCACGGCGATCCCGAAGACGCCCTGACCGCCCTGCAACAGGGCGTGGACCTCGTCGGGCGAGGAGCATTCATAGACGGTCGCGCCGTCGCTCATCAGCGTCATCCGCTCCAGGTCCCGGAAGCCGCGTTCCCTGAGGTGCTGGACCGTGGTGCGGATGTTCTGCAACGACACTCCCGTGTCGAGGAACCGCTTCACGATCTTCAGGACGACGACATCCCGGAAGCTATAGAGCCGCTGGGTCCCCGACCCATAGGCGGGCCGCACGCTCGGTTCGACCAGACCAGTCCTGGCCCAGTAGTCCAACTGCCGGTAGGTGATGCCCGCGGCGGCACACGCCGTAGGACCGCGGTAGCCGATCTCCTCGGCAGCCGCCCCACCCTCACCGGACTCACCAGGCACCGCTGTCGGCCGCTGCGGAATGTGATCGGCCGCGCTGCCGTGATGGGGGTACCCCCTGCTCGAGCTGAGCCGAGAGCTTGGGGGAGGGTACGGGCCGCTCTCCCCCAGACTTCGTCCGGGGGCACCCCCAGCCGTACCGTCGCCGCTGCTTCTCACGCCGACCTCCGTCCTTGACCTGCCCTCTCGACGGTAGGCAGTCACCGGGGGTGCGTCAACGATCGCCACACTCGGCACGCCGAGTGATAATCACCCTAGGAGTGGTTTCCCGTGTCCCACCGCGGGGAAAGGCTAGCCGAATGCTCTCGGAGCGGGCCGCAGCGCGCCACACGGGCCACGGGCAATTGCCGCCCCGGAGTCCTGCGATCCAGCGGCTCGCCAGGGGTGTGCGCCACTGCCTGCTCCCGAGCCCGGGTGTCCGACCGCCCGCCTTCGGGCGATCGGTCCCCTCACTGGCTGTTGGTCCCGAAGTCCTCGGGCGAGATCTGGTCGAGGAACTCGCGGAACTTCTCCACCTCGTCCTCCTGCTCGTCCGGGATCGCGATGCCGGCGTCGTCGAGCACACCGTCACTGCCGTAGATCGGCGTCCCGGTGCGCAGCGCCAGCGCTATGGCGTCGGACGGACGGGCACTGACCTCGACCCCGCTGGCGAACACCAGCTCCGCGTAGAAGACCCCCTCGCGCAGATCAGTGATGCGCACCTCGGTGAGCTCCTGGCCGACGGCTTCCAGCACGTCCTTGAACAGGTCGTGGGTCAGCGGTCGCGCGGGGGCCATGCCCTGCTGGGCGAAGGCGATCGCCGTCGCCTCCCCCGGTCCGATCCAGATGGGGAGGTAGCGGTCGCCTCCCACTTCACGCAGGAGCACGATCGGTTGGTTGGAGGGCATTTCGACCCGGACACCTACGACATCGAGCTCGTTCACACAGCAACCCTAGGCCGTGCCCGGGATGTTTGGGTAGTCGGGCACAGAACGGGGGCCGATCCGGACGCCCGGCGGGCACATCGGGTCAGGGCAGCCGGACGCCCAGCGCGGTCTGCACCAGCGCCGCGTGCAGCTTCACCGTGAGCCCCGCCAGCTCCTTCGTACGGGCCTCGGCGTGCGCCCTGGTCTGCGGATTGCGGTGGCGCCGCAAAGGGGCCACCACCTGGTCCACGAGCCCCGCGTCACGTTCGGCCGCGGCCTTCATCGCGCGCAGATGGCGCGGCTCGATACCGAACCGCCCGAGCTCGACGACGAGCGCGGCGACCGTCACCGCCTCAGCGTCATACGCCCCGTCCGCGAGTGGGGCAAGGAGTCCGTACGACTCCCACTCCTGAAGCTCCTGCTCGCCGATCTCGGCGGCGGCCAGCAGTTCCGCACGGCCCACCCGGGCCGCTGTGGGTGCCTCGGGCTCCCCGAAGAGGTCACCGAGCCCACCGAACGGCTCCCCGTCGCCGGAGTCGCGCTGCCGCCCCACGGACGGCAGCCGCACCGGCTCCCCACGCTCCAGAGCGTCCAGATGCTCGCGGATCACCTTCAACGGCAGATAGTGGTCCCGCTGCATCCGCAGTACATGCCCCAGGCGCTCGACGTCGGCCTGGCTGAACTTGCGATACCCCGAGGGGGTCCGCTGCGGCTCGATGAGCCCCTCCGACTCCAGGAACCGGATCTTGGAGATCGTGACTTCGGGGAACTCGTCGCGCAGCGTGTTCAGCACCGAGCCGATGCTCATCAGCCCACTGTCCGCTGCGGCGGTACCGCTCCCGGCACCGCCGCTCGGTGATCGAAGCATGGACCTTCCTGAGGGTCCCCCCGGACGGAGTCCGGGGGAGGGTCAGATGCCTCGCTGGCTCGCGTAGAAGACCAGCCGGTACTTGCCGATCTGCACCTCGTCACCGTTGGACAGCGGGACCGAGTCGATTCGCTCCCTGTTGACATACGTACCGTTCAGGCTGCCCACGTCGGCGACCGTGAACGAGCCGTCCGCGGCACGACGGAACTCCACATGACGACGCGACACGGTCACGTCGTCCAGGAAGATGTCGCTCTGCGGATGACGCCCGGCCGTGGTCAGGTCGCTGTCCAGCAGGAAGCGGCTGCCCGAGTTCGGACCGCGGCGCACCACCAGGAGCGCCGAACCGAGCGGCAGCGCGTCGACGGCCGCCTGCGCCTCCGGGGAGAGCGTCGGCATCTGCGTCTGGCCGGTGACCTCGGCATCGTAGGCCTCGATGCCCGAAATGGAGATCGTGGATGTGGTCTCGGACGCACGCTCCGGGACGGCGCCGGGCCGCAGCGGCGCACCACAGTTCGAGCAGAAGCGGCTGTTCTCCGCGTTGCGGTTACCGCACCTCGTACACACCAGGGCCGACATGGACGGATCCTCCTGCCGCGGCTGCCCCCCAGGGGCATGGGACGCGTACGGGTCGGAGGCGAACCCTCCACCCGCACTTGAGGCTGACGGTTCCCCGAAACCTATGCGTCCGGACTGGGCAGGGTCAACAGACGGCGCGCCCTGACCACCGGGAATGTCACCGACCTGGTCCCGGAACAGCGGGCGATCGCCGCTCTGGCCCTCCGCGTCTCCATGGCGTGGTGCACGGTGTCGGGCAGTCGCGTTGTCGCTGCCCTCTCCTCGTGCGCTCTTGCCGAACAACTTCGCAAACAACTTCACGGGCGATTCCCCTTGACCGAAATAGACCCGCCCGTGGGGCAGGACGAACACTGATTGAACACACCGGTCGACCCGGACATCCTCACAACGTCCGTATCCACCAGACAGTTTCCACCACGCACCACCCATTCGGTGCGCCGACCCCCCGCAACCTCATGCCCTCGCCGGACGTCGCCCATGCACCCCCGGTTCACTGGGAGGACGACCGAGCGTAGTCAGGCTGCTTCGCAGCCCGCAAGGCATCCACAATGATCTTCGTCGCACGCTCCACCGTGACGGTG
The DNA here is from genome assembly GCF_055638955.1 of Streptomyces sp. NPDC111507. NCBI lineage: Bacteria > Bacillati > Actinomycetota > Actinomycetes > Kitasatosporales > Streptomycetaceae > Streptomyces > Streptomyces sp. NPDC111507. The sequence goes on along the minus strand of NZ_JBVKBU010000012.1, from coordinate 5,626 downwards.
GCCTGCTCCTTCTCGAGAGTCTGCACCACACCTCCCGGGATGTTGAGCGCCGGCTCAAGGTCCTGCGGCTTACCGATGACCTTGAAACGATAGGGCTGGGTGATCTTGTTCCCGTCGACGCTCACGCCCTTGCCGGAGTCGGCCAGATAGGTACTGGCGACGACCCGTACACCGTTCACCTGGATCGCCTCCGCACCGGCGGCGCGCAGCTCCTGGATCGCGTCAAGCAGCATGTCCGCCTTGACCGTCCCCTTCGTGTCGTTGATCGTCAACGTGATGCCGGGTCCCTGCGCCGCCACCGTGCCCGCCAGAATGCCGAGTTGCTTCTCCTTCTCGGCGGTCTGCTTGCGGGCCTCCGCGGCCTGGTTCGAGCTGTTCTCCAGCTCGGTGCGCTGATCTTCGAGACCCTGCTTCTCGTCTTCTAGACGCTGCGTACGGTTGTCGAGTTCATCGAGGATGCGTACGAGATCTTCTTGACGCGCGCCGCGCAGGGCGCTGCCGCTGTCGCTGTTGGAGGCCACCTGGACGGCCAGACCGAAGCCGAGACCGAACAGCAGCACGGCGACGATGAGTTGCGCGCGTGTGACCCGTGGTGGCCACACCCCCTTCACCAGCCGCTGGCGGCCGGTCAGCGACGGCTCGTCCTTCTCGTCACGCTGCTCGGGTCCCGAACTCTCGGGAGCCGCGGCCGGGACCTCTTCGGGAAGCTCCCTGCGCAGCCGGTTCTCGGGTGTCTCGCCTTCGTTGCTCATCGGCCTCACGCCCGGAAGACGTGCCGGCGGATCGCCGCGGCATTGGAGAAGATGCGGATACCGAGGACGACCACGACGCCGGTGGAGAGCTGGGCGCCCACGCCCAACTTGTCGCCCAGGAAGACGATCAGTGCGGCCACGACCACGTTCGACAGGAAGGAGACCACGAAGACCTTGTCGTCGAAGATGCCGTCGAGCATCGCCCGCAGCCCTCCGAAGACGGCGTCCAGCGCCGCCACGACGGCGATCGGAAGGTAAGGCTCGACGACCGCCGGAACCTCGGGCCGGACCAACAATCCAGCCACGACTCCCACGACGAGGCCCAGTACGGCGATCACGATGTGCCCTTCTCTGTGCTCGGCTGTGCTGTACGTACGATCACACTTGGTGCTGCGGACAACTGGACGTCCTTTTCGACGGAAATGGCGGTCCGGATGCCGTAGTTCTCCTGCAGGGCGTGCAGATACAGGCCGTCGGCACTGTTCTGGAACCTGGTGCTGAGCCGCTCGCCGTCCCCCACCGCCAGTACCGTGTAGGGCGGCACCAGCGGCTTGTTGTCGACCAGTATCGCGTCACCCGCTGCCCTGATCGCCGACAGTGCCGTCAGCCGCTGCCCGTTGATCGAGACGGCCTCCGCGCCGGACTCCCAGAGCCCGTTGACGACTCGCTGCATGTCGCGGTCGCGGACGCGCCCGGTGTCGGAGAACCCGCTGGTCTCCCGAGGATTCCCGTCGCCGCCCTCGGTGGCTTCCTTGGCGTCGTCCACGACGAGCTTCACACCGGGCCCGTGGACGGCGACGGCACCCGACAGGACGCCCACCAGATCGGCCTGGCCACTGCCCCCCTGCTTCTTCAGCGCCTCGTTCTGCCGGGCGCTCACATCGTCGCGCAGGGTGTCGACGCCGCTCTCGAGCTTGTCCGCGGCCGCGGTCTCTCGCTCGACGCGGTCGATGAGTTCCTGGCGCTCCTTAGCGACGACCGGTGCCGCGATCCGCGCGTTCGCCGCGCCCACGGTCACCACCAGGGCCGCAAGGACGAGACCGGCCGCGAGGCCGAGCTTCGCCCTCACCGTTTTCGGCATGCCGCCGGCACCCTCGGTCTGCCTACGGGCGGCGGCCTCGGCATATCCGTCGTCGAGGCTGTGATCCATGACGTTGGTGAGCAGCGACATGGAGGCGTCCGGGCGCGGGGGGCGCGGAGGTGTGCTCCGAATGGGGGGCTGCTGCGGCATGCCGCACATCGTCGCACGTCGTGGGCGCTACCTCCGAATGGCCCCACCGGCGTGCCGGACAGGCCCCTTTGGGGGCACTTGTCCGGCACGCGCGTGTGCTGTCCCTTTTAGCGACCGGCGCTGTCCACGACGGCGGCCCACTCGTCGAGCAGGGCCTCCGCGGACGCGTCGTCAGGCCCCTCCGCCCACAGATGCGTCACCGCCTCGGCGGGGTCGGGGAGCACCATCACCCAGCGCCCGTCCGTCTCCACGACTCGCACGCCGTCGGTCGTGTCCACGAACCGGTCCCCGGCCGCCTCCACGACCCGGCGCATCACCAGGCCCTTGACGGCCCAAGGAGTGGCCAGGTCCCGCTTGAGGACGTGCGCCCGCGGAATCCGCGCGTCGATCTGGCTCAGCGTGAGCTGTGTCCGCGCCACCAGCCCGATCAGTCGTACGAAAGCCGCCGCGCCGTCGAAGACGCTGCTGAACTCCGGAATGATGAATCCGCCGCGCCCGTCGCCGCCGAAGATCGTCGACTCCTCGCGTCCGACCCTCGTCAGGTCGTCCGGAGACGTCGTCGTCCACTCCACCTGCGTCCCGTGGTACGCCGCCACCTGCTCGGCGATCCGCGTGGTGGTCACCGGCAGCGCCACCCGCCCGCTGCGCCGCTCCGCGGCCACCAGGTCGAGCATGACGAGAAGGGCCCGGTCGTCCTCGACGATCCGTCCCTTCTCGTCGACGAGCGAGAGCCGCTCGCCCACCGGGTCGAAACGCACCCCGAACGCGGCCCGCGCGGACGCGACGATCTCGCCCAGCCGCACCAGACCGGCCCGCCGCGTGTCCGTCGTCTCCGTGGGCCTGGATTCGTCGAGACCGGGATTGATGGTCAGGGAGTCCACACCGAGCTTGCCCAACAGACTGGGCAACACCAGCCCCGCACTGCCGTTCGAGGCGTCCACGACCACCTTCAGACCGGATTCGGTGATACCGGTGGTGTCGACATTCCTGAGCAGTGATCCGGTGTACGAGTCGAAGACGCTGGCCGGGAAGTGCAGATCCCCGATCTCCCCCGGGAACGCACGCCGGTACTCCTGCCGCGCGAACACCCGGTCCAGCTTGCGCTGCCCCCCTTGCGACAGGTCGGCACCCTGTCCGTCGAAGAACATGATGTCGACGGAGTCCGGTACCCCGGGCGTCGTACGGATCATGATCCCGCCCGCACTGCCCCTGGCGGTCTGCTGACGAGCCACTGGCAGCGGTACGTTCTCCAGATCGCGTACGTCGATGGCGCTGGCCTGCAGCGCCGAGATGACCGCCCGCTTCAGAGCACGGGCGCCTCGGGAGTGGTCGCGGGCCGTGGTGACGGTGGAGCCCTTCTTGAGCGTCGTCGCGTACGCCCCCGCCAGGCGCACGGCGAGCTCCGGAGTGATCTCCACGTTCAGGATTCCGGTGACACCGCGGGCGCCGAAAAGATGCGCCTGACCGCGCGACTCCCAGATCACCGAGGTGTTGACGAAGGCGCCGGCCTCGATGGTCTTGAAGGGATAGACGCGCACGTTTCCCTGGATGATCGATTCTTCACCGACGAGGCATTCGTCGCCGATGACAGCGCCGTCCTCGATCCTCGCGGCCCGCATGATGTCGGTGTTCTTCCCGATCACGCAGCCCCGCAAATTGCTGTGCTGGCCGATGTACACGTTGTCGTGGACCACGGCCCTGTGCAGAAAGGCTCCGCTCTTGACGACGACGTTGGAGCCGACGACGGTGTGCTCACGGATTTCGGCGTCCGCTTCGACCTTGGCGTAGTCGCCGATGTAGAGCGGGCCGCGCAGTACGGCGTCGGGGTGCACTTCGGCGCCTTCGGCGACCCATACGCCCGGGGAGATCTCGAAACCGTCGATCTCGACGTCGACCTTGCCCTCGAGGACGTCGGCCTGCGCTTTCACATAGCTCTCGTGGGTGCCGACGTCCTCCCAGTAGCCCTCAGCGATGTAGCCGAAGACCGGCTTGCCCTCCTTCATCAGCTGAGGGAAGACATCGCCGGACCAGTCGACCGAAACATCGGCCTCGACGTAGTCGAAGACTTCGGGCTCCATCACGTAGATACCCGTGTTGACGGTGTCGGAGAATACCTGGCCCCAGGTGGGTTTCTCCAGGAAGCGCTCGACCTTGCCCTCTTCGTCCACGATGGTGATGCCGAATTCAAGGGGGTTCGGCACACGCGTCAGACAGACGGTGACCATCGCACCCTTTTCCTTGTGGAAATTGATGAGGTCGGTGAGATCGAAGTCGGTCAGGGCGTCACCGGAGATCACCAGGAAAGTGTCGTCCTTCAACGCCTCCTCGGCGTTCTTGACGCTCCCGGCAGTACCGAGTGGCTTCTCCTCATTGGCATAGGTGAGCTCCATACCGAGCTCCTCGCCATCACCGAAGTAGTTCTTGACCAGCGAGGCCAAGAACTGGACAGTAACGACGGTCTCGTTGAGCCCATGCCTTTTGAGCAGCCGCAGCACGTGCTCCATGATCGGGCGGTTCACCACCGGCAGGAGCGGCTTGGGCATGCTTGAGGTCATGGGACGAAGGCGTGTGCCTTCGCCTCCGGCCATCACGACGGCCTTCATGTCGGAAGCGTCCTCCTTGAAGAGACGACGGTCTGGCCGACTTCACCCGTCCTGATTGTCCCGCAGTTTTCGAGTGCGGGCCATCCGGGAGCTTCAACTGCCCCATCGGGCCGAGCTCAATCGGCCATGGTGTCCGCCCTGAGAAGCCGGCGGACCTGGACCACGTAGAGGACTCCTGCCCACCAATAGAGGGTTGTACCCCACCCGGCGAACGCCCATCCGAAAATCGCGGCGAGTGACGCGAGCCATCCGCTTCCGTCGCTGAGCAGCAACAGAGGGAAGGCGTACATCAGGTTGAAGGTGGCCGCCTTCCCGAGGAAGTTCACCTGCAGCGGCGGATAGCCGTGACGCCGGAGGACTGCCACGACCACCAGCAGAACCAGCTCTCGCGCCAGCAGCACGGCCGTCAACCACAGCGGCAGAATCTCGCGCCAGGTGAGCCCCACAAGAGTGGACAGAATGTAGAGCCGGTCCGCCGCGGGATCGAGCAGCCGGCCGAGGCTGCTGATTTGATTCCAGCGCCGCGCGAGCTTCCCGTCGAGATAGTCGCTGACGCCGCTCAACATGAGCACGAGCAGCGCCCAGCCGTCACTCTTGGGACCGCCGAACTCAGGCCGGAGGATCAGCCACAGGAAGACGGGTACGCCGACGAGGCGCGCCATGCTGAGGATGTTCGGGATGGTGAGGACCCGGTCCGTCTGGACGCGGGTCTCCTGGACCTCCACCCGGGGGCCTCCTGTGGGAAACGAGCCAACGATGCCCCCTGACCTTACCCGCAGCGCTCGCGTCGAGGTGCGGAGGGGTGGCGGAGCCACCGCAAAACAGACCTGGCCCCGAACGCAGAAAACCCCCGTACCGATTCCCGGTACGGGGGTTCTCCCTACAATTAGTTCGGCGGCGTCCTACTCTCCCACAGGGTCCCCCCTGCAGTACCATCGGCGCTGCGAGGCTTAGCTTCCGGGTTCGGAATGTAACCGGGCGTTTCCCTCACGCTATGACCACCGAAACACTATGAAACTGTAACTACCGCACCACACCCA